>NZ_FMWW01000022.1:0-1283 GCF_900103205.1 Pseudomonas sp. NFPP12
CCCGTAAGGCTGATACCCACGACAACATTGCCGTCAGCGGAGACGCCGGTCGCCGATGACGTTCCACCACCCAGGGTGCCCAGGTCGACCATGCCGCTGGCATCGGTGTGCCGGAATGCATGGGGATCGCCAGTGGCCGTCGCAGCTGTACCCACGACGACGCGACCGTCGGCAGAAGCGCCATAAGCAAAGGAAGGGCCACCCCATGAGCCCAGGCCGACCATGCCGGTGGTGTCAGAGTATTTGAACGCTTGAGTGTCGCCTGTAGCTGTCTGGGCCGTTCCCACGACAACATGGCCGTCAGCGGAGATGCCGAATGCCAGTGAGGTCTGCCCTCCCAGGGTGCCCAGATCGATCATGCCGCTCGCGTCGGTGTGCTTGAAGGCGTGTTTCAGGCCTGTGCTGGAGTCGATATTCGCGTATCCCACGACGATGCTGCCGTTCGCGGACACGGCGGTGGCAAAGGAGACGCCGCTGTTGTCCGCCTTCAGGGTGCCCAGATCGATCATGCCCTTCGCGTCGGTGTGTTTGAACGCACGATAGTAGCTATTGGTTGCAGACGAATAGCCTACGACAACCGCGCCGTCAGCCGATACGCCTGTCGCCTCTGACATCCCCTGTCCACTCAACGTGCCCAGGTCGACCATGCCGGTTGCATCGGTGTGCTTGAAGGCGTGAGTGTGGTTACTGGAGAGGGCGGCGAACCCCACGACCACCTTGCCGTCAGCGGATACGGCCTTGGCATGGGATTGATTGCCACCCAGTGTGCCCAGATTGACCATGCCGGTCGCATCGCTGTACTTGAACGCATATTGATTGCCGCTCGTGAACTCAGTGCCGACGATGAAACGGCCGTCAGCCGATACACCGTAGGCGACGGAGTCATCAACGCCTAAAGAACTCAGGTCGATAGTAATGTCGGCACAGGACTGTGCTGAATAAATCATTCCATAGATCAGTGTTAGTGCGGCTGTTGCAAAAGGCGATTTCAATGTAATGAACCTGGCGATAAAGTAAATGATTACAGCGGCCTGAGTAATGGAATTTTTTATGGGCGAACAGGCTACTGCCGAGGTAAAGGCTTGGTTTACGCAGCGATGAGGGTGTGACGCCCGGATGGCTTGGGGTTTAGGGCCGGGCGGGGCGCGATGGCGTGAGTCGAAGTTGTCTTGCTTACATGCGGGTAGTAACTGGGCGTTTAACTAATTGCTGTGTTGGATATGAATTTGATGTGTCGGGTTAGTTTAGTTATTAGTTGCGGATGAAGTCTTTAGGAAGATTCT
>NZ_FMWW01000019.1:0-2472 GCF_900103205.1 Pseudomonas sp. NFPP12
ACGAGCCTTTTCTTCTGGGGCGCTGTCGATCTTGTCGAAGTCAACACGAGCCGAACCGAAAACTTCGGAGCAAACGCGAGTCAGAGCAGCGGTCAAAGTGGTTTTACCGTGGTCAACGTGACCGATAGTACCCACGTTAACGTGCGGCTTATTACGTTCGAACTTTTCCTTAGCCATCGAAATCACCCCTAGGAGAAGAATTGAGCAAGTCACCCAAGCCATTAAAACAAAGGCAGATATTTTCATATCTGCCTTGTTATATGGAGCTCTTGAGCGGATTTGAACCGCTGACCTCACCCTTACCAAGGGTGTGCTCTACCAACTGAGCTACAAGAGCGTAACACTTTGCAAAACCTGCAAACTTGGAGCGGGTAGCGGGAATCGAACCCGCATCATCAGCTTGGAAGGCTGAGGTTCTACCACTAAACTATACCCGCGGAGCCTGCAGCTCTCGCTAAATCTGGTGGAGGGGGAAGGATTCGAACCTTCGAAGTCGTAGACGTCAGATTTACAGTCTGATCCCTTTGGCCGCTCGGGAACCCCTCCTAAGCGAGGCGACATTCTATATCATGCCACCCTTCTGTCAAGCATTTTCTCAATAAAATCTTGAGGTTAGCTGCGTTGACCTCGCTTCGCGACGCTGACTTCGTGAAGTCTTCGCTGCGGAGCGGGCGCCATTCTATGCAACCTATTCGACAGTTGCAACCCCCTCGCAAGGCATTATTTTATGTTTTAACTCATTGAATTCTTTAGCAAGGTTCTGCAGTTGCAGATCATCCAGCAAATGCTTGCTCTCGGGAGTCACACGAAGCCAAAAACCAGAAGAACCAGGAACACTCAAGGACTGCAGCCTGACATCAGCCCCCAGCCCTACCAGCCGCTGCTCCAACATCTGAGCCGTATCACGACGAGCAAAGCCCCCCAGATAAAGACAGCTTGCATCAACCTCCCCTGACTTACCCTTATCCCGCCGCTCGACCGAATCAGAAGACTCACTCAACAAACGGATATCTTGCTGAGTACCTCGATAGAGCGAGAGAGGCATGACCTCTTTCGCACGAAGCGGCGCTTCCTGCTGATGCCAGATGTAATAAAAGCAATTGAGGACCAATAACAACAGAAACAACCAGCGCATAAAAACCTCAAGACAGAGGACAAGGCTTAAACAACTCGAAAAGATGGATCACGTACAAGCTGATCTTGCGGAACCGATGCAACACTCAAAGTCCCACCCCACACAAGGAATCAGCCCCTACCTCCTAACCGTAGATCGCGCAAGCGCACATTGATGGCCGAACTCATGAGCCATCACGCAACCTTAGACTGAGCTCCCCGCCGCTATAGGTTTTCTCCTCCCCCTCAACGCTCAACCGCAAAGCTCCTTGGCGATCAATACCCAACACAACACCATCGATCTTATTTACGCCCGCGATCAGAGACACAGCACGCCCCTGCCAGAGGTGACCTTGCTCCCACTCGCCCTGGATCGCGGAGAAGCCATTCAGCCGATGACGCTCCAGATAAGACACAAGAACCTCATTCAATCGAGCAACAAGCTGATTGCGATCAATAACCTTGCCAGACTCCAACCTCACCGAAGTCCACTCCTGATCGATCTCTTCAGCGCTTTGCATATTCACATTGATCCCAATGCCCAGGACCACATGACACACATCCGCAGGATCACCCACCAACTCCAAAAGTATCCCCGCGACCTTCTTCTGACCAACCAAAACATCATTTGGCCACTTCAAACCGGCACCAGGAATTCCATACTCACGAAGGGTATGCATGACCGCCAGCCCAACGACCAGGCTAAGCCCTTCCAATTGCCGGAGACCTCCGTCCATACGCAAGACGAGGCTGTAATAGATATTTTCGGCAAAAGGACTTACCCACTTACGACCACGACGGCCTCGCCCCACCGTCTGGCGCTCAGCTAGCACAAGAAAAGGAGCCACACTCCCTTCTTCAATGGATCGCAGCGCCTGTGCATTCGTGGAGTCGATAGAGTCGAGAATTCGGATATCCCAGGAGCCACTGGAAATAGAGGAGCGGCCTATCTCAGCACTGCTTAGCAATGTGATCGGAGTGGCCAACTGGTAACCGCGGCCTCGCACCTTATGAATGACAAGCCCCAACTCCGCCTCAAGAAGCTGTAACTGCTTCCATATAGCACTACGGCTAACGCCCAGCGCCTGACCGAGCGCCTGACCCGAGTGAAATCGCCCATCTTTCAGAAGCTCTAACAACGTCGACATGCAGTTTCCGCCTCACCATGAGGCAGGCATGATAGCCATGCCCAGCGCTATTGCATAGAAACCCCAACCTGACGAGCAAGTCGATCGAGACAGCAAAAAATCAAACCCATTTTTCGCGCGCAAAAACAAAACCCCAACTGCATGTGCAGTTGGGGTTTCGGAATTTAATCTTGACGATGACCTACTCTCACATGGGGAAACCCCACACTAC
>NZ_FMWW01000018.1:0-2987 GCF_900103205.1 Pseudomonas sp. NFPP12
GGAAACCCCACACTACCATCGGCGATGCATCGTTTCACTTCTGAGTTCGGGATGGGATCAGGTGGTTCCAACGCTCTATGGTCGTCAAGAAATTCGGTAGCCAGTCCGTTGCTTGTGCAACGTGCCAGCGAATGGGTATGTAATAGGTTTGTGTGTTCGCAAACTTTCGGTTTGTATCGTCTTCACACACCGCAACTCGCTTCTTAAGCAAATTGCTTGGGTGTTATATGGTCAAGCCTCACGGGCAATTAGTATTGGTTAGCTCAACGCCTCACAGCGCTTACACACCCAACCTATCAACGTCGTAGTCTTCGACGGCCCTTTAGGGGATTCAAGATCCCAGTGAGATCTCATCTTGAGGCAAGTTTCCCGCTTAGATGCTTTCAGCGGTTATCTTTTCCGAACATAGCTACCCGGCAATGCCACTGGCGTGACAACCGGAACACCAGAGGTTCGTCCACTCCGGTCCTCTCGTACTAGGAGCAGCCCCTCTCAAATCTCAAACGTCCACGGCAGATAGGGACCGAACTGTCTCACGACGTTCTAAACCCAGCTCGCGTACCACTTTAAATGGCGAACAGCCATACCCTTGGGACCGGCTTCAGCCCCAGGATGTGATGAGCCGACATCGAGGTGCCAAACACCGCCGTCGATATGAACTCTTGGGCGGTATCAGCCTGTTATCCCCGGAGTACCTTTTATCCGTTGAGCGATGGCCCTTCCATACAGAACCACCGGATCACTAAGACCTACTTTCGTACCTGCTCGACGTGTCTGTCTCGCAGTCAAGCGCGCTTTTGCCTTTATACTCTACGACCGATTTCCGACCGGTCTGAGCGCACCTTCGTACTCCTCCGTTACTCTTTAGGAGGAGACCGCCCCAGTCAAACTACCCACCATACACTGTCCTCGATCCGGATAACGGACCTGAGTTAGAACCTCAAAGTTGCCAGGGTGGTATTTCAAGGATGGCTCCACGCAAACTGGCGTTCACGCTTCAAAGCCTCCCACCTATCCTACACAAGCAAATTCAAAGTCCAGTGCAAAGCTATAGTAAAGGTTCACGGGGTCTTTCCGTCTAGCCGCGGATACACTGCATCTTCACAGCGATTTCAATTTCACTGAGTCTCGGGTGGAGACAGCGCCGCCATCGTTACGCCATTCGTGCAGGTCGGAACTTACCCGACAAGGAATTTCGCTACCTTAGGACCGTTATAGTTACGGCCGCCGTTTACCGGGGCTTCGATCAAGAGCTTCGCGTTAGCTAACCCCATCAATTAACCTTCCGGCACCGGGCAGGCGTCACACCCTATACGTCCACTTTCGTGTTTGCAGAGTGCTGTGTTTTTAATAAACAGTCGCAGCGGCCTGGTATCTTCGACCGGCATGAGCTTACGGAGCAAGTCCTTCACCCTCACCGGCGCACCTTCTCCCGAAGTTACGGTGCCATTTTGCCTAGTTCCTTCACCCGAGTTCTCTCAAGCGCCTTGGTATTCTCTACCCAACCACCTGTGTCGGTTTGGGGTACGGTTCCTAGTTATCTGAAGCTTAGAAGCTTTTCTTGGAAGCATGGCATCAACCACTTCGTCACCTAAAAGGTAACTCGTCATCAGCTCTCGGCCTTAGAACCCCGGATTTACCTAAGATTCCAGCCTACCACCTTAAACTTGGACAACCAACGCCAAGCTGGCCTAGCCTTCTCCGTCCCTCCATCGCAATAACTAGAAGTACAGGAATATTAACCTGTTTTCCATCGACTACGCTTTTCAGCCTCGCCTTAGGGACCGACTAACCCTGCGTCGATTAACGTTGCGCAGGAAACCTTGGTCTTTCGGCGTGGGTGTTTTTCACACCCATTGTCGTTACTCATGTCAGCATTCGCACTTCTGATACCTCCAGCAAGCTTCTCAACTCACCTTCACAGGCTTACAGAACGCTCCTCTACCGCATCACTTACGTGATACCCGTAGCTTCGGTGTATGGTTTGAGCCCCGTTACATCTTCCGCGCAGGCCGACTCGACTAGTGAGCTATTACGCTTTCTTTAAAGGGTGGCTGCTTCTAAGCCAACCTCCTAGCTGTCTAAGCCTTCCCACATCGTTTCCCACTTAACCATAACTTTGGGACCTTAGCTGACGGTCTGGGTTGTTTCCCTTTTCACGACGGACGTTAGCACCCGCCGTGTGTCTCCCATGCTCGGCACTTGTAGGTATTCGGAGTTTGCATCGGTTTGGTAAGTCGGGATGACCCCCTAGCCGAAACAGTGCTCTACCCCCTACAGTGATACATGAGGCGCTACCTAAATAGCTTTCGAGGAGAACCAGCTATCTCCGAGCTTGATTAGCCTTTCACTCCGATCCACAGGTCATCCGCTAACTTTTCAACGGTAGTCGGTTCGGTCCTCCAGTCAGTGTTACCTAACCTTCAACCTGCCCATGGATAGATCGCCCGGTTTCGGGTCTATTCCCAGCGACTAGACGCCCTATTAAGACTCGCTTTCGCTACGCCTCCCCTATTCGGTTAAGCTTGCCACTGAAAATAAGTCGCTGACCCATTATACAAAAGGTACGCAGTCACAGAACAAAGTCTGCTCCCACTGCTTGTACGCATACGGTTTCAGGATCTATTTCACTCCCCTCTCCGGGGTTCTTTTCGCCTTTCCCTCACGGTACTAGTTCACTATCGGTCAGTCAGTAGTATTTAGCCTTGGAGGATGGTCCCCCCATATTCAGACAAGGTTTCTCGTGCCCCGTCCTACTCGATTTCATGACTAAGAGATTTTCGCGTACAGGGCTATCACCCACTATGGCCGCACTTTCCAGAGCGTTCCGCTAATCTCAAAGCCACTTAAGGGCTAGTCCCCGTTCGCTCGCCACTACTAAGGGAATCTCGGTTGATTTCTTTTCCTCAGGGTACTTAGATGTTTCAGTTCCCCTGGTTCGCCTCTTGCACCTATGTATTCAGTACAAGATAACCATCTTATGATGG
>NZ_FMWW01000016.1:0-5117 GCF_900103205.1 Pseudomonas sp. NFPP12
TTGTATGGGGAAAAAAGCCGGGAGACGATGGTAAAGCTGACCCTTCTCTTGGCCAGCATGGGCGTTCTAATCGCGTCGCCAGACAATCTTCAGGGTACATCCGAAGAAATTAATAGAGTCCTGATAGAAACCGAAAACTATCTAAAAGCCTTTAGTAAGGATGAGAACAGACGTGCGGAGGCTATTGAGTTTCGACTCAAGCAGAAGTTCGGAGATCCAAAATCTGACGGGGAAAAGCTTCTCGTCGCTCGCATGCAGGAAATTGCCCGTCAGAGCCCTGAGAAGTCAGTTGAACTGACAGCGCTCATCGGCCGCCTCAGCGATTCTCCTGCAGGCGCAAATAACTATGCTCAGGGGCTCGCTAGTTCGGGGGTTATGCTCGCCCTGGTTGGCGCACTGGCTTATCAAGCGTCCACACCTGAAAATCAAGCGCGGATGCGTAACGCGGCCAACTCCATGATTGAAAGTGTCAGCCGGGGCGTCTCTGAAACAAAGGAGCAAGTGCAGAGTCGGCTGAGGGTTTCGATGGGGCTTTGGGAGTTGGTAACCCACATGCCGTTTCCAATTCACCTGCTTGATGACGAAAACCGAAAGCTGGTCAATCCGATTGTTGATGCATCAGGAGGGAATCCTGCCAGTGGGGGCTACGCTGAGGGTGGCGGAGTTATTACAACGCCACATACCGGCGGTACTCAACTGGATGGGGGGCAGAAGGATGGTGCCTATGTGACTCCGGAGCACAAGCTGAATCCGGGGGTGATGTATAGTGAGGGCAGTGCTGCAAAAGGAACGGGTGGCGCAGTCGAAGAAACGGCTGGCTCGATTAAGAATGTCAATCCAGGCTTTCCTGAAGCTGGTCGAACTCATAACTGCGTGAATTGTTCAATTGCGACTGATGCAACTCTGGCTGGAAATCCAGCTTCGGCGCTTCCGATAAAATCAACAGATGGCGTTTCAATTACAGTACTGGAAAAGCAGTTTGGTACAAGATTTGTATCGGTCTCATCTGCGGATAATATTTCTCAGAAAATGATTGGTATTGGCTCAGGTGCGCGAGGTATTGTGTATGGGTCGTATGGTCCTGGTCAGCCTGGACATGTGTTCAATGTCGTAAACCAGAATGGTACTATCAGATTCTTAGATGGGCAGACAGGCAAGGTTGCTGATCTCAGTAAGTTTACATCGTTTAAGTTTTTGAGGACCAACTAGTGATAGCTTTTGAAGAATCTCTGCAGATGGTTATTAATCATTTGAGTAAGTCTCCAATGCCGCTGGTTATAACATATTCTGAAGGGTTTCCTGATGGGTGGCTATTTTGCTTCAACTCCAAACAGTATGTTGAGACAGGTGATTTTTCATTTCAACTGGTTGGAAATGGGCCGATTTTTGTTGATAAAGATACCGGCGAACTGCATTTTTTTGGCACGGCATTGCCGCCAAAGGAGTATGTGGAAGAGTACTCTCTGAGGAAGCGTGATAAGAAATAATATAGGTAATTGCTGCAAAAGGAATACTTACACCTAAAGACTTTCCTGAGGTCTCAACAAAAATAAGCCAGAGGCAGAATCGTCATACTGCAGGGACACAGCAGCTTGAGGAGCGGGGGAGCGTTGGTTTCGTGAACAGTGTTTCAGATGCTAAAAAAGTGCTTGATGCTTACCACTCCGGCCAAGTGAAAATCCTAGGAAAGAATGGTCAAGGTTTTCCAGTGGTTAAATTTGAGGGTGTTACTGGAACTAACGTTAATCTCGGCGTTGGTATAACTGATCAGCCGACTAACGTATTTGTTATCAAGGGAACAAAAAAGCCGAGCATTGTCCCCACAAATCCAAACTGGAGTCAGAAATGAGTGATCAGCCTGTGCTGGAAGAGTGGAACTTTCAAGTGCTAATGCTTGTTCAGGCGTTGGTAGGGGCGGTCTCTGCCAACTTTAGAATGGTCGCATTGCTGTGGTGTGGCGATGAGTGGGTATTGAGGTTCTATCTTGAAGAGAACCTTGAGGATGACGTCGAGGAGATTGAAGATATTGTTTGTCAATATACGGCATATCAAAATTCTAGCTTGAGATGCCGTTCTGAATTGATTGTGGGTAGCGAAAGACTTCCGGGGTTATCGGCGCTTGGGCGGGTCGTGTACCGTCGCAGAGAGGCCATTGGTAGTTAGTTGCTGCAAAAGGTAAACTTCGAATAGATCCAAGTGGAAGTTTCTCTCAGTCAGAGATAAATTCTGCATACTATATGGCTGCTCAAGGTAAAAAGTTGAGCTGCGTCGCCCTGTTGGTACGAGAGCAGAAGGGAAAACTTCAGATCTTCTAGTTAATGGTGTTAGCTATGATGTATATACCCCTGCAACGGGTAATGCGGACAGAATAATTTCTGCGATAGCAAAGAAAAATACGCAAGCTGAGGGGGTTGTTCTAGATTTATCTAGAAGCACCGTTACTAGAGAGCAGTTGGGAGATGTTCTGCGGAGAGTTAATGGTTCAGGGGCGAAAAAATTAATGACATCGCTATCATAGGTAAGTGAAATGCCATCAATGCTCTGTAAATGTGGTAATAAGTTAAGTTTTGGTGAGATGCCG
The DNA here is from genome assembly GCF_900103205.1 of Pseudomonas sp. NFPP12. NCBI lineage: Bacteria > Pseudomonadati > Pseudomonadota > Gammaproteobacteria > Pseudomonadales > Pseudomonadaceae > Pseudomonas > Pseudomonas sp. NFPP12. Next base: position 2,582 of record NZ_FMWW01000016.1, read on the forward strand.
AATCCAATTGAATGACTTTTGATTTCAGATGAGAACTTTGACAGGTTCCAAGGGCGGGTGGGTTTGGAGGCGATTTATCGAGAGATGAATAGTGCCCTCAAGTGTTCTCGTTGTGGAGGATTATGGGTGTTTTGGAACGGCTTTGATTCTGCCCCAGTGTCATATGCTCAAGAATAGTTAGTTGTTCTCAGTGAGGTTGCGGAAAAAGAACTAGCTAAAGGTTTAATAAGTAAGGGCTTTGAAATATACCTTCATAAAGAATTAGGTGGGAAGCCAAGTTTTTCGACGAAGGGACGAGAGTTTGACGGAGCATATGGAGCGAATAACTCTACCTGGTACGAAGCTAAATCAGGCCGATATTGGGAAGATCATGTCCAGGCAGCTTCTAAAGGATTTGAAAAGTTTAAGTCTGATATTGGTGCGCATGCTCGAATAGCTAAGGGTAGCGGTGCTTCTTTTGAAGTTCATTAAAATGCAAAAACTCATCAACATGTTAAGTCATGGTTGACTCAAAAGATATACCGTTTAAAGAGTATCAATATGAGCAGTCAGGCATCTATAGATATAAGCTTACTTCGACCTTGTAGCCCAAGAGAAGTGATAGTAAAACCAATTGATTTTGGGGGGGTATTGACTCTGAAGGCGAGGTTTGTTTTTACTGCTATCTGATGTTGACTCCTATGAATGGCAGAAAGAGCATGTTAAAAAATTTAACTTGGAGGCGTTCCTAAACTCTCATTCGTTATCTGGGGGTAATCGGGATTGCTATGGTTTTTGATGGAAAATTTGGAGGGGGGGTTAATTTATCGAGACTGGATCTCTTTATCTATTTCTATAAATAGAATTTGTCTTTTTGAGGCTGTGCCAGATTTTAATAAATATATTGGTAAGCTTCGATGGGTTATAGAAAGTTTTGGCGTATCTAGTTTTAGTTGTGAGTGCATCGTTTGAATAAACAGCTCCGGATTTTAGTTGGTCCGGGGTTGTTATTTTATTCTACTGTAATCACCACGCACCCCTTCATTTGAGGGGGCGCTGAAGGTGGCGGAGTTATCACAACGCCTCATACGGGTGGTACTCAGCTGGATGGAGTGCAGAAGGATGGTGCCTATGTGACTCCGGAGCACAAGCTGAATCCGGGGGTGATGTATACTATAAATGGTATTACTCCTCGTAATGCACGAAATTTAGTTGGAGGGCCTCTTGAGGGTGGGACTCAAGTTAGTCGAAATTTCATATTGGAAGGTGGTCCCGTGAATGGAGTGTTATATCGGGCTGATAATCAAGGGAACATAACTAGCTACGCTACTTATGATTCGGTGGGTATGGTGTTGAAAAGAGTCGATGTTACAGGTAAGCCTCATTTGTCTGTTCCGACGCCACATGTAATAGAGTATGGTAGGAATACACTTCCTGATGGAACTGTTAGAGTGCAGTCACCATCCACGAAGTTAGCCCAAAGACCGATTAGACCAGACGAGGTTCCATGATGAGTGTTAATACAATTAAACCTTTTGTAGGCTTGAGTAGATATGAGTCATGGAAATCGCAGTGGGCGGAAAAAAGTACAGTTGATATATTTTCCTATGTGAGTGAAATTTGCAGTCCTGAAGATGTTATGTTGTTTTGTAGATTGTTGTTTCCCGATTTTGTTGTTAGGGATGATGCGGTGTTTCTAGAGAGTCGATACGACGCTGCGATATTCGATGTTTGGCTCGAGCAGTTGAATGGTGATGTCAATGCCGTTGAGAGGGTGATGAATCAAATTCATCTTTATGATGTTTTTTCTGGAACGGCAAGCGATGTTGGTGATGTAATATTTGAACAGTTGGCGGATATTTTTGCAGTTTCATGGCGTTTGGTTTTAAAAGATAAGTTTCCCGAGAAGAAATTTTCTGTTGAAGTCTCAAATACCGAGCAGGATTACGGTCCAACGATAATTTTTTTTCAGATTTGTTAGTTGTGTTTTAGAGTGGGCGGTATGAGTTTTTGAGTTGAGTAGTTTTGTGTGTGAGTTATTAGGTTGTATGTGTCGTGGGTGGTGTATTGCAGAGTGATGTTTAGGGGGGTTAAGAAGTTTTTTTGTATGTTGCTTGTCTGGAAGAAGAGTGGGTTGTTTCGTGTTAAATAGTTCTGCTCTTAGTGTCCGCGTAAAAGATGAGTGATTCAGTTCTAACTCTATATATGTCGCGAGAGAAACGAGTGGCTTTGGCACTCTGATCTTTGCCGACAACGGCAACCTCAAGCTGGACACCGGCACCCTGGGCTTCAGCGATATTGCCGGCAAGGACAAGGAACACGGCTATTACCTGAACGTGGGCGGCACCTACAGCTCCGGTAGTGGCACCACACAAGACAGCAGCCAGGTGGGTAAAGGCAAGGAAGGTGAAACCGGCTGGAGCGTCAGCGGCTGGGATTACCAGAAGGACCGCGAGCAGATTGTGCGCGCCACCGTCGGGGCGGGCGAGATCGTGGTGCGCAAGGATGCCGAGACCGGGGCCGATTCAACGGCCGGGCTGAACCGGGATGTGAGCAA
>NZ_FMWW01000014.1:0-15688 GCF_900103205.1 Pseudomonas sp. NFPP12
ACTGTCACTCTGATCAAAACCATCGCGATGGAAGATGGTCTGCGTTTCGCTATCCGTGAAGGCGGTCGTACCGTCGGCGCTGGCGTCGTAGCCAAGGTCATCGAATAAGTTCTTGATATATCTCCATCGGGCCGACATAATGGTCGGCCTGATTTTGTTTTTAGGTCAGTAGCTCAATTGGCAGAGCGACGGTCTCCAAAACCGTAGGTTGGGGGTTCGATTCCCTCCTGACCTGCCAGATTCACTCAATGTGTCTGGCTTTCTTTTCACAGGATCTTCATAGATGACTCCTAAGGCTGAAGCTCAAGGCTCTCGCTTCGATCTGCTCAAGTGGCTGGTTGTTGTTGCCTTGGTGATTGTTGGTGTTGTTGGCAATCAGTACTACTCTGCTTCGCCGATCCTGTACCGTGTCTTGGCGCTACTTGTCATTGCCGCAGTTGCTGCCTTCGTTGGCTTGCAGACTGCCAAGGGTAAGTCGTTCTTTGTCCTGGTTAAGGAAGCGCGCACTGAGATTCGTAAAGTCGTATGGCCAACTCGCCAAGAGACCACGCAGACCACGTTGATTGTTGTGGCTGTGGTTCTGGTCATGGCGTTGCTGTTGTGGGGGCTAGATTCCCTGCTCGGTTGGCTTGTTTCCTTGATTGTTGGCTAAGGGTGTCCCGTGGCTAAGCGTTGGTACGTTGTGCATGCTTACTCGGGTTACGAGAAGCATGTAATGCGTTCGTTGATCGAGCGTGTGAAGCTGGCTGGCATGGAAGATGGCTTCGGCGAGATTCTGGTCCCCACTGAAGAAGTGGTTGAGATGCGCAATGGCCAGAAGCGCAAAAGCGAGCGTAAATTCTTTCCAGGCTATGTGCTGGTGCAGATGGACATGAATGAGGGTACTTGGCACTTGGTCAAGGACACTCCTCGTGTCATGGGCTTTATTGGTGGTACTGCCGATAAGCCGGCTCCTATCACTGACAAAGAAGCGGAAGCGATTCTGCGTCGCGTTGCTGATGGCAGCGACAAGCCCAAGCCTAAGACCCTGTTTGAGCCGGGTGAGGTGGTTCGTGTTACTGACGGCCCATTCGCTGACTTTAACGGTACGGTCGAAGAAGTTAACTACGAAAAGAGCCGCATTCAGGTGGCAGTGCTCATTTTCGGTCGCTCTACTCCGGTAGAGCTAGAGTTCAGTCAGGTCGAGAAGGCATAACTGAACGAGAATCCCATACCCCGCAGCCTTAGGCTGTGGGGTTTTGTCGTCACTGGGATAAACGCGCAAGTAACCGGGGAGCCTATCTAGGCGTCTGAACCCGTAATTGGAGTGCCTCATGGCTAAGAAGATTACTGCTTACATCAAGCTGCAAGTTAAGGCCGCTCAGGCCAACCCAAGTCCACCCGTTGGTCCAGCTCTGGGTCAGCACGGCGTGAACATCATGGAGTTCTGCAAGGCTTTCAACGCCCGTACTCAGGGTCTTGAGCCAGGCCTGCCGACTCCTGTGATCATCACTGTTTACAGTGACCGCAGCTTCACTTTCGAAACTAAGAGCACCCCTGCTTCGGTTCTGCTGAAGAAAGCTGCTGGCCTGACCAGCGGTTCCGCTCGTCCAAACACCGTTAAGGTTGGCACTGTTACCCGTGCTCAGCTGGAAGAAATCGCGAAAACCAAAAACGCGGATCTGACTGCAGCTGATATGGATGCAGCCGTGCGTACTATCGCCGGTTCTGCTCGTAGCATGGGCCTTAACGTGGAGGGTGTGTAATGGCTAAGCTGACCAAGCGCCAAAAGGCTATCGCCGGCAAGATTGAAGCAGGCAAGGCCTACAACTTCGTAGAAGCCGCCGCTCTCCTGACCGAGCTGTCGACCGTTAAGTTCAGCGAGTCCGTAGACGTTGCTGTGAACCTGGGCGTAGACCCACGTAAATCTGACCAGGTTGTTCGTAGCGCTACTGTGCTGCCACACGGCACTGGCAAGACTGTACGTGTAGCTGTGTTCACCCAGGGCCCAGCAGCTGAAGCTGCTCTGGCTGCCGGTGCAGACCGCGTAGGTATGGACGATCTGGCTGCCGAAATGAAAGGCGGCGACCTGAACTATGACGTGGTTATTGCTTCCCCGGATGCAATGCGCGTTGTGGGTCAGCTGGGTCAGGTTCTGGGTCCTCGCGGCCTGATGCCTAACCCGAAAGTCGGTACCGTTACTCCAGACGTAGCTTCGGCAGTTAAGAACGCCAAGGCTGGTCAGGTTCGCTATCGCACCGACAAAAACGGCATCATCCACACTTCCGTTGGCAAGGTCGGCTTCGACGCCGTCAAGCTGAAGGAAAACGTTGAAGCTCTGATCGCTGACCTGAAGCGTATCAAGCCAGCTTCTTCGAAAGGCATCTACGTCAAGCGCGTTACCCTGAGCACCACTATGGGCCCAGGTCTGGTCATCGACCAGGGTTCGCTGGACGTATAAGACACAAGCGCGTGCAAGTAATTGCGCGCGCTGAAAAATTGGGGTCCCTGCCTGGCGGGGGCTATCCAAGACCGTAGGCGACGCAAGTCTTAAACCTCAAGCCTACGCAGATGGTGCTCCCGGTTCCTTACCGAATCAGACACCAAAACGACATCCAGCTCCGGTTGGATGAAACGGTAACAAGCAGGAGTTAAACCCGTGGCAATTAAACTCGAAGACAAGAAGGCCATCGTCGCTGAAGTCAACGAGGCTGCCAAAGCCGCTCTGTCCGCTGTCGTGGCTGATGCCCGTGGTGTGACAGTAGGCGCTATGACCGGACTCCGTAAAGAGGCCCGCGAAGCTGGTGTTTATGTACGTGTCGTACGTAACACCCTGCTCAAGCGCGCTGTTGAAGGCACTCAATATGACGTGCTCAACGACGCGTTCGTCGGCCCTACCCTGATTGCATTCTCCAAGGAACATCCGGGCGCTGCCGCTCGTATTTTCAAAGAGTTCGCAAAGGGTCAGGAAAAGTTCGAGATCAAGGCAGCTGCGTTCGAGGGCAAGTACCTCGCAGCAAACGAGATCGACGTGTTGGCTTCGCTGCCAACTCGCGACGAAGCTATTGCGAAGCTGATGAGCGTGATTCAAGGCGCTACCAGCAAGCTGGCTCGTACTCTGGCGGCTATTCGCGACCAGAAAGAAGCTGCTGCTGCCTAAGGCACTGCAAGCCCTTTCAAAATCATATGTTTAATTTGATGGCTGCGTAGGCTGTCACCCCAATACAGGAATTTATAGTCATGTCTCTGACTAACGAGCAAATCATCGAAGCAATCGGCCAGAAAACCGTTCTGGAAGTTGTTGAGCTGATCAAAGCAATGGAAGAAACCTTCGGCGTTACCGCTGCTGTTGCCGCTGCTGGCCCAGCTGCTGCTGCCGCTGTTGTTGAAGAGCAAACTGAATTCAACGTCATGCTGACCGAAGCTGGCGAGAAGAAAGTTAACGTGATCAAGGCTGTACGTGAATTGACCGGTCTGGGCCTGAAAGAAGCCAAGGCTGTAGTTGACGGCGCTCCTGCCATGGTTCTGGAAGCTGTTGCTAAAGAAGCAGCTGACAAAGCCAAAGCAGCTCTGGAAGAAGCAGGCGCTAAAGTCGAGCTCAAGTAAGCATCGACTTTGTGTCTCCAGCCCAAGCGTTAAGCGAACGGCTGATGGCTGGTGGCTTTTGCCACCGGCCTTTTTCCGTTATTGGCGACCGACTGGGTCGGTGCCAGTAACGTGCTGTAGCCCACCCTGTGCGGTGGCGCAAACCAAAGGGTTTGCACGATTTTCTGGCTGCTCCCGTCGGGAGGAGCCGAATAAGCAGGTGACCAAGCTGGGGAACGCTGATGGCTTACTCATATACTGAGAAAAAACGTATCCGCAAGGACTTTAGCAAGTTGCCGGACGTCATGGATGTGCCGTACCTCCTGGCCATCCAGCTGGATTCGTATCGTGAATTCTTGCAAGCGGGAGCGACTAAAGATCAGTTCCGCGACGTGGGCCTGCATGCGGCCTTCAAATCCGTTTTCCCGATCATCAGCTACTCCGGCAATGCTGCGTTGGAGTATGTCGGTTATCGCCTGGGCGAACCGGCGTTTGATGTTAAAGAATGCGTGTTGCGTGGTGTAACTTACGCCGTACCTTTGCGGGTAAAAGTCCGTCTGATCATTTTCGACAAAGAATCGTCGAACAAAGCGATCAAGGACATCAAAGAGCAAGAAGTCTACATGGGTGAAATTCCCCTGATGACTGAGAACGGTACCTTCGTAATCAACGGTACCGAGCGTGTAATCGTTTCCCAGCTGCACCGTTCCCCTGGCGTATTCTTCGACCACGACCGTGGCAAGACGCACAGCTCCGGTAAGCTGCTGTATTCCGCGCGGATCATTCCTTACCGCGGTTCGTGGCTGGACTTCGAGTTCGACCCGAAAGACTGCGTGTTCGTCCGTATCGACCGTCGTCGCAAGCTGCCGGCATCGGTTCTGCTGCGCGCGCTGGGCTATACCACTGAAGAAGTGCTGGACGCTTTCTACACCACCAACGTATTCCACGTGAAAGGCGAGAGCCTGAGCCTGGAGCTGGTGCCTCAGCGCCTGCGTGGTGAGATTGCCGTTCTGGACATCCAGGATGACAAGGGCAAGGTTATTGTCGAGCAGGGTCGTCGTATCACCGCTCGTCACATCAACCAGCTGGAAAAAGCCGGTATCAAAGAGCTGGATGTACCTCTGGACTACGTCCTGGGTCGTACCACCGCCAAGGCTATCGTGCACCCGGCTACCGGTGAAATCCTGGCAGAGTGCAACACCGAGCTGAACACCGAGATCCTGGCGAAAATCGCCAAGGCTCAGGTCGTTCGCATCGAGACTCTGTACACCAACGACATCGACTGCGGTCCGTTCGTCTCTGACACTCTGAAGATCGACTCCACCAGCAACCAATTGGAAGCCCTGGTCGAGATCTATCGCATGATGCGTCCTGGCGAGCCACCGACCAAAGATGCTGCCGAGACTCTGTTCAACAACCTGTTCTTCAGCCCTGAGCGGTATGATCTGTCCGCCGTTGGCCGGATGAAGTTCAACCGTCGTATCGGTCGTACCGAGATCGAAGGTTCCGGCGTTCTGTGCAAAGAAGACATCGTTGCCGTACTGAAGACTCTGGTCGACATCCGTAACGGTAAAGGCATCGTCGACGACATCGACCACCTGGGTAACCGTCGTGTTCGCTGTGTTGGCGAAATGGCCGAGAACCAGTTCCGCGTTGGCCTGGTGCGTGTAGAGCGTGCGGTCAAAGAGCGCCTGTCGATGGCTGAAAGCGAAGGCCTGATGCCGCAAGACCTGATCAATGCCAAGCCAGTGGCTGCGGCAGTGAAAGAGTTCTTCGGTTCCAGCCAGCTGTCCCAGTTCATGGACCAGAACAACCCGCTGTCCGAGATCACCCACAAGCGTCGTGTTTCTGCACTTGGCCCAGGTGGTCTGACCCGTGAGCGTGCAGGCTTCGAAGTCCGTGACGTACACCCGACCCACTACGGTCGTGTATGCCCGATTGAAACGCCGGAAGGTCCGAACATCGGTCTGATCAACTCCCTGGCAGCCTATGCGCGCACCAACCAGTACGGCTTCCTCGAGAGCCCGTACCGTGTGGTGAAAGACGCTCTGGTAACCGACGAGATCGTGTTCCTGTCCGCTATCGAAGAGGCCGATCACGTGATCGCCCAGGCTTCGGCGACGATGAACGACAAAGGTCAGTTGATCGATGAGCTGGTAGCTGTTCGTCACTTGAACGAATTCACCGTCAAGGCGCCGGAAGACGTCACCTTGATGGACGTTTCGCCGAAGCAGGTAGTTTCGGTTGCAGCGTCGCTGATTCCGTTTCTCGAGCACGACGACGCCAACCGTGCATTGATGGGTTCCAACATGCAGCGTCAGGCTGTACCGACCCTGCGTGCTGACAAGCCGCTGGTAGGTACCGGCATGGAGCGCAACGTTGCCCGTGACTCCGGCGTTTGCGTCGTGGCTCGTCGTGGCGGTGTGATCGACTCGGTCGATGCCAGCCGTATCGTGGTTCGTGTTGCTGATGACGAAGTTGAAACCGGTGAAGCCGGTGTCGACATCTACAACCTGACCAAGTACACCCGCTCCAACCAGAACACCTGCATCAACCAGCGTCCGCTGGTGAGCAAGGGTGATCGGGTTCAGCGCAGCGACATCATGGCCGATGGTCCGTCCACCGACATGGGTGAGCTGGCGCTGGGTCAGAACATGCGTATCGCGTTCATGGCGTGGAACGGCTTCAACTTCGAAGACTCCATCTGCCTGTCCGAGCGTGTGGTTCAGGAAGACCGTTTCACCACGATCCACATCCAGGAACTGACCTGTGTGGCTCGTGACACCAAGCTTGGCCCAGAGGAAATCACTGCAGACATCCCGAACGTGGGTGAGGCTGCACTGAACAAGCTGGACGAAGCCGGTATCGTTTATGTAGGTGCTGAAGTTGGCGCGGGCGACATCCTGGTGGGCAAGGTCACTCCGAAAGGTGAGACCCAGCTGACTCCGGAAGAGAAACTGCTGCGTGCGATCTTCGGTGAAAAAGCCAGCGACGTTAAAGACACCTCCCTGCGTGTGCCTACTGGTACCAAGGGCACCGTCATTGACGTACAGGTCTTCACTCGTGACGGCGTTGAGCGTGATGCTCGTGCACTGTCGATCGAGAAGAGCCAGCTGGACGAGATCCGCAAGGACCTGAACGAAGAGTTCCGCATTGTTGAAGGTGCGACCTTCGAACGTCTGCGCTCCGCTCTGGTCGGCCATAAAGCCGAAGGCGGCGCCGGCCTGAAGAAAGGCCAGGAAATCACCGACGAAGTTCTCGACGGTCTTGAGCACGGCCAGTGGTTCAAACTGCGCATGGCTGAAGATGCTCTGAACGAGCAGCTCGAGAAGGCCCAGGCCTACATCGTTGATCGTCGCCGTCTGCTGGACGACAAGTTCGAAGACAAGAAGCGCAAGCTGCAGCAGGGCGATGACCTGGCTCCAGGCGTGCTGAAAATCGTCAAGGTCTACCTGGCAATCCGTCGTCGCATCCAGCCGGGCGACAAGATGGCCGGTCGTCACGGTAACAAGGGTGTGGTCTCCGTGATCATGCCGGTTGAAGACATGCCGCACGATGCCAATGGCACTCCGGTCGACGTAGTCCTCAACCCGCTGGGCGTACCTTCGCGTATGAACGTTGGTCAGATCCTCGAAACTCACCTGGGTCTCGCGGCCAAGGGTCTGGGCGAGAAGATCAATCGCATGGTCGAAGAGCAGCGCAAGGTCGCAGAACTGCGTACCTTCCTGGACGAGATCTACAACCAGATTGGCGGTCGTAACGAAGACCTGGACAGCTTCTCCGATCAGGAGATCCTGGATCTGGCGAACAACCTGCGCGGCGGTGTTCCGATGGCCACTCCGGTGTTCGACGGTGCCAAGGAAAGCGAAATCAAGGCCATGCTGAAACTGGCAGACCTGCCAGAAAGCGGCCAGATGCAACTGACCGACGGCCGTACCGGCAACAAGTTCGAGCGTCCAGTTACCGTTGGCTACATGTACATGCTGAAACTGAACCACTTGGTAGACGACAAGATGCACGCTCGTTCTACCGGTTCGTACAGCCTGGTTACCCAGCAGCCGCTGGGTGGTAAGGCGCAGTTCGGTGGTCAGCGTTTCGGGGAGATGGAGGTCTGGGCACTGGAAGCATACGGTGCTGCATACACTCTGCAAGAAATGCTCACAGTGAAGTCGGACGATGTGAACGGTCGTACCAAGATGTACAAAAACATCGTGGACGGCGATCACCGTATGGAGCCGGGCATGCCCGAGTCCTTCAACGTGTTGATCAAAGAAATTCGTTCCCTCGGCATCGATATCGATCTGGAAACCGAATAACACGTGACGCGAATCGAGAGCGGGGCAGGATTGCCCGCTCTCTGCTCCGCCAGGAGGAAAGGCCTTGAAAGACCTACTGAATTTGCTGAAAAACCAGGGTCAAGTCGAAGAGTTCGACGCCATCCGTATCGGATTGGCCTCGCCTGAGATGATCCGTTCGTGGTCGTTCGGTGAAGTTAAAAAGCCGGAAACCATCAACTACCGTACGTTCAAGCCTGAGCGTGACGGCCTGTTCTGCGCCAAGATCTTTGGCCCGGTAAAGGATTACGAGTGCCTGTGCGGTAAGTACAAGCGCTTGAAGCATCGCGGCGTGATCTGCGAGAAGTGCGGCGTTGAAGTTGCACTGGCCAAGGTTCGTCGTGAGCGCATGGCGCACATCGAACTGGCTTCGCCGGTTGCCCACATCTGGTTCCTGAAATCACTGCCGTCCCGTATCGGCTTGCTGATGGACATGACTCTGCGTGATATCGAGCGCGTTCTCTACTTCGAGAGCTATGTCGTTATCGATCCAGGCATGACCACACTTGAAAAAGGTCAGCTGCTGAACGATGAGCAGTACTTCGAAGCGCTGGAAGAGTTCGGCGATGACTTCGACGCCCGCATGGGTGCCGAGGCTGTCCGCGAGCTGCTGCACGCTATCGACCTGGAGCACGAGATTGGCCGTCTGCGTGAAGAGATTCCGCAAACCAACTCGGAAACCAAGATCAAGAAGCTGTCCAAGCGTCTGAAGTTGATGGAAGCCTTCCAGGGTTCCGGCAACTTGCCAGAGTGGATGGTGCTGACCGTTCTGCCGGTTTTGCCGCCAGATCTGCGTCCACTGGTCCCGCTGGATGGCGGTCGTTTCGCGACTTCCGACCTCAACGATCTGTATCGTCGAGTGATCAACCGTAACAACCGTTTGAAGCGCCTGCTGGATCTGTCCGCTCCGGACATCATCGTGCGCAACGAAAAGCGTATGTTGCAGGAAGCTGTCGATGCACTGCTCGACAACGGTCGTCGTGGCCGCGCTATCACCGGTTCCAACAAGCGTCCTCTGAAATCCCTGGCTGACATGATCAAGGGTAAGCAAGGTCGTTTCCGTCAGAACTTGCTCGGTAAGCGTGTTGACTACTCCGGTCGTTCGGTAATTACCGTAGGTCCGACCCTGCGTCTGCACCAGTGCGGTCTGCCGAAGAAGATGGCTCTCGAGCTGTTCAAGCCGTTCATCTTCGGCAAGTTGGAAATGCGTGGCCTGGCCACCACCATCAAAGCCGCCAAGAAGATGGTCGAGCGCGAACTGCCAGAGGTTTGGGACGTTCTCGCTGAAGTGATCCGTGAACACCCGGTTCTCCTCAACCGTGCACCGACCCTTCACCGTCTGGGTATCCAGGCGTTTGAACCGGTACTGATCGAAGGTAAGGCTATCCAGCTGCACCCTCTGGTCTGTGCTGCGTACAACGCCGACTTCGACGGCGACCAAATGGCCGTGCACGTACCGCTGACACTGGAAGCCCAGTTGGAAGCGCGTGCGTTGATGATGTCGACCAACAACATTCTGTCGCCAGCCAACGGTGAGCCAATCATCGTTCCGTCGCAGGACGTTGTATTGGGTCTGTACTACATGACCCGTGAAGCGATCAACGCCAAGGGCGAAGGTCGTGTGTTCGCGGACCTGCAGGAAGTCGACCGCGTATTCCGCGCCGGCGAAGCTGCTCTGCACGCCAAGATCAAGGTTCGCATCAGCGAAACCGTCAATGATCGTGATGGCGGCAGCGTGAGCGCCACCCGTATCGTCGACACCACTGTCGGCCGTGCTCTGCTGTTCCAGGTTGTGCCGAAGGGCCTGTCGTTCGACGTCGTCAACCTGCCGATGAAGAAGAAGGCGATCTCCAAGCTGATCAACCAGTGCTACCGCGTGGTTGGTCTGAAAGAGACCGTGATCTTCGCTGACCAGTTGATGTACACCGGTTTCGCTTACTCGACCATTTCCGGCGTTTCCATCGGTGTTAACGACTTCGTTATCCCGGATGAAAAAGCTCGCATCATCGGTGCTGCCACCGACGAAGTGAAAGAAATCGAGAGCCAGTACGCCTCCGGCCTGGTAACCCAGGGCGAGAAGTACAACAAAGTGATCGACCTTTGGTCGAAGGCCAACGACGAAGTATCCAAGGCGATGATGGCCAACCTCTCGAAAGAGAAGGTCATCGACCGCAATGGCGACGAAGTCGAGCAAGAATCGTTCAACTCGATGTACATGATGGCTGACTCGGGTGCGCGGGGTTCCGCAGCACAGATCCGTCAGCTGGCCGGTATGCGTGGTCTGATGGCCAAGCCGGACGGCTCCATCATCGAAACGCCGATTACTGCGAACTTCCGTGAAGGTCTGAGCGTACTCCAGTACTTCATCTCGACTCACGGTGCTCGTAAAGGTCTGGCGGATACCGCGTTGAAAACTGCGAACTCCGGTTACCTGACTCGTCGTCTGGTGGACGTTGCGCAGGATCTGGTTGTAACCGAGATCGATTGCGGCACCGAACACGGCCTGCTGATGACTCCGCACATTGAAGGCGGCGACGTTGTAGAGCCACTGGGTGAGCGCGTATTGGGTCGTGTTATCGCCCGTGACGTATTCAAGCCGGGTACCGAGGACGTCATCGTTCCTGCCGGCACCCTGGTAGACGAAAAGTGGGTTGAATTCATCGAGCTCAACAGCATCGACGAAGTGATCGTGCGTTCGCCGATCAGTTGCGAAACCCGCTATGGCATCTGCGCCAAGTGCTACGGCCGTGACCTGGCTCGTGGTCACCAGGTGAACATTGGTGAGGCGGTCGGCGTTATCGCTGCCCAATCCATCGGTGAGCCGGGTACCCAGCTGACCATGCGTACGTTCCACATTGGTGGTGCGGCAAGCCGTACTTCCGCAGCCGACAGCGTTCAGGTGAAGAATGGCGGTACCGTCCGTCTGCACAACCTGAAGCACGTTGAGCGTGTGGATGGTCACCTGGTTGCTGTGTCCCGTTCCGGTGAGCTGGCAATCGCTGATGACTTCGGTCGTGAGCGCGAGCGTTACAAGCTGCCGTACGGTGCTGTGATTTCGGTTAAAGAAGGTGACAAGGTCGACGCTGGCGCTATCGTGGCCAAGTGGGATCCGCACACTCACCCGATCGTTACCGAAATGAAAGGTACCGTGACCTACGTGGGCATGGAAGAAGGCATCACGATCAAGCGTCAGACTGACGAATTGACCGGTATGACCAACATTGAAGTGCTTGACGTCAAAGACCGTCCAGCTGCCGGCAAGGACATCCGTCCTGCTGTGAAGATGGTGGGTATGGATGGCAAGGATCTGCTGCTGCCAGGTACCGACGTACCGGCACAGTACTTCCTGCCGGCTAACGCCCTGGTCGGTGTTGCCGACGGTGCGCAGATTGCGATCGGTGATGTTATCGCTCGTATTCCGCAAGAAACTTCGAAGACCCGTGACATCACCGGTGGTCTGCCGCGTGTTGCCGACCTGTTCGAAGCTCGTCGTCCGAAGGAAGCGTCGATTCTGGCTGAAGTCAGCGGCACCATCGCGTTCGGTAAAGAGACCAAGGGCAAGCGCCGTCTGGTCATTACCCCGAACGACGGTAGCGATCCGTATGAAGAGCTGATTCCGAAGTGGCGTCACCTGAACGTCTTCGAAGGCGAACAAGTGAACCGCGGCGAAGTTATCTCCGACGGTCCGAGCGATCCACACGATATCCTGCGTCTGCTGGGTGTCAGTGCACTGGCCAAGTACATCGTCAACGAGATCCAAGACGTTTACCGTCTGCAAGGCGTGAAGATCAACGACAAGCACATCGAGACCATCCTGCGTCAGATGCTGCGTAAGGTTGAAATCGCCGAGTCCGGCGACTCCAGCTTCATCAAGGGCGACCAGATGGAACTGACTCACGTACTGGTAGAAAACGAGCGTCTGAGCACCGAAGACAAGTTCGTCGCCAAGTTCACCCGCGTACTGCTGGGTATCACCAAGGCGTCCTTGTCCACCGAATCGTTCATCTCGGCGGCCTCTTTCCAAGAGACCACCCGTGTACTGACCGAAGCGGCGGTAACTGGCAAGCGCGACTACCTGCGTGGCCTGAAAGAAAACGTGGTCGTGGGTCGTCTGATCCCGGCCGGTACTGGCCTGGCGTACCACAGCGAGCGTAAGCGTCGTCGTGATGCAGACAAGCCGCTGCGCGTAAGCGCAAGCGAAGTCGAAGCAGCACTGACTGAAGCGCTGAACTCCAGCGGTAATTGAGGTCTGCAGTAGATTGAGACGGGGCCCCGGCTTTTTCGATTGAGAATCAAGACACTTTTTGTCGAGGTTCGCTGATCGGGGAGGCCGGGGCCTTGCCTTGACTGGGGGCAAGATCCTCTTTAGACTCTTGTACCCCTAAATTTGGTGGAGCTCCTGCTCTGCCATTTTGTTTATGTCGAAAGACAACAGTGGAGCTAGTAGATGGCAACTATCAACCAGCTGGTACGTCAGCCGCGTAAGCGTATCGTCGAGAAATCCGACGTGCCTGCGCTGCAGAACTGCCCGCAACGTCGTGGCGTGTGCACTCGCGTGTATACCACTACGCCGAAAAAACCTAACTCGGCACTGCGTAAAGTGTGCCGTGTGCGTCTGACCAACGGTTTCGAGGTTTCCTCGTACATCGGCGGTGAAGGCCACAACCTGCAAGAGCACAGCGTCGTACTGATTCGCGGCGGCCGTGTAAAAGACTTGCCAGGTGTTCGTTACCACACCGTTCGCGGCTCCCTGGATACCTCCGGCGTTAAAGGTCGTAACCAAGGTCGTTCGAAGTACGGTACCAAGCGTCCGAAGTAATCGGTCGTTTTGCAGTTTTTAATTATATTGAGTCGATAAGAGTAAGGTCGGGCACGCGTCCATTGGATCAACTGTCCCGAGCTAACCTGAAGACCGTTTGAGGGCTTATCAATGCCAAGACGTCGCGTAGCAGCCAAACGTGAGATTCTGGACGATCCGAAATACGGAAGCCAGATCCTCGCCAAGTTCATGAACCACGTAATGGAAAGCGGCAAGAAAGCCGTTGCCGAGCGTATCGTTTATGGCGCGCTGGAAAAAGTTAAAGAGCGCAAGAACAGCGATCCCCTGGAAATCTTCGAGAAAGCTCTCGACGCCATCGCTCCGCTGGTCGAAGTGAAGTCGCGCCGTGTAGGCGGTGCTACTTACCAGGTTCCGGTCGAAGTTCGTCCGTCCCGTCGTAACGCTCTGGCAATGCGCTGGTTGGTAGACTTCGCCCGCAAGCGCGGCGAGAAGTCTATGGCTCTGCGTTTGGCTGGCGAACTGCTGGACGCTGCCGAAGGCAAAGGTGCTGCAGTTAAGAAGCGTGAAGACGTTCACCGTATGGCTGAAGCCAACAAGGCTTTCTCGCACTACCGCTTCTAATATCGGCATCATTCATTTTGCGAGGGCTTTATGGCTCGTACTACAGCAATCAACCGCTACCGTAACATCGGTATCTGTGCTCACGTTGACGCGGGCAAGACTACCACTACCGAGCGGATCCTGTTCTACACAGGTCTCAGCCACAAGATGGGTGAGGTGCATGACGGCGCTGCGACCACCGACTGGATGGTGCAGGAGCAGGAGCGCGGTATTACCATTACCTCCGCTGCTGTAACTACCTTCTGGAAAGGTTCGCGCGGCCAATACGATAACTATCGTGTAAACGTTATCGATACCCCTGGCCACGTTGACTTCACCATTGAAGTAGAGCGCTCCCTGCGTGTACTCGACGGCGCGGTCGTTGTGTTCTGCGGTACTTCCGGTGTTGAGCCTCAGTCTGAAACCGTATGGCGTCAAGCCAACAAGTACGGTGTTCCACGTGTTGTTTACGTGAACAAGATGGACCGTGCCGGTGCCAACTTCCTGCGCG
Organism: Pseudomonas sp. NFPP12; assembly: GCF_900103205.1. Lineage (NCBI taxonomy): Bacteria > Pseudomonadati > Pseudomonadota > Gammaproteobacteria > Pseudomonadales > Pseudomonadaceae > Pseudomonas > Pseudomonas sp. NFPP12. The sequence continues at coordinate 13,790 of NZ_FMWW01000014.1, forward strand.
TTGTTGGTCAGATCAAGAACCGCCTGGGTCATACCCCGGTTCCGGTCCAGCTGGCTATCGGTGCTGAAGATAACTTCGAAGGTCAGGTTGATCTGATCAAGATGAAGGCTATCTACTGGAACGACGACGACAAGGGTACTACCTATCGCGAGGAAGAAATTCCTGCCGATATGCTGGACCTGGCTAACGAGTGGCGCTCCAACATGGTTGAAGCTGCTGCTGAAGCCAACGAAGAGCTGATGAACAAGTACCTTGAAGAAGGTGACCTGACTGTCGAAGAGATCAAGGCCGGTCTGCGTGCGCGCACCCTGGCTAGCGAGATCGTTCCGGCCGTCTGCGGTTCGTCGTTCAAGAACAAGGGCGTTCCCCTGGTTCTCGATGCCGTTATCGACTTCCTGCCTGCTCCTACCGAGATCCCGGCGATCAAGGGTATCCATCCGGATCTCATCGAGAAGCCGAAGGATGAGCTGGTAGAGGCTGACTACGACGAGCGTCATGCTGACGATGCTGAACCGTTCTCGGCTCTGGCATTCAAGATTGCTACCGACCCGTTCGTTGGTACTCTGACTTTCGTGCGCGTTTACTCGGGCTTCCTGAGCTCGGGCGACTCCGTGATCAACTCGGTCAAGGGTAAGAAAGAGCGCGTTGGTCGTATGGTGCAGATGCACGCCAACCAGCGTGAAGAGATCAAAGAAGTACGTGCAGGCGACATCGCTGCTCTGATCGGCATGAAGGACGTCACCACTGGTGACACTCTGTGCGATCTCGACAAGCAGATCATTCTTGAGCGTATGGACTTCCCTGAGCCTGTAATTTCGGTAGCGGTAGAGCCGAAAACCAAGCAGGACCAGGAAAAGATGGGTATTGCACTGGGCAAGCTGGCTCAGGAAGACCCGTCGTTCCGCGTCAAGACCGACGAAGAGACTGGCCAGACCATCATCTCCGGTATGGGTGAGCTGCACCTGGACATCCTCGTTGACCGCATGAAGCGCGAGTTCAACGTCGAAGCCAACATCGGCAAGCCGCAGGTTTCGTACCGCGAGAAGATCAGCAAGAGCAACGTCGAGATCGAAGGCAAGTTCGTTCGTCAGTCCGGCGGTCGCGGTCAGTTCGGTCACTGCTGGATCCGTTTCTCGGAGCCAGACGTCGATGCGAACGGCAACATCACCGAAGGTCTGGTCTTCACCAACGAAGTTGTTGGTGGTGTGGTTCCTAAGGAATACATCCCGGCTATCCAGAAGGGTATCGAAGAGCAGATGAAGAACGGCGTCGTTGCCGGTTATCCGCTGATCGGCCTGAAGGCTACCGTGTTTGATGGTTCCTACCACGACGTCGACTCCAACGAGATGGCGTTCAAGGTGGCAGCCTCCATGGCGACCAAGCAGCTGGCCCAGAAGGGTGGCGGCGTTGTGCTCGAGCCGATCATGAAGGTTGAAGTTGTAACCCCAGAGGACTACATGGGTGACGTGATGGGTGACCTGAACCGTCGTCGTGGTCTGATTCAGGGTATGGATGACTCGGTGTCCGGCAAGGTTATCCGTGCTGAAGTGCCACTGGGTGAAATGTTCGGTTATGCAACTGACGTTCGTTCCATGTCTCAGGGTCGCGCGAGCTACTCCATGGAATTCTCCAAATACGCCGAAGCTCCGTCGAACATCGTCGAAGCTCTCGTTAAAAAACAAGGCTGATTCAGTCTCCCCTTTAGGCTAGGAGTTAATTGTCGTGGCTAAAGAAAAATTTGAACGTAACAAACCGCACGTCAACGTTGGCACTATCGGTCACGTTGACCACGGTAAAACCACTCTGACCGCTGCTCTGACTCGCGTTTGCTCCGAAGTTTTCGGTTCGGCTCGTGTTGACTTCGACAAGATCGACAGCGCCCCAGAAGAAAAGGCTCGT
>NZ_FMWW01000012.1:0-36861 GCF_900103205.1 Pseudomonas sp. NFPP12
TCCCACAGGCCGTCGCTGATCATGGAGTCGATCATCTGGCTGTGGCCCATGCGCAGGCCGGTGCGGGCGCCGGGCAGCACGTAGTTGGACAGGCTCATGTTTTCCTGGCCGCCGGCGATGATCACCTCGGCATCGCCGCAGCGGATGGCCTGGGCGCCCAGGTGCAGGGCCTTGAGGCCGGAGCCGCAGACCTTGTTCAGGGTCATGGCGGGTACCGCGTGGGGCAGGCCGGCCTTGATCGCGGCCTGGCGGGCGGGGTTCTGCCCGGCGCCGGCGGTGAGCACCTGGCCCATGAGCACTTCGTCGACCTGGGCCGGGTCGATGCCGGTCTGGGCCAGCAATTGGCGGATGACCGCGGCGCCCAGGTCAACGGCGGGAATGTTCGCCAGGGAGCCCTGGAAACTGCCCACGGCGGTGCGGGTGGCGGCAACGATTACGACGTCTTGCATGATCGGGTCCTTGTGTTCGGTGGCAGGGACCTGTGGCGTGGTGCGGGTGTTGGCCGGGCGGCACAGGCACTGGAAATTGGCGAAATCATGGTTGCACACAACCCCGGGAGCCGGCCAATCGCGAACCGGCCGGTCGGGTTGTGCTTGAACGGTCGGTTTTTACAGGCCCATGCGTCGTTTCGCCCGGTGCACGGAACTGTCCCGTACCGCCCAGCGCAGCATCGGCGTGCTGCGCTTGACGCTGGCACGAATCAGTTGGCGTTGCAGCGGGTTCTGATTGACCTCGAGCATGGCGCTGGCCCAGTCCGGCAGCAGGTCGATGCCGGCCTGCATCATCAACGAACCGAAGGGTTTGGCCAGGCGGCTGGGGGCTGGGGCAGCCAGCAGCAGGCGCAGGACTTCCCGGCTGCGCTGGTCGCAGAGCAGTTGGGGGCGCATGGCCTGCAGGTAGTCGGCCACGGCGCGCCGCGAGCGCGGCACGTCCCGGGCTCCCAGGCGTTCGGCGATCAGGGCGATCTCGTCGTAGTAGCGATCCTGGTCAGCCCCGGAAAGATGAGGGTTGAGGTAACGCAAGTGCGCGGCAAGAAAACTGCTGACCTCAGCCACGTGAACCCAGGTCAGCAGATCGGGGTCGCTGGCGGCATAGGGGCGGCCATCGGGGGCGGTGCCGACTATGTGCAAGTGAATGCTGCGTACCTTGTCGATCAGCCATTCGGCGTCCTGGCGGGAGCCGAAGGTGGTGCCGGAGATGAACTGCCCGGTGCGGCGCAGGCGGCCGATCATGTCCTGGCGAAAGTTCGAGTGATCCCAGACGCCGGCCAAGGCCAAAGGATGCAGGGCCTGCATCAACAGGGCGCTGATGCCGCCGATCAGCATGCTGCTGAAGTCGGCGTGCACCTGCCAACTGACGGACCCCGGCCCGAACAGGCCGGGGTCACCTTTGGGATGTTCCAGGTCGAGTTGGCCCAGAGACAGGCCGGACAGGCTCATGACCTGGCTTTCGATGCGGCTGCGAATGAATTCCATGACAGCTCGGTGTGGCTATTTAAAAAAGAAGCGCGGCGGATGCCGCGCCGGTTTCAAACGTTCAGGCGTTTGTCGATCAGGCCGTCCACCACGCTGGGGTCCGCCAGGGTCGAAGTGTCACCCAGGGTATCCAGTTCGTTGCAGGCGATCTTGCGCAGGATACGCCGCATGATCTTGCCCGAGCGAGTTTTCGGCAGGGCCGGAGCCCACTGGATCAGCTCCGGCTTGGCGAAACTGCCGATCTCGCGGCTGACCAGGGCCAGCAGTTCCTTCTTCAGTGCCTCGTCGGGCTCGACGCCCTGCATCGGTGTGACGAAGGCATAGATTCCCTGGCCCTTGAGATCATGGGGGTAACCGACCACCGCCGCTTCGGCGATGCTGTCGTGCAGCACCAGGGCGCTTTCCACTTCGGCGGTGCCGATGCGGTGCCCGGAAACGTTGATCACGTCGTCGATGCGCCCGGTGATCCAGTAGCTGCCATCCTCGTCGCGCCGGGCACCATCACCGGTGAAGTAATAGCCGGGGTAGGGAGCGAAATAGGTTTCGACCATGCGCTTGGGATCGCCATAGACGCTACGGATCTGCGCCGGCCAACTGGCCTTGATTGCCAGGATGCCGCTGCCTGCCCCATGGATTTCCTTGCCCTGGTCGTCCAGCAGCACCGGTTGTACGCCGAACATCGGGGTCGAGGCGCATCCGGGCTTGATCTGCCGGGCGCTGACCAGGGGGCTGAGCATGATGCCGCCGGTTTCGGTCTGCCACCAGGTATCGACAATCGGGCAGCGTTGTTCGCCGACCACGTTGAAATACCACTCCCAGGCTTCCGGGTTGATCGGCTCGCCGACGCTGCCGAGCAAGCGCAGGCTGGCGCGGGAGGTGTTCTGTAGCGGGGCGCTGCCTTCGCGCATCAGGGCACGCAGAGCGGTGGGCGCGGTGTAGAAGATGTTCACCTGATGCTTGTCCACCACCTCCCAGAAACGCGAGGTGCTGGGGTAGTTGGGCACGCCTTCGAAGATCAGCGTGGTCGCGCCGTTGGCCAGGGGGCCGTAGAGGATGTAGCTGTGGCCGGTGACCCAGCCGACGTCGGCGGTGCACCAGAAGACTTCGCCGTCGCGGTAGTCCAGCACGTACTTGAAGGTCATGGCGGCCTGTAGCAGGTAGCCGCCGGTGGTGTGCAGCACGCCCTTGGGTTTGCCGGTGCTGCCGGAGGTATAGAGGATGAACAGCGGGTCTTCGGCGTCCATCGGCTCGGGGGCGCATTGGTTGCTGGCGCCAGCCACGGCCTGTTCATAGGAAATGTCGCGATCTGGCAGCCAGTTCACCGGGTTGCGGGTGCGTTCGACCACCAGCACGCTGCTGACATCCGGGCAACTGAGCAGGGCCTTGTCGACGTTGCTCTTCAGCGGAATCAGTTTGCCGCCGCGCACGCCTTCATCGGCGGTGATCACGGTGCGGCAGTCGGCGTTGAGAATGCGGTCGCGCAGGGCCTCCGGCGAAAAACCGCCGAACACCACCGAATGCACCGCGCCGATCCGGGTGCAGGCGAGCATGGCGTAGGCCACTTCGGGAATCATCGGCATGTAGATGCACACCCGGTCGCCCTTCTTCACGCCACGGCTTTTCAGCACGTTGGCCAGGCGGCAGACCCGGTCGTGGAGTTCTTGGTAGGTGATGCGCTGGGAGTCTGCCGGGTTGTCACCTTCCCAGATGATCGCCGCCTGATTGCCGCGTTTTTCCAGATGACGGTCGATGCAGTTGTAGCTGACGTTGAGTTGGCCACCGCGAAACCAGTTGGCCTCGCCGGTGCGCATGTCGTGGCTGTGGACGCTGTCCCAGGGGCTGCTCCAGTGCAGGAAGCGCCTGGCCTGCTCGGCCCAGAACTGGTCCGGCTGCTCAATGGACTGGCGGTAGAGGTGGTGGTAGTCGTCCTGGCTCATTTGTGCCGCCCGGCGGACGGCATCGGCTTTCGGAAAAGTGCTGATATCGAACATGACGGTTCCTTATTCTTGTTTTGCGACAAGTCATAAGGGTGCGCACAAGTGCCGGGAAGGTTCAAGTGGGGAAGGGCCGGGGCCCGGACAGGAGCCGGTGTGGCCGGCTCCTGGGGTGACAGGGTCGATCAGCCGCGGTGACGGCCGCGGAAGTAGTTGATCAGGCCTTGGGTCGATGCGTCGTCGGCCAGGGTTTCGTCGCTGCCGACCAGGCGGTTGTAGACGCCTTTGCCCAGCTCCTTGCCCAGCTCCACGCCCCACTGGTCGAAGGCGTTGATGCCCCAGACCACGCTTTGCACGAAGACCTTGTGTTCATACAGCGCCACCAGTGCGCCAAGGCGTCGCGGGCTGATGCGCTCCACCACCAGGGTGTTGCTCGGACGGTTGCCGGGAATCACCTTGTGCGGTGCCAGCTTCGCGATTTCGGCTTCGCTCAGGCCTTTCTCGCGCAGTTCGCTCTCGGCTTCGGCGCGGGTCTTGCCCAGCATCAGTGCCTGGCTCTGGGACAGGCAGTTGGCGTACAGCCATTGATGGTGGTCGGCCACCGGGTTGAAGCTGACGATCGGCACGATGAAGTCGGCCGGAATCAATTGGGTGCCCTGGTGCAGCAACTGGTGGTAGGCATGCTGGCCGTTGCAGCCCACGCCGCCCCAGATCACCGGGCCGGTATCGGTGGCCACCGGGGTGCCGTCCTGGCGCACGCTCTTGCCGTTGGATTCCATGTCCAATTGTTGCAAGTGCTTGGTGATGTTGCGCAGGTAGTGGTCGTACGGCAGGATCGCGTGGCTCTGCGCGCCCCAGAAGTTGCCGTACCACACGCCGAGCAGGGCCAGCAGCACGGGCATGTTCTGTTCGAACGGCGCGCTCTGGAAGTGCTGGTCCATGGTGTAGGCACCGGACAGCAGCTCCTTGAAGTTGGACATGCCGATGGCCAGGGCGATCGGCAGGCCGATGGCGGACCACAGCGAGTAGCGCCCGCCGACCCAGTCCCACATCGGGAAGATGTTCTCTTCGCGAATGCCGAAGGCCACTGCCGCCGCATTGTTGCTCGACACGGCGATGAAGTGGCGGTGCAGTTCGGCCTCCGAGCCGCCCTGGGCCAGGTACCAGGCCCGTGCTGCCTGGGCGTTCTTCAGGGTTTCGAGGGTATTGAAAGACTTGGAGGAAACGATGAATAGCGTAGTTTCTGCACGGATTTTCGCAGAAAGCTCATGGAACTCGCTGCCATCGATGTTCGCCAGGTAATGGCAGCGCACGCCTTTCTGGGCATAGGACAAAAGCGCTTCGGAAACCAGCTCCGGGCCGAGGAAGGAGCCGCCGATGCCGATGTTCACCACGTCGGTGATGGGCTTCTCGGTGTAGCCGCGCCACAGGCCGTCGTGGATGCGGCCCACCAGTTCGGTGATCTGGTTCAGTACCTTGTGCACTTCGGGCATCACGTTGACACCGTTCACCGACAGCTTGTCGCCCACCGGGCGGCGCAGTGCGGTGTGCAAGGCCGGGCGGCCTTCGGAAGCGTTGACCAGTTCGCCGGTGATCATGGACTTGATGGCGTCTGAGAGGCCGACTTCCTTGGCCAGGTTCACCAGCAGGTCGCGGGTTTCGCTGGTGATCAGGTTCTTCGAATAGTCGAGAAACAGCCCGCAACTGCTCAGGGTGAATTGGCTGAAGCGCTGCGGATCGGCATTGAACGCCTCGCGCATGCTGAAATCCTGCATGGCTTGGCGGTGGTCTTTCAACGCTTGCCAGGCGGGCAGAGCGGTAACGTCATGAGGAGTGCGGTAGTACGCCATCGCTGCGGTTTTCCTTTTGCTTGAACTGCCTTTTGGACACTGAAAAGCCCGGAACGTCCTGCGCGGTCTCAAGGACCCGTTGGGCCGGCCCTGTGCTGATACGTTTAATCACTCGGGGGGATAACAGTAACCCCGGCGTGCTGTTCTGTCTTGGCTTTGTCCGACTGGTGGCCAGTACTATTTTGTACTCAGCGGGCCTGCCTGGTCTGGATTCGGGATTTCAATGGGTAGAAATAGGGGGAAGCGTCAGGCGACCTGATCCGCAATCGCAGGGCTGGTAAGGCTCTGCTCATTGCCAGGGGCCATGTGCAGCATGCGCGGCTTGAAACCGAGCGGTTCGGCTTCACTGCAGGGAGCATAGGTACAGAGGGTCGCTCGATCACCGACCTTGGCCTTGAACATGATGGTGTACATGGGGTGTTCCCTGGGGCGGATCCTTGAACGGGGCCCGCAGTCATGGGCTGCAGGCCCCAGCCGGCGGCAGTTTGCCCGAAGGTTGGAGTTCGGGCAATCGGGCGTTCATGCCGGTGTGTCGAGGTCCAGGTGCAGGTTGTCGATCAACCGTGTCGCGCCCAGATAGGCTGCCACAAGAATCACCAGTTCACGGTCTTGCGCGGTGGCTGGACGCAGGTTCTGTGCCTGGCGGATTTCCAGGTAGTCACGACGCAGACCGGCGGCTTCAAGCTGCTGCTGTTGTTCGGCCACAAGCTTGGGATAGTCGCGTTCGCCGTTCCTGATGGCCTGGGCAATCTGGCTCAGGCTGCGGTACAGCACCGGGGCGATAGCGCGCTGCTCTTCGCTCAGGTAGCCGTTGCGCGACGACAGGGCGAGGCCGTCGGCGGCACGTACCGTTGGCTCACCGATGATCTGGATCGGCATGTTCAGGTCGTGCACCAGGGCCCGAATCACTGCCAACTGCTGGTAGTCCTTCTGGCCAAACACCGCGAGATCGGGCTGGACCATGTTGAACAGCTTGCTGACCACTGTAGCCACGCCTTCGAAATGCCCGGGACGGCTGGCGCCGCACAGGCCTTCGGACAACTGGGGAACGCTGACCCGGGTCTGCCCGGCCATGCCGTCGGGGTACATTTCTTCGACGCTGGGAGCAAACAGCAGGTGGCAACCGGCTTCCAGCAATTTTTCCTGGTCGGCGGCGAGGGTGCGTGGGTACTTGTCCAGGTCTTCGCCGGCACCGAACTGCAGTGGGTTGACGAAGATGCTGGCGACCACGAAGTCCACCCGCTGGGCGGCTTTGGCCACCAGGGCGGCGTGGCCACTGTGCAGGTTGCCCATGGTGGGCACGAAGCCGATCCGCTTGCCCTCACTGCGCGCGCGGGCGACCGCGGCGCGCAATTCGCGCACGGTTTTGACTGTATTCATGCAGAGAACCCGTGTTCGGCGCCAGGGAAGGTGACGGCTTTGACTTCTTCGACATAGGCGCTCAAGGCGGCCTGGATACTGTCCTTGCCTGCCATGAAGTTCTTCACGAACTTCGGCGAGCGACCACTGAGGGACAGCCCCAGCATGTCGTGGAGCACCAGGACCTGGCCGTCGGTAGCATTGCCGGCACCGATACCTATTACCGGGATCTTCACCGCCTGGGTGATTTCCGCCGCCAGCTCGCTGGGCACGCACTCCAGCAGCAGCATTGCCGCGCCGGCCTGCTCCAGGGCGATGGCATCGGCACGCATCTGCCGCGCCTGGCTTTCATTGCGGCCCTGGACCTTGTAGCCGCCCAGAACGTTCACGGTTTGTGGCGTCAGCCCCATGTGCACGCAGACCGGCACTCCACGCTCGTTCAGCAGGCGCACCGGCTCGGCCAGCCAGGCTGCGCCTTCGATCTTGAGCATATGCGCGCCGGCTTGCATCAGCTGGGCCGAGCTGCTCAGGGCCTGTTCAGTGGTGGCGTAGGACATGAATGGCAGGTCGGCCAGGATCAGTGCCCCGTTGTTGCCGCGCTTGACCGCCGCGACGTGATAGGCCATGTCAGCGGTGCTGACGGGCAGTGTGCTGTCGTGTCCTTGCAGCACCATGCCCAGGGAGTCGCCTACCAGCAGGACTTCGACGCCTGCCTCGCAGCAGGTGTGGGCGAAGGTGGCGTCGTAGCAGGTCAGCATGGTGATTTTCTCACCTTTCTGCTTGAGGCTTTGCAGGGTGGTCAGAGTGATGTCTGGCATGAAAGGGGTCCTCATTTCAGGCGCTTTGGAAACTACTGCGAGTAACGCGCGTGATTCTTCGTTATTCAGGCGCACGGTCTTTTGTCGTGCTTATACAGCCTGGTTCCAAGCGATTTGAACGGGCTTGCGGGGGTCGCGCCTGTGGCGTCGGGCCCATCATTCTGTGCCCAGAAGAGGTGCCATGCCAGCGGGTGCCACCGCCGTTGCACAACTGCCCCTGCCTGGCGTTTCCCGGGCTCGCCGCGAACCGACCTCACTTGAATTGCGCCCTTTAGCGCCGTGATGGCGGCAACGGGACGCCTATAGTCGTGAGGAGAACTCGGGAAGTCAATTAGATGTGTTACCGCATTGTTACGCTGCCAGTGTTACCGCCGTTACTGATGCGTTTCAGCGGTCAGGCCAGGCGTTCCAGGCCGACAAATGGGCAGGCAGCGAGCAGTTCGTGCAGGGTGCGGCCGTCAGCCAGTTGCAGGTCGGCAGGGGCCAGTTCCGCCAACGGGTAGAGCACGAAGGGGCGTGCCTGCATGTGGTAATGGGGGACTTTGAGGCGGGGTTCGTCGATCAGTCGATCGCCGAACAACAGGATGTCCAGATCCAGGGTACGTGGGCCCCAGCGCTCATTTCGCTCGCGGCCTTGCTGGTTTTCGATGGCCTGCAAGGCGTCCAGCAGGGCTAGCGGCGCCAGCGCGCTGTCCAGCGCCGCGACGGCGTTGGTATAGCGTGGCTGGCCTGGGAGCAATGAGTCGCTCTGGTAGAAGGCCGATACGCCGTGCAGGCGGCTTTCGGGCAACTGCGCGAGGGCCTCGATGGCACTGCGCAGTTGTGCTTCAGGGGCTGCCAGATTGCTACCCATGCCGATATAGATGCGTTCCATCTATTACTCGCCCGATGCGCCGCTGCTGCGCTTGCGCTTGGCACCGCTGCTGCGCCGGCGCTTGCGTGGCGCGCCACTGGCGTCTTCCTTGCCGCTGAGGTCGCGGATCATGTCGCGGCGTTCGGCGTCATTGGCGTCCTGATAGTCGGTCCACCATTCCCCCAGGCCATCGGTCTGCTCGCCGGCGCTTTCGCGCAGCAGCAGGAAGTCGTAGCCAGCGCGGAAGCGCGGATTGTCCAGCAACTGGTCGGCGCGCTTGCCGCTGCGCCGTGGCAGGCGTTCCTGCATATCCCAGATTTCGCGGATCGGCATGGTGAAGCGCTTGGGAATAGCGATGCGCTGGCACTGTTCGGCGATCAGCTCGTGGGCGGCTTCCTGCATGGCCGGAATCGGCGGCATGCCACGCTCCTGCAGGCGCAGCACTCGGGCCGGCAGGGCTGGCCAGAGCAGGGCGGCGAACAGGAAGGCTGGGGTCACCGGCTTGTTCTGCTTGATCCGCAGGTCGGTGTTGACCAAGGCTTCGCTGATCAGCGTATGGGTGTAGGTCGGGTTGTACTCCAGGGCTTCGGCGCTGGCCGGGAACAACGGGTCGAACAGTTGCAGGTCCACCAGCATTTCGAAGGTGTCCGCCGCGTAGCCGGAGAGGAACAATTTGAGCACTTCTTCGAACAGGCGCGCCGAGGGGATTTCCCGCAGCATCGGTGCCAGTTCGCGAATGGGGGCGGCGGTGTGTTTCTCGATGCCGAAGTTCAGTTTTGCTGCAAAGCGTACTGCCCGAAGCATACGTACCGGGTCTTCCTGATAACGCTGGCGAGGATCGCCGATCAGGCGGATCAGGTTGTTGCGAATGTCGTGTACGCCATTGGCGTAATCGAGAATGCGCTCGCTGACCGGATCGTAGTACAGGGCATTGATGGTGAAGTCGCGACGTTGCGCGTCCTCTTCCAGGGTGCCATAGACGTTGTCCCGCAGGATCCGCCCGCTTTCGTTGCGCGATGACTGGTTACTGTCCTCGTCGTCTTCGTTTTGCGGGTGATTGGCGCGGAAAGTCGCAACTTCGATGATTTCGCGACCGAAGTGGATGTGCACCAGCTTGAAACGCCGGCCAATGATGCGCGCGTTACGGAACTCGGCCTTGACCTGTTCCGGCGTGGCGCTGGTGGCGACGTCGAAGTCCTTGGGGGTGATATTGAGCAGCATGTCGCGCACGCAGCCACCCACCAGGTAGGCCTGGTAGCCGGCGTTCTGCAGGCGTTCGACGATATTCACCGCATACCGGCTGAACTGGGCACGTTGCAGCGAATGCTGGCTGCTATTGAGCACTTCAGGCGTGCTGCGTTTATGTTGCGTACGACGCAAGGGAGAACGGAATGACTGGAACAGCTTCTTCAGCATGGGATGCACTGTTTGAAGGAATATTCGGCCAAAACGAAGAGTGGCCGCATGATGGGCGGGGATTCTAGCATTTAGTCGAAGGATGGTGTAGGAAGCTGCCGCGACTTGTACAGGCTGGCGCTGAACTGCGGTTTGGCGAGGTTGGATGGGGGCGGGGGAGTGAAAACACGAATTCCGGAAACCACAAGGGGAGCCGAAGCTCCCCCAGAATAGTTGCGTGCTCTATTTTTATTATTGGTTTCGGGCTTCTTGTTTTTGTTAAACGCCCTTGTCATCTGGTTTACCCAGGATGACCCTCCCAATCGGGAGCCAAGAGCAAACGGATTGCTTTGATCGCTGAGTTGCAATGACCTTTCGATCCAACCAGTTCAGGCTCTGCCTTAGGGCAGTTTTTGTTGTTCTCGGCCTGGTTGTGGGGCAAGCCCCAAATACAACGCCTCTCCAAAAGAATCAGTTAGCTGCGCCTCCGCCGTGTTGTTTTTATTATGCGTGAGTCGATTCGTCTTATTTTTATTGTCTTGTGCATTGCTTGTTATTGTTCTTGTACCAAACATATAGCAGGTGCCGTGCCAACTTTTGCGATCCCCAGTAAAACAAGGGGTTAGGCGTGCCGTTGGGTGTTTTTCAGGGCAAAAAAAACCGGGGCTTCGTTACCTTTAGCCCCGGTTCCTGTTACGTGCGATGGAGCAGGTAACAGTTTTTTTCACAAAAGCGAGTGTTACCCGCGTTTTCGTCAGCCGTAGTTCAGCTTTCGCTGGCGACCCCACTCTTGCGCCGTGGGATGCCCAGGCGCTGACGACGTTCCCACAGGCACTTGCGGCTGACGCCCAGTTTGCGTGCCAGCTCGGTCTCGGTCATGTGGTCCTGGTGTTCGAGGACGAAGTGCTGGAAGTAGTCCTCCAGGGACAGGTCTTCGGTCGGTTCGTGGCTGGTGTTACCCGCTTGTGGGGGCAGGCCGACGAAGTCATCGTCTTCCAGGTCGCTCAGTTCGATGTCGATGCCCAGCAGGTCGGCCGAGATTTCCGGGCTTTCGCACAGAATGACCGCACGCTCGACAGCGTTCTCCAGTTCGCGCACGTTCCCCGGCCAGGAGTAATGGCGGATGGCCTGTTCTGCATCGGCGGCGAACTTAAGGTCCGTGCGGCCGACGCGTGCGCTCTGGCGGGCCAGAAAGGCATTGGCAATTTCATTGACGTCTGCACCGCGCTCACGCAGGGCCGGCAGTTTCAGGGCAATCACGTGCAGGCGGTAGTACAGGTCTTCACGGAACTGGCCTATTTTCGACAGGCTTTTCAGGTCGCGGTGAGTGGCTGCAATCAGGCGCACATCGACTTTCTGTGACTGCACCGAGCCGACACGGCGAATCTCGCCTTCCTGCAGTACTCGCAGCAATCGCGCCTGCGCCTCCAGCGGTAGCTCGCCAATCTCGTCGAGGAACAGGGTGCCGCCGTCCGCAGCTTCTACCAGGCCAGCACGGCCGGCGCTGGCACCGGTGAACGCACCTTTCTCGTGGCCGAACAGTTCGGACTCGATCAGGGTTTCCGGAATGGCTGCGCAGTTCACCGAAATCATCGGTGCCTTGGCACGCTTGGACAGGTTGTGCAGGGCTCGGGCCACCAGTTCCTTGCCGGTACCGGATTCACCCTGAATCAGTACATTGGAGTCAGTGGGCGCCACTTTGCGGATCTTGCTGTACAGATCCTGCATGGGAGCGCAGGAGCCGATGATGCCGATTTCGCCATTGTTGTTGCCCGCACCGGCCCGCTCCGCAGTGGCGCCAGCCTTGGCGGCCGGACGGTCTGGCGGGGCATTTTCGGCGCTTTGCCGATCCCGCAGGATCCGCGCCACGGCCTGGAGCATTTCATCGTGATCGAACGGCTTGGCGATGTAGTCCACCGCGCCCATTTTCATCGAGTCCACGGCTGAGCGCAGGCTGGCGTAGCTGGTCATGATCAGCACCGGAGTGCCCTGGCCGAGCTTGATCAATTCGGTGCCCGGGGCGCCTGGCAGGCGCAAGTCACTGACGATCAGATCGAAAGTGGGAATGCTGAAGCGTTCCTGTGCCTCCTGCACTGAGCCGGCTTCGCTGACCTGGTACTGGTTGCGTTCCAGCAGGCGGCGCAGGGCGGAGCGGATAATGGTTTCGTCTTCGACGATCAGAATATGCGGCATTGATTCAATTCTCTCGACGGTCTCAGTTCACAGCGGACGTCGCTTCGACATGACGCGGTAAAGTCACCCGGATACGGGTGCCGCGTTGGCTTTGAGGATCGGCCGGGCTGTCGATGGTGATTTGTCCATAATGCTCTTCAACGATGGAATAGACCAGTGCAAGGCCCAGACCGGTGCCTTCCCCAGGGTCTTTGGTGGTGAAAAACGGTTCGAACAATCGGTCCATGATGTTCTTCGGAATGCCGCTGCCTTCGTCCTCCACGATCAGGTCGACCGTGTGCTCGAAAGCCTCGCTCTTGACGCGTACCGCGCTGCCAGGAGGGGAGGCGTCGCGGGCGTTGGAAAGGAGGTTGATCAGGACCTGGGCAAGGCGCTGTGGATCACCGTCGACCCAGTGGTCGGGATCGCACAGGTTGAAGAACTGCACCTCGAAATTGCGCCGGTTCAACGCCAGCAGGCCAATGGCGTCCTGGGCCACTTCGGCCAGGCACACCGCCTCGTCGTTGTGCTGATGGCTGCCGGCGTGGGCGAAGCTCATCAGCGACTGGACGATGCGCGAGATGCGTTTGGTCTGTTCGAGGATCTGCTCGCTGATTTCCGTCAGTTCGCCGTCCTCTTCCCGTTCTTCGCGCAGGTTCTGCGCCAGGCAGGCGATGCCGGTAATCGGGTTGCCGATCTCATGGGCCACCCCGGCCGCCAGGCGCCCGATGCTGGCCAGGCGTTCGGAGTGCACCAGCTTGTCTTCCAGGGTCTGGGTTTCGGTCAGGTCTTCCACCAGCAGTACCAGGCCGCTGTTGCCCGGGGCCAGAGGCTCATCGATGGCGGCCTTGTGCAGGTTCAGCCAGCGGGTCTGGCCATCGAGGGCCAGGTGCTGTTTGTGCAAGTGTTCGTCCGGCAGGTTGATAAAGCCCTGCAGCAGGTCCTTCCACGGGTTGGTAATGGTGCTCAGGCGCGAGCCCACCACGTGCTGGGCAGGTATGCCGGTGAGCTCCTCCATGGCCTTGTTCCACATGAGGATCTCCTGGTCCTTGGCCAGGGAGCAGACCCCCATCGGCAGCTCTTGCAGGGTTTGCCGGTGATAGCGACGCAGGGCATCGAGCTCGGCGGCCAGGCCGGTGAGGCGTGAGTGGTAGTCCTCCAGCCGGCTTTCGATGAAGTGGATGTCCTCGGTGACGTAGTTTTCTCCACCGGCCTTGTAGGGCAGGAAGGTTTCCACCATGTCCTGGGCGACGCTGGGGCCCATCAACCCGGACAGGTTGGCTTCGATGCGGTCGCGCAGGCGCCGCAGGGCGTAAGGTCGGCGTTCGTCAAAGGGCAGATACAGATCACGCAGGGCCTGCTCCACTTCCTTCTGGGCTGCCTTGGCCCCCAGCGGCTTGGCCAGTTGGGTGGCAAACTCCTGGGGCGAGGCGGCGTGCAGTTCCCGGCGTTGCGGACGGCGCACGTTGTCCACGGCACAGGCTTCGGCGGCGCTGGCCTCCTCGGTGCTGGCATTGGTGAACAGCGAGATCAGGGTGAACATCAGGACGTTGGCCGCCAGCGAGGCGATGGCCGCCATATGCCAACTGGTGTCGTCCAGGACGTAGATCATGTTCAGCAGCGGGATGTAGAAACCCTGCAGGTTGCCGATCAACGGCAGCAGCATGGTCACCAGCCACACCAGGATCCCCGCCAGCAGGCCGGCGATGAAGCCCCGGCGGTTGGCGGTCGGCCAGTACAGTACCGACAGCACGCCCGGAAGAAATTGCAGGGTGGCGACGAAGGCCACGATCCCCAGGTTGGCCAGGTCCTGCTCGGCGCCCAGCAGCAGGTAGAAGGCGTAGCCGGCCATGATAATGGCGACGATCAGGGCGCGGCGGGTCCACTTCAGCCAGCGGTAGATGTTGCCCTCCGCCGGTGGCTGGTAGAGCGGCAGCACCAGGTGGTTCAGGGCCATCCCCGAGAGCGCCAGGGTGGTGACGATGATCAGGCCGCTGGCGGCCGACAGCCCGCCGACATAGGCCAGCAGAGCCAGGGCCGGGCTGTTGGCGGCGATGCCGATGCCCAGGGTGAAGTATTCCGGGTTGGTGGTAGCGCCGAGCTTGAGGCCGGCCCAGAGAATCAGCGGCACTGCCAGGCTCATCAGCAGCAGGAACAGCGGCAGCCCCCAACTGGCGCTGACCAGGGCGCGAGGGTTGAGGTTCTCGGTAAAGGTCATGTGGTACATGTGCGGCATGACGATCGCCGAGGCGAAGAACACCAGTAGCAGGGTGCGCCACGGGCCTTCCTGAAGGGGTGTATGCAGTGCGGCAAGGGCAGTCTGGTTCTGCAACAGCCAGAGTTCCAGTTGCTGCGGGCCGTCGAATACCCCGTACAGCGCGTACAGGCCGACACCGCCAATGGCGATCAGCTTGATCACCGATTCGAAGGCAATGGCGAACACCAGGCCTTCATGTTTTTCCCGGGTGGCGATATGCCGCGAGCCGAAGAAGATCGTGAACAAGGTGATCAGCGCGCAAAAGCTCAGCGCCACCCGATGTTGCACCGGCTCGTGGGTGAGAATGCCAATGGAGTCGGCCACGGCCTGGATCTGCAGCGCCAGTAATGGCAGTACGCCGATCAGCATGAAGATCGTGGTCAGCGCACCGGCCCAGGTACTGCGAAAACGGAAGGCGAACAGGTCGGCCAGGGATGACAGCTGGTAGGTGCGGGTGATTTTCAGGATCGGGTAGAGCAGTACCGGTGCCAGCAGGAAGGCCCCGGAAACCCCCAGGTAGCTGGACAGGAAGCCATAGCCGTACTGGTAGGCCAGGCCGACCGTGCCGTAGAACGCCCAGGCACTGGCATAGACCCCGAGTGACAGGGTGTAGGTCAGCGGGTGGCGAATGATCGAGCGGGGGATCATCCCGCGCTCACTGATCCAGGCAACGCCGAACAGCACCGCCAGGTAGGCGGCGCTGATCAGGATCATCTGGGTCAGACTAAAGCTCATCGGCATCTTTTTGGCTCTGCAGGATGAAGGTCACGACGATCAGAATCAGCCAGAGCAGATACGGGCGATACCAGGCGCCAGTAGCATCGATCCACCAATCCATGATGGCGGGGGAGAACAGATAGATCCCCACTACCAGGAGCAGGACCAAGCGATAGATGTACATCTCGGCCTCTCTTTATTGTGTGCGTGCCCGAAAACGTGCGGCGATGGTAACGGATGGGCGCCAAGCTGCAAGTGGCGTCAGCTTAATTGCGCTTCCGGCACGCTCAGTGTGCGTGGAATCAAGGCGGCATCCCAGTGGGCCATGCCCCAGGCCATTATCTGCGCGACGCTGGCGCCATCGAGGTCGGCCGGTGGCTTCTGGCCCAGTGCCCGCAGGGCGCGCAGCAGCAGGGGCGGGGCCTGATCCTCGGTCAGCGGGGGCGAGCGGTAGGACTTGCCCAGTTTGTGCCCGTCCGGCTGGGTGATCAGCGGTACATGCAAGTAGCGGGGCAGGGAAAGGCCCAGCAGTTCCTGCAGGTACAGCTGGCGCGGTGTGGAATCCAGCAGGTCGGCGCCGCGCACGATATCAGTGATGCCTTGCCAGGCATCGTCGAGCACCACGGCCAGTTGGTAAGCGTAGAGACCGTCGCGGCGGCGGATCACGAAGTCCCCCACTTCCCGACCCAGGTGCTGGCGGTATTCGCCCTGGACCCGGTCGACGAAGCGATACTCCAGTTCGGGTACCCGCAGGCGGATCGCGGCTTCGTCCTGGGCGTGGCCGAGGTTGCGGCACAGTCCCGGGTAAATGCCATGGTAGGGCTCCAGCTGTTTGCGCGAACAGGTGCAGGCATAGGCCAGGCCCTGCTGGAACAGGCGATTGAGGACTTCGCCATAGGCGTCGTGGCGATCGCTCTGGCGGATCATCTGCCCATCCCATTCGAAACCGTAGCTTTCCAGTGCCTTGAGAATGGCCGCCTGGGCACCGGGCTCTTCCCGGGGCGGGTCAAGGTCCTCCATGCGTAGCAGCCAGCGGCCGCCGACGGCGCGGGCATCGAGATAGGAGGCAAGCGCGGCAACCAGAGAGCCGAAATGCAGATAGCCGCTGGGAGTGGGGGCGAAGCGCCCGATGTACGAGGAAGAGGTGGAGGCAGTCATGGAGCGGATGTTACTTCGTCTGGCCCCGGGGTGACGATGGTGCCGGGGGATCGCTTTGGCGAGTGGGCTTGCTCTTGCAGGGAAGGTAGAAACGAAAACGGAGCGTGGGTACGCTCCGTTTCAGGTTCCAGCCGGCGATTATTTGCCGACCTGTTTTTCCTTGATTTCCGCCAGTGTCTTGCAGTCGACGCACATGTCGGCGGTTGGGCGGGCTTCCAGCCGGCGGATGCCGATCTCGACGCCGCAGGATTCGCACCAGCCGTATTCTTCGTCTTCGATCAGTTGCAGGGTCTTGTCGATCTTCTTGATCAACTTGCGCTCGCGATCGCGGGCCCGCAGTTCGAGGCTGAACTCTTCCTCCTGGCTGGCACGGTCAGCCGGGTCGGGGAAGTTGGCCGCTTCGTCTTTCATGTGATCAACAGTGCGGTCGACTTCCTGCATCAAGTCCTGTTTCCACTTGTTCAGGATCTTGGTGAAGTGCTCGCGCATGGGCTTGCCCATGTACTCTTCGCCCGCAGTTTCAACGTAAGGTTCAAAACCGCTGATCGATTGAATCTGTTGCTTTGCTTGGGTGGGCATGAATGGACCGCCTCTACTCTTGTAATCCATTGCGCAGGATTGCTCCATCTCCGACACTTGCCGGCCCTGCGGCTGCAAGCGGGCGAACTTACCAGATCAAACCAGAGCGCGCTACTCCCGGTTGTCGAGCCTATGTCCTGGTTCGTCCATGGATATGGGAAAAGCCTGACATGGCTTGCTGATCGGTTCGTTCAATCATTGATTTTAGTCAAGTCTGCGGGTTGTGTTGGCGCCAGTTGGCGCAAGCAACAGACCGCTCGGATCCGCCTGGGTTCTCCCGGGCTTGATCAGATGGGTAGAATCGGTCCTTTGCTCCCCCCTCGAATCAATGAAGGAAGGCTAATGGCTCAGCCCTACAGTGCGCGTAGTCGCGCTATCGAACCTTTCCATGTCATGGCCTTGCTGGCCCGCGCCAATGAGCTGCAAGCCGCCGGGCATGATGTGATTCACCTGGAAATCGGCGAACCGGACTTCACCACCGCCGAGCCGATCATCAAGGCCGGGCAGGCCGCGCTGAGCGCCGGCAAGACGCGCTACACCGCAGCCCGCGGAATTCCCGAGCTGCGAGGGGCGATTTCCGGCTTCTATCAGCAGCGTTACGGCCTGGACATCGATCCCGAGCGGATCATGATCACCCCCGGTGGTTCCGGTGCCCTGCTGTTGACCAGCAGCCTGCTGGTGGATCCGGGCAAGCACTGGCTGCTGGCGGACCCGGGTTATCCGTGCAACCGGCATTTTCTGCGTCTGGTGGAAGGCGCTGCGCAGTTGGTCCCGGTGGGGCCGGATGTGCGTTACCAACTGACGCCGGACCTGGTGGAGCGCTATTGGGATCAGGACAGCGTGGGCGCCCTGGTGGCCTCGCCGGCGAACCCCACCGGCACGGTCCTGAGCCGGGACGAGTTGGCGGGGTTGTCCACCGCGATCAAGGCTCGCAACGGGCATCTGGTGGTGGACGAGATCTACCATGGCCTGACCTATGGCATCGATGCCGCCAGCGTTCTGGAAG
This sequence comes from Pseudomonas sp. NFPP12, assembly GCF_900103205.1. Taxonomy (NCBI): domain Bacteria; kingdom Pseudomonadati; phylum Pseudomonadota; class Gammaproteobacteria; order Pseudomonadales; family Pseudomonadaceae; genus Pseudomonas; species Pseudomonas sp. NFPP12. The sequence continues at coordinate 17,574 of NZ_FMWW01000012.1, forward strand.
TGGATGACAGCGCTTTCGTCCTGAATAGTTTCTCCAAATATTTCGGCATGACCGGCTGGCGCCTGGGCTGGCTGGTAGCTCCGCCGGCAGCCGTGGGTGAACTGGAAAAGCTGGCACAGAACCTCTATATCAGTGCGCCGAGCATGGCCCAGTATGCTGCGCTGGCGTGCTTCGAGCCGCAGACCCTGGAAATCCTCGAGGAGCGCCGCGCCGAGTTCGGGCGCCGCCGGGATTTCCTGCTGCCAGCCTTGCGTGAGTTGGGCTTCGGCATCGCTGTGGAACCTGAAGGGGCGTTCTACTTGTACGCGGACATCAGTGCCTTCGGCGGTGATGCCTTCGCCTTTTGCCGGCACTTCCTGGAAACCGAGCACCTGGCCTTTACCCCTGGCCTGGACTTCGGCCGGCATCAGGCTGGCCATCATGTGCGCTTTGCCTATACCCAGAGCCTGGAATGCCTGCAGGAGGCGGTTGAGCGTATCGCCCGTGGCCTGCAGAGCTGGCACGCCTGATGCGCTTCGATCCTCCCCTGGAAGAGGGGCGTCTGCTGCGTCGTTACAAGCGCTTCCTGGCGGACATAGAGACCACCACCGGCGAGCTGTTGACCATCCATTGCCCCAATACCGGCTCGATGCTTAATTGCATGGTCGAGGGCGGGCAGGTGTGGTTCAGCCGCTCCAATGACCCCAAGCGCAAGTTGCCGGGCACCTGGGAAATCAGCGAAACCCCTCAAGGCCGCCTGGCCTGCGTCAACACCGGGCGGGCCAACGGGCTGGTGGAAGAAGCCTTGCGCTCGGGGCTTATCAGCGAGTTGAACGGCTTCACCGGGCTCAAGCGCGAGGTGCCTTACGGGCAAGAGAACAGCCGCATCGATTTTCGCCTGGATTACCCGGACGGTCCGGCGTACGTCGAGGTCAAAAGCGTCACCCTGGGGTTCGATGGCACGCCGGTGGCAGCGTTTCCCGATGCCGTGACCCAGCGCGGCGCCAAGCATCTGCGGGAACTGGCGAGCCTGGCCCGGGAGGGCGTGCGGGCGGTTCAGCTGTATTGCGTCAACCTTTCGGGCATCGACGCGGTGCGGCCGGCGCAGGAGATCGATCCGGGTTACGCCGCTGCCCTGCGCGAAGCCCGCGCGGCGGGGGTTGAGGTGCTGGCCTATGGTGTGTGCCTGACGGCCGAGCAAGTGTGCATCGACCGACGTCTTGAAGTGTTGCTCGGGGATTAGAGGTCCACCCAGATCCCCTGGCTGTCTTCATGGCAGTCGATGCTCTCCAGGAACTGGCCGGCGCAAGGTCCGGCCACGCACTCTCCGCTCTCGATCAGAAACAGGGCGCCATGGGTGGCGCACTGGATCAGGCTGGCGCTGGGGTCGAGGAACTGGTCAGCCTGCCACTCCAGCGCCACTCCCCGGTGCGGGCAGCGATTGGCATAGACATAGGCCCGCTGCTCGCGCCGCACGGCGAACAGCTTCAGCCCCGCGAGCTGGAAGCCCCGGCTGCCGGCTTCGGGCAGATCGTTGCCGGCGCAAAGAAATTTCATGGCTATCCTCTTGGTCCGAAGGCTCTGCGTCCAGGCTGTCACAGTTTCTTTCCGGCTGCAGGATGAAACATGTCGGCGCTTGACGGCTAAATGAAAACAATTATCAAATGGCCGCCCCGCCCGTTACGGGGCGCTTGTTCCTTTCGATGCCCGGCCTGTCCGGCATGTCACATGGACAGCAGCTGCGCGGGCCCCCACTTTAATGAAGGAAATGTTCTTATGCGCCTGAGTGCCTGCGCCATTGCGTTCTGTGCCGGATTGCTGGTGAGCCAGTGGGCCACCGCTGATGAGTTGCCGCAGCGTTGGGTCAGTGCCGGTGGGGCCTTGTCCGAGTGGATAACGGCTCTGGGGGCCGAGTCCAAGCTGGTGGGCGTCGATACCACCAGCCAGCACCCGGAGTCGCTCAAGGCGCTGCCGAGCATCGGCTATCAGCGTCAGTTGTCGGCCGAAGGCATTCTCAGCCTGCGGCCGCAGATTCTGGTGGGTACCGAGGAGATGGGGCCGCCGCCAGTGCTTTCGCAGATCCGCAGTGCCGGGGTCAAGGTCGAACTGTTTTCTGCCCAGGCCGACTTGCCGACCTTGCAAGCTACCCTGCAGCACCTGGGGCTATTGCTGGGCCGAGAAGAGCAGGCCAGGCAACTGTTCCAGGGCTATCAGCAACAACTTGGGCAGCAGCAGGCGTGGGTCGCCCAGGCTCAAGCGCAGCACGCGGCGCCCGGGGTGCTGTTGTTGCTCGGGCATGCCGGCGGCAAACCCCTGATCGCCGGCAAGGACACCGCCGCGAATTGGCTATTGCAACAGGCCGGTGGGCGCAACCTGGCGACTCATACCGGCTATAAGCCATTCTCGGTCGAATCCCTGGCGGGGTTGAATCCGGATGTGCTGGTGTTCTCCGATCGCAGCCTGACCGGCGATGCCGCTCGTGCCGCACTGTTCAAGGAGAACCCGGTGCTGGCATCCACACCGGCGGCCAAGGCCGGGCGGGTTGTGGAACTGGACCCGACCTTGCTGGTGGGAGGCCTGGGCCCTCGCTTGCCTGATAGCCTGAAACGCCTCTCCAGCGCCTTTTATCCCCAGGCCAAGCCGGCCCAATGAGTCGTCTGGTCAAGCCTCGAACACTGTTTATCGGGCTGGGTGTCCTGTGTCTTGTGGCGATCTGGCTGTCCCTGGCCCTGGGCCCTGTCAGCCTGCCCTTGTTTGATACCTTGCGTGCCGCCTTGCGCCTGCTTGGATTGCCGATCGACGGGCAGGGTCTGGAGCAGGCGGAACTGATCCTGGGACAGATTCGCTTGCCCCGGACTCTGCTCGGTCTTGCGGTCGGCGGAGTTCTGGCGCTGTCCGGGGTCGCCATGCAGGGGCTGTTTCGCAACCCCCTGGCGGACCCGGGGTTGGTGGGGGTTTCCAGTGGTGCAGCATTGGGTGCGGCCATCGCCATTGTTGGCGGCTCGATGTTCGGCGGCCTGCCAGAGGCTGTCGGCCCTTATTTGCTCTCCCTGTGTGCCTTCCTTGGCGGCCTGGGGGTGACGGCGCTGGTGTATCGCCTGGGGCGGCGCAACGGGCAGACCCATGTGGCAACCATGCTGCTGGCGGGGATTGCCCTGACGGCGCTGGCCAGTTCGGCGGTGGGGTTGTTCACCTATCTGGCGGACGATGCCACGTTGCGCACTCTGACTTTCTGGAACCTGGGCAGCCTGAATGGTGCCAGTTACCAGCGCTTGTGGCCCTTGCTGCTGGTGACCGCCGCGGTTGCGCTGTGGCTGCCGCGCCGGGCCAAGGCGTTGAATGCACTGCTGTTGGGCGAGTCCGAGGCCAAGCACCTTGGCATCGATGTCGAAGGCCTCAAGCGCGAGCTGGTGTTCTGCACCGCGCTGGGTGTGGGCGCTGCCGTGGCGGCGGCGGGAATGATCGGTTTTGTCGGCCTGGTGGTGCCGCATCTGGTGCGCCTGTTGTCCGGTCCGGATCACCGAACCTTGCTCCCGGCCTCGATCCTGGCCGGAGCCAGCCTGCTGCTGTTGGCTGACCTGGTGGCGCGCCTGGCGCTGGCGCCTGCCGAGTTGCCCATCGGTATCGTCACGGCCTTTATCGGTGCGCCATTCTTTCTGTACCTGTTGTTGCGAGGGCGTGCCTGATGCTGCGAGTCGAGAACCTGCATGTGCGGCGCGGCGGCAAAGACGTCCTGGCTGGCATCGACCTGCAGTTGCTGCCGGGCGAGGTGCTGGGAGTCCTCGGCCCTAATGGTGCAGGTAAAAGCAGCCTCTTGGGGGGCTTGAGTGGTGAACTGGCGGCTCATCAGGGGCAGGTGCTGCTGGATGATCAGGAACTGGCTCATTGGTCGGGCGCCGAGCGTGCGCAGCGCCTGGCAGTGCTGCCCCAGGCTTCGAGCCTGGATTTCGCCTTTCGTGTGGAGGAGGTGGTGGCGCTGGGGCGTTTGCCCCATCAGACCGGGCGCGTGCGTGACGAGGAAATCGTCAACGCTGCTTTGAATGCTGCCGATGTGGCGCACCTGTCGGGGCGCAGCTATCTCGCGCTGTCCGGCGGCGAGCGCCAGCGGGTGCATCTGGCGCGGGTCCTGGCGCAACTGTGGCCGGGCCAGCCAGGGCACAACCTGCTGCTGGATGAGCCGACTTCTGCACTCGACCCCTTGCACCAGCACGTCACCTTGCAGGCCATTCGAGCCTTCGCCGACCGCGGCGCGGCGGTGCTGGTCATCCTGCATGACCTGAATCTGGCTGCGCGTTATTGTGACCGGGTCTTGTTGCTTGAAGGCGGCCGCCCGCATTCATTGGGAACACCGACCGCGGTACTGCGGCCTGAGCCCCTGAAGGCGGTGTTCGGCCTGGAAGTTCTGGTGCAGGAGCATCCCGAACGCGGGCACCCGTTGATCATCGCCCGCTGAGGCGAAGCCCGGAGAGACCTGATGCGCGTATTGCCATTGTTGCTGGCCATGCTGCTGGCCGCCTGTCACAGCATGCCGGGGATCCTGCCGCCGCCGGTGGCTTCGGCGCCCGGCAGTATCATTGAGCTGCGCAGTGCCAAGGCGCTGACCCCTGTCGAACTGGTAGGGCGCCTGGCACGGGCCCCCCGAGTGATCATTGGCGAGCAGCATGACAATCCCGATCATCATGCCCTGCAACTCTGGCTCTTGCGCTCCATGGCCCGGGAGCGGCCACAGGGCAGCCTGTTGCTGGAAATGCTCAACCCGGATCAGCAGCCAGAAGTCGATGGGGTAAAACGCTCCATTGATGGGGGGCGTTTGCCTGATGACCTACCCGGCAGGTTGGCCTGGCAATCAGGCTGGGATTGGAGCCTCTACGGCCCGCTGGTGGGTTTTGCCCTGCGTCAGCCCTATCCCTTGCTCGCTGCCAATCTGGATCGCCAGGAGGTGCGTGCCATTTATGCACGGGCGCCCGTCCTGACCGGCACACGGAGCAACGCACCGTCGGTGATCGAGGCATTGGCCGGGCAAATCCGCGAATCGCACTGTGGCTTGCTGCCGGAGAGCCAGGTGCCGGCAATGCGGGCGGTGCAGCAGCAACGGGACCGACGCATGGCTGAACAGCTGCTGGCGGCTCCGGCTCCGGCCCTGTTGCTGGCCGGGGCGTTTCACGGTCGCAAGGATCTTGGCGTGCCCCTGCATCTTGCCGATCTGGACCGAGGCCAGGAGGTGGTGGTGTTGATTCTGGCGGAGCAGGGGCAACAGGTTGCCGCGGCATCGGCCGACTACGTCTGGTATACGCCGCCCCAGCCCGCCAAGGACTATTGCGCGCAACTGAGGCCCTGATCGGAGGGCTTTTCTGCGGGCAAAAAAAGACCCGGCAAGAGCCGGGTCAAATAACCGTGATTAGCCTGATGAGGAGATAATCTGAGAGTCCGAACCACTGGTCTTCCAGGTTATCGACTGATCTCGCGACCAGTTGTGATAATCATAACGATTCTCATTTAGAAGTCAACAAGGCTTTTCAGATTTCTGCATATTTTGCCAAACGTCCGTTTGGATCTGCCTGGAATCCGGGGTCAGTTCGGGTTGTTCAAGGTCATGAGCCGGGTCACTTCCTTGTTCAACAGGTCGATGCGGCGCGCCATGCTTTCGATCAGGCTGTGGGCAATGCGCGGATTGCTCTGGGTCAGGCTGAGAAACTGGTCCTTGGGAATCAGCATGATGGTGCTGGGTTCGCTGGCGATCACGCTGGCACTGCGTTTTTCTCCGGTGAACACTGCCATGGCGCCGAAAATCTCGTCCTTGGGGACGTCGCCGACCTTGTGTCCGTCGACGAAGGCCTGTGCATGGCCTTCGAGTATTACAAACACATGATCTGCCTCATCCCCCTGGGTAATCAGCCTTTCGCCCGCCTCCACGCGCTTGAAACCGTTGCTGCTGCGCAACTCTGGCGGCTTGAGACGGGCAATGGCATCGGACAGCAGGGCGGTCTGGCCGATCAGGTACTGTACGAGCAGTTCCGAGCGTTGTACGTCGGCCTGGATGTGTCGAAACACTTCAGTCCTCAGATAGGGAATCAGTTGCAGCGGCGTATCGCAGTGCAGTTGCCACTGCGGGAGTTCGATGCCGCGCCGCAGCCCCACCAGGTCGCCTTCATGCAGGTAGAACAGTGGCCGCTCTTCGACACTGGCCTGGATCACGCCACTTGCCAGCAGGAACAACTGGTCGCCGGGCAATACGCTGGACAGCTCAGCGATGGGGCCAAGCTCCAACGTCGGGCCGCTGGGCGCAAGCCCGTCCAGCAATTGCGGCGGAATGCTCTGCAGTCTGTTGATCAAGGCGTCGGCGTAAGCCGGCTGCTCCCCCATTAGATACATTTGGCTCTGCCAGTCAGTTTTTGTGACGAGAGGAAATGGCGTCCAGTTGCTTGTTCAACGCCTCTTTGCGTTCGGCGGGAAGGTCGTTCCAGTGCATGTCCATCAGGGCGCCTTCAATGGCATAGAGCAAGACTTTCGATGCACGAAAACCACGGGTCCGCACGGCCCGGTAGGCGTCCACCGCGCCCAGGCGGCGCAAGTCGGAAGCGCTATGGATGCCCACTGCATGCAGCCATTGTGCCGATGTCTTGCCAAGGTTCTTCAGGTGTTGCAGTTCATCATTCATTAAGCCTCCTGGCGATGGCCGAATGGTGAGTGGGCAGCCTCTGAGGAGTGTAGCGCTCAGTAGAAAACGCGCTGTTCTTTGGTCGGGTTTGGCGCAAATGCTTCTAAGGGAGCAGCGGTGAAGCTCGAAGGGAAGGGGGGCAGGCCATGCGAAAGGCGGGGTGCAGGCGAGAAAGCGGACCAGGTCCGGCGCTGAACAGAGCGCCGGACAAAGACGGGTGGCGGGGGTCAGCGAGTGCGGTAACGCAGGCGGGTGCCGAAATTGACCGACATGAGAATCTCGTCGGCGCTCAGTTCCACCGGAAAGTAGGCGCCGGAAATCTGTGCATGGGCGAGGCTGGCGCCTTCCATGGACGAGTTTCTCAAGTCCAGCCCGCGCAGGTCCGCGGAGCGAAAGTAGGCGTCAGTGAAATCGATGCCTTGTGCGTTCAGTTCCCGCAGGTCGAGGCCGCGGAAATCCCCGCCGCGCATGTCGATGGGTTGGTCTTTCGGGCGTTCGCGGTTGAAGCCGACGATGTCGTCTTTATGCAGCAGGGCGTAAAGCGGAGTGTCGAGAAGTTTCGGTTGGCTCATGGCGACGTCACCAGTGTTGGATTTATGACGCCAGTATAGTGCCACTATTTTTCAGCCGTGAAGTCTTTGCCACTCCACGGCTGAAATGACCGTTTACAGGCCTGGGAGGCGTTGGCGAATGTTGGCAACCAGGGCGTCCAGGCTGCCGCTTTCGTTGGTTTCTATGCGCTTGCTGCGCAGCAGCTCTTCGTCGGTCAGTGCTTCACGAGTGGCTTGCTGGTTGGCAATCACTTCCAGAGTGGCGTCGGATGGATCGTTCTGATCGGCCTGGCGCTGGGCCAGCCAACTGGCAACCACTGCCTCAGGGGCGTTGCAGTCGATGATCAGGCAGGGCGTACCAGTGGCCTCGGCCACTTTGGCCGCGGCATCGCGCTGGGCTCGTTTGAGGTAGGTCGCGTCGATCACTACCGGGTAGCCGGCACGCAGGATGGTTTCGGCGATTTCATGCAGGCGCGCGTAGGTGGCGCTGCTGGCTTCGCTGCTATAGATGCCCGCGTGTGGGTCGTTGGGCACCTGTTGCTCGCCGAACAGGCGCTTGCGCTCTACGTCGGAGCGCAGGCGAACGGCGCCCAGTGCCTCTACCAGGCGCATGGCCACGCTGCTCTTGCCGACTGCCGAGATGCCTGAGGTGATGGCCAGGAAACGCGATGGAATGGTGCTGTAGCTCTCCGCCAGATTGGCGTAGTTGCGGTACTGGCGCAGGGTGGTGGCGCGCTGCACCGGCGTGGCATCGGCAGGCATGCTGAATAGGCTGACCTTGGCGCGTACCAGGGCACGGTAGGCCTTGTAGAAATTAAGCAGCTCCAGGCCCTGGTAGTCGCCGGTCAGTTCCAGGTACTGGCTGATGAAACGTCGCGCCAGGCTCTTCAGGCCGCGGTCTTCCAGGTCCATGGCGAGGAAGCCGGTATCGGCGTAGACGTCGGTGAAACGAAACGGTTCGTTGAATTCGATGCAGTCGAAAATCACCACCTTGCCGTCGATCAGGGTGGCGTTGCCCAGGTGGATATCGCCATGGCATTCACGGATGAAACCTTCGCTCTTGCGTTGGGCCAGCAGAGGCTTGAGGCGTTCGAAGCTGGTTTCGGCCCAGGCTTGCAGGGCTTCAAGTTGTTGCAGATCGGCTTTCTCGCTGAGGAATGGGCGGATTTGCTCGAAGTTCTGGCGCACCGGAGCCATCACACTCTCCGGGGTGCCGGCTTCATGCTCAGCTGGAACCTTGGGCGCGTTGAGGTGGAAGTGGGCGATCTGCCTGGCCATCTCATCGATGTGCGCAGTGGTCAGTTCGCTGTTGGCCTGCAAGGTGCTGAGCAACTGGCTTTGCGGGAACTGACGCATTTTCAGTACGTATTCGATAGCCGGACCATCGCCGCCCAGTACCGGGGCTTCGGCGCTACCGGTGATCGGCAGGACTTCCAGGTACAGGTCCTCGGTCAGGCGCTGGTTCAGGCGCAGCTCTTCGCCGCAGAAGTGCTCGCGGGCGTCCAGGCTGGTGAAGTCGAGGAAGCCGAAATTGACCGGCTTCTTCACTTTATAGGCAAAGGGGCCGGTGAGCAGAACCCAGGAGATGTGGGTTTCGATGACCTGAAACCCTTCTACGGGATGAGGAAACAAGGCGGGGTTTTGCAGGGCAGCGATCAGTGACTGGCTCACAGGCGATCCTTCAGAGTCGGGAAAATCGAGGGCGTCATTATGGCCGCTGAGCGCACTAAGGCAAACCTCGGGTGGCGCATGTTGACGATGAATAAAGTGCGTATAATCCGCCGCCATGACTCGTACCCGATCCCCTCGTTCTGCTAAAAAAACGCCGTCTGGTGGCCTGCGCCCCTGGCTGGGCTGGGCCCTCAAGCTCAGTCTGGTCGGTTTGGTGGTGCTCGCCGGCTTTGCGGTTTACCTCGATGCCGTGGTCCAGGAAAAGTTCTCCGGCAAGCGCTGGACCATTCCGGCCAAGGTCTACGCCCGCCCGCTTGAGCTGTTCGTCGGACAAAAGCTCAGCAAGGACGATTTCCTCACGGAACTCGACGCTCTGGGCTATCGCCGTGAAAGTGTCGCCAACGGCCCGGGCGCAGCCTCGGTCAATGGCAATACCGTGGACCTAAACACCCGCGGCTTCCAGTTCTATGAAGGGCTGGAGCAGGCTCAGCCGGTGCGCGTGCGCTTCTCCGGTGATTACGTGGCGGAACTTTCCGGCAGCAAGGGGGCCAAGCTCGCGGTGGTGCGCCTGGAGCCATTGCTGATCGGCGGCCTGTACCCGAAGAACCTCGAAGACCGGATCCTGATCAAGATCGATCAGGTTCCGCCGTATCTGCTGGAAACGCTGGTGGCGGTGGAAGACCGCGACTTTTATTCACACCACGGGGTGTCGCCCAAGTCGATTGCCCGTGCGATCTGGGTCAACACTTCGTCCGGCCAGATGCGCCAGGGCGGTAGTACCCTGACCCAGCAGTTGGTGAAAAACTTCTTCCTGACCAACGAGCGCAGCCTGTCGCGCAAGCTCAATGAAGCGATGATGGCGTTGTTGCTGGAGCTGCATTACGACAAGCGCGAAATTCTCGAGGCCTACCTCAACGAGGTCTTCGTCGGCCAGGACGGTCAGCGTGCGGTGCACGGTTTCGGTCTGGCCAGCCAGTTCTTCTTCAGCCAGCCCCTGTCCGAACTCAAGTTGCACCAGGTGGCGCTGTTGGTCGGGATGGTCAAAGGACCTTCCTATTACAACCCGCGGCGCTACCCGGAACGTGCCCTGGAGCGGCGTAACCTGGTGCTCGATCTGCTGGCACAGCAGGGCGTAGCTACCCCGGAACAGGTGGAGGCGGCGAAGAAGATGCCGCTGGGCGTAACCAAGCGCGGCAGCCTGGCGGACAGTTCCTTCCCCGGTTTCCTCGACCTGGTCAAGCGTCAGTTGCGTGAAGACTACCGTGATGAAGACTTGACTGAAGAAGGCCTGCGGATCTTCACCAGTTTCGATCCGATCCTGCAGATGAAGGCCGAAGCCTCGGTCAACGACACCTTCAAGCGCCTGGCCGGGCGCAAGGGCTCGGAAGACGTCGAGGCGGCGATGGTGGTGACCAACCCGGAAACCGGTGAGGTCCAGGCCATGATCGGCAGTCGTCAGGCCAGCTTTGCCGGTTTCAACCGGGCCTTGGATGCGGTGCGCCCGGTGGGCTCGTTGATCAAGCCGGCGGTCTACCTGACCGCCCTGGAAAAGCCCAGCCAGTACACCCTGACCAGTTGGCTGTCGGATGAGGCGTTCTCGGTAAAAGGTGCAGACGGCCAGGTGTGGAAGCCGCAGAACTATGACCGGCGCTCCCACGGTACGGTGTTCCTGTACCAGGGCCTGGCTCACTCCTACAACTTGTCTACCGCACGGCTCGGCTTGGAAGTGGGTGTGCCCAATGTCCTGAAGACCCTTGGGCGCCTGGGGGTGACCCGCGAGTTCCCGGCCTTCCCATCGATGCTGCTGGGGGCAGGGGGCATGAGCCCGATGGAAGTGGCGACCATGTACCAGACGCTGGCCAATGGCGGCTTCAATACGCCGATGCGCGGGATTCGCAGCGTGTTGACAGCGGAAGGCGAGCCGCTCAAGCGCTATCCGTTCCAGATTCAGCAGCGCTTTGATGCCGGCTCGATCTATCTGATTCAAAGCGCAATGCAGCGGGTGATGCGCGAAGGCACCGGCAGCTCGGTGTACAACGTTTTGCCCAAGACTCTAGCGTTGGCGGGCAAGACCGGTACCAGTAACGATTCCCGTGACAGCTGGTTCGCCGGTTTCAGCCAGGACCTGCTAGCCGTGGTCTGGCTGGGTCGCGACGATAACGGCAAGACGCCGTTTACCGGTGCTACCGGTGCCTTGCAGGTGTGGACCAGTTTCATGCGCAAGGCCGACCCGCTGCCGCTGGATATGCCGCAGCCGGACAACGTGGTTCAGGCCTGGGTCGATTCGCGTACCGGGCAGGGCTCCGATGCCAACTGTCCGGGGGCTGTGCAGATGCCGTATATTCGCGGCAGCGAACCGCCTCCCGGTGCTTCCTGTGGGGGAGAAACCCCGGCAGGCGGCGACTCGGTGATGGACTGGGTCAAGGGCTGGATGAACTAAGCGATGAGGGTTTGACGTGAACAAGTGGTGGGTTCCAGCTATTACAGCTCTGGCGTTGCTCAACGGTTGCGCCAGTGTGCAGCGCGGCTCTATTCCCGTCGTGGATTCCGGCACTGCCGTGTCCAACAGCGAGCGGATTTCCGCTTCCGGAGGCTTTCGCCAGACGACCATCAAGCGCCCGGCGCAGGCTCAGGCACAGGCGATTCCGGAAGATTCCGGCGTAGTGGTAATGGTTCCGGGCGGCGGCGCTACGGCCTCGGCGCCGATCAGCAGTTCGCCCATTACTCCGGGGCCGGTCACTTCAGGGCCTATTACCCCGGGGCCGGTGGACGGCTCCGGTTATCAGTCGGCACCGATCAGCCAGGGCACTTACAACATGCCTTCTACGCCCAGTGGCATCCCTTCGGCCCGGGCCGGTGGTCTGTCGGCCGATGAGCAACTGGATGGCCCGGTGCTGGCGTTGCTGACCACTGCGCAACAACAGCAGTCCAGTGGTGACTTGAACGGTGCTTCCTCCAGCCTCGAGCGAGCGCAGCGTGTTGCGCCACGCGAGCCGCAGGTGCTGTATCGCCTGGCTCAGGTACGCATGGCCCAGGGGGATGCGCCCCAGGCCGAGCAGTTCGCTCGCCGTGGGCTGAGCTTTGCCAACGGCCGCCCTGATCTCCAGGCAAGCCTGTGGGAGCTGATTGCCCAGGCGCGTGAGAAGCAGGGTGATGCCGCAGGTGCAGCGCAGGCGCGCCAGAAAGCTCGGGTTTCGCTGTGATGGATGGGCGCTTTCCCAGGATCGCCGAACAGTTGCTGCTGATCGAGCGTGAGTTGCGTGTGCAGGGCCTGTGGGACGACGCTGTGCCCAGCGCCGAGGCACTGGCCAGCACTCAGCCCTTTGCCGTGGATACTCTGGAATTCGAGCAATGGCTGCAGTGGATCTTTCTGCCCCGTATGAAGATGATTCTGGAGCAGGATTTGCCGCTGCCCAATGCGTCAGGTATTCAGGAAATGGCCGAGATGGTGTTCTCCACTCGCCCGATGCAGGGGCGCGACCAGCAGTTGCGAGTTCTGCTCAAAGAGTTTGATCAGCTCATCGTTGCTACTCGCTGAAACACGACTGCCAGGTATACCTGGCAGTCGCCTCCCTCCATGCTGCCCACTTCAGTCTCGCTCTCCCGAGGTGACAACTTCGGAGGGGTCATGTCTGTCCGTGCATTGCTGTTGTTGCAGTGCATGACGTTCCTCTCGGCTCTCTGGCAATAGGGTTTCGCCCAAAGTCCGGGTTCGCATTTCTGAGTTGCTTGCTGAAGATTGCGCAATTGAAGCGCAGACAGCAGTCGTTTTTGGGTTTTTTCTTGCGTTCTCATGCGCTTAGTTCGAATTAACCACATAGACGACTTGACTTGAAGAGGACGAAACAGAAGAATCCAAAGTCCGCTGTAGAGGGACTGCCAGAAGCAGACCCACTCAGCAGATCATGAGGCGCACATCCGCGCCGAAGTGCTACACCCGCAACGCGTTACCTCGCGCTGGGTGGGAAAACCCCGCAACACTTTGGGGCGCTCCCAATACTTGCTCAGTCAGTGCTGACGTAGTCGGCGACCACCGTCGCTCATGCTCTGCTGAGAAGTAAACCTATTAAGACCCGCTCCCTTTTGAGGGCGGTATTCTGGCGTTTTAGAGGTGAACAACGTGGAGCTTTTATCTGGCGGTGAGATGCTCGTCCGCTTTTTGCGTGACGAAGGCGTCAAATATATCTACGGGTACCCGGGTGGTGCTCTCCTTCATGTTTACGATGCCCTGTTCAAAGAACCGGAAGTGACCCATATCCTGGTTCGTCACGAACAAGCGGCGACCCATATGGCTGACGGCTATGCCCGTGCCACCGGTAAAGCCGGCGTGGTACTGGTGACCTCCGGCCCGGGCGCGACCAATGCCATTACCGGTATTGCCACCGCCTATATGGACTCGATTCCCATGGTGATCATTTCCGGCCAGGTGCCCAGCACCATGGTGGGCACCGACGCGTTCCAGGAAACCGACATGATCGGTATCTCCCGGCCGATCGTGAAGCACAGCTTCATGATCAAGCACGCTTCGGAAATCCCGGAAGTCATGAAGAAAGCCTTCTACCTGGCGCAATCCGGTCGTCCTGGTCCGGTGGTGGTCGATATCCCCAAGGACATGACCAACCCGGCTGAAAAGTTCGAATACGTTTTCCCCAAGAAAGCCAAGCTGCGCTCCTACAGCCCAGCTGTTCGCGGTCACTCCGGGCAAATCCGCAAGGCGGCAGAAATGCTCCTGGCGGCCAAGCGCCCTGTGCTTTATGCAGGCGGCGGCGTGATTCTCGGCGGCGGTTCCGCACCGCTGACCGAACTGGCCAAGATGCTCAATCTGCCAGTGACCAATACCTTGATGGGCCTGGGCGCCTATCCGGGCACTGACCGGCAGTTCGTGGGCATGCTCGGCATGCATGGCAGCTACACCGCCAACCTGACCATGCACCATGCCGACGTGATCCTGGCCGTGGGCGCGCGCTTCGATGACCGGGTGATCAACGGTGCGCCGAAGTTCTGCCCGAATGCCAAGATCATCCATGTCGATATCGACCCGGCTTCCATCTCCAAGACCATCAAGGCCGATGTGCCTATCGTCGGTCCAGTGGAGAGCGTCCTGACCGAAATGGTCGCGGCACTCAAGGAAATCGGCGATACCCCGAACAAGGAGACGGTCGCCAGTTGGTGGAAGCAGATCGAGGAATGGCGTGGCGATCGCGGCCTTTTCCCGTACGACAAGGGCGACGGCAGCATCATCAAGCCACAGACCGTGATCGAAACCCTGTGCGAAGTCACCAAGGGCGATGCCTATGTGACCTCCGACGTGGGGCAGCACCAGATGTTCGCGGCGCAGTACTACCGGTTCAACAAACCCAACCGCTGGATCAACTCCGGTGGCCTGGGCACCATGGGCTTCGGTTTCCCGGCGGCCATGGGCGTGAAATTGAGCTTTCCGGATAATGATGTCGCCTGCGTCACCGGTGAAGGCAGTATCCAGATGAACATCCAGGAGCTGTCGACCTGCCTGCAGTACGATCTGCCGGTCAAGATCATCAACCTGAACAATGGTGTGCTGGGGATGGTGCGCCAGTGGCAGGACATGAGCTACGGCAGCCGTCATTCGCACTCCTACATGGAATCGCTGCCTGACTTCGTCAAGCTGGTCGAAGCCTATGGTCACGTGGGCATGCGTATCACGGATCTGAAGGATCTGAAGCCGAAGATGGAAGAAGCGTTCGCCATGAAGGATCGCCTGGTGTTCCTCGATATTCAGGTCGACACCAGCGAGCACGTCTATCCGATGCAGATCAAAGACGGCTCCATGCGCGATATGTGGCTGAGCAAGACGGAGCGTACTTAATCATGCGGCACATTATTTCCTTGCTTCTGGAAAACGAACCGGGTGCTCTGTCTCGTGTTGTAGGTCTGTTCTCGCAACGCAACTACAACATCGAAAGTCTGACGGTGGCGCCGACTGAAGACCCGACTCTGTCGCGTCTGACCCTGACCACCGTTGGCCATGACGAGATCATCGAGCAGATCACCAAGAACCTGAACAAGCTGGTTGAGGTGGTGAAGCTGGTAGACCTGTCGGAAAGCGCGCACATCGAGCGTGAGCTGATGCTGGTCAAGATCAAGGCCACTGGCGCCCAGCGCGCCGAGGTTAAGCGCACCACCGATATTTACCGTGGGCAGATCGTTGATGTCAGCGCCAGCGTGTATACCGTTCAACTGACCGGTACCAGCGACAAGCTCGACAGCTTTATTCAATCGATCGGCACCGCATCGATTCTGGAAACCGTACGCAGTGGTGTCACCGGGATTGCCCGTGGCGACAAAGTACTGAGCATCTAACTCAAATTAGCGAATGGCCGGAACGGCCTGATATAGGGGAAATTCATGAAAGTTTTCTACGATAAAGACTGCGACCTGTCGATCATCCAGGGTAAGAAAGTTGCCATCATCGGCTACGGTTCCCAGGGCCACGCTCAAGCATGCAACCTGAAGGATTCCGGCGTAGACGTGACTGTCGGCCTGCGTAAAGGCTCGGCTACCGTTGCCAAGGCTGAAGCCCACGGCCTGAAAGTGACCGACGTTGCTGCAGCCGTTGCCGGTGCCGACCTGGTCATGATCCTGACCCCGGACGAGTTCCAGTCCCAGCTGTACAAGAACGAAATCGAGCCGAACATCAAGAAGGGCGCCACTCTGGCCTTCTCCCACGGCTTCGCGATCCACTACAACCAGGTTGTGCCTCGTGCCGACCTCGACGTGATCATGATCGCGCCGAAGGCTCCAGGCCACACCGTACGTTCCGAGTTCGTCAAGGGCGGTGGTATTCCTGACCTGATCGCGATCTACCAGGACGCTTCCGGCAACGCCAAGAACGTTGCCCTGTCCTACGCCGCAGGCGTGGGCGGCGGCCGTACCGGCATCATCGAAACCACCTTCAAGGACGAGACTGAAACCGACCTGTTCGGTGAGCAGGCTGTTCTGTGTGGCGGTACCGTCGAGCTGGTCAAAGCCGGTTTCGAAACCCTGGTTGAAGCTGGCTACGCTCCAGAAATGGCCTACTTCGAGTGCCTGCACGAACTGAAGCTGATCGTTGACCTCATGTACGAAGGCGGTATCGCCAACATGAACTACTCGATCTCCAACAACGCTGAGTACGGCGAGTACGTGACTGGTCCAGAAGTCATCAACGCCGAATCCCGTCAGGCCATGCGCAATGCTCTGAAGCGCATCCAGGACGGCGAATACGCGAAGATGTTCATCAGCGAGGGCGCTACCGGCTACCCATCGATGACCGCCAAGCGTCGTAACAACGCCGCTCACGGTATCGAAATCATCGGCGAGCAACTGCGCTCGATGATGCCTTGGATCGGTGCCAACAAAATCGTCGACAAAGCCAAGAACTAAGTTCGAGTCTTGTCAGGGAAAACGCGGCCTAGGCCGCGTTTTTTCGTTTGCACGGATAGGTTCTGGTATAAAGCTGGATCCTTTGTGGCCGAATCGCGGCCCTGGGTATCTGTCGAAACTTTTCACACCGTTGCAAGGTAATGTCCATGAGCGAACGTCCCGAAGAGCCAAACCAGGCCTCTGACGCCGAAAGCCTGCTACCGATCGATGAGCATGTCGAAGAAGGGCATGACGCTGAAGGCCGTAAAGTCCGGCATCGTGGTATCTATCTTCTGCCGAATCTGTTCACCACTGCGAACCTGTTCGCGGGGTTCTATTCCATCATTAGCTCTATGAGTGCCCAGAGTGCAATGAGCGCCGGAGATGCGGCCGGGGCGAGCAAGTACTTTGCCTTTGCCGCGATCGCCATTTTCGTGGCCATGGTGCTCGATGGCCTGGATGGGCGTGTTGCCCGCATGACCAACACACAGAGTGCTTTTGGCGCTGAATACGACTCACTGTCCGATATGGTTGCATTCGGCGTAGCGCCGGCGTTGTTGGCCTTTGGCTGGGCCCTGGGTGATATGGGCAAGGTCGGCTGGATGGTCGCCTTCATCTATGTGGCAGGCGCGGCCTTGCGTCTGGCGCGTTTCAATACTCAAGTCGGTACTGCCGACAAGCGTTATTTCATCGGCCTTGCCAGCCCGGCAGCGGCGGGTGTGGTGGCTGGTATCGTCTGGGCCTTCAGCGACTACGGGATCCAGGGGTCGAAGATGTCGTTCCTGGTGGCGTTGATGGTGGCCGCCGCAGGCATGCTGATGGTCAGTAACATCAAGTACAACAGCTTCAAGGACCTGGACCTGAAAGGGCGTGTACCTTTTGTGGCGATCCTGGCGGTGGTACTGGTGTTTGCAGTGGTGTTCAGCGATCCGCCGCGCATTCTGCTTTTGGTGTTCCTCGCCTATGCGGCGTCGGGCCCTATCCAGTATCTGTTGCACCTGCGTCGTCGCAAAAGCGTCGAGTGATGTAATTTCCCCCATACTCCGCAGTCTATTGGTACATCTGTCCTCCAATACTGCGGAGTTGCCATGTTATTCAAATTCCCCAAGTCGTCCGACTGCAATGAGTCGCAGGTTACGCCCGAATCTCTTTACCTCTCTCGACGCAGCCTGCTCAGTGGTGCGGTTGCGGGCATGGCGTTTGCCAGCTTGCCGCGATGGGCAGCAGCACAGGACGCGTCGCGTTATGCCGATGTTGAGCCGGGTCAGGCTCCCGCGTGGTTCTCCGACAAGCTGTCTACCACTCGGTGGCAAGCAGTAACCGTCAGGGATGAGGCGATCACGCCTTTCAAGGACGCGACTCACTACAACAACTTCTACGAATTCGGCACTGACAAGGGGGACCCGGCGGCCAACGCAGGTGCGCTCAAGACTCAGCCGTGGAGTGTGGTTGTGGATGGTGAGGTGGCTAAGCCAGGCCGCTACGCCCTGGAAGATTTCATGAAGCCCTACTTGCTGGAGGAGCGTATTTATCGACTGCGTTGCGTAGAGGCCTGGTCGATGGTGATTCCCTGGATAGGTTTTCCAATCTCTGCCTTGCTCAAGCAGGTGGAGCCCACCAGCAGCGCCAAGTTCATTCGCTTTGAAACGTTGCAGGATCCCAAGAGTATGCCGGGCCAGCGCTCCGGCTTTGCCTTGATCGACTGGCCCTATGTCGAGGGATTGCGTCTTGATGAGGCGATGAATCCATTGGCGATTCTTGCGGTGGGGATGTACGGGCGTGAACTGCCTAACCAGAATGGTGCGCCGCTGCGCCTTGTAGTGCCTTGGAAATATGGCTTCAAAAGTGTGAAGTCGATTGTGCGCATCAGCCTGGTCAGCGAGCAGCCCAAGACTACCTGGCAGAGCATTGCGGCCAACGAATATGGTTTTTACGCGAATGTGAATCCAACGGTTGATCATCCGCGCTGGACCCAGGCCCGGGAGCGGCGTCTACCCAGCAGTCTGTTCAGTCCCAATGTGCGGGAAACCCAGATGTTCAACGGTTACTCGGATGAAGTCGCTTCTTTATATAGCGGCATGGATCTGCGGATGAACTATTGATGCGTTATTCGTTCTGGCGTATCGGTGTCTTTATCGCTGCGGCTATCTGGCCGCTGTATTGGCTGTATGAAGCCTGGGCTTCGGTCCTGGGGCCGGACCCGGGCAAGGTGCTGGTTGATCGCCTGGGGTTGGGCACGCTGGTGCTGTTGTTGATCACCTTGGGCATGACTCCTTTGCAAAAACTCACGGGGTGGTCGGGCTGGATCGCTGTGCGCCGACAATTGGGGTTGTGGTGCTTCGCTTATGTAGTGTTGCACCTGAGTGCTTATGGGGTATTCATTTTGGGGTTGGACTGGTCGCAGCTGGGAGTTGAGTTGCGCAAGCGACCCTATATCTTTGTCGGAAGCCTGGGGTTCCTCTTTCTGTTGTTATTGGCTGTGACGTCCAATCGTTATAGCCAGCGTCGCTTGGGCGCGCGTTGGAAGAGGCTGCATCGCCTGGTTTATCTCATCCTGGGGCTGGGGCTGCTGCATATGCTATGGATTGTCCGGGCGGACCTGAAGGAGTGGTCGGTCTACGCTTCTATAGGGGGGCTGTTGTTGCTGCTGCGTGTTCCTCCTGTAATGCGCCGGATTCCGCGCCTAATCGCTAAAAAAGCATCTTCTGCAACAAAATCGTAATTAACCCTTGACGGCAGATTCTACAGGTCTATAATTCGCCCCACTTCCGGCGCAGTCGAAACGGAAAACTCCTTGAGATTCAACGAGTTACGCAGTTTTCGATAGCGGTTACGCTTCAGTTCATCGAAGCCGGAAGCAGTTGGTAAGGCAGTCAGTTTTCGCCTTATTAACGATTCGATCCTCTCGGTCGAAAGCGGTTGAAAAGAGGTGTTGACAGCAGCGTGTAACGCTGTAGAATTCGCCTCCCGCTAACGAGAGATCGGAAGCGCAAGTGGTTGAAGTTAAAAAGGAAACTTTGAAAACTTCTTAAAAAAATCACTTGACAGC
>NZ_FMWW01000020.1:0-1688 GCF_900103205.1 Pseudomonas sp. NFPP12
CTGGAGCAGCAGATCGCGGCGATCTGGGCCGATGTGCTGAAGCTGGATCGGGTGGGCATGAGCGACAACTTCTTCGAGCTGGGCGGCCACTCCCTGTTGGTGGCTCAGGTGGTGACTCGGGTCAAGCAGCAGTTTGGCGTGGATATGCCCATCAAGTCGCTGTTCGGCGCGGAGAGCCTCGCGGCCTTTGTCGAGAAGGTTCAGGCCCTGCGGCAGACAACTTCTTCACTGCAGGATGAATTGGCTAAATCTTTGGAGGCCCTCAAACGTTTATCTCCCGATGATCTTGAAAAAATAATTTCTTAGGCGAGGTAGTACATGCAAGCTTTAATCGACTCGGTAGGCACGCTTTCTTCCAAGGAAAGAAGAGCCCTGGCGATTTTGCTTAAAGAAAAGGGCATCAACCTCTTTGGTATCGCTCCTATCTGCAGCCGCGGCGCCGACGAGGCGCCGGTTCTCTCCTATACCCAGGAAAGCCAGTGGTTCCTTTGGCAACTGGAACCCGACAGCACCGCCTACCACATCACCACGGCGCTGCGCTTGACCGGAGAACTGGACCTCGACGCGCTGCGCCATGCATTCGATACCCTGATTGCCCGGCATGAAACCCTGCGCACTACCTTTTCCGAAGAAGATGGCACGGCGGTGCAGGTGGTGCACCCACCGGCGCCGCTGGACATCGAGGTCATCGAACTGCACGCCGGCGGCCTGTCCTATGAGGCCCAGGTCCATGCCCTGACCGACAGCAAGAGCCAGCCGCCCTTCGATCTGCGCAATGGCCCGCTGTTGCGGGCCAAATTGCTGCGGGTGGCAGCAGACGAGCATGTGCTGGTCCTGACCCAGCACCACATCGTTTCCGATGGCTGGTCGATGGGGGTGATGGTCGACGAGCTGATCCAGCTCTATGCCGGCTACCGCCAGGGGCGCACGGTCAGCCTGCCGGACCTGCCGATTCAATACGCCGACTATGCCAACTGGCAGCGCCAGTGGATGGATGCCGGCGAGCGTGAGCGGCAACAGGGCTACTGGCTGGAGCAACTGGCCGGGGAGCACCCCTTGCTGATGCTGCCGCTGGACCACCCGCGCCCGGCGATCCAGAGCTATCGGGGGGCGCTGCTGGATATCCCGTTGCCGGAAGAGCTGCGCCTGGGCCTCAAGCAATTGGCCCAGCGTGAAGGGGCGACCCTGTTCATGCTGTTGCTGGCCTCGTTCCAGGTCTTGCTGCACCGCTACAGCGGCCAGGCGGACATCCGCGTCGGGGTGCCGACCGCCAACCGCAACCGGGTGGAAACCGAGCGCCTGATCGGCTTCTTCGTCAACACCCAGGTGTTCAAGGCCGAGGTCGACGGGCAACTGGGCTTCAATGATTTCCTGCAGCAGGTCAAGCAGACCGCGCTGATGGCCCAGTCCCACCAGGACTTGCCTTTCGAGCAGTTGGTGGAAGCCTTGCGCCCCGAGCGCAGCCTGAGTCACAGCCCGCTGTTCCAGGCAATGTTCAACCACCAGACCGCGGTCAAGAAGGGCGGGCAGAGCCAGCGCCTGGACGACCTCAGCATCGAGACCCTGAGTTGGCAGGGGCGTGCCGCGCAGTTCGACCTGACCCTGGATACCTTCGAATCCGAGGATGGCCTCTGGGCCTCCCTGACCTACGCCACCGACCTGTTCGAGGCGTCCACCATCGAGCGTCT
>NZ_FMWW01000011.1:0-42197 GCF_900103205.1 Pseudomonas sp. NFPP12
CCGGTGGCGTTGTTGAGGATCAGCCCCTGCTGGCCGACGTTGTAGTCGCTGAACTTGTTGTGCGACAGCCCGCCGCCATTGGGCGTGGCAATGTTGACGATGGGCACGCCATTGCCGGCCTGTCCCAGTGTTGTACCGCTGCCGTTGACCACGATGCCGTCGGCTATCGCCACCACGGGCTGCCAGAACATCACGTTGACCAGGATAAACGCCAGACCGCGTTTGGACAGTCCCCAGAACGAATCCCGCGCTTGCAAGGTCGCGCAAGGCTGGCGGGCCAGAAAGGCGAGTTGGCGAACGTCCATGTCAAAAGTCTCAATGAATCAGTGCAATCAGAGATAGAAATCCAGGCGGAAATGGGTCGGGGTTTCCCGCTCACTCAAGGCTTCGGGAGGTTCGAGGGAATGGGTAAAGCTCACGCCGGTGACAAGGTGGTTGCCCATCGGGCGAGTCCAGCGCAGATCGTTGCGCCAGCAGTAGCCGCTGTCGCCGTTCAGGCTCGGGTCTTTGTAGCCGCGGATGAAGGACTGGGCGCCCAGGTTGAAGGTGGTACCAGGCATCGGCGCGACAGCGGCGCTATGCAGCGCGCTAAACAGCAGCAGGCAGGACAAGGCACAGCACAACCTCATCCCGAGCGTGGAGAGAGACATATCCGATCCTTCGAAAGCGTGACGACAAGAGCTACGAAGGGCGTGACGCTAATAAGCTATTACTGCATCGTCAAATGACTGCCGCAGAATCGCCAATAACAATCAAATCGAACTTTCAAGCAACTTTACGAGATAAAAAACATGCAGCTCCATCATGGAGCCGCCCATTTTAAATTTTGAAATATTTAAAGGAAAAATCACCTTAAAGCCTTTTAAATCAAGGCTATATAGCTTTAAAAAGTTTGAGCAAAAACAGGAGATTGCACACTTCGAAGAGCCAACGCCCGTACGCAAGAACCCTGGTTCTCACTCTCTCGCTACGATTAAATAACAACTCACCCACAACCACATCCGTAGCGACAACCCCATGCAGAAATCCCAAACAAATCAATAACGCATTGATTTATTTACTGAAAATAGAATCAGACAATTCCCTCTGCAAATTCAGAAGAGCCGTACCCCCCCCCAGAGCTCATCCCCCCTGGGCAATCAATCTTCTCCTGTCTTCTTGCCTTCATCCTCTTCCGAACGCAGATGGATCACCCGCGGTGGCGGCTCCACCCTCAGCGGCGGGTGCTGCTGGTCTTCGGGAAGAATGCGATAGAACTGCGTGGTGACGTGGCTGATACCGCCCTCCTCGTCGTTGTGCACGATCATGGTGCCGGGCTGGCGCATCTGGGCGAAGGTCGCGTCGTTGAGCTTGAAGGTTTCGCTCAGGCGCTTGTCGTCCACCACGGGTGCCGGCAGCCGGGGCGGGTAGCTCTTGTTGCGACGCTGGCGGTAGCGGGCCCAGGAAATCAGCAGCACCGCATTGAGTACCGCCACCCAGGCATAGAACTGCAGGGTGGTCAGGGCATCGAGCATGCCCGCTTCGATCCGCGGCCCTTCATGGCTGTCCAGCAGCGGAATGAGCCCACGAACCAGCAAGTACAGCAGGCCTACCCAGGCCAGTACGGTGAGGACAACGTCGACGATCACCATGAACGGACGCTGGCGGGTTCGGATGATTTTCATCAGCGCACCTCCTCTTCGTCATCGATGGGTTTGATGCCGCGGTCCGGGCTGACCCAGCGCGCGCGTTTCTGGTGTTCGCCAAACAGCACCCGGGGAAAGCTCACCAGGGTGGTGAACAGGCTGATGAACCAGAACACCAGCGGGTACCAGACCACCCAGAACATGGTTTTCCACAGGTCTTTTTCATAACGGCGGTCGATCAGGATACTCACCGCGAACTGGGTCAGGCAGACCATCGCCAGTACCAGCCCGGTGAAGGCCGGCGGGACGATGGTGTGCACCGCGATGGCCTCGGGCATGACGATGAACTTGCCCAGGGCCCAGAAGATCACCGACAGCAGGAAGGTGAAGGCCCAGCCGGTGGACAGGCAGTAGTCGAACAGCAGGGTCCAGAGGTAGCGGTGGCGCCACTCCCAGATCCCGCGGATGTTCTTGAACAGCACCTCGGCGCCGCCCTGGGCCCAGCGCAGGCGTTGCTTCCACAGGCCGCGCAGGGTCTCCGGCATGAGGATCCAGCACAGCGCCCGCGGCTCGAAGAACACGTACCAGTGGTCCAGTTGCAGCTTCCAGCTGATGTCGATGTCTTCGGTGATCATGTCCGGGCTCCAGTAGCCCACCCGGTGCAGGGCGGTGCGACGGAAGGCGACGATCACCCCGGAGACGGTGAAGACTTTGCCGAACACCCGCTGGGTGCGCTTGATCAGGCCGATGATCGAGGAGAACTCGCCCACCTGGACCCGACCCACCAGGGTCGAACGGGTGCGGATCCGCGGGTTGCCGGTCACGGCGCCCAGGCGCGGGTTGTCCAGCATCGGCGCCACCAGGTAGGCCGCCGTGTTGGGCGCCAGCAGGGCATCGCCGTCGATGCACACCAGGTATTCGCTGTGTGCCGCCACCGCGCCCATGCGTAGGGCCACGGCCTTGCCCTGGTTCTGCGCCAGGTGCAACACCCGCAGGCGCGGGTCCTGGGCGGCAAGGCGGTCCAGCACCTCGGCGGTGTTGTCCTTGGAGCCATCGTTGATGGCGATCACTTCGATGTTCGGGTACTGCTGGGCCAGGGCCGCATGAATGGTGTCGGCGACGTTGTCGCCTTCGTTGTAGCAAGGAATGAGGATGCTGATCAGCGGCTCACCGGCCAGGGGCGGCGGCAGGGTGTCGTCGCTCCACGGCCAGTGGCGCTCCCAGTGCATCCAGTAATACAGGCCGCCGGCGATCCACAGCGCCGACATGAACAAGGGGTAGTAGAAGACGAAGTCCATGAGGAATTCGCCGGTCAGCACGAAGATCAGCCCCAGGGGCACGCCGAGAACGAGCGCCAGGACCACCAGCGCAAAGATACGATCCACCATGATTCAAGGGCTCCATTTGTTGGAGAGCGCGGGCCGCAGAGTCTTCAGGTCCGGTGAGTTCTCGAGGAAGTTGTCCGGGTAGTAGCCGAAATTGGTCGCGCCCTGGCGCTTGAGGCGGCCCATCCAGTCCGCCAGTTGCTGGGCGGAGAGGTCGCTGGCGGGCTTGCGGGCCCAGTCCCGGGCCTGCAGCTCGAACACCGTGCGCTGCAAGGCACCGGGGCGGGCGCGCACCTGGTCCACCAGGGCTTCGAGCCAGGGCCCGGAATGCCGCTGGCTCTGGCCTTCCATCAGCGGCATGGCCATGGGCGCGGTCCAGTCGTAGCTGACCAGGAAATCATCGAGGTTCTGGGCGAACCAGGTTTCACTCTGCGGGTTGATGATCGGCTCGGCGAACAGGTTGCGCGCGGTCTGCACCTGCGGCCCGCGAATCGCCCGGACCTTGGCGGCCAGCTCATGGGTGAAGTCGATCAGGTAGCGGCTCTTGAAGCGGGTCCAGCGCTGCAGGGTGGCCGGATCGTCGCGCAGGGCGGCCATGGAACCCGGCAGACCCTGGGCCGCATAGGCGCGCAAGGCCCCGGGGCTGGCGTCTTCGAAATCCGAGAGCACGGCGTCGTCGTGGAACAGAATGCCGTCCACCGACGTCATGCGCGCCACGTCCTCGTAGAGGTCGCCGATCTGCCGGCGCACATTGGGGTCGAAGGGCGACAGCCGCTGGTACTGCTTAGGATCGATGGTGCTCTGGCCGGTGGCCGGATCCCAGCGCGTGACCCGGGGCAGCCGGGCGTCCAGGGCGAAGCTGAGCACCGGCATCCAGGCATAGACCTTGACGTGGGCCCGGGTGCGCAATTGCCAGGCGACCCGGTCGAACAGGTCGGCGCGCATCGGCAGGTGCCGGTTGGGGAAATACAGCGACTGCACCAGGCCGTCGCCCTTGGGGTCGGCGAAGGCCTGGAGGAATACGGTGTTGGCCCCCAGGTCGGCCATGCGCTGCACCAGCTTGCCGAGGTTGACCTCCTGCTGCTTGGGATCCGGGTCGTAGACGTTGTCCAGGTCGACGTGCACCACGCGCATGGGCGCGGCGGTCTCGGCACCGACAATGCTGTTGGAGAAGTGCATGCCGTCCGGGTCCGACACCACCAGGAAACGCGGACTGCTCATCAGGTTGTCGAGTGTGTCCAGGCCGTCGTCCAGGGTCAGGGCCAGCTTGAAGCCCTGGCTGTCCACCACTTGCAGGGTGGAGCCGTCGGCCGTGCCGTAGGGCCAGACCCAGATCCGCGGGCGATAGCCGGCCACGGCCAGGATTTTGTTCGAGATGGCGGTCACGTCCTGGCGCATCCGCGCCTGGAAATCCGCCTCGCTTTCATAGCGCCCGGAGGCGGCGTCAAAACGGCGGGTCGCCGCCGCCGGCTGCAGGTTGCCCTGAGGGTTGGCAAGAATGCCCAGGTGGCTGTGGTCGGTATGGGCGGCGATTTCCACCAGCCCGGAACGGGAGATTTCCCGGACCTGCGCCCAGGTCAGGAACTGAGAGCGGGGCCGCAGCTCGCCGGCGAAGTTCACCGGCTGGTCGGCCGGGGTGTCGATCCAGGTGCCCACCGGCGCCAGCACCGCAGGCCAGTGATAGCTGCGCAGCACCGGCAGCACCCGGGTGTAGAAGCTCGAATAGCCGTCATCGAAGGTCAGCAGGATGGCCTTGGCCGGCAGTTCGGGGCCGCCGTTGCGCGCCGCCAGGATCTGGTCCACGGTCACGGGCCGGTAGCCGTTTTCCCGCAACCAGGCCAGTTGCTCGATCATCCGCTCGGTGCGCACCGCCACCACCCGTTGGTCCGGGTCGCGATCCTCGATGTCGTGGTAGGCAATGCCCAGCACGTGGTTCTTCGGCCAGGGTGCCTCGGTGTTGGGCAACGGCCGTTGCGCCGGGGCGAGAAAGTCGGCGGCGGGCTGGGAACAGGCGCTGAGAACCAGGGCTCCCAGCAGGAGGATGCAACGGTTGATCAGGCGCATCGTCACACTCTTCTCTAGAAGCGATAGGTAAGGTCGACAGCCAGGCGCAGGTCGGTTTCCCGATCGCCGTCGTAAGGCCGGTTGATCACGCTCAGGACTCCGCCGATGTCGAACACGTCGTTCCAGCTGTAGCGCTGGCCGTAGCTGAGCAGCCCCACCGCTCCAGTGGAGTAGCCGCGTTCGCTGTAGGTACCGGCGCCGGCCTGGAACTGTTGGCTCCAGGAGGTCTGATAGCGGTGATAGAGCACGTGGTTGACGGTGACGGTGGGCAGGACGCTGAGGTCCGCCTCGGGGTTGTAGTAGGGGGTGTCTTCCAGGGTGTTGTGGCTGGCGCCCACTTCCAGGCCGAGGTCGACCTGCACTTTCGGCGAGCGGTAGACCCCTTCGCGGCCCGTGAGCAGGGCCTCGAACCTATTGTTGCCGTCGCTGAAGTGCGACGGGCTGAGGGACAGTTTCCACTCGCGGCTTTCATTGGCCCGCCAACGCAGGAAGGCGCTGCCGCCGTTGGCGCTGATATCGCTGTTGAGGGCCCGCAGCGGGGTGTTGGCAGAGAGGTAGTCGAGGCTGCCGCCGTATTGCCAGTGATCGTCGATGTCCCGCGCCAGCGACACCCGGGCACCGGTCTTGTCGCCATAGCCATAGGAATGGTTGGAGACTTCCGCTTCCAGGGTCATGTCGCGGGTGCGCCGCTCCACCCCCAGGACCTGCCAGCGGTGATTGCCGATCCCTTCCGGGAAGTCCCCCATGGCATAGCCGATGCCGCCGAACAGGCGCCAGTCCTCGGCGATCGGCGGCGTGTAAAGCCGGCTTTCGATGCCGAAATCACGGCTGCCGGATACCGCGCCGGCACCATTGCTGCCACCGCCGTAACTCTTGCCGCCATAGGTCATGACCCGCAGTTCGGCCATGTCGTGCACTTCGCGCTCGCGGGCCAGGCGCTGCACCTGGCGGCTCTCTGGAAAGCGCTCCACCACGTCGTCGGTCAGCGCATCCAGTTGCCGCCATTCCTGCAGGTCCTGGGCCGTATGGCCCTGGGACACTTCCAGGCTGACATCGCGCGGGGCCACGCTCTCGGTTTCCTTGAGCAGGCTTTCCGAAAGCCGGGGCCAGTCGCGCACCCGGTACAGATCGGCCTGGGCCAGGCGTACGCTGATGTTGCCCGGGGCCTGCCCCGCCAGGGTCTCCAGGCGCTGCTCGGTGCCCGGCAGGTCAGCCCCGGCCGTGCCGTCGGCACCGGCCTGGGCCGCCAGCAGTTGGGCATCGACCCAGTCGTCATTGGGGTCGCCCACGGTTTGCCCGGTGAGCTGAATTCGCTGCGGCACACTGTCGGCCAGGTCATTGGCGAGTTTCAGCGCCTCTTCCGGGCGTTCACTTTCCAGCAGCGCGTAATACAGCGCGGTGGTGTCTTCCAGGCGGTGGTCGGCATCACCGTCCGGTGCCGAAAACACACGCCGATACAGGTCCGCGGCGATTTCCGGCTGGCGCTGGTCGAGGTAGGAAGCCGCCACCCAGCGCAGGGCATACGGGGGAATGGCCACGCCGGCAGCGGTGAGCTGCTCGTATTCGCTGATCACCTCTGCGGTGCGCGCCCGGGACTTGAGGGCGCCCAGGCGGTCGATGCGCCAGCGGGTCAGGTCGTCCTGGGCTTGAGGGTCCTTGCCCCAGGCGGCGAACAGGGTGTCGTAGTCGGCCAGGGCACGGTCGGCCACCACAAAGCGCTCTTTCTCACTGCGGCTAGCCAGCTCCGAGAGGCGCACCCGTTCGGCGGCGAGGTCGGCCTGGATGCGCCGCTGGATCACCGGATCGATCAGCCCGGGGTGCTGCCGGGCCAGGCGCAGGGCCGGTTCCGGCAGGCGCGCCCGCTGCAGGGCGTAGATGTATTCGCGGATGACTTCGGGCTTGTCGCCAGCGCGGATAAACGCCTGGTCGTATGCGGCCAGGGCGTCATAAGGCTGGTTGGCGCGGGTCAGCGCGTAGCCCAGAGCCAGGCGCCGGTTCGGGTCATCGGGCTTGGCCGCCACCAGGGCCTTGGCCCGGGCCACGGCTTCGGCCGGCTGGCCGGCATCGGCCTGGGTCAGGGCCAGCCCCAGCTGCAGGTCGGCGTTCTGCGGGTCGCGCTGCAGGGCCAGGCGATAGACCTGGGTGGCGTTGTCCCACTGCTTGAGGTTGCGATAGGCACGGGCCGTGGCGGCCAGCGCCTGCGCCGGCAGCACCCGGTTGCGGCCCTGGGTCTCGTAGACCTTCACCACCTCGGCATCGAGGCCGGCCCAGCTGGCGATCTGCAGGTGGTCGCTGACCAGCCCGTTGTTCAACCGGTCCGCCGGTACTTGGCGCAGATGGTTCAGCGCCGGGGCGTAGCTGCCGGCCCGGGCCTGGATGATCAACTGGTCATAGGCCGCATCGGCGAACGCCAGGCCCGGCCATAACAGTTGGCTGCACAATGCCAGGCGAAACAGCGGACGAAGGCCGTAGCGGCGAGCGGGATGAACAGTGCGTTGCATTTCGTCAGCATCCTTACGTGGCTAGCCGGAGTTCTGCGCCCCGCCCTAACGCCCCAGCCCGGACGATCAGAAGATCGACAGAGCGTCTGGGAGAATTCTTCCACGAAGGTTAGTTCAGAATTTGCAGCGCCATATTTATTCAGAATCAGATTCTGCGGGGCCTGCAGCCGCCCTCACCGCCTTGCTCCAGACAGCACAACGCCCGACCTGTGGGCTGCACAGGCCGGGCGTCAGGGGTTGCACAAGAAGGGCCGCGCAAAGCGGCCCGTGCACCTTTACTGCTGGGCGCCTACGCCCCCCAGCTTGCTCATGACCAAACCGATGAACTGCTCGACGGTCATTTTCTGGCCGTTGAAGTTCACTTCGTTATTGGCATAGTGCAGGGCCGACACCACGTCATTGCCTTCCAGCTTGGCCAGTTGGGTGGACAGGGCCATGGCACTGAGCATTTCTGCAGTGGCCGCGCTTTGCTCGGCGATCAGCTTGGCATCGGTCTGGCCTTCGGCCTGGGCCTGCAGGGCGGCGATGTCTGCCACCATCGGCTTGGACAGCGACAGCTTGGCATCCAGCTGGCTGACCAGTTGCTTGCCCAGCTCAGCCGGCGGCAGCTCCAGGCTCTGCGGCTTGGCCAGATCCAGGCTCAGGCTGAAACGGCTTTCACCACCGGCGGTCTTGAATGCCAGGCTTTCCAGGGCGATCTGCGGCTTGGCTTCCAGGACCTTGTTCACGGCAGCCCGTACCTTGACCTGCTCGGCGTCGGACATTTGCAGTTCCGGAGCCGGTTCACCCTCGGCAGAGGCCTCGGTGGCGGCCTTCTGATACGGCTGCAGCACGTTCTGGTAGACCTGGACCAGATCGAGCATGCCCTGGCTGTCGAGGCTCTTCATGCTCCAGAGCATCTCGGCCGAACCCACGGTCTTGCCGTCGAAGGCGATTTCGCCCACTCGGTAATCCGCACGGCCCGCCACTGTGCTGCCGGTTTCTTCGCTGAAGGTCTTCTGCTCGAAGTGCTTCAGGGTCAGCACCGACTGCTTGTCGCCGAAGGTGGCCTTCAGGCCGCTGAGCTCCAGGGTGTTCTGGCCCAGGAAGTAGTCGAAGCTGCTTTTCTGCAGGTTGCTGGCCAGGGTCAGGCCGTTGATTTCCAGTTTGAGCGGGGCCTTGTCCGGCGAACTGAGGAACAGGCTCAGGCTGTCCATATAGCCATCGACCTTGGCCTTGCGGCGATTTTCGCTGACGCTGAAAGTGGCATTCAGGCCAGAGAACTTGAGGTTGTTCAGCTCATCCAGGGCCAGTTCCATCGGAGCGAAATCCAGGGTGCCCTCCGCGGACAGGTCATAGCCGACATTGACCACGCCCTTGAACGGTGCAGCACCCTTGGTGGCGGCAAACCACTTGTCGGTCTGCCCGTTGTTCTCCAGCTCGTAATGACTGGACGCCATGACTGGCAGCCACTTGAGGCGGATCAAGCGCGAGAAAGGCAGCGGGCCGTGTTCGATATGGTCGGCGATCATCAGTTCCAGCCCACCGTTGAACACCTCGCCCTGGGTCTTGAGGCGGTAGCGGGCATTGCTGCTGAACACGCCACGCTCCAGGGACACCAGCTCCAGAGTGGCGGTGGCGTCATAGCCGATCAGCGCCGCTTGCAGCTCCTTGTTGCTTTCAATCACCTGCTGCTGCAGGACCCCTTCCAGCTTGGTGCCGGTGTACCAGGCGCCGCCGGCACTGATGGCACCTACTGCGACGACGATTCCTAACAGTACGCCTGCTGATTTATTCATGTCTGACCCGATCAATATCCGTTGTTTGAAGGTGTGGTCGTCTTCCCTGAACCCATGACGGGTTGCGGCTCGACTCCGCGTAAAACCGGCGCAGATTACCACTGGCGGCTAGGGCGAGCCCAATCTTTGAATGTGAAAAACCGTGGAGCGCGGGGAGATGGCCAGGGCAGCGGCTGCCGCAAACCGGCAGCCGCCGCTGTTACAGTGCCAGGGGAAGGGGCTTTTAGGAGTATTCGATTTCCAAGGCATCGAGCTGATGATCGAAGCTCTTGAGCCGGGCGCTCCAGGTGTACACCAGGACCTCGAAATCCCGGTCGATCACCGCGCTGTTGCCCCGGGATTCGCCCCGCGGGTCGCAGAAATCCAGCTGGTAGCGCTCCCGCGCCATGGCGGTGGCGACATCCGACAGCTCCCGGGCATTGCTCAGCCAGTGGTGACCGTCCTCGGCTTGCTTGTCCAGCAGCATGCACTGTTTCTTCAGGGCCTCCAGGCTCTTTTCCAGCGGGGTGCCGGTGAGTTCGCCCATGACTTCGGCGAAGGTCCGCCCCGGTTGCCAGTAACTGCCCCAGAAGTAACGGTCGAATACGGTTTCGACCCGGCGCAAGGCCACCTTGGTGTCCCAGATGACCACCAGGGTCTTGCTCTGTTCGAGCTGTTTTTTCTTGATTTTCTGGCCCTGAAAGGAGGCCCAGGCCACCACACCGATGGCCATCACCGCGATCAACGCGCTGGCGCTGTCGAGGAACACCAGGGCCTTGTCGATCTGATGGGCCAGCATGATGCCGTAGAAGTAGGTGGCAGACAGCAGCACCAGGGCGCAGAGCGCGCACCAGAAGCCCGGAGCATAAGGGTTTTTCATTATTGGAATCCCCATGACCATCACATGCTTTGATCGGTTGGAAGGCACGTTGCACAAGGCACTTTTCCAACTGATCAAAGCATAGCAACCGCCTCAGGGTTTCGCGTGCTCCGGGCCTTGCGTTCGTCCGCTTTCCCAACCGCCGCCCAGGGCCAGGAACAGATCGATCTGGCTCATGGCTACCTGAGTGTTGGCCGCCGCCAGTTGCGCGCGCATATCGGTGTAGGTGCGGGTGGCCTGCAGGTCGGCGAGGAAGGACGCGCGCCCGGCCTGGAAGAAGCGGTGGGTCTGGTCCGCCGCCAGTTGCGCCGACTGCTCGGCATCCGCCAGGGCATCGCGGCGCTGCAGCTGCGCGCTGTACTGGGCCAGGCCGGTCTGGGTTTCGCGGATGGCGTTGAGCACCACCCCATCGAAATGCGCCAGGGCGCCCTGGCTGGCGGCCTCGGCTTCATGAATGCGCTCGCGGGCGCCATTGGCCGGCACCGTCCAGCTGATCAGCGGGCCGAAGCCCCAGCGATTGGTGGAAGGCTTGCCGAGGTTGTCGAGGATGCCCACGGTGCCGACGGTCGCGCCGATGCTGATATCCGGATACAGGGCCCCGGTGGCCACGCCGATTCGCGCGGTGGCGGCGGCCAGCTGGCGCTCGGCCTGCCGTACGTCGGGGCGGCGCTTGAGCAGCGCCGCGCCATCGCCCACCGGCAACAGCTGGGTGATATGCGGCAACTGGGCGCAACTGTCAGTGCCGGCGGGCAATTGATCCAGCGGCTTGGCCAGCAGCATCGACAGGCGGAACAGGCCCGATTGGCGCGCCGCCTCATAGCGCGGCAGTTCGGCACGCAGGGAT
This sequence comes from Pseudomonas sp. NFPP12, assembly GCF_900103205.1. Lineage (NCBI taxonomy): Bacteria > Pseudomonadati > Pseudomonadota > Gammaproteobacteria > Pseudomonadales > Pseudomonadaceae > Pseudomonas > Pseudomonas sp. NFPP12. The sequence goes on from NZ_FMWW01000011.1 coordinate 10,997, forward strand.
TTGAATTGGGTCTGGGAACGGGTGACCTGGGTTTCGTCGCCGCGCCCGGCATCGCGCAGGCGCTGGGTCAGCTCGGTGCTCTGGGCTTGCAGGCTCAGGGAGTGCTCGGCGATTTCCCGTTCTTCGTTGGCCGCGCAAACCTGGGTGTAGGCCCGCACCACGTCCGCCACCAGGGTGATGCGCGCGGTATCCGCCGCAGCCTGGGTCGCGTCGGCATTGGCCTGGGCCGCCTCGATGCCGCGCTGCAAGGTGCCGAACAGGTCGAACTGGTAGGAGGTGCTGATGGACAGGTTGCCGACGTTGGCCACTGGCACCTTTTCCGGCAGCAGGAAGGCTTCGCCGGATTCCTGCAGGCGCTCGACCCCGGCCTTGACCCCACCGCTCCAGCCACCGGCGGCCTGGGCTTCATCCACCTGGGCACGGGCCCGAGCCAGGTTGGCCGCCGCCACCCGCAGGTCGGTGTTGGAAGCCAGGGCCTGCTGCACCAGCTGGTCCAGGCGCGGGTCCTGGTACAGCCGCCACCAGTCGGCAGGCACCGGCGCCGACACCACGTTGGCGCCCTTGGCGCTCAACTGGCCCTGCAAATCCTTGCGCTGCACCGCCGCATCCCCGGGCACCTGGTAATCCGGCCCGACCATCTGGCAGGCCGAGAGCAGCAGGCCGAGCCCGGCCAGGGCCAAACGCGCGCCGTTGTTCATTGGCCGGGCTCCTGCTTGGCCTGGTCGTCGAGGATCGACACCGTGGCGGTGCGCCCGGCGATCATGCGAAAGTCCGCCGGCACATCGTCGAAGGCGATGCGCACCGGAATCCGTTGCGCCAGGCGCACCCAGCTGAAGGCCGGGTTGACGTTGGGCAACAGGTTGGAGCCGCTGCTGCGGTCACGGTCCTCGATCCCGGCGACGATGCTTTCCACATGCCCGCGCAGCCGCGCACGGTCGCCGATCACGCGGATATCCACGGCCTGGCCGACATGGATGCCATCGAGCTTGGTCTCTTCGAAATAGCCATCGATGTGGAAGGAGTTGCTGTCCACCACCGATAGCACCGGGCGCCCGGCGGTGACGAATTCCTGGGTGCGCGGTGCACGGTCGTTGACGTAGCCGTCCACCGGGCTGCGTACCACCGAGCGGTCGAGGTTGAGCTGGGCGCTGTCCACCGCCACCTGGGCCTCGGCCAGGGCCGACTGGGCGCGGGCCTCGCGGGACTGGCTTTCTTCCAGTTGCTCGCGCGGCACCAGGTTGCCCAGGCCACGGTTGCGCTTGGCCTCGCGCTGGGCCTGGGCCAGGGTTTCCTGGCGGTCGGCCAGGGCCGCCTTGGCCTGGCGCAGGGCCAGCTTGAAGCGGTCCTGGTCGATGCTGAACAGCACCTGACCGCGCTGCACCAGTTGGTTGTCACGCACCTGCACTTGCTGGATCAGCCCGGACACGTCCGGAGCGATCTGTACGATATCGGCACGGATATGCCCGTCCCGGGTCCAGGGCGCGAACATGTAGTACATCACCATGCGCCAGACCACCACGACCGCGAAGGTCACCACCAGTAACGTCAGGACCACACGGCCAATGGTCAATAAAGGTTTTTTCATGTCATCAGGTATCGACTGAGAGAGTCCACGGCGCCCAGTAGCAGAGCGTAGAGACCCACGTTGAACAGCGCCCGGTGCCAGACCAGACGATAAAAGTGCAAGCGCGTCAGCACCCCGTGCACCAGCAGGTACAAGCCATAAGTGATGCCCATCAGCACCAGCAGCGTGGGCAGGAACACCCCGCTGATATCCAGATCACCGATCATAGGGGCGCTCCATCGATGCCATGGGGAAGGGGTTCTTCAAGCTCGCCGGTGGCGACGAATTCCACCCCCGGCAACAGCGCCAGGCGCAGGCCGCTGAGGGCGTGCAGCAGGTGCAGGCGGGTTTCGTGATCGCCTTGCAGGCCCTGGCTGCCGAGGGCGCGGCGGGTACGGTCGAGGGTCATCAGCAGCCCGCTGGGGGCCGGCAGGCGTTCGCCGGCCTTGAGGCAGGCCTTGAAGTACTCGCCCACCTCGGCCACCACCTGGCGCAGCAGGCTCTGGGCCACGCCCTGCACCCGCGGTGCGTAGGCCAGCAGGTCCAGCACATTGAGCGCCACGCGCAACTCCCGCAGGGCTATGCCGGTGTCCTGCCCGGTCATGGCCAGGCGCGGCAGGTGCTGCATCAGGCGGTCGAGCATCTGTGCCCCCATGTGCCGGTGTTCGGCCAGGGTCGCCGGTTCGCTGAGGCTGACGATGTCGCGCCAGCTGAAGCGGGTCAGGCGCTTGGCCGCCAGTTCGGAGCCGAACGGCCGGGCGATCAGGGTCCAGACAAAGGCGAACAGCAGGCCCATGGGGCCGGCCAGGTTGGAGTTGGCAAAACTCAGGAAGTCCGCGTCGTAGGCGCCCTGGATGCTGATGAAGGACGAGGTGTTGACGATGGTCAGCAGCATGCCGAGGTAGAACCGCGGCTGCACCGTCAGGGTGCCGACGCAAATGAACGGCACGGCAAAGGCCAGCACCAGCATCGGGAAGTCGTGCAGGTTGGGCAGGATCAGGAACAGGTAGAGGCTGGCGAACAGCACCGACATCGCGGTCCAGAAAAAGAACCGGTAGATCTGCGGCGCCGGGTCGTCCATGGAAGCAAAGAAACTGCAGGCCACCGCCGCCAGGATCACGGCGCTGCCGCCGTCGGTCCAGCCCAGGAGAATCCACAGCACCGAGGCGACGATGATCGCCAGGACCGTCGAGCCCGCCGAGTACAGCATCAGCCCGCGATCGAGAAACGGCGTCAGCCGGCCCAGCCGCCAATGCCGGTAGACCGCGCGCCAGGGCGCCTGGCTTTCACTCTGGATGGCGTGCTGCAGGCTGCGGCAGTCCTGCCACAGGTCGATCCACTCGCCGAGGCGATACAGAGCGTTGGACATCAGCAGCTGGCGCCGGTCATCCAGGGCTTCGGGGCTTGGCTGCAAGGCTTCGAGTTCATCGCGCAGGGCCTGCCAGCGTTCCACCGAAGCATCCCGGGCGGTGCCTTGCAGCCATTCATCGGCCTTGGCCAGCAAGGGGGCGAACTGCGCCACCAGCTCCGGGGTACGCCGTTCCAGGGCATACAGGGCATCGTCCAGGGCATCCACCACCGGCAGCAGGTTGATCATCCGCCCGCGCAGCTCCTTGGTGTTGCGCACGGTCTGCGGCCGGGCGCCCTCGTGGGGCAACTGGCCGATCATCAGTTCCAGGGTGTTGAAGGTGCCCACCATGGACGCGCGCAGGGCACTGACTTCCTCGGGCTGGACGTTGCGGGCCAGGAAGCGCTGGCTGTAGAGCGCGGCATCGGCGAACCACTTGGCGGCGGAATCGACGAACACCGGGGCCAGCCGCCGAGGCCAGAACATGCTGCCGATCACCGCGGCGCAAACGATGCCGAGGAAGATTTCCTCGGTCCGCGCCTCGGCGACGTCCCAGACCCCCAGGGGGTTGTCCACCACCGGCAGGGCGATCAGCGGCAAGGTGTAGCCGGCCAGCATCAGGGCGTAGTTGTTGGCAGTGCGCAGGTGCATGGACAGGAACAGCAGGATCCCGGTCCACAGGGCGATGATCACCACCAGCAGGTAGGGGCTCTGCACGAACATCGGCACGAACAGCACCGCGGCCGCCGCCCCGAGAAAGGTGCCGATCGCCCGGTACAGGGCCTTGGAACTGGTGGGGCCGACGTAGGGGCTGGAGACGATGTACACCGTGGCCATCGCCCAATACGGACGGGGCATCTGCATCAGCATGGCGATGTACAGGGCGATCATCGACGCGGCGAAGGTACGTACGCCATAGAACCAGTCCCGCGCGGGAGGCATGCCGGTAAAGAAGCCTTTCAAGATGGCAGCACCGGTACATGACTGGCGGACTCGAACGCGCGGATCACCCGCAACGCCGCTTCCAGGTCGGCGCTGCCAATGCCTTCCAGCACTTCATGGCGCAGGCGCACCAACTCGCTTTCCACCGCCTGCACCAGCTCGCGACCGGTGTCGGTCAGGCTCAGGCATTTGGCCCGGCGGTCGTGGGGATCTTCGCTGCGGCACACGTAGCCGGCGCTGCACAGTTGATCCAGCAGGCGCACCAGGGACGGGCTTTCCATCCCCGCGGCCTGGGCCACCGTGACCTGGCGCACGCCCTCGCCCAGGCGCCCGATCATCAACAGCGGCACCGCGCAGGCTTCGGAAATGCCGAAGTTGACCAGCGTGGTCTGGCAGATCCGCCGCCAATGCCGGGACGCGACCACCATGCCACTGCTGATATTCATGTGGAGTGATTCAAGGGAGCTGGACACAAGATTGTTCGCACACTGTTAGTTTGCTAACTATCAATATGTCATTGACGGATAAATCCAGTCAAGTTTTGTAACAATTGCTTGATAGTGAAGCAGCACTGCTTGCCACCGAACCTCAGCGTTTCCTGGCCTGCTCGTAAACGGTTCCACGCTCGCGCTTGCCGACCGCAACCACGCAAACCACGACGCGCTCTTCGATCACTTGATAAACCAATCGGTAGCCCGAAGCCTTGAGTTTGATTTTGTAGCAATCGGGAAGCCCATGCAGGGCATCAGCAGGGATACGCGGCACCTCAAGCCGTTCGGCGAGCTTTTTCTTGAATTGCTCTCGAAGCGTATGCCCCAACTTGTTCCATTCCTTGTGTGCCGAAGGCAGGAACTCAAGGCTATAAGTCATCCAGACTGACCGGAACGGGCGTCTCATGGCTGCGCTCGCGGATGATTTCGGCCAACTCCAGATCATCCAGGCGTTCCATCAACGCTTCGAAAACCTCGGCCGGAACCATGTAGCCCATGACACGATTGTGATTCAACACCGCCACTGGCCCGCCCTGGGCACCACTCAAGACGGCAGAAGGGTTTTTCTTCAACTCAGATACGCTGACGGCTTTGTCAGCCAGAATACTCTGCATAATCATGACCTCAATTCAGGTCGTGATTCTGGTCTAAATACTTCATATCAACAACTACAGCTCATCAGCCCCCGCGCCCCTTCCTCAACAACACATCCAACTGATCCACCACCTCGGCCCAATCCGCATCATCGAGCACTTCCGTGCGCAGAAAGTCGGCCTGGCTCTCGCTCCAGAAAAACGCGTCCGCCAGGTGCAGCTCCGGTTTGAGCGGCGAATGTGTGGCGATGAAACGCTCGATACTCACCGGGTCATCGGCCAGCCCCAACTGCTTGAACAACGCCGGCAGGCTGTGGGTCGGTGCTTCCATGGTCGGGCTCCTGATCAGTGCGAGACTTCGCAAACCTCGGCGTGGGGCACCAGCTTCAGGTACTGGGCCATGCTCATGTGCACCAGGTTGTGGTGGTTGCCGGCTTCCAGGTAGATGTCTTTCTGCCGGGTCAGCAGCGGGTCGATCACCACGTCCAGCCCATAGGACTCGCCCAGGGCCGGCACCGCGCCGCGCTCGCAGTCGTTGAACAGGTGGGCCAGGGTGCTTTCCCGGGTGACCTGCCATTCGCCGCTGCCGCGCACCTTGCCGAGGTCCAGGTGCCGACTGGCCGGCAACACCGCCATCAGGTAATGGCCGTGGTGATCGTCGAGGATCACCGACTTGGCCACTCGCTCCGCCGGTACCCCCGCCACCCGCGCCGTTTCCAGGCTGCTGGCGGAATGGGGATGGCTCACCAGATCAAACTCGCAAGCGGCTTGTTCCAGGCTGCGCTGCACGGTTCTTGCCATACGCATGATGCACCTCGGTGCCCCGCAAGCGGGGACAGGACTGTGACTCCTGATGCAAGTCTAGGTCGCGCTGCAAGACACAAGGCCTCGAACTTCCGAACGGCACCCTGCGCGTTCATTGCCCGGCACAGGAAGCGCCGGCTGCCGAGCCACAGAGGACAAACAAGCGGGCCCGAGTACCACCCGCGGCGAACTGACCGACTTTGTGCCACCCCTGGGGCAATGGCGCGAATTCCTCGGACTGATCGTCCGACCCCACCAGCCAATAGCGTCCGCTGCCCACTGACAAGGCGCTCAACTGATCCAGGTAGACCTGATCCGGGTGGTCGATCAGGGCGCCGAAGCCGTAGGCGTTCGGCCTGCTGGAGGTGCCTCCCGGCAGCAGCGGCGTATAGAGCATCGGCTGGGCATCGGTGCGGTTGTAGTAGACGTAGCTCAAGTACCAGAGCATGTCGCTGATAACGATGCGGTCGCCCGCGACGTAGTGCCGGTTGACGTAGTCGACCATCACGCTGATCTGGTCGTTGGCGTCGACATCGATGTTGTTTTTCAGCCCCACCGCTTCCAGCCCCACGAACCCCAGTAGCAACGCCAGCGCCACCAGCCGGGCAGTCTTAAGCCAGCGATCGATGAGCACCGCCATGATCATCGGCAAGCCCACGGCATACGCGGTCAGGTAGCGTTCGATAAACACTGGCGAAGCGAACGACACCGCAAACACCAACAACAACGGCAGCAGGGTGAAACTCGCCAGCAGCCCGCCGAACCTGGCAGGTGCACCATCACGCCAGGCCAGGACGCTACAGACCGCCAGCAACAGCAGCGGCATGCCCACAAACAGCGCACCTGGCAGGTTGTCGCCTTCGTCCTGGATCAGCAATTGCCAGACCATCGCCGGCAGCGAAGACCAGGTGACCACCGGCTCCCAGCCGACATCGCCGTTAGCCTTCAACTCGTCCATGTGCCGCAGCAGGTCCAGCAACTCCGGAACCCAGGGCAGGAACAGCAGCACGATCGCCGCATTCGCCAGCCACCAGGCCGGGCGGGTGACCAAGCGCCCGCCGCCCTCGGCGCGCACGCCCGAAACGGCCAGGTACAGCCAGTGCGCCAGCACGCAAAACGCCGTGAAGTAATGGGTGTAGAAGGCCAGGGTCATCAGCAGCGCGTAGCTCACCAGATAGCCTGGACGCGAAGGCTGGCGCAGCCAGTACACCAGGGCCAGGGTCGCTCCCAACAGCAACAGGCCCAGCAGCGCATACATGCGCACTTCCTGGCTGTAGCGCACGGCCGTGGGCAGCAGGGCCAGCAGCACACCGGCGAGAATCGCCGCGCGACGGGTCGCCAGCAGCGCCACCAGCCACATGCCGAGCCCTACGGTAACTATCCCTGGCAGCGCGCTGAAGGTGCGAATGGAAAAAATCCCGTCGCCGAACAGTTCAATCCAACCACGCAAGAGCATGAAATACAGCGGCGGATGGACGTCGCGGGCCGCATGAAACCAGATTTCGCTCAGCGAATACTGGCTGAGCACCAGGCTGGAACCCTCGTCGCCCCAGATGGCCGCGGCGGTCAGGTCATAAAAGCGAACGGCCGCAGCCAATAGCAACACCGGCAGCAACCAATACTCAAGCGCCAAGCGCATCAGCCGCTGCACACCTTGCTCCCGAGGCACGACGGCCCGCTCTTGCAAACGCCCGATCAACTCCGGCGCTCTGCGAAAATCCATTCCTTGCTCCCCATAAACTCGCCAGATCTGGTCGCTCAAACCCCGACAGCATCGTCCTTTGCCTGGAAAACCGCAAAGCACAGACGCAAGGGTAAAAAGCCGCTCCTCGAATGTCATGTGCGACGCCTGCCGATTGCCCTCGGGGACCGCGGTACGGGGTCGGGCCCGGCCATCACCGGCAATGGATGAACATAGACCGGAGCACAGCAAAGGCGCGTCACAGAACGGCGGATTTTCTAACCAGCGACGTAGGTGCCAGCCGGCGCCTTCTGTATGATTTTCGCCACACTCGGAACCTGCCCTCATGGCTTTTCTGAATTAAGGACAATTCATGCGCAAGCTTCTGCTCTCGGCATTGACCCTCACCGCCCTGTGCGCCGGCCAGGCCCAGGCCAGCTCGGATGACATCTGCTCGCCGAGCTGGTCGCTCTACTCAAATCGCCTGGACGGTTGCAGCAACCTGCCCTTTCTCAGCCCGGGCAACGACAGCCGGGTCAACCTGCGGCTGCTGCTGGCCGACCAAGGCAGCCTGCCCCTGGCACCCCGGGCCCTGACCCAGGATGAGCTGGGCATGGGCTACGGCCCTGTGCCCTTCATGCACTATCGCCTGCACCCGGCGCAGCCCGAGCTCGATCCCGACACTGGCAACCCACCCAAGCCCGGCCCCTCGCCCGCCACCGAGCAGCTCGACAGCCTGCTGCAGGCCGTGGGCCTGCGTCGCGATAGCAAGGAAGCCGCCGGGAACGGCTTTCTCTCCGGAGAAGGCAGCCGCTGCCGCAGCAACTCGGACGACAGTGCCCTGGCTTTTGTCGAGCAGCTCGACCAGGCGCCACTGAGCCCCGAAGAACGCCAGGCCCTGGCCGAGGCCCGGGTGCAACTGCTGGCCAGCTGCGACTGGAACGCCAGCGAAATGAGCAAGCTGCTGCCGGCCAACCTGAACTCGGCGGCGGCCAAGGCGTTCGCCGGCTACCTGCAGGCCGCCGCCGACTTCTACAGCGGCCGCTTCAACGAAGCCGGCAACGGTTTTGCCGCGCTCAAGGACAGTCCCCAGCCCTGGCTGGCCGAAACCGCGGCCTACATGAGCCCGCGCACCCTGCTCAACCTGGCCCAGCAGAACGCCTTCGATGAATGGAGCATGGTCAATCTGGAGCATGTGGACAAACCCGTCCTGCAACAGGCCGGCGCCGGTTTCGAGGCCTACCTGAAGACTTATCCACAGGGCCGCTACGCCGTTTCTGCCAAGGGTCTGATCCGCCGTGTGCACTGGCTGACGGGCGACACCCAGGCCCTGGCCGAGGACTACGCCTGGCAACTGACCCAGGCTCCCGGCACCCCGCGCAACATGCCTCTGGACGACCTGGTGGAAGAAGTCGACTACAAACTGCTGAGCCTGCCCGAAGACCACTTCAAGGCTCCGCTGCTGCTGGCGGTCAAGGACCTGATGCGCATGCGCGACGCCCCATCGGCGCCCCTGACCCGGGACGCCCTGCAACAGCAGAAGGCCCTGTTCGCCAGCCAGCCGGCGCTGTTCGACTATCTCCAGGCCGCTTTCAGCCTGTATGTCGAAAAACAACCGGCGGCGGCGCTCAAACAATTGCCCAGCCAAGTGCCGGCGCAACTGGACTACCTGAGCTTCAGCCAGCAGATCCTGCGTGGCCTGGCCCTGCAGGCCCAAAAGGACTGGAAAGGCGCCGAGGCGCTGTGGCTGCAACTGCTGCCCCTGGCCCAGCAACCGCTGCAACGCGAACAGCTGGAACTGGCCCTGGCCTACACCTACGAGCGCAGCGGGCAACTGGCCAAGGTGTTCGCCGCCGACTCGCCGATCAAGACCGCCCAGGTGCGCGCCATTCTCCTGCGCCAGGTGGCCTCTCCCCAACTGCTGCGCCAGCAGGCACAGCAGGCCGACTCGCCAGCGGAGCGCAACGCCGCGCGTTTTATCCTGCTGTACAAGGACCTGACCCGCGGCCAGTACGCGGCCTTCGGCAAAGACTTCGAGCAACTGCCGCCCACCCTGCCCGACGCTAGCCTTGCCGCCAGCCTGGGCTACATCTACCTCGATACTCCGCCGTTGCAGGACTTCCACTGGAATGGCCCACAGCCCGAAGAAGAAAAACCCGACTACCGCTGCCCAAGCCTATTGGAGACTGCCGCGCTCCTGCAGCGTGACCCGAAAGCGCCGGCCGGGCTGCTCTGCCTCGGCGAGTTCATGCGTTTCAGCGGCTTCGACCGCATGCCCCTGGACACCCCGCCACCGGCCCAGAACCTGGGCGGCACCCAGGACACGTTCCCGGGCAAGCCGTTCTCGCGGCTCGACGGTTATCAGGTGGTGATCAACAACCCCAAGGCCAGCCGTGACGATCGCGCCTACGCGCTGTACCGAGCCATCAACTGCTACGCCTCCTCGGGCCATAACAACTGTGGCGGTGCCGGTGTCGAGCCCGCCGTGCGCAAGGCCTGGTTCCGCCAGTTGAAGACCAAGTTGGGGGATACCCAGTGGGCCCAGTCGCTGCGTTACTACTGGTAGGCAAGCGCCTGGGCTATGGCCTGCTGCTGTGGCTGTGCTGGGCAACGCCGGCCAGCGCGGCAGTGGACGCCACCGACTACGACGCATTCTGGCTATGGAGCGGGGTCAAGACCCAGCCGGTGCTGGGCCAGGCCAGGACCCTGTACCTCCTCCAGGGCCAGATCAGCCGTTCGCGGCGCCATCCGGCCAGCGGCGTCCAGCTCATCGCCCAGGGCCTGCCGGTGTCGCGTCTGCGCCAGGAGCAGGTGTGGGTGGTCTACCGCGCCCACACCCTGGCCTGGCCCGAACCGCTGTATGACCAGTTGCTGGGCCAGGTCCGGCGTTGGCAGGCCACGGGCACCCAGGTGGTGGGCATCCAGATCGATTTCGACAGCAGCACCCACGACCTGGAGCGCTATGGCCACTTCCTGCGTGACCTGCGCCAGCGCCTGCCGGCGCACTACCGCCTGAGCATCACCGGGTTGATGGACTGGGGCAGCAACGCCGACCCGCAAGCCATCGGCCAGCTCAAGGGCGTGGTGGACGAAGTGGTGGTGCAGACCTACCAGGGCCGCCGCAGCATCCCCAACTACGCCAGCTACCTGCCGCGCCTGGACCGCATGGGCCTGCCCTACAAGGTCGGCCTGATCCAGGGCGGTGAATGGCAGGAACCCCAGGCCCTGCACGACAGCCCCTGGTTCAAGGGCTACGTGGTGTTCTTGCAGAATCCTTGATAGCGAAGGCGGCCTGGCAGACGCCTTCGCTGGCAAGCCAGCTCCCACAAACAGCCGAAAGCGAACCCGGGACCTGCAAATCAGTCAGACAACCCCTTACCAGTCATAAGTCAGGCTCGAGACCATGGTCCGGCCTTCGCCGTAGTAGCAGTCCCAGATGCTGGTGCAGTTGGCGACGTAGGTCTTGTCGGTGAGGTTCTTCACGTTCAGCGCCAGCTTCACGCCCTTGAGCTGCAACGGCGACTTTTCAAGGTCGTAGGTCAGGCCGGCGTCGTACACGGTGTAGGAAGGGATCTGGAAGGCGCCGTCGTAGTCGGTGCCGTAGCTGCCCTTGACGTAGCGGGCGCCGACGCCCGCTCCCAGGCCTGCCAGGGGGGTGTCGCCCAGGATGGTGTAGTTGAGCCACAACGCAGCAGTCAGGGGTGGCATGCCCGCCGGGTGGCGACCCTCGCGGCCATCGTTGTCCTTGGTGTACTTGATGTCGTTGCGCGATGCCGAGGCAATCACGTCCAGCGATTCGCTGAGGCTGGCCTTGGCTTCAAGCTCGATACCCCGGGAGCGCACCGCGCCGCTCTGGATACTGAAACCGGGGTTGGCCAGGTCGGTGGTCAGAATGTTCTCCTGGTCCAGTTGATAGGCCGATACCTGGACGAAGCTCTCCTGGCCCGGAGGCTGGAATTTCACCCCCACTTCGTACTGCTTGCCGGTGGAAGGCTCGAACGCGCTGCGCTGGAAGCTGGTGCCGCTCAACGGCAGGAAGGATTCCGAGTAGCTGACAAAGGGCGCCAGCCCGTTGTCGAACAGGTACACCAGCCCCCCGCGCCCGGTGAAGGACTGGTTCTTGACGTTGGTATGGGCTCCACCCAGCGGCGCCTTGTTGTCGGTTTCCGCCCAATCGTTGCGACCGCCCAGCACCAGCACCCACTTCTCGTACTTGATCTGGTCCTGCACGTAGAGGCCGGTCTGGATGATGGTGTTGTCCCACTGGTAAGCGTTGCCGAAATTCAGCGACTGGCCGTAGGTGGGGGTGAACATGTCGAGAATCGGCGGGTTGTAGTCGTACTTGCCGTGGTATTTCGAATTGAAGTGGTAGTAATCCAGCCCCACCAACACCGTGTGGTTGAACGGCCCGGTGTCGAACTCGGCCTGGGCGATGTTATCCACGCCGAAGACCTTGTTGTGCTGCTTCCAGTCGACCCCGTAGCGGGTCATGTAGCGCTGGTCGTCGAGCCCGGTCTTGGGGTTGGTGACGAACTTGTAGCCGTGCAGCGGCGCACGGTAACGGTCGTCGACGTCGGCGTAGCGGGCATTCTGCTTCAGGGTCCAGACATCGTTCAGGCGATGGGAGAACTCGTAGCCCACGACGAACTGGTCACGGTCGTAGGCATTGACCCCGGGCTCGCCGAGAAACAGGTCGCGGTCGATCTTGCCGTTGGGGTTGGCGAACACCGTGCCCACGCTGGGCAGGCCCTGGGCCTCGGGCACGTCGTTGTCCTTCTGGAACTGGGCAAACACCGTCAGTTGGGTGTCGTCATCCGGCCGCCAGGTCAGGCTCGGGGCGATGAACTGACGCTGGCGCTGCACGTAATCGATGGCGTCCTGGCTGTCGCTGGCCAGGCCGGTCAGGCGATAGAGGAACTGCCCCTGCTCATCCAGCGGGCCGCCCAGGTCCAGGGCGATGCTCTTGTGGTCGTAGCTGCCGGCTTCCACTTTCAGCTGATGCACGGGGGTCTCGGTGGGCCGCTTGCTGACCATGTTGACGATCCCGCCCGGCTGGTTCTGCCCGTAGAGCACCGAGGCCGGGCCCTTGAGCACTTCGATGCGCTCCAGGGAATAGGGCTCGATCTGCAGGGCCCCCCCGGTACTGCCACCGCCATAGGGCAAGTGCAGGCCGTCGAGGTACAGCGGAGTCGGTGAAAAACCACGGGAGGTGGGTTCGTCGAAAATCTTCACCCGGTCGGAAAAGCCGCCGCCGGTCATGCCCGGGGTATAGAGCAGCGCCTCGGTCACGCTCTGGGCGCCGCGGGCGCTGATTTCCTTGGCGCCGATCACGTTGATGGTCTGCGGAATCTCCACCAGCGCCGAATCGGTCTTGCTGCCGGTGGCGCTGCGCTTGGCCACGATCCCCGGCACTGCGCCCCAGGCATTTTCATCCACTTGGGTGGCGCCGATGCGGGTTGGCCCCAGCTCCAGCGCAGCACCCTGGGCCACTGGTTGCAGCCCCCAGCTGGCGCCACTCTGGGTGGCTTGCAGGCCGGTCCCCGCAAGGAGCTGGTGCAGCCCTTGCGCCACTTCGTAGCGGCCTTGCAGGCCCTGGCTGTGCTTGCCGGCAGTCATGCTCGCATCCACCGACAGGAGAATCCCCGCCGCACTGGCAAAGCGGTTCAGCACCTGGTCGAGGTTGCCGGGGGCGATCTGGTAGTCGCGGGCCTGGCTCTGGCTGCCCGGCTCGGCCTGGACAATGCCTGGCAGTACGGGTGCCACCGCCAGCAGCGCAACAAAGGCTCGGCGGCGCGCGGTAGCGCCCAGGGTCAAAATGGATGCAGCGGTCTGGTAAGGCATTCCTGAACTCCCCATGAGAATGCGTCTTGATCGGCTTTCATGGGGTATCCCGAACGGCGCGCCGGAATCGACAACCGCCTGACAAAATATTTTTGCATTCAGCCTCGCGGCTTGAGGGTTACCCAGTAGCGGGTCACCGCATGGGCCCGTACCGGTAGCGAGCGCTCCAGGGCTGCGAGCACCGCATCGCTGTCGGCCAGGGGAAAGACCCCGGTCAGCAGCAAGCCCGCCACCTGCTCATCGCAGCGCAGCACCCCTGGCCGATACCGTGACAACTCAGCGACGAACTGCCCCAGGGGCTGGCGTTCGGCAATCAACCGGCCCTCGCTCCAGCTGCTGGCATTGACCTGGGCCACTTGCCGGGCCGACACCTGGCCGGCGTCGAACCACAGGCGTTCGCCGGCATTCAGTTGCAGGGCCTGTGTGTGGCGGGGGCTGATCCGCAGGGCCCCTTCGTAAAGATCGACCCGGGTGCCGCCGTCCAACTCGCGCACGGCGAAACGTGTGCCCAGGGCCTGGATATCGCCGGCGGGGGTTTCCACGATCAGCGGCCGCGACGGGTCATGCCCGCTGGTCAGCAGGATCTCGCCCTGGATCAGGCGGATGCGCCGTTCGCTGGCGCTGAACAGTAGGTCGACGGCGCTGGCGCTGTTGAGGTCCAGGCGGCTGCCGTCGCTCAGGGTCAGGTGGCGTACTTCCCCGGTGGCGCTGCGCTGCCCGGCGAAGGCCGCTCGCCAGGGCTGGCTGTCCTGCACCAGGTAGCCGCTGCCACCGGCCACCAGCAGCAAGCCGAGCAGCTTCAGTGCGGCGCGGCGCTGCTGGTCCGGCGCCTTGGCCAACAGTACATGGGTGCTGTGTTCCGGCACGCCTTGCAGGGTCTGTTGCAGTTGCTGCAGGCGTTGCCAGGCTCGCTGATGCTCGGGATCGGCCTGCTGCCAGGCGTCGAAGGCGCTGCGCTGCTGCGCGCTCAATTCGCCGCCCCAATGCAGCATCAGCCACTCGCTGGCCTGCTCGACAACGCTGGGGGCAATGGGTGCCTGACGAGGTTTCATTCTGCGTAGAGCACCTGGTAACAGGCCTGGATCGCCCGGGTCATGTACTTCTGCACCGAGCTGACGGAAACCTCCAGGCGCTCGGCAATCTGCGCATAGCCCAGCCCCTCGAACTGCGACATGACAAAGGCCTGGCGCACCTTGTCCGGCATGCGGTCGAGCATGGCGTCGATCTGCATCAGGGTTTCGAGAATCAGCGCGCGGCTTTCCAGGGAGGGGGTCTGCGGTTCCGGCAAGTGGGCGATGCTTTCCAGGTAGGCGCGCTCGATGCGCGCGCGCCGCCATTGGTCGACCACCAGGTTGCGGGCGATCTGCGCCAGGTAGCTGCGGCTTTCCTGCTGCCCGGGAAAACGCCCCGAGAGCAAGAGGCGCAGGAAGGTGTCTTGCGCCACGTCCGCGGCATGCTCGCGATCGCCCAGGCGCTTGCGCAACCAGCCCTGCAACCAGCCGTGATGATCCTGATACAGACGATGGAGTTGAGCGTTGCCGTCAGTGGTGGCTTGCATGAATGAAACTGCGCACATGATTGAGAGCAATTATCATTACACTTTTTTCTCAATCCAGGCAAAACGCTTTTCAACGTGGCTGGCTGGCAGCCTGCAATGGGTAGACCGACTGCCAACCACCCCCCAGCGCCTTGTACAGGCCAACCATGGCCAGGGACACTCCGGCCGAGCTTTCCACCAACTGCTCCTGGGTTGCCAACAAGGCGCCCTGCACCGTCAGCACGTTGACGAAATCCACCACCCCTTCGATGTACTGCTGCTGTGCCGTGCGCAGGGCGATCTGGTTCTGCCGCACCGCTTCGGCCAGGCTGTCGCGGCGCAACTGGCTGGCGTTGTAGCGGGTCAGTTGGTCGTCGATTTCGTGCCAGGCCCGCAGCACCGTCTGCTGGTAGGCCAGGGCTGCTTCCTGCTGCTGGGCCTCGCGCAACTGGAGCATGCCCCGCAGGCGGCCGCCATCGAACAGCGGCAGGCTGAACTGCGGGCCGATGCCGAACTGCCGCGAACTCCAGGAACCGAAGTCCGCCAGTTGCAGGGCCTGGGAGCCGAAGTTGCCGGACAGGGTAATGCGCGGATAGAAATCGCCCTTGGCCACACCGATGCTGGCCGTGGCTGCATGCAGGCGCGCCTCGGCCTGGCGGATATCCGGACGCCGCTCGGCCAGTTGCGAAGGCAGGCCGATAGCCACCTGGGATGGCGGTTGCGGCACTGGCGCATCGCTGGCCAGTTCCTGGTGCAAGGCCTGGGGTGGCTCCCCCAGCAGCAGGCTCAGGGCATTGATCAGCTGCGCCTGGCGCTGTTGCAGCTCCGGCAGTTGAGCCTCGATGGTGGCGACCTGGGCGGCGGCTTCGGCCACGTCCAGGTCGGTGGCCACGCCGTCGGCCAGGCGCAGTTGCGAGAGTTTCAGGCTGTGCCGGGCGACCTCGAGGTTCTGCTCGGTGACCGCCCGGGTGCTCTGCACGCCGCGCAGTTGGATGTAGTCCTGGGCGGTTTCCGCCAGCACCGACAACAGCACCCCGCGCCGGTCGTTCTCCGCCACTTCCAGGGTCGCGTCGGCGGCCTCGGTTTCGCGCCGCACCCGGCCCCAGAAATCCAGCTCCCAGGAGGCGGAGAAGCCCGCTTCCCAGAGATTGAAGGCCGATTTTCCGTTGTTCCCCGAAGGGTCGTTCAGGCCCTCGGCACTGTTGCGCTTGCGCCCGTAGCCGCCATTGGCCGAGGTGCTCGGATAGCGTTCGGCAGTGATGACCTGGCGCGCCGCCCGGCTCTGCTGCAAACGGCTGGTGGCCAGTTGCAGGTCGAGGTTATCGCTCAGGACGCGACGGCTCAGGGCCGACAGTTGCGGGTCGTTGAACACCTCCCACCAGCGCTCCTGCATGGCACTGTCCACCGCCTGGCTGGCAGCGGCCTGGGCCGGGGCAGACCAGGCCTGGACCTGGGTCGCCTGGGGCCTCTGGAAATCCGGGCCGACATTGCACGCGGCCAGGGACAGCAGGCTCAGCGCCAGCAGAGTGCGGAGCCCGTGGGAGCGTCTGTGACGGCTGCGTTCGCGGCTCATCGCTGGGTCACCTCGCGGGCGCTAGTGGCAGAGCTGTGGGTGTCCACGCTGGCTTCCACCGACATGCCCACCCGCAACCGCTCGGCCAACGGCTGGTTGGGTTCCAGAAGGATCTTCACCGGAATGCGCTGCACCACCTTGGTGAAGTTGCCGGTGGCGTTATCCGGCTTCACCGCGGCGAAGGTCACACCGGTGGCCGGGGCCAGGCTTTCCACCCGACCATGCAGGGTCTCGCCGCCCAGGCTGTCGACCCGCACCTCCACCACCTGCCCGGCATGCATGGCCGTCAGCTGGGTTTCCTGGAAGTTGGCCAGTACATAGGCCTGCTGCAGCGGTACCACGGCAAGGATCTTGCTGCCCGGGGTGACATAGGCACCGACCCGCACCGCACGCTCGCCGACCATGCCGTCCACCGGCGCCACGATGCGCGTGTAGGACAACTCGTAGCTGGCCATTTCCAGGGCCGCCTGGGCACGTTTCAAGCCACCTTCCGCGGCGTCGCGCTGGGCGGTGAGGATCTCCACCTGCTTGCGCTCCGCCGCCAGGGCTGCGGTGGCGGTGGCCAGCCGGGCGCTGGCCTGGTCGATGCGGGTCCGGGCCTGCTGGGCGTTCTGCACCGTGCCGGCGCCGACCCCGGCCAGGTGGTTGTAGCGGTTCAGTTCATGCTCGGCAAAGGCTCGCTCGGCCTGGGCCGCGCTCAAGGCAGCCTGGGCCTGGGCGATCACCGAACTCTGCCGGTCCAGGGTCGCCCGGGCGTTCTGCAACTGCGCCTTGGCCACCAGGGTCTCGGCATCCGCCGCCTGGGCCGCGGCCCGCAGGTCACGGTCGTCGATCAGGGCCAGCAGTTGCCCGGCCTTAACCTGCTGGTTGTCTTCCACCAGCACTTCCTTGATGAACCCCGCCACGCGCGGGGCCACCAGGGTGTAGTCGGCGGCGATGAAAGCGTCGTTGGTGGTCTGCTCGCCGGCGCGGCCGAACAGCCCCGGCAGCGCCAGGTAGGCCAACACGCCAAGGGCCGCCACTGCCGCTACCGCAATGGCGATTTTGTGTTTGTTCTGGGTCGTCATGACAAAGGTCTCGTTCAAGTCGGCGCCCGCGGTGGGTAGATCCGCGTCGGCAGCCAGAAAATCAGCAGGATCAGCACAGCGGCCAGCCCTGCCATGCAGTAGTAGAGGTCGGCGGAGGTCAGCACCACGGCCTGCTGGTGCAGGCGCCGGGCCAGGCCGGCGACGCCGTCGTCCACCAGAGGCGAGTTGCCCAGGCTGTCCACCAGCATGGTCGAATGAAAATGCAGGCGGCGGGTGGTCAGCACATCCAGCACACCGGTGGCGATCACCGCCGCCAGGCCTTTCACAGTGTTGAACCACGCCGAGGCAAAAGGCCCTTCCATCGGGGTGATACTGCCGGTGGAAAGCATCAGCAATGGCAGCACTGCCATGGGCTGGCCGAAGATCTGCAGCAGTTGCAGCACATAGAAGTCGTCACGGATCCAGGCCGAGGTCAGGTGCGTACCGCCCAGACAGGACAGCACCAGCATGCCCAGGCCGATCCCCAGCACCCAGCGGCAATCGACCCAGCGCAGGTTGCACAGTGCTGCCACCAGGGGCAGCGCAAGCAGTTGCGGCAGGGCCATCACCAGCATCACCGGGGCGGTCTGCAACGGCCGGTAGCCCTGGACCTGAGCCAGATAGGCGGACGGGATGATGATCACCGCCGTCAGTACCACCAGCACCCCGGCCAGGGTCAGCAGGGCGAAGGACAGGTTGCGGATGCCGAGCATCTGCAGCTTGAAGAAGGGAATCGGCTGCGACCATTCGTTGATCATGAACAGCACCAGCAGCACCAGCCCGCCGGCCAGCAGCACACAGATCAGCGGCGACTCGAACCAGTCCAGGCGGTTGCCCTGCAGGATACCGATCACCAGCATGCAGATCGCCGGAAAGCCCAGCAGCAGGCCGCGCCAGTTGAACTGCTTGAAACGCTCCAGGCGCAGCGGGTCCTGGGGCAGGCCGTAGGCCACCGCCGCCATCGCCAGCAGGCAAGGCAGCACCACCTGCCAGAACGCCCATTGCCAGCCCACGTACTCGGTCCAGAGTGCCGCCAGGGGCGTGCCCAGGCTAGGACCGAAGGTGGCGGTCAGGGCATAGCCGGCCAGGCCGTAGAGCTTGACGTTGGCCGGCAGGAACCGCAGGGCCACGGTCATCAGCATCGGTGGCAGCGCGCCGCCGGCCAGGCCTTGCAGGGTGCGCAGCAGCAACAGGCTTTCGTAGTTCGGGGCGAAGGGGCACAGCACCCCCAGCAGGGTGAAAAGGCCAATGGCACACAGGGTGAAGCGCCGCAGGGAAAAGGTCACCGAACACCAGGGCGCGAAGGCCATGGCCGCCACCGAGGTGGCGGTGTAGCAGGCCACCAGCCAGGTGCCTTCGTCGTAGCCGATGAACAGCGCACCACGAATGTCCGCCAGGGCGATCTTGGTCACCATCTCGTTGAGGCCCGAGACCAGCACCGCCAGCAGCACGCCCACCAGGCCGATGATGATCCGCGGCCCGAACACCGGCGGTGCAATGGCTGCCGGCTTGCTGGCGGCTTCAACCGAAGCAGGCGCAGCGACAGCGAGGGAACTCATGGAAATACTGCTCCAGACAAGAAAACCAGAGCAGTTTATGAACAGCCGATGCTGACGAAAACTGACTTATCGACAGTTTATAAGTGCGTCAGACGCAATGATTCACCCTGTTGACCGTAGGAGCTGGCTTGCCAGCGAAGGGGCCCTCAAGACCGCTTTCGCCGGCAAGCCGGCTCCTACGAGGAGGTCGGCTGGGCTTCTTGCCAGGTGGCCTGGCAGGAGGTGCGCAGGGTTTCGCGAAACCACTTGTGCGCCGGGTCCTTGTCGTAGCGCGGATGCCAGGCCTGGGTCAAAACCAGGGTCGGCAGGGAAATCGGCAGCACGAACGAACGCAAGCGCAGGCCCAGGCGCGAGACGCTGAGCAGGGTTTCCTGGGGCACCGGCAAAATCAGGTCCGAATCCGGCAGCATGAACATGGCGGCGTGGAAGCTCGGGGCAATCAGCGGCACCCGGCGCTCCAGGCCCTGCTCGGCCAGGGCCGCATCGATAGGTCCACGGGCTATGCCCCGGCGAGACATGCTGATATGGGGAAACGCGGCAAAACGCTCGGCGGTGATGTCTTCGTCCAACAGCGGGTGGCCTTCGCGCACCAGGCCGACAAAAGCGGTGGTGAACAGGTTCTGCACCTTGACTTCCGGGGTCAGGGGCCGGGTGTTGCTAATCCGCAGGTCGATCCTTCCCTCCCGCAGGGCCTCGTCATCGCCATCGCCTTCGGGCACGAAGCGCAGCTCGCACAAGGGCGCCTGACGCTCCAGGGTATCGATGAGGCGACCGCCATACACGCCGACGAAAAAATCGTTGGCGCGCACGTTGAAGCGCCGCTGCAGGGAACCCAGGTCGACCTTGTCCGCCGAGCGGAACACCAGCGCCGCCTGCTCCACTACATCGCGCACCTGGCTGCGCAGTTCCAGGGCCTTGGGGGTGGGCACCAGGCCGCGTCCGGCACGTACCAGCACCGGGTCGCCGAGGGCGTCGCGGATCCGCGTCAGGGTCCGGCTCATGGCCGCCGGGCTGAGGTTCATGCGCCGCGCCGCGCCCACCACGCTGCCCTCGTCGAGCAGGGCGTCGAGGGCCACCAGAAGGTTCATGTCCGGAAGTTGCATGCTGAGCACTCGTGACTGGTCAGGGATGATCCAGGCGCAATGCTAGCAGGCTTGGCGCCTAGGAAAATGAGGGAGATCAATCCTTACCCGTGAACCCACTAGCCGCGTAGGAGCCGGCTTGCCGGCGAATGGGCCCTCGAACCTTGCATAGCCCTTGAGGACGCTTTCGCTGGCAGGCCAGCTCCTACGGTCGGGGGGCTGGCGGACGAGGTAGCTCAGCGCTGCATGCCCCAGCGTTTTACCGTGATCCGCTCCAGGGTGTCGAAGATCAGGTTTTCCACCAGCAGGCCGATGAGGATCACCACTGCCAGCCCGGCAAACACCTTGTCGGTGTACAACTCATTTCGGTTCTGGAAGATGTACCAGCCCAGGCCACCCTTGCCGCTGGTGGCGCCGAACACCAGCTCGGCAGCGATCAGGGTGCGCCAGGCGAAAGCCCAGCCGATCTTCAACCCGGCGAGAATCGACGGCAGCGCCGCCGGGATCAGGATGAACAGCACCAGGCGCAGGCCCTTGAGGCCGTAGTTGCGCCCGGCCATGCGCAGGGTTTCGGAAACCCCGAGAAACCCGGCATAGGTGTTCAAGGCCAAAGCCCAAAGCACCGAATGCACCAGCACGAAGATCAGGCTGTTCTGCCCCAGGCCGAACCACAGCAGCGCCAGGGGCAGCAGGGCAATGGCCGGCAGCGGATTGAACATCGAGGTCAGGGTGCTCAGCAGGTCACGGCCAAGCCGGGTCGAGACCGCCAGGGTGGTCAAGGCAAACGCCAGGACGATGCCGATCAGGTAGCCCTTGAGCAGCACCACCAGGGAAATGCCCACCTTGCCCAGCAATTCGCCGCTGAGCAGGCCCTGGTAAAGAGCGCTGGCAGTTTGCAGAAAACTCGGTAGCAGCAGGTCGTTGTTCTGGTAACGGGCCACGGCTTCCCAGAGCAGCGCCAGCAGGACCAGGATCAGGCTCTTGCGCAACCAGCCTTGTTGCCAGAGGCGCTGCCCCAGGGGCAGCTCGCGCTCCAGGGGCACTTGCAGCAAGGGCTGCAGGACAACTTCGTATTCCTCGCGCGCAGGGGATGAGTGGCTCATCGGGCATTCCTCGTTCAACGGTGGCCTGACGGCTCAATAAGCGATACGGATATCGGCGAAATCCAGCTCGGTTTCAGTTTCCGGCGATTGGCCTTCATCGAACAGCAAGCGGTGGATGCGCCGCGCGGTCTGCTGAAAGGCCACGCCACCGAGGCTCTGCAGGTCGTATTGGTGGCTGTGGACTTCCGCCCGCACGCGCCCCGGATGAGGCGACAACAGGAGGATGCGATTGCCCACCACCAGCGCTTCCTCGATGGAGTGAGTGACGAACAGCAAGGTGAAGCGCACCTCCTCCCAGAGCCGCAGCAACTCCTCCTGCATCTTGCGTCGGGTCAGGGCGTCGAGGGCGGCGAAAGGTTCGTCCATCAGCAGGATCTTCGGCTGCATGGCCAGCGCGCGAGCGATCGCCACCCGGGCCTTCATGCCACCGGACAGGGTATGCGGATAGGCATCGGCGAAAGCCGCCAGGCCGACTTTTTCCAGGTATTCCAGGGCACGCTCTTCGGCCTCGCGGCGGCCGAGGGTCTTCGACGCCAGCAAGGGAAACATCACGTTCTGCTTCACGGTTTTCCAGGGGGGCAACTGGTCGAACTCCTGGAACACCACGATACGATCCGGCCCGGGCTGGCTGACGCGCTGGCCTTGCAGGCGAATCTCGCCCTCACAGGGCTGGATGAACCCGGCCACGGCCTTGAGCAGGGTCGACTTGCCGCAGCCTGAAGGCCCCAGCAGGACAAAGCGGTCGGCCGGATCAACCTCGAAACTCACCTGGTGGGTGGCCCGCACCACCCGCTGTGGGGTGCGGTATTCCAGGCTGACTTGTTCCACCGCCAACAGCGCCTGGGCGATGGCAGCGCGATTGCTGGCCGTGTGGCCTGGCAAGGGGGCGTTCATGGCGATCAGCTCCCCTGCAACGGTTTGGCATCCTGGAAGAAGTAGTCCTTCCACGACTCGGGCTTGTTCTTGATCGCACCGACCCGGTAGAGGAATTCCGCCAGCGGGTAGGTGTTTTTCGGTGTCACGCTGAACTCGAACTGCGGGTTGTCGATGATCTTCAGCAAGGCGGCGCGGTCGATCTTGGCCTTGGTCACGCGCAGGTAGGTATCGGCGGCTGCGCCCTTGTCGTGCTGGGCGAACTCGGCCGCTTCGGCCAGGGCTTCGACGAAGGCCTTGTAGGTCTTGGGGTTGTCGTTGCGGAATTTCTCGGTGGCGAACAGCACCGTCGGCGAGTTGGGCCCCAGCAGGTCGTAGGTATTGAGCACCACGTGCACATTGGGGTTCTCCAGGGCCTGGTCCTGGAATGGCGGGTTGGAGAAGTGCCCGGTCAGCTCGGTGCCGCCGGCAATCAGCGCGGCGGTGGCGTCCGGGTGGGGAACGGCGATGGTGTACTTGTCCAGGCGATTGAATTCCTTGTCGCCCCATTGCTTGGCGGCGGCGTATTGCAGGAAGCGCGATTGCACCGAGACCCCCACCGCCGGTACCGCAATGCGGTCCTTTTCGGTGAAGTCGGCGATGGTCTTGACCTTGGGATTGTTGCTCACCAGGTAGTAGGGAAAGTTACCCAGAGAGGCTACGGCCTTGACGTTCTGCCGGCCGTGGGTGCGATCCCAGATGGTCAGCAGCGGCCCGACGCCGGCCCCGGCAATGTCGATGGAGCCCGACAGCAGCGCGTCGTTGACCGCCGCGCCGCCGGACAGCTGGGTCCAGTCGACCTTGATGTCGATGCCCTGCTCCTTGCCGTGCTTTTCGATCAGGTTCTGGTCGCGCACCACATTGAGCAGCAGGTAGACGATACCGAACTGTTCAGCGATGCGGATCTCGCCTTCGGCCTGGGCCGGCGCAGGCGCGACCAGGCTGCCGGCCAGCAGGCTGAAACCCAGGCCGATGGCCGTGGCCAGTCTGCCGAGGCGGGGAATGAAGGGAATGGATAAGGACATGCTGGTTCTCCTGCCGTGCCTGGCTGATCAGTAAGGGGCGTCGCCCTGGATGGTGGTGCGATACAGCTTGCGGCGCAGATGGCTCGGGCAACCGGCGGCCAGGTGGATCAGCGAGCGGTTGTCCCAGAACACCAGGTCGTGGAGCTGCCATTGATGGCGGTAGATGTTGTCCGGCAGCACGCTGTGGGCATACAGCTCGGCCAGCAACTGGGCGCTTTCGTCTTCCGGCAGGCCAACGATGCGGGTGGTGAAGCCTTCGCTGACAAACAACGCCTTGCGGCCGTTTTCCGGGTGAGTGCGCACGACCGGGTGCACCACCTCGGCGACCTGGGCCAGTTGCTCCGGGGTCAGGGTCGGGCGCCAGTTGCCCTCGAACTTGGTCTCGCTGTAGCGCGCCGTGTAGGAGTGGGCGGCGCTGCGCCCCTCGACCGCCTTGCGCAGCGCCTCGGGCAAGTTGTCCCAGGCCTGGTGCATGTTGGCGAACAGGGTGTCGCCCCCTTCGGCTGGCAGTTCCTGGGCGTGCAGCATCGAGCCCAGGCTCGGCAGCTCCTTGTAGGAGAGGTCCGAGTGCCAGAACTTGCCGGCGTCCCCCAGGCCGATGGACTGGCCATTCTCGATGATGTTGGAAACGATGAGGATTTCCGGGTGTCCGGCCAGCAGAAACTGCTTGAGCACATGAATCTGCAACACACCGAAGCGACGGCTGAAGGCAATCTGCTGTTCGGGGCTGATGCGCTGGTCGCGGAACACCACTACGTGATGGTCCAGGTGGGCGCGGTGGATGCGGGCGAAGTCCTGGTCGTTGACTGGCCGGGACAGGTCGAGGCCGACGATCTCGGCGCCTACAGCCCCATTCAAGGGCCGGATTTCGAAAGCTTGTGCGGCAATGGAGGCGGCACTGGCTGATGCAGACATGACTGAAACTCCCGCGCAGGCGCGCCCAGGGCGCGCGCGTCGATCAGAAACTCACGGAGATCCCGTGTGGGTTCATTTCGTGCGGCGCGCCGATTGGTCGGCAGGTACGCAGGGAGTCAACTTTATAGATATAAGAAAACGAATTTAAATACCGTTATTGAATAACGATATGTTGATTCAACCGATGGACCGCTTGGGGACGGTACGCCATCGATGGAGCCCATGGCGCTTGCGGACGGCGCGCTGTCGACGGCTCCATGACACAGGCTGCAGGAGTGAGCTTGCCGACGAAGGCGCTCTCAAGGCCCCTTCGCTGGCAAACCAGCTCCTACAAGGCTGGCAGGTGGTTTCTTACATGGATCAGCGTTCGTGCAGGGCTTCGGCGCGGGCGCGGATGATCGGCTTGAGCAGGTAGCTGAGGATGCTTTTCTTGCCGGTGATGATGTCCACCGAGGCCACCATGCCGGGGATGATCAGCAGCGGCTTTTCATCGGTGCCCAAGTGGCTGCGGTCGGTGCGCAGCTTGATCATGTAGTAGGTGGTCTTCTTGTCTTCATCGGTGATGGTATCGGCGCCGATCTGTTCCAGGCGGGCCTTGAGGCCACCGTAGATGGTGTAGTCATAGGCGCTGAACTTGACCACCGCTTCCTGCCCCGGGTGCAGGAAGGCGATGTCCTGGGGACGGATCTTGGCTTCCACCAGCAGGGTGTCGTCCAGGGGGACGATTTCCACCATGTCGCTGCCCGGCTGGATCACCCCGCCGATGGTGTTGACCATCAGCTGCTTGACGATACCGCGTACCGGCGAGGTCACCAGGGTGCGGCTGACCCGGTCTTCCAGGGCCTTGCCGGTGGCGCTGGCCTTGTTCAGTTCGGTGCGCGCTTCGTTGAGCTGGGTCAGGGCCTCGCTGCGGAACTTGCCGCGGGTTTCATCGATCTTGCGCTGCACTTCCTTGATCGCCGATTCGGCGCGAGGGATCGCCAGGGTGGTCGCGTCCAGCTGGCCACGGGTTTCCACTTCGGCACGCTTGAGCCGCAGCACTTCCACCGGCGACACCGCGCCCTGGGCCACCAGCGGCTCGGACATGGCGATTTCCTGGCGCTGCAG
This sequence comes from Pseudomonas sp. NFPP12, assembly GCF_900103205.1. NCBI lineage: Bacteria > Pseudomonadati > Pseudomonadota > Gammaproteobacteria > Pseudomonadales > Pseudomonadaceae > Pseudomonas > Pseudomonas sp. NFPP12. The sequence goes on from NZ_FMWW01000011.1 coordinate 36,141, forward strand.
ACCCAGTTGCTGGCGGTATTGCGCCTGCTTGGAGGTGAACTCGCGCAGTTCCTGCTGCTTCTGGATCAGCTGTTCCTGGAGGCCACCGATCTCGTCATGCAGTTGCTGGCGACGGCTCTGGTACAGGGATTTCTCACTGGCCGCCTGGCCCGGCGCTTCCTTGACCGCCTCGGCGGGGAAATTCAACTCGCGTTCATCCACCTCGGCGCTCAGGCGCTCGACCCGCAGCAGCATGGACAGGCGCACGGTCTCGGTCTCGCCGACGTTGGACTGGAAGCGCGTGTCGTCGAGGCGAATCAGCGGCGCGCCGGCCTCGACTATCTGGCCTTCCTTGACGTACAGCTCGGAGACGATGCCGCCTTCCAGGTTCTGGATCTTCTGCAGCTTGGAGGAAGGAATCGCCTTGCCCTCGCCCTTGGTTACTTCGTCGATCACCGCGAAGTTGGCCCACAGCACCAGGAACAGGAAGAACGCGATGATGCCCCAGATGGTCAGGCGGATAACCCGCGGCGCATCTTCGATCAGTGCCTTGTTGACCTCGGGCAGCGGCTGCCCCTGGAGCGAATCGGTGCCTTTGAAATAGCGACGGATCGAGTCCTTGAATCCCGACTTAAGCAACACTGATCTGCCCCTTCTTCAACGCTTCCATCACCACCGCTTTCGGGCCATCGGCCAGGATTTGTCCACGGTCCACCACCAACAGCCGGTCCACCAGCGACAGCAACGACGCCCGGTGGGTGACCAGTACCACGGTCTTGCTCTGCACCACCGCCTCCAGGCGCTGTTTCAAGCGCTCTTCGCCGGTGTTGTCCATGGCGCTGGTGGGCTCGTCGAGCAGCAGGATCTGTGGGTTGAGCAACAGCGCGCGAGCCAGGGCGACGTTCTGCCGCTGGCCACCGGAAAGGTTCTGCCCGCGCTCGCCCACCTGCAATTCATAGCCCTGCGGGTGCAGCCTGGCAAACTCATGGACCCCCGCCAGTTCCGCGGCCTGCAGCACCAGTTCGTCCTCGACATAGCGGGCACCGGAAGTCAGGTTGTCACGCAGGGTCCCGGCCAGCAGCTGGATGTCCTGGGGCACGTAGCCGATGTTGTGACGCAGTTCGCTGACGTCGATCTGGCGGATGTCCACACCGTCCACCAGCAGGGCACCGGAGTCCGGCTGGTAAAGCCCCACCAGCAACTTGGCCAGGGAGCTCTTGCCGGAGCCGCTGCGGCCGATGATGCCGACCTTTTCCCCCGGCTTGATCATCAGGTTGATGTTCTTCAGCGCCGGGTTCTGCTGCCCCGGGTAGGTAAAGCTCAGTTGCCGGCACTCGATGGCGCCCTGCAGCACGCTGCGGCTCAGGGGGCGCTCGTCGAAATTGCGCTCCTGGGGCAGCTCCATCATCTGGTCCACGGAGGTCATGGTGACCCGCGCCTGCTGGTAGCGGGTCAGCAGCCCGGACAGCGAAGCCAGCGGGCTCAGGGCCCGACCGCTGAGCATGTAGCAGGCGATCAGGCCGCCCATGCTGAGGTTGCCGTCGATGATCTGGTACACGCCGAAGATGATCATGATCACCCCGGCCAGTTGCTGGATCAGCAAGGTGATGTTCATCGCCAGGCTGGACAGCATCTTCACCCGCAGCTCAAGCCGGCTGAGGGTGCCGATGGTCTGCTCCCACTGGTACTGGCGCTCGCTCTCGGCGTTGTTGACTTTGACCGCGTCCAGGCCGGCCAGGGTCTCGATCAGGCTCGACTGGCGCTCGGCCCCCAGGGCCATGGTCTTTTCCATGGTCGCCACCAGCGGCTTCTGCAGGGCATAGCCGATGCACAGGGCAATCGGGAAGGCCAGCACCGGAATCCACACCAGATGCCCGCCAAGGATGGCGATCACCAGGAAGATCAGCAGGGTGAACGGCAGGTCGATCAGGCTGGTGAGGGTCAGGGATGCGAGAAAGTCCCGCAGGCTCTGAAACTCATGGATGTTCTGGGCGAAGCTGCCGACCCGTGCCGGGCGGTACTTCATGGCCATGCCGACGATGCGCTCGAACAGCGTGGCGGAAATGATCAGGTCGGTCTTCTTTCCCGCCAGGTCCAGGCACAGGCTGCGCAGGCCCTTGAGGATCAGGTCGAAGATGTAGGCGCCGATGATGCCGATGGACAGCACCCACAGGGTCGAGGTGGCCTGGTTCGGCACCACCCGGTCATAGACGTTCATCACGAACAACGGCGCGGCCATGGCGATGATGTTGATCAGCAGGCTCGCGGCAATGGCGTCGGCATACAGCCAGCGCGAGCGCTTGAGGGTGTCGCGAAACCACGAACGGGCGCGGGGGATCAGCGACCCGTGGTTGACGTCGAACTTGTGCTGGGGCTGGGCGAAGAACACCTGGCCGCTGTAATCGTCGGCCAGCAACTGGCGGTCGACACAGACTTCGCCGCCATCACTTTCGCTGAGCAGCAGCCGCGCCTGGTCTTCACCCTGCCAGCCCAGCAGCACCGCGCTGCGACCGTCCTTGAGCAGCAACAGGGCGGGCATGGCGATGGCTGGAATCTGTTCGAGCTTGCGCCGCAGCACCCGGCCCTGCAGCCCGGCCCGGGCCGCGGCCCGGGGCAGCAGCTCGGCGCTCAGGCGCTGGGATGGCAAGGGCAGGCCGGTGGTCAGCATCGCCGCACTGGCGGGCTTCTGGTGCAGGAAGCAGAGGGTCAGCAAACCATCCAGAAGGGGATCGTCATGCATGCCGCGTGGATCATGACTGAGTTGCACACTGACTTCTGATTCCACGCTCGACACTCTTGACTGGCTGGTTGGATGAAATTAGCTCAATTCATCCCGGGCAGCTGGACCTTGGGCTTCACATCGCTTTGCACGACGGAGGCCATAGGTGCCACCACTCCCTGGCTTTTGAGCAACTCGCCCATGGTCGCCTTGATTCGATATTGAGTAAATAACTGAATGTTCTGGATCTCGGCCAGGCGCCGGGAGGCGGTGAACAACTCGTTTTCACTGTCGAGCAAGTCCAGCAGGGTACGTTCACCCAGGCTGAACTGCTTCTGGTAGGCGGTCCGCACGCTGGTGCTGTGATCCACGTATTGCTGGGCGATCGGCACCTGGGCGTTGGCGTTGTTCAAGGCGTTCCAGGCCAGGCCCAGTTCCTCGTTCAGCACCCGCAGGGCGTTGTTGCGGATATCCAGCGCCTGGTTGGACTGGTAGGCCTTGGACTCCAGGTCGGCCTTGTTGCTGCCGCCGGCGAACAGGTTGAAGCGCATGCGCAACATCGCCTGCCATTCATTGTTGTGGCCGTTCTGGCCATCCAGGTCGTTGTCGGCAGTACGCCCCAGCTCCGCGTCGAAGCGCGGATAGAACGCCGACTTGGCGGCATCGTACTGCTTCTCGGCAGCGACGATATCGGACTCGGCGGAACGCAGGATCGGGCTGTTTTCCAGCATCTGGTGCCGGGCCTCGTCGAGGTTGGCCGGCAACATCGCCATAAAACTGGCAGGGCGCTCCAGCTGGTCCGGCATTTCTCCGACGGCACTCAGGTAGTTGGTCTGGGCGTCGGCGAGGTTGGTCTGCTCGGTGATCAGGTTGTTGCGGGCCTGGGCCATCCGCGCTTCAGCCTGGTCAAGGTCGGCGCCGCTACCCACGCCACGCTGGGTGCGCAGCTTGATCTGGTCGTAGATACGCTCGTGATTGCGCAGGTTGTCTTCCGCCAGTTGCACGAATTGACGGCGGGTCAGCACATCCAGATAGACCTGGGCCACGGTCAGGGCCGTGCGCTCGGAGGTGCCCAGCAGGGAGTAGGCGCGGGAGTTGACGGTGGCTTGTTGACGCCCGACTTCGCTAGACGTGGCAAAACCGTCAAAAACCATCTGTTGCAGACGCAAACTTGACTCGCCGCGGTTCAAGGTTTCCCAGTGATTGCTGCCTGTACCCGCACGAGTCGTAGGGTTATCCGTCCCTTCACGACCATAGCCAGCTAGCATGTCCACTCGTGGCAGATAGCCACCTTTGGCGGCTTTCAACTGGTAGTCAGCAGCCAGACGGCTGTTAACGCCGGCTTGGATTTCCGGGTGCACATCCAGTGCTTTCTGCATGGCTTCAGGAAGGGTTTGAGCCTGCACAAAGCTGGCGGCTAAGGCAAAGGGCAGGGCCTTGAACAGATGAAAACGCATGGTAAGAATTTCCCTCGGACAGCGTGTCCAGAATCACGTCAGAACGTGGCACCACATCGATTTATTACAACCAAAACAACCGTCCGTCGGAAAGTTCAAACTAAGAACTGGTTCACATACTTCAAGTCAGGTTACCGCGTGAATATCAATGTGACATTAATTCGGCGATTGTTTAGGATGGCGTCCATAAGGTCAATAGTTTGGCATAAAGTTAATACCCAAAAAATATAGCCAAACTTTTGACGGTAGTTCTGTCAATTACCCGTTCCCAATTACACACCTAGTACGTCCTGACTGAGTTGCGGCCCGCGCCCAAGCCGGTACATGGAAGTCGACTGAGCGGTACACCGGAGAGTCCCCAATGAGCAGTGTTGTTGCCATCGTCAAAAGCATTGTCGGCCAAGTTTTCGTGGTTTCCCCGGAAGGGATCCGACGCGTACTCATTGAAGGGGACCGCCTGTTCGTGGGTGACCAGGTAGACACCGGCCCGGCCGGGGCCGTCACCCTGGAGTTGACCGACGGGCGCACTCTGGACCTGGGGCGTGACACCCAGTGGAGCGGTGCCGCACCGGACTCCAGCACGGACCTGGCACAGGCCACCGCTCAGGCCGCCCCTTCGGTGGCAGAACTGCAGCAGGCCATCGCCGCCGGCGCCGACCCGACCACCGACCTGGAAGCCACCGCCGCCGGCCCGACCGCCGCGGGGAATGGCGGCGCGGCCGGTGGTGGCCACAGTTTTGTGCAGTTGGAAGAGACTGCGGGCCGGGTCGACCCGACCATCGGTTTCCCCACCGCTGGCCTGGGGCTGGCCAACTCGACCCAGGACAACACCTTTGGCGGCCTGACCAACAATGGCGGCCTGGGCAATGGCAACGGCAGCGGGAGTGACTCCCTGCGCCCGGCCACCCTGACCCTGGGCGCCACCCCAACCATTACCGAAGCCGGTGGCACCCTGGTGTACACCGCGACCCTGACCCAGGCGCCACTTACCGACCTGACCGTGACCCTGTCCAATGGCGCGGTCATCGTCATCAGCGCCGGCCAGACCACTGGCAGCGTGCAGGTGCCCCTGGCGCCCCAGGACAACGTCTATATCGACCCGGGCCAGATCAGCGTCAGCGTGACCGGCACCACCGGCGGTGGCGGCCTGCTGGTAACGGTCAACCCGACCCCGGCGGTCACCCAGGTCACCGACACCATCGACACCACCACCGTCAGTCTTACCGCTGATACCAGCGTTACCGAGGGCGGGCAGATCACCTACACCGCCACCCTCACCAACCCGGCACAGACTCCGGTGACCATCACCCTGTCCAACGGCTCGGTGATCACTATCGAAGCGGGCAAGTCCAGTGGCTCGATCGACGTCCCGGCGCCAGCCAATGACGTCTACAAGAACGGCGAGACCATCGAAGTCGGTATCACCAAGGCTGAAGGCGGCAACTTCGAGAACCTGCAACCCAGCCCAGACAAAGCGGTCACCACCGTGATCGACAGCATCGACGACACCGGCCTGAGCCTGTCGGCCACCGATACCGTGGCCGAAGGCGGCTCCATCGTCTACACCGCGACCCTGACCAACCCTGCTGGCACCCCGGTCACCGTGACCCTGAGCAACGGCGCAGTGATCACCATCGCTGCCGGTGCCACTTCCGGTACTGCCACCGTCGCGGCCCCTGCCGATGACGTCTACAAGGACGCGGGCAAGGTTGAAGTCACCATCACCAAGGCCGATGGCGGCAATTTCGAAAACCTGGTCACCGACCCGGCTCCGGCAGTTACCGACGTCACAGACACTATCGATACTTCGACCGTCAGCCTGACCGCAACACCAAGCGTGGCTGAGGGTGGCACCGTCGTTTACACCGCATCGGTGACTGCGCCAGTGACCGGTTCGCCAGT
>NZ_FMWW01000001.1:0-1727945 GCF_900103205.1 Pseudomonas sp. NFPP12
GTGCGCGCCACCGTCGGGGCGGGCGAGATCGTGGTGCGCAAGGATGCCGAGACCGGGGCCGATTCAACGGCCGGGCTGAACCGGGATGTGAGCAAGGCGTATGAGATCACCAAGGATGAGGAGTCGCGTACGGATTTGTATGCGAGCAGTTCTTCCCTTGGAGCGGTGGCGAGCCCGAAGAAGACGTACGAACAGTGGAAGAAGAGTGTTGAGTTGTATGGGGAAAAAAGCCGGGAGACGATGGTAAAGCTGACCCTTCTCTTGGCCAGCATGGGCGTTCTAATCGCGTCGCCAGACAATCTTCAGGGCACATCCGAAGAAATTAATAGAGTCTTGGTAGAAACTGAAAACTACCTAAAAGCCTTCAGCAAGGATGAGAACAGACGTGCGGAGGCTATTGAGTTTCGACTCAAGCAGAAGTTCGGAGATCCAAAATCTGACGGGGAAAAGCTTCTCGTCGCTCGCATGCAGGAAATTGCCCGTCAGAGCCCTGAGAAGTCAGTTGAACTGACAGCGCTCATCGGCCGCCTCAGCGATTCTCCTGCAGGCGCAAATAACTATGCTCAGGGGCTCGCTAGTTCGGGGGTTATGCTTGCCCTGGTTGGCGCACTGGCTTATCAAGCGTCCACACCTGAAAATCAAGCGCGGATGCTTAACGCGGCCAACTCCATGATTGAAAGTGTCAGCCGGGGCGTCTCTGAAACAAAGGAGCAAGTGCAGAGCCGGCTGAGGGTTTCGATGGGGCTTTGGGAGTTGGTAACCCACATGCCGTTTCCAATTCACCTGCTTGATGACGAAAACCGAAAGCTGGTCAGTCCGATTGTTGATACGTCAGGAGGGATTCCTGCCAGTGGAGGCTACGCTGAGGGTGGCGGAGTTGTTACAACGCCACATACCGGCGGTACTCAACTGGATGGGGTGCAGAAGGATGGTGCCTATGTGACTCCGGAGCACAAGCTGAATCCGGGGGTGATGTATAGTGAAGATGGAGCTGCAAAAGGTTTAATCGGACAGGATTTTGAAAACTATCTTTATAAAGAACTGGGTGGAAAACCAAGCTTTTCGACGAAAGGACGAGAGTTTGACGGGGCTTATGGAGCGAATAACTCTATATGGTACGAGGCTAAATCTGGCCGATACTGGGAGGATCATGCTCAAGCCGGATCTAAAGGTTTTGATAAGTTTAAGTCAGATGTCGGCGCGCATGCTCGAATAGCTAAAGATAATGGCGCTTCTTTTGAGGTCCATTCCAATACACCGATTCCTCAGCATGCCAAGGAGTGGCTGAGTTCAAAAGGGATATTTTTTAAGGAGTATTAATATGGGTAGCCAAGCATCTGTAGATGTAAGTCTGTCTCGGCCTTGTAGTCCAAAAGATATAGTGATGGCACTACTTGATTCTGGGTGGAGTTTTGATTTTGAAGGGGATGTTCTATTTTTGTTGTCATCAGATATTGACTCTTATGATTGGCAGAAAGAGTATGCTGAGCATTTCAACTTAAAGGAATTTCTCGACTCTCATTCGCCATTCGGGAGGATTGGTATTGCTATGGTTTTTGATGGAAGGTTTGGAGGGGAGTTCTTAATTAGTCGAGATTGTATATCGTTGTCTATTTCAATAAATAGAATTTGTGTTTTTGGCACTGTGCCGGATTTTACTGAGTATGTTTTTAGACTTAAGGAAGTTGTGAGTGGCTTTGGTTTTTCTGATATTAGATGTGAATATGTTTCTTGACTGATATTTGGTGTAAAGAAACTGATGTTGATGATACTGTGCTGGCTGGAAGAGGGGTTGCTTCTGAAAATAAGAGTAACTATCTTGTCGCGAACTGAGCGTCGAAGAGCACGAGAGAAAAATCGCGACTTTCAAGCCGCGATTTTTGCTTGCTGAAGTACCTGCTCCTGTATTCACCTTGTTGTAAAATCCATCAAATCATACCCGCCGCGCAGCAGAATTCTGCACACCAGTGACATTTCCTGCAGAACCACTGCACCTTCGGGCGCGTCATCAGAAGTCGCGAAGTTCTCCAGCAGTTGAGTCACAGCGCGAATGCGATACGCCGCTGCATCGTGGAGGACGTCAATGGGGGCCTGGGTATCGATCAGCAGCGAGGGAATGTTGCAGTCGTGGCCGGTAATCGGCATGTATCGATTCAGAGTCCTCATGGGGCTTACTCCTGTATCAATCAGAGCCATCACCTTCTGCCGCCAAACAGAGTAAGGGTGACGGATTGCACAAGGTTGGCGGACCAGGGATACAGGACCAGGCACTCTCGAAGGCGTCCCTGCGCAACCCGCCATATTTCTATGCCCGCGCACCTGGCTCCAGGCGTGGGCAAAATGCTCAGCAAATACAGCAAAACGGCATATTTCACTGCCCGGGCCAGCCCCCTAACCTTGTGTCCATCAGCTTCTCAACCCGGATGGAACACAACAAAAATGACTGAATACAACATCGCCCTGGTGGGCTTCGGCGGGGTCAATCGGGCCCTGGCGCAATTGATTGCCGAGCGCAATCAGGCATGGAAAAAACAGCTGGGTTTCAGTTTGAAAATCGTCGGCATCAGCGATCTGTTCCTCGGCTCCATCGTCGCTCCCCAGGGACTGGACGCCGGTCTGCTGAGCAAGCTGCCGGCAACCAAAGGCGCGTTGGCGCAACTGCCGGGCGGCCAGGTGGAGGCGCTCAACGAACAGGTGATCAAGGACTCTGGCGCCGACATCATTGCCGAGGCCACCTTCACCAACCCGGTGGACGGCGAGCCAGCGAGTACCTTCTGCCGTTGGGCCCTGGAGCAGGGCAAGCACGTGGTGACCACCAACAAGGGCCCCATTGCCCTGCACAGCGCCGAGCTCAAGGCCCTGGCCCAGCGCAATCTGGCGGCCTTCGAATACGAAGGCGCGGTGATGAGCGGCACCCCGGTGATCCGCATGGCCAAGCAGTCCCTGGCCGGCAGTGGGCTACTGGGGTTCGAGGGCATTCTCAATGGCACCTCCAACTTTGTGCTGACCCGCATGGAGGCCGGCCTGGGCTTTGCCGAAGCGGTGGCCGAGGCCCAGGCCCTGGGGTATGCCGAGGCCGATCCGAGCGCGGATGTCGAAGGCTTTGACGTGCGCTTGAAGGTGGTGATCCTGGCCAACGAATTGCTCGACGCGCAGTTGACCGTCAGTGATGTCAGTTGCCGGGGTATCTCCGGCCTGACGGCCAAGGACCTGGAGCAGGCCCGTGCCGAGGGCGCGCGCTGGAAGCTGATCGGTTCGGCCCAACGCCTGGCCGATGGCTCGCTGCAAGCCAGTGTCGAGCCGCGCCTGTTGCCCCTGGCCCATCCGCTGGCGGGCATTGGCGGGGCGATCAACGCGGTGTCGTTCAACACCGAACTGCTGGGCGCGGTGACGGTGTCCGGGCCGGGCGCTGGGCGCATCGAGACCGCCTTTGCCTTGCTCTCGGACATCATTCACATCCACCAGTCGCGCTTGGCCCGCTAGGAGCATGCCCATGAACCTGTCACGTCTGGCGCTGGCCGCCGATTCGATTGATGTCTGCAGCCCCTTCGATGGTCGGCTGATCGGGACAGTGCCACGCCTTGAGGCCTGTGCCGTGCCCTACCTGTTGCAGCAAGCCCGCCAGGGTGTCAGCGACTGCGCGGCGCTGCCGCGCTATCAGCGGGCACGGATTCTGGAGCGGGCGGCCCTGAACATCGAGCGCGACGCCGAACATTTCGCCCGGTTGATCGTCGATGAAGCGGGCAAGACCCTGAAACAGGCGCAGAAAGAGGTCAAGCGCTGCATCAACACCCTCAAGCTGTCGGCCGAAGAGGCCAAGCGCAATGCCGGCGAGGTGCTGCCGTTTGATGCCTATGAAGGTTCGGAAAACCGCCAGGGCTGGTTTTCGCGCGAGCCCTTGGGGCTGATCCTGGCGATCACGCCTTACAACGATCCGTTGAACCTGGTGGCGCACAAACTGGCCCCGGCCATCGCCGGGGGCAACGGGGTGATTCTCAAGCCCTCGGAGCTGGCGCCGCTGTCGGCGATCAAGCTGGTGGACTACTTGCGCGATGCCGGCCTGCCGACCTCGGTGGTGACCCTGGCCACCGGTGGTGCGGATCTGGGCAAGGCCCTGGTGGAAGCCCGTGAGGTGCGCATGGTGTCGTTCACTGGCGGCTTTGTCACCGGGGAGCAGATCGCCCGCAGCGCCGGGTTGAAAAAGCTGGCCATGGACCTGGGAGGCAATGCGCCGGTGATCGTGATGACCGACTGCGACCTGGCGGCGACGGTGGAAAGCTGCGTGTCCGGGGCCTTCTGGGCGGCGGGGCAGAACTGCATCGGCACCCAGCGCCTGCTGGTCCAGGCCTCGATCTATGAGGCGTTTCGAGAGGCTTTTGTGCGCCTGGCTCGGGAGCAGGTCAGTGGCGACCCGCTGGCCAGCAGCACGGACATCGGGCCGATGATCAGCCTGCAGGCGGCGCAGAACGCGCAGAAGGTCGTGGATGAAGCGCTGCAACAGGGCGCGCGTTTGCTCTGTGGGCATCAGCGCCGGGGTTCCTGTTACGCCGCCACGGTGCTGGAGAATGTCGACCACGGCAGTCGCCTGTGGCAGGACGAGGTCTTTGCGCCAGTGGTGGTCTTGCAACCGTTCGACGATCTGGATCAGGCCATCGCTTTGGCCAATCAGCCCGAATACAGCCTGCATGCAGGGATCTTCACCAATGACCTGCGTATCGCCATGGACGCCGCGCGGCGGATCGAGGCGGGCGGGGTGATGATCAACGATTCGTCCGATTACCGTTTCGATGCCATGCCGTTTGGCGGCTTCAAGTACGGCAGCCTGGGCCGCGAAGGGGTGCGTTTCGCCTATGAGGAAATGACCCAGCCCAAGGTGGTGTGCCTCAACCGCCTGGGCTGAGGCTGATTGCAGCAACACGACAGGTCGCCGGGCACCGGGCAGGTTTGGTCACCTGCCCGGTGTTTTTTTGCTGGCGGTGAGGTGCGGTGAATCGGTCGCGGTACGGGCAGTGGTAAAGTTCGCCGCTTCAGGATGAACGATGCGGGAAGCGGGCCGATGATCAAGGTGTGGTTGCAACAAGGGCGTGGCCTGTGGCTGGCGCTGTTTCTCGGGCTGCTGTTGCCGACCCTGGTGCACGCCGAGGAGGCGCCGCCGGGGCTGGTGAAGGTGCCCCTGGACCGGCGGGTGATCGACCTGACCGCGACCTTGGATAGCGCCACCCAGGAGCGGATGGTGCACAAGCTGGAGGCGCTGGAGCAGCGCCGCGGCGCGCAGATCGCGGTGATGCTGGTGCCCAACCTGGGCCAGCAGAGCATCGAGGCCCTGAGCAACCAGTTGTTTCGCTCCTGGAAGCTGGGGCGCAAGGGGGTAGACGACGGCATCCTGCTGCTGGTGGCGAAGAACGACCACAAGGTGCGGATCGAGGTCGGTTATGGCCTGGAACCGGTGGTCACCGACCTGCTGGCCGGGCAGATCATCGCCCAGGACCTGACCCCGGCCTTTCGTCAGGGCGACTTTGCCGGCGGTATCGACCGTGCCCTGGATGACTTGATCCTGCTGGTGGACGGGGGCTCGTTGCCCGAGCCTGCGGGGCAGGTGGTGCCGCTCGAAGCCTATGCCTTGCTGCTGGCGTTCGTTTTCGGCTCGGTGGCGGGGGTGATGCTGGCCGCCGGCTGGAACTGGCGCCGGGTGCTGGGGGGCGCAGTGGTGCTGATGGCGGTGCTGGTGGGAGCCGTGGGCGGCCATGAATGGCTGGCGCAGTTGTTCCTGGTGCCGCTGTGCATGTTGATCGGCGGCGCGACCTTCGCCGGGCTGTGGCAGGCGCGGCGGGTGTTCTACGGGGTGCTGGGGCTGCTGCTGTACATCGGCCTGCTGACCCTGGTCAGCCAGTATCTGGGCCGTTTGACTTTCCTCTACGGCCTGGCCTGGCCGGCGGGGGCACTGCTGGTGCTGGGCGGCCATTGGCTGCTGTACTGGATGATGCGCAACAGCTGGCGCAAGAGCCCCCGGGGCTTTTTGTGGCGCTTTGCCGTGTTGCTGACGCTGGTTCTGCTGATGGGCCTGGGTGTGGATGCCTGGCAGGCGGCGCAGCGTTGGCTGAGGGTCGTGCCGTTCGCCTATTTCCTGAGTTTCATACTGTTTGCCGGCGGCAGTGGCTTTCGCTGGAGCAGCGGCGGTGGCAGCAGCAGTGGCGGCCGCTCAAGCTCGGGTGGCGGTTTTTCCGGGGGCGGCGGTTCCAGTGGCGGCGGCGGGGCGTCGGGCAGTTGGTGAGGCAGGGCGCGGTAATGATCACGCAGCCGTCCTGTTCTCCCAAGCCTGCGGGGCCGGGCAACGGGCCGATGGCGGCGCAGAGAATCGTTGAGCGGTCAGGGTGGCGGAAATTGATGGTTGATAATAATTCTCATTGGTGAATATGATATGTTATTACATTAATTTCAGTCCCAAGGAAGCGTTGCCATGAAAGTCCTGTCGTCCCTCAAAGAAGCCAAGAATCGTCACCGCGACTGCCAGATCGTCAAGCGTCGCGGTCGCATCTATGTGATCTGCAAATCCAATCCGCGCTTCAAGGCTCGCCAGGGCGGGGCGAAGAACCGGAACAAGGGGTGAGTGCGGGGGCGGTCGGGAGTGACAAGGCGCTGCTGGAGCGAGCCACTCCCGACAGCACCCAGGCATGGGGGGCAGGTTTTTCAGTCGTGCAGCAGGGTCGAGCCGTACTCGTTGAAGCTGTTGCCCAATGCGCTGTTGCCGTTGAGATTCAGATTGCTCACGCCACCGCCAAGCCGGCACTTGTCCGAATAGCAGGGGTGGGTGGTCGCACTGGAGCAGGCGCCCAGTAGTAGGGTGGCGCCGATCAGCAACACCTTGAGGCATTTCAACTTCATTTTCAGCATCTCCAGAGCAGGGTCAGGGATAGAGCGAACCGGAGCCTCATCCTACGCCGTTACATGTCGATACACATTGCCAATCAGGCGGGCCCGGAAAAAATATCTGCCGTGCTTGCAGGATGCCGCCTTGGCACGGGGCTGCTCAGCGCCGCGGGAGCAATTGTGTCCTCGGGCCAGACCCGGTAGAAAGGCGCAACGCATTCAGAAAACAGATACCAGCATGAGCGACATTGAGAAACCCAATAGCCGCCTGTTCGACCTCGACTTGCTGCGGGCCATTGTCACGGTGGCCGACTGCGGCAGTTTCACCACGGCCGCCACCCGCCTGCATTCCACCCAATCCACCATCAGCCAGAAGATCCGCCGCCTGGAGGAGATGGTCGGGCAGCGCCTGCTTGAGCGCGGCAATCGCGATGTGTTGCCCACCGATGCCGGCGAGACCCTGCTGGGATATGCCCGGCGCCTGCTGGCACTGAACGATGAAATGTTCGAGGCGCTGTCCGGTGCCACGGTGGTGCTGACGGTGCGTATCGGCGTGCCGGACGACTTCGCTGCCGGCCGCACCACCGAGCAACTGGCTGCGTTCAACCGGCGCTATCCCCAGGTCAAGCTGGAGGTCACCAGCGGCATGAGTCGCGACCTCAACGCCAGTTATGACCGTGGCGAACTGGACCTGGTGGTGCTCAAGCAACTGCGCAACAGCCGCGAGGCACTGGCCTGCTGGCCGGAGAAGACCCGATGGGTGGATAGCGCGAAAAACCCCTGCATCGATCTCGACCCGCTGCCTATCGTTACCTTCCCGCCACGCGGGGTGTACCGCGATGCCATGATCAATGCCCTGGAGGCGGTGGGCCGGCGCTGGCATATCAGCTTCACCAGCTCCAGCCTCAGCGGCCTACAGTCGGCCATTGCCGATGGCATGGGCATAGGCCTGTTGCCATTGCGTGCGGTCACGGCTGGCCACCAGGTCCTGTCCAAAAGCACCGGGCTGCCGTCGGTGGACGTGTTCGAGGTGGCGTTGCTGCACCGCCCGGCGGCAGATCCCATGGTCAAGGAACTGGCGCGAGTGTTGTCGCGGGTGCTGGCCCAGGACACTCAGGGCTGAAGTCGCGCGGCATTCGATAAATGAATATGGCGGATTCCAGTATTTAATTTGTGCATGTGCGTAACGCTGGATATCGTGGTGGCCAGCAGTGGTCCGCGCCGCTTCCCTAGCGCGTCGACCCGCAGGTTTGTTCACCCTGGCGGCGTTGCCGCGCGGGGCAGCAAAACAACAATGAGGAGAGTCTCCATGTCCAAAACCACCTATTACGCGCCTCACGGCGGGCACCCGGCACAGACCGAACTGCTCACCGACCGCGCAATGTTCACCGAAGCCTACGCCGTGATCCCCAAGGGCGTGATGCGCGACATCGTCACCAGCCACCTGCCGCACTGGGACAACATGCGCATGTGGGTCATCGCTCGTCCGCTGTCGGGTTTCGCCGAAACCTTTTCCCAGTACATCGTTGAAGTCGGCGCCAATGGCGGTAGCGACAAGCCCGAGCAGGACCCCAACGCCGAAGCGGTACTGTTCGTCGTCGAAGGCGAGGTCAACCTGACCCTGCAAGGCCAGGTGCATGTCCTCAAGCCCGGCGGCTATGCCTTTATCCCACCGGCTGCCGACTGGAAGCTGCGCAACACCAGCGGCACCGAGGCGCGTTTCCACTGGATCCGCAAGCACTACCAGAAAGTCGATGGCGTGCCATACCCGGACGCTTTCGTCACCAACGAGCAGGACATCGAGCCGCGGGTCATGCCCGATACCGAAGGCCGCTGGAGCACCACGCGTTTTGTCGACATGAGCGACATGCGCCATGACATGCACGTCAACATCGTCAACTTCGAGCCGGGCGGCGTGATTCCGTTCGCCGAGACCCACGTCATGGAGCACGGCCTGTACGTCCTGGAAGGCAAGGCGGTGTATCGCCTGAACCAGGATTGGGTCGAGGTCGAGGCCGGTGACTTCATGTGGCTGCGCGCCTTCTGCCCACAGGCCTGCTACTCCGGCGGCCCGGGTCGTTTCCGCTACCTGCTGTACAAGGATGTGAACCGCCAGATGCGCCTGACCCTCAACGCAGCGCATTGATCCGATGGCAGTGCAGGGGCCGTTCTGGCCTCCGCACTGCTGAACGGCGAGTGACAGGAACCGGCGATCATTCGCCGGTTTTCTTTTGTCTGAGGGGCAGGGTAGCTGCCTATGCCTAGGACTCTCGCTGACCGAGCCGCGCGATCAAACCTTCAAGGGCCGGACGCTTGTCCTGCCACTCCTGGCGAGTAATACCTAGCAGCACTACGTCGATTCGCTCGCCGTCTTTCAGAATGTTCTGGCGCCGCAGGCCTTCCTGTACGAATCCAAATTTCAGGTGCAGCCTGATCACCGTTGTGTTGCTTGCGAGCACCTCGCAGTTGAGCTTGTCCAGAGCGGCTTGATTGAAGGCATAGTCGAGCAACCAGAACTCCATGAGACTGCCCAGGCCTTTGCCTTGAAGCTCGGCGTCCAGGTAGAACGCCCAGTCGGCAGTTTTCTGCAGGGCATTGATGGCGTTCAGGGACACGACCCCCAAGGCTTGCCCGGCATCGACCGCGACAAACACCTCCTGACGCGGGTTGTCTTGAAGGCTGCTCAGCCAGTTTGCATGCTCCTGTTCGCTGATTTCATGGGAGGTGTACATGTACTTGCGCACCTCCTGCTGGTTGCGCAGCGCGCGCACTTGGGCTTGAACGGTGGGGCTGCTAGCAAGCAAAGGAATGAGCTGCATGGGAGGGTCCTGGATTGGAGGCGAGCCTGAGGTGCGATCTTCAGGCGCGAAGATTCTTTCAGACTAGAGATTATTCGGCCAGCAAGCTTGCTGCAGGTGTCGGGAGATGCTGGAGGTTCGCTTCAAGCGAGGTGGGATCGGCCTGGGCGGCCAGTGCCGGTTTATATGAGGGCTGGGTGTAATCAGGGAGGGAGCGCTGTTGCGCTGCCCTCACATCTCGATGGTTGGAATGGTGGTCTTGCCGCAGCTTATAAGTTGCCCTGCGGTTACCTGGAGCCCATTGCTGGGCTTGATGCTGTAGCCGATAAGGACGCCTACCATTACCAAGGCCATGTATAGAGCCGTTTTTCTCAAGATCATGCCGGTGCCCACTGAATGATTGATCGGAAAGCGTGCAGCACTGATTGCCATTCCGGAAAAAGGTTCCTGCTACAGGTGAGTAACGGATACAGCGTGTGGCATTGGCCAGGGTTGTCGATTGGCTTGCCTTATCGGTAAAGTCCCTGCGCGTCGTCAGCGTGCTTGTCAGTCGTCCCAATCCACCTGCGGACACAGTCCATGGTTCATTCAGACCACCTTGCCAGCTACGTCAGTGCAAGCCTGGGAGTTGCATCGCCTCGCACCGCGCTACTTGACAACGCGAGTCAGGAAAGCCGGCTCGATCAGGGGGACACCGTCACCGCCGACGATGACAGGGCACTCATCAAGCGGCTAGCAGAGCAGGGCGGTTTCCCAGCGATGCAGCCTGCGTCGAAGGCTGGATCTGCCATGAAGGGGGTCGCCAACCTCTCGACAAAATCATCCGCCCTGCTCACATCAGCTTCACCAATGAATGCCGGGATGCTTATTGGCTCAAGTACTTCTCTGCTTAGCCGCCGATTCTCTATAGCGCCGAGATATCTGCTCGAGTCGTTTCGCCGACGCTGCAGGATCAGTACTTCCATGGAGCCACGAAATGCTTGAAGAGCCGTTTTTTCCTTACCAGAGCCTGGCGTCCGACTTGCTCGCTTTCCTGCCTGAGGACAGCACGGACGGCTCTCACGATCTTTCTCATATTCATCGGGTCTGGATGAATGTTCGGCGCCTGCAGGACAAGGAAGGTGGGGACCTGGAGGCGTTGCTTGCCGCAACCCTCTTGCACGATTGCGTGGCCGTCGAGAAAAACTCGCCATTGCGGTCGCAGGCATCCACTCTTTCGGCCAATAAAGCAGCGTCTATTCTGCAGCGCATGGGCTGGCCTGCCCCGCGTATTGAGCTTGTTGCCCACGCGGTCCAGGCTCATAGCTTCTCCGCGGGCGTCGAACCCCTCACCCTGGAAGCCAGGATCCTTCAGGACAGCGACCGCCTGGACGCCATCGGCATGATCGGAGTCGCCCGTTGTTTCTACATCGCTGGGCGAATGGGCTCTGCGCTGTACGACATCACAAACCCCACCGCCATCGGCAGGCCCTATCAAGACAAGCGTTTTACCATTGAGCACTTCCACACCAAGCTACTCTCCCTTGCCTCGGGATTTCAGACGGTCGAAGGGGCGCGGTTGGCGGCAGTCAGGCATGCGCGCCTGAAGGATTTCCTGGACGGATTCATGGAGGAGATCGGAGCCCCCGATTAATCGTCAGGCCGTAGGCCTGACGCGGAAGGCCAGGAACACCGGGCCGAATGGGAAGGTGCTGACTTCCAGCTCATCCAGGGGATTGAGCGTGCGCGTGCGGCCCCCTGCGTTGCTGTAGATCATGTGGCTGCTCGACACCGCGATGTTGATCTTGCCGGCGGCGGCCTGGATTAGCGTGGCCTTGAACCCTTCAGTCACATCGTCACCTATCGTGAGCGTGACGTCGGTGTCGCTAATGACCAGGATCGACTTACCTGAATCCGCCATGGTCAGAGGCCTGCTGCTGGTGATCGAGACATTGGGGTGCACATGGCCCCCGGCGTGGTAGCTGACCATCCTGGGGTCGGCGAAGACCCGGGCGAAGGAACCGACATAATTGACACTGGCGCGCATGTCATCGAATTGTTCGACCACATAGGTGCCGATGCTGCCCGAGACCTCGCCGTTGGGGTCCAGAACCCACTTGCGTCCGACCATCAGCCCAATCTGGGTGTTGGCCCGTACACCGGCACGCATCTCCTCGAGAAACAGCTGGCTGATCTGGCCGCCGCCTTTGCCCTGGACATAGGTAAAGCGTGCTATGGAGTGGCTGTCCCCGGTAGGGCTGCCTTGAGCTGTATCGATTCGGTAGTCGACAAAGTCCGCTGATACCGTGGTGGTCGTGGTGTTGGCGTTAGGTGCCCAGGTGAAATCCAAGACCCTTCCGGTTTTCACCTGTTCCAGCGATGTGGTGGTCTGCGAGGTCGTAGTAGAGCCTGACTGCTTCAAATCATCGTTCATGCTGCTCATCCTTAAGTGAAGTGCGTGCTTGAGTGCGGGCCGAAATGGCCCGGGGCATATGACCGCCGCCATATCGCCACTTTTCCTGAAAAGCCCTGGTGTCTCGCTTGATACGTATGGAGTTCCTGCCTCGCTCCAGGGGCGTGAGGGGAAGCAGACAATCGGCTGTTGCGGTGCCTCCAGTGTGTGCGGTGCTGACTCGAGTTGGTTTCTGTATATATATACAGTATTCGAAGCTTGAGCACGGCGCGACTTGCGCCGACGAACTGTAGGGGGGGAGGGGGTGGTGCTGGGTCGGCAGAATGCCGGAGGCGGGCTACAGCAGTACCCGTTCAATCCACAGCTGTAACTGAAGCGTCCGAATGCGCCCCCCTGAGCGGGTTTTTTATTGCCTGGAGAAAACACAATGCCACTCACAGAGCAGCAATCGCTGCAGGTCCTCCCCAGCGCCCGCCCGTTGCGGGCGTTTTTGTTCCTGCGCTCAACCGCGCCATGGCCCGCTGGAAGATCGACAGGCTGGCGCGTCAGGCGTTGTTCCTGGCCCAGGTCGGCCATGAGTCCGGTCAGCTGCGCACCCTGGTGGAAAACCTCAACTATCGCGCCGACCGCATCCGCCAGATCGGTCAGGTCTGCGCTGTAGCCAGCCGGTGGCGTTCGTTGGTGCCGCGGGCGGATGAACTGGGCGGTAAGCCGGAGCGCTTCGGCAATGCTGTCTATGGCGGGCGCATGGGCAACGGCCTGGAGGCCACGGGCGACGGCTATCGCTCCCGTGGCCGTGGCCTGGTCCAGCTCACCGGCAGATCGAACTACCGCGCCGCCGGCGAAAGGCTGGGCCTGCCGCTTGAAGCCCAGCCCGAATTGCTCGAGCAACCAGAGCAGGCCGCTCAGTCTGCGGCCTGGTGGTGCTCGCTGTGCTCTGGAGGATCGGCTGCAAGCGAATGACGAAACCCACTACAAGGAATTGCGCGATGCTCAATCGAATCAGGTTCGCCTGCGTGACAAGCTTGCTACTACTGAGCTGCGATTGTCAGTCCTACTCGCCAGCACCGCCACGGATGGTGGCGGTGGGTTGCCAGCTGCCACCGGCGCCGGCGGCCTGGTTCATGGAGCAGCGAGAGCCGAACTTGACCCAGCGGCTGCTCAACGAATTGTCGCCATTGCCGGAGAGGGTGACCAAGGATTGATCGCTTTGCGGGCGTGTCAGGGATACATACGTGAGAGTTATCAACGTTAGCGTCGCATGCTAACTATTGACTGGCTTTATTCATCCAAGGTGCCTGATAGGCACCTTGGATGTTATCTTCGAGTTATCTACTGATTGGAGAAATAACCGTATCGTTGTCTTTTACCTCAGTGTTGGCAACCACAATGTTGCTGTCAACCAGTACGTAATATGGCTTTTCAGTACCTCCTTGTCTTAGTGAAAGAACATATCCTCTACTGTCCTTTCTAACCCACTTATCTGATGCTCCCGCAGCGAGCGGAGAGTAACGAGTGTCGCCGTCCGTGTCCCATTGGTTAATGGCAACTTCAATTATATTCGAGGTGTTATTTTTAACGGTAATGCTCATGTCTATATTCCTTTTAGACTGATGGTTGTAGGGCTTAGTTGCCCGGTGCTCTCCCTAAGCTATTGAAGGCAGTATGGCCGTATGCACCGCCTTTAGAACTTATGATTGGAATAGGCAACCACTCGCAAGCGTAGCTGCATTGTTGAAAGCAGCAAAATTTGTACGGCTCGCAAGGGAGGTTCACGTCTCTTCTGATATCCGAAGAAGGTAGTGAGTTATCCATCAAGTCTGGTGGCAGATGCTGATCAAAGCCGGAGCAGGGGAGTGATCTGTGAGCGGGCCTGTGATGGCATCGCCAAGGGCTCGATCAGTTCAGGGCCGTGATTGTTGAGGTTACCGACGCCAGTGCCGACCTTGAACCACTCGAAGGCCTCGGCGGGCTCGCGCTGGTGCAAGGCCATCTGCTCGGCGCGCTCGTTGGGCGTTGCAGGCTTGAGCCATTCCCGAACCAGGTCCGGGGCCAGGACTACCGGCCGGCGGTCGTGAATGTAGACTATTGTGTCCAAGGTACTGCGTACGTTCTCAGCCGCATCAGCAACTGCCTCGCAGCTCCACTCAGTTTGATAACTCGATAGTGGGGGCTTCGAGGACCAGTTGGTGTTCGTAGAGCTTTGAAAGCAGAGAAGGGGTGGGGGCCGTTGTTTCTCCATGGAGTGAAGAGGCTTATATTTTTTTAGACCCCGGAAGACTATTCATAAGTAATGGTGTAAGTGGTAGTGGCGTTAGCTTCACCCGCCTTGAGTTTTTCCACACTTCTGTAATAGCGAACCTGAAGGGGAATGTCGAAGGCTCCTTCAATGGTTTGAACGCCTACATCTAAAGACTTCCCAAATGTCACAGGCACATTATTTGATAGTATTTGAATCTTCACACCTTGGGCGGTATTTGCTGAAGCAGGGTTGGTAAGATTGAGTAATCCTTTGGTATTGTCATAAACGCCGGCAGGGCCTGCGTCGAGGGTTAGTTTGACTTTTGTCCCGGTGTCGCAGTTAAGAGGAATCGAAAAGGGTTTCTCCGCAGCAGTCATGCCTAAGTTGCTTAGTTCGTGGGTTTCGACGTTGTGAAGTGGAACTTTGATGTTTTCGGTTTTAATTGTGCAGCCATGCGTGATCACGGTGAATGGTGCGGTGTGTAAGTATGCCTCTGGATGATGCCAATCTTTTTTGTTGTTGCGCAATATTAGGGAAGCTACTTTGTATCCGTTTTTTCTGCCGGGAGTGATGTTCCCAATCTTGTAAAATACTAATTTTATATAACCTTGTATTGGTTTCTTTGAAAATGTTCCATTTATAAAGCAAAAAATGTTGTAGTCACCATCCTTTAAGGGGAAGAGGTAATTGTTGCAAGTGTTAGGGCTGTTAGCGTATATGGCATATCCTATTCCGGCTGAATTTGATCCTAATTTATAAACATTCAGCCCATTTATTTTTGGCGCCGCAGTGCCATATCCCTTGATGCCAAACTCTTGATAGTCGAATCCTTTTGTGCAAGAAAATGCATCGATGGTTGTAGAAACAGCTCCGATCTCTGTTCCTATGGGTGTGTCTCGTCGTATTGTAAAATCAGGAATATTTAAAGTGGTGGTCTCATTATTCGTAGTGCATTCCCCCGCGAAGCCAAGAGCGGAGTAGAAAAATAATATCGTGGCGATAATTTTTCCTTTCATTGATTTTAATCGTAGGGATTGTCGGCTGCAGGTATGGGGTCCGTAGATAAGTAGCATTTTTCTTTGGTCTGTTTTTGAATTGGAAGCCCCCTAGTTTATTAATTGCGTTGGCTGTTGAGTTTAAGGCGTTTCTGAATTTTCTTGCGGCTACAGCTATGGCGCGTCGCCAATGATCTGCCGGGGCTTTTCTGTTCGAGGGCCGGCTATGTATACATTTCATGGTGAGTCATGTTCGGCGCACAGGGCGCCTTGGTGGATCCGGTACGAGCGAGTGCTGGTTGCCGCGGTAGAGGCTTGCCAGTAATTGCAGAGGGCGGGCGCCAACAGGGATCTGCCGACGCAGATCCTCATTCGCCCGGTTCTTGCTTCGCACTGTCAGTTCAAGGTTGCTGGCTTTCTTCCACAGCCCCGCAGCTTCTCCGACCTTTGCACGCAGCCTGGCCCGAGCCTTGTCGCGGCCTTTCCTGTCTGCGCTTGCATGTTGACCAGTTTGAAAATGATTTCCCGGACTGCGCGCACCTGCCGGTTCATTTTCCAGCAGCAGGATGTGTTGCTTGCAGGTTTCCACGGGCGTGGGGATGCCTAGCCAGTCTTCGGCTGTGTCGGTGTCTTCGGCGTGCACGGTACTACCTCGAATCCAATGCTGTATATGTGCATGCAGTCGTCGAGGCTTGAGCGGGGCGCGATTTGCGCCGAGGAACTGTAGGGGGAGGGGGCTGCTGGGGCGGCAGAACGCCAGAGGGGGAAGTTATGGAACGCTTAAAGTGGAATGGCGCCAAGCCTGAACGCCAGACACAAAAAAGCCCTGAATAATCAGGGCTTTCTCGTTGAGATTTGGCGGAGGCGTAGAGATTCGAACTCTAGGACCTGTTACAGTCGGCGGTTTTCAAGACCGCTGCCTTAAACCACTCGGCCACACCTCCAGATCGCATTGCGGGCGCCATAATACCCGAATGAAACACACTGTCAAACTCTCTGCGTCGCGAGTTACAGAGCCTCTGTTATCATCCATGCCACTAAATGTTTCCCCCAACAGGAGTGTCGCCATGCGCGAACAGGATTACGCAGTTAACAACGGCGTGCAGGCCGAGCAGCTAGAGGTTAGCCGCGTCCTGCGCAACACTTACGGCCTGCTGGCCCTGACCCTCGCGTTCAGTGGGGTGATGGCCTATGTGGCACAGCAGATGCGTGTCGGTTATCCGAACATCTTCGTGGTGCTGATCGGCTTCTACGGTCTGTTCTTCCTCACCAACAAACTCCGTGACTCGGCCTGGGGCCTGGTGTCGGCTTTCGCCTTGACCGGTTTCATGGGCTTTTTGCTCGGCCCGATTCTCAACCGCTACCTGGGCATGCAGGGCGGCGCCGAAGTGGTCAGTTCGGCCTTTGCCATGACGGCACTGGTATTCGGCGGTCTGTCGGCCTATGTGCTGATCACCCGCAAGGACATGAGCTTCCTCGGCGGCTTCATCACCGCCGGTTTCTTCGTCCTGATGGGCGCCGTGCTGGCCAGCCTGTTCTTCCAGATCAGCGGCCTGCAACTGGCGATCAGCGCCGGCTTCGTGCTGTTCTCCTCGGTGTGCATCCTGTTCCAGACCAGCGCCATCATCCACGGTGGCGAACGTAACTACATCATGGCCACCATCAGCCTGTATGTATCGATCTACAACCTGTTCGTCAGCCTGCTGCAACTGTTCGGCATCATGGGTCGCGATGACTGATCACAGGTGCTGAGCCATTGAAAAAGCCCGCTTCGGCGGGCTTTTTTTTGTCCTGGACTCCTTGGGGCGTTCAGTTTTTCAACGTGCCTGTACCTGCATTCGCGCGGTGGCGACCGCGTCTTTGTTGACCTCGATGGAAAACGCCAGCACGTCCACCTGTTTCTGTTCAAGCTCATCAATCCAAGCGATCACCCCGGTGAGCGGGCCTTCCAGGGCCAGGCTGACCCGACCGAGCGCTTCGTTGTCCATGCGCTCCAGGTTGATGCCGGCCTGGCTGCTGGAGCGGGCTAGCATGCCGGGCAGGGCCTCGGCCGAGATTGCCGTGACGGGGCTGGCAGGTTTGCCGGCATGCAGTTGGAGTATCAGGCGTTGCAATTGTGTGGCCTCGATAAAGCGTTGTTCGGCAAGCTGCAGGGCTTGTTGTTGTGGCTGCCAGAGCAAAAGGTAGGCGCCGGTCAGGGCGCTGAATAGGGTCAGCCCTTTCAGGGCTCGCTGTTCGCGTTTCGCCAGGCGATGCCAGTGCCCCAGGGGTGGGTGGAGCAGGGCGGACAGTGGTTTTTTCAGTAACGGCAGGGCCATGCCTCACTCCTTGATCTGCAACCGTGCGCTGACCCCTCGGGCATCGCGGACGGAAGAATCGGTACTGGCATCCAGGCCCTGGGCAATCAGGCCTTCGCGCAGTTGTTGAAGATCGGAGAACGCTGGTGCACTGATCTGCAGGTTCCAGCCTTCGCCGCTTTGGTAATCGAGGCGCTGTACCTGGGCCAGGGCGCCGTAACTGGCGCTCCATTGCTCGGCCAGCAGTGACAGTTTGTGGGCGCTACCGGAGCTTTTCTCGACCTTTTGCTGTTGCTTGGCGTGTACCTGGGCGGCGAGGTCGGTCACAGGCTCCTCAGTACCCGAATGGGCCTGCCACAACGCCTGGTTCTGCGCCTGGAGCTGCTCGCTCCGCTGCTCCAGGTACCAGCGATGGCCCATGCTCTGCAGCAAGTGGGAGCCTGCGGCCACCACCACTAGGAGCAGGGCCAGGCGCCAGGGGGGCGTTTGCCGGGGGCGCTGCAGGAATTCGCCCTGGCGTAGGTCGATGGCCTGCTGCGCGCCCTGGCTCAAGCATTCCCAGGGACGTTCATCGGCCTGCCAGTGATGCTGGTCGAAACTTTCCAGGCCCGGTGGTTGCGGCCCCTGCCAGTGCAAGTCTGCCGGCAGCAGGGGGGCCAGGTCCGCCAGTTCGCACGGGTACAGGGCCAGGCGCATCGGCGCGCTGCCTCCCAGCAGCCAGCGACCGTCCCAGGTTAGGGCCCGGGGCTGGTCTGGGGGCAGGCAATCGGCGTCGACATGAATATGCGAAGGCTGCAACCCCAGTTCGGCCAGTTGTCCAAGGCACTGCTTCAGGTGCTGACGATTGACCGCCAACACCGCGCAATGGCGTTTGTCCTTGAGTGGCCCGTGGGCCAGGTGCAGGTTGTCCAGTTCATCGATCAGTTGTTCTTCCAGCGCGCTGTGCAATGCCTGGCGCAGCCAGCGTCCACTGCGGGCGGGCACGCTGACCTGATGGTGGCTGGCCATTTCCATGGGAAGCAGCAGGCTCAGGGGCTGGTTGCCCAGCGCGGCCGCAGCCTGCTGCAGGTCGCCCTGGTGCAACTGGCCACCGGCCTGCCACCAGAAGCATTGCCAAGGCATGTTGCCGGTGGCACGGGGAGATAGATAAAGCCACTGCCTCATGTCGGTCTACTCGGTCTTCGGTTGTTCAGGAGGAGTGGGCATCAGCGTGCGCTGCTGCACCCGGACCTTTTCCCTATCCATGACTCGCAGGTCGCTCACCAGGCGCAGGCGTTGCCGGCCCTGTTCGACATCGATGGTGGCGCGGAACTGCCGACTGCTGACGCCTAGCCCCTGAGGTTTGATGTCCCGGCCCTGGAGCACCGGGTTGGAAAGAAAACGGGTGATATCGGGATAGCCACCTTCCGGACGGGAACTGACCAGAATGCGAGCCGTGGGTAGGTCGATGCCTTCAACACTGGCCAGGACCTCGGCGCGGGTGGTGTTGACGTTGATCGGGCTGTTGCCGAATACCCCCACTAGCGGCTCAAGCTGTTGCAGGGTCTGGCTGTCCACCCCGGGCAGTTGGCGCAGTTCACTGAGGTCGCTCAAGGGCAGCGGTAGGCCATCACGGTTGTTCTGGCCGACCAGGAGTGCCGGGTCGTGGGCCCGGATGCCTTCCAAGGCCAGCAGGCGCTGGTAGCGGGCACGCAGGTTCAGATCGCTGCGCTGGCGCAGGCTGTTGAGGTTGAGCCGGGCACCGAGGTCTTGCAGTTGGACATGAATGCGTCCATCGCCGATCTTGAACGCTGGCGCCGGTTGCGCCCAGTGCTGCCCCAGGTGGGTCACCAGCAGGCCGTCCTTGCTGCGAGTGTCTTCGAGCAATTGTTGACGGGCCCAGGCTTCACCGCTCAGCGCCAGTTGCCAGAGCTGCTGTTGTTCTATCAGGTTGCTGCTGGCGTGCAGGTTGAGCCGCTGGCGGGCGAGCATATTGCTTACCACCATGGTCACCAGGGCGGTGATCAGCAATACGCTGAGCAGGGCCACGCCTCGTTGCCGGGCCAGGTTATTCATGCAGAGCGGCCTCGTCGGGTTCCTGGGCATCGAGGCCGCCGGGCAGCAGTATCAGCCGGCGTACCTGTGGGTAGCCGGGGGCATCCAGTTCGATTTCCAGGGCCGCCGGCAGGCTCAGGCTTTCGGTCCCTGCCGGCCAGTGTTCGTGGGCCTGGCCGCGGGCATCGATAAAGCGCAGGCGAGTCAGCTCCACGCCAGCCAGCAGTTGCTGGTTCTGGCTGATGGGGGCGGGTGGAGGCTGTGCCGCCCCGGGGGCGGCCAGGGGTTGGGACAGGGACAGGGTGTCGCGTACCCAGCTGCCGCCTTCCCAACGGTGGCTGACTTGTAGCAGGTTGCTGCGCGGGTACTCCAGCGGGTTGCGCCAGCCACCGCGTACCAGGCGAATGCCGTCAGGCTGGCTGATCAGTGCCTGGCTTTGGCTGGGGTCATCCGCCAGCGGGTGTCGACGGGCTTGCACCAGGTCACGCTCCAGCACACTCATGGCCCGTTGCAGTTGGCGCAATTGCTGCTCATGCAGGCCAATGCGCTGATCGCTGCGCAGCACCCTGTCGAGCATCTGATAGGTGGCCAGGCCCAACAGGCTGAAAATGGCCATGGCCACGATCACTTCGAGCAAGGTAAAACCGCGCTGGTTCATGGCCGGGCCTCGATGTAGCCAAGCAGTTGTGCACGGCTGTACTGGCGTGCGCGTTGCTGGGTGGTTTCGACGGAGACGCGCAACTGGACCTTGAGCAGACGGCTGTCGGGTGCGCTCTGGATATCACTGAACAGCCACCAGAGGCGGCCGCCGAACTCGATCTGTTCCGCACTGCGTTGGCTCTGCGGCTCTCGTAGGCCGATGCGCAGTTCATTCATGCGGTTGTCGGCGATCCACAGCGCCTGGGTGCGCTCGGTGAGGTTTGCGCTGTTCATGGCCACATGCTGCACCGCACTGAACAGGGCGATCGACAGGGTGGCAAAGATCGCCAGAGCGACCATGACCTCCAGCAGGGTAAAGCCCTGTTCAGTTCCGGGTTTCAATTTGCGCATCCTGTATGCCATCGCTGGAAAGGCTCAGCAGTACCTGGTCGCGGTATTCGAACCACAAGGTGAAGGCGCTGGTTTCATCGCTGGAAAGCACCAGCAATTGCGGCAGGCCAGTGCGGCTGTCACTGGTACCCAGGGCCGCGCCGGCCTCGGGTACGTCCAGGCGCAGGCGCAATTTGGCGGGTAGTGCATGCGTGCGGAATTCCTTGTCCTCGATCCAGCGACCCTGCTGGTCCAGGCGCAGCACCCAGTAGCCGTCGGGCTCGATTCGCACGCCGTAGTCGCTGTAGTTGAGCAGCGCTTCCTGGCGCAGCAGCTGCAACAGGCCCAGTAGGCGCTGTGCTTCCTGGTGCGCCTGGCGGCCACCGGAGTCCGGGCGTACGATGCCGACCAGGCCGGCGGTCAGGGCGATCAGCAGAATCACCACCAGCAGTTCAAGCAGGGTGAAGCCCCGGGTACGGTGGCGCTGCACGGTCTATTGTTCCCAGTTGCCAATATCGCTGTTCACGCCTTCGCCGCCGAGCTTGCCGTCGGCGCCAAAGGAAAACAGGTCGTAGGCGCCACCCTTGGTGCCGGGCACCCGGTACTGGTAGCCATTACCCCAAGGATCGACCGGCAGGCGCTTGAGGTAACCGTCGGGGTTCCAGTTGCGGGCCGCCGGGCTGCCACTGGGCTTGCTCACCAGCGCCTGAAGGCCTTGCTGGCTGCTGGGGTACTGGTGGTTGTCGAGGCGATAGATGTCCAGGGCCATGGCAATGGCATGGATGTCGCTCTGGGCGGCGGTGGCCTTGGCCTGATCGGGGCGGCTCATGATCTGCGGTACTACCAGGGCGGCGAGAACGCCGAGAATGACTACCACCACCATGATTTCGATCAGGGTAAAACCGCGTTGCTTGTTTCGTGTGTGCACGTTGGGGGATTCCACATTCAGGTGATCAGTTGGTTCAAGCTGAGGATCGGCATCAGGATCGCCAGGACGATGACCAGCACGGACGCGCCCATGAACACCAGCATGGCCGGCTCGAACAGGCCCACCAGCAGGGCGATGCGGTTGGCCAGCTGTGCTTCCTGCTGCTTGGATGCGCGTTCGAGCATGCTGTCCAGCTCACCGGAGCGTTCACCGCTGGCGATCATGTACAGCATCATCGGAGGGAAACTGCCGTTGAGCTCAAGCGCTCGGGTCAGGCTGATACCTTCGCGTACGCCACGGACTATGTCTTTCAGACCGGTACGAATTTTCTGATTGGCAACGACCTCACTGGCGATCGCCAGAGCGTCCAGCAGCGGCACGCCACTGCGCCCGAGAATCGCCAGGGTGCTGACGAAGCGCGTGCAGTTGCTGGCCCTGACCAGCCCGCCAATGATTGGCAGGCGCAGCACCAGCGCATGCCAGCGTTCACGGTTGGCCGGCTGCTTCAGGAGCATGCGCAGGGCCGTCACTGCGGCGCCGATCAGGATCAACAGCAACAGGCCGAAGTCCCGCAGGAAGCCGCTGGTGGCGATCAGCCCGCGGGTCAGCAACGGCAGCTCCTGGCCACTGTCGATGAATACCTTGATCACGTCCGGCACCACGAAGCCCAGGAGGAAGCCGACGATGCTGATGGCTGCCACCATGAGAATGCTTGGATAGAGCATGGCCAGATGGATCTGCTGGCGTGCGGCCTGGCTGGCTTCGGTGTAGTCGGCGAGGTTCATCAGCACCTGGTCCAGGTGCCCTGAATGTTCGCCGGCGGCCACCGTGGACCGGTACAGGTCGGGAAAGGCCTTGGGGTAGGCGGCCAAGGCCACGGCCAGGCTGTAGCCTTCGAGGACCCGAGCACGAAGCGCCAGCAGCATGCTTTTTACCCGCTGTTTTTCGCACTGTGCGGCCACGGCAGCGAGCACTTCCTCCAGGGGCAGCGAGGCTTGCACCAGGGTTGCCAGTTGCCGGGTCAGCAGCGCCAGCTCGGCGCTGCTGAGGCCGCCGCCAGCCCTCTTGACCTCGCCCAGGACGGTGCTGCGATGGCCCTGGCTGGTGGTGATTTTCAGAGCGATCAGCTGGCGTTCGCGCAGCATTTGGCGGGCCTGGCGCGGGCTGTCGGCCTCCAGTACGCCGTTGGATTTCTTGCCGGCGGCGCACATGGCCAGGTATTCGTAGGCGGCCATCTTCAGTCCCTCTGGGTAACCCGCAGCAACTCTTCAAGGCTGGTGAGCCCCTGTAGCACCATGACCTGGCCATCGTCGAACAGGCTTGGGCTGTGTTGCCGGGCGTGGCTGAGCAATTCATGTTCTCCGGCGCCGGTGTGGATCAACTGGCGTAGGACGTCGTCGAACAGCACCAGCTCGTAGATCCCGCGGCGGCCGCGATAGCCCGAGTGCTGGCAGTTCGGGCAACCCACTGGCCGGTACAGTTGTGGCGCGCTATCGGGGCCCACGCCCAACCGTTCGCAGGCGGCGGGATCGGCGTCATGGGGCTCCTTGCATTCGGGACACAAAAGACGTACCAGGCGCTGGGCCAGTACTCCCAGCAGCGACGTGCAAAGCAGGAACGGCTCGATGCCCATGTCCACCAGGCGGGTCACCGCGCCGATGGCGCTGTTGGTGTGCAGGGTCGAGAGCACCAGGTGCCCGGTGAGGGAAGCTTGCACGGCGATTTCCGCGGTCTCGCGGTCGCGGATTTCACCCACCATCACCACGTCCGGGTCCTGGCGCAGGATGGCCCGCAAGCCACGGGCGAAAGTCATGTCGACCTTGGCGTTGACCTGGGTCTGGCCAATACCGGTGAGGTGGTACTCCACCGGGTCCTCGATGGTCAGGATGTTGCGCTCCAGGCTGTTGAGGCTGGCCAGCCCGGCGTACAGCGTGGTGGTCTTGCCGGAGCCGGTGGGGCCGGTCACCAGGAGGATGCCGTGGGGTTTGTGCAGGGCGGTCTCCAGGCGCTGGCGTACCGCCGGGTTCATGCCCAGGTGCGCCAGGTCCAGGCGCCCGGCCTGTTTGTCGAGCAGGCGCATCACTACCCGCTCGCCGTGGCTGGAAGGCAGGGTCGAGACCCGGACATCCACTTCATGCCCGGCGATGCGCAAGGCAATGCGACCGTCCTGGGGGATGCGTTTCTCGGCGATGTCGAGCTTGGCCATGACCTTGATCCGTGACACCAGCAGGGTCGCCAGTTCACGCCGCGGGCGCAGCACTTCGCGCAGCAGGCCGTCGACCCGCAGGCGTACCGAAAGGTGTTCCTCGAACGCCTCCAGGTGCACGTCGGAGGCCTTGCTTTTGACCGCTTCGCTGAGGATCGCGTTGATCAGGCGAATGATCGGGGCGTCGTCTTCCTGCTCCATCAGGTCGGTGGTTTTCGGCAACTGCTCGGCGAGGCTGGAGAGGTCGAACTCTTCATCGAACTGTTCGCCCAGGCCGTCGGCCACTTGCTTGGCACCGTCCTGGCCGTCGCGGTAGTGGGCAGCCATGCGCTGGGCGAAGGCCTGTTCATCGAGGATTTCGCTGCGCAGCGGCGCACTGTTGAAGCGGCGGACCTCGGCGATCACCGACCAGGGGGTATTGGCGCGGCAATAGAGCACCGGGCCCTGGGCCTGGTGCTCCAGGACCACGCCGTGACGGCGGGCATAGGCGAACGCCAGGCGCGGGCTTGGGTTGGGACTGATCATGGCTGCGGTGCAATCCCTTGGGTACGCATGTCGATCAGGCCCTGGTCGCCGTCACTGTTGGCATCGAACAACTGATGCGGATTGTGCGGCAGCTGGCCGCGGGTCTTGCCATCCAGGGTGCGCAGGGAGCGCAGGTTGTTGTATTTCTGGGTGCTCAGCTTGTCGGCATTGGCCGTATTGCGCAGCAGGGTCGGACGCAGGAACACCATCAGGTTGGTCTTCTCGTTGACCTCCTTGCTGCTGCTGAACAGCTTGCCGAGCCAAGGGATATCACCGAGCAACGGCACCTTGCTCACCTGGACCTTGATGTTGTCCTTGATCAGGCCGCCAAGCACGATGATCTGCCCGTCGTTGGCCAGGATGGTGCTCTTGACCGAGCGCTTGTTGGTGATCACATCGCTGGTGCTGATGCCGGGTGGTGCCGCGGCCAGCTCGGAGCTTTCCTGTTCGACTTTAAGGCGCAGAAAGTTGCCTTCATTGATATGCGGAGTGACCTTGAGGGTGATCCCCACGTCCTTGCGCTCGACGGTGGTGAAGGGGTTGCTGGCCCCTGCGGTGTCGGTGGTGTAGGAGCCAGTCTGGAATGGCACGTTCTGGCCGACGAGAATTTCCGCCTGCTCATTGTCCAGGGTCAGCAGGCTCGGGGTGGACAGCAGATTGTTGTTGGAATCGCTGGACAGGGCGGTGATCAGCGCGCCGAAGTTGCTACTGCCGATGCCTATCACGGCTCCGTCCGGGAGGGTCGGGCTCTTGCCGCTCTCCAGGTTGCCCAGCAGGGTGCCGATAGTCATGCCGGCGCTGTTGAAGTTGCTGACGGCGCCCCATTTGCCCCGGCCTGCGGCCCACTGCACGCCGAGGGCCTGGTTGATGTCGCCACTGACTTCGACGATGGCCGCTTCCACCAGCACCTGGGCGCGGGGCTGGTCGAG
The DNA here is from genome assembly GCF_900103205.1 of Pseudomonas sp. NFPP12. Classification (NCBI taxonomy): domain Bacteria; kingdom Pseudomonadati; phylum Pseudomonadota; class Gammaproteobacteria; order Pseudomonadales; family Pseudomonadaceae; genus Pseudomonas; species Pseudomonas sp. NFPP12. The sequence goes on from NZ_FMWW01000001.1 coordinate 25,243, forward strand.
TTCGTCGATGATGCTTTCGAAGGTCGCCAGTTGTGCCGGTGAGGCCATCAGCACCAGGGCATTCTGGCTTTCGTCGGCGCTCACCAGCACCGGGCTTTCCTGTCTCTGATTGTCGCCACCGCGGCTTCCCGCTTCCAGGCGCTTGCCGATCCCGCTGAGCAGTTCTTCGAGCTTCTTCGCATCGCTGTGATTGAGGCGTCGCACTCGGGCGTTCTCGCCGACATTGTTCGGTACGTCGAGGCTCAGGGCCAGGCGCTGCATCTGTTGGCGAATCGGTGCCGGGCCGACCAGGATCAGGCGGTTGCTGCGCGAATCGCCGATAGCCTTGGCGCTGCTCTGGCCACTGCTGTTATCGGTCAGGCTTTCGCTCAAGGTCTTGGCCACGTCGTTGGCCCAGGCATGCTTGAGCTGGAGAATGTTGAACTGACGCCCGCCGGCGTTATCCAGTTCACCGATTACCTGGCGCACGCGTTGCACGTTGTTGGCGCTGTCGGAAACGATCAATGAGTTGGATGTGGTGGAAGCTGCCATGTAGGCGTCGGAGGCGACCAGAGGGCGCACGGCGGAGACCACTTCGCTGGCGTTGACGCTGTGCAGTTCGATGACTTCGGTGATGAACTCTTCGCTGCCCTCGTCGGGTTGGGCATAGGCTTTGGTCTTGGCCTCGGCTACCGGCAGGATCAGCACCCGGTCGCCCTGGTCCATGGCCACGTAGCCCTGGCTGCGCAAGGCGGTGAGAAACAGCGAGTAAATGCCTTTCTGGTCCATGGCGGTGGTGGACTGGACCGTGACCTTACCGTTCAGGCGCGGGTCGAGGATCATGGTCTTGCCGGTGATCTGCCCGACCTCGTTGATCAGGTCGCGTAGTTCTGCGTCCTTCATGTTCAAGGTCCACTGTTGTCCCTGGGGAGGTTTTTCAGCGGCCTGGACGGGGCCGATCAAGGTGCTAAGGGCCAGTAGGGAGCCTGCAATGAATGTTCGTTTCATGATGTCTTGGGGGGTCACAAAGAGGGTTGAACGAGGTTGTGGGTTTCTGCCCGCACGGCAGTGCTTTGAGGCATCTCGGGGGCCATGGGCAACGGCATCAGCAGGGGAGTCGAGTGGTGGGCCAGAGACAGCGACTGGTCTTCGCCAAAGCGTTGTATGCGCACCTGTTGGGTGCTGATTTCGCGCAGGCTGCCACCTCCGGGAAGGGGCTCGCCAATGCCATAGAAACGGCTGCCCTCAGGGGATTCAATCAGCGCCCTGGACAGTTCCGGGCGACGTTCCACCAGGCTGGCCAGCAGCGTCAGCGGCACTCTTGGCAGGTTGCCGGTGGCTTCCTGGGGCAGCACACCGAACAGTTGGGCTATGGCCGCGTTGTTCGGCGGCAGGCGCGGCGGTTCGCTGACGGCCAGGGGGCCGGGGCGCACGGTCTCGTCCAGACGCTGGGCGAACAGGAAGCTGTTGTAGGCGAGCCAGCCCAGCCAGGTCACCAGCAACGACAACGCGCCGATCTGTAGAACGGCGCGTGGGCATCGGCGCAGGAGGTTCATAGGCTCATGTGCCGCAGGAGTTTTTCACCGCGCCAGTGATGGATCACCACCGCTGCCACATGCCCGGCCACCAGCAGCGCCAGCGCGACGCAGGCGTACTTGTGCACCCTATTGAAGAAGGTGGTGAGCAGCGGTTCCTGCAGCGGCTGGGGCAGTGACAGCAGGCCGAAGACATTGATCGGGCGTTCCATCATCAATACGCCAGTGGCCAGCACCAGGCCGGTCGTGAGGTAGAGCACCAGGTGTCCGCCCTTGGCCAGCAGGCGGGCGAGCCGATGGGGGGAGGCCGGTTCCTGGCGGTCCAGGGCACACACAACTCGCAGGCCAAGCAGCGGAATCAGCAGGAAGGTCAACGACACGTTGATGAAGTTGATCCCGTCGGCGATCACGGTGGGCAGGTCGAGCAGGGCGTTGCCGAAGCCACTGAGCGTCGCCCAGATGATGATGGTGGCGAAGGTCCAGTGCAGCAGCACATGAAGCCTGGAGTAATTGCGAGTAGACATAGGGGGCATGACTGGCAAAAGGAAGCGTGGCGCCAAGCGCCACGCTCGGGTTAACGAAGGTGTGGCTTAGTTCTTGTCCCACGCCTGCTGCCAGGCGAAACCTACGCCTGGTTCATAGGCGTTGTTACTGCTGGTCCAGATGGTGCACCAGCCGGCAACAGGGCCGGTCTTGCACTTGTAGGTGTTGCCATCTTTGGGCTGCAGCACCACTGTGCCAGCCTTGTAGGACTTCAGGCTTTGCGGGAACACGTGGTCGTACTGGCCTGGCTCGCCGCCGCCGTTTTCGGCTTTCAGGGCGAAGCTGGCGGTCTGTTGCAGCACTTCGCCTTTCTTGGAAGTAGCAACCACGACCAGGTCGTACTGACCGGCGCCCTGACCGGTGAGGGTCATGCTGAAATGCGGGTTGTTGCCGGCTGGAGCTTCCTGGAACAGGACGCTTTCACCTCTGGCGTTGAACACCGTGGCTTTCACTGTGTAGTCGCCGCCCTTGGCGATGGCGTTGAAGTGCAGGTCGACCTTGCCGTCCTTGAGGGTGTATACGGACCGCATGCCAGTGATGGACAGTTCGCCCGGCTTGGCAGCCTGCTCCTTGTCGATCATCACGTTGACGATGTCGCTGCCTTTCTTGACCAGGATGTCGTTCTTGCCGAAGTTGGGTAGCACTTCGTCCTTGTCGTTGAGCAGGCCCATCTGGTAGCCCTGCTTGGCAGCGTTGACCTTCTTGGCCAGTTCGTGAGGCCAGACGTCGGCCTTGGCCAGTTCGGCGGAGCTGATTTGCAGCACGATCTGCTTGGCGGCCTGTTCGCCCTGGGCATTGAACACCCGGGTCTTGACCTTGTCGCCGATGCTCAAGGCTTCCGGGTTGACCTGGCCGACAGTGGTCCAGCCCGAAGGAACGACTGCACCGTTGTCGATGTTCAGGTCGACCACCTGATAGAAGGTGGCGTCGGTGTCGTGGACTTTCCAGGTCGCCAGCACGACGTGGTAGCCGCTGCGGTCGGACGGAATGTTCACGGTGTGCTTGGTGGTCTCTCCAGCTTTCGCCGGAACGTTGAGGGCTGGCCATGGCTCATCCAGCAGTGGGGTGCTTTCGAAGGAATCACGGGTCAGTGGCTGGTTGGGGTTCCAGTCTTTCTTGGTGATGTAGAACTGCCAGTAGCGGGTGGCGTGGGGAGCGGCGTACTTCCAGGCGAAGGTCTGCGGGCCTGGCTTGATGGTATTTTTGGTCCAGCGAGTACTGCTTTGTTCGTTGATCGCGGAGAAACGATCCAGGCCGCCGGCAGGAATGGTGCCGTTGGCCGGGCCGCACTTGGTGAAGTCACCGGTACAGGCCTGGGCGGCGCTTGGGAAGTGCGAGAAGCCGCCTTCGAACTTGCGGCCGATGTACTCGGTGCTCTGTGGCTCGTAAGCCACCGCTGCGCAGTTGCTGTTCTGGTTCAGGCCTTTCTCGTTGCACATGTAGGCACGGGATTTAGGGCTCTCGATGTAGCCGTGAGCGCAAGCTTGCTGAGCAGCAACGCCGGCAACGCTCATGGCCAGCACCAGAGGCAGCTTGAGGAACGAGCGAACTCGGTTGGCTTTGATCATTGTTAGATCCTTGAGCAGATAGAAGGAAATGCAGGAGTTCTCGGGGGCGCCACTGGGGACCGATCTGAGGGGGCGGTTGGCATCCGTGCCAGCGCTGCCGTGGGAACAATCACAGGCTACGCGGCAGGGGCTGGGAGGGGACATGGGACGAGTACGAGAGTCGCCAGCCAGCACTGTTGGGCAGCAAGGGCCGGACGTTATCGGGCGTTTTCGCGCGCTTGCCAGCACTGGTACGGAGCGTGCGTTGTACGCAGAAAAAGCGTGGCATTCACATGCCACGCTCCAAGGTGAAACCTTCACCAATGATGGTTACTGGCGATCCCAGGCCATGGTCCAGTGACTACCGGTACCTGGCTCGTAATGCGTCGCTCCGGCCTTCCACTGCACGCAGTAGCCGCTGTAGGGGAAGGGCTTGCACTTGTAGGTATTGCCGTCCTTGGGTTGCAGCACCAGGGTGCCGGCCTTGTAGGTGCTCAAGCCTTGGGGGAAGACGTGATCGTACTTGCCGCCTCCCTCACCGCCACCGCCGCTTTCCTCCTGTTTCAGGGAGAAGCTGGCAGTCTGCTGCAGCACTTCGCCTTTCTTCGACGTGGCTACCACGACCAGGTCGTATTTGCCGGCGCTCTGACCGGTCAGCGTCATGGAGAAGTGCGGGGTATTGCCGGCCGGAGCCTGTTGGAACGCCACGCTTTCACCCTTGGCGTTGTACACCGTGGCTTTTACGGTGTAGTCGCCGCCCTTGGCGATGGCGTTGAAGTGCAGGTCGACCTTGCCGTCCTTGAGGGTGTATTCGGACTGCATGCCAGTGATGGACAGTTCGCCCGGCTTGGCAGCCTGCTCCTTGTCGATCATCACGTTGACGATGTCGCTGCCTTTCTTGACCAGGATGTCGTTCTTGCCGAAGTTGGGTAGCACTTCGTCCTTGTCGTTGAGCAGGCCCATCTGGTAGCCCTGCTTGGCAGCGTTGACCTTCTTGGCCAGTTCGTGCGGCCAGACGTCGGCCTTGGCCAGTTCGGCGGAGCTGATTTGCAGCACGATCTGCTTGGCGGCCTGTTCGCCCTGGGCATTGAACACCCGGGTCTTGACCTTGTCGCCGATGCTCAAGGCTTCAGGCTGGACTGCGCCGACAGTGGTCCAGGTCGACGGAATGGTGGCGCCATTGTCGATGTTCAGGTCGACCACCTGATAGAAAGTGGCGTCGGTGTCGTGGACTTTCCAGGTCGCCAGCAGCACGTGGTAACCGCTGCGGTCGGACGGGATGTTCACGGTGTGCCTGGTCTTGCCGCCCGCCGCGGTCGGGGCGTTCAGGGCTGGCCATGGCTCGTCCAGCAGAGGTGTGCTTTCGAACGAATCACGGGTCAGTGGCTGGTTCGGGTTCCAGTTTTTCTTGGTGATGTAGAACTGCCAGTAGCGGGTGGAGTGGGCCGCCGTGTAGTGCCAGGTAAAGGTCTGCGGGCCCGGCTTGATGGTGTTCTTGCTCCAGCGCGTGGCGGTCTGCTCGTTGAGCTCCGAGAAACGCGCCAGGCCGCCGGCAGGGATGGTGCCGTTGGCCGGGCCGCACTTGGTGAAGTCCCCAGTGCAGGCCTGGGCGCTGCTTGGGAAGTGCGAGATGGACCCTTCCCCCGGGCGGCCGATGTACTCGGTGCTTTGTGGCTCATAGGTCACGGCGCCGCAGTTGGCGTTGAGCTTGCCACCATTGGTATGGCACATGAAGGCGCGGGATTTCGGGCTCTCGATATAACCGTGAGCGCTGGCTTGTTGAGCCGCGAGCGCAGCCATGCCGATGGCCATGGCCAGCGGAAGCTTGAGGAATGAACGGGCTCGGTGCAACGTGATCATCGATTGATCCTTAGTTGGGAATTATTGGATTCAACACGCGATCGTGGGGAAGGATGTGCAGCTGGCACCCCTGTCTTGCGCCCCCCGAAAGCAAGCGCAAGGGTAGGAAGGGCGGGCGCCACTTCACATGGGACAAGTACGAGAGTCAGTCAGCGGCGCGCGAGCAATGCCCCTGGACCAGGGCCTGAGGGGCTGGCGCAGGGCCGCCAGGTCGGCCTTGGCCTGTTCGAAGATGCGCTCCATGCTGTGCAACAGCTCGGCCTGGCAACGGCGGACTGCCTGTGGCTGGTGCACGTTGACCTGGCGCAGGGCCTGGCAGGCCGCGGCCATTTCGCTGGCATCGATCAGGCAGGCCACGCCTGTCAGGCGGTGGCTCAGGTCGCCGATGGTCTCCGTCATGACGGCCAGGTCGGTGTCGCGTATCTGCTGGATCTCTTGCTGCAGGTTTTTGGTCAGCTCAAGGAGAATGCGCCGGCGCAGGATCGAACTGTTCCGGCCTGCTTCATCCAGGTGGTCGAGGCTGAAGGCGCGAATATCCCGAGGCTCTTCCTCGACCGGCGCGTAGTTGTTCAGGACTTCCTGCAGGCGTGCCAGGGTTACCGGCTTGATCATCAGGTCGTTCATCCCGGCGTTGGAGCACTGGGTGGCTTCATTGCTCAGGGCACTGGCGGTGTAGCCGATGATCAGCCGCTGGGGCAGCCCCAGGCGCCGTTCATCCTGGCGCACGGTGCGAGCCAGGGCGTAGCCATCCATGCCCGGCATGTTGCAGTCGCTGATCAGCACGTCGTAGGTGGATTCGCTCAGGGCCAGCAAGGCCTGTTCGCCGCTGCACACATGTTCTGCCTGATGCCCCAGGCGACCCAGTTGCAGAGTCAGCACCAGGCCGTTGGTCGACACATCGTCCACCACCAGGACTCGCAGGGCCTTGGCCTCCTGCTGGTCAGGCACCAGGGGCTCGTCCACTGGCCCGGGGGCCAATTGCCAGCTCAGGGGCAGTTCCACACTCACGCAGCAGCCCTGGCCGGGCTGGCTTTCCAGCCAGATATGCCCATCCATCAACTGGGTCAACTGATTGCAGATGCTCAGGCCCAGCCCCGAGCCACCGTAGAGGTGGGCGGTGCGCGCGCTGGCCTGGCGATAGGGTTCGAAGATCTGTGGCTGCAAGGCCAGGGGAATGCCGATACCGGTATCGCTGACGCTCAGGGTCAGCAGGCTGACGCCTTCGCGCAGGACACTTTCGCTGACTCGGACATGGATGCCGCCCTGGTCGGTGAACTTCAGTGCATTGCTGATCAGGTTGTGGAAGATCTGCTGCACGCGCAGCGAGTCGACCCAGTACAGGCGCTGGCGGTCGGCATGGTAGTCGAAGTGCAGTTGCAGGTTTTTCTCCCGCGCCTGGGCGGCAAACAGGCCGAGGCTGTTGGTCAGCAACGGCTCCAGCGCGGTAGGGTGCGCCGCCAGCTGCATCAGGCCGCTCTCGATCTTGTCCAGGTCGAGGATGTTGCCGATCAGGTCGATCATCGAAGTCGCCGATTGTTGGGCCACCCGCAGGTTGTGCGATGGCAAGGTGCGGCTGCTGGTTTCCAGCTCCAGCAGGCCCACCAGAGCGTTGAGCGGAGTGCGCAGCTCGTGGCTCATGGACGCCAGGAATTCGCTCTTGGCCGCGCTGGCCTTGAGTGCCACCTGCTTGGCTTCGCGCAACTTGATTTCCAGGTGTTTGCGCTCGGAGATGTCCAGCCAGCCGCCGAGCAGTCCCTGTAGCAGGCCCCGGGCACTGTAGAAGGGGACCAGCCATTGGTACAGGTAATGTTGTTCACCCTTGATCACCAGGCTGGTGTCGAGAAAGCGCGGCCGGTGGTTGTGCAGCAGTTGTTGGTGCTCGTCCTGCAGGACCTGGGCGAACTCCGCTGGCATGTTCAGTTGTTCGGTGGGCAGGCAGCCCTCCACCTGTTCCTGGGAGGTGCTGAAGAACTCCTCGTAGGCGCGGTTGCAGGTGCTCAGGCGACCATGCAGGTCGCAGACGTAGAGTGGCGTCGGCAGACCGTTGAGCAGGGAGAACTGGAATGCCAGCTTGTCCTGCAGCCGGGTCTGGGCGCAGATCCGTTCCTTGACCTGGATCTTCAGCCGCCAGTTCCACACCAGGAACAGGGCGAAGATCACCAGAGCCCCGACGCCGACGTGCCAGGCCTGGTCTGCGGCCCATTCCCAGAAATTGTCCCGGGGGCGTTCGGCCACCACCTGGATATCACTCAGCGGTGCGCGGGACAACGAGTCCAGCAGCTTGTCGAGGATACCCAGCAACTCGCCGGAGCCTTGGGCCACGGCGAACTGGTGGGGGCTGGGCGTGGCCTTGATCGACAGGCCGTATTGCAGGCCTGGGCCAGGCTGCATCGGGTCGCTAGCGGGGCTGTCCAGGGTCGCGTCGGCCCGACGCAGGCGCACCAGGTCAAGGGCCTGTTGGAAGTTGTCGGTAAGCATCAGTTGGATCTGCGGATAGCGCAGGCGCAAGTGTTCAAGCAGCGGGTGCTGGCGCGGCAGCGAAAGGGTGTGCCCCTCCATGGCCTCCAGGGAACTGGGGGAACTGTCTCCGTTGCGGATGATGAAGGCCCAGTTGCGGGTGACATAGGGCTGGCTGAAACGTATCCCGCGGGAGCCGTCGGCAATCGCCAGCGGGCGGGTGGCCAGGTCGACGTGGCCTCTGGTCAGTTGCTCCAGGTCGTGGGACCGGGACTGGCTCGACTCGATGTTCAGTTCCAGGCGAAAGGCATCGGCGAGGGTCTGCAGCAGCTCGACGCTGCGACCGGACCAGCGCCCGTCGCTGGTGCGATACAGGTACGGCGGCGCTTCATGGGCCAGCAAGTTGATTTGCCCGTGGTCCTGTAACCACCCCAGTTCCTGGGGGCTGAGCATGAACGTGTCGATCGGGGAATAGGGGAACGGCCCGTGGCTGGCCTGCTGTTGGAGCTTGAGCTTCTGGGCCTCGGGAATGCTCTGCAGCGCATGGTTGAGCAGGGTCAGCAGGGTGAGTTCATCGCGGCGCACGGCGAAGGCGAAGCCGGTGTCGGGCAGTTGTGCGGAAAACTTGTTGTGCAGAGCCAGGTCCGTACGTGCCTGGAGGTACAAGTCGGAGCGGAACTGGTCGCCGATGAAGGCGTCCGCTTCGCCCCGGGCCAACTGCTCGAAGGCCAGCGCCGTGGTACTGACCTCGCGCAGTATGCTCAGGGGGTAGGCCTTGCGGACCCGATTGCTGTCCAGGTAGTTCTTTAGCACCAGCACCTGCTTGCCTCGCAGGTCCAGGGGCAGGCTGCGGTCACTGGAGCGGCCGACAATGATGGGCTGGTTGCGCAAATAGGGCAGGCTCAGGCGCAGCTCCGGATTGGCTGCTTCAAAATCGCTGGCCCTTGGCAGCAGATCGATCCGCTGCTCCAGCAGCGCATCCACCGCCGCCTGGGGTGAAGGCAGCTCGACGTTTTCGAAGTGCAGGTCCAGTTGTTCGCCGATGAGTTGCAGGTACTGGTCGGAGATGGCCTTCAAGACCTGATTGCCGGCGCTCTCCATGGGCCGATCCGGCGGTACGATCCGCGCCACCTTGAGGCGCTTGCGCGGCAGGCTGTCGCGCAGCTGCAACAGTCTGTTCAGCGGCAGGTTGTTGTCCCGGGCGGCTGGCGGCAGGTTGTCGGCGTGGGCTGTGGCCAGGGTTGGCAGGCTGGCCAGCGGGATGAGCAGCAGGCAAAAGCGCTGCATCCTCCGGCGCACGAAGGAAAGCGAAAAGAGATACATAGAGGGGGGACTCCGGGATGTGCCGCGCTTGCAGCTCAGGAAAGGCCGTGCTCCTGGATGTACAGGAACAGGCTGGCAGAGGTGTCCAGGCCGAGCTTGCGCATGGCGCTGCTTTTTTGCGTGCTGATGGTCTGCTTGCTCCGGCACAGATGCAGGGCAATGGCACCGATGCTCATGCCGGTGCCGTACAGGCGTAGCACTTCGACTTCCCGGGCCGAGAGTTGCTCCGGTTGCAGCAACGGCTTGCCGTGCAACGCGGCGCTGGAATCCAGCAGGTGCTGGATCGACGCGGAGACGAAAGGCGCACGCGGGCTGGCCGCCACGGCCTTGGGCAGGTCGTTGAGCAGGCCGCGCTTGCTCACCAGGCCCTGGATGCCCAGCTTGAGCACGCTGTTGATCAGCGCCGGGTTGTCGAGCATGGTGACCACCACGATCGCCAGCTGCGGGTACAGCGTGCGCAAGCGGCGGATCAGGCGGATACCGTCCACCTGCTCGCCGCCGGGCATCATCAGATCCGTCAACAGCAGGTCGCAGGGGTGACGCTGCAGGTTCTCCAGCAGGGCTTCAACACTGTGGGCCTGGGCGACCACGTCCAGGTTGGCACGGTTCTCCAGCAGGGTGTGTATCCCAATCAGGGTCAGGGGATGGTCATCGGCTATCTGGACGCGGATCGACATCGTTTTTCGCTACTCGTTTTTTCGACAGGCATGAGCAACCAGCAAAGCACCGGCTTCCTTTGGTTGGAGTAGGCATTTTGCTAGTGGGCTAGTCAGAGGTTTCGCAGGGTATCACTGAAATTGACGTCAAAAAGCTGCTGAAGCGCTTTTAAGAATCGTCTTATGTTTGCTAAGAAATGTCTGTAAATCTGTAGGATACGTAGCCTATTTTTAGTGTGAAACGCCTCTAGAACGGGCTCTCAGCGGTGCTTTTCTGCCTCGTTTCTGGCGTTTTTCAATCCTGAAGGCGCTTTCGGGATGGGGCTCATTCCAGAGGCGGCAGGCGCCGTTTGATCGGCGATTTCTTGACAATCGCGGTGTTGGTTTCGGCGTAGTGATTGAGGTGGTCCAGCAGGCTGTCCAGTTGTTCCATGGAGCGCACCTGGAGACGGGCAATGAAGCAGTCGTCGCCGGTGACCTTGTCGCATTCGGTGAACTCGGCAATCGCGAGGATCTGCCGTTCGACCTCCTGCAACTTGCCCGGCAAGGGGCGGATGCGGACGATGGCCTGCAACTGGTAACCGAGAAACCTGGGGTCGATCTCCAGGGTATAGGCGCTGATCACGCCGCGTTCTTCCAGCCGGCGCAAGCGTTCCGAGACGCTGGGGGCGGACAGCCCGCTGATCTGCGCCAGAGCTTTGAGGGAGCGTCGCGAGTCTTGCATCAGGGCGCTGATCAGGGTTTGGTCGATGGCATCCAGCATGGCGATCTCGTTAGGTGAATGGGCTCTTTGGCCTTGATAAAAAAGGTCTGAATCGATTCTAGCCCAGGTTTTGATCTGGCGATGGGCTCTGCTGGCTGGGCATAATTTGCCCACTTGCAAAGGAGCCTGATGATGGATGCACAAACCCGACGCGGATCATTGGAAATGACCGCTGCCATGCTGATTTCCGGAACCATTGGCTGGTTCGTCCTGGTGTCCGGGCAACCGGTGCTGGATGTGGTGTTCTGGCGGTGCCTGTTCGGCGCCGGGACCTTGCTGCTGATTTGTGGAGCTTTCGGCTTTTTGCGTAAGAATATTCTGAGCAAGCGCACCTTGATCCTCGCGGTGCTCAGTGGCGTGGCCATTGTCGGCAACTGGGTGCTGCTGTTCGGCTCCTACTCCCGGGCTTCGATCGCCATCGGCACCGCGGTGTACAACGTTCAGCCGTTCATCCTGGTGGCCCTCGGGGCGTTGTTCCTGGGAGAAAAGATCACCCCGCAGAAGCTGTTCTGGCTGGGCCTGTCGTTCGCCGGAATGCTGGCCATCGTCAGTGCCCACGGCAGCCAGGGCGAGGAGGGTGGCGACTACCTGTTGGGCATTGCCCTGGCCCTGGGCGCGGCGGCCCTGTACGCCTTTGCCGCGCTGCTGATCAAGCGCCTGAGCGGCACGCCGCCGCACTTGATCGCCCTGATCCAGGTCTGCACCGGGGTGCTGTTGCTGGCGCCCTGGGCCAACCTTGGCGCGCCACCCCAGCAGGCCAGCGCCTGGGCCAGCCTGCTGACCCTGGGCATTCTCCATACCGGGGTGATGTACGTGCTGCTGTACGGGGCGATCCAGAAACTGCCGACGGCCCTGACCGGCGCCTTGTCGTTCATCTACCCGATTGCGGCGATCCTGGTCGACTGGGTGGCCTTCGGGCACCGCCTGGGGCTGCTGCAATGGGTGGGCGTGGGGGCGATCCTGCTGGCCGCGGCCGGCATGCAGCAGGGCTGGACCCTCAAGCGCCGGCGCAGCGTTTTGCAGTAGGCGCTACAGGTTCTGGCGGGGGCCTGCAATAGGCTCCCCCGGGCCTGACCGGGGCCCTGGCATGGGCCCTGTACCGGTCGGCGCCTGGCCTTGACAGGCCAACCCGCAGGGCTAGATTTTACCCTGCGCTGAGGCTTTTCCAGCGCGCTTGCCCCCCGATCCAGGCCCCTGGGCATCCTGCCCTGGCGCGCCTCGGTCACCCGCAACCACCGGTTCGCGTCGTGCAGCGCCGGGCCGGCCCTGGAGCGCTCATGAGTACTCGACGCAAGGTTCCCGGAATCCGCAACTACGATGGTCCCGCCGGTGGTTGGGGCGCGCTCAAGGCCACTGCGACCGCGGTGCGCGAGCAGATGGACACCCTCAAGGCGCCGCTGACCCTGATGCGCACCAACCAGCCCGACGGCTTCGACTGCCCGGGCTGCGCCTGGCCGGACAAGGAGCACAAGTCGACCTTCCAGTTCTGTGAAAACGGCGCCAAGGCGGTGACCTGGGAGGCCACCAACAAGCGGGTAACCCCGGCGTTCTTCGCCCAGCATCCGGTGACCTCATTGCTGCAGCGTTCGGACTACGAACTCGAAGACCTCGGGCGCCTGACCGAGCCCCTGGTCTACGACCGCGCCAGTGACACCTTCAAGCCTGTGGCATGGCAGGACGCCTTTGCCCGCATCGGCGAGATCCTGCGCAGCCTGCAACCCGAGCAGGTGGAGTTCTACACCTCCGGCCGCGCGTCCAACGAAGCGGCCTACCTGTACCAGCTGTTCGCCCGGGAATACGGCTGCAACAACTTTCCCGACTGCTCGAACATGTGCCACGAGCCCACCAGCGTCGGCCTGCCGCGGTCCATTGGCATCGGCAAGGGCACGGTGTCGCTGGAGGACTTCGACCTCTGCGAGCTGATCATCTCCATTGGCCACAACCCCGGCACCAACCACCCGCGGATGATGGGCACCCTGCATGAAGCTTCGCGGCGCAAGGTGCCGATCATGGTCTTCAACCCTTTGCGCGAGCGCGCCCTGGAGCGTTTCGCCGACCCGCAGAACATGGTGGAGATGGCCACCTACGGCTCCACCCGCATCGCCTCGTCGTACTTCCAGGTCAAGGCCGGCGGCGACGCGGCGGCGATCAAGGGCATCATGAAGGCGCTGCTGGCCCTGGAGGACAGCCTGGGGCAAGTCCTGGACCAGGCATTCATCGCCGAGCACACCCAGGGCTTCGAGGCCCTGGCGGCGGACCTGCATGCCACCGCCTGGGCAGACATCGAGCAGGCCAGCGGCCTGCACCAGGCGGACCTGGAAATGGTCGCCGCGGCCTATGCCAAGTCCAACGCCACCATCGTCACCTACGGCATGGGCATCACCCAGCACAACGAAGGCACGGCCAATGTCCGGCTGATCTGCGACCTGCTGATGCTGAGGGGCAACCTGGGCAAGCCGGGGGCGGGGATCTGCCCGTTGCGCGGCCACTCCAACGTGCAGGGCAACCGCACCGTGGGCATTACCGAGAAGCCTTCCCCGGCCTTTCTCGACAAGCTGCAGCAGACCTTCGGCTTCACCCCGCCGGCGCATCACGGCCACGATGCGGTGCAAGCCATGCAGGCGATGATCGCCGGCAGCGCCAAGGCCCTGCTGTGCCTGGGGGGCAACTTTGCCGTGGCCCTGCCGGACCCGGGCCAGTGCTTCCCGGCCATGGGCAAGCTGGACCTGAGCGTGCACATCGCCACCAAGCTCAACCGCAGCCACCTGCTGGTGGCCCGGGAAACCTTCCTCTTTCCCTGCCTGGGCCGTACCGAGCTGGATATGCAGGACGGCCTGCGTCAGGCGATCACCGTCGAAGACTCGATGTCCATGGTGCATGCCTCGGCCGGCAAGCTGGCGCCGGCCTCCGAGTTTTTGCTGTCGGAGCCGGCGATCGTCGCCGGCATGGCCAAGGCCACCCTGCCGGGCAGCCGCGTGCCCTGGCTGGAGCTGGTGGCCGACTACGACAAGATCCGCGACCTGATCGAACGGACCGTGCCCGGCTTTGACGACTACAACGCCCGCATTCGCGTGCCGGGTGGTTTCCGCATGCCCCTGGCGGCAGCCGAGCGGCAGTGGCTGACGCCCTCGGGCAAGGCCGAATTCTTCGTCTTTCCCGGGCTGCATGAGGACAAGGAAGTGGACGGCGCCGATGTGCTGCGGCTGATCACCCTGCGCAGCCACGACCAGTACAACACCACCATCTACGCCCTGGACGACCGCTATCGCGGGGTGTTCGGCCGCCGCGACGTACTGTTCATCAGCCCGGCGGACCTGGCCGCCCGGGGCCTGGCCCATGGCGACCTGGTGGACATCGAAACGGTGATCGGCGGGCGCCGGCTGCGCTACGAGAAGATCACCGCCATCGAATACAAGATCGCCAATGGCACGGTGGGCGCCTACTACCCCGAAGCCAACCGCCTGGTGCCCCTGGACTACCTGGACGTGGACAGCGGCACGCCGTCCTACAAATCGGTGCCGGTGCGAGTGTTGCGCTCAAGCCCCACTTGAACGGAGCCACAGCGTCACAGCGCCTCGCGACTCGTGCAGCCGCTGCCGCAGGGTCGCGTAGCGGCCGCGGCGATCCGGAAAACGCTGATGCCCGGCGGTAGATCGCCAAGCAAGGCCCTGCGGTCCTTTGCGCAGCCTCGCAGGCTCGGCAGCGGCTACAGGGTCGTGCGCTGTGCGAGGCCAGAGATGCTTGATGGCCCGGGGATTTGGTGAATGGGAAGGCGGCGCCTTCCAGGGGGAGCAATCTCCCTTGCCACGGTCACAATCTGCTATTTTCCTGTCGGTGATTTTTCCGACCGCAGCCTGTGGAACCCATAATGACCCAGCCGTCCTCCCTGGCCGAGCGCAAGCCCGAGCCCCAAGCCATCTGCAATCCCATCACCCGTAGCGCGATCTTCATCGTCGCCACCCTGGCGCCCGGCGCCGCTGCCGCGCAAACCGTGCGCGACTGGTGCGCCGATATCGCCGCCTTGACCCGTTCGGTGGGCAAGCGCGTCCCGGGGGGCAATCTGTCCTGTGTCTGCGGTTTTGGCTCCAGCGCCTGGGACCGCCTGTTCGGCGGCCCGCGCCCGGCGTCGCTGCACCCGTTCATCGAGGTGGGCGTGGAGGGGCGCCGCGCGCCATCGACTCCCGGCGACCTGCTGCTGCACATCCGTGCCGAACAGATGGACCTGTGCTTCGAGTTGGCCACGCAGTTGCTCAAGCCCCTGGGGGATTCGATCAAGGTGGTGGACGAGGTCCAGGGCTTCCGCTATTTCGACATGCGCAGCATGGTCGGCTTCGTCGACGGCACCGAGAACCCGGAAGGCCGCGAGGCGGTGGATTTCACCCTGGTGGGGGACGAGGACCCGCAGTTCTGCAATGGCAGCTACGTGCTGGTGCAGAAGTACCTGCACAACATGACCGCCTGGAACGAACTGACGGTGGAGGCCCAGGAACGCATCATCGGCCGCACCAAACTGTCGGATATCGAACTCGACGATGCAGTGAAACCCAGCTGCTCACACAGCTCCTTGACCACCCTGGAAGAGAACGGCGAGGAGGTGAAGATCCTGCGCGACAACATGCCGTTCGGCCGCCCGGGCGCCGGGGAATTCGGCACCTATTTCATCGGCTACGCCCGCTCGCCACGGCCGGTGGAGCAGATGCTGGAGAACATGTTCGTCGGCCGCCCTGCAGGCAACTACGATCGCCTGCTGGACTTCAGCACCGCGGTCACCGGCGGGCTGTTCTTCGTGCCCTCCGCCGACCTGTTGGAAGACCTGGCCGAGCGCGCGCCCACCGGCCTGTAGGCGCAAAAAAAACCGGCCCGCTATTGCGGGCCGGGGTTGCAGGCGTTATCGCCCCTGCTCAGTGGCTGTGCATGCCGGCGGCTTGCATCAGCAGCCGCAACACGCCGGCCACCAGCCCCAGGCCCACCACACTGGCCAGCCAGATACCCCCCATCCACAGCAACCGCTGCCAGGTGGATGCCGGCCGTGGCGGCCGCGTCGATAGCCTATCCATGCGCCAGCTCCAGCATCAGTGCGCCGCTGCAGGCGAGCATCAGCAGTGCGCCGATGAACAGCAGGCTCAGTTGCGCCACAGCCTTGTGCCAGGGCAGGGGTGTTGCTCGATCAATGGTAGCCATCGCCAATCCTCACTTTGCCGCGGAACACGTAGTAGCTCCAGCAGGTGTACATCAGGATGACCGGCAGGATGAACAGGGTGCCGATCAGGATGAACAGCTGGCTGGACAGCGGTGAAGCCGCCTCCCACAGGCTGATGGACGGCGGCACTATGTTCGGCCAGATGCTGAACGCCAGGCCGATGTAGCCGAGGAACACCAGCACCAGGGTGAACACGAACGGCCAGTGGGAATGGTGCTGGCGCAAAGTGCCCAGGAGCCCGCACAGTGCCGCCAGCCCCAGCACCAGCAGCGCACCGAAGATCACGATATGGGCATGGCTGAACCAGCGGTTGGCGATCTCCGGGTGCAGCAGCGCGGTCCACACGCAGAGCACCGCCACCACCGCGGTCAGCGCGAACGCCAGGGGCCGGGTGTAGTGGCGCATGCGCGCTTCCAGCATGCCTTCGGTCTTGACCAGCAGCCAGGTGCTGCCCAGCAGCGCATAGGCCACGATCAGCCCCAGGCCGCAGAACAGCGGGAAGGGCGCCAGCCAGTCCAGGGTGCCGCCGGCGAACTGCCGATCGACCACCGGGATGCCGCTGATATAGGTGCCGATCACGATGCCCTGGCACAGGGTCGCCAGCAGTGAGCCGCCGATGAACGCCCAATCCCAGATGTGCCGTTTCTCGGGGCTGGCCTTGAAGCGGAACTCGAAGGCCACGCCGCGGAAGATCAGCCCTGCGAGCATGAAGATCAGCGGCAGGTACAGGGCCTCCAGGATCACCGAATAGGCCAGGGGAAAGGCGCCGTACAGCGCCGCGCCACCGAGGATCAGCCAGGTCTCGTTACCGTCCCACACCGGGGCCACGGTGTTCATCATCACGTCCCGCTCCCGGGCATCGGGGATCAGCGGAAAGAGGATCCCCAGCCCCAGGTCGAAGCCGTCCATGATCACGTACATCATCACCCCGAAGGCGATGATCACGCCCCAGATCAATGACAGGTCTATGCCTTGAATCGTCATGTTGGTTGCCCTTGTTTCAGAGGTGGTGGTCGCCGGTGGCGAAGGTCTCGGGGATGGCCGACAGCGGCCGGCGCGGAGTCGGCTCCTGGCCGGGCGCAGTGCTGGGCGGATGCTCGTGGTGGGGCTGCGGGCCCTTGCGCACCAGCTTCATCATGTAGCCGATGCCCACGGCGAACACCGAGAAGTAGATCACCACGAACAGCGCCAGGGAGATGCTCAGTTGCGCCACGCTGTGGTTGGAGGCGGCGTCGCTGGTGCGCAGCAGGCCGTACACCACCCAGGGCTGGCGCCCGACTTCGGTGGTGATCCAGCCCGCCAGCAGGGCGATCAGGCCGCTGGGGCCCATCCACAGCACCAGGCGCAGGAACAGGCGGTTGCGGTACAGCGCGCCGTTGCGTCGCAGCAGCAGGCCCAGCAACCCGGTGAGGATCATCAACATGCCCAGGCCGGCCATGATGCGGAAGCTGAAGAACACAATGGCCGAGTTGGGCCGGTCTTCCTTGGGGAAGCTCTTGAGCGCCGGGATCTGCTTATCCAGGCTGTGGGTCAGGATCAGGCTGCCCAGGTAGGGCACTTCCACGGCGTAGTCGGTTTTCTCGCCGTCCATGTTGGGAATGCCGAACAGCACCAGGGGCGAGGGTTCGCTGCCGTGGTTTTCCCAGTGGCCTTCGATGGCGGCGATCTTCGCCGGCTGGTGCTCCAGGGTGTTCAGGCCATGGGCGTCACCGACCACCGCCTGGATCGGTGCCACGATCAGCGCCATCCACAGCGCCATCGACAGCATCTTGCGCACCGGCGGCGTGTCGTTGCCCCGCAGCAGGTGCCAGGCGGCGCTCGATCCGACGAAGAACGCCGTGGCGACGAATGCGGCAATCGCCATGTGCATCAGGCGCAAGGGGAAGGACGGGTTGAAGACGATCGCCAGCCAGTCCATGGGCATGATCCGCCCATCGACGATGGAGAAGCCCTGGGGCGTCTGCATCCAGCTGTTGGAGGCGAGGATCCAGAAGGTCGAGATCAGGGTGCCGATGGCCACCATCACCGTGGCGAAAAAGTGCAGTCCGCGACCCACCCGGTTCCAGCCGAACAGCATGACCCCGAGAAAGCCCGCTTCGAGGAAGAACGCGGTCAGCACTTCATAGGTCAGCAGAGGGCCGGTGATACTCCCGGCGAAGTCCGAGAAGCGGCTCCAGTTGGTGCCGAACTCGTAGGCCATGACCAGCCCGGAAACCACGCCCATGCCGAAGTTGACGGCGAAAATCTTCGACCAGAAGTGGTACAGGTCCTTGTAGGTGCTGTTGTGGGTCTTGAGCCACAAGCCTTCGAGTACCGCGAGGAAACTGGCCAGGCCGATGGTGATGGCGGGAAAGATGATGTGGAACGAGACCGTGAACGCGAACTGGATGCGCGCCAGGTCGAGTGCCTGTAGATGAAACATGACGAAACCCTCGTAATGGCTGGGGGCCCGCGCAGGCGCCTTCCGGCCGCCGTGAACCCGGGTTCGCGGCGTACGGCAACAGGCTGCGCGGGGCAGGCTGGAGCGGCGCCTTGGCCGCTCCGGCCGGGTCAAACGCCGACGGACTGGATCAGGTTGCTGGCCGCCGCCGGCTCCAGGCGGATGGCGATGAACTTGGAGGTCGGTGTGTAGGTGCGGTCGCCGTAGCTTTCCAGGGGCACCAGGGGGTTGGTCTCCGGGTAGTAGGCGGCCGACTGGCCGGCGGGAATGTCGTAGGCGATCAGGGTGAAACCGCTGACCCGGCGTTCCCGGCCGTCATCCCACAGCGACACGATGTCGACCTTCTGCCCCGGCTCGTAGCCCAGCCGGCGGATGTCGTCCTCGTTGGCGAACAGCACCTCGCGCATGCCGTAGACCCCGCGATAGCGGTCGTCCAGGCCATACAGGGTGGTGTTGTACTGGTCGTGGGAGCGCATGGTCTGCAGGATCAGGTCGGGCTTGACCTTGAGCTTGCGCACCCCGGCGCTGACCAGGTGTTCCGGCAGTTCGCTGGGGATGAACCGCGCCTTGCCGGTGGCGGTGTTCCAGCGTCGTTGGCTGGCGTCGTTGCCCAGGTGGAAGCCGCCGGGGTTGAGCAGCTTGAGGTTGAAGTCGGAAAACCCGGGGATGGTGTCGGCGATCAGGTCGCGGATGCGCCCGTAGTCTTCGATCACCCACAGCCAGTCGATGGGGTGCTGGCCCAGGGTGGCGTTGGCGATGCCGGCGATGATCGCCGGTTCCGAACGCAGGTGCGGCGACTTGGGTTTGAGCTGGCCGTGGGAGATATGCACCATGCTGAAGGTGTCTTCCACGGTGATGCCTTGCGGGCCGTTGGCCTGGATGTCGATATCGGTGCGGCCCAGGCACGGCAGGATCAGCGCCTCGCGCCCGGTCACCAGGTGGCTGCGGTTGAGCTTGGTGGCGATGTGCACGGTAAGCTCGCAGTTGCGCAGGGCCGCGTGGGTGCGCGGGGTGTCCGGGGTGGCCTGGGCAAAGTTGCCCCCCAGGCCGATGAACACCTTGGCCTGGCCCTGTTCCATGGCCGAGATCGCCATCACCGTGTTGTGCCCGTGCTCCCGGGGCGGCTTGAAGCCGAAGCGCGCCTCAAGGGCATCCAGCAGCTCGGTGGGCGCCAGTTCGTTGATGCCCATGGTGCGATCGCCCTGCACGTTGCTATGGCCGCGCACCGGCGACAGGCCGGCGCCGGGACGGCCGATATTGCCCCGCAGCAACAGCACGTTGATCACTTCCTGGATGGTCGGCACCGAGTGGGTGTGCTGGGTCAGGCCCATGGCCCAGCACATGATCGCGCGCTTGGCCTTGCGGTACATGCGCGCGGCCAGCTCGATGTCGGCCAGGCTCAGGCCGGACTGCTCGACGATGTGGTTCCAGGACGTGGCATCGACCTCGGCCAGGTAGCTGTCCAGGCCCGAGGTGTGTTCGGCGATGAAGGCCCGGTCGAACACCGCTTCGCCATTGTTGGCCAGGGCCTCGCGCTCCCAGCGCAGGAGGAACTTGGCGATGCCGCGAAAGGCCGCCATGTCGCCGCCCAGGGCCGGGCGGAAGTAGGCCGAGGAGGTGGGCTCGGAGCCGTTGGTGAGCATCTCCAGCGGGTGCTGGGGGTGCTGGAAGCGTTCCAGGCCACGTTCCTTGAGCGGGTTGAAGCAGATCACCTGGGCACCGCGTTTCACCGCCTCGCGCAGTGGCTCGAGCATCCGCGGGTGGTTGGTGCCGGGGTTCTGGCCGATGACGAAGATCGCGTCGGCCTGTTCCAGGTCATGGAACACCACCGTGCCCTTGCCCACGCCGACGCTTTCGAACATACCCACGGCACTGGCCTCGTGGCACATGTTGGAGCAGTCGGGGAAGTTGTTGGTGCCATAGGCGCGCACGAACAGTTGGTACAGGTAGGCCGCCTCGTTGCTGGCCCGGCCAGAGGTGTAGAACTCCGCCTGGTTCGGCGAGTCCAGGCCCTTGAGGTGGCTGGCAATCAGCTCGAAGGCTTCGTCCCAGGTGGTTTCCACATAGCGGTCCTGGGTGGCGTCATAGCGCATGGGGTGGGTCAGGCGGCCCTGGTACTCGAGCCAGTAGTCGCTCTGCGCGGCCAGGGCCGAGACCGTGTATTTGTTGAAGAAGGCCGGGTTCACCAGGCGCCCGGTGGCTTCCCAGTTGACCGCCTTGGCGCCGTTCTCGCAGAACTTGACCATGCCGTTTTCCGGCGACTCGCCCCAGGCGCAGCCGGGGCAGTCGAAGCCGCCGTTCTGGTTGGTCTTGAGCATGGCGCGGATGTTCTTGAAGGCGTTCTCGCTGCCCAGCCAGTTCTTGGTCACTGCGATCAGCGCCCCCCAACCGGCAGCGGCGCCCTTGTAGGGTTTGTATCGATCAACTTCGCTCATGATATTTCTCCAATACAGCGCACGCAGGCAACCGGCCGACATTGAATTGATGTCAGTGATTGTTTGACTGCACAGGCTAAATGCGGTTGTTGTGAACTTGTTTGAGTTCGGTATTGCTTATTGGCGTGGAGTAACTTTCAGGGCTCGTTATATGGGCCACGAATAAAGCCTATTCGTCACCCGTGGCCGCTGTCTAATCGCAATTAATGACCGGCTGATCGAAAGCCTCTATCAGTGTTAAAAATCTATATATATCAAATAGATGGTTGTTTGTTTCGGTCTTTGTTGGAAGCGATTTGAGGAGCGATAGATTGTATTGATCAGCCAGTTGTTAATAGCGATTGGACGGGGCTTTTAATGGCTTTTAATCTTGCCGCCAATAACACCTTCTGCATGTGCTTGTGTGGAAGAACTTCAACTAATCGCGATGGATTCCCACCGTCGAAAGAGGCTCGGATGTCAGATCAGGTATTGCTCGATGGCTTCGCTCGGCGGGTCGACTATCTGCGCATGTCGGTGACCGACCGCTGCGATTTTCGCTGTGTGTATTGCATGGCCGAGGACATGCAGTTCCTGCCGCGCCAAGGCATTCTTACCCTGGAGGAGCTGTACCAGCTGGCCGAACGTTTCGTGGCCCTGGGCACCCGCAAGATCCGCCTCACTGGCGGCGAGCCGCTGATCCGCCCCGGGGTGGTCCAGCTGTGCCGGGACATTGCCCGGCTGCCCGGGCTGCGGGAGCTGTGCATGACCACTAACGGCTCGCAACTGGGCAAGCTGGCCGCGCCGCTGTTCGACGCCGGGGTCAAGCGCCTGAACATCAGCCTCGACAGCCTGGACCCGACCCTGTTTCGCCAGCTGACCCGCACCGGCGAGCTGGGCCAGGTGGTTGCCGGCATCGACGCGGCGATTGCCGCCGGCTTTGAGCGCACCAAGCTCAACTGCGTGGTGATGAAGGGGCGCAACGACCGGCAGATCAACGAACTGGTGGCCTTTGCCATCGACCGCGGCCTGGACATCTCCTTTATCGAGGAAATGCCCCTGGGCACCATAAGCGAACACAGCCGCAGCGATGCGTTCTTTTCCAGTGCCCGGGTTCGCGAGCGGATCGCCGAGCGCTACACCCTGATCGAGTCCGCCGAGTCGACCCAGGGCCCGTCGCGCTACTGGCGCCTGGCCGAGGCGCCGCACATCCGCCTGGGGTTCATCTCGCCCCACAGCCACAACTTCTGCGGCACCTGCAACCGCGTGCGCCTGACCGTCGAAGGCCGCTTGCTGCTGTGCCTGGGCAACGAGCACTCGGTGGACCTCAAGGCCGTGCTGCGCGCTCACCCCGGCGATACCGGGCGCCTGCAGCGGGCCATAGTCGAGGCGATGAAACTCAAGCCCTACAGCCATCACTTCGAACTCAACGACGAGGTGCAGGTGGTGCGCTTCATGAACATGACCGGCGGCTGAACCGCTGCTCATCACGGCTTTTCATTGTGCAAAGGTTCTACCCCGATGATCGTCAGATCCAAACCCAACCTGATCAGCGTGCTGATTTCCCTCAAAGGGTCGATTGCCAAGCGCATCGCCCTGCGCAGCCTGCTGGTGACCCTGCTGGCCTCGGCCATCGTGCTGATCGAGACCTTGCACCCGGCGTATTTCTCCAAGGTCAATGCCACCCCGTTCACCTTGCTCGGCCTGTCGCTGTCGATCTTCATGAGCTTTCGCAACAACGCCTGCTACGACCGCTGGTACGAAGCGCGCAAGTCCCTGGGCACGGTGGTGACCGAGGTGCGCTCGATGATCCGCGAAACCCAGGTGCTTGAAGACACCCGGGCGCGCAGCGCGATCCTGCGCGACCTGTGCGGTTTCGCCCATGCCCTCAAGGCCCGGCTGCGCCGCGAAGATGAACTGAGCGCTGCCGAAACCTGGCTCAGCCAGTTGCCGCCGGCAAGCACCAGCAACCTGCCGGACAGCCTGCTGCGCCAGATCGCGCGCCAGTGTTCGGACCAGGCCCAGGCGGGGCGGCTCAGCGAATGGCGCTACCTGCTGCTGGCCAATCAACTGGCGGCCATCACCGGCGCGCAATCCACCTGCGAGCGGATCAAGGCCACGCCGCTGCCGTTTCCCTACACGTTGCTGCTGCACCGCACCAGCTACATGTTCTGCATCCTCCTGCCCTTTGCCATGGCCGAGCCCCTGGGCTGGCTGACGCCGATCTTCACCGCCATCGTCAGCTACACCTTCTTCGGCCTGGACGCCATAGGCGACGAGCTGGAAGACCCCTTCGGCCACGACGAGAACGACCTGCCGCTGAGCGCCATCGTGCGCAACATCGAGCGCGAGATTCTCGAGGCCCTGGGGGCCACCGAACTGCCGCCGGCGCTGGAGCCGGTGGACTATGTCCTGAGCTGATCCACTGTTGTTATCCGAGGTTGCACATGAATGAACTCACTCACCTGGACGACCAGGGCCGGGCCAGCATGGTGGATGTCACCTGCAAGGCCGCTACCGAGCGCGAGGCCCAGGCTCGGGCCTGGGTGCGCATGCTCCCGGCCACCCTGCAACTGATCCAGGACCAGGGCCATCCCAAGGGCGATGTGTTCGCCGTGGCGCGCATCGCTGGAATCATGGCGGCAAAGAAGACCCACGAACTGATCCCCCTGTGCCACCCGTTGCTGCTCACCGGGATCCACATCGAACTGCAGGCACTGCCGCCGGACCGGGTGCAGATCACCAGTTGCTGCCGGCTCAACGGCGCCACCGGGGTCGAGCTGGAAGCCATGACCGCCGCCAGCGTGGCGGCGCTGACGATCTATGACATGTGCAAGGCGGTGGACCGCGCCATGGTCATCGAAGGGCTGCACCTGCTGAAGAAGCAGGGCGGCAAGTCCGGCACCTTTATCGCAGGAGAGGCCCGATGATTCTGGTCAACTACTTTGCCCGCTACCGTGAGCAACTGGGCTGCGGTGGCGAGAAACTGCCCCTGGATGCCAGCCTGCGCACCGTCGAGGACCTGCGCCAGCGGCTGATGGCCCGGGGTGAAACCTGGGCGCAGGTGCTGGGGGAGAACAGCCTGATGTGCGCGCTGAACCAGGAACTGTGCAAGCTCGATGCGGCCATCGAGGACTTCGATGAAATCGCCTTCTTTCCGCAAGTGACCGGGGGCTGAGCATGAGCATCCAGGTGCAGACCCAGGCGTTGAGCCTCGACCAGTTGAATGCCGGCTTGCAGGCCGGCGACGCCAGCGTCGGCGGCGTGGTGACCTTTGTCGGTTATGTGCGCGATCTCAACCTGGGGGAGGCGGTGCACAGCCTGTTTCTTGAACACTACCCGGGCATGACCGAGCGCTCGCTGCAGCGCATCGTGGAGCAGGCCCAGGCGCGCTGGCCGCTGAACCGGGTGAGCCTGGTGCACCGGGTGGGGTTGCTGCAGGTGGGTGAGCCCATCGTCTTTGTCGGGGTGGCCAGCGCCCATCGCCAAGCGGCCTTCGAGGCTTGCGCCTTCATCATGGATTACCTCAAGACCCGCGCCCCGTTCTGGAAGCGCGAAGTCACCCCGGCCGGCGAACGCTGGATCGACGGCCGCGAGAGCGACCGGCAGGCGGCCGAACGTTGGGGTGCCGAACGTTGAGCTTAAGCCGCTGACAGAGGCTTGAGGGAAGGGGGGAACCACGCCGGATGCATGTCATCCGGCGTGGTGCATTTACACCGGGCTGTAGATCCGTGGGGCGTTGCGGTGGGGGACGTGGATCAGGTTCAGGCGATGCTTGTTGGCCCATTGCACGGTGAGTGCGGTCGGCGCCGAGAGGCTGACCAGGGTGCCGAGGCGGGCGCGCACGGCCTTGTGGATCAGTTCCAGGCTGCAACGGCTGGTGACCACGGTGAAGCCCTGGCGGCCATCGATCCCGGCCTGCAGCAGCGCGCCAATCAGCTTGTCCAGGGCGTTGTGGCGGCCGATGTCTTCCTGGCACAGGCGCACCTCGCCCTGTTCGTCGAAGTACAGCGCCGCATGCAGGGCTCCGCTGCTGCGGGCCATGTGCTGGGCCTGTTCGATGCGCTCGCGCAGGCCCTGCAGGTGTTCGGCAGGTGGCAGGGCCGCGGGTTCGAGGATCTGCAGTTGCGGCAGCGCCTGTTCCAGGGCCTCCACTCCGCACAGGCCACAGCCGCTGGTGCCGGCCATTTGCCGGCGATGGTCCTTGAGGGCCCAGAACGCCCGGCTGGAAATTTCCACGTCGGCCTGGCAGGCCTGGGGGAAGTGGCTGAGGCGGATGTCGTAGATTTCGCCGAGGTCATTGACGATGTCGTTGGTGATGCTGAAGCCGCGAATGAAGTCTTCCAGGTTGCCCGGAGACACCATCATCACCGCCTGGCTCAGGCCGTTGTAGGTGATCGCCAGGGCGATCTCGGCGGCCAGCGGCGCCTCGGCCATCGGGCCGTCGGCGCTGTACTCGCGATAGGCCACCCGCTGCGGCGCCGGCGCCGGCGCATTGGCCTCGGGTTGTTGCTCCGTTTGTTCGATCCGGCAAACCATGACCACACCTCGTTGCATTCGATTCGCCCAGGGCCGTGGGCGGCCCTGGGGCATTGATTCACTCTTTGATCGCAAACAGCTTCTTGGCTTCGGCGAAGCACTTTTCGGCAATCGCCGAGCGCGGCTCGGTCTTGCGCATCACCAGCCCCAGTGGCGCCAGCACGCTGGCATCCGGCAGTTGGATAAAGGCCAGGTTCTCGATGGGCGAATCCAGGCCACTGTCCAGGGGCATGATCGAGCAGCAGAAGCCTTCGTGGATCGCCTGGAACAGTTGGTAGGTGGAGTCGCTTTCCAGGATCGGCTGCGGGTTCAGGCCGCGGCTGCGAAAGCTCAGGTCGATGGACTTGCGATAGTGCATGCCGGTGCTGAGCATGCCCAGCGGCAGTTCGGCGGCGTCCTCCCAGCTCATCTCGGTGCCTTCGAAATGAAAGTGTCGGGTGTCGTAGAGCAGGCCGACCCGGGTCTCGCCGATCTCGAAGAAGTCCAGGTAGTTGGGGTTGACGTGGTCCAGGTAGCAGACCCCCAGGTCCAGCTGGTTGTTGCCGATGTCCTCGATGATCCGGTCGGAGCTCATGGACGACAGGCTGAACTGCAGTTCCGGGAAGCTCGACGATAGCTGTTGCACGTAGCTGATGGGGTTGAAGCCGCTCAGCGGTACCAGCCCCAGGCGCAGCTTGCCCACCAGTTGCCCGCGGCAGGCAGCGGCTTCGGCGAACAGCCCGTCATGGGCTGCCAGCAGGGTCTTGGCCCAGGCCAGCACCCGCTCGCCGGCTTCGGTGAAGCCTTCGAAGCGCTGGCCACGGGTGACCAGGATCAGGTCCAGTTCATCCTCAAGATTGCGCAGGCGCATGGACAGGGTCGGCTGGGTGATATGGCAGCGCGCGGCGGCCTGGCCAAAGTGCCGGGTCTGCTCCAGGGCGATCAGAAACTTGAGTTGCTTGATGTCCACGATGGCACCTGTTGTGGGAAAAGTCGGGTTCAGTAATAACGCAGGTGTTGCGCCCATGAAAAGGCCTGGGGCCTTGCCCGGTTGCGCCCTTGGGCACCTCCGGCGCTGTTCAGGCCAGGGGCTTGGGGCCTGCTTCAGACAGTAGTTCAGGGGTATTGAAGTTGCTCAGCCGCGGATCGTCCGCGGCGCAGGGCAGGGGCCTCAGCCCATGGGCGGCCAGGGCCCGCAGCAGGCTGCGCTCGCCGTTGTCCCAGGCCTGGCGCAGGTCACCCAGCAGCGCCGTGGGGATCAGGCTGAACATGGGTTGCCATTGCCCGGCCTGCTGCACCATCACCGGCCTGGCGTCGTTGCCGCGGGCATCCAGCAGGGCCTGGATCAGCGCCGCGTCGATCTGCGGCGCATCGCAGGCCAGCACCAGCAGCCAGGGGTGGCGGGCCGTCGCGAGGCCGGCCAGGACTCCGGCCAGGGGCCCGGGGAAATCCTTCTGCCCGTCCTCCACCAAGCGGTCGGCATAGGCCCGGTAGCGCTCGGCGTTGCGGTTGCAGGAAATGATCAGGTCATCGCTCAAGGGCCGCACCACCGCCTGCACATGGGCAATCAG
Source organism: Pseudomonas sp. NFPP12 (assembly GCF_900103205.1). Taxonomy (NCBI): domain Bacteria; kingdom Pseudomonadati; phylum Pseudomonadota; class Gammaproteobacteria; order Pseudomonadales; family Pseudomonadaceae; genus Pseudomonas; species Pseudomonas sp. NFPP12. Next base: position 52,049 of record NZ_FMWW01000001.1, read on the forward strand.
CGGCTGGCCGCGCCAGGCCACCAGGCCCTTGTCCTGGCCGCCCATGCGCGAGCCGCGGCCACCGGCCAGCAGCAGGATCGAGCAGGGCAGGGAACAGGCGGGGGCGGGCTGGGTCGGGGTCATGGCAGGACGCATATCAAGTAGGTGGCGCAAACGATGGCATTGTCCTTCGGGTACGTCCAATCGGAAGTGTTGAATGGCCGATTGACGGGCTTTATCGGCCCCCTGGCAGGGCCCGGCAGGATGATAGAGCGCATCGATAATCCGGTCAGCCAGAACGATTAGACAGCCGCGTCGGCGGGCCTTTAGCCTGGGTTCATGATTTTTAGCCTGCCGGTCGGAGAATGACATGAGCGTGAAGTCGGATGCGTTGTTTGTACCCTTGAACATTGCCGTGCTGACGGTCAGCGATACCCGGGAATATGCCACTGACACCTCCGGGCAACTGCTGGTCAGCCGCCTGCTGGAGGCCGGCCACAGCCTGGCCGAGCGCAACCTGCTCAAGGATGACCTGTACAAGATCCGCGCCCAGGTGGCGGCCTGGATCGCCGACGAGCGCATCCAGGTGGTGCTGATCACCGGTGGCACCGGCTTTACCGGCCGCGACAGCACCCCGGAAGCCGTGGGCTGCCTGCTGGACAAGCACATCGACGGTTTCGGCGAGCTGTTTCGCGCCATCTCGATTCTCGATATCGGCACCTCCACGGTGCAGAGCCGGGCCCTGGCCGGGCTGGCCAATGGCACCCTGGTGTGCTGCCTGCCGGGCTCCACCGGGGCCTGCCGCACCGCCTGGGAAGGCATCCTCGCCGAGCAGCTGGATGCCCGACACCGGCCATGCAATTTCGTGCCGCACCTCAAGCCGGTGCAGGCCTGCGAGAGCCGGGGATGAGCCAGAACCCACTGATGCCGGTGGAAGAGGCACTGGCCAGCCTGCTGGCCATGGCCGACGCCCAGCGCCTGCCGGAGAGCGAAACCCTGGCCGTGGATCAGGCCCGGCAACGGGTACTGGCCACCGACCTGGTGGCGACCCTGGACCTGCCGCCCTGGCCCAACAGTGCCATGGACGGCTACGCCCTGAACCTGCAGCACTGGGACGGTGCACCGTTGCCGGTAGCGCAGACCGTGTTCGCCGGGCAGCCCGGTGCGCCCCTGCAACCGGGCAGCTGTGCGCGGATCTTCACCGGCGCCCCGGTGCCCGAAGGCGCCGACTGCGTTGAGATGCAAGAAAACGTCGAGCTGCTGGAAGACGGCCGGGTGCGTTTTACCCAGGCCCTGAAAACGGGGCAGAACATTCGCCCCCAGGGCCAGGAGAACCGCGCCGGCGAGGTGTTGCTGCAGGCCGGCAAGCGCCTCGGCCCCTTCGAACTGGCGGTGGCCGCCGCCCAGGGCTGTACCGAGTTGCAGGTGGTGCGCCGCCCGCGCGTGGCGCTGCTGTCCACCGGCGATGAATTGCTGGAGCCGGGCACGCCCATGCGCCCCGGCTGCATCTACAACAGCAACCGTACCCTGCTCAGGCACTGGCTGGACGCCCTGGGCTGCGAGGTGATCGACGCCGGGATCCTGCCCGACCAGCCGCAGCACACCCGCCTCAGGCTGGAGCAGTTGCAGCATGGCGCGGACCTGATCCTGACCACCGGCGGCGTTTCCGCCGGGGATGCCGACTGCCTCGGGCAGGTGCTCAGGGACAGTGGCCGGCCGCTGTTCTGGAAACTCGCCATCAAGCCCGGCAAGCCCCTGACCGTGGGTTACTTCGGCCAGGTGCCGGTGATCGGCCTGCCGGGCAACCCGGCCTCGGCACTGGTGACCTTCGGCCTGTTGGCCCGGGCCTACCTGCTGCGGCTGCAGGGGGTACAGGAGGTGGCGCCGCTGAGCGTCGAGGTGCCTGTGGCCTTCGCTTGGCCCAAGGCCGGCAAGCGCCGCGAGTACCTGCGAGCGCGCCTGGAGAACGGCCGCGCCGTGCTTTATCCGAACCAGAGTTCCGGGGTGTTGCTGGGGGCTTCCTGGGCCGATGGCCTGGTGGAAATCGTCGAGGGCCGGACCTTGCAGGCAGGGGATCGGGCGCCCTTCATTCCTTTCAGCGAGCTGTTCTAGATCTTCCAGTGCCGGGCGCTCTTGGCCAGGCGCTGGTGCATCTCGCCGAGGGTCGCGGCCAGTTGCCGGGTCAGCAGCCGGTAACCATCCAGGGCCGAATACACCGGGGCCTCCAGAGCGTTTTCGGGGTGGCCTTCCACGGATTTCTCCAGGCGCTGGGTGACCCCCGATTGCAGGGCCCGGGCCATGCCGATCAGTTGCACGCGGATCTGCCGGTGCTCGGCCTTGAGCGCCAGTTGCATCTGCGCCATGGCCTGCGGGTCGCTGGCATCGGGGCGGGTGTTGCCGAGGATCTCCAGGGTGCTGATGCACATGCGCAGGTTGCGCTGGATGGCGTCCAGCTCGGTCATGGAAATCCGTACTTCCTTGGACACCGAAGGCATCAGCGAACGCAGTTGCAGCATGGCGCTGTTGACCCGGCCCAGGAGCTTGAGGTGCTCGTCGTCGGTCACCGACTGGCCCTTGATTATCCGCCCGTACAACTGCGCGCAGTCGCGCAGGGCGCTGGCCAGGTTGTAACGCCAGGAGTACACCGCATACAGCGGAATGGCGAAGGAAAACGCCAGGGCCAGGGCAATGCCGATGAGGATGTCCACCGCCCGCCACAGGCCGTCGCTGACCTGGTTGTCACCGTGGCCGGCGACGATGAACACGGTGATCGCCGCCAGCAGCGCGGTGTAGCCGCCCTTGCCGATGGCGTGATAGGAAAAGTAGCCGCACACCACCGACATGCCCAGGTAGGTCAGCCAGGGGTGGCCGAAGTAGGCCTGCTGCACCACCAGCACCAGCCCGACCCCGGCGCCCACCAGGGTGCCGATGGCCCGTTCCGCGGCCTTCTTGCCGATGTTGCCGTGATGCTGCAGGCCGCCGATCACCACCAGCATGGTCACCGAGGCCCATTCGCCGTGGGGCAGGTTGAGGCCGGTGGTCAGCACGATGGTGGCGATCAGGCCGAGGGCGACCCGCACCGCGTGGATCAGCCGGGCGTGACGGTAGCGCCGGTACGGGTCGAGCACGGGACGCAGCAGGCGGCGCAGCAAAGGTGGCAGGGTGATGCCCCGCAGGTGTTTGAACGGGCCCAGATCGGTTCCTCCGTTTGGCGGCAGGGGCCGGGCGTTCGCGCCAGGGCGAACGCTCGGGGCTCCCTCAGAAAATGTAGTCGGTGGTCAGGAAGCTCGACTCGCGATTACGGATGATGTCGCTGATCAATTGCTTGTTGCGCTCCTGGAATTTGGTTGCCACCAGGGTGCGGATCGAGAAGGTGCGCAGTGCGTCATGTACCGACAGCGTGCCCTCGGCGGAGTTCTTGCGGCCGTTGAAGGGGAAGGTGTCCGGGCCGCGCTGGCACTGGGCGTTGATATTGATCCGCCCGACCTGGTTGGCGAAGGCGTCCACCAGCCGGCCGATCTCGGCCGGGTCGCTGCCGAACAGGCTCAGTTGCTGGCCGAAGTCCGATTCCAGGACATAGTCGATCACGGTGTCCAGGTCGCGGTAGGGCACGATGGGCACCACCGGGCCGAACTGCTCCTCGTGGTAGACGCGCATCTGCGGGGTCACCGGGTACAGCAGCGCCGGGTAGAAGAACGAAGCCCGGGCCTCGCCGCCGTGGGCGTTCACCACCTTGGCGCCGTGGGCCTGGGCGTCGGCCACCAGGGCGTGCAGGTAGTCGACCTTGGTGTTCTCCGGCAGCGGCGTCAGGGCCACCCCCGGTTCCCAGGGCATGCCCGGCTTGAGGGCTTGCAGCTTGGCGTTGAACTGCTCGATGAAGCGTTCCACCACGGCTTCGTGGACGAACAGGATCTTCAGCGCGGTGCAGCGCTGGCCGTTGAACGACAGCGAGCCGGTGAGGGCTTCGCTGACCGCGTTGTCCAGGTCGGCATCGGGCAGCACGATCCCCGGGTTCTTCGCGTCCAGGCCCAGGGCCGCGCGCAGGCGGTGGGGCTTGGGGTGGAGTTTCTTCAGGTCGCTGGCGGCCTTGTTGGTGCCGATGAAGGCGAAGATGTCGATCTTGCCGCTGGCCATCAGCGCGCTGACGGTCTCGCGGCCGCTGCCGTAGATGACGTTGATCACCCCGGCCGGGAAGCTGTCGCGGAAGGCTTCGAGCAGCGGGCGGATCAGCAGCACGCCGAGCTTGGCTGGCTTGAACACTACGGTGTTGCCCATGATCAGCGCCGGGATCAGGGTGGTGAAGGTCTCGTTCAGCGGGTAGTTGTAGGGGCCCATGCACAGGGCCACGCCCAGGGGCACGCGGCGGATCTGGCCGAGGGTGTCCTGCTCCAGTTCGAAGCGGCTGGAGCGCCGGTCCAGTTCCTTCAGCGCGCCGATGGTGTCGACGATGTAGTCGCAGGTACGGTCGAACTCCTTTTCCGAGTCCTTGAGGTTCTTGCCGATTTCCCACATCAGCAGCTTGACCACCGCCGTGCGCTGCTCGCGCATGCGCGCCAGGAAGGCTTCCACGTGCTGGATGCGCTCGGCCACGCGCATCGTTGGCCAGGCGCCCTGGCCGCGATCGTAGGCGCGCACCGCGGCGTCCAGGGCGGTGAGGGCGGTGTCGGCGTCCAGCAGCGGGGTGCTGCCGAGAATCACCTGGGTATCGCCGTCGGCGCCGCTCAGGTAGATCGGGCTGCGGACCTGGGCCAGGGGGCCGTTCCAGGTGCGCAGTTCACCGTCCACCAGGTAGTCGCGCTGCTCCACCGGGTCGGGCAGGCGAAAGGCTTCGGGGATGTCGGCGGCGGCAGGAAACAGGTGGCTCAATAGATTGGCTGTGGTCATGACTCTACCCCGTGTTGGAAATGGCTCCGGCGCGGTGACAGCGACGGCATCGCTCCATGGTTTATACGCCTTAATGGCCCGGCGCTTTAGCGGTTTTTCCACCGGGCGCCCGAGCGCGACGGCCCGCGGCGCCCCTGTGCGGGCCCGCGGCGCGTCAGCGGTCGTGGTTCGAGATTAAACGTTTCAGCCGCTGCCCAGCAACTGCCGGATCAAGCTCGGGGTGCTGCCGGTCCAGCGCTTGAATGACCGGCGGAAGTTGGCCGGGTCATTGAAGTTCAGGTACTCGGCCACCGCCTCGTTGCTCCAGCCCTTGATCTGGTACAGGTACAGCGCCACGTGCTTGTGCACCCGGTCCACCTGTTGCTGGTAGCCGCTGTGGTGCTTGCTCAGCTTGCGCTTGAGGGTGGCCGGGCTCATGGCGAAATCCTGGGCCGCCTGCTCCAGGCTCGGGGTGTGGCGTACCTGGGTTTTCAGGTAGCGGTACAGGGTGTCGAGGAAACTGCTGGCAAACCCCAGTTGGCGCAGGTGCTCGCCGGCCTCCAGGCGCGCCACCTGGCCGGCGGTGGCCGAGGCCCCGGGCCAGGGCCGGGTCAGGTATTGCCGGGGGATGCGCATCAGGTCCAGGGGCCGCTGGAACTGGGTCTGTTCCCCCAGGTGCACCCAGTACTGCTCGACGTAGCGCGGCTCGCTGTGGCTGAAGCTGCATTCCCAGGGCAGGCGCTGGCCGGCCAGCCACTGACTCATGGCCACCAGTGAAGTCATGCTGGCTTCCAGGAGGAACCGCCAGTGCTCGCCGGCGCCGCAGCTGTCCAGCCAGTAGCAGTAGGCGTGATGCTCGTCCAGCACCAGGCGCGGGCTGGCCAGGGGGCTGAGCAGCGCCTGCTGCTGCACCAGGGCGTCCAGGGCCTGGTGCAGGTTCTGCGCATGGCGCAGGGCATGGCTGGCGGCGCCGTAGTGCCCGGGCAGCAGGCGCTGGCCAAACAGGAAACTGCTGTCGTCGGCATCCAGCAGGCGCCGGCCGTTGCCGATCAGCGCCAGGAACTGCTGCGGGCTGAGGCGGGTCTGGCCGGCCAGGATGTCCTCGTGGAACAGCCCGGTGCCGCGCAGCAGGCGGTGGCTGTCGATGTCCCGGGACAGCGCCAGGTCGATCAGCGCCGCCGGTTGATAGTGCCCGGGGATAAACCGCGTATCGGCTTCGTACCAACTGGTCTTCACGGTCATGACGGCGCCTCAGGCGGTTTTTGCCAGGGGCTGCTTGGCCCGGGCCAGGGCCAGGTTGAGGCGCTTGAGCAGCCCCTCCGGGGTTTCCTCCAGGGCCATCACCACCGCAGTGCTGGCCGCCAGGTGCAGGCGCTCGCCGTGTTGTCGGGTCTTGTGTGCCAGGCCCTGCACCGCCTGTTGCAGCTCCAGGGCCAGCAGCCGTGCCTGGCTTTCCCCGGTGTTGGGCAGCAGCACCACGAAGCGGTCGCCGGCCAGCCGGCACAGCAGGTCCTGGCGCCGCAGGTTGAGCAGCAGCACATGGCTCAGGGCCTGCAGCACCGCATCGCCTTCGGCATGGCCGTAGTCCTGGTTGATCGCCGCGAAGTGGTCCAGGTCCAGGGCCAGCAGCGACAACGGCTGCTGCTGGCGGCGGCTGTCTTGCAGGCTGCTGGCCAGCTCGCGCTTGAGGTAGTCGGCGCCGGCCAGGGGCGTGAGCTTGTCGAACTGGCGATGCTCGCGAAACAGCCGCTCCTTCTTTTCCATCTGCGCGCTGATGGCCAGCTGTTCGCGGTGCCAGTGGTAGATGCCGATGGTCAGCAGGATCATGCCGATGGGCATCGGCCCGGACTCCAGCCAGTGGTCCCAGGTGATGCTGTCGGGCAGGCGGATGAACTCGTCGAGGCTGTCGATCCACCAGGAAAAGAAAATGCAGCTCAGGCCCAGGGCCAGGTAGTTGGTGACCCGCCCGGCGGGGCGGCTCTTGAGCACCAGCCCGAGCCAGACCAGGGCCAGGAGCGCCGAGCCGCCTTCGCCGATGATGTCCAGCCACTGCCACTCGCTGACCGATTTCAGGCTGCCGCAGGCCAGGTGCAGCAGCAGCCCGGCATTGGCCGCCAGCAACAGCGCGGCGAGTTTCCAGCGGTGGGGTTTGAGCACGGAGAACATGGCCGCGATCCTTTTTGCCAGGAGTGAGAGGGCGCCAGCACAGCAGATGTTTGTGACAGTGGGGTGACGCCGGGGAAACCCGGCGTGAGGTCGAATCAGCTCACGGCGAATGCGTTTTTTTTCGGCCCGCAGGAGCCGGCTTGCCGGCGAAGAGGCCCGCAAGGCCTGCGCCCGACGGGGGATGGCTTTCGCGGGCAAGCCCGCTCCTACGGGGCGGCGGGTGCACCACGGATCTGTAGGAGCCGGCTTGCCGGCGAAGAGGCCCGCAAGACCTGCGCCTGGCGGGGGATGGCTTTCGCGGGCAAGCCCGCTCCTACGGGGCGGCGGGTGCACCACGGATCTGTAGGAGCCGGCTTGCCGGCGAAGAGGCCCGCAAGACCTGCGCCTGGCGGGGGATAGGGGTCAATTCAGCTCATTTGCCGGGGCGAAAGCCGGGCAATGGGGTGTTTTGGCCCGTTGCCGCCCAGGCCTGTCACAGAACCGTCATTCGCCGACCCTAGCGTGCCCTCCCAGTTGCCGGGCCTCTTGCCCGGCGTTAGCGGACTCTTGGGGGAGGACCAACATGTACAAGCGCAGCAGTCCCGGGCTTGTCAGCTTTACCTTGACCGCGCTGGCCATGGCCATCGCCAGTGAACGCTTGAGCGCCGCGGAACCTGCGGCCACCGAGCATGTGGAAGTGGTGGGGCAGGCCGCCAGCATCGACCAGGCGCTCAAGGAGCAGCGGCGCTCGGACAGCATCGAAAGCGTGGTGCACGCCGACGGCGTGGCCCAATTGCCGGACCAGAACGTCGCCGAGGCGGCGCAGCGCCTGCCGGGCATCAGCATCGAGCGCGACCAGGGCGAAGGGCGCTTTGTCAGCGTCCGCGGCCTGGGCCCGGACCTCAACAGCGTGACCATCAACGGCACCCTGGTGCCCTCGCCGGAAAGCGCCCGCCGGGCCGTGGCCCTGGATGTACTGCCCTCGGAACTGGTGCAGTCGCTGTCAGTGATCAAGACCCTGACCCCGGACATGGACGCCAACTCCCTGGGCGGCACCGTGGATGTGAAAAGCCTCTCGGCCTTCGACCACAAGGGCCTGTTCTACAGCGGCAGCAGCGAGGCCAGCTACGACCAGAACACCCGACAGGCCAGCCCGAAATTCTCCGGCGCGGCGAGCAACCGCTTCAGCCTCGGCGACGGCGTCGACAACTTCGGCGTGGCCGCGGCCCTGAGCTGGCAGAAGCGCGATTTCGGCTCCGACAACGTCGAGACCGGTGGCGCCTGGGACTTCGAGCAAGGCGCCAAGCTGCAGGAATTCGAGCAGCGCGATTACGCCATCAGCCGCGAGCGCGCCGGTGGCGGCCTGAACTTCGACTACAAGCCCGACGACAGCAGTAGCTACTACCTGCGCACCCTGTACAGCCGCTACAAGGACAGCGAGACCCGCAACTCCACCAGCATCGAGTTCGCCGACCCCCTGGCGGCCGGCGAGCGCGGCGACGCCGAAGCCTCGCGCAAGCTCAAGCAGCGCGAGGAAACCCAGGAGATCCAGTCCTACGTGTTCGGCGGCGAGCGCCAGCTGGGCCTGTGGACCCTCAGCGGCCAGACCGGCTACAGCCGCTCCAGCGAAGACAGCCCGGCGCATATCGCCGGGGCCACCTTCAAGGGCAACAGCGATTTTTCCGACAGCGGCTTCTACGACAACGGCAAGCCGCGCCCGGTGATCGGCGCCGGTTTCTATGACCCGGCCAACTTCACCCTGGACAAGGTCGACTGGGAAAAGCAGAACACCACCGACACCGAGAAGAACCTGCGCCTGGACCTGGCCCGGGACTATGACCTGAGTGGCTACGCCGCGCAGTTCAAGTTCGGCGGCAAAGTCAGCCGGCGCAACAAGGACAACGACCTGGAAGCCTGGGTCTACAAGGACTTCGACACCCTGGGCTTTACCGACCAGCAGCTCAACCTCGGGCAGTTCCAGAAGGGCAACGTGGACTATTCCCTTGGCCGCTTCGGCCCGGGCATCAGTGGCGGCGCCATCAAGCAACTGATCGGCGGCCTGAATCAGGCGGCCTTCTACGACGAGGAAGAATCCCGGGTCAACGACTTCAAGATCCGCGAAGACATCAACGCCGGCTACTTCATGAACACCCTGGACATCGACGACTGGCGCTTCATCGCCGGCCTGCGCTACGAGGGTACCGAGTTCGAGGCCAAGGGCACCGGGGTCACCGACGGCGCCTTCACCGCCACCGACACCCAACGCCGCTACCAGCACTGGCTGCCGGGGCTGCATGCGCGCTACCAGCTGGACAAGAACACCCAGGTCCGCGCGGCCTGGACCAAGAGCGTGGTGCGCCCGACCTTCGGCCAACTGGCCCCGGGCTTTGTCATCGACGGCGACGAGGCGACCTTCGGCAACCCCGACCTCAAGCCCCTGGAGTCGAGCAACCTGGACCTGGGCATCGAGCACTACATGGGCCGTGCCGGCAGCGTCTCGGCCTTCGTGTTCTACAAGGACATCCAGAACTTCGTCTACAACACCGACCTGGCCGGCACCGGCGCCTGGAGCGGGTTCTCCGAGGCGCACACCTTCGCCAACGGCGACAGCGCCAAGCTGTACGGCCTGGAACTGGCCTATTCGCAGAAATTCGACTGGCTGCCGGCGCCGTGGAACGGCCTGCTGCTGGGCGCCAACAGCACCTTCAGCCGCTCCAGTGCGAGCATCGAGGGCTTCGACCAGAAGGCCGGGGTCAACCGCAAGCGCGACATCGACCTGCCCAACCAGTCGGACACCGTGGGCAACCTGATGCTCGGTTGGGAAGACGACAAGCTCAGCCTGCGCCTGTCGGCCAACTACAAATCGGCCTACCTCTATGAGCTGGCCTCCATCAGCGACAAGGCCCACGACCTGCATGTGGATGCCCAGACCTTCGTCGATTTCAGCGCCAAGTACTCCCTGACCAAGAACCTGCAACTGAGCTTCGAGGCGCAGAACCTCACCGACCAGCCGTACTTCGTCTACACCGGCAACCGCTCCTACAACGCCCAGTACGAGGAATACGGCCCGACCTACAAGCTCGGCCTGACCTTCACCCATTTCTAAGCAACGGGCCCTTGCCCGACCGCACACCCAAGGATTGTGATGAGCACTGTATCGACCGCAAGAAATGGCCTGCTGGCCCTGTGCATTGGCTTGACCTGTGGCGCCGCCCTGGCTGCCCCCAGCGTGCCCGGCCTGAACCTCAAGCCCTGGGCCGAGCAGACCCCGGGCGTTACCGGCCTGGGTTTCGTGCCCGCCGGCACAGGCGCCGACCGGCTGCTGGCCAGCGAGCGCGAAGGCCTGTTGCTGGTGGACGAACAGGGCCGCCAGCTGGCCCGCTTCAAGGGCTCGTTCAACGGCCTGGACAGCCGCGCCGCCGGTGGCCAACTGCTGGTGGCCAGCCTCGACAACCAGCGCCAGCAGGCGCTGCTGGTGAGCCTCGACCCGGCCAGCCGCACCTGGGGCCAGCCGCTGTACCTGCCTACTCGGGACTACCCGGTCAACGGCCTGTGCCTGTACCGCGACGAGGCCAGCAACCTGTTCCTGTTCCTGGTGGGCGAGGAGGGCAAGGGCGAGCAGTGGCTGGTGGGCCACGGCGCGCAACTGAGCGCCGAGCCGCAGCGGGTACGTGGCCTGCCCCTGCCGCCGGAGGCCAAGTTCTGCCAGGTGGACGACGCCGCCCAGCAACTGCTGGTCAATGAACAGAATGTCGGCTGGTGGGCCTACCCGGCCCATGCCGAAGCCGACACCGCGCGCCAGCCGGTGGCCCTGCGCGCGCCCTTTGGCGACATCAGGAAAAGCGCCGGGGCCATGGCCCTGGTGCCGGGCGGGGTGCTGGGCCTGGACCCGAAGGCCGCGCAACTGCATCTCTACCAGCAGCAGGAAAAAGGCTGGCTGGCCCAGGCCACGTTGCCCCTGGCCGGCCTCAAGGAACCGGAAAACATCGCCCTGCGCGCCAGCGACAAAGGCCTGCAGGTCTTGCTGCGCGATGACGAGGATGGGCGCCTGTACCAGGGCCAGTTGAACTGGCAGGCCACCTCGCTGGCCCTGCCGCCGGTATTGCCCACCGTACAGGCGGCGGCGCAGAGCGAGCCGGTGGGGCGCCAGGGCGATGCCGCCGATGACCCGGCGATCTGGGTCCACCCGCAGCAGCCCTCCCTGAGCCGGGTGCTGGGCACCAACAAGAAGCAGGGCCTGCTGGCCTACGACCTGCAGGGCAAGCTGTTGCAGGAGCTGGCAGTGGGGCGCCTGAACAACGTCGACGTGCGGCCCAACTTCCAGCTCGGCGAGCGCCGTGTGGACCTGGCCGTGGCCAGTAACCGCGACCGCAACAGCCTCAGCCTGTTCGCCATCGACCGCGCCAGCGGCGAGCTGAGCGAGGCCGGGGAGGTGCCCACGCCGCTCAAGGAAATCTACGGTATCTGCCTGTTCCAGCCGGCCAGTGGCGAGATCTACGCCATTGCCAACGACAAGGACGGCACCTTCGTCCAGTACCGCCTGAGCGCCCCCGGCGGTACCGCCCAGGGCGAGCTGGTGCGCCGGTTCAAGGTGGCCAGCCAGCCCGAGGGCTGTGTCGCCGATGACCAGCGCCAGCGCCTGTTCCTCGGGGAAGAGGACGTTGGCGTGTGGGCGGTGGATGCCCGGCCCGAGCAGCCGGCGACCCTGCACAGCGTGATCAAGGTCGGCGGCCTGTTGCAGGCCGATGTCGAGGGCCTGGCCCTGTACCAGAGCAACGCCCGCGACTACCTGGTGATTTCCAGCCAGGGCAACGACAGCTACCTGGTGCTGGATGCCGAACCGCCGTTCGCTTCCCATGGCGCCTTCCGGGTCAGCCTCAACGCCCGCGCGGGGATCGACGGCGCCTCGGAAACCGATGGCCTGGAAGTCACCTCGGCCAACCTCGGCGGGCCCTGGAGCCAGGGCCTGCTGGTGGTCCAGGACGGGCGCAAGCGCATGCCCGAGCAGACCCAGAACTTCAAGTTCGTGCCCTGGGCCGAGGTCACCCAGGCCCTGAAGCTGCCCTGAGCCGGCGGTCATCACCTTGTCATTTGAATGTCATCGAATAGCCCCGCCAGCCCAGGCGGGCACCCGAGAAGGAGTTCCACCATGCAGGCCACACTCGAACACATGAGCATCTGGGGGCTGATCAGCGATGCCAGCCTGTTGGTCAAGGCGGTGATGCTGACCTTGCTCCTGGCGTCCTTGCTCAGCTGGTACCTGATCATCCAGCGTGGCGCCGTGCTGCGCGGTCGTGAGCAGCGCTTCCAGGCTTTCATCCAGCGTTTTCGCGCCGCCCCCGAGCTGCTGCCGCTGTACCGCGAAGTGGCCAAGGGCAGCGACGCCGAAGGCGGCGTGGAGCCGATCTTTGCCGCCGGCTACCAGGAGTTCAGCCACCTGCGCGGCCAGCCCGGCGGTGCCGGAGAAGGGGTGCTGGAGGGTGTGGAACGGGCCTTGTACGTGGCCATCAGCGAGCAGGAAACCCGCCTGGAAAAGGGCCTGCAGTTTCTCGCCACTGTGGGTTCGGTAAGCCCCTATATCGGCCTGTTCGGCACCGTGTGGGGGATCATGAATTCCTTCCTCGGCCTGTCCCAGGTGCAGCAGGCGACCCTTTCCACCGTGGCCCCGGGCATTGCCGAGGCGCTGATCGCCACCGCCATCGGCCTGTTCGCGGCCATTCCCGCGGTGATTGCCTACAACCGTTTTTCGGCCCGCAGCCAGACCCTGCTGACCCGCTACTACGCCTTTGGCAATGAACTGCAAGTACGCCTGCATCGCACCTTGCAGGGCACCCCGAGCCACCTGGCCGTGGCCGCCTGAGAGAAGGAGCAAGCCGATGTTGACCCGGCCGCAACGCAAGCACGGACCCAAGGCGGAAATGAACGTGGTGCCCTACATCGACGTGATGCTGGTGCTGCTGGTGATCTTCATGGTCACCGCGCCGATGCTCACCCAGGGGGTGAAGATCGAATTGCCCAAGGTCGCCAGCGAAGCCCTGGCCACCGACAGCCGCCAGCAGATCCTCACCCTGTCGGTGCAGGCCGGTGGCGGCTACTACTGGAACCTGGGCGGTGAACTGGACACCCGGAACCAGACCGACAGCGCTGTGGACCTTGAGCAGATGCGCGCCAAGGTGGCCCAGGTGATTGCCCGGCGCGGCGACACCCAGGTGTATATCCGCGCCGACCAGGACGCCGCCTATTCCAGCGTGGTGGCGGCCATGGCCGCGTTGCAGCAGGGCGGGGTACACAACCTGGGGCTGGTGACCGAGGCCCCGCAATGACGGCGATGATCATGCACAACCCCACCGCGATGCCCCTGCGGCCCGAGGCGTCCGGCTTCTGGCGCAACAGCCTGGCGGCCAGCCTGGCCCTGGCCCTGCACGCCGGAGTGCTGGTGGCGCTGGTGCTGGGCGGGTCGGTGGACAAGCCGCAGGTCGAGACGCCGCCGGTACTGACCACCCAACTGGTGATGCTGGCGCCGCCTGCCGCCCCCGCGGAACCGCTGCCGGCGGTGGCCGAGGTGGCGCCACCGCCACCGTCAACGCCACCGCCCGCGGCTGCGGCGGAGCCGGCCAGGCCCCGGGTTGACCCCCAGGTACAGGCGCAGAAGCTGGAGCAGGCGGCCCTGGCGCGCAAGCGGGTGGAAGACAAGAAACGTGAGCAGGTGCAGGAGCAGCAGCGCGAGCGCCTGGAGGCCGAGCAGCGCCAGCGCGATACCGAGCAACGTGTGGCCCAGGAACAAGCGCAGGCCCAGCGTGCCGAACAGTCGCGGCTGGCTGCCGAGCGCACGCGCCAGCAGGCGGCCCAGGCGGCGGCCGACAGTCGCCAATACCAGCCCCTGAGCAAGGAGGCCCCGGACTACCCGCAACGGGCCCTGGACAAGAACCTGGAAGGCGACTGCACCGTGGAATACAGCGTCAACCCCCAGGGGCGGGTGGAGAACCCCAAGGTCATCGACGGTTGCCACCCCCTGTTCATGCGCCCGTCCCTGGCAGCGGTGGCGACCTTCCGTTATCAGCCGCGGCTGATCGACGGCCGGGCGGTAACGGTGCCGGCGGTGCGCAACACCTTCCACTACCGGATCCAGTAAGGCGCGGGGCAGGCATGGGCCGTTTCCATGCAGGCAGCCTCTGGCTGACCGTGCGCGCCCTGGCTGGCCGAGCCTGTCCCCTTGGCTGGCCGCCAATGCCCTCAACCCCGGGGCGCGGGTGTCTTAGTGTGGCCGGGTGTGGTCCGCCGCTGTCGCCGGGGCGGGCCGCTTGCCCTGGCCGCACTGAGGACCGCCGATGCCCACTGTCACCCCCGCCTGTTCGCGCCCGTTGCGGCGCCACTCTTGGCTACCGATTCGTAGCGCCCTGGGCCTGGCCCTGGGGCTGCTGCTGAGCGCCTGCGGCGAGGCTGAACCGCCTGCTGCCGTGCGCCTCGACGCCGCCCGCCAGAGCCCGGCCGACCCGGTCCTGGCGCAGGTCTACGCCAGCAGTTGCCAGCTGTGCCATGCCAACCCGGCCTCCGGCGCGCCCCTGGCCGGCGATGCCAAGGCCTGGGCGCCGCGCCTGGCCCAGGGTGCCGACACCCTGCTGGATCACAGCATCAACGGCTACCAGGGCATGCCGCCCATGGGCCAGTGCATGCAGTGCAGCGAAGAGCAGTTCCTGGCCCTGATCAGCTTCATGTCCGGCCATTCATTCCAATAAAAAGCACAGGTTCCCCCTTCATGGTCATGCACCTTTCCCGACGCCGGCTGCTGCAAGGGGCCGGCGCCCTCGGCGCGTTCAGCGCGCTGTGCAGCAACCCGCTGCTGGCCGAACTGGCCCGCGCCCCGCGGCTGATTCCCTGGCGCAACTGGTCCGGCGCGCAAAGCTGCCTGCCCCAGGCGCGGCTGGCGCCCAAGGACCTGGATGAACTGCGCCAGGTGGTCCGCCAGGCCCCGGGCAAGATCCGCCCGGTGGGTGCCGGGCACTCCTTCAGCGCCCTGGTGCCCACCGACGGCACCTTGCTGTCCCTGGCCTATTTCAACGGCCTGCTGGACCACGACCCCAAGACCCTGCAAGCCGAATTCGCCGCCGGCACGCCCATGTCGCTGATGGGCCCGGCGCTCAAGGAGGTGGGGCAGGCGCTGTGGAACATGGCGGATATCGACTACCAGACCCTGGCCGGGGCGATTGCCACTTCCACCCACGGCACCGGGGTCGGCTTCGGTTCCTATTCGTCCCGGGTCTGCGGGCTGCAACTGGTGACCGCCGGCGGCGAAGTGCTGGACTGCGACCCCCGGCGCAACGCCGAGGTGTTCCACGCCGCCCGGGTGTCCCTCGGCGCGCTGGGGGTGGCGACCCGGGTGCGCCTGCAGAACCGCGAGGCCTATCGCCTGCGGGAAAAACAGTGGATCGGCAAGACCGAGGAACTGCTGGAGGACATGGACAACCTGACCCGCGACAACCAGCACTGGGAAATGCTCGTGGTCACCCACTCCGACTACGCCCTGGCGGTGGCCCTGAACGAAACCACGGAGCCGCCGACCCCGCCCACCGATCCGGCCGAGGAGGGCGGCAACGAGTTCGTCAACCTGATCGAAAACCTCGACAAGTACGTCAGCGACTTCCCCGAGACCCGCCGCCACCTGCTCAACAGCCTGCGCTGGCTGGCGCGCTTCGATGAGCGGGTGGGGGATTCCTACCAGATCTACGCCAACGTGCGCAGCGTGCGCTTCAACGAAATGGAGTACTCGGTGCCGGCGCACCTGGGCCCGGCGTGCCTGCGGGAAATCCTCGCGCTGATCCGCGACAAGGACCTGCGCACCTGGTTTCCCATCGAGTACCGCTACGTCAAGGCCGACGACATTCCCCTGAGCATGTTCGAAGGTCGCGACAGCTGTTCGATCTCGGTGCACCAGCACTACAGCATGGACCACCACAACTTCTTCGCCGCCGTGGAGCCGATCTTCTGGAAGTACCAGGGGCGCCCGCACTGGGGCAAGCACCACAGCCTCAACGCCCGCACCCTGCAGGGGCTGTACCCGCAATGGGCAGCCTTCGCCAGGGTGCGCCAGGCACTGGACCCGCAAGGCAAATTCATCAACGCCCACCTGGCCTCGGTGCTGGGTGTGGCGTGAACAGGAGATGCGCACAATGAACCGTCGTCATTTCATGGCCGGCACCCTGGGGGCCGGAGTCTTGCTGGCCGGTGTCGGCGCCTGGCTGCGGCCCGGCGACCGGGGCCTGCCCTACAGCCCGTACTTCGCCGAGCTCAATCGCGAGCTCAAGGCCCACGGGCCGATGCAACCGGTGATGCTGATCGACCTGGATCGCCTGGACCACAACATCGATGTGGTCATGCAGTCGGTGCAGCGCGGCGGCAAGCACCTGCGCCTGGTGGAAAAATCCCTGCCATCGCCCGGGCTCCTGGCCTACATCGCCCAGCGCGCCGGTACCCGGCGCCTGATGTCCTTCCACCAGCCGTTTCTCAACCACGACGCCGAGGTATTTGCCGACGCCGATATCCTCTTGGGCAAGCCCCTGCCGATCCGCGCCGTCGAGCTGTTCTACCAGCAGCTCAAGGGGCCGTTCGACCCGCGCCGGCAACTGCAATGGCTGCTCGATACCCCCGAACGCCTGCAGCAGTACCTGGCGCTGGCCCAGGGCCTGGGCACGCGGATGCGCATCAACATCGAACTGGATGTGGGGCTGCACCGTGGCGGCGTGGCGGACCATGCCGTGCTCGGGCAGATGCTGGCGCTGATCAGCGCCCACCCCCGGCACCTGGAGTTCGCCGGGTTCATGGGCTACGACCCCTTTGTGGACATGGGCGTGCCGGGGATTCTGGGCTCGCCGCAAAGCCTGTTCGACCAGGTCATGGCGCTCTACAACGGTTTTGTCGACTTCACCCGCCAGCAGTACCCGGCGCTGTGGCATGCCGGCCTGACCCTCAATACCGCCGGCAGCCCCAGCTACCGTCGGCACGAGCAGGAATCCCTGAGCAGCGAAGTGTCGGTGGGCACCGCACTGCTCAAGCCCAGCCACTACGACCTGGCGTCCCTGGAGCAGCACGTGCCGGCCGCCTTTATCGCCACCCCGGTGCTCAAGAGTACCGGGCCGGTGCGGATCCCGGCCCTGGACGACAAGTCGCGGCTGTTCTCCTGGTGGGACCGCAACCAGCGCCAGACCTTCTTCATCTATGGCGGCCACTGGCTGGCGGATTTCGAATCGCCGGCGGGTCTGCAGAGCAACGAGCTGTTCGGTCGCAGCTCCAACCAGGAGATGGTCAACGGCTCCCGCGCCGTGGGCTTGCAAGTGGACGACCAGGTCTTCCTGCGCCCGCAGCAGAGCGAAGCGGTACTGCTGCAGTTTGGCGACCTGCTGGCCCTGCGCGGCGGGCGCATCGTCGAACGCTGGCCGGTGTACTGATCCCACGTATAGCCCTTGCCTGGCGATCCTCCGTCGGAGCGCTGTCGGCCTTAAGAACGCCGCGTCCCTACGGGCCGTTCGCAGCCTGCGGCAGCGGCTACACGAAACGCGTCCCGGCAACCGCCTGTAGCCGCTGCCGAGCCCCGGCGAGGCTGCGCAAAGGCCCGCAGGGCCTTGCCTGGCGATCTCCCGCCGAGCCCGCAGCAGCTTCAGGCTGCCGCGGGTTTCACAGGGCAAAGGGAATGGTCAGCTTGGCCCAGAGCATGTCGCCCTCGGGGCGGTTTTCCACGTCGAACTCCTTGGCCCAGCGGATCTCGGCGCTGGCGTACCTGAGAAAGCGCAGGTGCAGCGCCGGGCCGATGGCGAACACTTGCCCGCGTACCCCGTCGCTCACGTCCTCGCCCATGAAGGTCACGGTCTTGCCGTTCTGTTTGTCGTCGGTGGTCTGCTTCAGGTAGTAGCCGTTGAGCCCCAGGCTCAGGTCGTCGGTCAGGCGGTAGCTGGCCGAATAGTCGAAGTGCAAGATCTGCCCGGAACGGTAGTGGGTGGCGTGGTTCTCCTGGTTGAAGCTGTAGGTGCTCTTGAACGACAGCTCGGTGCGTTCGCTGGGCAGCCAGGTCATGGAGAACAGCGGCTTGTAGGTGGTGAAGTTGTTGCTGGTGTTGGCCAGCCGGTCGGCATCGTACTGCCCGGTGGGCAGGGTCACTTCCAAGGCCGCGCCCAGGGTCAGGTCGGGGCCCATGTCCCACAGGATGATCGGCGCGAAGGTGGTATCGCCCATGCTTTCGCGGCGGTCGCTCTGGCCGTACAGCGACACCTGCTGGCGCAGGTAGGGCTGGGCCACGTAGCCGCCCAGGCGCCCGCCCAGGACCCGCAGCGGGCTCAGGTAGTCCAGGCGCGGGATGATCGCGTCGGAGGTGATCCTGACCTCCTGGACCTTGCCGCCAAAGGAGCTGATGTCGAGCTTCCTGGCCTGGTAATGGTTGTAGTAGAGGTTGAAGGCGAACATGTGCTCCGGGAGCTGGTCGGGGCTCAGGGGCAGCACGTAGAAGCCGTCGGTGCCGGGGCCGATATTGTCGACCCCGGATTCGGTGGCCTGGGCATTCAGGCTGGCGCAGGCGGCCAGGGCCACGCCCAGGTGCAGGGAGCGAGTGAGGCGGGTCGGGTGCATGGTTGGGCTCATTCTTATTGTTAGTGGGGGCGCGGCGGCAGGCACGCCGCCCGCCCCATAGAAATAAGCCCTGGGCCGGGCGCGGGGCAGGGTATTGGCGGACAGGGAGGGGGACTTTGTCGGACACTTTGCAATGCTTTGTTACATTCCCCCGTAAAACCCCAGGCAACGGGATATGCTTGAACCGCCGGTGAAGCCTTGGCGCCGGTGCCTGACCGACAATAAAAACAGCCGCTCAAGCGGCCCGGAAGCCCACTCCCATGCAGATCAAAGCCGCCGATGCCCACGACCAGCTGGCCCTGGTTTCACCCTTCCTGCTGCAGACCCTGGCGGATGTCGCCGAAGCCAAGGGCGTCAGCGCCGAGCGCCTGTGTCGCGGCCTGGGCTTTACCCTGGACGACCTGCAGGACCCGACCCTGCGCATCTCCTATCGCCAGGCGGTGGCGATGATCGAACGTGCCCTGGCGGCATTGCCGCAGCAGGGCCTGGGGCTCTGGGTCGGCAGCCGCAATGTGCTGGGCACCCTGGGTCTGCTGGGGCATGCGCTGTCGTTGTGCCGGACCCTGGGGGACGCCTTCGAGCTGGGCATCCGCCATCAGCACACCTCCGGCACCATCGTCAGCGCCGATGTCGGGCGCCAGGGCGACGAGTTCTTTGTCGAGCTGCAATGCCGCCTGCCCTACGGCGAGGTGCAGATCTTTGCCGCGGAAGAGTTCTTCGCCAGCCTGCTGATCTATGGCCGGGCCCTGGTCAGCGCGGATTTCCAGGCCCTGCGGGTGGAGTTCATGCACGCCGCGCCGGCCTATGCCGAGCTCTATACCCGGTTGCTGGGCCCCCACGTGCAGTTCGGCTGCCTGCAGGCGCGCATGGTGATCGAGGCCCGTTGGTTGCAGGCGCCGCTGCCCAACCATCATCCGGTGGCGCTGCGCCAGGCGCTCAAGCTGCTGGAACTGGAAAGCGCCCAGGTGCACCAGAAGATGGACCTGATCCAGGCGGTGGAGCGCGCCCTGAGCCGGGACCTGCGGGCCGGCAGCCATATCGAGCAGGTGGCGGGGGATTTGAACATGAGCGGGCGCACCCTGCGCCGGCGCCTGACCGAACACGGCCTGACCTTCGAGGCGCTGCTGGAACGGGTGCGCCAGGCGCGAACCCTGAACCTCTTGGGCAACCCGGAGCTGTCCATCGAACGCATCACCGAAGAGGTCGGCTACAGCGACGTGCGCAGCTTCCGCCGGGCCTTCAAGCGCTGGACCGGGCTGAGCCCCAGCGCCTTTCGCGAAGAGGCGGCGCTGCATTGAAGGCCGCCCTGTAGCCGCTGCCGAGCCCGCGAGGCTGCGCAAAGGCCCGCAGGACCTTGCTTGGCGATCTCCCGTCGAACCTTGAGCGGCCTCAAGATCCCCGCGTCTGCTGCGTCGCAATGCCGCCCATGCCGTTCTCAGCCTGCGGCAGCGGCCGCACAACCCCGGCCCGGCCTTTTCACCACGGCCTTGCAACGTTGCCGCGCAAGCGGCGACAAGCCTTGCCCGTTTCGACGCTGACGCCGGCAGCCCATGGCGGTAAACTCCTGCGCCTTTATTCAGGAGTTCCCATGAGTTACTACCAGCCCGGCATCCTCGCTGCACCCGTTCCGTCCCAGGCCCGCCACCTGTTCTTTGCCCTTGAGTCCATCGAGGCGTTGCCCCAGGCCCTCGACCAGTTGCTGGCACGGGTGGATGGCGCAACGGCGGTGGCAGGTTTTGGCGCGTCGCTGGTCAAGGCCCTGGGCGCGCGAGTGCAAGGGCTCAAGGCGTTCCCGGCGCTGACCGGCGTGGGCGTGGACAACCCTTCGACCCAGCACGCGCTGTGGGTCTGGCTGCACGGTGATGATCGCGGCGAGCTGCTGCACCGCAGCAACGAGCTGGCGGCCTCCCTGGCCCCGGCCTTGCGCCTGGTCGGCATGAACGAGACCTTCCGCCACAAGACCGGCCACGACCTCACCGGTTATGAAGACGGCACCGAAAACCCTCAGGACGAAGCCGCCGTGGCCGCGGCACTGGCCGAGGGCGAAGACGGCCTGCGCGGTGGCAGCTTTGCCGCGATCCAGCAGTGGCAGCACGACTTCCAGGGCTTTGCCGCGATGCACCAGCAAGAGCGCGACCACATCATGGGCCGGCGCCTGAGCGACAACGAAGAACTGGACGACGCGCCGGTCTCGGCACACGTCAAGCGCACCGCCCAGGAAAGCTTCGCCCCGGAAGCCTTTCTCGTGCGCCGCTCGATGCCGTGGATCGAAGGTGACAAGGGTGGCCTGATGTTCCTTGCCTTCGGCCACACCCTGAACGCCTTCGAAGCCCAACTGCGGCGCATGAGCGGCCTGGAAGACGGCATCACCGACGGCCTGTACCGCATGAGCCGGCCGATCACCGGGGGCTACTACTGGTGCCCGCCGCTGCACAACGGCCAGCTCGACCTGCGCGCGCTGCAAGCGTCGAAATGAACACCGGGGCCGAGCCGCTGAAGACCGTGCGCTGGGGCATGATCGGTTGCGGCAGTGTCACCGAGCGCAAGAGTGGCCCGGCCTTCTACAAGGTTCCGGGGTCGGCGCTGGTGGCGGTGATGGGGCGCCGGGCCGAGGCGGTGCGCGACTATGCGCAGCGCCATGGCATTGCCCGCTGGTACACCGATGCCCAGGCCCTGATCGACGACCCCGAGGTGGACGCGGTGTACATCGCCACGCCCCCCGACAGCCATTACGCCTACAGCCTGCAAGTGGCCGCCGCCGGCAAGCATTGCTGCGTGGAAAAACCCATGGCCCTGCATGCCGGGCAAAGCCTGGCCATGCAGCAGGCTTTCGAGCAGGCCGGGCTGCATCTGTTCGTCTCCTATTACCGGCGTTCCTTGCCGCGCTTTGCGCAGGTGCGGCAATGGCTGGCGGATGGGCGCATCGGGGAGGTCCGGCACCTGCACTGGAGCCTGAGCAAGGCTGCCTCCGAGGCCGACCGCAGCGGCGCGGTCAACTGGCGGACCGACCCGCAAGTGGCCGGCGGCGGTTATTTCGCCGATTTGGCCAGCCATGGCCTGGACCTGTTCCAGTACCTGCTGGGCGATATCGTCGAGGTGGCCGGCTTCAGCACCCGCCAGGCCGGGCTGTATGCCGCCGAGGATGCGGTCAGCGCCAGTTGGCGCTTCGCCTGTGGGGCGTTGGGCAGCGGCGCCTGGAACTTCGTCGCCGACCGCCGGGTAGACCGGGTGGAAATCGTCGGCAGCCAGGGGCGCATCACTTTTTCCGTGTTCGACGAGCATCCGCTGCAACTTGAAGCCGAAGAGACCCTGAACCTGTTCATCGACAACCCCGCGCACATCCAGTGGCATCACGTGCAGGGCATGAACGCCCATATCCGCGGCCAGATCCGGCACCCGGCCCTGGCCAGCGAAGCCCTGAAGACCGACCGGGTGATGGACCGCATCCTGCAGCGCGGCTGATCCCAGGGCGCATGCCTTTCGCGCCCCTTCGCCGGCAAGCCGGCTCCTACGGGGGCGGGCGGCTTGTCGCTCAGAAGGTCTTCTTGATGCTGGCCACCCAGGTCGCTCCGCACAGGTCGCTGAAGCCGTAGTTGCTGGTGCACTGGCTGCGGGACAGGTCGGTGTCGATGTAGCTCAGGCCCAGTTCCAGCCCGGCCATTTCCCGGGTCAGTTTGGCTTCCCATTCGTGGTAGCTGTCCTCGCCCTGGCCCGAGGCGCGGATCAGCCGCGGATCCTTGAAGTCCATCTGGCCGTAGCGCAGTTGCAGCCCCAGCTCCAGGGGCAGTCGGGTCTCGTAGCCAAGGTAGCGGTACAGGGTGCTCTGCTGGCTGTCGATGCCGGGGGCATCGTCGGAGTAATAGGCCCCCAGCTTGACCCCGTAGACGCTGAGGATGCCGTACACCTCGCTCTGGTTGAACTGGGCTTCCCGGGGGTAGCTGTACTTCAGGTAGCCCAGGTCCAGGCTGATGTCTGCGCTGGCCTGCCACAGCCAGCCGCCGTAGTAGTCGACTTCCTGGCGGGTCTTCAGGCCACCGCCGAAATCGACGTTGGAGCTCCAGGTGCCCAGGTACAGGCCGCTGCTGTGCAGCAGGGTCACGGCCGCCTGGGCCGCGGGGTCGTTCTGGGTCTGGGAGATGCCGCGGGTGCGGTAGTCGCTGGCCAGGGTCAGCTCCAGTTCCACGGCCAGGTCGTCGGTCAGGGGCAGGGCGTGGCCGGCCTGCGGCAGCAGGCACACGGCGCCCAGGGTGAGCAGGGTGAGGGTCTTCATGGGTATCCCGTTGTTGTGATTGTTATGGGGGAGCGGGCAAGGCGGCGCCGTACCCCGGCGTCACCAGGGCGCGGGGCAGGCGGTGCAACGGTGGCGCGGGGTCAGAGTGGGCGGCTGTAGATCTCGCGGCCGGCGAACCAGGTCTGCAGCACCTGGGTTTCATGCAGGGCCTTTTCGTCCACGGTAAACACGTCGCGGTCGAGGACGATGAAGTCGGCCTGCTTGCCGGCCGTCAGCGAGCCGATCTGCTGTTCCAGGCCCAGGGTGCGCGCGGCATTCTGGGTGTAGGCATAGAACAGGGTTTCGCGGTCCAGGCGTTCGTCGGCGTTGAGCACCCCCAGTGGCCCCTGGCGGGTGATGGCCTGGGCCATGGCGTTCCACGGGTTGGGCGACGACACCGGCCAGTCGCTGGCGCCGGCGATGGTCGCGCCCTGCTTGAGCAGCGAGTGCGCCGGGTACTGGTAGCGGAACGCCAGGGCGCTGACGTAGGGCTTGATCATGTCCAGGGTGTAGTCGTCGGCCGAGGCCCAGAGCAGTTGCATCGAGGCAATCACGTTGAGCGGCTTGAAGCGGGCGAACTCCTTGGGGTTGACCATCTGCAGGTGGGTGATGGAGTGGCTGATGCCGCTCTGGCGATCCTTGCGCGCCTGCTCGATGCCGTTCAGCGACTCACGCACCGCACGGTCGCCGATGGCGTGGATGTGCACCAGCCAGCCGCGCTGGTCGATGGCGCTGACCAGTTCGCCAAAATGCGCCGGGTCGATCAGCAGTTCGCCGGGTTTGTGCGAGTTGCTGTAAGGCTCGAGCATCGCCGCGCTCTGCGCCGGGTATTCGATCACCCCGTCGGCGAAGATCTTGATGCCCGGCAGGGTCAGGTTGGGAATGCCCTGGAACTGCTGGCGCACTTTGTCCAGGGTGTCGAGGTCGGCCGGCCGGCTGCGGGGGTTGGCCACCAGCAGGGCGGCGACGTGGGCGGTCATCCCGCCGCTCTCGGCCAGGGCCTTGTAGGCCGGCAGCACGCCGACGGTGTGCTCGGTGGGCTTGAGGGCGAACACCGCTTCGCCTGGGGCGGCGTTGGCGGCCGGGTCCATCCAGGCGGTAATTCCCAGGCTGTTGTTGTAGTGCAGGGCCGACTGCGCGGCGCGCAGCATCTGCTCGGGCCCCGGCACCGGCATTTTCGCGGCCACCCGGTCCCAGCCGGCGTCCACCAGGAAACCGTTGGGGCGGCCGTCGGGCAGTTGGCCGATGGTGCCGCGCTCGGCCTCGGGCAAGCTCTTGAGCAGGGCGGCGTCGATGCCGGCGCGCTGGAGCATGAAGTCATTGGCCCAGGCGGTATGGTGGTCGCTGCCGGTGAACACCACCGGTACGCTGGCCCATTCACCCTGGTTGAAGCGCTGGCCCAGGGCCTGGGCCTGGGCCCAGTAGGCCGAGCTC
The DNA here is from genome assembly GCF_900103205.1 of Pseudomonas sp. NFPP12. NCBI lineage: Bacteria > Pseudomonadati > Pseudomonadota > Gammaproteobacteria > Pseudomonadales > Pseudomonadaceae > Pseudomonas > Pseudomonas sp. NFPP12. The sequence goes on from NZ_FMWW01000001.1 coordinate 76,353, forward strand.
ATGCCGGCGATGCTGAGCACGTCGGCATGCCGGGCGCTGCCGTCGTCACGCCAGGCGCGCAGGCGTTTTTCCAGTTCGTCGAGGCTGACCACCTCGTCCTGCAGGTTGGCGCCGGTCATTTCCAGGCCGCCGAAGATGGCGTGGGAGTGGGTGTCGATCAGGCCCGGCATCAGGGTCTTGCCGCCCAGGTCGACGACCCGGGTGTGGCTGTCGATCAGTGCCTTGATCTGCGCATCGCTGCCGGCTTGCAGGACCTTGCCGTTCTCCACCGCCAGGGCCTGGACCTTGGGCTGGGCGCGGTCGGCGGTGAAGACCTGGCCGTTGAGCAGCACCAGGTCGGCGGCGGCCATGGCTTCCAACGAGGCAAAACTCATGGCGGCCAGTAACAGCGTGGGGGTCAATCTTTTCATTGAACATTTCCTTGTTATTGCGTCTGATCGCCAGCTTAGGGACTGCCCGCAGCGGGCAGAACGGCTGCTTCACGAAAAACATTTTTGCCTGGGTGGAAAAACCATGGACAAGTTGAATGCCTTGAAGATGTTCGTGGTCACCGCCCAGCTGGGCAGTTTCAGCCGGGCGGCGGAGCAGTTGGGCAAGACCCCCTCGGCCCTGACCAAGGCGGTCAACCACCTGGAGGCCGAGCTGGGTTCGCGCCTGTTCGAGCGCAGTACCCGGCGCATCGTGCTCACCGAAATCGGCCGGCTCTACCTGGAGACCGCGCGCCAGGTGCTGCAGCGGCTGGAAGAGGTGGGCGAGGAGGTGGAGCAGCTGCAGCATGGCCTGCGCGGCAACCTCAAGATCACTGCGCCGCTGGCCTACGGCCAGGCATTCCTGGATCAGGTGTGTGGCGGTTTTCTTGAGCAGTACCCGCAGATCAATCTGCAAGTGGACCTGTGCGACGAGTTCGTCAACCTGCTGGAAAGCGGCTACGACCTGGCCCTGCGCGAAGGCCATGACGACCTGCCGGGGCTGATTGCCCGGGTGGTCGGAAGCAACCGCCTGGCCCTGTGCGCCAGCCCGGCCTACCTGGCGCGCAAGGGCCGGCCGGTGACCCCGCAGACCCTCGAAGAACATGAATGGCTGCTGTATCGCCACCCCTTGCTCAGCCGGGAGTTCTGGTGGGTCGAGCGCGACGGCCAGCGCCTGAGCCTGCCCCAGCCCCAGGCACCACGCCTGCGCAGTGACAATTACGACCTGCTGCTGGCCAATGCCCTGGCCGGGCGCGGCCTGCTGCACACGCCGCTGTGGAGCGCCGCACCGTACCTGGCCGACGGGCGCCTGGTGCGGGTGATGGCCGACTACGCGATCGACCCGGACAGCTTCGGGCCGCACATCCTCGCGGTGTACCCCAGCCACCGGCGAGCGACCGCCAAGGTGCAGGCATTCATCGACTATGTCAGCGGCTTCCTGGCCAGCCGTGGCCTGGACTGATTGGCGGTTCTTGTCAGATAAATCCGAGAGGAGTACAAATGTACTCCATGACGACTTTATCTCCCCGCCGCACTGCCATCCTGACCTTTATCCGCGAGCGCATCGCCGATCACGGCCAGCCCCCGAGCCTTGCTGAAATCAGCCAGGCGTTCGGTTTCGCCTCGCGCAGCGTGGCGCGCAAGCATGTGCTGGCGTTGACCGAGGCCGGGTTCATCGAGGTCAACCCGCATCAGGCCCGGGGCATTCGCCTGCTCAACCAGCCACGGCGCCCCGAGCTGCTGGAAATTCCGGTGCTGGGGCGGGTGGCCGCCGGTGCGCCGATTGGCGTCGATGCCGACATACACGGCCAGTTGCTGCTGGACCCGGGGATGTTCTCCCGCACTCCGGATTACCTGCTGCGGGTCCAGGGCGATTCGATGATCGATGACGGCATTCTCGACGGCGACCTGGTGGCGGTGCGCCGCAGCAGTGAGGTGCGCAACGGCCAGACCGTGATCGCCCGCCTCGACGGTGAGGTGACCATCAAGCGTTTCGAGCGCAAGGGGCAGGGCATTCGCCTGTTGCCGCGCAACCCGGCCTACCAGCCGATCGAGGTCACGGCCGACCACGAACTGTTTATCGAAGGCGTGTTCTGCGGTCTGGTGAGGCAAGGCTGATGGGCGCCGTGGTCGCACTGGATTCGCTGTTCAATGCCGGGCGGGTGTGGAAAGGCCGCCCGGCCGCCGCGCCTGCCAGCCCGCAGCCCACCGGCCATGCCGCCCTGGATGCGGTGCTGCCCACGGGCGGCTGGCCGGAAGCGGCACTGACCGAAATCCTCATTGCCGCCCAGGGTCTGGGCGAGCTGCAACTGCTGTGGCCGAGCCTGGCGCGGCTGAGCGCGGCGGGGGAGCGCATCGTGCTGGTGGCGCCGCCGTTCGTGCCCTATCCCCAGGCCTGGCAGAACGCCGGGGTGGATGTGCGCCAGTTGTCGATCATCCAGGCCGGGGAGCGTGATGCCCTGTGGGCCGCCGAGCAGTGCCTGCGTTCCGGCAGTTGCGGCGCGGTGCTGTGCTGGCCGCAGCAAGCCGACGATCGCGCCCTGCGGCGCCTGCAGGTGGCGGCGGAAAGCGGCCAGACCCTGGCTTTTGCCTACCGCCCCCTGGAGACGGCGCGCAACCCCTCGCCGGCGGCCCTGCGAATTGCCGTGCAAGGCCGTCCCGGGCAGTTGCGGGTGCTCAAGTGCCGGGGCGGGCTGGCCCATCCGGCGCCTATCGCCTGGCCCGCCGGGCACTGAGGTTGGCATGCGTTGGGTGTGCATCCTGTTCCCGCAATTGGCGCTGGACGCAGTCTTGCGTCAGCGCGCCGAGCCCGAGGCGCCCCTGGCGCTGCTCAGTGGCACCCCGCAGCGCCGGGTGATCCAGGCGGTGAACGCCGCCGCTCGCGAACTGGGCCTGCGCCCCGGGCAATCGCTGACCGCCGCCCAGGCCCTGACCAAGGCCTTTGCCAGCGCCGAATACGACCCCCGGCAGATCGAGCACTGGCAGCAGTTTCTTGCGGCCTGGGCCTATGGCTTCAGCTCCCAGGTCAGCGTCGCCTACCCGCGCACCCTGGTGCTGGAGATCGAATCCAGCCTGGGCCTGTTCGGCCCCTGGCCGCAGTTGGAAGCGCGCCTGCGCCGTGAATTGCAGGCCCTGGGCTTTCGCCACCGGATCGTCGCCGCGCCCAATCCGGCGGCTGCCCGGGTCCTGGCCAATGCCTATGACGGCTTGGCGGTGGCCGACTGCGAGGCCCTGGCCCAGGCCCTGGGGGCCATGCCCATCGAGCGCCTGGGGCTGGCCCCGGAGCAGGCCACGGCCCTGTCGCGCATGGGGGTGCGCAGCTTCCAGCAACTGCGGGAGCTGCCCCGGCCCAGCCTGGCCCGGCGTTTTGACGGCAGCTTGCTCAAGCACCTGGATACCCTGCTCGGCGAGCGCCCGCTGGGGCTGGCCTTCTATCAGCCGCCGGACCGCTTCGACCTGCGCATCGAGCTGAATTTCGATGTGCAGTCCCATCAAGCGCTGCTGTTTCCCCTGCGCCGGCTCACCGCGGATCTGGCGGCCTTTCTCTGTGGTCGCGACAGTGGCGTACAGCGCTTTGCCCTGCACCTGGAGCACGCCGAAGGCGCCGACACCCTGATTCCGGTGGGGCTGCTCAGCGCCGAGCGCGACCCGGCGATGCTGTTCGAACTGGCCCGCGGGCGCCTGGAACAGATCCAGGTGCCGGCGCCGGTGCGCAACCTGCGGCTGGTGGCCGAGGACCTGCCGCTGTTCGTGCCCCGGCACAGCGAGCTGTTCGACGAGCGCCCGCAGCAGAACCTGCCCTGGGAGCAGTTGCGCGAACGCCTGCGGGCGCGCCTGGGGGATGACGCGGTGCAGGGCCTGGGGCATCGCGCCGATCACCGCCCGGAGCGCAGTTGGCAGGCGCAGACCGATTCGCGCCCGTGCCCGGCCACCCCCGGGCTGCGCCGCCCCGGCTGGCTGTTCACCGAGCCCCGGGTGCTGGGCGAGGGCTCGGTGCGCATCCTCATGGGCCCGGAGCGGATCGAGTCCGGCTGGTGGGACGGTGCCGATGTGCGCCGCGACTACTACCTGATCGAAACCGCCGCCGGCCAGCAAGGCTGGGCCTATCGTCAGGTGGGCGAGCCCGGGCCGTTGCTGTTGCAGGGCTGGTTCGCATGAACGCCTACGCCGAGCTGCACTGCCTGTCCAACTTCAGCTTCCAGCGCGGCGCCTCCAGTGCCGCCGAATTGTTCCAGCGTGCCAAGGCCCTGGGCTACCAGGCCCTGGCGATCACCGACGAGTGCACCCTGGCGGGGATTGTCCGGGCCTGGCAGGCCTCTCGCGACAGCGGCCTGAAGCTGATCGTCGGCAGTGAAATGCAGGTCGAGGACGGCCCGCGGCTGGTGCTGCTGGTGGAAGACCTGGCGGGTTACCAGGGCCTGTGCCGGTTGATCACCCGGGCCCGGCGCCGAGCCGAGAAGGGCAGCTATCGCCTGCTGCGCGAGGACTTCGCCGAACCCTTGCCGGGGCTGCTGGCCCTATGGCTGACGGGCGCCGGCGAGCCGCTGGCCCAGGGCCGCTGGTTGCAGCAGGTGTTCCCCCAGCGCCTGTGGCTGGCGCTGGAGCTGCATTGCGGCCAGGACGATGCCCGGCACCTGCAACAGCAACTGGCCCTGGCCCGGCAACTGGGGCTGCCAGCCGTGGCCTGTGGCGATGTGCACATGCACGTGCGCGGGCGTCGGGCGCTGCAGGACACCATGACCGCGATCCGCCATCACCTGCCGGTGGCCGAGGCCGGGCAACGCCTGTTCGCCAACGGCGAGCGCCACCTGCGGCCCGTCGAAGTGCTGCAAGGCCTGTACCCGCAGGCCCTGCTCGACGAGTCGCTGGCCATCGCCGGGCGCTGCGCTTTCGACCTCGGCCAACTGCGCTACCAATACCCCCGGGAGCTGGTGCCCGAGGGCCACGATGCCGGGTCCTGGCTGCGGGTGCTGACCCAGCGCGGCATCGTGCGCCGCTGGCCCGCTGGTGCCCGGGCCGAGGTGCTGAAGCAGATCGACAAGGAGCTCACGCTGATCTGTGACCTGGGCTACGAGAGTTATTTCCTCACGGTGCACGACATCGTCGACTTCGCCCGGCGCCAGCACATCCTCTGCCAGGGCCGGGGCTCGGCGGCCAACTCGGTGGTGTGTTTCGCCCTCGGCATCACCGAGATCGACCCGGACCGCTCGACCTTGCTGTTCGAGCGTTTCCTGTCGCGCGAACGCAACGAGCCACCGGACATCGACGTCGACTTCGAGCACGAGCGCCGCGAAGAGGTGCTGCAGTATGTGTTCCAGCGCTATGGCCGGCATCGCGCAGCGCTGACCGCGGTGGTCAGCACCTACCACGGTGCCGGGGCGGTACGGGATGTGGCCAAGGCCCTGGGCCTGCCGCCGGATCAGGTCAATGCCCTGGCCGACTGCTGCGGCCACTGGAGTGATACGCCGCCCAGTGTCGAGCGCCTGCAGGAGGCCGGGTTCGACCCCCAGAGCCCGGTGCTGCGCCGGGTCCTGAGCCTGACCGGGCAGTTGATCGGCTTTCCCCGGCACCTGTCCCAGCACCCCGGCGGTTTCGTGATTTCCGAGCAGCCCCTGGACCACCTGGTGCCGGTGGAGAACGCGACGATGGCCGAGCGTACGGTGATCCAGTGGGACAAGGACGACCTGGACATGGTCGGCCTGCTCAAGGTGGATATCCTCGCCCTGGGCATGCTCAGCGCCATCCGCCGTTGCTTCGACCTGATCCACGGCTACCGCGGCCAGCGCTACAGCCTCGCCAGGATTCCGCCTGAAGACCCCGCCACCTATGAAATGATCGGCCGCGCCGACACCATTGGCGTGTTCCAGATCGAATCCCGGGCGCAGATGTCGATGCTGCCCCGGCTCAAGCCGCAGAACTTCTACGACCTGGTGATCGAGGTGGCCATCGTCCGGCCCGGGCCGATCCAGGGCGGCATGGTCCATCCCTACCTGCGCCGGCGTAACCGCCAGGAGCCGGAAACCTATCCGTCTCCGGAGCTGGAGGGCGTGCTCAAGCGCACCCTGGGAGTGCCGCTGTTTCAGGAACAGGTGATGCAGATCGCCATTGTCGCCGCCGACTACACCCCGGGCGAGGCCGATCAGTTGCGCCGCTCCATGGCCGCCTGGAAGCGCCACGGTGGCCTGGAGCCGCACCGCGAACGGCTGCGCAAAGGCATGCGCAAGAACGGCTACAGCGACGAGTTCGCGGCGCAGATCTTCGAGCAGATCAAGGGCTTTGGCAGCTACGGCTTTCCCGAATCCCATGCCGCCAGTTTCGCCTTGCTGACCTACGCCAGTTGCTGGCTCAAGTGCCACGAACCGGCGGCCTTCGCCTGCGCCCTGATCAACAGCTGGCCCATGGGCTTCTACAGCCCCGACCAGATCCTCCAGGACGCCCGGCGCCATGGTTTGCAGGTTCTTGCGGTGGATGTGGGGGCCAGTGACTGGGACTGCAGCCTGGAGCCGACTCCTGTCCAGCCTGCACGCGCTGGAAATGGCCCTCCCGGGCAGCCGGCCCTGCGCCTGGGGCTGCGGATGATCAAGGGCTTTCGCGAGGACGATGCCCGGCGCATCGAACGTGCCCGCCGGCAACGGGGCTTTGTCGATATCGCCGACCTGGGCGAGCGGGCCCGCCTGGATGTCCGCGCCCAGGAATTGCTGGCCGATGCCGGCGCCTTGCAGGCGCTGGCCGGGGATCGTTATCGGGCACGCTGGGAAGTGGCCGGGGTGGAAAGACAGCTGGGGCTGTTCGCCGGCCTGCCGAGCCAGGAGGAAGCGCCGGTAGCGTTGCCCCGGCCCAGTGTCGGCGAAGACCTGCAGGCGGATTACCACAGCCTGGGCACCACCCTCGGGCCGCACCCCCTGGCGCTGCTGCGCCCGCAGCTTGCGGCCCGGCGCTGCCGCAGCTCGCGCGACTTGCTGGCGGTGGAGCACGGGCGTTCGGTGAGCGTGGCCGGGCTGGTCACCGGGCGCCAGCGGCCGGGCACCGCCAGCGGGGTGACCTTCGTGACCCTGGAAGACGAGTTCGGCAACGTCAATGTGGTGATCTGGCGCGACCTGGCCGAGCGCCAGCGCCGGGTACTGGTGGGCGCGCAGTTGCTCAAGGTCGACGGCACCCTGGAAACCGAGGGCGAGGTGCGCCACCTGATTGCCGGGCGCCTGAGTGACCTGAGCCCGCTGCTGGATGGCATTCACGTACGCAGCCGCGACTTTCGCTGATGTCGCCGCTGCCGAGCCCGGGCGAGGCTGCGAAATGGCCCGCAGGGCCTTGCTTGGCGGTCTCCCGCCGGAACCCCAGCGTCCTCAAGACCGCCGCGTCTGCTGCGTCGCAATGCCGTCCAAGCCGTTCGTCCGAACGCAGCCCGAGCCTGCGGCAGCGGCTACACGAAACGCGGATCGGCAGTGGCCTGCCGCTTTGCTATCCCCCGAGTCTGTGGCAATGGTTACAGAATGACGCCAAGGTTTTTTATTCCTTTTCGCACTGATGGCGCTTTGGCATAATCGCCGCCGATGATGCCCCCTGCATCAAGTTTCAGAACGCTCGGCCGACGACTTTCGAGCCTGCACAGACTGGGGCCGCAGACGTGCGGCAGGGCGCAAGTGCATCTAGACAGTGCACCCAAATGGATACTCAAGAAGGAACATAGAGTGAGAGTGATCTCGAAGTTGATGTTGTCCGCTGTAGCACTGGCGGTGCTGGCGGGCATGAGCGGTTGCGCCACGGAAAGCTCCCGGGCCTTGCCGGTGGAGAAGGTCCAGAGCGCCAGCCAGGTATGGACCGGAGCCCGGGTGCCGATGGCCGTGGGCAAGTTCGACAACCGCTCCAGCTACATGCGCGGAATCTTCTCCGATGGCGTCGACCGCCTCGGCGGCCAGGCCAAGACCATCCTCATCACCCACCTGCAGCAGACCAACCGCTTCAGCGTGCTGGACCGCGACAACATGGGCGAGATCCAGCAGGAAGCGGCCATCAAGGGCCAGGCGCAGAAGCTCAAGGGCGCGGACTTCGTGGTCACCGGCGATGTCACCGAGTTCGGTCGCAAGGAAACCGGCGACCACCAGCTGTTCGGCATCCTCGGCCGCGGCAAGACCCAGGTGGCCTACGCCAAGGTGGCGTTGAACATCGTCAACATCAGCACCTCCGAAGTGGTCTATTCGACCCAGGGCGCTGGCGAGTACGCCTTGTCCAACCGTGAAGTGATCGGCTTCGGCGGCACCGCTGCCTACGATTCGACCCTCAACGGCAAGGTCCTCGACCTGGCCATGCGCGAGGCGGTCAACCGCATGGTCGAGGCCATCGACGCCGGCGCCTGGAAACCGGGCCGCTGATCACACAGCTGACAGGGAGAAGTGCAAGCATGTCGAAGACGATGATGGCGCGGCCAATGATGGCCGGCGCCTTGCTGGGCTGTGTGCTGCTGGCCGGTTGCAGCGGGCCGAAGACGCTGTACCAGTGGGAAACCTACCAGACCCAGACCTACGAGTACTTCAAGGGCGAGGAGGCCCGGGAGGCCCAGGTCGAGGCCCTGGAGCGCGACCTGCAGAAGATCAAGTCCACCGGCAAGGCCGTGCCGCCGGGCTACCACGCCCACCTGGGCATGCTCTACGCGAGCCTGGGCAAGGATGACCAGATGGTGCAGCAGTTCAATACCGAGAAGGCGCTGTTCCCCGAATCCGCCTCGTACATGGACTTCCTGCTCAAGAACGCCAAGAAGGGAGCCGCCCAATGAGCCTGATGACCCTGCGCAACCTGCTGGGCCTGTTGGCCGTGAGCCTGCTGGTGGGCTGCGCCGCGCCCAGAAGCGTGGACTACTCGGCCTACAAGCAGGCCCGGCCGAAGTCGATCCTGGTGCTGCCGCCGCTCAATGAATCGCCGGACATCAAGGCCACCTACAGCATGCTGTCCCAGGTGACCTTTCCCCTGGCCGAAGCCGGTTACTACGTGATGCCGATCGCGGTGGTGGATGAAACCTTCCGCCACAACGGCCTGACCAACCCGGCGGACATCCACGGCCTGGCGCCGGCCAAGCTCAACGAGATCTTCGGCGCCGATGCCGGCCTGTACATCACGGTCAAGGAATACGGCACCAGCTACATGCTGATCAGCAGTGCCACCGTGGTCACCGCCAGCGCCACCCTGGTGGACCTGAAGACCGGCACCACGTTGTGGACCGGCAGCGCCCGCGCCTCCAGTGAGGAAGGCAACAACGGCAACAACGGTGGCCTGGTGGGCATGCTGATCACCGCTGCGGTGAAGCAGATCATCAACACCAGCACCGACGCCGGCCATCCGATTGCCGGCATCACCAGCCAGCGCCTGCTGTCGGCCGGGCAACGCACCGGCTTGCTGTACGGTCCGCGTTCGCCGAAATACGGCACCGACTGAGGGGCAGGGAGCGGGCAATCCGCTCTTTTTCAGGCGGCGCCTGTCGGCGTCCGCCTGGAACCCGGGCCATCGCCTATTCTGTTTTTTCAGTCGCGCGAAGGGCGTTGCCCGGCGGCATGGCCGACCAGTGGCGAAGCCGATCCAGGCCCTGGTGAAACCATCCGCGTGCACCGTGCTCAAAGGCTCTGGAGGCTGCGTTGCTGCCTCTTGAAAACCCACGCTGTGCCACGTTTTTCGTAGAGTCCGTTCATGCCGTTCTTATCTGATCATCACGGGTGCCAGGGGTGGAAGGGCGAGATGGCCGAGCGCATCCGTGCCTTCGACTGGTCCGCCACCAGCCTCGGGGCGTTGCAGCACTGGAGCCACAGCCTGTGCAGCACAGTGCAGCTGATGCTCGGCTCGCCGCTGCCGATGGTGATGCTCTGGGGCCCCCTGGGCTACATGATCTACAACGATGCCTATGCCGAGTTCGCCGGCGGCCGCCATCCCTACCTGCTGGGCTGCGCCGTGGAGATGGGCTGGCCGGAGGTCGCCGAGTTCAACCGCGGGGTAATGAACACCTGCCTCAGCGGCGGCACCCTGTCCTATCACAACAAGGAACTGGTGCTGCTGCGCAACGGGGTGCCGGAAGACGTCTGGATGGACCTCTACTACAGCCCGGTGGCGGGGGACGACCAGGCTCCGGCCGGGGTCATCGCCATTGTCGTGGAAACCACCGGCCATGTGATTTCCGAGCGCCGCCGCCAGGCCGCGGAGGCCGCCTACCGGGCGGAGAACGAGCGCGTGCAGCTGGCGCTGAATGCCGGTGCGTTGCTGGGCTCCTTCGTCTGGGACGTCCAGGCCGACGTGCTGTCTTGCGACGAGCGATTTGCCCGGACCTTTTCCTACCCGGCGGACCAGCCCCTGGACAACCTGCCGATCGATATCACCGAAAGCCGCATCCACCCCGATGACCTGCCGCGCATCAAGGAACTGGCCCAGTACAGCGTGACCCAGGGCGGGCCCTACAACGCCGAATATCGGGTGCGCCGCGAGGACGGCAGCTACACCTGGGTGCTGGCCTGTGGCCGTTGCGAGTTCGACGAGTCGGGCCAGGCCTTGCGTTTCCCCGGGGTGCTGATCGATATCCAGGAGCGCAAGATCGCCGAGGAAGCCCTGCGCCAACTGACCCGCAACCTGGAGCAGCGGGTGCTGGAGGAGGTCAACGCGCGGCTCAGCGCCGAGGAGCAACTGCGCCAGGTGCAGAAACTCGAAGCCATTGGCGGCCTGACCGGCGGCGTGGCCCATGATTTCAACAACCTGCTGCAGGTGATTGCCGGCAACCTGCATCTGCTGTCCCGCCACGAAGCGGGCAACGCCAATGTGCAGCGGCGCACGGCCGCCGCGCTGACGGCGGTGGAGCGCGGCGCCAAGCTGTCGAACCAACTGCTGGCCTTTGCCCGGCGCCAGCCGCTGTCACCGGCCAGCTACAACCCGCGGCACCTGTACGAGGGCCTGGGGGAGTTGCTGCAGCGGGCCCTGGGCGAAACCATTTGCCTCGACGTGCAATTGCCCGCCGAGCCCTGGTGCATCCATGTGGATCGCAACCAGTTGGAAAACGCCGTGCTCAACCTGGCGATCAATGCCCGGGATGCCCTGGGCGGCGAGGGGCGGATCCTCATCAGCGCCGAGAACCAGGTGCTGGATTCGCGCTTCTGCGCCGGCAAGGGCATCGTTGCCGGCGAGTACCTGTGCCTGAGTGTGGCTGACGATGGCCCGGGCATGCCCGCCGAGGTGCTCAAGCAGGCCTTCGAACCCTTCTTCACCACCAAGGCCGACGGTCATGGCACGGGCCTGGGCTTGAGCATGGTGTTCGGTTTCGTCAAGCAGAGCGGCGGCCATATCGAGATCTTCAGCAGCCCGGGGCAGGGCACCCGGGTGCAGATGTACTTTGCCCGCAGTGCCGAACCTTCGCTGCAGCAGGCGCCGCGCCCGGGTCAGCGAGCGGGTGGTGGCGAGGAAAGCATCCTGGTGGTGGAGGACAACGCCGAGGTGCGCAGCGCCGCGGTGGAAATGCTCGAACACGAGGGCTACCGGGTGCGCACCGCGAGCAATGGTGACGCTGCCATGCAACTGCTGCTGGACGGGCTCAAGGTCGATCTGATCTTCACCGACGTGGTGATGCCCGGTCTGATCAAGAGCACGGACCTGGCCACCTGGGCCAAGACCCAGGCACCGCCGATCGCGGTGCTGTTCACCTCGGGGCACACCCGCGACATGATTTCGCGCAACCACCAGCTCAGCCCCGACACCCACCTGCTGAGCAAGCCCTATGGGCCTGCAGACCTGAGCGCCATGGTGCGTTCGGTGCTGGAGGCCTGAGCGGCGCCTGGCGCCAAGTGTGAAGCAGTGCATAAAAATCCCCAGGGAGCGACGACAAACTGGCGTCAAACTTCTACGCTGCATGAAGTTGAATGAACTTGTACGTTTTTTCTGCTGACCAAGGACAGGGGCATCGACCGCCTGATCCCATAACAACAAACGTCGTCTTGCGCGGTTTTTCTTCTCAACCTTTTTTGGATGCTCCGCCGTGATCTCCACCCTTGAACTGCGCAGAATCGTTGAAACCAGCTTCCTGCCCCTGCATTGCCAGTGCACCGTCGGCCACGACGGGGCCATGACTGTGCGCATCTGCGACCCCGCCAGCGGGCGCGTCGACCTGTTGGTCACCGGCATCGCCACCCGCGGCCTGACCAGCTCCCGGGCGCTGTCGGAGCTGATTGCCGAGTTGCGCTACGACCTCCAGCACACCCGCCTGAGCACCGAGCAGCAAGCCCGCCGCCAGCACGGTCGCTGAAGCGCCAGGGAACATTGCGCCGGGGGCGAGGCTCGAACCCCGGGTACGCGCGTCGATCTTCCACGGGGCTTGCCTCGGGCCTCGGACCTTGTGTGATGATCGCGCTTCGACTGTTCGCGGTTCTCGACATAAGGCTGGTTCATGACTGCTTCCCGTAGCCCCTCCGATGCTTCCCAGGCGAGCCCTTCGTCCTTTCCAGCCAGCGGTTTTGTCCGGGTGCGCGGCGCCCGCGAGCACAACCTGAAGAATGTCGACGTGGACATTCCCCGGGATGCGCTGGTGGTGTTCAGTGGGGTGTCGGGGTCGGGCAAGTCGTCCCTGGCGTTCTCCACCCTGTATGCCGAGGCCCAGCGTCGCTACTTCGAATCGGTGGCGCCCTATGCCCGGCGCCTGATCGACCAGGTGGGGGTGCCGGATGTCGACCGCATCGACGGCCTGCCGCCGGCGGTGGCCCTGCAACAGCAGCGCGGCACCCCCAGCACGCGCTCTTCGGTGGGCAGCGTGACCACCTTGTCGAGCCTGGTGCGCATGCTCTATTCCCGGGCCGGTAGCTACCCGCCGGGGCAGCCGATGCTGTATGCCGAGGACTTTTCGCCGAACACGCCCCAGGGCGCCTGCCCGGAATGCCATGGCCTGGGGCGGGTCTATGAGGTCGACGAAGCGAGCATGGTTCCCGACCCTTCGCTGACCATCCGCCAGCGCGCCGTGGCCTCCTGGCCCCTGGCCTGGCAGGGACAGAACCTGCGGGACATCCTGGTGACCCTGGGCTACGACGTCGACATCCCCTGGCAGCAACTGCCGAAAAAGCAGCGTGACTGGATCCTCTTCACCGAAGAAACCCCCACAGTACCGGTGTACGCCGGGCTGACCCCGGAACAGACCCGCGAAGCCCTCAAGCGCAAGCAGGAACCCAGCTACATGGGTACCTTCAGCGGTGCCCGGCGCTATGTGCTGCACACCTTCACCCACACCCAGAGCGCGCTGATGAAAAAGCGTGTGTCGCAATTCATGCGCGGCAGCCCGTGCCCGCTGTGCGAGGGCAAGCGGCTCAAGCGCGAGGCCCTGGCGGTGACCTTTGCCGGGCTGGATATCGGCGAGCTGGCGCGCCTGCCGCTGCTGCAACTGGCCGAGGTGCTGCGGCCGGTGGCGGCGGCAGATTACCTGGAGCAGGCGCCCGCCGATGATCCGGTGCTGAGCCACGCCCAGACTCGTGCCGCGCGTCAGCAGCGCCATGCCCAGGGCGCCCCGGAGCATCGTGGCGCGCCGGATGTGCGGCATACGCCGAACCTGTCCCTGGAAAAGCGCCTGGCCGCCCAGCGCATCGCCCAGGACCTGCTGGAGCGGGTCAGCACCCTGACCGACCTGGGGCTGGGCTACCTGGCCCTGGAGCGCAGCACGCCGAGCCTCTCTTCCGGTGAGTTGCAGCGCCTGCGCCTGGCGACCCAGCTGGGCTCGCAGCTGTTCGGGGTGATCTATGTGCTGGACGAGCCCTCGGCAGGCCTGCACCCGGCGGATGCCGAGGCACTGTTCGAGGCCTTGCAGCGGCTCAAGGCCGCCGGCAACTCGCTGTTCGTGGTGGAGCACGATGTGCAGACCATGCGCCGTGCCGACTGGCTGGTGGACGTGGGCCCGGCGGCGGGAGAGCGTGGCGGCCAGGTGCTGTACAGCGGCCCGCCGGCCGGCTTGGCCGAGGTGGCGCAGTCCCAGACCCGCGCCTACCTGTTTCCCGAGCAGGCCCCGGCCCGGCGTACCCCGCGCCCGCCCCGGGGCTGGCTGCGGCTGGAAGGTATCAGCCGCAACAACCTCAAGGAGCTGGACGCCGAGTTTCCCCTGGGCTGCTTTACCGCGGTGACCGGGGTTTCCGGTTCCGGCAAGTCGAGCCTGGTGAGCCAGGCCCTGCTGGAACTGGTGGGCGCGCACCTGGGCAAGGCTTCGGCCAGCGATGAGGCGCCGGAGCTGGACCTGGCGGACGACGCACCGGTCAGCAGCGGCGGGCGGGTGGTGGCCGGCATGGAGCAGATCAAGCGCCTGGTACAGGTGGACCAGAAACCCATCGGTCGTACCCCGCGTTCCAATCTCGCGACCTACACCGGGCTGTTCGATCAGGTGCGCAAGCTGTTCGCCGCCACCGACGAGGCCCGGGAGCGGGGCTTCGACGCCGGGCAGTTTTCCTTCAACGTGGCCAAGGGCCGTTGCCCGGCCTGCGAGGGCGAGGGCTTTGTCAGCGTCGAGCTGCTGTTCATGCCCAGCGTGTTCGCCCCGTGCCCGACCTGCCATGGCGCGCGCTACAACCCCCAGACCCTGGCCGTGACCTGGCAGGGCCTGAACATCGCCCAGGTGCTGCAATTGAGTGTCGAGCAGGCCTTGCCGGTGTTTGCCGAACAACCGGGCATCCGCCGTGCCCTGGAAGTGCTGCGCGACATCGGCCTGGATTACCTGCGCCTGGGCCAGCCGGCCACCGAGCTCTCCGGCGGTGAGGCGCAGCGCATCAAGCTGGCCACCGAGCTGCAGCGCACTGCCCGGGGCGCCACCCTGTACGTGCTGGACGAGCCCACCACCGGCCTGCACCCACGGGATGTGGACCGTCTGCTGGAGCAACTGGACAAACTGGTGGCGGCCGGGCACAGCCTGGTGGTGGTGGAGCACGAAATGCGCGTGGTGGCCCAGGCCGACTGGGTGATCGACATCGGCCCTGGTGCCGGCGACCAGGGCGGCACCCTGGTGGCCTGCGGCACCCCGCACCAGGTGGCAAAGCAGCGCACTAGCCGCACCGCGCCCTTTCTTGCCCAAGCGCTGGGCGGACGTTGATCCAGGGCAAAAGTGGCGACGAACGGTTACCGCTGGTCTGATTGGCGGTCGACAGACCCGGTCCGGCGAGGCCATTCTGATAACCGGCGGGGGCGTGATGACGCCCTTGCTGCCGATCAACCACGGAGGT
This sequence comes from Pseudomonas sp. NFPP12, assembly GCF_900103205.1. NCBI lineage: Bacteria > Pseudomonadati > Pseudomonadota > Gammaproteobacteria > Pseudomonadales > Pseudomonadaceae > Pseudomonas > Pseudomonas sp. NFPP12. Next base: position 91,522 of record NZ_FMWW01000001.1, read on the forward strand.
GTTCCATGCCGGTGACCCACGACCTTTACCAGGACCTGAGCTGCAGTAAAGAAGACATTCAACAGCGTCGGGCCAGTGACCCCCACCTGAATGCGCTGTTCGACAAATACACCAGCATCGACGATCAGGTGCTCAAGGCCGAAGCTGCCGCTGCCGCAGACGACGAACTGAAGAAACTCAAGGAAAAACGCCTGCTGATCAAGGATGAGATCGCCGGGAAACTCACCGCCGGTTCCTGACCCCCCTGTAACAAAGACGCTCGCAGTAGCAAGGAGCTTGTTGTGGCGAGGGAGCTTGCTCCCGCTGGGCGGCATAGCCGCCCAGACGCCCGCCGGGCTGTCCCACCCCAAGTTGCAACGCACCCACCCTCAAGGCGCCAGCGCCTCCTTCAACGACAACCGGGCCATGTGCCTGGCCGTCAGCGACCCCAGGTACAAGGCATCGCCATATTCGCGCACCGTGGTGATCGGCGAGTAGTTGCCGCTGCTGCCATCCTGCAGGTTGGCGATCACCCGGCCCTGGGTATCCAGGCCCAGCACGAAGCCGCGCTTCTCCACCGGCTTGGGCAATACCGTCATTGCCCGCACCAGCATCTTGCGCACGAAGGGGTAGGGCGCGGTGGCGTCGAGCAACGGGTTGCGCGGTGCGTACAGGGCCACCCAGAAACGCCCGGCGCCATTGAAGCTCAGGTTGTCCGGCAGCCCCGGCAGGTTGTCGATGAACAGGTCGTGGCTGCCGGCCTTGTCACCCTTGAGCCAGTAGCGGCTGATGCGGTAGGCGCCGGTTTCATTGACCAGCACATAGGCCTCGTCCGGCCCCAGGGCAATGCCGTTGGCGAACTCCAGGCGGTCCAGCAGCACCTCGGTGGTGCCGCTCTGGAAGTCGTAGCGCAGCAGGCGGCCATCGGCGCCGTGCTCGATCACCGCTTCGCCGTCATGGCCATAGCCCCAGCGGCTGGTGGCGTCGCTGAAGTAGGCGTAGCGCCCCGCGGCATCGACCGCCACATCGTCGGTAAAGCCGAACTTCAGGCCGTTGGCCTCGGTGCTCAGGGTCTGCAACTGGCCCTCGCTGTCCAGGGCCAGCAGGCCCTTGATGGCATCGGCGATGATCAGGCGCCCGTCCGGGTGCCGGGCCAGGCCCAGGGGCCGGCCGCCGGTATTGACCAGCACCTTGAGCGCACTGCCGTCGAGGCTGCTCTGGATCACCCGGCCGTCATGCAGGCCGCTGAGCAGTTGTTCGTGTTCCAGCAGCAGGGCTTCGGGGCCGTCGATGTCCCGGGCGCCCACCGGCTGCACGGCCTTGAGCTTCTGGTTCTCGGCAAACGGCCCCTGGCTCAGGGACGGCGCCGGCGCCGGGTTCCAGGCCACCGGCTGGACCCTGGTCGGCATCAGCAGCAGGAAGGCCAGGACGGCCAGCAGCACCAGCAGGACAATCCGCAGGCCGCTGAAGCGGCGGGGGGCAATCTGATTCATGCAATGACTCCTGTCGGGGGCGGCCTCAGGACGGGCGGCCGGGGGCCTCGGTGGCGGGCAGCGGGATAGCTTGCTGGGCCATCTCGCACAATGCCAGCAATGAGGCGGCGGATTCCCGTTCTATCCGTCGCTTGAATAACAGCTGATTGCCCAGGCGCATCAGCAGGTCGTCAAAGCCGTACTCCAGGGTCCGCACGAAGCGTGTGTGCTGCGCCCCCAGGGGCTGGCATTCGTAGGTCACCTGCAGGTGCAGGCCGTGATCGCCCCGGGCACTGGCACGCCAGCGGTGCCCAGGCAGGTACTCCTCGACCGTCCAGCTCAGGTGGCCGCTGCGCCCGCCGGCATGGATGTCTTCCTCGAAGCCTTGCCCGGCGAACAGCGGGCCTTCGTCGCCCTCGACCTTGAGCGAGGAGGGGTGCCACTGTGGCCAGAGCCGCGAGCTGGCGGCATAGGCCAGGGTGCTGGCGGCGCTGCGGGGGATGTCGACCTGGTGCTGCATGCGGGTCATGGGCGTGGCCTCGTCAGGGGAGGAACTGACGGCTGGCGGCTCTTGCGGTTGCCAGTGCAGGGTACCGAACAGCCAGTCCATCAGCGGCAGGACAATATTGAAGTTGCGCTCCTGCATCAGCTCGCGGCGGTGATGCAGTTCGTGCAGGCGGCGCATCTGCCGCACCCAGGGCAGGCGCGCCAGGGGGTGATTGGCGGGCAGGTGCTCGCAGGCATGGAACACCTCGTAGGCCAGGTAGCCGAGCAGGGTGCAACTGGCGAACAGCGCCGCCACGTTGCCATTCCACAGGCGCAGCAGCGCCCACAGGGGCAGGGCGAAGAGCAGGCTGTGCACCACGATCAGCCAGGCCGGAAACAGAATCACCCGCCAGTCCCGGTAGCCTTCATAGGCCATCAGCCCGGGGGCGAAGAAGCTGTGGTGGTCGCCGGTATGGCGGGCATAGAACATCCGCGCGAAGCGCTGCTTGTGATGCCCCAGCCAGCGGTGCACCACGTAGATGCACAGGTTGAAGAACAGCAGCGCCACCGGCACCGCCAGCCATTCCAGGGGCTGCACCTGGCTCAGGGTGCTGCATAGCAGGCCGATGCACAGCAGGCCATAGGCCAGGACAAAGCCACCATGCAGCCAGGGGTTGTAGCGCGGACTGACCGCCGCTCGGTATTGCTGACGAAAGTGCTGGGTGGTTTCTCGCACGGCCCGATTCCCGTTGTTGTTTTTATGGGCTGCAGCGTAGCCGGCGGGTAATTATCCAGCCAATGGATAGTGGGAATGAGGATTATTCATCAGGCTGAAAATGCCCGGATAAAGCTCTAGGAAACGACAGCGAGGCGAATGAAAGATTGACGCCAGAATAGTGGCTATTTAGTATTTTGATATTGAATTGATATCATTTCTGCTCGCACTCTGCTCCTTTCTGGTTCCGTTTTGCCTGTCAGGCATCGAGGGGCTGCCAGTTCGACCCTGCTTGCCGAAATCAATTTTTCCTCGCCATGGGCCTTCAGGATGAAGGCTCCAGGGGCTTGTGCTCCTGCATTGCTAAGAGACTGACATGGACGTTCGCCACTTCACCTTCCTGGCCCAGCAACCCTCTGCTGTCCTGCAATCCCGTGATTCGTTCTGCGGCTTGTCCAAGCGCAGCCTGGCGTTCGTCCTGGCCAACATGATGTTCTGGCAGCCGCTGGTGGCGATGGCCGACGGCATCGTGGTCAACGGCAGCGGCACAACACTGGGACAGGCCGGCAATGGCGTGCCCATCGTCAACATTGCCACGCCCAATGGCGGCGGGCTGTCGCATAACAAGTTCAGCGACTACAACGTCGGCCAGCAGGGCGTGATCCTCAACAACGCCACCGGCCGCACCCAGGAAACCCAACTGGGCGGGATCATTCTCGGCAACTCCAACCTGGGTGGCCGCGCGGCCAATGTGATCCTCAACGAGGTCAACGGCGGCAGCCCCAGCCAGCTCAAGGGCTACACCGAAGTGGCCGGGCAGTCGGCCCATGTCATCGTCGCCAACCCCTATGGCGTGAGCTGCAACGGCTGCGGCTTCATCAACACCCCGAAAGCCACCCTGACCACCGGCAAGCCGGTGATCGAGAACGGCCAGGTCCAGCGTTACCAGGTGGACCAGGGCAGCGTCGCCATCGAGGGTGCGGGCCTCAACGCGAGCAATATCGACCAGTTCGAAATCATCACCCGCAGCGCCAAGATCAACGCCGAGATCCAGGCCAGGCACCTGGCGGTGATCGCCGGGGCCAACGACGTCGACGCCAAGACCTTGAACGCCACGACCCGCACCGCCAACCCGGCGGATGCACCGCAACTGGCCATCGACTCATCAGCCCTGGGCGGCATGTACGCCGGGGCGATCAAGCTGGTGGGCACCGAGGCCGGGGTCGGGGTGAAGCTCGACGGCAAGCTGATCGCCAGTGGCGGTGATATCCAACTGGACGCCGACGGCCAGTTGCGCATGGCCGACGCCACTGCCGAGAAGGGCGCGGTGGCGATCAAGGCCGGCAGCCTGGAGGCCCAGGGCGCGGTCTACGCCGGCAGCGAGCTCAAGGTGCAGACCCGGGGCGACCTGAGCAGCCAGAAAACCCTCGCCGCCCGCGACAGCATCCAGCTGGACAGCGGTGGCCAACTGAGCAACCAGGGCATCATCGAAGCCGGGGTCAATACCGATAACTCTCGCAACGCCAACGGCGATATCAGCCTCAACGCCCGGGATCTCGACAACCGCGGCAAGAGCATTGTCGCCAGCCGCGACCTGACCCTGAACACGGCCCAGACCCTGGACAACCGGGGCGGTACCCTTAGTGGCCAGCATCAGGTGAAGGTCAGCGCCGGCACTCTGGACAACCAGAACCAGGGCCGGGTCCTGAGCAGCGACAGCCTGGAACTGCAGGCCACCCAGGTGCTGAACCACAATGCCCTGATCACCAGCGACGGCCAACTCAAGGCCGAGATCGGCCACCTGGGCAATCGCCACGGCGAGCTCAGCAGCCTGAGCCGGGTTCGCCTGCAACTGGCGGCGCTGGACAACGTCGCCGGGTTGGTGATGGCCGGTGAAACCCTGGATATCAACGCCAGCGGGGCCATCGACAACCGTGGCGGTGCCCTGGGGGCGGAGCGCTTGCTGAAGGTGCAGGCCGCATCCCTGGACAACAGCAAGGCCGGTAACCTGCGCAGCGAGGAGCGCCTGGAGGTCCAGGTCGCCGGGCGTCTCGACAACCAGGACAGGGGCTTGATTCAGGCTACCCAGGCCATGGAAGTACAGGCCGGGCAACTGGACAACCGCAAGGGCAGGATTTCCGGCAGCGACACCCTGGTGGTGCGCGGCGAGAGTGCGGACAACCGCGGTGGGGTGATACATGCCGATCAGGCCCTGGGCCTGCACAGCCGTGACGTGGATAACCGCGACAAGGGCCGCCTGGAAAGCCGGACCGCCGTCACCGTCGAAGGCAACCGCCTGGACAACAGCGGTGGTCTGCTCAGCGCCACTTCAACCCTGACGCTGAACAGCGGCGAGGTGCTCAACCACGCTGGCCGCATCGCCAGCAAAGGCGAACTCCATGCCCAGGTGGACAGCCTTGCCCAGCATGGCGGCGAGCTGGTGGCCGAAGGCGTTCTGCATCTGCAGGGCCAGTCCCTGGATAACCGGGACCAGGGCCTGGTGGCCTCCCTCAAGGCCCTGACCCTGGACGTCGTCGAGGTGGATAACCGTGGTGGTGCACTGTCGGGCCAGGGGGAAGTGCAGGTCAACGGCCAGGGGCTGAACAACAGTGATGGCGGCAAGGTCCTGGCGGACCAGCGCCTGCTGCTCCAGGTGGCCCGGGTCATCAACCAGAACCAGGGGCTGTTGTTCAGCAAGCAAGGGCTGACCCTGAGTGGCGACAGCCTGGACAACAGCGGCGGCCAGCTGGTGAGCCAGAAGCCGTTGCTGCTGACCCTGAGCGCAGCCCTGGACAACCAGCGCGGCCTGATCAGCGGCGAAGACCTGCTGACCCTCAAGGTTGGCAGCCTGGACAACCGCGGCGGACGCCTGACCGGTGCCCGGGCCCTGAGCCTCGACAGCCGCGGGGCGCTGCTCAACCAGGGCGGCTCGATCGTCGCCGAGCAGGGGCTGACCCTGGACAGCTCCAGCCTGAACAACAGCGACAAGGGCGTGATCAGCGCCAAGGCCGATGCCCGCCTGGGCACCGGCGCTTTCGACAACAGCCAGGGCGGCAGCCTGACCAGTGCCGGGCAGTTGACCCTGACCACTGCCCAACTGACCAACAACCAGGGCCGGATCGGCAGCGACCAGGCCCTCAATGCCAGCATCACTGGTCTGCAGCAGCAGGGCGGCGAGCTGTTCAGCAACGCCGACCTGACCTTGGACCTGAACCATGGCCTGCTGGACAACCAGGGCGGCAACCTGCACACCCCGGGGCAGCTGTTGTTGCGCAACCTCGACCGGGTGGACAACCGCAGCGGTGAAATCTCCGGGGCCAAGGCCTTCAGCCTCAACGCCCGGGAACTGGACAACGGTGCCGGCAAGCTCCTGAGCAATCAGGCCCTGACCCTGCGCATCGAGCAGGCCCTGGCCAACGTCAAGGGGCTGATCTCGGCTGCAGCCATCGACAGCCGCAGCGCCAGTCTGGACAACCGCGACGGCCAGTTGCACAGCCGTGGCGACAGCCAACTGCAGGTCAGCGGGCACGCCGACAACCAGGGCGCAATACTGCTGGCCGAAGGGCAGATGACCCTCAAGGCCGCCAGCCTGGACAACCGCCAGGAGGGGCTGGTGGGCGCCACCCGCGCCCTGGACCTGCAGGTCGGGCAACTGGATAACCGCGGCGGTGAAGTGTCGAGCCGGCAGATCGACCTGAGCGGCGAGCGCCTGGACAACAGCGACCAGGGCCGCCTGCTGGCCAGTGGTGACCTGACCCTGAAGGTGGCCCGGGTGCTCAACCAGAACCTGGGCCTGATTTCCGCGGACCAGGGCCTGAGCCTCAGCGGCATCGGCCTGGACAACCGGGGCGGGCAACTGGTGGGGGGCCAGCGCCTGGACCTGGAACTGGGTGAAGACCTCGACAACCGCAAAGGCCGGATCAGCAGCGAAGGCCGCCTGGCGATCCAGGCCCGCAACCTGAACAACGACCGGGGCAGCCTGTCCAGTGGTGGTGCCTTGCAGGTCAGCGCCGGGCAGGCCCTGAGCAACCAGGGCGGCAAGTTGTTGAGCGACGCGGGCCTGACCCTGGCCAGTGCCCGGCTGGACAACCAGCAGCAGGGCATCATCAGCGCCAAGGGCCGGCTGTCACTCAATACCGGAGCGCTGGACAACAGCCAGGGCGGCAACCTCAACAGCGGTGATGAACTGAGCCTGAACGCTGCCCAGGTCAACAACGAGCAGGGCAGCATCGGCAGCGCCAAGGCCCTGACGGCCTCGGTCACCGGGTTGCAGCAGCAGGGCGGCAAGCTGTTCAGCAAGAGCCGCCTGAGCCTGGACCTGAACCATGGCACCCTGAACAACCAGGGCGGCCTGATCAATGCCCCCGGTGTGCTACTGCTGAGCAACCTCGGCGCGGTGGACAACCGTCAGGGGGAAATCTCCAGCCAGCAGGCTTTCGAACTGGCCGCCCGCAGCCTGGACAACAGCGCCGGGCAGTTGCTCAGCAACCAGGCCCTGACCTTGCGCATCGATGGCGCGCTGACCGCGCTCAAGGGCAAGATCGCCGCCGCCGCGTTGCAGATCGATGCCGCTAGCCTGGACCACAGCGGCTCGCTGCTCAGCGACAGCGAACTGGACCTGCGGGTCACTGGCCCGTTGCGCAACCAGGGCCTGATCCAGGCCGCCGGGCCGCTGCAGATCAACGCCAACGGCCTGGACAACCAGGGTGGGCGCCTGCTCGGCGGCACCCGTGTGGGCATCGACCTGGGGGCCCAAGGCTCGGACCTGGACAACCGCCAGGGTCTGATCAACACCCAGGGCGTGCTGAGCATTGCCGGGCTGCGGGACCTGCAGAACCAGGCCGGGGAAATCTCCAGCACCCAGGGCTTCAACCTGGCCGGGCGCAGCCTGGACAACAGTGGCGGCAAGCTGATCAGCCACCAGCAGCTTGGGGTCGAGGCCGTGAACCTGGGCAACCAGCAGGGCCTGATATCCGGCTGGCAGGGGCTCAAGGTCAGCGGCGGCAGCCTGGACAACCGCCAGCAAGGTACCTTGTCGAGCCTGCTGGGGGATCTGAATATCGACCTCAGCGGCGCCTTGCTCAACAGTGCGCAAGGCGGGCTGGCCAGCCAGGGTCAGCTGACCCTCAAGGCCGCGAGCCTGGACAACAGCGACAAGGGCATCGTCACCAGCAAGGGCGAGCAGCAACTGATCCTTGGCAGTGGAGGTTTGAACAACGCCCGGGGCGGGCTGATTGAAAGCAGCGCCAGCCTCGACATCGGCGCCGGCGACCTGGACAACCAGGGCGGCCGCCTCAGCGCCGTGGGCGGCCTGAACTTCACCGGCAATAGCCTGAACAACCAGGGTGGCAACCTGCGCGGTGAAGGCGCGGTGACCCTCGATCTTCTGGGTGCCCTGGTCAACACCCAGGGCAAGCTGGCCGCCAGCGGCCCGCTGCTGCTCAAGCGTTCCAGCCGCATCGACAACCAGGACGGGCAGTTGGTCAGCCAGAACCTGATGACTCTGTTCAGCAACAGCCTGGACAACAGTAACCGCGGCACCCTGGCCGCCAACGGTGCGCTGCAGGTCAACGTCAGTGGCGAGGTGCGCAACCAGAATGACGGCCTGATCTACAGCCGCGACGCCGGCCTGAGCCTGAGCGCCGGCAGCCTGAACAATGCCAAGGGCGCGATCCAGAGCGCCAAGGCCCAGACCCTGGCAGCGACCGGGGGCATCGATAACCAGGGCGGCAAGCTGATTGCCGAGGATGGTGACCTGGACATTCAAGGCGCCAGCCTGGATAACCGCGCGGGTGTGCTGTCCAGCCTCAAGGGGCTGTTCCAGGCCCGGATATCGGGGGTGCTGAACAACCATGGCGGCCAGGCCGAGGCCCAGCGCCTGGATCTGCAAGCCCTGGCCGGTTTCGACAACGGCGCCGGACGCATGGCGGCCAAGGGTGGCGACTTGCTGCTCAATGCCGGCAGCGCCGGGGTGGATAACAGCCACGGCGGCCTGTATGCCAGCGGGCGGGTCAAGGCCAGCGGCAATCAGCTCGACAACAGCACCGGGCAGATCAACGGCCAGCACATCGACCTGGATTTCAACGGTTCCCTGGTCAACCAGGGCGGCCTGATTGAAAGCCGCGAGAGCCTGGCGCTGCGCGGCGCCAGCCTGGACAACCAGGGCGGCAAGCTGCGGGCCCTGGCCCCTGGCGGCAAGACCGACCTGCAGATCGGCGGGCTGTTCGACAACCGCAACGGCCTGCTGGAATCCGCCAACACCGACCTGACCCTGGCGGCGTCGGGTTTCCTCAATCAGGGTGGCAGCCTGCTGCACCTGGGCGAAGGCAACTTCGATATCGCCACCGGCAACGTGATCAATGCCGGCGGCAGCCTGGTCACCCGGGGCGGGCTGACGCTGACCGCCGACAGCTGGACCAACAGTAGCGTGATCCAGGCCGGGCGCCTGAACCTCGACGTCAACCACTTCAGCCAGACCGCCGCTGGCCAGTTGCTGGCCAGCCAGCACTTGCAGGCCCGGGGCGGCAATTGGAACAACGACGGGCTGCTGGCCAGCGATGGCAGCCTGGACCTGCAGATCGGCGGCACCTATTCCGGTAATGGCCGGGTATCCAGCCTGGGCACCCTTGGCTTTGGCGCGGCCCAGCTCAACCTTGGCGCCGCGGGCAGCATCGCCGGTGGCGGCGGTACCCAGGTCACGGTCGCCGGGCAACTGAACAACGCCGGGCGCCTGACCTCCAACGCCGGACTCTCGGTGAATGCCGGCGGCGTGCTCAACACCGGCACCCTGGGCGGCGCCCAGGGCCTGAACCTGGTCACCCCTACCCTGGTCAACGACCACGGTTTCGTATTCAGCGGCCAGAACGCCGGCTTCAACGTCAATACCCTGACCAACAGCTATGGCGAGTTCTACAGCCTTGGCGGCCTGACCGTGGCCGGCATGGCGGCAGGCACCTCGGCCCAAAACCTGAGAAACATCTCCGGCAACATCCAGAGTGGCGGCGATATCAATATCGCTGCACTGGATCTGGTCAACGACCGGGAAAAATACGAAGCCAGCCAGCAGATCACCGATGGCCGCATGACCATCCGCTGCGTCCAGCACTGCGGCGGTGGCGCCAGTTGGGTCCGGGGGCCGGTGTTTATCTACCGGACGGTGGAAGGCGTGGTGACCAGCGACTCGCCGCAGTCGACCCTGAACGCGGGGGGCAACCTGACGGTCAACAGCACCAGCTTCCTCAACCGCTACAGCACCGTGTCGGCAGGCAATGACCTGAGCATCACCAGCGGCACCATCACCAACCAGGCCTCCCTGGTGGCGTCCGGTTCTTCCGGCTATGAAGTCGGCGCCGGGGTCAAGATCAATCGCGGGCTGTTCTTCCAGCTGGCCCGTGACGTGCAGGCCTATGACCGGGCGCACCCGCAGGGCAGTGCCTTCAACCAGGAGGACTTCGCCGCCCTGGTGGCCAAGTTCAACCCGGGGATCTTCTATGGCATCGACCGGCCGGTAGAGACCTCGACCCTGAGCTCTTCGGCGGCGCCGGCCATCATCCAGGCCGGTGGCAAGGCCCGGCTCACGGCAGCCAACGACATCAGCAATATCAGCGTGGTCAAGAATGCCATCGCCGTGGGCGGTAGCACCCGCGACACGGCGGTGGGTGCCTCCAGCAAGCCGCTGATGGTAGTGCTCCACTCCCAGCTACCGCCGGATCTGGCGCAGCAGCAGGTCAACCCCCTGAGCCTGCCCAACTTCAGCCTGCCATCCGGGCAGAACGGCCTGTTCCGCCTGAGCGGCCAGGGCGGCGCAGCGCAGCCCTCGGCCCCGGCGCAGAGCTGGAGCATGGGCGGCGCCAGCCTGGAACTGAGCACTCGCCAGGCCGGTCCGGAGCCGGTCCAGCCCCGGGAACTGAGCAACCGGCCGCTGCCGCAAGTGGCCCTGGGCGCTCGCGACCTGAACCTGGTTGATCACCAGGCCACGGGCATCGATGGCCGCGCAGCGACGGTGCAGGTGAACGCCGTGGCCGGGGATTCGCCGGGGGGCGTGCTGCTGCCCACGGGCAGTGCTGGCAACCAGAGCGTCAACCGCGTCCAGGGCCTGCCGGACAGCAGTGTGCGCAGCAATCCGCACAAGTACCTGATCGAGACCAACCCGCTGCTCACCGACCTCAAGCAGTTCATGGGTTCGGACTATCTGCTGTCGAAGCTGGGCTACGACCCGGACCAGAGCGCCAAGCGCCTGGGTGATGGTTTTTACGAGCAGCGCCTGATCCAGCAAGCGGTCACGGCCCGTACCGGCCAGCGTTTCCTCGATGGCCAGAACAGCGATGAGGGCATGTTCAAGTACCTGATGAACAACGCCATCGCCAGCAAGGACTCGCTCAACCTGGCAGTGGGCGTGACCCTGACCTCCCAGCAGGTGGCGGCCCTGACCCACGACATCGTCTGGCTCGAAGAGCAGGAGGTGAACGGCGAGAAGGTGCTGGTGCCAGTGCTGTACCTGGCCAACGCCAACAACCGTCTGGCGCCCAATGGCGCGCTGGTCCAGGGCCGCGACGTGACCCTGATCGCCGGCAAGGACCTGGTCAACTCCGGGACCTTGCGCGCCAGTGAGAACCTCAGTGCCACGGCGGGGACTGACCTGATCAACGGTGGCCTGATCGAGGCGGGCAATCGCCTGAACCTGCTGGCCGGGGACAACGTGGTCAACCAGTCCGGCGGTATTATCGCCGGGCGTGACGTGACGGTCCGCGCCCTGGCCGGGGACGTGATCAACGAGCGCAGCATCACCACCTTCCAGAGCAACCCGGGCTCCACCACCCAGCGCCTGGACTACGCCGACAACGCCGGGCGGATCGAGGCCCGCAACGACCTGAATGTCGGTGCCGGTCGCGATATCAATAACATCGGCGGGGTGCTGAGCAGTGGCGGCGACACGACCCTGATCGCTGCGCGCGACGTCAACCTGGTATCGGCCCAGGAGCACGACAAGCTCACCCGCGACCGCTACCTCAACGAAAGCATCACCCAGCACGGTTCAAGCGTCAGCGTCGGAAGGGATCTGGCGGTCAGCGCCGGACGCGACCTGACGGCGGTCGCCAGCCAGATCGAGGCCAAGCGCAACATTGCCATGGACGCGGCGGGTGACCTGACCCTGGCCTCGGCGGCGGATGAACAGCACAGCTACTCCAAGACCAAGAAGGTCACCCGCCAGGAAGACCATGTCAGCCAGGTCGGCACCTCGCTGACCGCCGGCGCCGATGTGGTCCTCAGTGCCGGCAAGGACCTGAGCCTGATCTCCAGCCGTATCAGCGCCGGCAACGAGGCCTACCTGGTGGCCGGTGACAACCTGGAACTGCTGGCGGCCCAGGACAGCGACTACTCGCTGTACGACATGAAGAAGAAAGGCAGCTGGGGCACCAAGAAGACCCGCCGTGACGAGGTGACCCAGGTCACCAACATCGGCAGCGAGATCACGACTGGCGGCGACCTGACCCTCAAGAGCGGCGGCGACCAGAAGTACCAGGTGGCCAAGCTGGAAAGCGCCAAGGACCTGACCCTGGACAGTGGCGGCGCGATCACCTTCGAAGGGGTCAAGGACCTGCACGACGAAAGCCATACCAAGAGCAACAACAACGCCTTCTGGAACTCCTCCAAAGGCCGCGGCAACACCGATGAAACCCTGCGCCAGAGCAGCCTGGTGGCGGGCGGCAGCCTGACCATCAAGGCCGTGGAAGGCTTGAAGATCGACATCAAGCACATTGACCAGAAGAGCGTCAGCCAGGCGATCGATGCCATGGTCAAGGCCGACCCGCAACTGGCCTGGCTGAAACAGGCCGAGGCCCGTGGCGATGTGGACTGGCGCCAGGTCAAGGAGATCCACGAGTCCTTCAAGTACAACAACTCGGGCCTGGGCCCGGCGGCGCAGTTGATCATCGCCATCGCCTTGTCGGCGGTGATGGGGCCGATGATGGCCGGGATGAACACCATGCTCCAGGCAGTGTCGGTCAGTGTGGCCACCAAGGCCACGGTCAGCACCATCGACAACCGCGGCAACCTGGGCAAGGTCCTCAAGGACGTGACCTCCAAGGAGAGCATCAAGGGCTACACAGTGGCCGCAGCCACCGCCGGAGTGGCCCAGGGGTTGAACTACAACCCGAGCGCCATGGGCCTGGATGCCAAGAGCCTGCAGACCGTGGCGGTCAAGGTCACGGCCGATGCCCTGATCAAGACCGCAGTCTATGGCGGCAGCTTCAAGGACAACCTGGCCAGCGCCGCTGCCGGCACCGCGGCGAGCATTGGCGGGGCCTATGGTGCCGGCAAGATCGGCGACCTGGGCCTGACCGAGGGCGGCCTGGCGAAAATCGCCCTGCATGCCGGGCTCGGCGGCCTGCTGTCTGAAGCCATGGGCGGTGATTTTCGCACCGGCGCCATCGCCGGTGGTGCCAACGAGTTGCTGGTGGGGGTGCTGGGGGACAAGCTGCTGCCGGACAACCTGATCCCCGGTTCGCCGGAGTACATCCAGGCCCAGGCCAACCTGATGGCGCTGTCGCAGATTGTCGGTGTACTCGGCGCGTCGGCGTCCGGTGGTGACATGAGCATCGCCTCGGCGGTGGCGGCCAATGGCACTCAGTACAACTACCTGACGCACCAGGCCTTCGATGAGGTGGGCAACTGCCTGTCGGGACGTACCTGCTCTACCGATGAGCAGAAGAAGGCTGCGGTGGCCAAGGCCGAGAAACTCAGCGAGTGGCTGGACTCGGAAATGCGCAGTCTCTGCGACAAGGCGCCGACCAGCGACAGTTGCCGCGCGGCGGTCAATGCCTCGATCAAGTACGTGGCCATGAAGGATGCCTGGAACATCATGAACAAGGATGTGACCCGTTCCTCGAAGAACACCTTCGACTATCTCTACAACACCGAAGGGGCTGCCGGGCGCCTGGTGACCTACTTGAACACCATCGACAACCGGGCCAATTTCTTTGGTGCCAGCCATGTCTACGAGCAGAACATGGGGATTGGTGCCAAGTGGTTCGGTGGGGCGGAAGAGGTGTCCAGGGCCGGTTGGACCGGCCTGGGAGCCGACGATAACCTCTCGTACATAACCTTTGGTGTCGGCCGGCTGATGGCGCCGGTCTATGACTGGCGCAAGGCAGCCGGGGATGCGCTGATCACCGGTGGCTTCGAGAACTTCAAGAACCTCTACAACAAGGCCACCAGCGATCCGGTCGCCTGGGACATCAAGCAATTGAAAGGCGAACAGACTATCCTGCAGCCGATTCATGAGCAGTACATGGGCGACCGGAGTGCATTCACCTGGCTTTCCGGGCTGGTGACCGATACGTCGATCATGCCCGAGATAATGATCGGTGATCGAAAAGGAATGGATGGCGGCGTGGATATTCTGGATTACAAGTCCCGGGTGGAGTTTGGCTGCAAATTGCTGGGCTACTCCAAGAGCCAGGGCTGTGCGCCATGAGTGCGGCGGCTTACCCGCGCCGCCGGGTGTTCATGGCGTTTTTCTTCTGCCCGCTGGTGTTGGGGCTGGTGTTCGGCGCCTTCAAGTTCGTCACGCTGCTGGCCCACCTGGCCAGCAACCCGCGATTGCTGGGGGAGGTGCGGGGGGGCGAGTTGCTGCTGATGCCGGTGCTTGCACCGCTGGTGGCCCAGGTGGCGTTTCTGCTGCCGTTCCTGGTCTTCGCCCTGGGGGTGACGCTGATGAAGGTCTACCACAGCCCGCGCGCCTGTGCGGTGCTGGCCCTGGTGGGCGCAAGCGTGGCCAGCCTATGGGCGCTGATCTTCATCGCCCTGGTGGTCCATGGCGTGAAGAAGGCACAGTTCGCCGACTACCAGGTGGAGATGCTGGTGCTATTCGTGGCTGCCTGCCTGACCTGCTGGCTGGCGGCGCGCCTTTTCCTGCCCGAGAGCAATGCTGGTCCAGGGGTTGCTGACTGACCCCTTGCTCCGGCTGCCGTTATTGACAGCCGGGGCTGGCGCCGCGAATTATCCAGCCCCTGGATAATTTCGATGGGCATTATTCATGAAGCTCAATGTGCAGCGCCTGGACCTCAACCTGTTGCGGGTGTTCGACGCCTTGATGCAGGAGCAGAACCTGTCCCGGGCCGCGGTACGCCTGAACCTCAGCCAACCGGCGGTGAGCAATGCCCTGGCGCGCCTGCGCCGGCACCTGGACGAGCCGCTGTTCATTCGCACCGCCCGCGGCATGCAACCCACCTCCCGGGCCCTGAGCCTGCATGTGGCCGTGCGCCAGGCCCTGCACCTGTTGCAGCAGGGCCTCGATCCTGCTGCGGCGTTCGAGCCGGCGGCGGCCCAGCAACTGTTCACCTTGTCGATGAACGATTACGCCCAGGCGCGCCTGCTGCCGGCCCTTTCCCGACGCCTGCAGCAGGTAGCGCCCGGGGTCCGGCTGGCGGTGCGCAGCGACAGCGCCGACGCCAGCGCCGCCTGGCTCGGTGCCGGGATGCTCGACCTGGCAGTGGACTACCTGTATTTCGACAGCCCGGACCTGTGCTACCAGCCGCTGCTTGAGGAGCAACTGGTGGTGATCGGCCGTCGCGACCATCCGGCCTTTGCCCCGGAACTGAGCCTGGAGGCCTACCAGGCTTGCCTGCACGTGGCGATTCCCGATCGGGGTGGGCGCGGCTCGCCCCTGGAAATCGTTCTCGGCTCGGCCAAGGTCCAGCGCCAGGTGCAGGTTTTCGTGCCCAACTACCTGAGCATTCCGCTGATCGTTGCCCAGTCCGACCTGCTGGGCACCGTGCCACGCTACCTGGCGGAGCATTTCTGCGCCTTGCTGCCGATCCGCATTGCCAGCCTGCCGCTGCTGGCGGCGCCGGTGCAGGTCAGCCTGATCTGGCATCGCCAGCAGCAACAGGCGCCAGGCCTGCAATGGTTGCGCAGGGAGATTGCGGCCATTGCCAGTGCTCCGTAGTCGCCATGCACTCCTGGTAAACGGGGCGCTGTCCAGGAGACGCCGGGCCTCGGCCGACCAGCTCTGGCCCCGGAATTTCTTGAGAAAATGCTAGGTATCAGAAATTTCCTACTGCCATTGGCGAAGTGTCTTGAACTCAGTTGAGTTCAATTTGGCTAGCATGGTTTTTTATCCGGAGCCGCGGTGATGTCGACGCTGAGCGTACTGTTGTTGTGTTCGAACGCTTTTCGAGTTCGACATTTTTCAAGAATTTTCGCGTCTTGCGGTTTTGCTCGAGTACAAGTGATCAGCGATGACTGCGACGGGGTTCAGTTCCCGCCCGCCCTGGATGAACTGGACCTGGTGATCTGCGACTCACTGCACTCCCTGAACGCCATCCCCTACCTGCGCAGGCTCTGCGAGCACTACGGGTTTTTCTCGATGATGGAATGCGAGGCACTGCAAGCGCCGATCCGTTGGGGGCTGGCGAACTTTCGCATGCGTTCCGGCAAGTACTGCGTCGGCAGTTACAGCGATCTGGATACGGTGCAGATCAGCGCCTTGCTGCTCAAGGCGCTGACCGTCAAGCGCACGGTGCGCAGTCACTCCCGCGGCACTACCCAGGCGGCAGGCCGGCCGCGACCCGCCAGTAATGACTGGGTGGCGCAGCTGGATGTCTCCATGGCGCTGGAACAGCAGCAGATCGTCCCGTACTTCCAGCCCCAGGTCTGTATCAAGACCCGGCGCATCACCGGCATCGAAGTCCTGGCCCGTTGGCAGCATCCTCACAAGGGGGTGCTGGGGCCGCAGTTCTTTCTCGATCTGTTCGACAGCCCGCAGGGCCATCGCCAGTTGTTCGATTGCCTGTTGCAGCAGGGCCTGGCGCTGCAGCGGCAGTTGCAGGGCCACGCCAGCGGCGATGCCCTGATGTTCTCCTACAACATTGAGGCCAGCCAGCTGGGCGATCCGCAATTCGCCTTGCGGGTGTTGCAACAGATCGACGAGGCGCAGGTGCCCACGCGCCAGGTGACCCTGGAGATCACCGAGCGCCAGGCTCTGGTCCTGAGCATGCAGTGCATCGAGAACATCAGTGTGCTGGTGCACAGTGGCGTGCGTCTGTCCCTGGATGATTTTGGCACCGGGCATTCCTCGATCATGCGCCTGGCGGACATTCCCTTTGGCCAGCTCAAGCTGGACTCCGGATTTGTCGCCAACGCTACGGGGCCCAAGGAAACCCGGATCATCGAGGCCATCGTGGGGATGGCCGGTGCGCTGAACCTGGAGCTGGTGGCCGAAGGCATCGAGACCGAAAAGCAACGTGCGCACCTGCAGCGCCTGGGTGTCGATGCGGCCCAGGGCTTTCTGTTTCACAAACCGATGAATGCGGCCGCCCTGGTCCGGGTCCTGACGTTGAGCCGGCCGCCGCAGCGACAGCTCAGCCAGAGCTAGGATGCAGTGCGGTCATTGCGTCTTGAGCATCACATAGGCTTCACCGCCACGACGGTCGTGCATGAGGATGAAGGTCTGCCCGTTGAGGGTGATCTTGCTCGGTACGCTCTGGGCCACCGGGGTACTGGAGAACTTGCCGGCCACGCTGAGAAATTGCTGGGTCAGCGAGCTGTCGTTCTGGGTCGGGGTGGTGATCGCGCATTCCTTGTTGGCCTGTATCTGCACACCCAGGCTTTGGTCCTCGTTCATGCCCATCTTGGCGAAGCCGGCATCGGTCAGGTCACTGATGCCATGGTTGCGCGCGGCGGTCTCGGCGCCGGCGAAGGATGGCGCGGACTTCAGGCAGATATCGCGAAAGGCCAGGATGCCGGCGGAAGTGATGGTGGGCTCCGGGTTGATCTCCCGGGTCACGCTGGAGCAGGCGCCAAGCAGCGCCAGGGCGGTGAGGGTTGCGGCAAGTGGTGCGGTGCGGGGCAGAGTGCTCATGGAAATCCTTGGAAGCAGACGGCAAGGGGGGCGGGGAGGGTTCTTGCCGAATGAGGCATCGGCGCCCTGGCAGGGTAGGCAGGGGCATCGTTCAGATCAATCTTTTGTGTGAAAACCGCGTGTTGAACGGTTCCGGGGCGCTGCGGCTGGCGCAGTAATTGCCTGCCTCATGGCTCAGTTCAACGATGGGGCCTGCGGCCATGCAATTACGAGCGTTGCGTTACTTCCACGAGGTGGCCCGGTGCGCCTCCCTGCGTCAGGCGGCGGAGCGCCTGTACGTGACCCCCACCGCAGTCAGCCGGCAGATCGAGCAACTGGAGCACTTCTTCGGCACCGCGCTGATCGAGCGCGGGCCCCGGGGCATTCGCCTGACCGTGGAAGGTGAATGCCTGGCCGAGCAGGTCACCTCCACCTTGCGCGGCTTCGACCAGGTGCGCGATGTGATCGCCAGCCGGCAGAGCCAGGTAGCGGGTAACGTCAGCATCCATGTGTCGGAAAGTATCGTTTCCAGCGTGCTGGCGCCGGTGCTGGCGGCGTTCAACCGGGCCCATCCGAAAGTCACCTTCAACATCGTCATCGCCAGTGCCGGCGCCACTCTGGATGCCCTGTGCAGTGGCGAGGCCGACCTGGGCCTGGCGTTCTACCTGCCGGAACGGGCCGAAGTGGAGGTGACCGCCCACTGCCAACTGTGGCACCGGGTGCTGGTCAGCGCCGAGCACCCGTTTGCCCAGTGCCCGAGCATTCGCCTGCAGGATCTGGAGGGCCAGCCCCTGGCGATTCCCGACTCGGCCTACGGCGTGCGCCAGGCCCTGGAGGGCGCGGCGAAAAAGCGCGGAGTGAACATCCTTCCGGTATTCACCACCAGCTCCCTGGAGGTGCAGAAAAGCCTGGCCCGCCAACGTGCGGCAGTGCTGATCCTGCCCCAGGTGGATGCCGAGGCCCGGGACCTGGGGGATGGGCTGGTGGCCGTGCCGATCGACGACCAATACCTGGAGCGGATCCGGGTGGACCTGTGCGTGGTGCGCAACCGGCCCTTGTCGGTGGCGACCCTCAGGTGCCAGGAAATGCTTGTCCGGGCGATGCAGCGCCATAGCCTGGCGTAGGAGTGGGCTTGCCCGCGAAAGCGTTTCCAAGAGCGCTGCACGGCTTACGGACCTCTTCGCCGGCAAGCCGGCTCCTACGGGGGAGGGTGATGGGGTCAGAACAGGTTGAACGGGAAATTCCCCACCAGGCGGAATTCGTCGTAGCTGCCATCGATCTGCCCACCGCTGGCGCGGTGGTTGTAGACGATGGTGCGCAGCACCGCATCCTTGAGCCGCCCGGACTGCACCACATACGCCAGCATCAGGCCGTTTTCGTTGTGCTTGGCGCCGTCCAGGCCGCGCACGTTGTAGCCGCGGTTGCGGCCATCGCGATCACCGTCGTACTGGGTGCCGTCGATGCCCCAGCCCTTGGCATGCCACAGGCTGGCGCTCAGCCCCGGCACGCCGTAGGCGGCAAGATCCAGGTCGTAGCGCAACTGCCAGGACTTTTCATTGGGGCCGTTGTAGTCCGAGTACAGGGAGTTGGCCATGTAGTTGCCGGTGGATTCCCAGACGTAGTCGAAGTACTCGTTGCCGAACACTTGCTGCCAGGCCAGGGTCAGGCTGTGGGCCTGATGGCTGCCGGTCAGCGCCAGACTGAAGGCGTCGTTGTCGATGTAGCCCAGGCGCTGCTGGCCCTGGTCCCGGGTGTGGTAGTAGTTGAACGCGGTCTTCAGCGCCAGCCGGCTTTTGTCTCCGGCGCGGTGGGTCAGGCCCAGGTAGTACTGGTCCCACATGTTCTCGAAGCGCGAGGCATAAAGGCTGCCTTCCAGGCCCAGGCCGGGCTTGACCGTCGCCCCCAGGTAGCTGATGCGCTCGCCGCTGTAGGCGCGGTTGCCGAAGGTGGTGGTCAGGCGTTCGCTGCCGGTGCCGGTGCGCGGGATGGCCCGGTCGAAGCTGCCGGCCTGCAGCGACAGCCAGTCGGTTTCGTTGCTGTACAGGCCCACGCCCTGGAAGCTGGAGGGCAGGGCGCGGTTGTCCTTGTAGCGCAGCACCGGGTTGTCGGTCATCAGGCGCCCGGCCTTGAGCTCGGTGTTGGACAGGCGCAAGCGCACATCGCCGATGCCCAGGCGGCTCCAGGTGGGCAGGGCGTCGCCGTCGCTGTCCACCAGCACCCGGTCGCCGCCATTGGCCACCCGGCCGTGGCCGCGCTCCAGGTTCACTGCGCTGAACAGGCCGGCGTCTACCCCAATGCCGATCAGCCCCTGGGTATAGCCGGAGCTGTACTTGAGCATGCCGGTCTGTACCCAGGTTTCCCGCACCCGGGTGCGCTGGTTGCCATCGGGTTTCTTGATCGTCAGGTAGGTGTCGCGTTGGGTGTGCTGGTTGGAGTAGTAATGGCGCAGGTTGAGGTCCAGGCTGCTGCCTTCGATAAAGCCCGGGGCCTGGGCCTGCTGGCTTGGGCGCGGGTTGTCCTGGGCCAGCAGGGGGCTGCTGGCGCTGATGGCCAGGAGGCAAAGTACGAGCTGTTTCATGTCGCTTCCCCACAAATCAAAGGCGTCGAACCACCGCCCGACCGCGGTCATGCGCGGCCGGCAGGGTAGAGAAAGACGCGGTGCCGGAAAAGGGTTTTGGGCAGTGAGGCGAATGCTCAGCGGGCGCGGGCTTCTGCGAGCCGTTGGCCGGGGGTGCTGCGTCCGGGTGTTTGTGGGCGGGTTTCCTTGGCGAACCAGGCGGCGGTCAGGCACACCAGGTTGGCCACCAGCAGGTAGCCCACTGGCGACATCGGGTTGCCGGTGGTGCCGATCAGCCAGGTGATGATGATCTGCGCCGTACCGCCGAAAGCCGCCACGCCAAAGGCGTAGACGATGGAAAAACCGGTGGAGCGCACCGCCTTGGGGAAACTCTCCACCAGCAGCACGATCAGCGCCGCGCCGCTCATGCCGTGCAGCCCGGAGAGCACCGCCAGGGTCAGCAGGAAGGTCGTCGGGCTGGGGTGCTCGGTCATCAATTGCAACGCCGGGAACAGCACCAGCAACAGCACCACCCGCGGCGCCATGAGGATGGTGCGGCGGCCGAAACGGTCGCAGAGCATGCCGCCGGCAATCGCGCACACCGCCATGGCCGCGCCGGCCACCAGGGTCGAGAGCATGGAGATGCTGGTGGGCAGTTTCAGTTCGGTGAGGGCGAAGGTGGTCATGTAGTTGATGAAGTACTGGGTGATGGTGCTGCCCGACAGAATCAGCAGCCCCAGCACCAGCGCCCGGCGATGCTCGCCGAACACCTGGCGCACCAGGCTGCCGGTGCTGGCTTCTTCGCCCTGGCCATGGAAGGTTTCCGCCAGGTTGCGGCGGATGTAGATGCCGATTGGCAGTACCAAGAGGCCGAACACGAAGGGCACGCGCCAGCCCCAGGTGTTGAGGTCCTCGGGGGACAGCACCTGGGTCAGGGTGTAGCCCACGGTGCCGGCGGCCATGGCGGCCACGCCCTGGGCCACCACCTGCCAGCAGGCGTAGGTGCCGCGCTTGTGGGCTGGCGCGGCTTCGAGGATGTAGGTGGTGGCGGGGCCGGCCTCGCCACCCCAGGCCAGGCCCTGGATCAGCCGAGTGAGCACCAGCAGGATCGGTGCGGCGATGCCGATGCTTTCATAGCTGGGCAGGATGGCGATGCTGCCGGTGCCCACGGCCATCATCACCAGGGTCAGGAGCATCGCCGGCTTGCGTCCGACGCGGTCGGCGTAGGCGCCGATCAGCACCGCCCCCAGGGGCCGCACGATAAAACCCACTCCGAAGGCGGTGACCGACAACATCAGGCTGACAAAGGCGCTGTCGGAGGGAAAGAAGGTGTGGCCGATCATCACCGCAAAGGTGGCGTAGACCCCGAAATCGAAGAACTCCACGGCGTTGCCGAGGATCACCGCGAATACGCTGCGCTTGCCTCCCGCCGCGTTGGGCGTTTCGGGCTCGGGTGTGGCGGATGGATTGGACGCTTGGCTGTGCATACTGGCCCCTCGAATTTTTATTCATAGGTTGCCCAGGCCCCGGGCGGCAAGGCCCGGGGCTGGGGTGAAGGTGGCAGTTTCGGTGTGTCAGTGGGACGGCGGGTTCGGCCAGCTGTGGATCGCTCCGCGCCAGCTCTCATAAGTCTTGGCCACTTGCAGCAGCCATTGATCGGCAAAGCGCGGGGCGATCATCTGCAGGCCGATGGGCATGCCATCGGCGGCGAAACCGCAGTTGATCGACAGCGCCGGTTGTTCGCCCATGTTCCAGGGCAGGGTGAAGACGATGTGCTCGAACGGCTGCTGCGGATCATTGCTCGGTGACGGCCACTGGGCGGGAAAATGGTTGATCTGGTTGGTGGGTGACAACACCAGGTCGAACTCGCTGAACACCTGGGCGGCACGCCGGCGCATCTCGAAGGTCTGGTTGAAGCCCTGCACCGCCTCGACCCCGGACAGGTCGGCCCCCGGCGCCGCCCAGTCGCGGATATAGGGCAGCACCTTGGCAAACTGCTCGGCGCCCAGGGCCGAGAGTTCCGTCCATTGTCGAGCACGCCAGAAGCGGTCCAGGCCGTCCAGTTGCGCGCGGTCCATGATCGGCGCCAGGGTACGGACCTGGGCGCCGTGGCTCTCGAACAGCCGCGCAGCCTGTTCCACTGCGGCGCAGACAAAACCTTCCGGTTGCAGCCCCGCGCCGGGTTCCAGCATCAGGCCGATCTTCAAGCCGTTGACCGACACCGGCGCATCGCTCCACTCGCCGGTCAAGGGCGGCAGGCTGGTGGCGTCCCGGGCATCGGGTCTGGCCAGGTAGCGCATCATCAGCACCGCGTCATCGACGCTGCGGGTCATGGGCCCGGCGCAGCGTCCGGTGTAGTAGGGGTCGATGGGAATCCGCCCCAGGGTCGGCTTGAACCCCACCAGAGCGCACCAGGCGGCCGGCAGGCGCACCGAGCCGCCGATGTCGGTGCCGATGTGCAGCGGTCCATAACCGGCGGCCGCTGCGGCCGCGGCACCGGAACTGGAGCCGCCGGTATTGCAGGCGGTGTTCCAGGGGTTGCGGGTAATGCCGTGGAAGCTCGACAACCCAGAGGACAACATGCCGAAATCCGGCACCGTGGTCTTGGCCAGGATGATCGCCCCAGCCTCACGCATCCGCGCTGCGGGCGGTGCATCCTGCAACGCCGGCTTCAGCGTGGTGGCCGCGCTGCCCAGCGGGATTGGCGTGCCTTGGGTGGCGATCAGTTCCTTGATCGTCACTGGAATCCCGTCCAGCGGGCCGTTGGGCGCGCCCTTGTTCCAGCGCTCGGTGGCGGCCCGGGCCTGCAGGCGCACCTGCTCCGGATCGAAGGCGTAGAGCGCCCGGATATGCGGCTCCCAGCGCCCGATATGGGCCAGCAGATGCTCGTAATAGTCCAGGGGTGAGAGCTGGCGGCTGGCGAATTGCGCCAACAGTTGTGAGGTGGATAGATCGTGCAAATCAGTCATCGAACGCATCCTTGTGTCGGGCGTCAGTCGGGTTGCTGATGGCCCGACTGTATCGCTTCCACCCTAGCCCAACCATCACAAAGGACGCAGCCTGGTGTTGCGTTTTTGTGAGCACTGCAGCGGCGTATCCCTCGGCCCGATTGAATACGGCCCCACCCAATCGCGACGTTCTGTAGGAGCGGGCTTGCCCGCGAAGGCGGCCTCAGGGTTTGCACAAGACTCGCAGGCCTCTTCGCCGGCAAGCCGGCTCCTACGGGATTTCGCGCGATGCCGGAACCAGATGTAGGAGCGGGCTTGCCCGCGAAGGCGGCCTCAGGGTTTGCACAAGACTCGCGGGCCTCTTCGCCGGCAAGCCGGCTCCTACGGGATTTTGTGCGGGTCAGTGTCGCAGGACGGGGGCTTGGGGGTGGGGGCTGGGGAACGCTTGTTCATAGGCCCGGCACAAGCGCAGCACTTGCTCATCGGCAAAGCGTGCGCCGACTACGTGCAGGCCCACGGGCAGGCCGTCGTCGGCAAAGCCGCAGGGCAGTGACGCCGCCGGTTGCTGGGTCAGGTTGAAGGGGTAGCTGAAGGGCGTCCACTCCATCCATTCCCCCAGGCCCGAGTCCGGTGGGACGTTATGCCCGGCGGCGAAGGCGGTCAGGGGCAGCATCGGCGAGAGCAGCAGGTGGTAGCGCTCATGGAAGGCGGCCATGTGGGCCACCAGGGCGGCGCGCGCCTCCAGGGCGGCGCTGTAGTCGCTGAGGCTGATGCCTTCGCCCTGTTCGGCGATGCGCAGCAGGCCCGGGTCCAGCAAGGCGCGTTGTGCCGGGCTGAGGGCTGCGGCCAGGCGCGCCGCCCCGGAGAACCACAGGGTATTGAACAGCTCCAGGGGATCACTGAAACCGGGATCGACCTGCTCGATCTGCGCCCCCAGTTGCGCCAGGCGCTCCACCGCCCGGGCCACCACTCGCGCCACTTGCGGGTCGACCTTGACGTAGCCGAAGTCCGGGCTGTAGGCGATGCGCAGGCCCTTGAGGCTGGCATTTTCCGGTAGCCAGGGCGTGCTGCGCGGGGCGCCGAGCAGGCCGTCACGGGCATCCGGACGGGCCACGGTCTGCAGCATCAGCACGGCGTCATCGACGCTGCGGGTCATCGGGCCCAGGTGCGAGAGGATGTTCATCGCGCTGGCCGGCCACTGCGGCACGTAGCCGAAGGTCGGCTTGATGCCGAAGGTGCCGGTGAAGGCGCAGGGAATGCGGATCGAGCCGCCGGCATCGCTGCCCTGGTGCAACACGCCGAGGTTCAGCGAGGCCGCCGCCGCTGCGCCGCCGGAGGAACCGCCGGCCGTCAGGCGAGTGTCCCAGGGGTTGCGAGTGATGCCGTACAACGGGTTGTCGGTCACGCCTTTCCAGCCGAATTCCGGGGTGGTGGTCTTGCCCAGCAGAACCGCGCCGGCCGCGCGCATGAAGCCGGAGAAGGGTGCATCGACCTCCCAGGGGCCGGTGGCCGCAGTGGTTTTCGAGCCCTTGCGGGTGGGCATGCCGCGGGTCAGGGTCAGGTCCTTGATCGACGCCGGCAAGCCGTCCAGGGCGCCGCAGGGCTGGCCCTTGAGCCAGCGCTGTTCGGAGGCCCGTGCCGCGTCCAGGGCCCCTTGGTGGTCGATATGGCAATAGGCGTTGACCAGGGGATTGAAGCGCTCGATACGCGCCAGGGCATCCTCGGTGACCTCCACCGGTGACAGGCGCTTGTCACGGTAATGGCGCAGCAGTTCGACGCCGCTCAGGGCGGCGATGTCAGTGGCTTGCTTCATAGCGATTGAACTCCTTGAGCGGCATTGACCATGGCCCGCAGCAGGACCGCGCAGCCGTCGGCCAGGTCCTGGGGCGCGGCGTTTTCAATTTCGTTGTGGCTGATGCCGCCCTCGCAGGGCACGAAGATCATCCCTGCCGGGCCCAGCTCGGCGATGAAGATCGCGTCATGCCCGGCGCCGCTGACGATGTCCATATGGCTCAGCCCCAGGTGCTCGGCGCCCTGGCGCACGGCGGCCACGCAGGCGGGGTCGAAGTCCAGCGGCGGGAAATCGGCGGTGGCGGTCAGCTCGAAGCTCAGGCCGTGCTGGCGGCAGCTGTCTTCGATCACCTGGCGCACTTCATCGACCATGGCTTGCAACCGGTCGGCGTGCAGGTGGCGCAGGTCGAGGGTCATCTGCACCTGCCCGGGAATCACGTTGCGCGAGCCCGGGTGCAGGCTCAGGCAGCCCACGGTGCCGCAGGCATGGGGCTGATGGGCATGGGCGATGCGATTGACCGCGCTGACCACTTGCGCCGCGCCCACCAGGGCGTCCTTGCGCAGGTGCATCGGCGTCGGCCCAGCGTGGGCCTCGACCCCGCTCAGGGTCAGGTCG
Organism: Pseudomonas sp. NFPP12; assembly: GCF_900103205.1. Classification (NCBI taxonomy): domain Bacteria; kingdom Pseudomonadati; phylum Pseudomonadota; class Gammaproteobacteria; order Pseudomonadales; family Pseudomonadaceae; genus Pseudomonas; species Pseudomonas sp. NFPP12. The sequence goes on from NZ_FMWW01000001.1 coordinate 116,928, forward strand.
AACCACTTCTGGCCCAGGCAACCCATGACCACGCCAATGGTGGTCTGGCGGTCTTCCAGCACCGGCCCTTGCTCGATATGCGCTTCGAAATAGGCGCCCACCGGGTGGCCGAGTACCGCACGCGGACCGGCATAGCCGATGCGCTGCAGCTCGGCGCCCACCGACAGGCCCTGTTCATCCTGCTTGGCCAGGGTCTCGGCGAGGTCGAACTTGCCGGCGAACACCCCCGAACCCATCATGCACGGCGGGAAGCGCGAGCCTTCCTCGTTGGTCCAGACCACCACTTCGATCGGCGCCTGGGTTTCCAGGCCCAGGTCGTTCAGGGTGCGGATCACCTCCAGCCCGGCCATCACCCCGTAGCAACCGTCGAACTTGCCGCCGGTGGGCTGGGTGTCGATATGGCTGCCGGTCATCACCGGGGCGCGGTTCGGGTCACGCCCGGCGCGGCGGGCGAAGATATTGCCGATGCCATCCACGCTGACGCTGCAGCCGGCCTCTTCGCACCAGCGCACGAACAGGTCCCGGGCCTGGCGGTCGAGGTCGGTGAGGGCCAGGCGGCACACGCCGCCCTTGGCGGTGGCGCCCAGTCGGGCCAGGTCCATCAAGGACTGCCAGAGGCGCTCGCGGTTGATCAGCGGGGCATTGCTGTGCAAGGACTGCAGTGGGTCCAGTCGACTGTTCATGGCATTTCTCCCGTCAGGCGCTCAGGGCCAGGTAGCGGTTCTTGATGGTCGGGTCGGCGCGAAATTCGGCGGCGCTGCCCTGGTAGACCACGCGGCCCTGTTCGAGCACGTAGTGACGGTCGGCGAGCTTGTCGCAGACCATCAGGTTCTGTTCCACCAGCAGCACCGGAAGGCCGCCTTCCTTGAGGGTGCGCAGGATCTTCACCAGCTCGTCGACGATCACCGGCGCCAGGCCCTCGGTGGGTTCGTCGAGGATCAGCAGCTTGGGGTCATTGAGCAGGGCACGGGCGATGGCCAGCATCTGCTGTTCGCCGCCGGACAGGGCGTGGCCGGCGTTCTTGCGGCGTTCCTTGAGCCGCGGAAACATTCGGTAGATGTCGTCCAGTTGCCAGCGGCTGGTCTTGCGCTGGGCGATGCGCAGGTTTTCCTCGACGCTGAGCAGGCGAAAGATGCCCCGGTGTTCCGGCACCAGGGCCAGGCCCTGGCGGGCGATCTCGAAGATCTTCTGGCCCACCAGTTGCTGGCCGTTGAAGTGGATCTGGCCCTGGCGCGGGCAGATGATCCCCAGGATGCTGCGCAAGGTGGTGGTCTTGCCCGCGCCGTTGCGCCCCAGCAGGGTCACCAGTTCACCGGCCTCCACCTTGAGCGAGACACCTTCGAGCACGTGGCTCTTGTCGTAGTAGGAATGGATGTTCTCGACGGTCAGCATCAGGCGGCTTCTCCCAGGTAGGCGACACGCACACGCTCATCGGCGCGCACCACATCCGGCGTGCCCTCGACCAGGATCTGGCCGTGGCTCATCACGGTGATGCGCTGGCTGATGGACATGACGATGCTCATGTTGTGTTCGATCAGCAGCACCGTGTGGTCGCGGCCCAGGTCGCTGATCAGTTGGGTCATGATCGGAATGTCGTCGATACCCATGCCCGAGGTGGGCTCGTCGAGCATCAGCAATTGCGGTTTCGAACAGATCGACATGCCCACTTCCAGCACCCGTTGCTGGCCGTGGGACAGCTCGCCAGCCAGGGTCTGGGCCCGGGCCGTGAGTTGCAGGCGCTCCAGCACCTGGTCGGCCACCTCCAGGTGCTCGCGGCGGCTATCCACGTGGCGCCAGAAGTTCAGGGCCCCCAGGCCGTCGCGGCCCTGCGCGGCCAGGCGCAGGTTCTCCCGCACGCTGAGGTTCTGGAACAGGCTGGTGAGCTGGAAGGAACGCGCCATGCCCAGGCCGACCCGGCCATGGGCGGGTTTCTTGATGATGTTCTTGCCGTTGAAACGGATGGCCCCGGCGGTGGCCTGGCGTTCGCCGGTCAGGCAGTGGAACAGGCTGGTCTTGCCGGCGCCGTTGGGGCCGATGATGGTGTGGATGGTGCCGGCCTCGACCTTGAGGTTGACCCCGTTGACCGCGTGGAAGGCACCGTAGGCCAGCTCCAGGTTCTGGGTTTCCAGCAGGTACTGCGCAGGCTTGCTCATGAGCGTTTCTCCTCGGCCAGCAAGGCCGTCTTGCGTGAACCTTTGAGGCGTTCCGCCAGGCTCGACAAGCCGCCCCACAAACCGCCACGCATGAACACCACCACCAGGATCAGGATCACCCCCAGCAGAATCAGCCAGCGTGGCCACAGCTCGGAGAGGAACTCGCCCAGCAGCACGATGGCGCCGGCGCCGAGCAGGGAACCGAACAGCGAGCCGGTGCCGCCGACGATGGTCATGATCAGGATGTTTTCCGACATCGCCAGGTCGATGTTCGACAGCGGCACGAAGTGCAGGAGCATGGCGTACAGCGCCCCGGCAATCCCGGTGACCGCGCCGGAGAGCATGAACACCAGGATCTTGAAATGCCGGGTGTCGTAGCCGATGGCGGCGGCGCGGGTTTCGTTCTCGCGGATGGCCATCAGGGTGCTGCCGAACGGCGAGGCGATCACCCGCCGGGCACCGATGAAGATCAGCAGGAACAGCACCGCGACAAAGCCGTAGAAATAGCGCGCGTCGGCCAGGGACAGCAGCACCGTGTCACCGATGCGGATCTCCGGGCGCGGCACGCTGAGCAGGCCGTTGTCGCCGCCGGTCCAGTCGCTGAGGGTGTAGGCGATGAAGTAGGCCATCTGGCTGAAGGCCAGGGTCAGCATGACGAAGTAGATGCCGGTGCGGCGGATCGCCAGGGCGCCCACCAGCAGTGCCAGCAAGGCTCCCACCAGCGCCGCGCCGAGCAGGGCACTGAACAGCCCCAGCTGCAGATGGATCATCAACAGGGCGGCGCAGTAGGCACCGGCGCCGAAGAAGATGCCCTGGCCGAACGACAGCAGCCCGGTGTAGCCCAGCAGCAGGTTACAGGCCAGTGCGGCGAGGGCGAAGATCAGGATCTCGCTGGCCAGGGTCGCCGACGGCAGCACCAGGGGCAGGCCGATCAGCACCGCGATCACCAGCCACAGCAGGCCGCGCGATTGAGTCTTGGCAAAGGGCAGGGGGTTTTTCTCGCTCATGATCATGCTCTCCCGAACAGGCCGTAAGGACGCACCAGAATGACTGCCGCCATGGCGCCGTAGATCATCAGGCTGGCGCCCTGGGGCCAGAGGCTGGTCATCAGGCTTTGCACCACCCCCACCAGCAGGCCGCCCACCAGGGCGCCGCCGAACGAGCCCATGCCGCCGATCACCACCACCACGAAGGCCACCCCGAGAATCTCCGGGCCGACAAAGGGCTGGGCGCCGCGCAAGGGCGCGAACAGCACCCCGGCGATCCCGGCCAGGGCCACGCCGAGGGCGAAGGTCATGGAAAACAGGCGAAAGATATTGGTGCCCAGCAGCGACACGGTCTCGGTGCTTTCACTGCCGGCCCGCACCAGGGCACCGAAGCGCGTGCACTCCAGCAGCAGCCACAGGCCCAGCCCCACCAGGGCCGAGAACAGGATCAGGAACAGGCGGTAGTAGGGGTAGACGAAGTCGCCGATCACCAGCACCCCGCGCAGCAGTTCCGGCACCGCCACGGCCTTGCCCACCGGGCCCCAGATCATCACGCTGGCTTCCTGGATGATCAGCGCGATGCCCAGGGTCACCAGGATCTGGAACATGTGCGGCAAGTGGTAGATGCGCTGGATCAACAGGCGCTCGATGATCCAGGCCAGGGCCGCCACCACCAGGGGCGCGAGCACCAGGGCCAGCCAGAAGTTGCCGGTCAGGCTGACGGCGGTGTAGCAGATGTAGGCGCCGAGCACGAAGAACGCGCCATGGGCGAAGTTGACGAAGTTCAGCAGGCCGAAAATGATCGTCAGGCCCACCGCGATCAGGAAGTAGATCATCCCCAGCCCGAGGCCGTTGAGGATCTGGAACAGGTACAAATTAAGCATGCAGGAACCCTCGGCAGGGAGCCCTTGGACGGAGCCCGCTGCCTGTAGCCAGCGATAGAAGTGTCGAGCGTCAGGCCAGGGTGCAGCCGGTGGCGCTGACATCCGGGAACGAGCGACCGGCGCTGAGCACTTCGGCCAGGTCGTCCTTGTCGCGCATCGTGGCGGCGGCCTTGCCCACCAGCAGGTAGTAATCCTTGATCACCTGATGGTCGCCGGCGCGGATGCTCTCCTCGCCGGTGGGGCCCTGGTAGGTCAGGCCCTGCATGGCCTTGGCCACTGTAGCGCCGTCAAAACTGCCGGTGGCGGCAATGGTGTCGAGGATGATCTTGCTGCCGATGTAGTCGGCGGCCAGCGGGTAGGTGGGGTTGATGCCGTACTTGGCCTGGGTCAGCTTCACCAGTTCGCGATTGAGCGGGGTGTCCACCTGATGCCAGTACTGCGCGCCGAGGTAGACGCCTTCCAAGACGTCGCTGCCCAGCTCCTGGAACTGGTCGAGCCCGGCGGACCATACCAGCAGCACCTTCATGCGTTCCTTGATGCCGAAGTTCACCGCCTGGCGCAGGGCGTTGGATGACTGGCTGCCGAAGTTCAACAGCACCAGCACATCAGGGCGGGCGGCGATGGCATTGGTCAGGTAGCCGGAGAACTCCTGCTCCTGCAAGGAATGGTAGCTGTTGCCGATGTGCTCGATGCCGTGTTCGGCACAGACCTGCTTCGCCCCTTCCAGCAAGGCTTCGCCGAACACGTATTGCGGGGTGATGGTGTACCAGCGCTTGGCCTCGGGCAGCAACTTGATCAGCGGCACCATGGTTTCGCGGATGGCGCCGTAGGTGGGCACCGACCAGCGAAAGGTCGAGGCATTGCAGTCCTTGCCGGTGACCTCATCGGCGCCCACCGGGGTCATGAACACCCCGCCGACCTTGCCCACCTCCTTGGCCACCGCCAGCGCCGAAGACGACAGGGTGCAGCCCTGGAAGAACCGCGCGCCGTCCTGGGCAATCGCCTCCTGGACCCGGCGCACCGCCTTGCCGGCGTTGCCCTCGGTGTCGATCACCTTGTAGTGCAGCGGTCGCCCCAGCAGGGTCGGGTACTGCTCCACCGCCAGTCGTGAGCCCATGTCGGCGAACTTGCCGTAGCTGGCAAAGGCGCCGGACATCGACTTCAAACCGTAAAAGGTAAAGGGTTCGGCGGCAAAGGCGTTGCGCACCCCCAGCCCGAGGCTGAGGGCACCGCTAACGGCCAGACCGGCTTTCAACAACGTACGACGCTGCATGGGGTAACTCCCTGGTTTAGTTATTGGCAGGAGTGGCAATGGCGAATCGACGTAGCAGCCTGTGTTCAGGCTTGTTATTGGCAAAGCGGTGGACGGCGGGCGCTATCGGTGGTGGTCGAACTCCAGCAGGAAGTGCTGGGTGACTTCGCCTTCCAGGGCGGTCATGTGGTGCTCGGCGTCGCACATGTGTTCGTGCATCAACTGGCGCACTGCGCTTTCATCTTCGGCGCGCAAGGCCAGCAGCAAGCGTTTGTGGTAATCCAGGTTGGCGGCGTCGAACTGCTTGCGCTTGGGCTTGTAGGCCTTCTTCAGCACCACCAGGTCGCGCAGCAAATCGTTGAGAAACTGCGCCATGAAACTCAGCAGCGGGTTGGGGCAGGCCCGCCCCAGCAGGTTGTGGAACTCCAGCTCGGCGATGCGCTGCTCGCGCTGGCCGGCCTCGCTGTCCTCGGGTTGGCTGCAGAAGTCGATATTGTCCTGCAGGGCCTTGAAATCCGCCTCGCTCAAGCGCCCGATTACCGACACCGCCAGCTCCACCTCGATCACCTTGCGCAACTGATAGACCTGCTCGCCGTCCATGTGCTGGAAGTGCAGGTAGTTGCGCAGCGCGCGGCTGGCCGGCTCGGTGCCGGCCTGGTTCAGGTAAGCGCCGCCGTTGGGCCCGGTGCGGGTATTGACCAGCCCCTCCACCTCCAGCGCCTTGAGCGCCTCCCGGGCCGAGCCCTTGGAGCATTGGAAGCTTTCCATCAACTCCTTCTCGGTGGGCAGGCGATCCCCGGGGCGCAGGGCATCGGTGACGATGGAACGCTTCACCGACTCGACAATCACGTCGGAAAGCTTCTGGCGTTTGCGGCGAACGGGGCGTTTCAGCATGGGCGGCTATTTATCGTATTAATGCGGATAAATAGTAATAAATAGAGATGAGGGCGGCGCGTCAACCGCCTGAGGGAATGGGGTGTCGTTTTTGGTGTTGAGGGGTCGTAGCTGGACAACCGAGCGGCTTCCACCCCCGTCCAACCCTCACGAAACCCGCAGGAGCTGGCTTCAAGGTTTGCACAAGGCCTCGGGGCCTCTTCGCCGGCAAGCCGGCTTCTACGGAATTTTGCGCGATGCTGGACGCATGTGTAGGAGCTGGCTTGGCAGCGAAGGCGGTCGCAAGGCCTGCACAAGGCTGCGGGCCTCTTCGCCGGCAGGGCAGGACTTCCTGCTCAGGAGCGCGAGTGTGGATCAAGCGTGCCGCAGGTTTAATGGTCGGGCTCAGTCGAAGCCGACGCTTGCGCTGTGGCGGGTTTCGCGGTCGTGCAACTGGTCGATATTGGTTTCGTAGGTGCATTGGCCGCTGCAATTGTGCTCATAGCTGATGGCTGGCTTGAATTGCAGTTTGAAGGTCGACATGTCGCCCTGGGGCGCCGGGGTCTGGATGGGGGTGGCCGGTAACGGGGGCTGCGGGTAGCTCAGGTCAAGGCCTTCAGCCTGGGTCGAGAAGGCTGCCGCGAGCAGTGCGCCCGGGAAAAACGCTTTGCAACTGAACATCATCGAATCCGCATTGCCATAAAAGGGTTGCCGATTATAACGAGCCAGGGGCGAAAAATTTAGCCGCAATGGCTCTGGCCCGCATGTCTCGTGGGCTTTTCGCCGCCTTGGGTCTTCGTACCGTGAAACATTTGTCATGGGGCGGCGCGGCAGGTCGCCCCTACACTGCAAGTCACCTCCATGGCCAAGGACACTCCCCCATGCCGGCAAAATCCACCAGCAGCATCCTCGATACGGTTGAAGGTCGGCGCCTGCAGGGCAGCGACGCCGAGCTCTGGCGCCAGTGGGGGCCGTACCTGAGTGAACGACAGTGGGGCACGGTGCGCGAGGACTACAGCGCCGATGGCGATGCCTGGAGCTACTTCCCCCACGAACATGCCCGCAGCCGCGCCTACCGCTGGGGCGAGGACGGGCTGGCCGGGTTCTCCGACAAGGCCCAGCACTGGTGCCTGGGGCTGGCGCTGTGGAATGAACACGACAGCATTCTCAAGGAGCGCCTGTTCGGCCTGAACAATGCCGAGGGCAACCACGGCGAGGACGTCAAGGAGCTGTACTTCTACCTCGACGGCGTGCCCAGCCATGCCTATATGCGCATGCTCTACAAGTACCCCCATGCGGCTTTCCCCTATGCCGACCTGGTGGCGGAAAACGCCCGTCGCGGCCTGAACGACACCGAGTACGAGATCCTCGATACCGGGGTCTTCGAGGACAACCGCTACTTCGACGTGACGGTGGAATACGCCAAGCACAGGGCCGATGACATTTTCATGCTCATCACCGTGCACAACCGTTTCCACCAGCCGGCGCGGCTGCGGGTGCTGCCCCAGGTCTGGGCGCGCAACACCTGGAGCTGGGGCGGCGACGCACCGCGGCCGAGCTTGCGCCTGGAGGGCGACAAGGTGCTGGCGCGGCATGGGCAACTGCCCGACCGGCAGATCACCGCCTGGGGGGCCGAGCCCTGCCAGTGGCTGTTCTGCAACAACGACAGCAATTTCCCCAAGCTGGACGGGCTGGCGTCACCCGGGCCGTTCAAGGATGGTTTCAACGACTACCTGGTGGATGGACAGGCCAGTGCGGTGAGTTTCGATGGCGGCACCCGGGTGGCGGCGCACTTCGTCCTGGATCTGGCGGGCGGCGAGAGCAAGCGCCTGTTCCTGCGCTTTGCCCCGGCCGGTAGCGATCCGGTCAGCGCCCGCCGCCTGTTCGAGCAGCGCCGGCGCGAGGCCGATGAGTTCTACGGGGCGTTGCAGCAAGGCATCGCCAGTAGCGACGCGCGCAATGTCCAGCGCCAGGCCCTGGCGGGGTTGCTGTGGTCCAAGCAGCTGTACTACTTCGACGTCAACCAGTGGCTTGATGGTGATCCCGGGCAGCCGGTGCCCCCTAGTGAACGCGAGCATCTGCGCAACACCCATTGGCGCCATCTGTCCAACTGCGACATCGTCTCCATGCCCGACACCTGGGAGTACCCCTGGTATGCCTCCTGGGACTTGGGTTTCCAGGCGGTAGCCTTTGCCCTGATCGATCCCGGCTTTGCCAAGCAGCAGTTATTGCTGCTGGTGAAGGATCGCTTCATGCATCCCAACGGCCAGTTGCCCGCGTACGAGTGGCGTTTTGACGACGCCAATCCGCCGGTGCACGCCTGGGCCTGCTGGCGGGTCTACCAGCAGGAAAAGTCCCTGACTGGCGTCGGTGACCTGGATTTTCTCGAACGCATATTCCACAAGCTGCTGCTGAATTTTTCCTGGTGGGTCAACCGCAAGGACGCAGAAGGCCGCAACCTGTTCCAGGGCGGCTTCCTCGGCCTGGACAATATCGCCCTGTTCGATCGTTCCGCGCCGTTGCCTGATGGCTTCACCCTGGATCAGGCCGATGGCACGGCCTGGGTCGCGGCCTACGCCCTGGACCTGATGCGCATCGCCCTGGAACTGGCCAAGCGCAATGGGGTGTACGTGGACATTGCGGTGAAGTTCTTCGAGCACTTCCTGTATATCGCCGGGGCCATCAACCGCGTGGATGAAAGCGCCGAGGGGCTGTGGGACGAACAGGACCAGTTCTTCTACGACGTGCTGCACCGCCCTGATGGGCAGAACGAACCCCTGCGCCTGCGCTCCATCGTCGGACTGATGCCGCTGTTCGCGGTGCAGGTGCTGGAGCAGCATGAGCACGAAAACCTTCCGGGGCTGGCCCAGCGCCTGCTGGGCTTTTTGCACCACCGGCCGGACCTGGCGAGCCTGGTCTCGCGCTGGTTCGAGCCGGGCAAGGGCAACCGCATGCTCCTGGCGCTGTTGCGCGGCGAACGCACCAAGGACCTGCTCAAGCGCATGCTCGACGAAAGCGAGTTCTTGTCTGCCTACGGCATTCGTTCCCTGTCCAAGGCCTTCGAGCATCAATTCGCCATGCAGGTGGACGGCAAGCAGCTCTGCGCCCGTTATGAGCCGGCGGAGTCCGATTCACGGCTGTATGGCGGCAATTCCAACTGGCGCGGGCCGCTGTGGATGCCGATCAACTACATGCTGATCGAGTCGCTGCGCGAGTTTCACCGCTATTACGACGTCAACTTCTCGGTGGAGTACCCGCGGGGCTCCGGGTATCTGGCGTCCCTGGAGGAAGTGGCCGACGGCTTGAGCCAGCGCCTGACGCGACTGTTTCTACTGGACGAGGACGGGCGCAGGCCGTCCATGAGCGGTTACCCGCAGTTGCAGGTGGATGCCGAGGACCGCGAGCTGGTGCTATTCCATGAATACTTCCATGGCGAAACCGGGCGCGGCCTGGGGGCTAGCCACCAGACCGGCTGGACGGCGCTGGTGGCGTTGCTGTTGCAGCCACAGCGCTGAAGTTGTCACCCGGCGAACCGGGCGACGGTTCAGGGGGGAGGGCTTTGGGTCAGCCCACCAGGGCGATGTCCTGGGGTTTGGCCCAGGCTTCGATCAGCCGCTCCGGGGTGCAGCAGGTCTTGCGCTTGTAGACGAAGTTGCTGCATTTCTCGGCGAAGCCCTTGCGGTTCTGCACCATGTCCATGTGCATCTCTTCCAGTTCGGCGTTGCGGCAGTGCTGCATCAGTTGCGGGTCGGCATCCAGCTTGCGCTGGCGCAGGTGCTGGTAGCGCGGGTCGTTGAGAACGCCGTTGGCCCGTTGCAGCAGCCACAGGCCGAACTCGTCCGGGCAGCGTGGGCCGATCTCCTGCACCATGCCCATCTGCAGGGCCTGGAGGGCGCTGATGGGCAGGCAGGCTTCGGTCAACTGCTTGGCCATGGCCTGGCCGACGGCGCGGGGCAGGCTGTAGGTCCAGTACTCGGAGCCGTACAGGCCCATGCTCTTGTAGTGGGGGTTGTACACGGTGTCGGCGCGGGCCAGGACCACGTCCGCGGCCAGGGCCAGCATCAGGCCGCCGGCGCCGGCATTGCCGGTCAGGCCGCTGACCACCAGTTGGCGGGCGGTGAGCAGTTCCAGGCAGACGTCGTCGATGGCCTGGATATTGGCCCAGGCTTCCAGGCCCGGTACTTCGGCGGCCTGGATCACGTTGAGGTGCACGCCGTTGCTGAAGGCACCGCGGCCGCCACGCACCAGCAGCACCTGGGTGTCCCGGGCCTTGGCCCAGCGCAGGGCGCTGACCAGGCGTTGGCACTGTTCGGTGCTCATGGCGCCGTTGTAGAACTCGAAGGTCAGTTCGCCGACCTTGCCCGTTTCGCGGTAGCGGATAGGTTGGTAGGCCTCGGTGCTGAACGGGCTGTTGGCCACCGACCAGTCCAGCACCGGGACATCGGCCAGGCGCTCGCCGAGCACGTGGCGGGCGGGGCGCTTGAAGGTTTCTTCGCTAGGCTGGGGCTTCTGGCGCAGGGAGCCGATCCACAGGCTGTGATCGCCACAGGCCACCAGTACTGCGTCGTCGTGCACCGCCAGCAGTTGCCCGGGCATGCCGGTGCGCGAATCCAGGTGGGCGTCGTACACGTAGTACTGGCCGCCGGCGAGGCTGGCCAGGACGCCGGGCTGACCGTCGGCGGCATCGATGCTGCGCTTGATGAACTGGGCGCTGTCGTGCCAGCTGAAGGTGCGGTCGGATTGCTTCATATTCGGTTGCAGGCGCCCGAGGACCGAGGGTTTGTCGTAGTCCAGGGGCTGGGGGATGTAGCCGTTGCGGAATTTCTCCACCACGTCGCGGATACAGTGAATCGCCGCGTCGCTCACCAGGCCGTTGTACAGCTCGGACTTGCGCAGCCCGGCGGGCAGGTTGAATTCGTGGGTCGACCAGATCGGCCCGGCGTCCATTTCTTCCACCGCCTGCAACGCGGTGACGCCCCAGCGCTTGAGTTCCTTGCTGATGGCCCAGTCCAGGGCGCTGGCCCCGCGGTCGCCGACGATACCCGGGTGGATGATCACCACCGGGCGCTTGGGATGGCTCCACAGTTGCTGGGGGACCCGGTCCTTGAGGAACGGGCAGATCACTAGGTCGGCCTCGGCCTCTTCGATCTGCCGGCAGACCTCTTCTTCGCTGGTGAACAGCACCACGCTAGGGCGGTGGCCGGCCTGGCGCAGGTCGAGCCAGGCGCGTTGGGTCAGGCCGTTGAAGGCGGTAGACAGCAGGATGATCTTCAGTGATCGCATAATGCAGACTCTTCCGTGAGTGATGGCGGTATGGCAGGTGGCTCCGGCTGAGCCGTCCCTGGCCGCGATGGAAGGCGCAAGAGTAGAGGGGCGTTGCGGGGTGGGAACTGACCGAGATCAATCAAGCGTCTCGCCTGAAATGCCAGCCGCCCAGCGGTATTGATTCAGGGCAAAGGCACGGGCCAGAGCGGTTGCGGCAGCCAGAAACGACGAATCCCGCCACAGGGGCGGGATTCGGGTACAGCCGGACCTTGCGCGGTCTTAGGCTGGGAACAGCTCGCTCAGTTTCATGGCCAGCATCATGTCGCCTTCGGCGCGCAGCTTGCCGCCCATGAAGGCTTGCATGCCGTCGGTCTCGCCGCTGACGATGCCGTCCAGGGTTTCGCCGTCCATCACCAGGGTGACCTGGGCGTCCGGGTTCTCGCCTTCCTTGAGTTCGCAGGTGCTGTCCTTGACGACCAGCGAGAAGTGCTTGGAGTCATCGATGCGGAAACCGAAAACCAGGTCCAGGCCGGCAGCGGCAGCTGGGTTGAACTTGGCTTGCATGGCTTGTACGGCGTCAGCTACGGAGGTCATGGTTCGATCCTTTTATGGGGTGGTTACAGCAAGGGTCACAGTAAGCCGGGCTCAACGGAAGGTGATGAGCTCCGGGGCCTTCAACAGTTGCAGATGGGCATGACCGTTGAAGGAAGCCAGGGACACCTCGCGACCGCGGAACTTCAGCTGGTTGAGCGAGGTGTTGACGATTTGCCAATTCAGTTCGAAAGCCTGCTGGGCGGGCATCCGGGTAATCAGGTGGAGCAGGGCGGTGATGGTGCCGCCGGAGGTGAACACGGCGATCTTCTGCTGGTTGTTGGCTGCTTCGAGAATCCGTTGCAGGCCGCCCTGGACCCGTTCGACAAAACCCAGCCAGCTTTCCAGGCCAGGTGGGTCGTAGGTGCCGGCCAGCCAGCGCTGGATGATCAGGGCGAAGATGCGCTGGAACTCACCGCGGTTCTGCGCGGCGTTGCGCAGGATGTTCAGGGCTTCGGGTTCCTGGGGCAGCAGGTCGGGCAGCAGGGCGCGGATGATGGCGTCGGCATCGAATTCGTTGAAGGCGGAATCTATTTCCAGGGCCGGGCTGTCAAAGCCTGCGGCGCTCATCTGTTCCAGAGCGGCCTGGGCGGTGTGCTGCTGGCGCCGCAGATCGCCGGACAGGCAGCGATCGAAGCCGATGCCCAGCGCTGCCAGGTGTTCACCGAGCACCGCCGCCTGGCGCACGCCGGTAGCCGACAGCACGTCGTAGTCGTCTGCACCGAAGGAGGCCTGGCCATGTCGAATCAAGTAGATGCTGCCCACGTCCGCGTCATCCCGGTACGTTGAAAGTTTTGCGAGGTTATGAGGATGCCGGTGAGCTGTCAATGAAAAAACATACGCTTGTTTGAAATGATTGTTGGAGCTTGGTTACACAAGGTTTCCCGACTGGTGGCCGACCAGTCGCGCCGGTATGCTTTAGCCCATTACGCCGCTCGTTGGCAGCGGTCCATGTTTGAGGAGTCCCTGTGGAGTTTATCGCCGAATACGCCAGTTTCCTGGCCAAGACCGTGACCCTGGTGGTCGCCATCCTGGTGGTGCTGATCACCGCCGCTGCGCTGCGCAGCAAAGGGCGGCGCAAGGGTGTGGGGCAGTTGCAGGTCAGCAAGCTGAATGATTTCTACAAGGAACTGCGCGAGCGCCTGGAGCAGAGCCTGCTGGACAAGGATCAGCTCAAGGCCCTGCGCAAGGCCAAGAGCAAGAGCGAAAAGAGCCAGAAGAAGCACAAGAAACAGCCGGCCGAGGCCAAGCCCCGGGTCTTCGTGCTGGACTTCAATGGCGACATCAAGGCTTCGGCCACCGAAGGGCTGCGCCATGAAATCACTGCCCTGCTGAGCCTGGCAACGCCCAAGGATGAAGTGGTGCTGCGCCTGGAGAGCGGTGGCGGCATGGTCCACAGCTACGGGCTGGCTTCGTCGCAGCTGGCGCGTATCCGCCAGGCTGGCGTACCGCTGACGGTGTGCATCGACAAGGTAGCGGCCAGCGGCGGCTACATGATGGCCTGCATCGGTGAAAAGATTATCAGCGCGCCGTTCGCCATCCTCGGTTCCATTGGCGTGGTGGCCCAGTTGCCCAACGTCAACCGCCTGCTGAAGAAGCACGACATCGATTTCGAAGTGCTGACCGCTGGTGAGTACAAGCGCACCTTGACGGTGTTTGGCGAAAATACCGAGAAGGGCCGGGAAAAATTCCAGGAAGACCTGGACGTCACCCATCAACTGTTCAAGAACTTCGTTTCCCGCTATCGCCCGCAACTGGCCATTGATGAAGTGGCCACTGGTGAAGTCTGGCTGGGCGTGGCGGCGCAGGAAAAACTGCTGGTGGACGAGTTGCAGACCAGTGACGAATACCTGGCGGACAAGGCCAAGAGTGCCGAGGTCTTCCACTTGCACTATGCCGAGCGCAAGAGCCTGCAAGAGCGGGTAGGGCTGGCGGCCAGCGGCTCCATCGACCGCGTGCTGCTGACCTGGTGGAGCCGCCTGACCCAACAGCGCTTCTGGTAACCCCCCGGCCTTGTAGGCGCTGGCTTTGTAGGAGCTGGCTTGCCAGCGAAGGCGGTTGCAAGCTTTGCACAAGGCCCGAGGGCCTCTTCGCCGGCAAGCCGGCTCCTACAGGGAGTGCGTCGTTTGCGGGCGTCTGCTGTAGGAGCTGGCTTGCCAGCGAAGGCGGTCGCAGGCTTTGCACAAGGCCCAAGGGCCTCTTCGCCGGCAAGCCGGCTCCTACGGTGAGAGTGGTAGGTCTGCACAAAAAAGCCCTGAACCGGTTTCCCGGTTCAGGGCTTTTTGTTGGCGCCAGGGCTTAGCGGCGACGGAACAGCGGTAGCGGTTCGTCGGTGGCGGCCTGGTAGGTCACCGAGAAGTCCTTGAGGCTTTCCAGGGCTTCGTAGGGGTCCTTGTCGGCCCGCAGTGCATAGGCGTCGAAGCCGCAGCGGTGCAGGTAGAACAGCTGGTCGCGCAACACGTCGCCAATCGCTCGCAACTCGCCCTTGTAGCCGTAGCGGTCACGCAGCAAACGGGCGTTGGAGTAGTTGCGGCCATCGGTGAAGGCCGGGAAGTTCAGGGCAATCACCTGAAAATGCTGGACGTCGTCACCGATCTCTTCGGCTTCTTCGTCAGCATCCAGCCACACGCCCAGGCCGCCGTCGCGAGCCTTGAGGGCGTGAGCATGCTCGCGCCACAGGGCCAGTGGCACGATCAGGTCGTCGCAGTTGGAAATGCCGTCGAGGGTCGCGTCCTTGGGCAGCAGGTGCCAGGTTTCGTCGATGACCTCGTTGTTCTTAATGATTCGCTGCATAGACGCGCTCCTTGAAGAGGTCGATGCCAATACGTTGATAGGTGTCGATGAAGCGTTCGTCTTCGGTACGTTGTTCCACGTACACATCGATCAGCTTCGAGATCACGTCGGGCATGTCGTCCTGGGCGAAGGACGGGCCGAGGATCTTGCCCAGGCTGGCGTCGCGGCTGGCGCTGCCACCCAGGGACACTTGGTAGAACTCCTCGCCTTTCTTGTCCACCCCGAGGATGCCGATATGGCCCACGTGGTGGTGGCCGCAGGCGTTCATGCAACCGGAGATGTTCAGGTCCAGTTCGCCGATGTCGAACAGGTAGTCCAGGTCGTCGAAACGGCGCTGGATGGATTCGGCGATCGGGATCGACTTGGCGTTGGCCAGGGAGCAGAAGTCGCCGCCCGGGCAGCAGATAATGTCGGTCAAGAGGCCGATGTTCGGCGTGGCGAAGCCGTTCTCCCGCAACTCGCCCCACAGGGTGAACAGTTGGCTCTGCTCGACGTCGGCGAGAATGATGTTCTGCTCGTGGGAGGTGCGCAGCTGGCCGAAACTGTAACGGTCGGCCAGGTCGGCGATGGCGTCGAACTGCTTGTCGGTAACGTCTCCCGGCGCTACGCCGGTGGGCTTGAGCGACAGGGTCACGGCCACGTAGCCCGGCTTCTTGTGGGCCAGGGTGTTGCGCGTGCGCCAGCGGGCAAAGCCCGGGTGCTGCTGGTCCAGGGCGGCCAGTTCGGTGTCCTGGTTGCTCAGGGTCTTGTAGTCCGGGTCGACGAAGTGCTTGGCCACGCGATGCACTTCGGCATCGGTCAGGGTGGTCTGGCCGCCGCGCAGGTGGGCCATCTCGGCCTCGACCTTCTCGGCGAACACTTCAGGGGTCAGGGCCTTGACCAGGATCTTGATCCGCGCCTTGTACTTGTTGTCACGCCGGCCGTAGCGGTTGTAGACCCGCAGGATGGCGTCGAGGTAGCTCAGCAGGTCCTGCCACGGCAGGAACTCGTTGATGAAGGCACCGACCACCGGGGTACGGCCCAGGCCGCCACCCACCAGCACGCGGAAACCCAGCTCACCGGCGGCGTTGTACACAGGCTCAAGGCCGATGTCATGGACTTCGATGGCCGCGCGGTCAGAGGTCGAGCCGTTGATGGCGATCTTGAACTTGCGCGGCAGGTAGGCAAATTCCGGGTGGAAGGTGGTCCACTGGCGGACGATCTCGCACCAGGGGCGCGGGTCGATCAGCTCGTCGGCGGCGACACCGGCGAACTGGTCGGTGGTGACGTTGCGCAGGCAGTTGCCGCTGGTCTGGATCGCGTGCATCTGCACGGTGGCCAGTTCGGCGAGGATGTCCGGGATGTCTTCCAGGGCCGGCCAGTTGAACTGCACGTTCTGCCGGGTACTGATGTGCGCGTAGCCCTTGTCGTAGTCGCGGGCAATCTTGGCCATCATCCGCGCTTGGCGCGAGGTCAGTTGGCCGTAAGGCACGGCGACCCGCAGCATCGGGGCAAAACGTTGGATATAAAGGCCATTCTGCAGGCGCAGGGGGCGGAATTCTTCTTCGCTCAGCTCGCCTGCCAGATAGCGTCGGGTCTGATCACGGAACTGCTTGACGCGGTCCTCGATGATCCGCTGATCGTACTCGTCGTATACGTACATATAGGTCCAGTTCTCAGGCTACAGGCGGCGCTCAAGCGCACTTGGCAAATACTGCGGTGAACGGCTTCGGTACGCTGCTCGGACTGGCGTCCAGCGCGGTTTTCGCCGGTCTCACCTCGTCTTGCCTTCGTTCACGCTTCACGCCACCCATGTAAGCAAATCTGCGCGCACGGCCGCGCACTCCCAACGGAGCCGCCGAACGATACCAGTTTGCGGTTATGCGCAAAAGTGATGTTTGAGTATATGCACAGAACCAAAACGACTAACGGTAGGGGCGTGAGAGTAACCCCATTTGTGGTAGGGGCAATCCTGGTCTTAACTGTGGACGTGTCTTTGAGCAGTCACCGACAAAATCTACTAGAGGCGATGCTATGAGCCATCCAACCAAAGTAAGGAAAAGTGACAGTAGCGTTGATGCTTGGGCCATTCTCTTTCTGATCATACTGGTCGTGGGTACGGCCGTGTTCTGGGTCAGTCACCAGTAGTCGAGCGATAAAAAAGAGCCTGAATTGTCGGACAATCATGACAATTTGCCGCCGTTGGCCAGCACTTTGCCAGTTATACTGCCTGGGCGAAATTCTGGGGCTCTTCTCGTAATGTTCAAGCGTCTGTGCAAGTGGCTGTTGTGCCTGAGTCTGCCGTTCTGGGCGGTCGCTCATGCCACATCGGTGGTGTTTCTCAATCCCGGCAATTCCACGGAGACCTTCTGGGTCAGTTATTCGCAATTCATGCAGGCCGCGGCCCGGGACCTGGGGCTTGACCTGCGCATCCTCTATGCCGAGCGCGATCCGCAGAACACTCTGCAGCAGGCCCGGGAGCTGTTCCAGGGCCGCGACAAACCCGATTACCTGATGCTGGTGAACGAACAGTACGTGGCTCCGCAGATCCTGCGTCTGTCCCAGGGCTCCGGGATCAAGCTGTTTATCGTCAACAGCCCTTTGACCCTGGACCAGCGGGAACTGATCGGGCAGAGCCGGCAGAACTATTCGGACTGGATCGGCAGCATGGTGGGCGACGATGAGGAAGCCGGCTACCGCATGCTCAAGGAGCTGCTGCACAAGCTTGGGCCGGTCCCGGCAGGGCACGGCATCGAACTCCTGGCATTTTCCGGGCTCAAGGTCACACCTGCGGCGCAGTTGCGCGAGCGCGGCTTGCGCCGGGCCCTGGCCGAACATCCGCAGGTGCATTTGCGTCAGTTGGTCTATGGCGAATGGAACCGGGAGCGCGCCTACCGCCAGGCGCAACAGTTGCTCAAGCGCTACCCGAAAACCCAATTGGTCTGGTCGGCCAATGACGAAATGGCCCTGGGGGCCATGCAAGCGGCCCGAGAACTGGGCCGCAAGCCGGGAGCGGATCTGCTGTTCAGTGGAGTCAACAGTTCGCCCGAGGCCTTGCAGGCCCTGATCGACGGCAAGTTGTCGGTGCTGGAGGCGGGGCACTTTACCCTGGGTGGCTGGGCCCTGGTGGTGTTGCACGATGATGCCCTGGGGCTGGACGCCCGGCGCCTGGGCGGGCCGGATTGGCAGCTGTCGCTGTTCCAGGCATTGACCCCGGCCCAGGCCCGGGAGTTGCTGCGCCTGGGGGATCAGGTGGGCACCAGGGTCGATTTTCGCGGGCTGTCCGCCCAAGGCAAGCCGGACAGCTACCGCTATCCCTTCGGTTTGCAGCTGTTGCTGCGCTGACGCCGCTTCAGACCCCCGCCAGGTGCATCGCCAGGTTGGCGATGCCCAGCAGCACCAGAACAAACAGGGTGGTGAACAGAATGCCCAGCACGATGAAGTGGCTGGGCTTGCCGTGGCTGAAGTCGCGGGCGCGGTTCTTCCCGCTCTGTACGCCGAAAGCGGCGGCCAGCACGCTTTGCAGCATCTGCAGGAAGGTCGGAGGCTGATTGTCCTTGCTTGGATCGTCCATAAATCCCTCGACACGGTTGGGTGTCAACAGAGCATAGACAATGCCGCCCGGGGTGGCGGGCGGCTGCAGGAATGGGCTTGCCAGCGAAGAAGCCCCGGGGACCGCCTTCGCCGGCAAACCGGCTCCTGCACAACCTGGGTCAGTTGTCGTAGCCCAGGTTGGGTGCCAGCCAGCGTTCGCTCACGGCCAGGTCCTGGCCCTTGCGTTCGGTGTAGCTCTGGACCTGGTCCTGGTCGATCTTGCCCACGGCGAAGTACTGCGCCTGCGGGTGAGCGAAGTACCAGCCGCTGACGGCGGCCGCCGGGAACATGGCGAAGTGCTCGGTAAGGAACACGCCGCTACGGCCGGCACGGCCTTCGCTGGCCTCGGGGTCGAGCAGGGCGAACAGAGTGCTCTTCTCGGTGTGGTCCGGGCAGGCCGGGTAGCCCGGGGCAGGGCGGATACCGCTGTACTGCTCCTTGATCAGCGCCTCGTTGTCCAGTTGTTCGTCCTTGGCATAACCCCAGTACTCCTTGCGCACCTGCTGGTGCAGCCACTCGGCGCAGGCCTCGGCCAGGCGGTCGGCCAGCGCCTTGACCATGATCGAGTTGTAGTCGTCGCCGGCATCCTGGTAGGCCTTGGCCACTTCTTCGGCGCCGATTCCGGCGGTGGTGATGAAGCCGCCGACGTAGTCGGTGACGCCGCTGTCCTTGGGCGCCACGAAGTCGGCCAGGGAGAAGTTCGGCTTGCCATCGGTCTTGATGATCTGCTGGCGCAGGTGGTGCAGGCGCGCCAGGGGCTGGCCGTCATCGCCGTAGACTTCCAGGTCGTCGTCCTGCACCTGGTTGGCCGGCCAGAAGCCGAACACGGCGCGGGCGCTGATCAGCTTTTCGTTGATCAGCTTGTCGAGCATTTCCCGGGCGTCCTTGTACAGCGCGGTGGCAGCTTCGCCCACCACTTCGTCTTCGAGGATGCGCGGGAACTTGCCGGCCAGGTCCCAGGAGATGAAGAACGGCGTCCAGTCGATGTATTCGGCCAGCACCTTGAGGTCGATGTTGTCCAGCACCCGGGCGCCGGTGAAGGTCGGTTTGACCGGCTGGTAGCTGCTCCAGTCGAACTGCGGCTTCTTGGCGATGGCCGCCGGGTAGCTCAGGCGCTCGGTGCGGGCGCTGCGGTTGGCGGTGCGCTCGCGCACTTCCACGTATTCCTCGCGGGTCTTCTGTACGAAGCCGGCCTTGAGCTCCTTGGACAGCAGCTGGGTGGCCACGCCCACCGCGCGCGAGGCGTCGGTGACGTAGACCACCGCGTCATTACTGTATTTAGGCTCGATCTTCACCGCGGTGTGGGCCTTGGAGGTGGTGGCGCCACCGATCATCAGCGGCAGGTGGAAATCCTGGCGCTGCATCTCGCGGGCGACGTGGACCATCTCGTCCAGGGACGGGGTGATCAGCCCGGACAGGCCGATGATGTCGCACTTGTGCTCCTTGGCCACCTGCAGGATCTTCTCCGCCGGCACCATCACCCCGAGGTCGACGATGTCGTAGCCGTTGCAGCCCAGGACCACGCCGACGATGTTCTTGCCGATGTCGTGCACGTCGCCCTTGACCGTGGCCATGAGGATCTTGCCCTTGGCTTCCGGCTTGTCGCCTTTTTCCAACTCGATGAAGGGAATCAGGTGGGCCACCGCCTGTTTCATGACCCGGGCGGATTTAACCACCTGGGGCAGGAACATCTTGCCGGCGCCGAACAGGTCGCCGACCACGTTCATGCCGGACATCAGCGGGCCTTCGATCACCTCGATCGGGCGGCTGAAGCTCTGGCGCGACTCTTCTGTGTCTTCGACGATATGGGTGGTGATGCCCTTGACCAGCGCGTGTTCCAGGCGCTTGTTGACTTCCCAGCTACGCCATTCCTCGGTTTCCGCTTCCTTGACGCTACCGTCGCCCTTGAACTGGTCGGCGATGGCCAGCAGCGCGTCGGTGCCGTTGGGCGTGCGGTTGAGCACCACGTCTTCCACGGCGTCGCGCAGCTGTTGCGGGATCTGGTCGTAGATCTCCAGCTGGCCGGCGTTGACGATGCCCATGGTCAGGCCGTTGCGGATCGCGTACAGCAGGAACACCGAGTGGATCGCTTCACGCACCGGGTTGTTGCCGCGGAACGAGAACGACACGTTGGACACACCGCCGGAGCTCAGGGCATAGGGCAGCTCGTCGCGGATATAGGCGCAGGCGTTGATGAAATCAACGGCGTAGTTGTTGTGTTCCTCGATGCCGGTGGCCACGGCGAAGATGTTCGGGTCGAAGATGATGTCTTCCGGCGGGAAGCCCACTTCATTGACCAGGATGTCGTAGGAGCGCTTGCAGATTTCCTTCTTGCGCGCCTCGGTATCGGCCTGGCCGACCTCGTCGAAGGCCATCACCACCACGGCGGCGCCGTAGCGTTTGCACAGCTTGGCGTGGTGAATGAACTGCTCGACGCCTTCCTTCATGCTGATGGAGTTGACGATGCCCTTGCCCTGGATGCACTTGAGGCCGGCTTCGATCACTTCCCACTTGGAGGAGTCGATCATGATCGGCACGCGGGAGATGTCCGGCTCGCCGGCAATCAGATTGAGGAAGGTGACCATGGCCTTCTTCGAATCCAGCATCCCCTCGTCCATGTTGATGTCGATCACCTGGGCGCCGGCCTCCACCTGCTGCAGGGCGACCTCCAGGGCCTCGGTGTAGTTGTCCTCGCGGATCAGCCGGGCGAACTTGGCCGAGCCGGTGATGTTGGTGCGCTCGCCGACGTTCACGAACAGCGAGTTGCGATCGATGGTGAAGGGCTCCAGGCCCGACAGGCGGCAGGCCTTGGGGATGTCCGGGATCTGTCGCGGGGCATAACCGGCCACGGCCTTGGCGATGGCGCCGATATGCCCCGGGGTGGTGCCGCAGCAGCCGCCGACGATATTGAGGAAGCCGCTCTGGGCGAACTCTTCGATGACCTTGGCGGTTTGTTCCGGCAACTCGTCGTACTCGCCGAACTCGTTCGGCAGGCCGGCGTTGGGGTGCGCCGAGACGTGGGTGCTGGCCTTGTTCGACAGCTCTTCCAGATAGGGGCGCAGCTCGCTGGCGCCCAGGGCGCAGTTCAGGCCCACCGAGATCGGCTTGGCATGGGCCACGGAGTTCCAGAAGGCTTCGGTGGTCTGGCCGGAGAGGGTGCGCCCGGAAGCATCGGTGATGGTCCCGGAAATCATGATCGGCAGTTCGAAGCCCAACTCCTCGAACACGCCCTGCACGGCGAAGATCGCGGCCTTGGCGTTCAAGGTGTCGAAGATGGTCTCGATCAGGATCAGGTCGGCACCGCCTTCGATCAGGCCCTTGGTGGCCTCGGTGTAGTTTTCCACCAGTTCATCGAAGGTGACGTTGCGGTAGCCGGGGTTGTTGACGTCCGGCGACAGCGAGCAGGTGCGGCTGGTCGGGCCCAGGACGCCAGCGACGAAACGTGGCTTGTCCGGGGTCTCGAGGGTTTTCGCGTCCGCCACCTTGCGCGCCAGGCGGGCGCCTTCTACGTTCAATTCGTAGACCAGTTCTTCCATGCCGTAGTCGGCCTGGGACACTTGGGTGGCGTTGAAGGTATTGGTCTCGAGGATGTCGGCACCGGCATCCAGGTAGGCTTTTTCGATGGCGCCGATCACGTCCGGGCGGGTCAGCACCAACAGGTCGTTGTTGCCCTTGACGTCGCTGGGCCAGTCGGCGAAGCGCTTGCCACGGTAGTCATGCTCTTCGAGCTTGTAGCTCTGGATCATGGTGCCCATGCCGCCATCGAGAATCAGAATGCGCTCTTTGAGGGCTTGCTGGAGGGCGTGGAGGCGAGCACTGCGATCAGACATGAGAACTACCTGGTAAGGCCATTGCGAAGGGCGGCGATCATAGCAAACCTGCATGGTTTTGCGGCATGCGTGGTTTTTGCATGAATATCGTTCATGTTGGTCGAGGGGTGAGACCGGTAGAATCGCGGCGTTTTTTTCTTTCGGGACCAGGGACATGCCGTTTCGTTTTATCGTCAGCAGCGCGCTGCTGCTTCTGAGTTCAGTGTGCCTGGCACAAGGTCCGGCGCCGGCGATTTCCTATACCCGCGACATCCAGCCGATCTTTACCGAGAAATGCGTGGCCTGTCATGCCTGTTACGACTCCGCCTGTCAGCTCAACCTGGGCAGTGGTGAAGGGGCCAGCCGCGGTGCTTCGAAGATTCCGGTGTACGACGGCGAGCGCAGCAAGGCCCAAGCGCCTACGCGGCTGTTCTATGACGCCACCGGCCAGCGTGCCTGGCAGCAGAAGGGCTTCTATTCGGTGCTTGACGCCCAAGGCAGCCAGGCGGCGCTGATGGCCCGCATGCTGGAACTGGGCCATCGCACCCCGCTGCAACCCAACGCCAAGTTGCCCAGCGAGATCGCCCTGGGCCTGAGCCGCGAGAACATGTGCCCGCAGCCGGCGGAGTTCGACGCCTATGCCGGGGCTCACCCCAAGGAAGGCATGCCCCTGGCGGTCACCGGCCTGACCGATCAGCAATACCTGACCCTGCAACGCTGGCTGGCCTCGGGCGCGCCCATCGACGAGCAAGGCCTGGCCCCCAGTGCCCGGGAAAGCCTGCAAGTGGCTCAGTGGGAAAACCTGCTCAACGCCCCTGGCGCCCGCGAGAGCCTGGTGGCGCGCTGGCTCTACGAACACTTGTTCCTCGCCCATCTCTATTTTGAAGGCGGCGAGCCGGGGCATTTCTTCCAGTGGGTGCGTTCCCGTACCCCCAGTGGCCAGCCCATCGACCTGATCAACACCCGTCGCCCCAACGACGACCCGGGCACCCAGGTGTACTACCGCCTGTGGCCGGTGCAAGGGGTGATCGTGCACAAGACCCATATCACCTACCCGCTGAGCGCGGCGAAGATGGCCCGGGTCAAGACCCTGTTCTACAGCGGCGACTGGCAGGTCACGGCCCTGCCGGGCTACGGGCCGGCGCGCCGGGCCAATCCGTTCGAGACCTTCGAGGCGATTCCGGCCAAGGCCCGCTACCAGTTCATGCTGGATAACGCCGAATACTTCGTGCGCACCTTTATCCGTGGCCCGGTCTGCCGCGGGCAGATCGCCACCGACGTGATCCGCGACAACTTCTGGGCGCTGTTCCAGGCCCCCGAACATGACCTGTACATCACCGACCCGGCCTATCGCGGCCAGGCCACGCCGTTGCTGGCCATGCCCGGGCAGAACGACGACGTGGGCAGCGTGCTCAGCCTGTGGCTGGCCTATCGCGACAAGCGCAACGAGTACGAGGCCCTGCGCCGCGATTCCTATGCCGATTCGCCGGCGCCCAGCTGGTCGACCCTGTGGGCCGGCAACGACAACGCGCTGCTGAGCATCTTCCGCCACTTCGACAGCGCCTCGGTGACCAAGGGCCTGATCGGCGAAGTGCCACAGACGATGTGGCTGTTCGACTACCCGCTGCTGGAGCGCACCTACTATCAATTGGCGGTGAACTTCGACGTGTTCGGCAACGTCTCCCACCAGGCCCAGACCCGGTTGTACTTCGACCTGATCCGCAATGGCGCGGAGCAGAACTTCCTGCGCCTGATGCCCGCCGGCACCCGCGAGGATTTCCTCGACGATTGGTACCAGAACAGCGGCAAGTTCAAGATGTGGCTGGATTACGAGTCCATCGACGACGACAAGCGCAGCGCGCTGAAGCTCGACCTCAAGGACCCGAAAAAGGACTTCGCCAACCAGCTGCTGGCCCGCTATGGCGACCTCAACGCCAAGCCGGATCCGATCAACCGCTGTGACAGCGCCTACTGCTCACGCCCGAACATCGACCCGGCGCTGCAGGATGCCGAGCAGGCCCTGAGCCGCCTGGCATCGCGCCCGGCGGCGGGCCTCAAGGTCATCGAGCAGTTGCCGGAGGCGACCTTGCTGCGTGTCCAGACCGCCAGCGGCAAGCGCGAGTTCTACAGCATGCTGCGCAACCGCGCCCACAGCAACGTGGCCTTCATGCTCGGCGAGTCGCTGCGCTACCAGCCGGGGCTGGACACCCTGACCATATTCCCGGGGATTCTCAGCAGCTATCCGAACTTCATGTTCAACGTACCGGCCGGGCAAGTGCCGGAGTTCGTCGACGCCATGCAGGCGGCCCGGGACGCCGCCAGCTTCGAGAAGATCGTCGAGCGCTGGGGCATCCGCCGCAGCCATCCGCAGTTCTGGCAGTACTTCCATGACCAGACCCGCTACCTGCAGGAAACCGACCCGGTGGAAGCCGGGGTCCTGGACATGAACCGTTACGAAAACCTCTGACATAGAGCTGTCATCGCCCCCGGACTGCGCCTTGGCGCGGCCCGGGGACGCTCTATACCAAAGTCTATCCCGACAAAAATACTAGGACTTTGTCAGCGGCTTGGATTGGCGTAAACTGCGCCCACGTCTGCGAGGAACCACCATGAGCGCCATAACCATTACCGACGCCGCCCACGATTATCTGGCTGATCTGCTATCCAAGCAGAACACCCCGGGGATTGGCATCCGCATCTTCATCACCCAGCCAGGGACTCAGTACGCCGAGACCTGCATCGCCTATTGCAAGCCGGGCGAAGAGAAACCCGAAGACAAGGCCTTGGGCCTCAAAAGCTTCACCGCCTACATCGACGCCTTCAGCGAAGGTTTCCTCGATGATGCGGTGGTCGACTACGCCACCGACCGCATGGGCGGCCAGCTGACCATCAAGGCGCCCAACGCCAAGGTGCCGATGGTCAATGCCGACAGCCCGGTCAACGAGCGCATCAACTACTACCTGCAAACCGAGATCAACCCGGGGCTGGCCAGCCACGGCGGCCAGGTCAGCCTGATCGACGTGGTCGAGGACGGCATTGCCGTGTTGCAGTTCGGCGGCGGTTGCCAGGGCTGCGGCCAGGCCGACGTGACCTTGAAGGAAGGCATCGAGCGCACCCTGCTCGAGCGCATTCCGGAGCTCAAGGGCGTACGTGACGTCACCGACCACACGCAGAAAGAAAACGCCTACTACTAAGGCGTTCGCTGCGACTTGAAAAAACGGCGCCCCGTGAGCGCCGTTTTTTTATGCCCCCAAGCCAGCTCCCCCCAAAAGCCTCCGTAGGAGCCGGCTTGCCGGCGAAAGGGCGCTAGAGCCTTGCACCAATTCCCAGATCGCCTTCGCTGGCAAGCCAGCTCCCGCAAAGGGGGTCAAGGGCGGTAGAGGTGGGCGTGCCCGGCGCGGTACAGCGACGATTCGCTGAATGCATCCGTGGCCAGCACCCGGCCCACCAGGATCAGTGCCGTGCGCCGAAAACCCTTGGCCGCCACCTGGTCGACGATGTCCGCCAGGGTTCCCAGGGCCCAGTCCTGATCCGGCCAGGTGGCGCGGTGCACCACTGCAATCGGGCAGTCTGCGCCGTAGTGGGGCAGCAACTCGGCAACGATCTTCGGCAGGTGATTGACCCCCAGGTGAATGGCCATGGTGGCGCCGTGGGCCGCCAGGCTGGCGAAATCCTCGCCGGCAGGCATCGCGGTCTTGTCCGCGTAGCGGGTAAGAATCACGCTTTGGGAGACGTCCGGCAGGGTCAGTTCGGCCCCCAGCAGCGCAGCGCAGGCGGCGGTGGCGGTGACCCCGGGGATGAT
Organism: Pseudomonas sp. NFPP12; assembly: GCF_900103205.1. Classification (NCBI taxonomy): domain Bacteria; kingdom Pseudomonadati; phylum Pseudomonadota; class Gammaproteobacteria; order Pseudomonadales; family Pseudomonadaceae; genus Pseudomonas; species Pseudomonas sp. NFPP12. The sequence goes on from NZ_FMWW01000001.1 coordinate 142,909, forward strand.
CTCGAAGGGGATGCCCAGCTCCCGCAGGCAGCGGATCTGCTCGCCGATGGCGCCATACAGGCTCGGGTCGCCGGAATGTACCCGGGCCACGTCCTGGCCCCGGGCATGGGCCTGCTTGATGGCCTCGATGATCTGCTCCAGGTGCAGTTCGGCGCTATTGATCACCCGCTCCGCGCGGTGCCCGTCGAGCACTGCCTGGGGGACCAGGGAGCCGGCGTAGATGATCACCGGGCAACGATGGATCAGGCGCTGGCCCTTGACGGTGATCAGTTCCGGGTCGCCGGGGCCGGCGCCGATGAAATAGACAGTCATGGCTGTGTCCTGTGAAAAAAGGTCGGGAGCCGTGCTTCAGATGAAGATTGCTCATGATCGAAGGTGGGGATTATCGGGGATTCTACCGGGCGGCGACCAATGCCAGGGTGGCCTGGGCGTATTTTTGCCGGGGAACAAGCAGTGTGGCCGGGCCGGGTGACAGCTGTTCGGCCAGGGCCAGGGCAGCACTTTCGGCCACGCCGTAGCAGCCGGTACGTTCGAAGGCGATCTGTGAACGGTGGCTCAGGCGCAGGGCAAAGGGGGCGAGCTGGCCGCTGCTGAAACAGGTCAGCGGCAGTTGCAGTTGCTCCGCCAGTTGCAGCAGGCCGGGTTCGTCGCGCTTGAGGTCGATGCTGGCCAGGGCCAGGACCTGCCGGGCCTGCCACTGGTGCGCCGCCAGGACCTGGTCGAGCAAGGCGCGCAGCGTGGTCACCGGGCAGCCTTTCTGGCAGCCCAGGCCGACCACCAGGGTCGGCGCTGCGCTCACTTCGATCATGCCGAGTACTGGCCCGCGCTCTTGCGCCGGAACAACCAGGCGCTGATCAGCCCGAGGGCCAGCCAGAAGGCCGCATTGGTCAGCTGCGAGGCGATCTTGAATTGCGCTTCCAGTTCTTCCGGGGCCAGCATCGAATGCACTTCCGGCTGCGGCGCGCCGATCACGTGGGGTACGGCGATGATGGCCGCGCCCAGGATCTTCAGCAGCCAGTTGCGGGCGAACACGATCAGGGCAATGCCCACAGCGGTGGAGGCGGCGGTGCCGACCCACCAGATCTGCCGCTGTGCCAGGTCGGCTGCGGCGGTGCCCGGCAGTTCCGGCGGCAGGCCCAGGGTCGGCGCCAGGCAGAAGGTGGCATAGCCGGCCAGGCCCCAGAGCAGTCCCTGGGACGTGCGGTTCGGCGCGCGCAGGGTGTAGAGGCCGGCCAGCATCAGGGCGAAGCCCACGGCCACCACCAGGTTGCCTCCGGTGGTGGACAGCACGCGTTGCCAGCCGTCTTCCGGCTCCCAGGCTTCGGCATCGTGGCTGTGGGCGGCCATGGCGCCTTCGGCGTGCTCATGGACTTCGGCCGCGGGGGCCTTTTCATAGGTTTCCGCCTGCAGGATCAGCGGGGCGACCCAGAAGCTTTGCAGCAGGGTCAGCAGCAGGGCGGCCAAGAGGCCGGTGAAACCTGCGGTTTGCGCGATACGCTTGATCATGTCGGCAGGTCTCAATGGCAAGGGAAGGCGGCGCTGTGGCGGGTGTCGTGGGCCGCGTTGTGCACCGCCTCGATGTGGGAGAAACCGGCGAAGTACACCAGGCACGCGCCGAGGATCGAGGCGCCGATGGCGGCCACCAGGCGCTGGCTCAGGGTGGAGGTCGTGCTGGCGGAGTGGCTGGTGCTGCTGATGATCGACATGGCGCTTCCCTCTGGAGTGTCAGCGGGGTAGAGGCGCAGGAAAACCCCGCGTGATGGCCACGCAGGGTTTGCAACAGCGCCCGCCCACCGCGGGTTGTTATGTAAGTGTTGCGGGCCGGTCTCCGGGCTTGCGAGGGGCAGGGCTGTGTCATGCCGTACCGGCAAGTGTCGCCTTCCCATGCCTTGGCACAGTGGATCTGACACTTCGCTCGCTTACCGTTGCGGGGGCAGCACCGGACTGGCCACGGCTTTTTAGTTAAGCACGTGATTCACCGGTTTCCCGTTTCACCCTGTAAAGGGCACCCGTAACAAGGTGTGTAGGAGATCATGGGCGGGGCAGGGGCGTCAATTGCCGTGACCGCTGCGCAGGTGTGCGCCGCGCTGGTGCAAGGTTCAATGGCTCTTTCGCCGGCAAGCCGGCTGCTACGGGCGCATTGTCGATTGACCGTCCCCCTGGCTCTGCGTAGCCTTGCGCTTTCGAGGTTCTTCGGCCACGGGTCGAAGCTAAGAAGGGAACGCGGTCGATGCCGCGGCTGCCCCCGCAACTGTGAAGGGTTCGATTGCTGCAAGGCCACTGCATGGGCGTCGACGACGCCGGTGGGAAGGCGCAGCAATCGCCGGTCCGACGACTGGCAAGCCCTCAGCCAGGAGACCTGCCTCGATCCAAGATTCTCACTACAACCGGGCGGGGTGATCCGGTGGCGAAATCTCCGCGCGCCTGGCGTTGCGGTTCTCGTCCCGTTTGCCCGCCTCCTTTTGCCAAAGGGCATCCGATGAAAACACTGGCCAAACTTCCCGTCACCATCGTCACCGGCTTCCTCGGCTCGGGCAAAACCACCCTGTTGCGGCACATGCTGGACAATGCCCAGGGCCGGCGCATTGCGGTGATCGTCAACGAATTCGGCGAGCTGGGCATCGACGGCGAAATCCTCAAGCAATGCGCCATCGGCTGCACCGAGGAAGAGGCCAGCGGCCGAGTCTACGAGCTGGCCAACGGTTGCCTGTGCTGCACCGTGCAGGAGGAGTTCTTCCCGGTGATGCGCGAACTGGTGGCGCGCCGTGGCGACCTGGACCACATCCTCATCGAGACCTCCGGCCTGGCGCTGCCCAAGCCTCTGGTCCAGGCCTTCCAGTGGCCGGAAATCCGCAGTGCCTGCACCGTCGATGCGGTGATCACCGTGGTCGACAGCCCGGCTGTGGCCGCCGGCACCTTCGCCGCCTTCCCCGATCAAGTGGACGCCCAGCGCAAGCTCGACCCCAACCTGGACCACGAATCGCCGCTGCATGAGCTGTTCGCCGACCAGCTGTCCAGCGCCGACCTGGTGATCCTCAACAAGACCGACCTGATCAGCCCCGAAGACCTGGCCAAGGTGCGCCTGGAAGTGGCCGAGGAGCTGCCGCCGGCGGTCAAGGTCATCGAAGCCAGCAGCGGTCGCCTGCCCCTGGATGTGCTGCTGGGCCTGGGTGCCGGTTCCGAGGAACACATCGACGGCCGCCACAGCCATCACGACCATCACCATGACGGCGATGACGATCACGACGACCACGATCACGACGCCTTCGATTCCATCTCCATCGAGCTGCCCCAGGCCGACGAAAGCCTGCTGCTGGACGCCCTGACCCAACTGGTGGTCAAGCACGGCATCCTGCGGGTCAAGGGTTTTGCCGCGATCCCCAACAAGCCGATGCGTTTGCTGATCCAGGGCGTGGGCACGCGCTTCGACAAGCACTTCGACCGCAAGTGGGGCGCCGACGAGGCCCGTACCACGCGTCTGGTGCTGATCGGCCAGGAACTGGACGCCGCCCAGCTCGAAGCGCAACTGCGCGCCGCCCTCAGCGTCTAAGCCATGCACCTGCTCAGGACCCAGCCCGGCGGTTTCGTGTCGGATGACAACATTGCCGACCTGGGACAAACCCCCGCCGAGCTGGTGATCCTGTGCAGCGGCGATTCCAGCCTGGCGCTGCTGGCGGACGCCGCCGAGCAATTGCCCGAGGACTACCCCAGCTTTCGCCTGGCCAATCCGATGCAGGTGCAGAACCACGCCTCGGTGGATCTGTATGTGGACCAGGTGCTGCGCCACGCCAAGGTCATCCTGATTTCCCTGCACGGTGGCATCGCCTACTGGCGCTACGGCGTCGAGCAGTTGGTGGAGCTGTCCAGGCGCGGGGTGCAGTTGATCCTGGTGCCGGGGGACGACCGCCCGGACCCGGAACTCAGCGACTTGAGCACGGTGGCTGCCGGCGAACGCGACCGCCTGTGGCAGTTTTTGCGCCAGGGCGGGCGCGACAACGCGCTGAATTTCTACCGCTGCCTGGCCAGCGGCCTGTTGGGGCGCGACTACCCCTGGAGCGAACCGCAGGCACTGCCACGCACGGCGATCTACCACCCGCACAAAAGCCAGGCTGCCCTCAGTGACTGGCAGGCCGACTGGCAGCCGGGGCAAGCCGTGGCGGCGCTGCTGTTCTACCGCTCCCACCTGCAGGCGGCCAACACCGGATTTATCGACCTGTTCTGCCAGCGCTTGCTGGCGGCGGGCCTCAACCCCTTGCCGATAGCGGTGGCCAGCCTCAAGGAGCCCGGCTGCCTGAGCCAGGTGGAAGACTGGCTGGATGAAACCGCGGCCGGGGTGATCCTCAATACCACCGGCTTTGCCCAGTCCAGCCCCGAAGCCCCGCACCTGCGGCCGTTCCGCCGCAATATCCCGGTGATCCAGGCGATCTGCGCCCAGGACAACGAACCGGGCTGGCGTGACAGTGAGCAAGGCCTGGGGCCGCGGGACCTGGCCATGCACATCGCCTTGCCGGAACTGGACGGGCGCATCATCAGCCGGCCCATCAGCTTCAAGGACCTGGCCTGGCGCAGCGAGCGCAGCCAGTCGGACGTGGTCTGCTATCGCGGCCAGCCCGAACGCATGGATTTCGTCGCCGAACTGGCCCGGCGCTGGGTCGAACTGGGGCGCCTGGACAACGGCCACAAGCGCGTGGCCCTGGTACTGGCCAACTACCCGACCCGGGACGGGCGCATCGGCAACGGCGTGGGCCTGGACACCCCGGCAGCGGCGCTGAACATCCTCAAGGCACTGCACGCCGAAGGCTATCCGCTGCCGGCCGAACTGCCCGCCAGCGGCACCGAGTTGATCCAGCAGTTGCTGGGCGGGGTCAGCAACGACCTGGACAGCCTGGACCAGCGCCCCTGCCAGCAAAGCCTGGCCATGGCCGACTACCTGACGCTGTTCCAGGCCCTGCCCGAAGCCAACCGCCAAGCGGTGCTGGCGCGCTGGGGCACACCGCAGCAAGACCCGATGTGCCGCGACGGGCGGATGATGATCGCCGGCCTGCGCTTTGGCCTGACCTTCGTCGGTATCCAGCCGGCCCGGGGTTACCAGGTGGACCCCAGCGCGGTCTACCACGACCCGGACCTGGTGCCGCCCCATGGCTACCTGGCGTTCTACTTCTGGCTGCGCCAGGCCTACGGCGCCCACGCGCTGATCCATGTCGGCAAGCACGGCAACCTGGAATGGCTACCGGGCAAGGGCGTGGGGCTTTCCGAGCAATGCTGGCCGGATGCGCTGCTGGGGCCGTTGCCGAACATCTACCCCTTTATCGTCAACGACCCGGGGGAGGGCGCCCAGGCCAAGCGCCGCACCCAGGCGGTGATCATCGATCACCTGATGCCGCCCCTGACCCGCGCCGAGACCTATGGCCCGCTGCGCAACCTGGAACTGCTGGCGGACGAATACTACGAAGCCCAGTTGCTGGACCCGCGCCGGGCCCGGGAGCTGCAGCGAGACATCCTCAAGCTGGTGCGCGAGACCCATATCGACCGCGAGCTGCAACTGGGCGAACAGCTCGACAGCGACGCCGACGCCGCGCTCTGGCTGCCGCGCCTGGACACCTACCTGTGCGACCTCAAGGAATCGCAGATCCGCGATGGCCTGCACCTGTTCGGCGAGTCCCCCGAGGGGCGCTTGCGCATCGACACCCTGCTGGCCCTACTACGCATTCCCCGGGGCGACGGCAAGGGCGCGCATGCCAGCCTGCTACGGGCCCTGGCCAAGGCTTTCGGCCTGGGCTTCGACCCCCTGGACTGTGCCCTGTCCGAGCCCTGGACCGGGCGCCGCCCGCCCGTGCTGCAACAGTTGAGCGAGGCGCTGTGGCGCACCGCCGGTGACGTTCGCGAGCGCCTGGAGCTCTACGCCGCCGGGTTGATCGAAGCGGCGCTGCAAGGGCCCGTCCCACAGCTGGACGAACCCGGCTGGGAGCCGGTGCAGAGCATCATCGACGGCCTGCGCGAGGTGGTAGCACCGCGTCTGGACGCCTGTGGCCCGGAGGAAATGCGCGGCCTGCTGGACGCCCTGAACGGGCGTTTCGTGCCTGCCGGCCCTAGTGGCGCGCCTAGCCGCGGGCGCCTGGACGTGCTGCCCACCGGGCGCAACTTCTACTCGGTGGACGTGCGCAACCTGCCCACCACCACCGCCTGGCGCATCGGTTTCCAGTCGGCCAACCTGATTCTCGAACGCCACTTGCAGGATCACGGCGACCACCTGCTGCAATTGGGCCTGTCGGTCTGGGGCACCGCCACCATGCGCACCGGCGGTGATGACATCGCCCAGGCCATGGCCCTGATGGGGGTACGCCCGGTGTGGGCCACCGGCAGCCAGCGGGTCGATGACTTCGAGATCCTGCCCCTGAGCCTGCTGGACCGGCCGCGGGTCGATGTGACCCTGCGGGTTTCCGGGTTCTTCCGCGATGCCTTCGCCAACCTGATCCGCCTGTTCGATGCGGCGGTGCAGGCGGTAGCGGCTCTCGATGAACCCGAGGACTTGAACCCGCTGGCGGCCAGGGTGCGTGCCGAGCGCGCGGCCCTGGAGGCGTCGGGGCTGGATGCCGACGCCGCCGCGCGCCAGGCCGGCTGGCGGATCTTCGGCGCCAAGCCGGGGGCCTATGGCGCCGGGGTCCAGGGCGCCATCGACGGCCGCCTGTGGCAGAGCCGCGAGGACCTGGCCGAGGTCTACCTGAACTGGGGTGGCTACGCCTATGGTGGCAGCGACGAAGGCACTGCCGCCCGCGAGCAGTTCGCCTCCCGCCTGAGTCAAGTGCAGGCGGTGCTGCAGAATCAGGACAACCGCGAGCACGACCTGCTCGATTCCAACGACTACTACCAGTTCCAGGGCGGCATGCTGGCGGCGGTGGAAAGCCTCAGCGGCGCCAAGGCCTCCAGCTACCACGGCGACCACAGCCAGCCGGACCTGCCGAAGATCCGCACGCTCAAGGAAGAACTGAATCGGGTGATCCGTTCCCGCGCGGCCAACCCGAAGTGGATCGAAGGGGTCAAGCGCCATGGCTACAAGGGCGCCTTTGAAATGGCCGCGACCCTGGACAACCTGTTCGCCTTCGACGCCACCACCGAGCTGATCGACGATCACCAGTACGCCTTACTGGCCGATGCCTATCTGCTCGATGGCTCGACCCGCGAGTTCGTCCGCCAGCATAATCCCCACGCCCTGCGGGACATGACCGAGCGCCTGCTGGAAGCTCAGCAGCGTGGCCTGTGGCAAGAGCCCGGCGATTATCGTGAAGCCCTGGAACACCTGCTGCTGGATATAGAAGAAGATTCCTGAGGCGGCGAGTGCTGCGCACTCGATCGCCAGCAAGCTCGCTCCTACAGGGCTGGCATTGCCGTTGTAGGAGCGAGCTTGCTCGCGAAAGCGTCCTGTGGGACACCCCCCGACCCAAGCGAGACCCTGACATGAGCGACACCCCACATTTCCCACTGTCCGCCGTGGTCGGCGCCGAAGCACTGAAACTGGCCCTGTGCCTGACCGCCATCGACCCGAAGATCGGCGGTGTGCTGATCGAAGGCCCACGGGGCATGGCCAAGTCGACCCTGGCCCGGGGCCTGGCGGACCTCCTGGCCAGCGGGCAGTTCGTCACCTTGCCCCTGGGCGCCACCGAAGAGCGTCTGGTGGGCACCCTGGACCTGGACGCCGCCCTGGGCCAGGGCCGGGCGCAGTTTTCTCCGGGGGTGCTGGCCAAGGCCGACGGCGGCGTGCTCTACGTCGATGAAGTCAACCTGCTGCCCGATCACCTGGTGGACCTGCTGCTGGACGTGGCCGCCAGCGGCACCAACCTGATCGAGCGCGACGGCATTTCCCATCGCCATTCGGCGAAGTTCGTGCTGATTGGCACCATGAACCCGGAAGAGGGCGAACTGCGCCCGCAACTGCTGGACCGCTTCGGCCTCAACGTCGCCCTCAGCGGCCAGCCCGCGCCTCAGGAGCGCGGGCAGATCATCCGCCGCCGCCTGGATTTCGATAGCGATCCCCAGGGCTTCTGTGCCCAGTGGGCCGAACCCCAGGCGGCATTGCGCGAGCGCTGCCAGCGGGCGCGGGCCGCGCTGGCCAGCATCCCGCTGGACGACCAGGCCCTGGCGCTGATTACCGAGCGCTGCTTTGCTGCTGCCGTGGACGGCCTGCGCGCCGACCTGGTCTGGCTGCGCGCGGCCCGCGCCCATGCCGCCTGGCGTGGCGCCCCGGCGATTGCCGAGGAGGATATCGACGCCGTGGCCGAGTTCGCCTTGCGCCACCGGCGGCGGGAGACACCGCCCAGCGCGCCACAGTCCGGGCAACGCCCCCAGGCACCGGCGTCAGCCAACGCCAACCCCAGCGAAGGCCAGGGCCAATGGGGCGAAATGCCGGCCCAGGCCCTGCCCACCGGCGCCCGTCGTGAAGTGCCCAGCTGGCCAAAAAAGCCCTAGGCATCCGCCCCCGCACTGACCGGGGGGCGGATGCCAAGCCCCGGGCGGGGCACCTGGATCACGGCCGGCAAGGCAAAAACCGCGAGGCCAGCGCCGGTTCGGTCAACTGGCCCGGCACCTTGCTCAAAGGCCGTCCACGGTTGCGTGCAGACCTGCTGTTTCGCTTGCGCAGCCGCTCGCCCCATGAGCTGTGGCTGGTGATCGTCGACGCGTCGGCCTCGACCCGCCGGCACAGCGCCCTGAGCGATGCCAAGGGCCTGCTGGCGCAACTGTTCGACGACGCCTACCGCCAGCGTGCACGCCTGGCCCTGCTCACTGCCAGCGGCCGTGCGCCGAGCTGGCAGGTCCAGGGCCTGAAGGCCTCCAGGGACCTGCGGCACTGGCTCGACGGCCTGGGTGCCGGCGGCGGCACGCCCTTGCCCCAAGCCCTGAACGAAGCGGCCCAGTGGCTGGAACAACGCCAACGGCGCCTGCCGGCGGAGCAGCAGCGCGTGCTGCTGATCACCGATGGCCGGCTGAAGAACCTGCCACCGCCCAGGCCCCTGAACTGCCCGACCTTGCTGCTCGACATCGAACGAGGCCCGATCCGCCTGGGCCGCGCCCGCGAACTGGCGACTCGGCTCAACGCTGTCTACCAGCATATCGACTGACTACCTCCCCGACACACCGCACATCCCCCGTAGGAGCTGGCTTGCCAGCGAAAGCGTCCGGCCTGGCGGTGCAAGTCTTCAAGGGCCTCTTCGCCGGCAAGCCGGCTCCTACAGGGTTTTGCCTTGGCATGCCGGAGCGGGAAGCGGCTACGCTTTGCGCTGTCTTTCACAGGAGTGACTTCATGCGGGTACTGGTGCGTAACGACAAGGACGATTTCCGGGTCAAGGCCTATGCCGGAACCAACGGGGTGCTGCTGGCCATGGACCTGGATGCGTCGCGGCGCCAGGGCCTGTTGGGTTTTGCCATCGAAAAACAGACCGGCAGCAAGCCCTGGCTGTTTCTGTTCAACAGCCTGACCTTCCCCGGCAAGGCCCATACCTTCCCCCAGTACAACGCCACCCCCAGCGATCAGGCGCCCCTGCAGAAATTCCGCTGGGCCGACTACGCAGTCAACCCCGGCGCCACCCTCAACTACCGGGTGCACCTGGCCTATGGCAGCCCGGACGCGCCGCAACTGGGCGAGTCCCTGCAGTTGAGCATCACTGCCGACAACGGCCAGCCTCCTGGCCAGCGGGTGATCTTCAACCGTGCGGTGGCTGCCAGCCAGGCGTTCTCGCGCAAGTTTCCCGAACTCGATGCGTTGCTCAGCGCCAACAAGAACCTGCCCATCGAAAAATGGCCGGACGCGCCCCGCCAGTGGCTGGAAAACGGCCTGCTGGAGGCGCTGCTGGGGTTCATTCAGCGCGCCACGGACGCCAGCTGGAGCCTGGACATCGCCATCTACGAGTACCAGTTGCAGGCGATCATCGATGCCGTCAACGCGGCCTTCGACCGCGGCGTACAGGTGCGGGTGCTGTACCACGCCGCCCCCGGCGATGCCGACACCACGATGAACCAGGCCAGCCTGCAGCACCTGCCCGAGGCCAATAAGCGCGGGCGGGTGACCCACGCGATCTTCCACGACAAGTTCATCGTCCTCGGTCGCCTCGGCGCCAACGGCCAGCGCCAGCCCCAGTCGGTGCTGTGCGGCAGCACCAACTTCACCGCCAATGGTGTCTACCGTCAGGCCAACGTGTTGCACAGCCTCGACCACGTGGACATCGCCACGCGCTACCTGGAGGTGTTCGAGCAGGTCTGGGCGACGCCGGCGGATGTCGGCGCCACGCGCACGTGGCTGACCCGGAACAACCCCATGCAGCCGCAGGCGCCGCTGTTCGCCGGGTTTTCCCCGCGCAGCGGCCAGGGCGACCTCGCGGAGTTCGTCGATATCATCAACGGCGCCCGCCGCGACCTGCTGTTCGTCACCGCCTTCGCCTTGCCCGACAGCATTCTCGATGCCTTGCTCGGTCAGCCCCACGACGATGTGCTGCGCTACGGCCTGCAGAACACCGCCAGCCGCATCACCGGTTTTCACGCCGACCGCACGGCCGAGTTCGCCGCCACCGCCTTGCTCAACAATGGCCTGGAGGGCTGGCTCAAGGAGGGGCTCAAAGGCCAGAAGGGCAACCTGCTGGTGCACACCAAGGCCATCGTCACCGACTTCACCAGCGAGGCGCCGGTGATCATCAGCGGCAGTCACAACCTCAGCGTCGGCGCGAGCCAGAGCAATGACGAGAACTTCCTGATCATCCGCGGCGACACCGACCTGGCGGACCGCTACGGCCTGGAGCTGCTGCGGTTCTACGAACACTACCGCTTCCGCTACTTCGTCAGGCAACTGGCCCTCAAGCAGGTCCAGCCCCTGGCGGTGGACGACAGCTGGAGCAACGCCTACTACCTGGAAGGGGATCTGCGCCAGCTGTCGCGGCTGCGTTTTTCCGGGCGCTGACCGGGGCTGCGAGCAGCCGCCACAAGGTTGGACAGGGCGCGCCCGACTGGGTAGTTTTCACGGACCGCGCACAAGGACCCTGCCATGGCCCCGGACCTGACCTCCATCGAGCTGTTTCTCAAGGCCCTGACCCTGGGCAACCTGTCCCGGGCCGCCGAGCAGTCGCACCTGTCGCTGTCCGCCGCGAGCCGGCGCCTGTCGCTCCTGGAGCAGCATTTCAAGGTGGCGCTGCTGACCCGCACCTCCACCGGGGTATTGCCGACGGCGGCGGGGCAGGCCCTGGCCGAACACGCCCGCTCGCTGTTGCGGGCGGTGGATGTGATGCACGCCGACCTGGCCGACTTCGCCAAGGGCGCCACCGGCCGGGTCAGCCTGTACGCCAACAGTTCGGCCATGAGCCAGGAACTGCCCCGGCAATTGACCCAGTGGAGCGACCTGCACCCGGGCATTCGCGTGGACATCCGCGAGGAGCGCAGCCGCGAGATCCTCCTGGCGGTGCGTGACGGCGTGGCCGATGTGGGCATCGTCACCACCCGGCCACGGGGCCAGGACCTGTATTTCATCCCTTATTGCCGCGACCGGTTGTGCCTGATCGTGCCCCAGGACCACCCGTTCAAGATGAGCCGCGCGCGCTTTCAGGACCTGTTGGGCTATGACTTCGTCGGCCTGGAGGACAACGCCGCGATCACTCCCCTGATCAGCGAGGCGGCCGCGGCGGTGAGCATGCCCTTGCGCCTGCGGGTGCAGGTGCGCAGCTTCGAGGCCGTGTGCCGGCTGATCGCCGCAGGGCAGGGCGTGGGGGTGCTGCCCCAGGGTGCGGTGCAGATCTTTCGCAAGGAGATGGCCTTGCGTTTTATCGAAATCGACGACCCCTGGGCCGACCGCCAGATGTACCTCTGCCGGCGCCAGGAACAGCCGTCCCTGGCCAGCCGCGAGCTGTTCGACTACCTGGCCGGTTGCGAGCAGGCCGCGGCAGCCGCGGGCTAGCCGTCGGTCATAGCAGGACTCTTCCCGCGTGCCTTCGAATTTTGCGAAGGCGGTTTCCATAATGAGCAATTCCCACTGACCCCGCGCTGTGGCCAGAATGGGCTCGCCCGTGCGCTTGACCTGCCTCCATAACAACAACACGTCAGACCAGGAGAGACGGCTTGTCCAGGATCAATCCCGCTGTAAAACCTCCCCATCGCATCGCGGTGATCGCCGGTGATGGCATCGGCCGCGAAGTGGTCCCCGAAGGCCTGCGTGTGCTGGAAGCCGTCAGCCGGCGCTTCGGCATCGCCTTGCAATTCGATCATTTCAACTGGTGCAGCGAGCACTACCAGGCCCATGGCAGCATGATGCCCGACGACTGGGCGCAGCAGATCGGTGGCCACGAGGCGATCTTCTTCGGCGCCGTGGGCGCGCCGGACATCGTGCCCGACCATATTGCGGTCTGGGATTCGCTGCTGAAGATCCGCCGCCAGTTCGACCAGTACGTGAACATCCGCCCGGTGCGGCTGATGCCCGGGGTGCCGTGCCCGCTGGCCGGGCGGGCGCCGGGGGACATCGATTTCATCGTGGTGCGGGAAAACACCGAGGGCGAGTATTCCAGCGTCGGCGGGCGCATGTGGGAGGGCACCCCGCGGGAGATTGCCCTGCAGGAGTCGGTGTTTTCCCGCCATGGTGTGGACCGGGTGGTGAACTACGCCTTCGAACTCGCCAGCCGCCGGCCCCGGCGCAACCTGGTGGCGGCCACCAAGTCCAACGGCATCGCCATCACCATGCCGTTCTGGGACGAACGGGTGGAGGCGCTGGCCCAGGCCTACCCTCAGGTCGCGACCCGCAAGTTCCACATCGACATTCTCTGCGCGCACTTCGTCCAGCACCCGGACTGGTTCGACGTGGTGGTGGCCTCCAACCTGTTCGGCGACATCCTCTCCGACCTGGGCCCGGCTTGCACCGGCACCATCGGCATTGCGCCCTCGGCCAACCTCAACCCGGAGCGCCTGTACCCCTCGCTGTTCGAGCCGGTGCATGGTTCGGCGCCGGATATCGCCGGTCTCGGCGTGGCCAACCCCATCGGCCAGATCTGGTCGGCGGCCCTGATGATCGAACACCTGGGGCAGGGCGATGAACTTTACCAGCGGGCCGCGGCGGCGATTGTCGAAAGCATCGAGACGGTGCTCGCCGAAGGGCCGCGCACCCGGGAAATGGGCGGCAATGCCAGTACCGTGGAAGTCGGGCGGGCGATTGCCGAGTGTCTGGCTGGAAACAGGAGCTGAACAGATGACCCTCGAACACTACATCGACAACCAATGGCAAGCCTCATCCTGGGCCGAAGACATTCCGGTGCAGGACCCCAGCACCGGCATCAGCTACGCGCGGATCGCCCGGGGCACCGCCGACGATATCGACCTGGCGGTGCAGGCCGCGCAACGGGCCCTGGGGGACAATTTCGACGGCTCCTGGGGCAGCCTCTCGGCCCTGGAGCGCGGGCGTCTGCTGGCGCGCTTGAGTCATGCAGTGCTGGAGCACCACGAAGAGCTGGCGCAGATCGAAGCCCGGGACACCGGCAAGGCACTCAAGGTGGCCCGCGCCGACGCCACCGCCCTGGCGCGCTATTTCGAGTACTACGCCGGGGCCGCCGACAAGCTCCACGGCGAGACCTTGCCCTATCAGGCCGGCTACACCGTGCTCACGGTGCGCGAGCCCCATGGCGTTACCGGGCACATCATTCCCTGGAACTACCCGATGCAGATCTTCGGCCGCAGCGTCGGCGCCGCTTTGGCGGCGGGCAATGCCTGCGTGGTCAAGCCCGCCGAGGACGCCAGCCTGTCGCTGCTGCGGCTGGCGGAGCTGGCGGCCCAGGTCGGCTTCCCGGCGGGCAGCCTGAATGTGGTCAGCGGCTATGGCCACGAAGCCGGTGCCGCGTTGTGCGCCCATCCTGGCGTCGCGCATATCTCTTTCACCGGCTCCACCGGCACCGGCGCCCTGGTGGCCAAGGCGGCGGCCGAACGGCATTGCCCGGTAACCCTGGAGCTGGGCGGCAAGTCGCCGCAGATCGTCTTCGCCGATGCCGATGTGGAGCGGGCGCTGCCCGTGCTGATCAACGCCATCGTGCAGAACTGCGGCCAGACCTGTTCCGCCGGCAGCCGCCTGCTGGTGCAGCGCAGCCTGTATGAACCGCTGCTGGAACGCCTGGCCCAGTGCTTTGGCCAACTGCGCGCCGGGCCCTCGGAGCTGGACCTGGACATGGGCCCGCTGATCAACCAGAAACAGCTGCGCCAGGTCCGGGAGTTCGTCCGCGAGGCCGAGGCCGCCGGCATCCCGGTGGCGGCCCGTGGGCAGGTGGTGGCCGAGGCCGGCAGCGGCGGCTACTTCCACGAAGCGGTGCTGTTTCGCGATGTGCCGCCAGACAGTCGCCTGGCCCGGGAGGAAGTGTTCGGCCCGGTGCTGGCGGTGATGCCCTTCGAGGACGAGGCCGACGCCATCCGCCTGGCCAACGACAGCGCCTTCGGCCTGGTGGCCGGGGTCTGGACCCGGGACGGCGCGCGTCAGTTGCGCATGGCCCACAAGCTGCGCTGTGGCCAGGTGTTCATCAACAACTACGGCGCCGGTGGCGGCGTCGAACTGCCCTTCGGCGGGGTCAAGGCCAGTGGTTATGGCCGCGAGAAGGGCTTCGAGGCGCTGCTGGGCTTTACCGCCTTGAAGACCATCGCCATTCGTCACGACTGAGGGCCGCCACTACGGCGGCCAATAACAACAAAAAAAGGAGTCACTAGCATGCGTCTAGCCCATAAAACTGCCATCGTCACCGGCGCCGGTTCCGGCTTTGGTGAAGGCATCGCCAAGACCTTCGCCCAGCAGGGCGCCCGGGTCGTAATCGCCGACATGAACGCCACGGGCGGCCAGCGGGTGGCGCAGGAAATCCGCGATGCCGGCGGCCAGGCCCACTTCATCGAGGTCAACGTGGCCCAGGACGCCAGCGTTGCCGCGCTGCTGCGCAACACCCTGGAGCAATACGGCGGCCTGGACATCGTGGTCAACAACGCCGGCACCACCCACCGCAACCGGCCGATGCTGGAAGTGGACGAGGCCGAGTTCGACCGGGTGTTCGCGGTCAACGTCAAAAGCATTTTCCTCAGCGCCAAGCACTTCGTGCCGCATTTTCGTGGCCAGGGTGGCGGGGTGTTCATCAACATCGCCTCCACGGCGGCGATCCGGCCGCGTCCGGGGCTGGTCTGGTACAACGGCAGCAAGGGCGCGGTGGTGGTGATGAGCAAGACCATGGCCGCCGAGCTGGGGCCGGACAACATCCGCGTCAACTGCGTCAACCCGGTGGTGGGCGCCACGGCCCTGCTCAGTGAATTCATGGGGGTGCCGGACACCCCGGAAAACCGCCAGAAGTTCATGGCCACCATTCCCCTGGGGCGCTTCTCCACCCCCCAGGATGTGGCCAACGCCTGCCTATACCTGGCCTCTGACGAGGCGGCCTTCATCACCGGCACCTGTCTGGAAGTGGATGGTGGACGTTGCGTCTGATGATCTGTAAAACCCTCCAGGCCAGAGCCCCCGGCGCGTGTGATCCGGGCTTCGTGTAGCCGCTGCCGCAGGCTGCGAACGGCCCACAGGGCCGCAAGGTTCCAGAGGGGCGCCGGGGCTTGACGGTTGATCGCCAGGCAAGGCCACGCGAGCATTTTCGCCCGTTTCAACCCAATCAATGGAGTGCATTCGACATGTGTGGGATCGAGAACGACAAGAACCACCCCAATACCCGGCAACTGCTTGAAGGCCTGCCAAAGAACTGGGGCAAGTGGGGCCCGGACGACGAAGTCGGTGCCCTCAACTACCTGCAACAGGCCGAGGTACTGCGGGGCGTGGCCGCCGTGCGCCAGGGCAAGACCTTCACCCTGCAAGTGCAGATCGGCCATCCCGGCGGCGACCCGATGTGGCCGGCACGCAACCCGTCGATGCGTTTCAATACCCTGGACCGCAGCCACTATCAGGCCGGCAAGCAGCCCTCCATGACCGGTGGTGCCGAGTACTGCGACGACGTGATCTTCATGCAGCTGCAGGGCTCGACCCAGTACGACGCCCTGGGCCATGCCTGGTACGACAACCAGCTGTGGAACGGCTACGACGCCAGCAGCACTGTCGGCGGCATGGCCAAGGCCAGTGTGTTGCCGATTGCCGAGCGCGGCGTGGTGGGCCGTGCGGTGCTGATCGACATGGCCCGGCACCGCGGCAAGAAGTACCTGGGGCGCGGCGAGACCTTCAACCATCTGGACCTGCTGGCCGCTGCCCAGGCCCAGGGCGTGGCCATCGAGAAGCGCGACATCCTCATCATCCGCACCGGTTCCATGGGCGCCTTCTACGAGTACGGCAAGACCGAGTTCTTCAAGGACCTGGTGGAACCCGGGCTGACCTACAGCCGGGAACTGGTGGACTGGTTCAACCAGATGGAGATCCCCAATCTGGTCACCGACACCATCGCCAACGAGGTGATCACCGACCCGGTGTCCGGGGTGCAGATTCCCCTGCATTGCGCGCTGATGCGCAACCTGGGGATCGCCTTCACCGAGATCGTGCTGCTTGAAGAACTGGCCGAGGATTGCGCCGCCGATGGCCAGTGGACCTTCCTCTACACCGCCGCGCCGCTGAAGATCGTCGGCGGCAGCGGAGCGCCGGTGAACCCCATCGTCATCAAGTAACCGCTGTTTGCTGGTGGCGAGGCAGGCGCAGGGTTTATCCTGCGCCCCCTCACCAAGACCGATAGGGATCATCGACCGATCATGCATGACGATTCACATTCGCCGGACTGCAGCTGCTGCCTGGATCACGCCAATGCCCATCAGGGCGTGCTCGATACCCTGGGGTTGATGGCCGACCACCCCGAGGCCAGCGAGGACGACATCGTCCAACTGCTGCAGGCGCGTGGCTACTCGGCCATCGCCGCGGAAAAACTCAACGCCTTCGTGCCATCGGCCCTGGCCTGGATCGTGCTCAAGCGCCTGGGGGTGAAACACCTGCCCAACCACTTCATCGCCCTGGATGAGAAGGGTGAGGAGGTCCGGGTTCCAGTGGCCGGCCAGCACTATTTCACCGCCGCGCTGACCCTGGCCTACAACACCTTTGAAAACGGCTGGAGCGAGGTCCTGCCGCGCAAGACCTACGAAATGGTGGCTGGCCGCAGCGCTGAAATGGCCATGGCCAACGAGGCGCTGTATGCCGGGGAATCTTTGCAGGGCTCCACTCTGGAACCCTTGCAGCTGCTGCGCCTGGATGCCCAGGCCGCGCTGACCTGAGCACCTGGCGCAACACTACCTACACTGATGGGCAGTCACCCCGGCCGAGGGCCCTTGCGTATGCGGGCCGCTGGCCGGGACCACCCGCCTTCAGTACAGGAGAACCCCCATGAACCATGAATCCGTTTGCATCGTCGCGGCGGCCCACACCCGCTTTGGCCGCCTCGATGGCAGCCTGGAAGACCTGATTGTCCAGGTCACCCGCGACGTGCTGGTGGACGCCGCCATTGACGCCGGGGCGATCGATGCGCTGTTTCTCGGCCAGTTCAACTCCGGGCTGGTGCCTGATGGTTTTCCCGCGTCCCTGATGCTCCAGGCCGACCCGCAGTTGCGCTTCAAGCCGGCCACCCGCTGCGAAAACGCCTGTGCTTCCGGCTCGGCGGCGATCCAGGCCGGGATCAACGCGATCCGCAGCGGCGCCGCCGAACTGGTGCTGGTGGTGGGGGCGGAAAAGATGACCGGCAACAGCACCGCCGAGGTCACCCGGGCCCTGGCCGGGGCCGGCTACCAGAACGACCCGCAAGAGGCCGGCCTGAGCTTTGCCCAACTGTTCGGCCAAGTGGCCCAGCGCTACACCGAGCGCTACCAGAGCCCCCTGGCTGCCATGGCGGCGATTGCCGTGAAGAACCACGCCAACGCCATGGCCAACCCCCTGGCGCAGATGCATCGGGCCATGGATTTTGCCCACTGCAACAGCGTTTCGCCCGGCAACCCGCTGATCGCCGAGCCCCTGCGCCTGACCGACTGTTCGCTGATCAGCGACGGCGCGGCGGCGATCCTCCTCGCGTCGCCGCGCCGGGCCCGGGAGTTCCGCCGTGAAGTGGCGATCCGCGCCCTGAGCCAGGTGAACGACTTCCTGCCCATGGCGCGCCGCGACGTGCTGGCCTTCGAAGGCCCGCAACTGGCGATCCAGGGCGCCTTGCACGAGGCCGGCCTGGGCCTGGACGACCTGGCGTTGGCCGAAGTCCACGACTGCTTCACCATCGCCGAACTGCTGATCTATGAAGCCATGGGCCTGGCGCCCAAGGGCGAAGGCCATCGAGCCCTGGACGAAGGCTGGGTGAATGCCGACGGACGCCTGCCGGTGAACCTCTCCGGCGGGCTCAAGGCCAAGGGGCATCCGGTGGGCGCCACCGGTGTGTCGATGCATGCCCTGGGCTTTCGCCAGTTGACCGGCGAGCCCATTGGCCTCGCCGCGCGCTCGCCGGAGTTCGGCCTGCTGTTCAACATGGGCGGCATGGCGGTGGCCAACTACGCCTCGGTGTTGCAGGCCGTCAGGGTGTAAGCGTCAGGAACCCTGCGGCTTCCAGCATGTCGCAGGGGGCGCCAGGCTGGCACAGGCCGGTTGAGAGATGTACAGCGGTCCTGGCGGTTTACGGGTCACCGAGCTGTTGCGGGTCTTGATGCAGTGGCGGGTATAGGTGTGCATCTGGTTGAGCCGCAAGTTGCGTAGCCCCTTGGGACAGATCAACAGCGTTTCACCGAAAGAGAACAGCTGAAAACCCTGGACCTCCAGGTGGCGCTGCGAGGTCAGGCGGGTATTCCACATCAGCGGGTCCAGGTCATGCAGTTCAAGATCGTCCAGCAGGACGAAGCGTTCGATTTCGTCCTGGCGTACATCCAGCCCTCCTGCGGCCTTGTAGGTGACCTTGCTCATGGCCCCAGGCAGTACAAACAGAAACGCCAGGGCAAACAGTGCCACCGACAATATCGAATACAGGATGCGTTTATTGAGGCTTCCGGCCTTGTGGTAGAAAATCACGACCGGTAGCAACGTAAGGATCAGGATCAGCAGATTCAATGCCGCCACATAGTGCGGGGAGTCGCTGCTCACTTCACTCACATAGGCATTGAGTGTCACCAGGCTGGGGAACAGCGCTGCGCAGAGCGTGCCAAGCAGGCAGGTCAGCAACACAAGCAGAAAGTCCATTTTGTCCCTGGTGGGTGTCAGGTTTTCCTCAATTACCTTTTTGAACGCCGGGCGTGACAGTACCCCCCAGCAACTGAGCAGAAACAGCACTAGCAGCCCAAGCAGGGATTGCCCTACCGGCAGCCAGCCTGAGGTGTAGTAAATGACAACGACATATCCCAGGAACCCCACCAGGAACGGGAGTGTCAGCCACACCACTACATCCTTCAGGCGCCCCGGGGTTCTGTGAAACAGGCTGGCGGACAGCCAGAACAGCAGAGTGGTGACGGTCAGCAGAAACAGAAACGCGCTCATGAGCACCAGCACTATGACCAGCCAGATCATCAGCGCCGACTTTGCATCGATCGAAGCCATGAACAGGTCGGTGCGGCCAATCGCCCGGGTGTACATGTACAGGCTGATCAACCCCAACCCAACGGCGCTCAAGCCCATGACCGTGCCGATCTGGCTCCAATAGGTCAGCACGCGCTTGAAATTCTTCCTTAACACCTCTTCAAAGGTGGGGCCTGCGACTTGCATGTGAGCACTCCCTGGCTACGTTGATGGCGCGCGAGTAGACCAAGACCGTAGGGGGTGTGTCGATGTTTTTACGTTTTGAGCCGCAGCCGGGAGTGCCATCCCTGGCACTGTTGCGCTTCAGCGCGGGTATGCCGCACGGCCATGACCTCGCCCCTTGCGCCCCGCCGTCAGGCGATAGGCGATTCCCAGCCAGATAAACCACGCCGGCATCACGCACAGCGCCAGGCGGGTGTCCGGGCGCAGGGCCAGCAGGCACAGGACAAACAGCAGGAAGGCCAGGGCAAACCAGGCCATGGGCACGCCGCCAGGCATCTTGTAGCGCGAGCGGGCGTGCAGTTGTGGGTGCTTTTTGCGGTAGGCGATGTAGGACGCGAGGATGGTCGACCAGGTGAAGATCACCAGGATCGCCGACACCGTGGACACCAGGGTGAAGGCGGTCATCACCTCGGGAACCACGTACAGCAGCAACACCCCCAGCAGCATCAGCAGGGTGGTGAAGCTCAGGCTGATGACCGGCACGCTCTGGCTCGACAGGCGCTTGAACAGGCGCGGCGCATTGCCCTGGTCGGCGAGGCCGAAGAGCATGCGGCTGGCCGAGAACACGCCGCTGTTGGCCGAGGAAGCGGCGGAGGTCAGCACCACGAAGTTGACGATGCCCGCCGCCGCCGGGAAGCCGGCAATCAGGAACAGCTCGACGAACGGGCTCTTGTTCGGCGACACCTGCTGCCAGGAGGTCACGGCGATGATGCAGGCCAGGGCCAGCACGTAGAACAGGATGATCCGCAGCGGTATGGCATTGATGGCCTTGGGCAGGGTGCTGTGAGGGTCGCGGGTTTCCGCGGCGGCGGTGCCGATCAGCTCGGTGCCGGCGAAGGAGAAGATCGCCATCTGGAACCCGGCGAAGAAGCCCAGCAGGCCGTGGGGAAAGGCCGCTTGCCGGTCCAGCAGGTGGCCCAGCGAGGCGGTCACGCCCGAGGGCGAGACGAACGAACTGGCGATCAGCACCAGGCTGACGCCGATCAGGGTGACCACGGCGATGATCTTGATGATGGCGAACCAGAACTCCACTTCGCCGAACAGCCGCACCGTGAGCACGTTGAGGGCGAACAGCGTCAGCATCATGCTGATCGCGGGCATCCAGGCCGGCACCCCGGGGAACCAGTACTGGAAGAAACCGCCCACCACCACGGCGTCGCCCACCACCGCCACGCTCCAGCTCAGCCAGTAGGACCAGCCGAGAAAAAACGCCGCGCGCGGCCCCAGGTAGGCGCCGGCAAAGTCGGCGAAGCTCTTGAATTGCAGGTTCGACAGCAGCAGCTCGCCCATGGCGCGCATCACCAGGTACACGAACAGGCCGATGATCATGTAGATCAGGATGATCGAGGTACCGGACATGGCGATGATCTTGCCCGAGCCCATGAACAGCCCGGTGCCGATGGCGCCGCCCATGGCCATGAGCTGGATATGACGGTTATGCAGGGTGCGTTGCAGCACGGGGCGCGCAGGGGCCCCGAGGGTATCTGGAGTCATCACAAAACCTCTTGATTTTATAGTTGTCGAGTTTTGGCAGTGCAGGGTGGCTGGGGCTGCGCGCTGTGGTTGTAGGTCGGGGTGGCGCAACCGGTTCGGGTTGGGCCGCTGCACAGGGGCACGGGGCGTTTTCCCGTGCAGCGGCCATGGGGGTATTGCCTCAGCCGCTGGCCAGGCGGCGCGGGGCGCCTGTGGCGGCGTCGGGGCCCTGGCCGATCAGTTGGTACAGGTCCTTGATGTTGGCCGGGGTCGGCACCAGGTGGATCTGCTCGCCAATGCCGTGTTCGCGCGCCTGGTCGTGCAGGTAGCGCAGGGACGAGAAGTCCTCCAGGGCAAAGCCCACCGAGTCGAACACCGTGACCTGCCGGGCATGCTCGCGGCCCGGTTCCAGGCCCTGGGCGATGCGGAAGTATTCGGTCACCGCAAAGTCCGCCGGCAACTGCTGGATATCACCCTCGATGCGCGTTTGCGGCTCGAACTCGACGATCACCCGGGCATTGCGCAGGATCTCTGCGTGCAGCTCGGTCTTGCCCGGGCAGTCACCGCCCACCGCATTGAGGTGCATGCCGGGCTCGATCAGCTCCGGGGTGAGGATGGTGGCGTAGGCCTTGTCCGCGGTCACCGTGGTGACGATGTCGGCGCCCTTGACCGCATCGGCCACCGACTCGGCGATGCGCACCTTCAGGCCCGGCCAGGCTTGCAGGTTGTGCTTGAGCTTGCGGGAGGCGGCCGGGTCGATGTCGAAGATCCGCAGCTCGTCGATGCCGAGCATGTCGTGGAAGGCGATGGCCTGGAACTCGCTCTGGGCGCCATTGCCAATCAGCGCCATGGTTCGGCTGTCCGGGCGCGCCAGGGCGCGGGCCACCAGGGCCGAGGTAGCGGCGGTGCGTACCGCGGTGGTCAGGGTCAGTTCGCTGAGCAGCAGCGGGTAGCCGCTGTCCACCTCGGCCAGCATGCCGAAGGCCATGACCGTGAGCAACTGCCGGGCCGGATTGCCAGGGTGGCCGTTGACGTACTTGAAGGCGTACTGCTGGCCATCGTCGGCGGGCATCAGTTCGATGACTCCGGTGGGCGAGTGGTTGGCGGTTCGCGGGGACTTTTCGAAGGCTTGCCAGCGCAGGTAGTCGGCCTGGATATAACCGGCCATTTCACGGATCGCCCTGGCGACACCCAGGCGCTTGTACAGCGCCGCTGCCTGATCCACATCGATAAACAAGGTCATGGTGATTTCCCTCTCGGTCGGAACGTTGAACACTGCGGGGGAGCGCGCCTGGCGCGCGCTAGCGGTTGGCATGGCCGTGCAGCACATTGACCGCGTTGATGCCGATCTCATCCACCATGTAGCCGCCTTCCATCACGAACAGGGTGGGCGTGCCCACCGAGGCGATGATCTGGCCCATGCCGAGAAAGTCTTCGCTTTCCAGGAGGAAGTGGCTGATGGGGTCGTCCTTGAACGTGTCCACGCCCAGGGACACCACCAGCAGTTCGGGAGCGAAGGCCCGCAACTGTTTGCAGGCCAGCTCCAGCGCTTGGCGGTAGTGCTGCCAGGTGGTGTTCTTCGGCAGGGGCAGGTTCAGGTTGCAGCCTTCGCCGGCCCCGCTGCCGCGCTCGCTGGCATGGCCCGAGAAGTAGGGGTAGGACACGGCCGGGTCGCCGTGCAGCGAGACGAAGAGCACGTCGCCACGGTCATAGAAAATGTTCTGGGTGCCGTTGCCGTGGTGGAAGTCTACGTCCAGCACCGCCACCCGCCTGGCGCCCCGGGTGATGGCGTGCTGCGCGGCGATGGCGGCGTTGTTCAGGTAGCAGTAGCCGCCCATGTATTCCCGTGCGGCGTGATGCCCCGGCGGGCGGCACAGGGCGAAGGCGCTGTCCTGGCCTTCATCGATCAGGGCCAGGGCGGTGAGGGCGATATCGGCGCTGGTGCGCACCGCATCCCAGGTGGTGGCGGTGATCGGCGAGCCGGCGTCCATGGCGAAGAAACCCAGCTTGCCGTCGATGAATTCGGGCACCTGCTGGTTGGCCAGGTCGCGCACCGGCCACACCAGGGGCAGGGCGTCGTGGCTGCGGCCGGTGGCGGTCCATTCGCTCCAGGCGTTTTCCAGGAAGCTGACGTAACGTTCGCTGTGGGCGGCCACGTAGCAGGCGCGGTCGAAGCGCCGCGGGCCGATGATCTCGCCAAGCCCCACTTGGCGCACCCGGTCTCGCACCGTGTCGGCGCGGCTGGGTTGCTCGAAGGAGGGCTTGAGCACGCCATCCTTCAATTCGGTGCCATGGTGCAGGCGGTGGGATTCGCTGAAGACGGTAAGCATGCTGAACGCATCCATTGTTATTGTCTGGTGCAAATAGTTTGTTCCGGCATGGATGCGAATTCTTTGCTTTTTGTTCGGGTGCAATTAGAGTTTTGGGTAATATTTTTCCCGTTGGTGGCTGATTGTGAAAAAAACGACTCGCAGCGTTAACCTCGACGACACCGACCTGGCGATTCTTGCGCTGTTGCAGCAGGACGCGAGCATTTCCAACGCCGAGCTCAGCGAGCGCCTGTCCCTGAGCCTTACCCCCTGCTGGCGGCGGCGCAAGCGCCTGGAGGAGGAGGGGGTGATCAGGGACTACCAGGCCAACCTCGACCGGCGCCTGCTGGGGCTGGACATCCTGGCCTTCGTCCATGTGCGGTTCGCCACTCACTCCGACCAGACCCCGGACGATTTCGAGACGGTGATCATGCGCCTGCCCGAGGTCCAGGCCTGCCACAAGATCACCGGCGACGCCGACTACCTGCTGCAGGTGCTGGCCCGTGACCTGGACAGCTACAGCGACTTTGTCGAGCACGTGCTCAGGCGCCAGCCGGGCATTGCCTCGATCCAGTCCAGCCTGGCGCTGCGCGAGGTCAAGGCCACCAGCCGCCTGGCGATTCCCCAGCCGCTACCCAGGTAGGGCGGCATCAGATTTCCGATTTTTTGTGCCGGGCTATTCAATGATTGCCCTGCAGGTACTTTCGGCGCGGTCGTGCGCTCGCGTTCCAGCGAGGCAGGCAACAGCAGTGTTGAGCAGGCCATGGATGCAGAAGCAGCAGCGCCTGGCTGCGGCGCCGCCCCGGCCCCAGGGCCTACTGAAATTCGCCGGATTCCAGGCAGAAGGCGACCAGGGCCTGGTCGCTGTCCAGGTTGAGCTTGCGGATCGCCGAGATCTTCTGCGCACTGACGGTCTTCACGCTGCGCTTGAGGTTGGCGGCGATCTGCATCATTGATTCGCCGCGCACGAAATGCCGCAGCACTTCGTATTCCTTGGGCGTAAGGCTGCTCAGGCCGTCGGCCATGGAGCGCAGCGGACTGCTGTTGAGCTCGTTCTGCACCAGGCTCGGCGGATGGTGGATGCGCCCCTGGCGGACGCTCTCAAGGGCGCTGAGCAGCTCGCTCATGTCATGGCGCTTGGGCAGTACCGAGCGCACGCCGATGTCATACAGCGCGGCCACGATCATCGGGTTGGACATCATGGTCAGCACCAGCACCTGGACCCTGGGGAAGTGCCGGATCAGGTAGGTCACCAGGCGTATGCCATCGCCGAAGGTCGGGTCGCCCTCCATGAAGTAGTCGGTGATGACCACATCGATCCGCGGGTCATCCGAAAGTTGCTGGACCAAGGCACTGGGGGTGGTGACAGCCGCCACCACCTCGTACTGGCGGGTCTTTTTCAACAGGTCGCTGACGGCAGCGAGCACCAGGGGATGATCGTCGGCCAGGGCAACGCGTATTTTTTTCATGGTGGACACGATCCATTTTCAAAAGGGAATGCGTAGAAATGCGGGTACTAGGAGCGTTCATTCGAGCTGGCTGATGTCTTGCAAGGCGTGCAGCAGCATCAGGCTATGCGCGCGCGTGGTAGCCGTCAAACCGCTCTGGCGCAAGCTCTGCCCCAAGTCGTGGACCTGCAGGATCAGCGCTTCCTGGCCAGCCACCGCCAGAGACCCGCGCACCCGGTGCAGCAACTGGAAGATGCGTTCGTAATCCTCAGCGTCCAGGGCCTGGCGCAAGTGTTCCACGTCCTGGCCCATGGTACGGGCAAACAGCTCCCGCAGGTTCGGCGGCAGGCCATCAACTGGCGTGCTGCCAGGCGCGGCTGCAGGCTCGGCGTGCGGCTCCGGGGCGAGGCTGGTGAGCCGTGCCAAGCTGGCCCGCAGGGTCTGCAACGGCACTGGCTTGACCAGCCAGGCGTCCATCCCGCAGGCCTGGCAGCGGGCTTCTTCGTCGCACATGGCATTGGCGGTGATGCCGATGATCGGCCGGTCGTCCCCGGCGGCGCGCAGGATGCAGGTGAGTTCGTAGCCGTTCATGTGCGGCATGTTGACGTCGGTCAGTAGCAGGTCGTAGTCGCCGATGCGCCACAGGTCCAGGGCTTCCGCGCCATCGGCGGCCAGGGTGTTGCGGCAGCCCAGTTGCTGCAGCTGATGGCTCAGGGTCGCCTGGTTGATCGGGTTGTCCTCGGCCACCAGCACGTTCAGGCCCAGGGGGGCCAGAGTGGCTATGTCCCGGGCCGGCAGTTCCGGTTCGGCAGGAGCATCGGGCGCGCCGCCCAGGGTGCGTTCCAGCAAGCGGCCGATGGCATAGTAGTCGCCGGCCTCGGCCAGGCCCGCACCGGGGGTGCGTTGCGGGCCGCCCAGGTCGATGCGCAGCAGCCCGGGGGGCAGGGCCTCGGACGCTTCGAGGCGGTCATCGAACAGCCGCAGGAGAACGCCCTGGCCCTGGGGAAGCGGGGCCGTAGCATCCACCGGGGTGGCCTGGGCGTGCCACTTCTGCAGCCACTGGCAGAGGTTGTCGGTGAGTTCGTGGTGCGGGCTTTGCACGTAGATCTGCGCGCCGCCCAGGTCGGGCTGGCGCTTGGCGTCGGGGTCGCTGGCCACCGGCAGTTCCAGCTGCATGGAGAAACTGCTGCCCAGGCCCAGCTCGCTGGTGAGGTGGATCTGGCTGCCCATCAGCGCCGCCAGCTTGGCGCATATCGACAGGCCCAGCCCCGCGCCATGCACCGTGTGGGAGTGGGCGTCGATCTGATAGAAGGGGATGAACAGCTGCTGCTGTTCATCCTTGCCGATACCGATACCGGTGTCCGCCACCTGCAGCGCTAACAGCACCCGTCCCTGGCTGTCGGGCTTGGCTCGGGCGCGCACTATCACCTGGCCCGAGTGGGTGAACTTGACCGCGTTGCTGATCAGGTTGGTGAGGATCTGGCTGATCCGTCCCGGGTCGCCGAGCAGCGCTGGAGGCAGTTCTGGATCGATCCAGGAAAACAGCAGCAGGCCCTTGTTCCGGGCACTGTCGACAAAGCTTGCGGTGCAGCGCTGGATCAGGGCCCTGGGATCGAACAGCTGATCCTCCAGGGACAACTGGCCGGACTCGATGCGGGTGATGTCGAGAATGTCGCTGATGATCTGCAGCAGCAGCCCGGAAGACACCTGGATGCGTTCGAGCAACTGGCGCTGTTCGCGATCCAGGTCGGTCAGGCCCATCAGTTCCAGGGAGCCGAGCACCCCGTACAGTGGCGTGCGGATCTCGTGGCTCATGGTGGCAAGGAACACCGACTTGGCGCCGTTGGCCTTGTCGGCCGCCTGTTTCGCCTGGGTCAGTTGCTGCTCCATCTGGGCCCGCGCACTGAGGTCGGCAAAGGCGCAGATCAGCACGTCCTGGTTGCGGTAGCGGGTGGGGGCGAAGGCGATGTAGAACGAGCGTCCGTCGAAGCCCTGGAAGTTTTCGATCTCCCCCGGTTCCCGGGCGCGCACGATGCGCTCCAGCAATGCCGGGTCCAGACCGCTGGCGTCCAGGCTCTGGCCGACCTGGGTGGCGAACCATTTGAGGGCCAGGTTGTTGGCGAAGACGATCCGTCGGTCATCGCGGCTGAGTACGCACAGCGCCACTGGTGTGGTCTCCAGCAGGGTGCGGCTGAACTGATGGTTTTCCACCAGCTCGGCGTGAGCCTGTTGCGCCGGCGCTATGACCCGGCGCTGGTACCAGCGCGCATAGACCCTGGCGGCCAGGGGGCTGAGCAACAGCAGCAGGAAGATCGCCGCCAGGGACCAGGAGTGGCCGAGGAACAGGGTGCGGTAGCTCAACAGGTAGTAACCGCTCCAGTGGCCACTGGCGTCGTTGATCCGGAACAGCAGGCCGTCGCTGCGTACGTTGGCCCCCTCGTGCAGCGCCAGGGGCGCCGGTTCATCCCCCAGCAGCAGACCGTCGGGCCGGCCCTGCAGCCAGAACTTGTCGTAGAAGTGCCGCCGCTGCGGCGTGGTGAAGACGTTGATGCGGTCCCTGTAGGTGAGGCAGGCAGCGTAGGTGCCGGAACTCTGCAGGCCGCTGCCGGGGGCAAGGTTGTGCAGGGCGGTGAAGGCGATCATGTGCTGGGGAAAGTCCTTGAGGCGGATCCAGCGGATCGCGTCGCTGTCGCTGCTGGTAGCGCTGGCGCGCACCGCATGCAGGCCTGCCAGGACCAGGGGGGTGGTCAGCCGCGGCCAGCGGCTGCCGATGGTGGGCACGGTAAAGCTACTGCCGGCACCGGCGTCCACCACCAGCAGGGCCGAAGCGGGAAAGCTCGAGCGCACCCAGAAGCTGGAGTAGAGATCGGCCAGGTAGCGCCCCAGGCCGGCTGCTGCGGCGCTCTGGTGGGGGCATTGGGCCAGGTCCTGGCAGACCAGGGTGAAGGGGGTTTCCACTGAGGAGAGGTTGCCCTGGAACAGGGTCGCGCCCGCCGCCTCCTGTTGCTCCATGAGGTGGAAGAGCTGCGCCGGATCCTGGTCCGCGTCCTTGTATTGCAGGCGCTTCTGGCCGGCCAGCCGTTGGAGCAGGGCTTCCTGCTCGCTCATGTAGCGGGTCAGCAGTTGGAAATCCACGGCAATCCGTTCCTGTTCCTGGCGGATGATCCGCTGGCCGCCCCAGAACAGCGCGCCGCCCATGACCAGCAGCAACGGCAGAATGAGGAACAGCACGAGATTCAATCGTCGGACGTTTTTCGCGATGCGGCGTAGCGGGATGTCTGGCATGGGAGAGAGGAGGCGGGCCGGGTAGGTGACGAAAAGGGTGGAGTAACGGTGCATCCCAGCAGTTGTGTGAAGGCGTCCAGCTCCAATGCGGCGGAAATAAGATACCCCTGGGCACTGTCGCAGCCAATCTGGCGCAGAAACTCCAGGTCACGGGCCGATTCCACGCCCTCGGCCACCACTTCCAGGCCCAGTTGCCGGCCCAGTTGCACCGCCGCCACCAGGGCTGCGGCGCGGGCATCGTCGGCTGCGGCACCATGCACGAAGTGGCGGTCGATCTTCATCTCGGTAAAGGGCGTGGAGATCAGGCTGTACATGGAACTGTAGCCCATGCCGAAGTCGTCCTGTGCCAGGCCGAAGCCTTTGAGGCGCAGGCGGCTGGCGCCCATATGATACTGCCCGGGGGACAGTGGCCGCTCGGTTTCCAGCAGCTCGAAGCAGATATCGCTGGTGGCCAACCCCGCAGCGAGGGTGATCTGCTGCAATTGGTCGGGCAGGCAGGGGTCGTCCAGCAGCCCGGTGGGCAGGTTCACCGATACGCTGAGGCGATGGCCCAGGCGTTGCCAGTGCTTTTGCGCCTGGAGGGCGTCGTCGAGCATCAGCAGCAACAGCGCATGGTCCAGCTGGCAGCGGCTGATGGAGGCGAGGAACGAATCCGGCATCAGCAGTCCGAAGGACGGACTGTTCCAGCGCACCAGGGCTTCGGCGCCGACGATCCGGCCAGTGCTCAGCGAGCGCCGGGGCTGGAACCGGGCCTTGAGCTCGCGGCGTTCGATGGCCCGCTCCAGGACCTGGCGGTCGAACACTGCCTCATGCTCGGGCCGGGCTGCCGGCACCGAGCCCTGGCTGTTGCCGATGATGGCGCTGATCTGCTCGACGTGGATCGCTTCCAGGGGCTTGGGGAAGGTGCCGAGTACCGCCAGGCCCTTCTCCTTGGCCATCAGGCTGACGCTGTTCATCAACCGCCGCGAGCAGGACGAGACGATGGCCAGGATCGGCACCTGGTCAACACCGGTCAGGGCATGGATGAACTGCACCCCATCCATTTCCGGCATGTGCAGGTCCACCAGCACCAGGTCGTAGACCTGCCGGTGCAGCATGGCCAGGGCCTGGCGCGCATCTAGGGCGCTGTCCACCCGGCCGAACCCGGCCGCCTGCAACAGGTGCCGGGCCTGCAGGCAGTGGATCGGATGGTCGTCCAATATCAGGACTCGCAGGGGCTTGAGCATGCTCAAATGACTTTCCTCTTGATGGATTGCAGTACCTCGCTCAAGGCGTCCAGGGGTACCGGCTTGATCAGCAAATGACGGATTCCGGCCGACTCGCAGTGGCTGCGCAGCGCCGGGGAGAGCTCACCGGTGATACCGATGATGGGGCCGCAATACCCTCGCTCGCGCAGGGTGCGGGCAAACGACAGACCGTCCATGTGTTCCATCTGCAAGTCGGTCAGCACGCCGTCGAAGGACAGCAGGTCGGTGCGTTTCAAGGCATCGACGGCGCTGGCGCAGGCCACCATCCGGTTGCCCAGGTAGCGGCCCTGCTGAAAGATCACCTGCAGCGACAGGGGGCTGTCGTCCACCGCCAGCAGCTTGAGGTCCAGGCTCGGGGCCAGGGCTTCGGGAGAGGCGAAGCACCGTTCGGCGACGATGCCGGACTGGGCCTGGGCCACGGCGTTGCGCAGGCTGTCGAGGCTGAAGGTGCGGGCCACCCAGCTGTCGCCGGCCTGGCGCTGCGGCGGGCCCATGCCGGGTGCGTGCATGAGCACCCGCGGGCCGCTCCAGGCCACTGGCCGCGAGGGGCCAAGAAAGGCTTCCACCAGCACCGCCTTGCGGGTTGGCGGGTCACGTTCGGCCACATAGGGAATGGCCAGGGCGCCCCAGCGGCGCAACCAGTGGCAGAGGTTGAGATTCACTTCCTGGATATCCCCGCGCACATACACCGGGGTCACCCCCAAGCGCGGCAGGTCCGGCGCCGGGGCGGCGGTGCTGGGCTCCAGGGCCAGGCTGAAACTGAAGCTGGAGCCCAGGCCCGGTTCACTGGTGGCGCTCAACTGGCCCTGCATCATCGTCGCCAGCCGATGGCAGATGGCCAGGCCCAAGCCGGTGCCCGAGGCCTTCTGGCCCAGCCAGCTGGGCACCCGGTAATAGGGTTCGAACAGGTTGGCCTGGAACTCCGGGGCGATTCCCGGGCCGCTGTCCACCACCTGAAAGCGCAGGCGGGGCGTCTGGCCCGGGTCCGCCTCGGCATGCAGGCGCAGCACCACGTGGCCGGACTCGGTGAACTTGATGGCGTTGCTCACCAGGTTGTTGAGGATCTGGCGAATGCGTTCGCCGTCGCCCACCACTCGCTCGGCGACATTCGGGTCCAGGGTCACGTACAGGCGCAGGCCCTTGCTGCGGGCCCGGGCCGAGTAACTGAAGGCCACTTCTTCCACCAGCCGCACCGGGGAGAAGGGGGCGCTGGTGAGGCTCAGGCGGCCGGACTCGATCAGTGACATGTCGAGGGTGTCGTTGATGGTTCGCATCAGCACCGAGGATGCTTGCTGGGTAGCTTCCAGGTAATCGCCCTGCTGGGCGCTGAGGGCGGTGGTGCGGAGCATTTCCAAGGAGCCGAGGATGCCGTACATGGGCGTGCGGATCTCGTGGCTCAGGGTGCTGAGGAACAGGGTCTTCTCGCAGTTGGCCTGGTCCGACAGCTGCTTGGCCTGCAGCAGCGACTGCTCGGCCACCTTGAAGTCGGTCACGTCGCTGATGCAGCACAGCACCGCCGCCACGCCGTTGTAGCCGGTGGGCGCGCAGGTCAGCTGGATGAAGGTGCCGTCGTCCAGGGCATGTTCGATGGCATGCACCCGGGCAGGCGGCTCGCCGAGGATGCGCTCGCGCAGGCCGGGCACCGAGGCGAGCCAGCGGCGCCCGGATTCATTGCACAGGATCAGCCGGCCGTTGTCGCGCCGCATCAGGCACAGGCCCACCGGAGCCACCTCGATGAAGCGCCGGTTGAGGGACACGCTGTCTGCCAGGGCGCTGTAGTGGCGCACTGCGGGTTCCACCAGGCGCAGGCGGATGTAGCGCGCGCCGAGAAAGATCACCGCGAATAGAAGCAGGGTCACCAGCAGGGTGGTGTACAGCGGGCCACGGCTGTCGCGCAGCAGTTGGCTGACCGGTGCGTAGTACACCAGGCGCCAGCCGGCGTTGCCCACGGATTTATTGAGCACGATGTAGTCGGGCAGCCCGCCCAGGCGGTGCAGGCCGAAGGAGTCCTCGTCGGTCTGCAGGCGCGACAGGCTGCCGGGCACTTGCCAGTTGGCGCTGTGCAGCACCAGTGCGCCGTCGGCGTCATACAGCAGGTATTTGCCCTGGTGCAGGCCCATGGGGTCCAGGGCCAGGTCGATCTCGGTGAGCTCCAGGCCCAGCCAGCCCTCGCACGCGTTCTGATCGTCCACTGGGCGCAACAGGTACACCTGCTTGTTGCCGTCGATGCTGGCCCAGTACCACAGGGTCCGGGCCTCGGGGTGTCGGGCCAGCAGGTCCTGCACCGCACGCTGGTCGAGCTGGCGCAGCCAGGGCGCGTCCACGGCCCTGCTGGGGGGCTGGCCGGTGTCGGTGGCCGCTGGCTCGTAGAGAGTGCTGACCAGGCCCTGTTCCGGCAGCAGGTACAGCAGCTGGCTTTGCGTGCTGCCCACTTCCATCAGGTCGCGGGCAGTCAGGACCAGGGCCCAGCGCCTGGAGGGAGTACTGCCGAAGGGCAGTACTCGCAGTTGTTCGTTACTTGCCAGAAAGTTGCGCGACGTTGAACTAAGGTGGTCGTCGCTAGTACGCACGGCCGAAGAAGAAATGGCCTTCAACAGGCTTTCCCGTTGATTGAAGAATTGTTGTGCGTTAAATGCCGCTGCGTTCATTTGCCGGCGGTAGTTGGAAAGGGTTTCATTAAGTGACCAGTGAATCACGAAACCGGCAATGATCAGGATGCAGGACAGCAGGCTGTACATGAAAAGGCGCAGCAGGACCACCGGGATATAGGACCCGGAGAAGTGGCTGGCAAATGCAGGGAAGTGGGCTTTTTTATGCATCGGCCCATAGTAAGGAGAACTATCTATATCCCTCTTCAGAATATTCTTAATGCCAGAGGCTTTAAGAAGATTCTCATTTTTTAGTTCGCCTATTGACTTCAGGCTTTCGGCCCTATTGTGCTCTAACGCAAAGGTTTGAAAGTTATGGTTCTGGTTAAGAAAACGACAAGTCTCGCGGTCAGCTCCGCGCTGTCGTTGATGACGCTTGTTGCTCAGTCTGCAACCGCTGCTGATTATGAAAAAATCGACTTGTCCTCGCCCGAAGGTGAATCCCTGACCCTGGATGATGCGTCTGTCGATTACACCGGCCGTGGGCCGGCGGTGCGGGTCAGCGGCGCTCAGAACCAGTTGCAGGGCCAGGGCTACGATATCCGGGCCACGGCGGAAAGCACCAACAGCGCGGTGGTGGGCGTGCAGGTGGACGCCGGTGGCAAGGTCGAACTGAGCGGCGTGACCATCAGTACCGGTGGCTCGGATCTCGCCACCGGGGCCCAGGTCACTGGCGCCGGCAGCCAGTTGACCCTGAACGATGTGCAGATCACCACCAGCGGTAACCAGAGCCGCGGTGTGGTGGCCAGCGCCGGCGGCCAGGTGCAGGTGGCCGGCGGTTCCATCACCACCTCGGGCAACCAGGCCGATGTCTTGTTCGCCTCCGGCAAGGGCTCCAGCATCCAGGCCTCGGACTTGACCCTGACCGCCACTTCGACCGGCTCGGTCAATGCGGTCCGCGTCGCCGATGGAGCGGCCATCGAGCTGCAGCGTGTCAGCATCCAGTCCAGCGGCTTAGTTGGCGCGGTGGCCGTGGAAGGGGTCGGCTCCTCCCTCAGCGCCGATGGCGTCGACATCACCGCCAAGAACAGTCGTGGCATTGGTGTGACCAGCGCCGCCCTGACCTTTCGCAACGGCAGCATCACTGCCAAGGGCGACGGCATCACCTTGAGCAGCCTGTATCAGAAACCGGGCGGCACGGCGGTGGTCAGCCACAGCCAGATCACCTCGCAGAGCGGTTACGGCATCAACGTCAACGCCAAGCAGGCCAGCGCCGACCTGGACAACGTGCAGATCACCACCCTGGGCAACTATGGTTTGGCGATCTGGATGCCGGGCAGCAACACTCGGGTGGACGTCAAGGACAGCATTCTGCAAACCCGTGGCCAGAGTGCGGTGGCCATCGACAACCGTGGCGGCGTGTTCACCATGGACGGCGGTTCCATCAGTACCCTTGGCGACAATTCCCATGCCCTGTACGCCTCGCCAGACACCACAAACAGCCCCGGTGCGGTGTTCAACGTCAGTCGCGTGCTGATCGAAACCAGCGGCCGGGGCTCCGTGGGGGCACTGGCACGCATGGGGGGGGCGAGCATCAGCCTGAGCAACAGCGGCATCGTCACCCACGGCGACCAGGGCTATGGTCTGTTCGCCTCGGGCCGCGGTGCCAGCGTGGAGCTGCAGGACAGCGATGTGCAGACCGCCGGCGAGCAGGCTCACGGCCTGGCCATCAGCAACAACGCCACGACCCGCTTCCAGGGCTCGACCGTGGTCACCAACGGCAGCAACGCCCATGGCATCGTCAGTTTCGCCACCGGCGCCGGGGTGGTGAACGATGTGGAGGTCACGTCCAGCCATATCCAGGCTGAAGACGGCGCCGGCATCCTGGTCAACGGCGGTGGCCTGACCACGCGCTTTACCGACAGTAGCCTGGTGGGCCGCAGCGGTGGCGAGCAAGGCACCGCGCTGTGGATCACCGACCGCTCCGACGGGGTGCTGGCCGGTGCGGTGCAACTGGACGCCGTGCGCTCGAACCTGTTCGGTGATGTGCTGGTGGACGGCGGCAGCCTGCAACTGTCCCTGGCCGACCACTCCAGCCTGGACGGGGCGATCAAGGGCGGCAGCCGTGATACCCAGCTGAGCCTGGACGACAGCAGCGTCTGGACCCTGCGCGGCGACTCCCAGCTCACCCGCCTGGCCAACAACGGCGTGGTGGAGTTCGCCGATCCCGGCCTGGCGGGGGCCTTCAAGCAGTTGCAGGTCAGTGGCGACCTCGAAGGCGACGGCCACTACATCATGAACACCGACCTGGGCCGGCAGCAGGGTGACCGGTTGATCGTCGGTGGCCAGGTCACCGGCAACAACGACATCCTGGTGCGCAACTCCGGCAGCGAGCCGGGGGCCGAGGGCCAGAGCCTGACCCTGGTGCAAAGCGCCGGCGGCGCGGGTTCGTTCAGCCTGGCCAACCGCGACGGGGTGGTGGATGCGGGGACCTATCGCTACGGTCTTGCGGCCGATGCCCAGGGCAACTGGAACCTGGTGAACGTCGGCCGTACCCAGCCGGCGCCGGGGCCGGACAACCTTTCCACCGGCGCCAGCGCGGCGGTCAACAGCAGCGCCATCGCCACCTTGCGGGCCACCTGGGATGCCGAGCGGGCGACCCTGGTACAGCGCCTCGGCGACCTGCGCCAGGGGGCCGATCGCCAGGGTCTGTGGATCCGTGGTTTCGGCCAGCAGCAATCCCTGGACAACGGCGTCGGCCGTACGTTTTCCCAACAGGTGCAGGGCACGCAACTGGGCATGGACACCCGGCTCGACACCGCCGGTGGCACGCTGGTGCTTGGTGCGCTGGCCGGCTACAGCCAGACCGACCGCAACTTCAAGGGCGAGGGCAGCGGCAAGCTCGACAGCTACCACCTGGGCGGCTATGCCACTTATCTGGATGACTCGGGCTGGTACACCGATACCTTGCTGACCCTGAACCGCTGGTCCACCCGCCTGGATGTATGGGGCACCGACGGCGCCAAGGTCTCCGGGCATTCACGCAGCAAGGGCGCGGGCCTGTCGGTGGAAGCCGGCAAGCAGATCGATCTGGGCAACCGCTGGTTCGTCGAGCCCCAGGCGCAGGTTTCCATGCTCTATGCCCGCTCCGACAACTACCGCCTGGACAACGGCTTACAGGTGCAGCCCGGCGATGGGCTGTCGACCCAGATCCGCACCGGTGCCCGGGCTGGACGCAACCTGCAGCTGGAAGATGGCACACGCTTGCAGCCCTACCTCAAGGCTGGCTGGGTCGAGGATCTGTCGGCGCAGAACAAGGTCCGCACCAACGGCATCGCCAGCCGTCCCGATGGCAACGGCGGTGGCTGGTATGCCGGGGTTGGCGTGACCGGTGAGCTGAGCCGCCAGCATCAGGTGTATGCCGAGGTCGAGACCAGCGAAGGCTCGAACATCGACCGGCCCTGGGCCGCCAACCTCGGTTACCGCTTCACGTTCTGAGGGGCACTGGCGCTCGCCGCGAGCGTCTGGCGCACCCCTTCGGTATAGGACGTCTTGGCGATCGGCCCGATCAGAGCTTGCAGGGCCGAGTCGTCGAGGATCAGTGGCGAGCTGATCAGGTAATGCATCTCCACCATCTCGCGCAGCAGCGGGTCGAACAGCCCCAGCAGGCGCAGCAGGGGCTTGCCGATCACCCGCTGCTTGAAGCGGGCACCGCCGTGCTGCCGGATCAGCTCCAGCAGCTCGCGCTGGCTGGTGACCCCGGCGCCGCCCAGGTGCCAGGTCTTGCCGAAGGCCTCGGGCTGCTGGATCAAGCGGCAGACCACCGGCCCCACGTCGGGAACGAAGACAAACTCATGGGGCCGGTCCAGGGGGCCTACCAGGTTAGCCGTGCCGCCCTGAACCGCGGCCTGGAACGCGCCGTGCAGCAGGCTTTTATCGACCCCGGGCCCGTAGAAGTCCGGCAGGCGCAGCACCGTGGCCTGGATCTTGCCGGCGGCATGGGCCTTCCATAGCAGGTCTTCCTGGGCCTTGCGCATGCGGCCCTTGAAGCTGTTGGGCTGGCGCGGATGCTGCTCCGCCACCGGGTTGCTGCGAGCCATGCCGTAGGGATAGACGGTGCCGATCAGCAGGATCCGGCGCACCCCGGCGGCGATGGCGCCGTCCAGGGTCTGGCGCATCAGTTGCGGGTGCAGTTCGAAGCGCCAATAGTCCACCCCCACCAGATAGACCAGGGTGTCGATGCCGGCTGCGGCAGCCTCGACCGAGGCGGGCTGGGCGGGGTCCCAGGTGACCGGCTCGGCCAACGGGTCGGCGCCATAGGCCTTTAGCAGGCTGCTCTGGCTGCGGCCCACCACGCGGTAGGGCTGGCCCTGGCTGCGCAGGGTCCGGGCAATGCTCTGGCCAATGGCGCCGACGGCGCCGAACAAGGCGACTTGGGGCATGACGGGGTTCCTCGTGGATGAACAGAGCTTGCAGAGTGCGAGTTCCTCGGCTAAATGGAAATTACCCAGACTTCGATGGTTTCTATAAAAAAATGCATAGCCCCACGGATACTCCCCCTCACTGGGACTGGTACCGCACCTTCCTCGCAGTGCTGGACAGTGGCTCCCTGTCTGCCGCCGGCCGTGCCATGGGTTTGACCCAGCCCACGGTGGGCCGGCATATCGACCAGTTGGAAGCGGCCCTGGGCCTGAAGCTGTTCACCCGTTCCTTCGACGGATTCGCCGCCACCGAAGCGGCGCTGGAGCTCAAGCCCTACCTGCTGCAGCTGGCGGCGGGGGAGGCGGCCTTGCGCCGGGTGGCCAGCAGCCATGGCGCCGGGGTGCAGGGCAGTGTGCGGATCTCGGCCAGCGAAATCATCGGGGTGGAGGTGTTGCCGCCGATTCTCGCCACCTTGCGCCAGCAGCATCCGCAGTTGGTGGTGGAGCTGGTGCTGTCCAACCGTGCCGACGACCTGCTGCAACGCCAGGCCGATATTGCCGTGCGGATGTTCCGCCCGACCCAGGAAGCGCTGCTGGTGCGCCGGGTCGCCGACATCGAACTGGGCCTGCATGCCCACCGGGACTATCTGCAGCAGCAGGGCACGCCGCTCTCGCTGGAGCAGTTGGCCGGGCACGCCCTGATCGGCTTCGACCGTGAAACCGCGTTTATCCGCCGCCTGCAACAGCAGTACCCGATGCTGGCCCGGGGCGCCTTTGCCTGGCGCAGTGACAGTGACCTGGCGCAGTTGGCGGCATTGCGTGCGGGGTTTGGCATTGGTGCCTGCCAGGTACGCCTGGCCGAAGCTGATCCACGCCTGGTGCGGGTCCTGGCGGAGCAGTTCGCACCGAGCCTGGAAGCCTGGGTGGCGATGCATGAAGACCTGCGCAACAGCCCGCGCTGCGCGGTGACCTTCGCCGCGCTGGTGCAGGGGCTGACGGCCTATGCCGGGGGCGATTGACCGCCAGGGTGTCGGCAAGGGTTGCCAGGTGACCCTGGCAGCGGTTTATCATACACTGTATGTTTAAGCCCCCAGGAGGCAACGCCCATGGCATTCGGCAAGGTATTCATCGCCACCTCGGTCGATGGTTTCATCGCCCGCAACGACGGTGCCATCGACTGGCTGCCCAGTGGCGAGTCCGGCGAGGACTACGGCTACGGCGCCTTCATGGCGTCGGTGGACGGAATTGTCATGGGCCGTGCTACCTACGACAGCGTGCTGGGTTTCACCCCCTGGCCTTTCGACAAGCCGGTGGTGGTGCTCAGCCGCACCCTCAGCACGCAGGACGTACCGCAGCGCCTGGAGGGCAAAGTACGCATCAGCGCGCTGCAACCGGTGGAGCTGGTGGCGCAGTTGCGGGCCGAGGGCTGGAGAACCGCCTACATCGATGGCGGCACCCTGATTCAAGCCTTTCTCCTGGCCGGGCTGATCGATGAAATGACCCTGACCCGGGTGCCGGTGCTGCTGGGCACGGGCCGCCCCCTGTTCGGCGCACTGCCCCGGGACCTGCACCTGCGCTGCGTCGATTCCCGGTGGTATCCGGATGGGCTGGTGAGCACCCGCTACCGGGTGGAACGAGGCGCCGTCCATGACTGATCGGCCCAAGCGCAGCGGCCGCCCTGCCGCAGGGCGTGAACTGAGCCTGGACCAGGTCCTCGACGTGGGCCTGGAGCTGCTGGAAGAGCTGGGGCCCCAGGGGTTCGGTGGCCGGGCCCTGGCGCGGCAGCTGGGGATTACCCCGATGTCGGTGGCCTACCACGTGGGCGACCAGCGCAACCTGATGCGCCTGCTGGTGGAGCGGGTGCACGCCGAGCCGCTGGCCGAGCCGGCAGCGCAGTTGCCACCCGAGGCAAGAATCCAGGCGCTGTTGGGGGAGTACATGGCCCGGGTCCGCCGCCATCCGGCGCTGACCCTGTGCGTCCTCGGTGACCCGCAGCTGTTCGGCGGCTCCCTGGCCACCTTCAGCCAGCGCTTGCGCGAGGAAGTACGGGCCTTCGATGCAGACCCGGCGCTGTTCGACCTGCTGGTGGACTACAGTCACGGCCACGCCCTGGCGCTGGCCCTGGCCGGGGAGGGCGCGCAGGCGCTGGAGGGCGCTTTCGAAGCGGGGCTGCGCCGCTTGCTGCGCTAAGCGGCTTGCTACAGGGCGCCGGCGAGCATCGCGGCAAAGCGCCGGGCTGGCCATTCCTTGCGGTCCGACACCTGGCCTTTGCCCATTCCAGGGCAATCCTCTCGGCCCGGGCGTTCATTACATCCCTGCACCTTTGTTCACAGAAAATCACCGACCCACGACAGATTCCAACACCGCTGCTGGGGATACTGGCGCCTGCTCCGCCGGAGCGCCAAGGACCGACGTGACTGGAGAACCCCATGCGTAGACTGTTGACCGCCGTGCTGATCTCGACCCTGGGGGCGGCCTCTCTGGTTCGTGCCGATGGACCAGCGCCATTTTCCAAGGTGTTCGAGGATATTTCGGCCGACCAGCCCGGCTGCGCCGCCGGGGTGATGCGCGGCGGCAAAGTGATCTGGAGCGCAGGCTATGGCGCCGCCGACCTGGCCACCGGAGCGGCGATCCAGGCCGATACCCTGTTCAACCTGGCGTCGGTGTCCAAGCAGTTCACCGGCTTTGCCATCCTCCAACTGCAAGCCCAGGGGCGCTTGAGCCTGGAGGACCCGGTGCGGCGCTTTCTGCCGGAGCTGCCGGCCTATGCCCAGGGCATCAGGATCCGTCACCTGTTGCACCACACCTCAGGGCTGCAGGACTACATGCTGCTGGCCGAACTGGCGGGGACTCCCCTGAGCCAGCGCTTTACCCAGCAACAGGCCCTGGACCTGCTGGTGCGCCAGAACAGCCTGATGTTCCCGCCCGGCAGCGAATTCAGCTACAGCAACAGCGGCTACGTCCTGCTGTCGAGCATCGTCGAGCGAGCCAGCGGCCTGTCGCTGAAACACTACTCCCGGGCGAACATCTTTTTGCCCCTGGGCATGGATCACTCAAGCATCGTCGATCAGTACCCGGTGCAGTTGCCGAACCTGGCCCGGGGCTATGAACCGGGCGGGCAGGGCAAGGCCCAGGTGGCGGTGGATGCGCGCTGGGAGCAGACCGGCGACGGCCAGGTGCACAGCAATGTGGTGGACCTGATGCGGTGGTTGCGCAACCTGTCCACCGGGCGGGTCGGGGGCAAGGCGCTGGTGGAGAACATGCGCCAGACCGAGCCCCTGAACGACGGTGATCCCGGCTATTACGGCATGGGCCTTGCCAACCGCAGCTATCGCGGGCTGCAAGAGCTGTCCCACAGCGGCGGCTGGGCCGGTTTCAACACCGACGTGGCCTGGTACCCCAAGCTCGATGTGGCCACGGTGGTGCTGTGCAACAGCGATGACGGCCGTGCCTCGGAGCGCGGCCGCCAGTTGCTCGATACCCTGCTGGGCTCGCCGGCGCCGTCCGGGGAAGCGGACATTCCGCCGCCACCCCCGAGCATCCGGGCGCTGCCCAAGGCCTCGCTGAAAACGCTGGTGGCCGGCACCTACCTGGACGATGGCGGCCATCAGTTGCAGCTGCGGCGCAGCGGCAAGGGTTGGAGCCTGGAAACCTTCCCCGACGTCCTGCCGCTGACCCGGCAGAGCGATGAGGTGCTGGTGGCGGACAACGACGGCACCCCGATCTACCTCGCGGCGACCTCGGGAGGGCGGATCGCGCTCAACAACCCGGCCTCGACCTATGCCCTGGCCCCGCCCTGGAAGCCCGATGATATCCGCCCCTACGTCGGCCTCTATACCCTAGAAACCAGCCCCGGACAGCTCAAGGTCCATGCCCGGCAAGGCAAGCTTTATGTACGCATCGGCCTGTACACCTACCCGATGCAGCCCCTGACCGCTGAGCGTTTCAGCGCCGGGGAACTGGGGGTGCTCAGCTTTGCCGAGCAAGGCGCGGTGCTGACCAGCAGCGTGGCGCGCCACTTGAGGTTTCGCAAGGTGGCGCAGTAGTGTCCCGGCCCCAATTGTGGAGCCCTCAAACCCGCCGGCTGCGACCCAGCAACCACAACAGGTAGAAGCTTCCCAGCAGGCCGGTCATCAGGCCGATGGGCAGGTTGGCGTGGAACGCCAGGCGCTGGCTCAGCAGGTCTGCGGCCAGGAGCAATACCGCGCCCATCAGCGCGCCCGACCCCAGCGGCACGTCGGCGCTGCGGGTCAGGCGCCGGGCCAGTTGCGGGCCGGCCAGGGCGATAAAGGCGATGGGCCCGGCAGCGGCGGTGGCGATGGCAGTGAGGCCGACGGCGGCCAGGACCATGATCAATCGGGTGCGCTCCACCGCGACCCCCAGTTGGCTGGCGGTGGCGTCGCCCATTTCCAGCAGGTTGATGCGCCGTGCGTGGTACAGGGCGATCGGGGCGATCAGCAGCAGGCCCAGGGCCGCCGGCAGTACATGGGACCAGGTGCGGGTGTTCAGCGAGCCGGCCAGCCACAGTTGGGCGAACATCGCCTGGTCGAGGTTACCGCTGACCAGCAGGATGCTGTTCAGGCCGGACAGGCTGGCGCCCACGCCGATGCCCACCAGCACCAGGCGATAACCCCCGCTGCTGTGGCCGTTTCGCGCCAGCAGCAACACCAGCAGGGCGGTGCCCAGGCCGGCCGCCACTGCCGCCAGGGACGTGGCCAGGGGGCCGGCATCGAACAGCATGATCTGCACGATGGCGCCACTGGCGGCGCCGGTGGTGAAGCCGATCACGTCCGGCGAGCCCAGGGCATTGCGCGAGATCGACTGGAAGATCGCCCCGGCCATGCCCAGTGCCGCGCCCACCAGGGTCGCGGTCAGGGCCCGGGGCAGGCGCACGCGTTGCAGCACCCGCTGGGCGGTGGGGTCCTGGCCCTGGCCCAGCAGGTTGGCCAGCACCTGTTCCGGGCCCAGTGACAGGCTGCCGGTACCCAACAGCAGCGCCCAGAGCAGCAGCATCGCCACCAGCAGCACGGCGCAGACCAGGGACGTACGCGGTTGCCAGCGCAGCGAGAGCGAGCCCAGGCGCAGGGCCTTGAGCCCCTTCACAGGCGGCTCAGGCGAAAGCGCCTGACCAGTACGATGAAGCACGGCCCACCCAGCAGCAGGCTGATGATGCCGGCGGCGATTTCTTCCGGCGCTGCCACCACCCGGCCGAGCACGTCGGCCCCCAGCAGCAGGCCGGCGGCCAGTAGCGCCGAGTAGGGCAGGATCCAGCGGTAGTCGGTGCCCACCAGCATCCGCGCCAGATGGGGCGCCACCAGCCCGACAAAACCGATCGGCCCGGCCACGGCGGTGGCGGCACCGGCCAGCAGCATCACCGCCAGGCAGGCCAGTAGCCAGGTCAGGCGCAGGTTCACTCCCAGGGCGCGCCCCAGGTCCTGGCCCAGGGCCAGGGCGTTGAGCTGGGCGGCGATCCCCAGGGCCAGGGCCAGGCCCAGCGCGATGGCCAGGGCCGGAACCTGCAGCAGGGCGAAGCCGCTGCCGGACAGCGAGCCCGCGGCCCAGTGGCGAAAGTGATCGAAGACCTCGGGCGGGCTGTTGAGCACGATGATCCCGGTCAGTGAAGTCAGCATCACCGACAGTCCGGCGCCGGCCAGCACCAGGCGCACCGGGTTGGTCCCGGTCTCATGGGCCTGCCCCAGCAGGAACACCACCACTCCCGCCAGCCCGGCGCCGCCGAACGCCAGCCACAGGTACTCGGCCAGGCTGGTCAAGTGCAGCAGCGCCACGCCGCCGATCACCGCCACGGCGGCGCCGGCATTGATGCCCAACAGGCCCGGTTCGGCCAGCGGGTTGCGAGTCACCGCCTGCATCACCGCGCCGGCCCCCCCCAGGGCGAGGCCGGCCAGCAGGGCGATCAGGGTCCGGGGCAGGCGCAGTTCACGCAGGATCAGGTGCTGGTCATTGTGCAGGTCGGGTGCCTGCAACGCTTGCCAGGTCACGCTCAGGGGGATCGTCCGGGAGCCGATGGCCAGGCTCAGCAGGGCCAGCACCAGCAACAGCAGCAGCCCGGCCAGCAGGCCCCAGGTGCGGTGGTGAGGGCGCGACAGCGGTCGGGCCAGGGGCTGGGCAACGAGGTTCATGGCTTAGCGAAAGTGCGCGGCGACGGCATCGATCATCTGCCGTCCCGAGTAATAGTCGATGCGAAACGAACTCGGGCCCAGGGCATACACCCGCCGGTTGATCACCGCTGGCAGGTTGGCCAGCACCGGGTCGGCGAGGAACGCCTGCACGTCGCCGTCGGTGGCGCTGAGCAGGAACACGCTGTCACCGGTGATCGCCGCCGGCAGGTTTTCCCGGGAGATGAACTGGAAGTCCGACGCCCGGGTGACCTTGCCCGCCAGCGCCTCGGGCAGCTCCGCGACCTTGAAGCCAAGAGCGCCGAGCAGCCGGGCCTGGGGGCTGTTCAGGCGGCCGATGGAATAGCTGCCGGCAATGTTGTAGCCCACCACGCTCACCGGCCCCGGGGGCGGGGTGATGCGGGCGGCGGTTTGCGCGGTGTACTGGTCGAAGCGCTGGATCGCCGCCCGGGCCTGTTGCTCCAGGCCGGTGCGCTGGCCCAGGGCGGTGGCGATGTCTTGCCAGCTCTGGTTCGAGTAGTCCACCACCAGGGTCTCCAGGCCCTGGGCCTGCAGCTCGCTGCGGTGGGCGACCACGCTGTCGGCGCCGGTGGCGGACACCACCAGCAGGTCCGGGTCAGCGGCGATCACCGCTTCGATATCGAATTGCAGGTTGCGGTACAGCACCGCCACGCCGCGCTGCCTGGCCACTTCTGCCCACTGGGAAA
The DNA here is from genome assembly GCF_900103205.1 of Pseudomonas sp. NFPP12. Classification (NCBI taxonomy): domain Bacteria; kingdom Pseudomonadati; phylum Pseudomonadota; class Gammaproteobacteria; order Pseudomonadales; family Pseudomonadaceae; genus Pseudomonas; species Pseudomonas sp. NFPP12. Next base: position 186,235 of record NZ_FMWW01000001.1, read on the forward strand.
AGAACCCGCGCTCATCGGTGAGGCGGCTGGGGGTGGTGGCGGCGCTGGCCACCAGCGGCGCATCCATGGCCAGCAGGATCCCGGTGACGCTGGGGCTGGTGGAGACGATACGGGTGGGGGTGGTGCTTGCCCCGAGGGCCAGCTGGCAGCTCAGGGCCAGGACCGCTGCACTGAGCAGCCGGGCGCAAAGGCGTGGGTTCATCATCGATCCATCGGACGGTAAAGGGTGGGGCGCAGGGGCCTGAACAGCAGAACCATATGATAATGCTTCTCATGCAATGCGTTCCATATTGTAGAATCCATTCCGCAATTGCAATACTGCAAGCGCTTGTCTCCCAAGGAAAACCCCGCCATGACTCACCGTTTGCACGCCGATGCCGTGACCTTGCGCCACGACGCGCGAATCATTTCCCAGGGCCTGTCCCTGAGCATTCCCGACGGCTCGTTCACGGTCATTGTCGGGCCCAACGCCTGTGGCAAATCCACCTTGCTGGCGGCGTTGTCCCGGCTACTGGCACCGGCCGAAGGGCGGGTGGTGCTCGATGGCAAGGACATCCGCCAACTGCCGGCCCGGGAAGTGGCCCGGCGCCTGGGCCTGCTGCCGCAAAGCGCCATGGCGCCGGATGGCATCAGCGTTGCCGAACTGGTGGCGCGCGGGCGCTATCCGCACCAGTCGTTGCTGCGCCAGTGGTCGAAGGAGGATGAGCAGGCGGTGCGCGGGGCGATGGCCGCGACCCGGGTCGAGGCGCTGGCCGAACGCTTGCTGGACGAGTTGTCCGGCGGCCAGCGCCAGCGGGTGTGGATCGCCATGGTGCTGGCCCAGGAAACGCCGATCCTGCTGCTGGACGAGCCCACCACCTACCTGGATATCGTCCATCAGATCGAGCTGCTGGAGCTTTTGGCCGAGCTCAACCGCCAGGGCCGGACCATCGTCGCGGTGCTGCATGACTTGAACCAGGCCTGCCGCTATGCCAGCCATCTGATCGCCCTGCGCGACGGCGCCATCGTCGCCCAGGGCGCGCCGGCGGCGATCTTCACCGAGGCCCTGGTGGAGCAGGTGTTCGGCCTGGCCTCGGTGATCATCCGCGACCCGGTCAGCGGCACGCCGTTGATGGTGCCCAAGGGCCGGATCGCCCCGGCCTGAAGCCACGGCTCAGGGGCGCGCCGGCAACGCTTCCTGGGGCACGCGCTGGCCACCGGTGGCCTGATTGACCTGGGCCGCTTCATGGAACAGCGCATCGCGGTCTTGCGGGGCCTGCAATTGTCCCAGGTCAGTGACTGTGGTCATCACGCAGACGATCTCCTGCTGGGCGTCGAATACCGGCGCGGCCTGCCCGGTGACGTTGGACAGCAGGTGGCTGGTGAGTTCGGCCCAATGCCGGCGTCGTACCTCGTCGAGCACCGCGGCACTGGGCGGGGTGCCGCGAAAATGCGCCGGCTGCTGCTTGCGCGCCGCGTCGATCACGGCCTTGGGCAGAAAGGCCTGGAACACCAGGCCGCAGGCGGTGTTGTCGATGGGCAGGATGTCCCCCAGGGCCAGGGGGTTGATGGAGAAATAGGCGCTGCGGTACCAGCGCACCAGGGTCGGCCCGCGGTCGGTCCAGATCGCCACGCCCCCGCTGGCGGCATGCCGCTGGGCCAGGGCTTTCATGCGCTGGGCGGCGATGTCCACCGCATCGATGCGCTTGAGCGCGCCAATGCCGATGCTCAGGGCCGCCGGGCCCAGGTCGTACAGGCCACTGAGCGGGTCCTGCTTGGCCAGCCCTTCCTTGACCAGGCTTTGCAGGTAGCGGTGGGCGGTGGAGCCACCCGTGCCGGTGCGCCGGGCCACTTCCCCCAGGGCCAGCTCGCCCTCGGCATTGGCCAGGGTGTTGAGAAAACGCGCGGCGATCGACACCGACTGGATCACCCCGGAACGTTTTTCCGGCGGTGCATCCAGGGTCTCGTCCAACGGGGGCTGCGAACTGTTCAACGGCTGGGTCTCCTCACCAATGTCTGGCCGCGTGGGGTACGCAGGCTACGGCCTGCGCGGCGCTGGCGCTAGCGGCGGCCATGATACCGGTTCCACCGCCTGCCTGGGACGGGGGAATGCGCCCGGGCCAAAAGTGTAGATCATTCCAATTTGCAGAATGTATTCCGTATTGAGGAATGTCATGGCAGCGTGATAGCCTAATCGTGAAAGAGGATCATTCTCATTTGGAAGGAAGTTTTGATGGCCCTTACGCACCGCACATTCAGTCACGGTATTGGCGTTCTCACCTTGTCCACCCTGCTGGCGAGCCCGCCGCTGATGGCCGAGGACAGCAGGCAGCCGGACAAGCCAGGGAAAGCCAGCCTGGCCCTGGAATCGCTGGTGGTCACCGGTGAGAAACTCGACCGCGAGCTGAAGGACACCGCCTCCTCGGTGTCGATCATCACCGACCGCGATATCGACCAGAACAAGACCGGCGATGCGTCGGTGTCGGAGGTCATCAACGGCAGCCCCAACGTGATCTACACCGATTCGGTGGGCGCGCCGATCATCCGCGGCCAGGACACCCAGGGCCCGAACAACGGGCAGAACGTGTTCTGGGGCGGTACGGTGCCGCGGGCCACCATCAACCTGGACGGCCACTACCTGAACTACAACGAGATGTTCTTCGGCGCGACCTCGGTCTGGGACCTGGACAGCATCGAGGTGTTCCGCGGCCCGCAGACCACCTCCCAGGGCGCCAATGCGATTGCCGGGGCGATCATCGTCAACACCAAGAACCCGACCTTCACCCCCGAGGCGGCCTACCAGGCGGAGATCGGCAGCTACCACTCGCGGCGCAGTTCGGTGGCGGTGTCCGGGCCCCTGGCCCAGGACTTTGCCGGGCGCCTGGCAGTGGACTATTCGGCCCGCGACACCTTCATCGACTACGACAACCCGAAGTTCCAGGGCGGCAAGACCGACCAGGATTTTCGCAACCTCAATGCCCGGGCCAAGCTGCTGTGGTTGCCCACCGACATTCCAGGGCTGGAAAGCCAGTTCACCTTCGCCCACAACGACAGCAACCGCCCGACCCAGGAAGCCGCCTCGGCGCCGTTCCACAAGCTGGAGCACAGCTCCACCACCATGCCGTCCTGGGAACAGGACACCAACACCAGCATCCTCGACGTCTCCTATGAGCTGGGTAATGGCCTCAAGCTGTTCAACCAGGCGCAGTATTCGCTGTCGTCGGTGCACCGGGTGACCGGGGCGGCGGGCGAGGGCGATGCCGACATCCACCAGAAGAACGCCTCCAACGAGTCGCGCCTGACCTTCGGTGAGAAAGAGGACCTGCTCAGTGGCATGGGCGGGATCTACTACGCCCGCACCCGCACCGACGAAACCCTCAACCTGCGGGGGCGTTCGGCCTTCGACGACACCAAGACCAACCTGGGGATCTTCGGCGAGCTCAACTACCGGCTCACCGACCTGTGGACCCTGAGCACCGGCCTGCGCTACCAGCAGGACCACATCGAGCGCACGGGCAACTCGGTGCTGGCTCCCGGCGCGCTGAACTACGACAAGACCTTCTCCACCGTGCTGCCCAAGGTTTCCCTGGCCTACGCCGCCACCCCGCACTGGACCGTCGGTGGCCTGGTCAGCCGGGGCTACAACCCGGGCGGTGTGTCGCTGAACCTGACGACCCGGCAATGGGCCTATTTCAAGGAAGAGTCGATCTGGAACTATGAGCTGTTCAGCCGCGCGAGCTTTCTCGACGACCGCCTGCTGATCAACACCAACCTGTTCTACATGGATTTCAAGGACGCCCAGTACAACATCCCGGTGGTGATTTCGCCGGGGGTGGCACAGTCCTACACCATCAACGCCGAGAAGGCCCACGCCTATGGCCTGGAGCTGGATCTGGACTATCGCCTGCTGGACAACCTGCGGCTCAAGGCCAGCGCCGGTACCTTGCGCACCCGCATCGACAAGATTTCCAGCAACGCCGACTACGCCCACAACGAGTTTGCCCGCTCGCCGGGCTACACCCTGAGCTTCGGCCCCAGCTGGGACATCACCGAGCGCCTGAACCTCAATGCCCAGGTGCGCTACCTGGACGGCTACTACTCGGATACCGCCAACACCTCGGCCTATTCGATCAAGCCCTACACCCTGACCGATGCGCGCATGAGCTACCGCTTCAACGACCAGGTGCAGCTCTACGGCTACGTCAAGAACGTCTTCGACGACCGCTCGCCCACCTACATGCAGCAGAACCGCGGCATCGGCGGCATCGAGGCCAGCATGACCCAGCCACGGACCCTGGGCATCGGCGTCAAAGGGGCGTTCTGAGGCCCCCGGGAACCCGTCGCCGGCCGCCCTCCGAGGCGCTGCCGGCGTTCATTCGTACACAGGAGATTGGCAACAGATGAGTAACCGCAAACGCCTGCATATCGGCATGTCCCTGGCCCCCACCTGGCTCAGTGGCGATGCCTGGCGCCAGCCCGACAGCAATATCGAAGGCATCTACAGCGCCGACTTCGCCGTGGACATCGCCAAGCGTTCCGAGGCCGCGCACCTGGATTTCGTGTTCCGCCCCGACGTCAGTTGCCTGAACATGGACGGCCTGGAAAGCGGCTCGGGTTTCGCCAGCCTCGATCCCACGGTGCTGCTGGCGTGCATCGCCCGGGAGACGTCCCGCATCGGCCTGGTGTCCACCGTTTCCACCACCTTCTTCCCGCCCTATGTGGTGGCGCGCCAGTTGCAGTCGCTGCATTGGGTGAGCAACGGCCGCGCCGGCTGGAACATCGTCACCGCCTTGCAGGGCCACGAGAACTTCGGCCTGGAGGCCATGCCCGGCGCGGATGAGCGCTATGCCCGGGCGGCAGAGTTCACCCGCCTGGTGCACGACCTGTGGGCCAGCTACCCCAACCAGGCGCTGCTACTGGACCGGGAGAACGGCCGTTACGCCGATCGCAGCCAGGTGCACCCGGTGGACCATGCCGGCGAGCACTTCCGGGTGCGCGGCCCGCTCAACCTGCCGGCGTTCGGCAAGGCACGGATTCCCCTGGTCCAGGCCGGCGCCTCGGACACCGGTCGCGACTTTGCCGCCTCGGTGGCCGACCTGGTGTTCGCCCCGACCCCGGACAAGGATGCGGCCCTGGAACTGCGTCGCGACCTCTCGCAACGGGCCCGGCGCCACGGCCGCCGCCCCGAGGACATCCGCCTGCTGCCGGGCCTGAGCCTGTACCTGGCGCCGACCCGGGAACAGGCCCGCGAGCTGTTCATGCAAACCCACGGGCGCCCGGACAACGCGCGCAAGTTCGCCTCGATCCAGCAGATGATCGGCCTCGATTTAAGCGACTGGCCCCTGGACCGCCCGGTGAGCGCCGCCGACCTGCCGGCCCCGGTGCACAACCCCGGCAGCCGTACCCACACCAACCTGCTGCGGCGGTTGATCGAGCGCGAAACCCTGCGCCTGGACGAACTGCTGCTGCGCCCGGAAGTGATTTCCGCGGCCCACTGGCAAGTGATAGGCACCGCCGAAGATGCATTTGCACAGATCGTGGAATGGGCCGAGGCCGGCGCCATGGACGGCTTTATCGCCGCGCCGGGGGGGGCGATTCGTTCGATGCACATTTTCCTGGAACAGGTGATACCGATGCTGGTGGAGGCGGGGCTGTTTCGCGAGCGCTATAGCGGCACGACCTTTATCGAACACCTGCAAGAGCAGGATTGACCCGGGGCCTGCGAGAAATATCCGGCTTTGGGTGGCGGGCGCTATGGTTGTTTCTCCACAACGTGCGCCCGGATCATGCCGGGCGATCCTAACCCCGCAGTCAACAAAAGGAATGCAACATGAAAGTCAGTGCACGCAACGTGTTCAAAGGCCGGGTCAGCCAGGTGGAAGAGGGTTCGGTCAACGCCGAGGTGGTGCTGTCCCTGGAGGGCGGCGAGCAACTGGTGGCGGTGGTGACCCTGCAAAGCCTGCGTAGCCTGGGCATCGCCCCGGGCACCGAGGCCCTGGCCCTGGTCAAGGCACCCTGGGTGATGCTCATGACCGATGCCGAGGGCATCCGCCTGTCCGCTCGCAACTGCCTGCAGGGCAAGGTGATCAGCGTCACCGATGGTACGGTCAACGCCGAAGTGGTGCTGGAGCTCAGCGGCGGCAGCCAGGTGTATTCCATCGTCACCCGCGATGCGGTGACCGAACTGGGCCTGGCCCCGGGCGTCAGCGCCACGGCGGTGATCAAGGCGTCCCACATCATCCTGGGCGTGCCGGCCTGATACCCGGCGGTTTCGATCGAGCAGGGGTTCAGGCGCTGTCGGAAGCTCCGGCATCCGCCTGCGCCCCCGGGTTCTCGATGCTTGCGGCAGAGTGCGTACTGCCAATGAACAGGTACATGGCCGGCACCATGAACAGGGTCAGCAGGGTGCCGATGGACAGCCCGGCAAAGATCACCAGGCCCATGTCGTGGCGGCCCGCCGCGCCGGCGCCGGAAGCCCAGACCAGCGGCACCACCCCCAGGACCATGGCCGCGGTGGTCATCAGGATCGGCCGCAGGCGCACCGCGGCGGCTTCTTCGATGGCTTCGCGCTTATTGTGTCCGGCGCGCTGCAATTGGTTGGCGAACTGCACGATGAGGATCCCGTGCTTGGTGATCAGCCCCAGCAGCGTCACCAGCCCGACCTGGGTGTAGACGTTGATCGAGGCGAACCCCATGGTGATGAAGGCCAGGGCGCCGAACAGCGCCGGCGGCACCGAGAACAGGATCACCACCGGGTCGCGGTAGCTCTCGAACTGGAACGCCAGGGCCAGGTAGACGATCAGGATCGAGAACAGCAGCAGGCCGACGAACCCCCCCGATTCCTGGATGAACTGCCGTGATTCGCCGGCGTAGTCGCTGGAGTAACCGGACGGCGCCACCTGTTCCAGAATGCCCTTGAGCCGGGCCAGCAACTCGCCCTGGGACACGCCGCTGACCCCGGACAGGGTCGCCGAGTTGAGCTGCTGGAAGTGGTTGACCGACTCAGGCTCGGTGGAGGTTTCGATATGGGCCACGGTGCGCGCTGCAATCATCGCCCCCGACGGGGTACGGATGTAGTAGTCGAGGATCTGTTCGGGGTTCAGCCGGTCCACCTGCAGCACCTGGGGGATCACCTTGTAGGAGCGCCCGGCGGTGGAAAAGTAGTTCACATAGTTGCCCCCCAGGGCCGCCGAGAGCGCGGCGCCGACGTCGGCCTGGGTCATGCCCAGGGCGGCGATCTTTTCCCGGTCCACCACCAGCTTGGCCTGGGGCTTGTCGAGCTTGAGGTCCAGGTCGGAAAACCAGAACAGCTGCTGCTTGGTGGCCTCGGCCAGTACCGCCTGGGCCACCTCGTTGAGGTTGGCCACCGACTCGGTGGTGCTGATCACGAACTGCACCGGCAGGCCCTGGGCGCCGGGCAGCGAGGGCAGGGGGAAGGCGGCGATGGTGGCGCCGGGCACCTGGTTCCACTTCTGTTGCAGGTCGAGGATCAACTGCGCCTGGGAGCGGTCACGATCCTCCCAGGACTTGAGCAGCACCCCGCCCAGGCCCTGGTTCAGCGAGGGCAGGCCGGTGAGCTGGAACATCTGCAGGTACTCGGGCTCCTTGTTGGCGATCTGGAACGCCTGGTCGGCAATCCACTCCATCTGCTGCGGCGAGGCGGTGGGCGCGCCCTTGATCTGCATGAACACCAGACCCTGGTCCTCGGTGGGCGACAGCTCGCTCTTGGCGGTCAGGCCACTGGCGGCCACCAGCACGAACAGCAGGAAGCCGAAGGTCACCAGCACCGGCCAGCTATCCAGCCCGGCCGCCAGCACCCGGTGGTAGCGCCCCCGCAGCCAGTCGAAGTAGCGGTCCAGGCGCTTGGCGAACCGGCCTTCCTCCTGGCCGCTCTTGAACAGCCGCGAGGTCATCATTGGCGACAGGGTCAGGGCGATCACCGCCGACACCGTCACTGCGCCGGCCAGGGAAAAACAGAACTCCTTGAACAGCGCCCCGGTCAGGCCGCTGCGCAGGCCGATGGGCACGTAGGCGGCGATCAGCACCACGGTCATGGCGATGATCGGGCCGCCCAGCTCGCGGGCCGCCAGCAGCGCCGCCTCCAGTACGCCGCGGCCTTGCTCCTTGATATGCCGGTCGACGTTTTCCACCACGATGATGGCGTCGTCCACCACAAGACCGATGGCCAGCACCAGGGCCAGCAGGGTCAGCAGGTTGATGGAATAACCCAGCAGGTACATGACGAAGAAGGTGCCCACCAGCGACAGCGGGATCGCCACCAGCGGCACGATCACCGCACGGAACGAGCCGAGGAACAGGTAGATCACCACCGAGACGATGATCATGGCTTCCACCAGGGTCTTCACCACCTCGAAGATCGAGGTGTTGATGAAGGCCGTGGAGTCGTAGACGATCTCGCCGCGCACCCCGGCCGGCAGTTGCGATTGCAGTTCGGGGAAGGCTTTGCGCACGTTGTCGGCGACGTTGAGGATGTTGGCGGTGGGCGCTGCCTTGATGCCGATGAACACCGAGCGCTTGCCGGAGAAAGCCACGCTGCTGTCGTAGTTTTCCGCCCCCAGGGTGACGTTGCCCAGGTCCTCCAGGTACACCAGGGCGTCGCCGTTGTGCTTGACCACCAGGCGCTTGAATTCGTCCACCGTGTGCAGGTCGGTGCCGGCGGTGAGGTCCACGGTGATCATCTGCCCCTTGGTGGAGCCCACGGCGGACAGGTAGTTGTTGTTGCCCAGAGCCGTGGCCACGTCCTGGGCGGTGACGTTGTGGGCCGCCAGCTTGTCCGGGTCGAGCCAGGCCCGCAGGGCGAACTGGCGGCCGCCGAGGATCTCTGCGGTCTGCACGCCTTCCAGGGAATCGAGCTTGGGCTTGACCACCCGCACCAGGTAGTCGGTGATGTTGTTGGTGGCCAGGGTGTCGCTGTAGAACCCCAGGTACATGGCGTCGGTGGTCTGGCCCACCGCTACCGTCAGCACCGGTTCCTGGGACTGGGCCGGCAACTGGTTCTTCACCGAGTTGACCTGGGTGTTGATCTCGGTCAGCGCCTTGCTGGAGTCGTAGTTCAGGCGCAGGGTCGCGGTAATGGTGGAGAGCCCGGTGATGCTGGTGGACGACAGATAGTCGATGCCCTGGGCCTGGGCGATGGCGGCCTCCAGGGGCTGGGTAATGAAGCCGGCCACGGTGGCGGCGTCGGCCCCGTAGTAATAGGTGCTGATGGTGACCACGGTGTTTTCCGTGCGCGGCCACTGGTTCACCGGCAGCTCGAAGATCGAGCGCAGGCCCAGGATCAGGATGAACAGCGAGACCACCACGGCCCAGACCGGACGCTTGATAAAGGTATCGGTGAAGTTCATGGCGGGCCCTAGTGCTCTTGCGGCGTCGGCGAAGGATCGTTGCGCGGCGCGTGGCTGTTGTCGACTTTCACCGGCGAGCCGTTTTTGAGTTTCATCTGGCCGCTGGTGATCACCAGGTCGCCTTCCTTGACCCCTGACAGCACCGCCACCTGGTCGCCACGGTTGGGGCCGGTTTCGATGAAGGTCTGCTGCGCGGTGAGCACTGCGTCGCCCTGGTCGTTGTTCTTCTGGCTGGCGATGAACACCGTGGTGCCGTAGGGGTTATAGGTGACCGCGGTCTGGGGCAGGGTCAGGTAACGCTGGGTGCCGCCGGAGGCCACCACGGCCCGGGCGAACATGCCGGGCACCAGGCTGCGCTTGGGGTTGTCGATGGTGGCTTCCACCGTGACGTTGCGGGTGTTGGGGTCGAACTGGGTGTCGATGGAGCTGACCCGGCCGGTGAACGTCTGTTTGGGCAGGCCGTCGGCGCTGACCGTGACGCTCTGGCCCAGGGCCACCTGCTGCACCTGGGCCTGGGGCACGTTGAAGTCGATGTAGATCGGGTCGAAGGTCTGCAGGTTGGCGATCTTGTCCCCCGGGTTGAGGTATTGCCCGGGGTTGACCGCGGTGATGCCGATGCGCCCGGCAAAGGGCGCGCGGATGCTCTTCTTCGCCACCAGCGCGCGCTGCTGTTCGGCAGCGGCCAGCTTGGCCTTGAGGTCGGCTTCGTCGGCCTCGACCAGGGCCTGGGACACCGCGCTCACCTTCAGTTGCGCCCGGTCGCGCTTGAGCACCGTGCCGGCCAGGGCCGCGGTGGCTTCCAGGGAATGCAACTGGGCGATGTCGGAGTCGGCATTCAACTGCACCAGCAGGTCGCCGGCGGCTACTTCCTGGCCGGGCTTGAAGCCGATGCTGCGCACGATGCCGCCGACCTCGGTGGTCACGTCCACCCCGCGCACGGTCTTCATCGAGCCCACCGCGGAGACGCTGGGCTGCCACTCTTCGTACTGGGCCTTGATGGCGGTAACCACCGCGGGCGGCAGGGGCACCTTGGCCTGGGCGATCAGCTTGGAGATCTGCGCGAACTTGACCCCGCCGATCACCGCGACGATCAGCAGCACCACGCCGAGCATGATCAGCATCGGCCGCAGCAGCCGGCGCTTGCGCGGCGCCTGGGGGACCGTGCCGGGGTGCGCAGGGGAGGGGCTGGAGTGGACATCGGCCATGGCGGATCTCACTTAAGGCAAGGGTGCAGGTCGAGTGGACGGCGCGGCGGCTGCCGGCCCCTGGAGCCGGCCCGGCTGGCCGGCTTGAGCCTGTTCGCGGTGCTGGGCCGCGGGCGGCGGGTACATCTCCTTGAGCGACGGCCAGCCGAAACGATCGGGGCTGCCGAGGCTGTCGGGGTCGACATCCTGGCGCTGCCACCAGCCGCCCCCCAGGGCCTGGAACAGCGCCGTGGTGTCGCTATAGCGGGCGGCCTGGGCCCGCACCCGGCTGACAATCGCGTTCTGGTAGGTCTGCTGCGCAGTCAGCAGGTTCAGGTAGCCCACCGCGCCCAGGCGGTACTGGGCCTGGGCCAGGTCCAGGCTCTGGCGCGCGGCGGTCTCGGCCAGCACTTGTTGTTGCAGGGCCTCGGCGTCGGCCTGCAGGGCACGCAGGGCATTGGCTACGTCCTGGAAGGCGGTGATCACCGTGCCGCGATAGCGCGCTGCGGCCTGGTCATAGGCGGCCACCGCGGCGCGCTTGCGATGCTCCAGGGCGCCGGCGTCGAACAACGGCTGGGCGATGGAGCCGGCCAGGCTCCAGACCCCGGTGCCGGAGGAAAACAGTTTGGTGCCCGCCAGCGCCGTGGAGCCCAGGGAACCGGTAATGCTGAACTGCGGCAACTGGTTGGCGATGGCCACGCCGATATCGGCGCTGGCCTGATGCAACTGGGCCTCGGCGGAACGCACGTCGGGCCGCTGCTCGACGATGGCCGAAGGCAGGCTCAGGGGCAGTTCCTCGGGCAGGTGCAGGGAGGCCAGCTGGAAGTGTTCGCCACGGTCCTGGCTGGGGAAGCGACCCAGGTAGGCCTGCAACTGGTTGCGGGCCTGGGCCAGCTGTTTCTGCAAGGGCGGCAGGGTGGCGCGGGTCTGGGCCAGGGTCGCTTGCTGGGTCAGCAGATCGCTGTCGCCGATGGCACCCAGTCGACGCTGGGCCTGCAGCAGGTCGAGCTGGTCGCTCTGCAGGCGAATCACGGTTTCGGTGGCGGCGATCTGGTCACGGATCGAGGCCAGGCTGATGGCGGTGTTCACCAGGTTGGCGGTCAGGGTCAGGTAGGTCGCCTCCAGCTGGTAGCGCTGGTAGTCGGCCTGGGCACCGCTGGCCTCGATCTGCCGGCGGGTGCCGCCAAACACGTCGGGGGCGTAGGACACACTCAGGGACGCCGAGTTGACCGTGAAGATCTGCGCCGCAGAGCCCCCGGCCGCTGCCGCACCGCCGCTGGAGCCCAGGGCGCTGGCGGCGGACACCTTCTCGCGGGTTTTCGAGGCCGAGGCGCTGAGGGAGGGAAACAGCGACGCCTGTTCGGCGTACAGCAGTTCATTGGCCTGGCGCAGCGCGGCCTGGGCGGCGTCGATATCCGGGTTGGCCTGCAGCGCTTCCTGCACCAGGGCATCGAGTTGCGGCGAGCGGAACAGCCTCCACCACTGCCCGGGAATGTCCATGCCGTTCACCAGTCGCTGCGCCGCGCCACCGGCGGCGACCCCCGCCGTGACGGTGCCGGGCGGCAGGGGCGTGGCGCTGTAGCCGGCGTCCCGGCTCAGTTCCGGGCGGCTGAAATCCGGCCCCACGGCGCAGCTGGCGAGGGCTGCGATGCAGATCAGGTTCAGGGACGAGCGGGCAAGCGACAGAAGAGACAGGTGCCCAGAGGATTTTCGACCGGTACCTTCGTCCCTGTGAGGACACCGGCCGCCAGTGGCTACAGGCAGCAGCTGTGGCTTGTTCATATTCTCTCTAATTGAGCAATCAGTGAGTGAGTTCAACGGGAATATGGAGAGCGGCGCGGCGGCAGGGCAGGCACCCCCTCAAGCGCTGGGCTGCGCGAAGTGTAATGAACGTTAATGGATGAGCCGGCTAACCGCCAATAGATGAAATCTTGTGCCGGAAGGTGATCGGTGGGGCTTGGGCTATCCCATTTGCCGCGGGGGAGCGGCAAATGGGTATTGCGTGCTGGAGCAGGTGTCTGGGTCAAGCTACCAGTGATCGAACAGCTGTTTGACCTGCATCGGTGCAGTACAGCGCAGCAGGGCCTGGCGAAACCGCGGGTTGGTAAACAGCCGGGCGGTGTCGGCCAGCAGGTCCAGGTGCTGCTGATCGGCGGGAGCGGGCACCAGCAGCACCAGGATATCGCTGACCGGCTGCTGGTCCGGGGCGGCAAAGGCCATGGCGGTCTGCGGCCGCAGGTACAGCGCATGAATGCGATCGAGCTCGGCGAGCCGCGCGTGGGGCACCGCCACCCCTTCACCGATGGCGGTACTGGCGGCCAGCTCCCGGCGCCACAGGCTGGCGGCCACCCAATCCGCCGGCAGTTGCCGGGTCTCTTGCAGGTGCTGGCCGACCTGCTCGAACAGGCGCTGCTTGTTCGTGACATTGACCGCCAGGAGGATGTCTTCGACCTGCAGATAGCGGGCGACTTTGCTCATGGGCTTCTCCGGGAGCTTCAGGCTTGGCTTGCAGGCTATTGAAGCGCATTTGCCAGGTGCCGGGAGGGGCGGGCGGGCAGTCTTTACGAACTCTTTAGATCGCCAGCCGCCGGCCCGCCGCCGCCAGGCACCTGTTGCCCAGCGCCTCGAAGTCTGGCTCGACAGCGGTATCCGCAGCGGGCAGGAGGTGATCAAGTCCCTGGCGCTGGCTCTGTGTGGGCACACCGATGTGCAGCCGCCGCGGCCAACCTCTCATAGGGCTTCCAGGAAAGCCTTCAGTGCCTTCAGTTCGGTCCGGTCCAGCTCCAATACCTTCAATTGCGCTGACGTCACGGGAAACAGCGGGTCTTGCAGCTGCCCCTCCTTGGGTACGGGCCTGGGCATGCCTGCGTTGTAGAACAACAGCACCTGATCGAGGCTGCTGGCCAGCCCGTTGTGAAACCAGGGGCCGGTATGGCTCACCAGCCGCAGTGAAGGTGTGCGCATGCGCCCGACATCCTGCGCCAGCCCGGTGACTTCATAGCGCCCGAGGTCTTCGCGCAGGCGCCCATAGAAGGTCAGGCCTGCATTGTGGAAGCGGTCGTCCTGCATCCCCGGGCCGAAGTGGCAGTTCATGCAGCGTGCCTTGGTGCGAAACAGGTGCAGCCCCTGCAATTGCTGGTCGCTGAGCGCCTTCGCCTGTCCCCGTAGAAAACGCTCGAAGGGGGTGCGTTGGGCAACCCGCAGCAGGCCACGCTGATAAGTCGCCAATGCCGCCGCCACTTGCTCGGCACCCAGCGCCTGTCCGGGAAATACCTGGGCGAACTGTGCCGGGTAGTCCGTGGTGTCACGCAGCCGGGCCACCAGTTCCGCGACACTGAAGGCCATCTCCTTGGGGTCGACGACCGGCATCAGGGCCTGCATCTCCAGGCTGTCGGCGCGCCCGTCCCAGAACAGCTTCTTGGCCAGGCCGCTGGCCACCAGGCTCGGTGCATTGCGCCGGCCCGCGGCACGGTCATGCCCGAACGAAACCCGACGCCCATCGGCGAACCCCAGGTCCGGTTCATGGCAGGAGGCGCAGGCAATCTGCCCCGAACGCGACAGGCGCGGGTCGAAGAACAGCCGGTGGCCCAGATCGGCCTTCTGCTGTGTGTAGGGGTTGTACGCCGGGGACGGCGCCCGCTCGGGCAAGGGGCCCAGCTCTTGCCAGGCCACGCCGGCATCCACCTGCGGCGCCGGCCACTGCGCGGGGGGCCGGCTGTACAACTCGCGCAGGCAAGACGGTTCGCTCGTGGCGCAGGCCAGCACGTGCTGCGGGCCAATCACCAGCACCATGCCGAGCATGACCTGCAGGCTCTTCAGGGACCGGCGCATTTCAGAACGCGTATCCGACTTCGAGCCAGTACTGGCGGCCCACCTCATAGGTCGAGACCGAGTTGCTGTTGACCGTCTGGTTGGCATTGACCGACTTCTTGTCGAGCACGTTGAACACGTCGACATTGATGAACACGTTCTGGTCCCTGGCGGTGGGAATACGCCAGCCCAGGCGCGTGTCCCAGGTCAGAGCCGCCTGGAATTTCTGTTCCTCCCAGACATCCACCGAGGTCCCCATGTAGTCCACATTGCGCCCCGTGTCGCCAATGCGCTTGTAGCCGGCGCGGTAGCGCCAGAAGTTGCTCCACTGCAGATTGGCCTGGGGGATCTCGGTGATGGTCGTCAGGCGGGCCGTCCAGGGCCGGTTGAAGTTGCTGGCCGGGCGGTCGTCATAATTGATGAAGCTGCCCTGGTACTGGATGACACTGTTCTGGTAGTACAGGTTCTCGGCGGCGACGTAGGTCGGTGCGGAGGCCTTGCTGTCGGTCCAGTTGAGCGCCAGTTGCCCGCCGGTCTGGGTGCCCAGCAGTGTCCAGCGCTGCAACGGTGTCACCGTCAGGGTGTAGGTGTCGGTCTCGCTCTTGCCGTCGTTGGTGTAGGTGGTGTAGTTGCTCGCCAGCGTCGGGTCCGTGGAGGGCTCGCCCAAGGTCTTGCCGGACACCTGAACCACCTGGTCGCGTCCCTTGCGATTGACATACTTGAGGGCATATTCGACCCCGGCCCATTGCTGCACCACGCCCAGCATCAGCTCGTCGTCGTAGGGGATGTCCAGCTGATTGAAGCGCACCTGGTTGGCCGCGTTGGATTTGACCACCCAGGGTTTGTCCAGGCTGTCGCGGGTTTCGTTGAAGCGCAGGCGGTTGCGCCCGTCCTGCAGCTGCCAGCTGCTGACGCTGCGCCCGTAGTAACGGTTGACGCCGGCATTGAGCAAGGTGGTGCGGTCACCGAACAGGTCATATTCCAGGGAGAAGCGCGGCGCCCAGGTGGTCTTGTCCATGTAGTCGTCGCTGTCCACGCGCACGCCCGGGCGCAAGGTCAGTTGGCCGAGGGTGATCTCGTCCTGCAGCCAGCTGCCCCAGGAGGTGGTGGTGAAGTCGAATTCGCCAGTGGCATAGCGGGTACGGCTTTTCATGTACTGGCCCGCCCAGCCGTTCAGGGTCTGGCCGATGTTGCAGGCGACGCTGTCGGTAACCCCGGCGCCGTTGGTGCAGGTAGTGGTGGCCGCGGGGGCGACATAGGTGCTGCTGTCGGTCAGGCGCTCGTAGCGCACGTACTGGCGGGAGAACTCCAGGCCGGTCTGCGGGCGGTGAGTCATGCCCAGCCAGTCGACGCTGCGCCAGTCGGCATTGAGCTTGTACTGCCAGGTACGCTGCTGCTGCTCGATATCACCCCAACCGCCTTCAAGGGTATTGGAGGTGGCCTTGTTGCCGATGCCCCAGTCCTTGGTGGCCGACTTGCGCCAGGTCCAGTAGTCGGCAGAGTCGGATTGGCGGCTCTGTTCCTGGCCGCTCCACGCCAGGTTCTGTTCGACGCGCGCCAGGTCGCCATCCCAGACGGTGCGCAGGTTCACTTGGGTGCCGCCGGCCTTGTTGTCATAACCCGAGTTGGCCACGTTGGCACGGAAGTAGTGACTCTCCTCGGGGGCATGGGTCACGCTGGTCTCAACAGTGAGTTGATCGCTGGCTTTCCATACCGACTTGAGGAAGTAGTTGTCGATGCGCCGTTGCTGCTTCTCCTCGTGAAAGCCCATCTCCTCGACATTGTTGTAGGAGTAGAAACCCAGGGGGATGGTCGAGCGCTTCTGGCTGAAGCTGCCAAGCAGGCCGAAATTGTCGGTCAGGTGGCCCTGCAGCGTGCCACGAACGGTGACCTTGTCGAACTTGGGCTGCTCGTCGGGAGAGCCCGAGTTTTCCATGCGCTGTTCTTCGCTTTCGTCGACGTGATATTGGGTCCAGGCGGAACGGGTGGTCTGCACCGAGAATTTGCCGTGCAGCGCCTGGGTCGGTGCACGGGTCTGTGCATCGATGACGCCACCGTTGAAGCCGCCATAGGCCGCTGGCACGTTGCTGTCCAGGACCGTGATGTTCTCCAGCAGGTCGGTGTCCAGTGCCAGGCCCTGGCTGCGCCCCGGTACCGCGTCCAGCAATTGCACCCGGTATTCGGCCGGATCGATGTCATTGTTCATGTTGATGCCATCGACCAGGAAGGCATTCTGGTAGAACTGCGCCCCGTTGATGCTGATGTTGGCCGGGCCGATT
This sequence comes from Pseudomonas sp. NFPP12, assembly GCF_900103205.1. Taxonomy (NCBI): domain Bacteria; kingdom Pseudomonadati; phylum Pseudomonadota; class Gammaproteobacteria; order Pseudomonadales; family Pseudomonadaceae; genus Pseudomonas; species Pseudomonas sp. NFPP12. The sequence goes on from NZ_FMWW01000001.1 coordinate 202,852, forward strand.
TCGCCAGGGGTCTTGCTGCTCAGCTGAGCGTCGTCGAACTGCACGTTGGGATGGCTGCGCAACAGGCTGGTGATGTCGCCATTGCCCGCCGGCATTGCTTCGATCGTCGCGCGGTCCACTCGGGTTTCACCCTGGGGCAGCGACAACTCGCCAGGCACCTTGGTATTGCCCAGGCGGACCGGGTCGGTACGCGGGCGAGTCGCCCGTTGCACCATCAGCGCGTCGTCACCGATGTAGATCCACTCCAGCTGGCTGCCCTTGAGCAGTTTCGCCAGCGCCTGCTCGGCGCTCAGTTCGCCCTGCACCGCCGGAGCGTTCAGGTTGAGCAGCAGTTGGCTCTCGACGCTGATCTGCAGGCCGGTCTGCTGTGCCAGCGCCATTAGCGCCGTGCTTAACGGCTGGCGTGCGATGTCGATGCTATGCCGTGTCCGATGGTCACTGGCCAAGGCCGGCAGGGACACCGCCAGCCCCACTGACAGCCACAACAGCCGCGCACTGCGTCGGCAACCCTGTAGTCCCTGTTGGGGGAAAATGGACATGCTCTGGTGAACTCCCCGTTCAGTGCGAACAATACGCACATGCTAATGAGAATAATTATGATTAACTCAGCGGGGCAATAAACGAACGGCGATCGAGAACTTCCAGAAAATTTTGAAATTTATTGTTTTGCCGGCACTTGCGGCTCTTTGCGGATCAGCGTGAGGTAGGGGCCCCATTGCCGCAGATGCCCACCCAACGGAGCGATCGCCAGTTGCAGTGCGCTGACTGGCGAGCGCAGGTTCAGCGAAGCGGTGATGCGCCGCTCGCCCAGAGCAGGGTCCGTCAATAGCAGTACACCGGGGTAATAGTCCTGCAGCGCTTCAACCACCTCGGAGAGTGGCCGGTCATTGACCAGCAACTGCCACTGGCGCCAGGGGGCAACCTGGCCAGGCAATAGCCGACCGCGCTGCGGCGGGCCCTGGTCCAGGCCAAGGCGAAGGCTATCGCCCGGGCCCAGGGCCGGCACCGCGAGTTCGCCGCGCCCATCGCGAACCTGGACAGCGCCGCTCTGCACGGCTACCACCACGGCGGTGCGGCTGAGGTCCACGTCGAATGCAGTACCTATGACCCTGACCTTGACGTCCGCAGCCTGCACCGTGAACGGGCGCGAGGCATCGTGGCTGACCTCGAAGAACGCCTGCCCCCTGAGCAGGGTGACCGCCCGCGTACCGGGTTCGAAGTCCACTCGAATAGCGCTGTCGCTGCCCAGTTCAATACGGCTGCCGTCACTCAAGAGCACTTGTCGGTGCTCGCCGGCTGGGCTGGTATGGGCGGTCGGTGGTGTCGGCCCGGCCAGCAACAGCAGGCAGGCCGCCAGTGCAAGCGCCTTCAGTGCCCGCCGCGGCCTGTTGCGCCGAGCCCGGAGCGGGGTGGGCAAAGGCTGGGGCACGGGTGGTTCCAGCGGCGCCAGGCCGCCACTGAGCAACCAGACTTTCTCGGCCTTGCGCCAGGCGACAGCATGGCGCTCGTCAGCGGCCAGCCAGCGCGCATGGGCCTGTTGCAGCAAGGCGTCATCCGGCGCTGCATGGCATTGCAGCAGCCAATCCATCGCCGCCTGCCACACGGGGTCGTCCTTCAGTGAACCGGATACAGGTTGAGGCAAGGGGGTATCAGTCATCGGCCAGGTGCTCCGCACAGTGGGTCAGTGCGTCACGCACCAGCTGGTGCGCCAAGCTGGAGGAGATCTTCAGCTCAGCGGCAATTTCCTGGAAGGTCAGGTGTTGCAGGCGGTGCATGTGGAAGGCCCGGCGCGTGCGCTCCGGCAGCAGTGCCAGCGCATCTTGCAGCAGGCGCAACTGGTCGCTGTGCAGCGCCTGATGCTCCGGTGATGGCGTACTCGAGGGCAGCTCGTTCAGCAGATCGGCGCCATCGGGATGACGATTTTCCAGGGTCGAGCGCCGCAGCAGGTCAAAGGACAGGTTGCGCACGATGCGGTACAGGTAGCCCACCGGGTTGCTCGGCTGGGCGGCACTATCGGCCTGGCCGCAGAAGCGCAGCCAGGCCTCCTGGACCACTTCTTCGGCTTGAGCCCGACAACCGACAATGGGCGCCGAATAGTCGACCAGCGCGGTACGGTGGGAAAGGTAGAGCTCGAGTTTATCGCTGAGATAAGACACGGCGGCGATCATTCAAGGCGGGATCAGACGAGGGGGCGGGATTCTATCCTTGATTGCAAATGATTATCAAATGCATTTTCTGAGCCTCAATCAGCAGCGCCTGGGCAAGCCTCGCGCTGGGATGGCCAGGCTTCAAGGGCCTAAGGCATTCGAAAAAAACGTACTACAAGGGCTTTTTCATTGGGCACAAACCCAATAGTGATTATTCATGTCCTGGCGTGGGTGTCGGATCGACTTCAGAGGAGGAGGAGGAGGAGGAGGAGGAGGAGGAGGAGGAGGAGGAGGGAAACTACAAACAGCTGTCGCGGGCGCTTGGCCGGTCGGGCTGGTTGTTCGCTGAGGCGCTGCGAGCGAGCCACTGAGGTCGAGCTGCTGCCACATCCAGGGGCACCTGGATCAGTGACCCTTCCCGGTAAAAGATCACATGAGCCAGGCTATTCGTGCTTGAGGACGCTTTCTGCTCTATTGCTCCCTAGACCCCGGTACTGGCCTGCATGAAAGACCAGCGGTTCTGCGCCGCTGTAGCGGTATTGTTCGATCTCGCCAATGAAGATCAGGTGGTCACCGCCCTCGTACTGGGTGACGTTGCGGCACACCAGCACTGCCACCACATCGTCCAGCACCGGGGCTCCCGCCTTGCCATAGGAATGAGCTACACCGGCGAACTTGTCGGCTGCTGCCCGTGCGAACTGCTCCGACAGGTGGTGCTGGTGCGCGCCCAGTACGTTGATGGCGAAGTGGCTCGCCGAGCAAAAGGCCTTCAGGCTCGGTGCCGTGCGTGCCAGGCTCCAGAGCACCAGCGCCGGTGACAGCGACAGTGAGGAGAACGAGTTGGCCGTCACGCCGACGTTGCGGCCGTCAGCGGTGCGGGTGGTGATCACGGTCACACCGGTAGCAAACTGCCCCAGCACGTTGCGCAGTTCACGGGCATCGCGGACATCGCGGCCCTCGGCATCGAGCAAATCGTGAACTTTGGTTTCGGTGGCAGCATTCATGGTGAGCTCTCCCCTCAAGCTGGCTCAGGCGGCCTGTTGGCTCATTGCGCGGGTTTGCATGCGCAGCGTGAATCGAACCAGCGGTGCGGTCAGCGCCGTCGTCACCAGTGCGAACACCACGAGGATCGTGTAGACCTTTGGCGGAAGAATCTGCATCTGCAGGCCGATTGACAGGACGATCAGCTCCATCAACCCGCGCGTATTCATCAACGAGCTCACCAGCATCGCATCGTGCGGCGCCAGCCCTGTGCCACGCGCGCCCAGATAGCTGCCGCCGAACTTGCCGATGAATCCGCCCACGAGGAATACCCCGCACCACATCCAGGATGCCGCGTCGTCGATCGTGCCGACCGACGCATGCAGCCCCGCACACGCGAAGAACACCGGCATCAGTACAAGCTTGACGAAACCTTCGACGTTATCGCGCCACTCCTTCGCGACGCCGGGCACGCGCCGCACGAACAGCGCCGCCGCAAGTGCGCCAAATGCACTATGGAATCCGATCAGCGACGTCGCGAGTGCCGAGGCTATTACAAAGCAGAGCAACACGGCCAAGCGGTCGCGCGTCGCATGCGCAGTCGAGGCGAGCCGCGCAAGCACCGGTCGCACCACGAAGCGCACCAGGAGCGCGCATAGCACCAGGTACACGAGCAGGCTGACGAGCATGTGCGCAAATGCCCAGCCAGGCCCGCTCGATAGCGAGGCAATCGTTGCCAGCAGCATCCAGCCGAGCGCATCCGTCAGCATCGCGGCAGACATTGCGTGCCGTGCGCCGACCATGGCGCCGAGCGCCAGGTCGTCGATGATGCGCGCCATCACCGGCACCGCTGATACCGCAAGCGCGACACCGCAAAAGAGTATGTAGGGCAGCGCCGGCACGTCGCTGGCGAGCGTATCTTTCGAGACGATGGCGACGATCATGCCGATCGCGGCCGGCGCGATGAGCCCGCCCGCCGCGATCGCGACAGGTATGCGCCAGCGCTTGCCGCGCAGCGTCTCGCTCAACTCCATATGCAGACCGATCTGAAACATCAGCAGTATCAGGCCGACTTCGCCGACTTGCGCCATGGCTGACAGCGTACGTGGGCCGAACAACAGGTCGTAGAAACTGGGTGCGATCACGCCGAACAGCGAAGGCCCCAACAGCAGGCCGGCCGCGATCTCGCCGACCACCGCGCACTGGCCGAGCCGTTCGGCAAGGCGGCCGCAGAGGTTGCAGAGCGCGATCACCAGCACGAGTTGCAACAGCCAGATGGTCATGGATACCTCGCAAAGAGCGACACCGACACCAAGCGGGTGGCCGCGAGCCCAAGCGGGCCCGCCGCGCCGTACGCCGTGATCTCCGTGACGCAGCTCGAAAGGTTCGCAAGCGCCGGGCAGCGCGACGCGGCCGCTACCGGCTCGGCCTCACGCATTACTGCTCACTCGCGACACGGTCGACCCAGCCGCGGTAGAACGCACGGTACTTGAGCACGAGCTTGTCGTACTTGCTGTACGCGCCGCCGCCGTCGGGCTTCATCCCGTTCCAGATTTTGACGTCGTACCCCGCTGCCTGTCTGGTCTGCAGCCCGAACAGCACGAAGTCGGTCGCACGGCGCAGGACGCCGCCCACCTTCTTGATCGAGATGAGCATGTGCATGATGTTCTTGCCGTCGCTCACCGGTGTCACACACTGGAGCAGTTTGTATTTGACGTCTGCGTCCAGGGCAACGGTCATGACGCACCCGCCGGGGTAGCCATCGAAGTGCAGGTTCATCTGCGACATGTTCAGGCCGAGCGCGCGCGACAGCATGCCGAGGGGGCCGAAATAGCGGTTCACGTGGAAGTCGATCCCGGCACCGAACCAGGCGCCCGCCCGGGCCAGCGACTCAACCTCCGGCCACCGGCTCCAGTCGTCGAAGAGCTTGAGCTCGAAGGCCGAGATCGGAAGCGCGTGCACGGGGGTCGCGTGCTGTGCGTCGTAGAAGTTCTCGACGATCCGCAAGACCGCCGTCGTCGTCTCGAACGCGAAGTGCAGGTGCATGAAGTCGCCGTTGTCGACGTCGGCTGCGGTGATTTCGGGCAGCGGGTGCAGCGGCTGCGGGGAGCCGTACCAGACCCACACGTAGCCGTATCGCTCGGTGGTGACCAACGTCGGCTGGCGCGCCGCGCGTGGCACCGGCTCGAGCTGGCGCACCACCTCGCTGTGTCCGGGGATGTGAACGCACTTGCCTTGCTCGTCGTAGCGCCAGTGGTGAAACGGGCACTGGATGCACCCGTCCTTGATCCGCCCGTCAGCCAGGTTCGCGCCCAGGTGCGAGCAGTGGCGGTCCATCACCACGGCCTGCCCCGTCGCTGCGCGCCACGCCACGTACGGACGGCCAAAGAGCGTCAACTCCTTCGGCTTGTCCCTGAGGTCGTTCGAGCGCATCGCGACGTACCAGCTCGCGGCCACGCGTGTGGTCGCGTCGTACGCCCCCGGGGGATGCTTCTTGACGCTCGCTTGATCCAATTGAATGTTGTTCATCGCGTGTGTGCCGTCCTTGGCCGACTACTTCTTCAGAGCCAAGCCGATGCGGGTGGTGATGTACGCCTTGAGCAGCGCGAACATCGGGTTGTAGTCGAAGTACTTCTTCACCTCTGCCGGCGCGCGGGTTTGCGTCCAGTACATCAGCTTCATCGCCGGTATCAGGCTGTACTTCGAGTTGTTGAGCTGCGGCTTGTCCCCGGTGATGCAGTACCCGAAGCCGAACATCGGCTTGGCGAAGTCTCGTTCGTCGATGAGGGCGTGAATCCGCAACGCGGCCTCCTCGGCCGACTTGTGCCCGGCGCTCACGGCCTCGACCTCGGCTTTGGCGTCGTTGAACAACTGGTAGTACTGCTCCATGTCCGCGCACAGGTACCCGAGGTACGGCGGGTCGTTGTCGAGGTGATCGAGGTCGCCCTCGTCGCGCGACGCGCGAAACCTCGCGTGGGCTTGCACCAGCCGGAACTGCCCGAGGATAGTGCCGACCGCCCACAGCCGGTGGAACGCGTCCCATAGGCGGAAGTCCGAGAACGCCGTGTAGCAGCAGCTGACGAAGTCGTCGTTGTGGTCCAAAAGCTTTTGCTGCAGGCGCTCGATGTACTCGAAGCGCTCGGGGGAGAAGTCGTCGTCGCGTAGCGCCTTGATGAGGCGCGCCGCGAGCGCGTGGATGGTCACCGCGGTGTTCTCGAGCCCCCGGGAGAAGAGCGGGTCGATGAACCCGTTCGCGTGCAGCATCAGGCAGTAGCGGTCGCCGACGCAGGCGTTCGACGAGAACTGCAGGCGGTCGGTCTTGACCCAGTCGCGCACCGGCACGGCGTCCCGGAACTGAGCGCCGATGCTCGGGAACCGCGCGAGGAACTCGTCGAATTCCTGCTGCGCGGGAATGTCGGTTTTCGGGTAGACACGCGGGTCGAGCTGCAGGCCGACGCTCACCAGGTTATTGGTCGAGCGCGGGTGGTTGTTGAACGGAATCACCCAGAGCCAGCCGCCCGTGAACATGTGGTGCAGGGTTCCTTCGTGCCAGCGCCAGCGCTGCCCCTTGACCTTGAAGATGTCGTCGAACGGCTTGACCCCGAGCATGTGCGTGTAGAGGCTGCGCGAGTGCGTCTTGAAGCGACACGGCTCTTCGCGGAGCCCGAACTTGGTCGCCAGCGGCGCGCCGGGGCCTCCGCAGTCGATCATGTACCGGCCGGTGAACCGCTCGCCCTCGGCGGTGGTCACCGCGACGCCGTCCTTGTCCGCGTGATATTCGGTCACGCTCGTCTTCTGGCGGACCGTGCAGCCATATTTGATGGCCGCTTGCAACAGATAGGCGTCGACGTCTTGCCGGTAATAATGGCTCTCCGGCCCCCACGGCAGCTCGGGAATGACGCACTGGGTGAACTCCTTCGGGTCGTGCTCCTGGCCAGGTTTGTGGAACACGAAGCCGAAGTTGCGCTTGATGCCCGTGCTCGACGAAACGTAACGCTGCGTCGAGTAGAACGAGGTGATGTGGCCGAGCTCCGGAATGTCGTAGCGATCAGCGATGATGCGGTTCATGAGAGACGTTTCGGGGATCGACGATTCGCCGATCGTGAACCGCGGGTGCGACGACTGCTCGATGATCAGCACGCGAAACTGTTGTTTGGCCAGGATGGCCCCCATCTGGGTACCGGACATGCCCGAACCGAGGATGATTACGTCGAAGTGGTTGCTATCGTGTCCGTTCGCGGGGCTCTTCTGAGTCATGGGGGCAAACTCTCCTTGTGAGATAACACTGGGTCGCGCGCATCAGGATTCATCGAGCGCGGCGCGGATGCGGGACCGCGCGGCACAGGTGAGCGTGAGTAGATCGCCGAGCATGCTGGGCGCGTAGCCCCCGCTGCCGGTTGTGGGGCCGCTGCGCCCGGCTTCGTATGCCCGCTCCGCCAATTTGAGGTGAGGGGCCCGGAAGCGCAGCAGGACCTTGAAGACCCGCTCGAGGGCCGTCAGCCCAGCCCGGACGTGCTCGCCCTGCGTACCCGCCGCTCGCGCCTCGTCGAGCGCGCGGTCGATGAGCGCCGGCTTTGTGGAGAACCGAGCGTAGACCGCCCTGTACGCGGGAAGCACGTAGGGCAGGTACGTCTCTTTGAATTCTCGATAAGCTGGGTCGTCCGATTGCGAGCCCCACAGGACGTGCTCCAGCACGAAGAGGGGCATTTCTACGGCACCGGGGCCAAGGTAGTTCTGGCCCCCGACTCGAATCGGTTCGTAGAAGGGGCGCAGCTCATCGTAGAAGACCTGGGGCGAGATGAAGCGATACGCGTAGACGATCGATTCGACCATTTTCTGCAGGTAGGCTTCCAGCTCATCGCACCCTTGCGCGAACGCGGGCGAGCGCAGGGATACATCGGACAGCTCGACGGTCAACGCGATGGCCGCCTCGAGGGCCGCCATCGAAATGCGCACGCTCTCGAGCAGGTGCGCTTCGTCGGGCAGCCCGGTGTAGCTCCGCTGCGCATCGGCCGCCGCCGGGTTCCAGACCGTCACATGCAGGAGTGTCTCGCGCGGCGGCAAGTCGGTCACCCGTGCCAGGTCGAGCAGCACCCGTTCAAGCCCAGGCACCAGGTCCACGGGCTCATGTCCGTGCCGCTTGAGCGACCCCAGGAAGAAACCGATGTCCCGCATCGCGGCGGCGGCTTCGACGAAGCCCCAGCTGGAGGGCACGCCGCGCACCGGGAGGAACTCGCGCAGCAGGCCGACGATGCCGGGCACGTCCTTGTCACGGTTCAGGGCCGGCAGCTGCAGAACCAGCGCGCGCGCCTGTAGCGGATCGCAAGCCGCCACGGCAGCGTGCGTGGCCGCGAATGCGGATACCCGGTTCAAGGTGCGTTCCACTACTGGCGTTCCTGAGCCGCGAGCGTCGGCCCGTGCTGGTTGCGCGACAGCTGCGCGCCGTCACGCAGTGACCGCAGGTAGTCGTAGTTCGTCGGCAGGCTTGTGCGCAGGCGCTCGGCTTCGCGCCGGATGCTGGCGAACATCGCCTCGGCCTTCTGGATCGACTCCGGTCGGTGCTGCAGGAGCGGCAGCGACCGGTCGGGCAGCATGCCCAGGCCGGCAAAGATGCAGTAGTAGTTGCCGTTCAACCAGAAGTTCTTGAATTCGTAGTCGAAGGTCTCGTAGTACGTGGAATCGTCGAACGAGGTGGTGGTCAGCGGCAGCCCGGCCTTGTAGCGCTCAACCTTCTCCTGGATGGCGTCCGAGAGCCGCAGTTCGTGCCGGTTCGCGAGCCAGAACGGCGTGTCTTCGCGCGACGTAGTGAAATAGTGCGCCTGGACGAAGTCCCGGCAGTCGTCGAACATGTAGACGATCTCGGCGTTGAATGCGTCGCGCAACCGCGGGTCGAACGAGGTGTCTGGGAAGTGCTTCACGAGTTGGTAAAGCGCCGCGTAGATGAAGTAGATTCCCGTCGATTCCAGGGGCTCCAGAAAGCACGACGACAGCCCGATCGAGACGCAGTTGTTGACCCACGCCCGCTTGTTGCGCCCGACCCGGAACTTGATCTGGTTGAGCTGCTGATTGTCCGAGAGGCCCCAGAGTTTGAGGAAGTCGGCGGTGGCCTGGTCGCGCGAGGTGAACTTGCTCGAGAAGACGTAGCCGCTGCCGAACCGGCCCAGCATCGGAATCTTCCAGGTCCATCCCGAGTTCATGGCAATCGCGGAGGTGTAAGGCTCGACCCCCTCGCGCGCGTCGTCGTTGGGCACGGCGCTGGCGACCGCGCTGTCGCACAGCAGGTAGTCGGACATGTCGATGAAGGGTTCCTTCAGGGCCTGATTGATCAGCAGCCCCCGCATGCCGGAGCAATCGATGAACAGGTCCGCCTCCAGCGTCCGCCCTTCCTTGGTTAACAGGGTGGAGATGTAGCCGCGGTCGTTCAGTTGAACCTCCACGACCTCGTCGACCACGCGATTCACCCCGCGCTCGACGGCCCAGCGCTTCAAGAAGTCGGCCACCAGGTGCGCGTCGAAGTGCCACGCGTGGGACATCTGGCGGGTGCCGTCGGCCAGGCAGGGTGCCAGCTTGCCGTCGAGGGCCCCGGGCTGCGGATAGCACGCGTACGCCATCGGCTGCTGGAAGCCCTGTTCGCGCTTGCGCAGCCAGTAGTGGGTAAGCGGCACGCCGTCGCAGTTCGGCACGCTGCCGAACAAATGGTAGAAGTAATCTTCGCGCGATGGGTCGGGAGATTTTCTCCAGTTCACGAACTTGATCGCGGCCTTGAAGGCGCCGTTCACTTGGGGCATCCACTCCCGCTCCGGTATCCCGAGGAAGTCGAAGAACACCTTCTGCAAACTCGGGATGGTCGCCTCGCCCACGCCGATCCGGGGGATCGCCGCAGACTCGATGAGCGTGATGTTTACCTGCTGTTGGAGCGCCCGGACGAGGTACGAAGCGGCCATCCAGCCCGCGGTGCCGCCGCCCACGATGACGATATTCTTGATTGGCTTGTTCATAACACTCCCTGTTTCGAGGCGGGCTGTCTGTGAGGAGGGGAAGGCCGCCAGTCTCTGTGCATCCGTGCAAGAGGCACATCAATGTGCTTGTCGGTTTTAGACTCTAGCCTGCCGGAAAAGCGATGCACCTTCCGTTTCCGAATTAGCATTCAAAAAAGCAAAGGCATTTGGTCTAAAGGAAAATATTGCGTAGGTTTTTTGCGCCTGATCAGTCGGCCGCTGAGGGGGGGGCTGAAGTTTGGGCATGCCTTCATCCGCCACCGATCTTGAGAGAGGCGAGCCGCTCAAAAATGATCGGATCACTGAAGGAACGCGACGGTTTTCTTGTCCCGCTTGTGCTTACGGCCAATCCGTTGGCATGCAGTCGAAACGTCTTGATGGATGAGAAGCGAGGCGGGGAGGTGGTTTTCCCAACGCCACCCTCGTTGGATGCTACTGCCACCCTTTTCATGGACACAGGCCTCTAATGTGGGTCCATTAGAGGCTGCGATGGCATGCCCGGGGGTAGAGCCTTTCTAGGTGATCTTGAACCAACTGTCCTTGAGCCAATTGGTCCTGGCCAGTTCGATCACCTCGTCGCCACGCCCGCTCATCACCGCCTTGAGCATGTACAGGCTGAAGCCCTTGGCCTGTTCCAGCTTGATGGCCGGCGGCATGGCCAGTTCCTGGGTGGCGGTGACCACGTCCACCAGCACCGGGCCGTCATGGGCCAGGGCGGTGCGCAGGGCGCCTTCCAGTTCTTCGGAGTTTTCCACCCGCAGGCCGAGAATGCCCATGGCGTTGGCCATGGCGGCAAAGTCCGGGTTGTGCAGGTCGGTGCCGGTGTCCAGGTAGCCGGCGGATTTCATTTCCATGGCGACAAAACCCAGGGAGGCGTTGTCGTAGACCACGATCTTCACCGGCAGCTTGAGCTGGGCCAGGGAGATGAAGTCGCCCATCAGCATGCTGAAGCCGCCATCGCCGGACAGCGAGATCACCTGGCGCTGGGGGAAGGCGGCCTGGGCGCCCATGGCCTGGGGCATGGCGTTGGCCATGGAGCCGTGGTTGAAAGAGCCCAGCAGGCGCCGCTGGCCGTTCATTTTCAGGTAGCGCGCGGCCCACACCGTGGGGGTGCCGACGTCGGCAGTGAAGATGGCGTCTTGGTCTGCCAGTTCGCTGAGCAGCCGGGTCAGGTACTGCGGGTGGATCGGCCGGCCAGCGGGCGAGGGCTGGGCCAGGTCGTCCAGGCCCTGGCGCGCCTTGGCGTAGTGCTTGAGGGATTCTTCGAGAAAGCGGCGGTCGCCCTTATAGGGCAGGCGCGGCAGCAGTGCGGCGAGGGTTTCGCCGACGTCGGCGGCGATCCCCAGGTCCAGTGGCACTCGCCGGCCCAGGGCCTGGGGGTTGCGGTCGATCTGTATGACGCAGGCGTCGCTGGGGTAGAACTGGCGATAGGGAAAGTCGGTGCCGAGCATCACCAGGGTGTCGCAGTTGAGCATGGCGTGGTAGCCGGAGCTGAAGCCGATCAGGCCGGTCATGCCGACGTCGAAGGGGTTGTCCCACTCCACGTGCTCCTTGCCGCGCAGCGCGTGCACCACCGGTGCACCGAGGGCGTCGGCGAGGGCCACCACCTGATCGTGGGCACCGGCGCAGCCGCTGCCGCAGAGCAGGGTCACGGCCTTGCTCTGGCTCAGCAGTTCCACCAGTTTGTCCAGGTCGTGCGGGGCGGGCAGGGTGCGCGGTGCGTGCAGGGCCGGCCATGGCTTGCTGGCGGCGGGCACCTGTTGCAGGGCCACGTCGCCGGGGATCACCACCACCGCCACGCCGCGGTTGAGGATCGCGCTGCGCATGGCTCGGTGGAGCACCTCGGGCATCTGCGCCGGGTTGCTCACCAGTTCGACGAAGTGGCTGCACTCCTTGAACAGCTCCTGAGGGTGGGTTTCCTGAAAATAGTCGAGGCCGATCTCCGAGGAGGGGATCTGTGCGGCGATGGCCAGTACCGGCACATGGTTGCGGTGACAGTCGAACAGGCCATTGATCAGGTGCAGGTTGCCCGGCCCGCAGCTGCCGGCGCACACCGCCAGTTGCCCGGTGGTGGCGGCTTCGGCGCCGGCGGCAAAGGCGGCCACCTCTTCGTGGCGCACATGCATCCACTCGATGGTCTGCATGCTGTGCAGAGCGTCGGTGAGGCCGTTGAGGCTGTCGCCGGTCAGCCCCCAGATACGCTTGACCCCGGCCTGTTCAAGGGTGGTTGCCAGTTGCTGGGCGATGGTGATGTTCGCCATGAAGAGCTCCTGCGGTCCGCTTAAGAAGTCGTGCAATCAAATGAGGACAACAGGCGAGTGCGGATGATTCCGTGAAATCTTGCAGGCCCTGCCGCGGTGTGGCGACAGGGGCTGGTGTTCAGGCGAAGCGTGCCGGTCGGCAGGCGGCCAGTTCGGCGCAGGTTTGCCCGTGCAGCAGTTCCTGGCAGATCAGGCGTGCCACCGTGGGGGCCAGGGTCACGCCGGCGTGCATCACCGCCAGGTACAGGCCCTGGTAGCGGGTGCTGGGGCCGATGATCGGCAGTTGGTCCCCGGGCATCGGCCGCAGGCCGACTTCCACGCTGCGCAAGGTGATGGCCTGGGCGCCACGGAACAGCTGGCGGATGCTGGCCAGGGCCTGTTGCGCGATGGCCTCGGGCCCCTGTGGACCCTGGGCATCGATATAGTCCTCGGCCAGCAGCAGGCTGCCGTCCGCCGCTTCGCGGATTTCCAATTGGCTGTTGGAGACCAGGGTCTTGACCAGGCCCGGTGGCGCATTGATGCGGATCAGGATCGACGGCGAGGCCTGCACCGGCAACTGAATACCCAGGGGCGCGAGCAGGGCCGGGGTGGCGCAGCCGCTGGCGAGCAGCACCTGGTCGGCACGGTGGAGCCCGGCGGCGGTGTTTACTCCGAGTACCCGCTGGCCTTCGACCCGCAAGCCAAGTACCTGGGTCTGGTCGAACATCCGGGCGCCGTGGGTGCAGGCCGCATCGAGCAGGGTGCGGGTGGCGGCCACCGGGTCCAGGCTGCCTTCGCCGGGTGCATAGCGGGCACGCTCCGGCAGCACTTGCAGGTGGGGTTCCAGTTGGCCAACCCCGGCCCGGTCCAGCCACTGGGTCGAGGTCTCGGCGGTTGGCTCGTCGGTATCTGGCGCTTGCTGGTCGGCCGCGCCGTAGGTCAGCGCGCCGGACCAGCGGATCTGCAAGGCCGGCAGTTCGTGCTGCAGGCGGCGGTAGTCTGCCAGCGCCTGGGCCCGCGGGGCGCGGGCGGCTGCCGGGAACTCGCCGTGGGGGTTGATCCAGGCAAAGGAATGGCGGGTGACGCCCGAGCCCGGGCTGTCCTGTTCCAGCACGGTCACCTGCGCGCCCTGGCGGGCCAGGTGGTAGGCAATGGCGGCGCCGACAATCCCGGCGCCCACCACGATCACGCTTGAAGGCTTCACGCTCACCTCGTTATCCATTCAATGGGGCGTTGCGAAGGGCGCACCTTAACCGTGGCGGATTGCCCCAGCAATTGAACGAGTGTTGTGAAATTGCAAGCGGGCGGGCCAGGACCGCTGCCGCAGGCGCGGCAGCGGTTTGTGCAGTGCCTGGGCTATTGCAGCTTCAGCGTCAGCCCCGACGCCTGGGGCAGCGGGTTGCGCATCAGCCGGCCCACCACCAGGGCGCCGAGCAGGGCGAGCATCCCGGCCACCGTCAGCACCAGGCCGAAACCACCGACAAAGGCCTGCCGGGCCAGGGGCTCGACCAAGGCCCGTGCATCGGGCGGCAAGCCGGCCATCGCGCCCTGCATGTCCCCGGCCACCACCCGTGAGGCAATCTCCGGTGCCTGCTCCAGCCAGTGCCCGGGCACGGCGTGCAGGCTGCCCTGCAAGAGCTGCTGGGTATGGCTGGCCAGCAGCGCACCGAACACCCCGATGGCCAGCATGATGGCGCTGAAGCGCATGGTGGTGCTCATGCCCGAGGCCATGCCGGTGCGCTCCCGGGGCACGCAGGCCATGATGTTTTTCTGCGTGTCGCCATTGAGCAAGCCGGCCCCGGCGCCGGTCACGGCGATTGCCAGGGCGAAGTTCAGGTAGCCCCCGGCGTGTACCGCCCAGGCGCTGAGCAGGTTGCCGCAGCCCACCAGGGTCAGCCCTGCGGCCATCAGCGTGGCCGGCGCATAGCGCCCGGCCAGGCGTGCGCCGATCCGCGGGCAGATGAGCATGGTCAGGGCGAAGGGCAGCATGCCCAGGCCCGAGGCGATGGCCGAGAAGCCCAGGCCGTTCTGCAGGTAGAAGGGCAGCAGCGTCATCATCACCTGGGCACAGCCGGCGTAGGCGAACATGCCCAGCAGGGCGCCGATGAAGCGCGGGTGGCGGAACAGTTGCAGGTCCACCATGGGCCGGCTTTGCAGCCGCTCGATCAGCACGAACAGCCCCAGCAGCGCCACGCCTGCCAGCAGGCGGGTGGTGGTGGCCGGATGGCTCCAGCCGATGCGGTTGGCCTCGATCAGGCCCCAGATCAGGCACAGCAGGCTGGCGCTGAAGGCCAGGCTGCCCCAGGGGTCGAGGCGCGCCGCCTGGGTATCGCGGGATTCCGGCACGTTGCGCAGCACACTCCACAGCAGCAGCGCACCCACCGGCAGGTTGAAGTAGAAGATCCAGCGCCAGCCGAAGTACTCGGTGATCAGCCCGCCGACCGTGGGCGCGGCAGTCATGGCCATGCCCATGCAGGCGCCCCAGAAGGCCCAGGCCTTGGCCCGCTCCACTTCGTCGTGGAAGGTATGGCCGATGGAGGCCAGGGCCGAGGTCAGCAGCAGCGCCGCGCCCACCCCCTTGAGCGCCCGGGCGATGTCCAGCAGCAGGGCGTTGGGCGCCGCGCCGCAGCCCAGGGAGGCGAGGATGAACAGGCCCAGGCCGCAGAGCAGGGTGCGCTTGCGGCCGAAGCGGTCGGCCAGGCTGCCGGCGGGCAGCAGCAGGGCGGCGAAGGCCAGCATGTAGGCGCTGACCACCCACTCGATATCGGCGAAGTTGGCCCCCAGGTCACGGGCGATGCTCGGCAGCGCCACGGCGACGATGTTGGTGTCCAGAACGATCAGCGAACAGACCCCGGAGGCGGTGAGCAGGGTCAGGCGCGGGTTGACGGAGCGGTTCATTGCGTGGCCTGCCGACTGAGGGTGGCGAGGGCGGCCAGGGCGATTTCATCGTCGTGGGCCGGGGTGTCGGCACTGACCCCGATGGCGCCGATCACCTGGCCGTCGACGATGATCGGCTGGGCGCCTTTCATCATCACCAGGCCGGCGCTGAGGGCCGCGGGGCGGCCGCCATTGACGGCGTTTTCCAGATCCCCGGAAGGCCGCTTGAACAGCGCCGAGGTGCGTGCCTTGCCCTGGGCCAGCTCGACTCCGGCCACCACCGGGGCGCCGTCCATGCGCGCGCCCAGTATCGGCCAGCCGCCGTCGTCGACGATTGCCACGGCGCAGGGCCAGCCCTTGGCCTGGGCGGTTTGCTGGGCGGCCCTGAGCAGGCGCTGGGCGTTGTCCAGGGTAAGGATTGCCTTGTGGGCAACGACGGGGCGGCTGTCCTCGGCTGCCGCAGTCTGCAGCACGCAGCAGGTGATCATTGCCAGAAACAGGGGTTTGACGCGCATGGCAGAGGCTCTCTACTGTGAAGGTTCGCTCAGCTTATCCCGGCCTTTCGTGGTCTTCGTTAGCTGCTGGCGACCAGTTCATTACCTTTGAGCTAATGCCCATCATGGAAATTCGTCACTTTCGCTACTTCCTGGCGGTGGCCCGGCAGCGCAATTTCACCCGCGCCGCCGAGCAATTGGGGATTGCCCCGCCCACCCTGAGCCGGCAGATCCAGGACATGGAGAACACCCTTGGCACCCGGCTGTTCCTGCGCCAGCAACGCGAGGTCAGCCTGACCGAGGCCGGCGCCACCCTGCTGCTGGAAGCCGAGGCCACGGTGCGCCAGTTCGAGTTTGCCCAGCGCAATGCCCAGCGTGCCGGGCGCGGCGAGATCGGCCATATCGAACTGGGCTATGTGGCCTCGGCGGTGTATTGCGGGCTGTTGCAGAAACAGGTGCAGGGCTTTGGCCGCGACTGCCCGGACGTCAGCCTCAACGTGCGGGAGTGCCCGATGGCGACGCTGCCGGCGCGGATTGCCGATGGTCGCCTGGACGTGGGCTACATTCGCTCGCCCATGACATTGCCGGAAGGGGTCGAGGCCATTCGCCTGGACGCCGAGGGCTTTGTCCTGGCGCTGTCCGATGAATCCTGGCTGTGCCGCCTGCCGCAGATCGCCTCCGAACACCTGCTCAATGAAACCTTCATTCTTCCGGAGCAGATCAGCGGCACCTTGCAGGTGGCGGCCCAGGGTGCCTACGCCCCCAAGCTGGGCCCCCAGCCCGGCGGCCTGGTGGCGGTACTGGCCCTGGTGTCCCTGGGGCAGGGCGTGGCAGTGGTGCCGGAGTCGGTGGTGGGCCACATCAGCCTGCCCCATGTGCTGTACCGGCCGATTGGCGGCAGCTCGGCGACGTCCTGGCTGTCGCTGATCCACCGGCGTTTCGAGCAGGCACCGGCGGTGGTGCGCTACATCGAGCAGGTACGGCGCGAGTACCGCGGCAAAGCCTGATGGGGCATGTTCAAGCGATGGCCCGGGTCGCATAATCCCCGGGCCATTCCTTTCGCTTCAGGAGCTGCGTCTTCGATGATCGACCACCTTGACCACCTGGTACTGACCACCATCGACCCGATTGCCGCCGAGGATTTCTACGTCCGCGTGCTGGGCATGCAACTGGAAACCTTTGCCGGCGGGCGCAAGGCCTTCAAGTACGGCAACCAGAAGATCAACCTGCATGTGCGCGGCCAGGAGTTCGAGCCCAAGGCCCACCTGCCGGTGCCGGGGGCGCTGGATTTGTGCTTCATCGCCAGCGTGCCCCTGGAACAGGTGATTGCCCATCTGCAACGGGCCAACTGGCCGATCATCGAAGGGCCGGTGCCGCGCACCGGCGCCACCGGCCCGATCCGTTCGGTGTACCTGCGGGACCCGGACCTGAACCTGATCGAGATTTCCGAGCAGTTGTAGCGGTGCCGGCCTGCGTCAGAGACGCGGGCCGGATAAAATCTTGTAATGATTTCCCGCTGGGGAATCGCCTTGCCCTCCCTGTAATCTCCAAGTCCGTTTTTTCCTTCAGGACTTGCATGAACACGCTCTCGGAGCCCCCCAGTCGGCGCTCTTTCCTCGCTTTGCCCCATGACTTCTCGCGCCATCCGGCGGCCCTGAGCCCCAGACGCTCAGGCAGCCATTCTCCCGGTTGCACTTGCCTGGCACTTGCCACTTCCTGCCTTTATCCGCCCGTACCCGAGGTTTTGCAGCCACTGCACCTTGGCGCTGCGTCGCGCCTGGCCGTTTGAATTTTCCGGAGCACTTGAGTCGTCGTTATGGAATGGATCGCAGACCCCACGGCCTGGCTTGGCCTTTTGACCCTGATCGTCCTGGAGCTGGTGCTGGGCATCGACAACCTGGTGTTTATCGCCATCCTCGCGGACAAGCTGCCGCCCGAGCAGCGCGACCGTGCACGGATCATCGGCCTGTCCCTGGCGTTGTTGATGCGCCTGGGCCTGCTGGCCAGCATCTCGTGGATGGTGACCCTGACCCAGCCGCTGTTCGAGGTCTTCGAGCACAGCTTCTCGGGGCGTGACCTGATCATGCTGTTCGGTGGTGTGTTCCTGCTGTTCAAGGCCACCATGGAGTTGCATGAGCGCCTGGAGGGCCATGTCAGCCAGCGCGCCGGCAGTACCACTTACGCCTTGTTCTGGCCGATCGTGGCGCAGATCGTGGTGCTCGATGCGGTGTTCTCCCTGGACGCGGTGATCACCGCGGTGGGCATGGTCGAGCACCTGTCGGTGATGATGATCGCGGTGGTGGTGTCCATCGGCGTGATGATCGTCGCCAGTAAGCCGCTGACCCGCTTTGTCAACGCGCACCCGACGGTGATCATGCTGTGCCTGGGCTTCTTGATGATGATCGGCTTCAGCCTGACCGCCGAAGGCTTGGGTTTCCATATTCCCAAGGGCTACCTGTATGCGGCCATCGGCTTCTCGATCCTGATCGAGGTGTTCAACCAGATCGCCCGGGCCCGGCGCAAGAAATCCATGCAGGGCCTGCGGCCGATGCGCGAGCGCACGGCCTATGCGGTGATGCGCCTGCTGGGTGGGCGCAGGCTGGCGGCAGAAGAAGTGGGCGAGGAAATTGCCGACTTGCTGGAAACTGATGAGGCCCCCAGCAGCGAGCTGTTCGACCGCCGTGAGCGGGTGATGATCAGTGGTGTGCTGCAACTGGCGGAGCGGCCGATCCGCAGCCTGATGACGGTGCGTGCCGAGGTCGACTGCATCGACCTTACGGACAGCCCGGAGAGTATTCGTACCAAGCTGATGCATTCTTCGTACTCGCGCCTGCCGCTGATTCGCGATGGCGCGGTGGATGAGCCTTTGGGCTTCGTGCACAAGAAGGAACTGCTCAAGGAGTACCTGGCGGGCAGCGAGCCGAACCTTGAGCATCTGGCGCGCAAGACCATCAACCTGCTGGACAGCTTTTCGATCCTCAACGCCCTGGAACAGATGCGCCAGGCGTCCACCCACATTGCCTTTGTGATCAACGAATTCGGTGACTTCATGGGCATCCTGACCATGACCGACATTCTCGAATCCATTGCCGGCGAGCTGCCGGATGCCAGCGAGATCGAAGGCCCGGATGTGATCGAAGAAGAGGGCGGGTTCCTGGTCAATGGTGCGCTGAACCTGCCTCAGGTACGCCAGCGGACCGGCTTCGGCGCAGAACCCACCGAGGACTACCAGACCCTGGCCGGTCTGGTGATGAGCCTGCTGGACCGCCTGCCGGTCAAGGGCGATCGGGTGGAGTGGGCGGGCTGGAGCCTGCAGGTCAGGGCAGTGGAGGAGCGCCGGGTAACCCAGGTGCTGCTGTCGCGCAGGAGCGTGGACTGACACTGGGGCCTCTTCGCTGGCAAGCCAGCTCCTACGTGGGTGGTGCGGGCCTGGCGGCTGGATGGAAGGTATAGCGATCCTTGCCGCCGTGCTTGGATTCGTACAGCGCCTGGTCGGCCTTGATCAGGGCCTGGTTCAGGGTTTCGCCAGGCTCGACCCGGGCCAGGCCCATGCTGATGGTCACCGGGTGCCGGGTCGGCTGGTCGCGCACCACCTGGCACAGTCGCGTGGCCAGCGCCTCCACATCCGCGCGGGGCACGTCGGCCAGGTAGATGGCGAACTCCTCGCCGCCCAGGCGGGCATAGTCGAAATCCCTCATCACTCCCTTGATATCGGCGGCGATGCGCTTGAGCACTTCGTCGCCGATGTCATGCCCGTACACATCGTTGACCTTCTTGAAGTTGTCGATGTCGACCATCGCCAGGTAATGGTCGTGCTCCCGGGGCAGAGCCTGCAGGCGCTGGCCGGCGCGGGCCATGAACGAGCGGCGGTTGGGGATCTCGGTGAGGGTGTCGAGGTAGGCCTGGTCCAGCAGCAACTTGGACATGATGTAGTTGTGCAGCCGGGCCCGGCGCAGGGTGATGAAGCTGTAGAGGGTCAATGCGCTGAGAAACAGCGCGTACACCAGCACCAGCAGCCCCTTGAGTTCCTGCAGGGTAGTGCTGGTGCGCCAGAACGGATTGAGCACCAGCCAAGTGATGAAGATCGCGCTGACGAACGACCAGCGTCGCAGAGGCATCACCGAGGCGCCGTAGAGCATGCTCGACGCGCCGAGAATCAGCCAGACCGGGCGCTGGTCGATGGGCAGCCCCTCGATCACCAGGCGTACGCCGATGGTGATGGTCAGCACGAACAGCAGGTTGACCCACTGGAAGTGCCGGCCCTGGCGGGTGAAGCCGAGGATGATGGTGGTGAAGGACAGAATGCTCAGAAAGACCATCGAATAGGCGGTGAAGCCCTGCTGCCCGGGAAAGCTGACGATCAGGTCGAAGATCAGCCAGATCAGGATGCTGGCGGTGTAGATCAGGACGCAGAAACTGCGCAGGCGTTCGAAATCATGTTGCGCGAATTCAAGCTTCAGGGCCGCCGGAGCGGCCTGTTTGAACACTTGTTCTTCAAGGGTTCTGAACATCGCGGGCCTTGGATGTGAGCTGATGATCCTGCAGCGGCTTGCCCCAGGGGCGATAGCGCAGGGAGAACACCGCGCTGGGGTTGGAGGGGGCGCGACGATCCGCTGCTTGAAAGTGTAGGTCGTCCAGTTCAATTGGCAGGTACCTGCCAGTGACCGGTAGCTTCCAGTTCTCGCACAGAGTGTGGAGCCATATGGCCAACTGGACGTTTTGCGACTGCGGACCGCGGGGGCTGCCCGGGCTCATGCCGGAGTACGGGGGGCTTGGGCCTCCAGCCAGGAGCACAGGCGGCGGGCGATGTGTTCGCTGGCGCGGCCGTCACCGTAGGGGCTGTGCACGCGGCTCATGCGGGCATGCAGCTGTGCATCGTCCAGCAGTTCGCTGGCGTGGTGCACGATGCGCTCGCGATCGGTGCCCACCAGCAGCACGGTGCCGCCTTCCAGCACCGACGGCCGTTCGGTGACCTCGCGCAGCACCAGCAAGGGCTTGCCGATGGCCGGGGCCTCTTCCTGGACACCGCCGGAGTCGCTGAGGATGAAGTGCGAACGTCCCATCAGCCAGACAAAATGCTGATAGTCCTGGGGTGCTACCAGGTAGATGTTCGGCTTGTTCGAGAGCAGGCCGTACACCGCGTTCTGTACCTGGGGGTTGAGGTGTACCGGGTACACGAACTGCACGTCCGGGTAGCGCTCGGCCAGGGTTGCCAGGGCTTCGCAGATATCGCGGAAACCGTCACCGAAGTTCTCCCGGCGGTGGCCGGTGATCAGCACCATGCGCCGGCTGTCGTCGAGCACCGCCAGGGGCGAGTTGGCCGCGGGGCGCCAGTGGGTGTGCTTCTGCCGGTTGCGCATCCACAGTAGCGCGTCGATCACCGTGTTGCCGGTGACTTCGATGTTTTCAGCGGGCACGTTTTCCCGCAGCAGGTTGGTTGCGGACCTGGCGGTCGGGGTGAAGTGCAGGTCGGCGATGACCCCGGTCAGGCGCCGGTTGGCTTCTTCGGGCCAGGGTGCCTGGAGGTTGCCAGTGCGCAGGCCGGCCTCGACGTGGCCGATGGGCAACTGCCGGTTGAAGGCGGCGAGGGCGGCGATAAAACTGGTGGTGGTGTCGCCATGGACCAGCACGATGTCCGGTTGCAGACGCTCGTAGCTGGTGTCCAGATGGATCAGCAGTTGCTGCGACAAGCCGTTGAGGGTCTGGCCCTGGGTCATCACTTGCAGGTCCACATCGACCTCGAGCTCAAAGGCGTCGAGTACCTGTTTGAGCATTTCCCGATGCTGGCCGGTGGAACAGATGTGCAGCTCGATACCTGGCCAGTGCCTTAGAACCCGAGCCAGTGGTGCCATCTTGATCGCCTCAGGGCGTGTACCGAAAACCATCATGACCTTGAACGACATGGACCCCTCCCTGGGATTGTGAAAACCGGACCTGGCGTTGAGATCAAAGCAGTCAGGATCACTCTTGTCCAACCAGGAGTGCAGGTGCTGATAGCGCTCAGGTTCGCGGTTTAGCGGGAAAAGGGGGCTTGCATTGATCCTGGAGGCAGCAGGTTTCTTGGCGGGAAGAAAACACTGGGCGCAATGCAAGATGATGTTTCGCAGTTCGGCTACCCGGTAAGAAGAATCAGGCTGACTTAAGCCATTAAATTGACGCCAATACCATTTGTCGGGAGGCTTTTAATCAGGCTTAGAGGTTCGTGTCAAAATGACGTCGCGCGCTGCTAGAATGCGCGCCATGACTCACCCCGAGAGTGAGTGTGTTGATGTCTGCCTGGTTCGTGGAGTGATGCTGTGGGTCGTGCTTTAGCGGTGTATGTAGTGGGGATGGCCCTGGTGCTGGCGTGTTTTGCCTGGGCAATGGTGACGCTCTACAGCTGAGCGCCGGCGGCGCTCGAGCTTTCCCGGGCAGTGTTCATCGGCCCTTCAATGTTGTTTGCCCAGGCCCATGAGCAGCAGGGCCTGGTCCAGTCATTCAGCCTGGGATCGACTGCCGTCCAGGCGTGCCCAGGGCTGCTGCAATCGTCCCAGCCAGGCCTTGTGCCGCGGGCAGATCCCGTTCGGCTGCCTGAGCCTGGAACCAGTTCAATACAGTTTCGCAGGCCGGATGCGCGGCGCCGCTGTCGCGTAGCCACAGGGCATAGACCCCGCCGGTCTTGAGCGCCTGGCCAAAGGGGATCAGCAGGCTGCCCCGGGCAATCGAGTCCTGGGCCAGGATCAGGTCCGTCATGGCCACCCCCAGCCCCCGGGCCGCGGCGTCCAGGGCCAGGTCGTCGAGGTTGAACAGCAGATGCTTGTAACTGTGGGGCGTCTGGTCGTCCTGGGCCTGCAGCCAGGCGGTCCATTCCTGGCGGCTGGTAGAACCGTGGATCAGCGCGTGCCCGGCCAGTTCCTCCAGGGAGCGCGGCGGCAATTGCCCGTCACTGAGCGTTGGGGCACACACCGGTACCAGGTATTCGTCGAACAGCGGGGTCAGCGGCCGCTCGTCCAGGCCTTCCGGCAGGTACAGCACATAGGCGTCGCAATCGCCGCCGGGGTCTACCGTGGCCCCGCCCACGGTCTCGATCGACAGGCACAGCCCGGGGTTGGCGGCGTAGAAACCGCTGAGCCGCGGCAGCAACCAGCGCACCGCCAGGGAGACAAAGATGCGGATGCGAAACGGCCGGTCCAGGGGCGCCGGGGCCAGGCGTTCCTGCAGGGAGCCGAGGGACCTCAGGACTTGGGTGGCCACCGTGCAGACATCGCGCCCCTGTTCGGTCAGCGAGACCCTTCGGCTGCTGCGCTCGAACAGGCTGACCCCATAGTGCTCCTCCAGTTGCTGGATCTGCCGGCTCACCGCGCTCTGGGTCAGGTGCAGGCGCGCCGCGGACTCGGTGAAGCTGTGGGTCTGGGCCACGCTGACCAGGGTCTGCAGGGCCTGCAACGAGGGCAGTCGAAGAGGGTTATCCATGCGTTTTCCGAATAGATGGATGAATTAATAACGTTCGAAATAAAGCCGTCACATCCATAGATTGTAGGCATGTGGCGCCGGGTTGAGTGTTCTGTTGAATGCTCCGGGCGCATGGATTGTGCAGGAGTGACAGGCTTTGAACAATGTATGTGGCTGGATCGCCCTGGCAGGGCAGGCTTCCCAGCGGCCAACCCTCAAGGGCCTACAGAAAGCCGACTGGCTGATCATTGGCGGTGGCATCACCGGCCTCTCGGCGGCCCATGCCCTGGCGCGGATGTTGCCACAGCAACGCATCGTCCTGCTGGATCGCCAGCGGGCGGCCCAGGGGGCTTCGGCGCGCAACTCGGGGTTTGTGGTCAGCCATGAATTGCCCGGCGCCGATGAGTTGCTTGGCCGGCCCGGCCACTCGGCCTATCAGCTTGCCTGCGGCATCGGCATCGCTGCCGGTGAAGAGGTGCGCCGGCGCATTGACGAGTTGGGCATCGAGTGCGAGTTCGATGCTGGCGGCTATCACTTCGCCGTGCACCAGGGGCAGCACTTGCAGGACAGCGGCGCCCGAGTCGCTACCCTGAATGCCGCGGGCGCCCAGGCCCAGTACCTGGAAGGCGCGGCCTTGCAGCAGCGCCTGGGCAGCGGCTTCTACCAGCGGGCCATCCACTGCGCCGGTGGCAACGCGCTGCTGCAGCCGGCCAAATACGTCAAGGGCCTGCTGGAGCGCCTGTCGGAGCGGGTGGAGGTGTTCGAGAACAGCCCGGTGCAGGACCTGCAGCCTCTGCCGGGCCGGGGCTGGCGGGCGGTGACCGGGGAGGGCGAGATCCAGGCGCCCCAGGTGCTGGCCTGTGTCGGTGCCTTCCTGCCCCGGCTCGGTGTCCGGCACAGTCGCACCTTCCCCCTGGAACTGAGCGCCAGCATCACCCGGCCCCTGCAGGAAGATCACTGGCAGCGGCTGCTGGATGAGCAGGGCTGGGGCGTGCTCTCCACCTTGCCCGGGGCGGCCACGGTGCGCCTGTTGCCCGGGCGCCGCCTGCTGATGCGCAACACCGTCGAGTATCGCCAGCGCGATCTCGGCCCGGCGCAGTTGGCGGTGCGCCGCCAGGAACACCTGCGGGGCCTGCAAAAGCGCTTTCCCGGCATTACCGATACCGACCTGCAATACACCTGGACCGGGCACCTGAGCGGCACCCGTTCCGGCGAGCCGTACTTCAGCCGGGTCGCCGAAGGCCTGCACGCGGTGGCCGGCTGCAACGGCTCGGGGGTGGCGCGGGGCACCCTGTGGGGCCGGCTGCTGGTGGAAATGGCCGCCGGTTGCGACTCCTCGCTGCTGCGTGACGTGCTGTCCCAGGCCCGGCCTGGCTACCTGCCACCCCGACCGTTTTTCGACATTGGAGCAAGCTTGCGCATGGGCTGGGAAGTGCAGCGCGCGCGACACGAACGTTAACCGTCGCGGCGAATGAAACGCCGCAATAATAAGAGCACAGAGGGCGGCAACATGATCAATCGCACCACTACGGCACTGTTATCCCTGGCCTTGTGCGCCGCAAGCGTCCAGGCGGCCGAGACCGTGAGCATCGCCAACTGGAGCGGCTATATCGCTCCGGACACCCTGGCCCAGTTCACCCAGCGCACCGGAATCCAGACCACCTACGACGTGATCGACAGCAACGAGACCACCGAGGCCAAGCTGATGACCGGCGGCAGCGGCTATGACCTGGCCAGCCCGTCCAACCACTTTCTGCCGCGGCTGATCCAGGCCGGGGCGATCCAGCCCCTGGATCGCAGCAAGCTGCCCAACTGGAACAACCTCGATCCCAAGCTGATGAAGCTGCTGGAAACCAGCGACCCGGGCAATAGGTACGGCATTCCCTATATGTGGGTGACCGTGGGCATCGGCTACAACGTCGACAAGATCAAGGCGATCTTCGGCGACACCGATGTCACCCAGTCCTGGCAACTGCTGTTCAAGCCGGAGAACATCCAGAAGCTCAAGCAGTGCGGCGTGGCCTTTCTCGACAACCCGACACAGATGGTGCCCATCACCCTCAATGCCCTGGGCCTGGACCCCCACAGTGAACAGCCGGCGGACCTGAAAAAGGCCGAAGCGGCGCTGCAGGCGATTCGCCCCTCGATCCTCTACTTCCACCAGGCCAAGTACGTCAGCGACCTGGCCAACGGCAACATCTGCGTGGCCGTGGGTTTCAGCGGCGACGTGCTGCAAGCCATGGCCACCGCGCAGCAGGCAAAAAACGGCGTGAACCTCGGCTACAGCATTCCCAGGGAAGGCTCCACAGTGGCCATGGACATGGTGGTGATTCCCAGGAACGCCCCGCACCTGGACAACGCCTACGCCTACCTGAACTACCTGCTGGACCCCAAGGTGATCGCCAACATCAGCAACTTCGTGCAGTACGCCAACGGCAATGCGGCGTCCTTGCCCTACATCGAACCGCAGTTGCGCAGCAACCCGGCGGCCTACCCGCCGCAGTCGGTGCTCGATACGCTGTTCCCGATCAAGACCATGACCCCGGCCGGCATGCGCCTGAGCACTCGCCTGTGGACCCGGGTCGTCAGTGGCACATGAGGAGCCCGGCATGATTGCAAGTCAGCAACAACGCGGCCACGCCGTGGTGGTGGGGGCCGGGGTGGTGGGCCTGGCCAGCGCCCTGTGGCTGCAGCGCCTTGGCTGGCGGGTGACCCTGCTGGACCGCCAGCCGCCGGGCAGCGGCACTTCCTTCGGCAATGCCTGTACCTTCGCCACCTATGCCGTGGAGCCAGTGGCAACCCCCGGCATCTGGCGCCAGGCCCCGGGCATGCTGTTGCGGCGCGACAGCCCGCTGGCGATCCGCCCGGGTTACCTGCCACGGATCGCCCCCTGGCTATGGCGCTTTTTGCAAAGCTCCAGCGAGCCGCGGGTCAAGGCCATCAGCCATGACCTGCACAGCCTGCTCAAGCCCTGCATGGGCGCCTGGCAGGCGTTGTTCGACGATGCCGGGGCCAACGACCTGGTGCGCCATGACGGCTCGCTGTACATCTTCGAGGCCCACGAGCGGCAGAGCGCTATCGACATGCTGGCCTATCACCAGGGGTTCGAGGTACCAATGCGCCTGGTGGAAGGGCCGGAGCTACGGGCCATGGAGCCGGCCCTCAACGCCCGTGCGGCCCTGGCGCTGGAACTGCCCCAGGTCAGCCGCACCCTCGATCCCTTCGCATTGAGCCAGCGCTTGCTGCGGTGCTTCATCGAGCGCGGCGGAGTGTTTCGCCGCGATGAGTTGCAGGGGGTCGAGCGCAGCGCCCAGGACGGCGAGCGGGTGCTTGCCCGCCTCGGCAGTGGCGAGCAACTGCCCGCCGAACGCCTGGTGTTGTGCAGCGGCGCCTGGTCCCGCCGCCTGGCGCAGAGCCTGGGGGACGAGATTCCCCTGGACACCGAGCGCGGTTATCACGTGCTGTTCGATCAGGCTGGCGGCTTGCTCAGCCGCCCGGTGTGCTGGGGCGCCGGCGGTTTCTACCTGACGCCCATGGCCCAAGGGCTGCGGGTGGCGGGGACGGTGGAGTTCGGCGGCCTCGACGCCGCGCCGGACCCGCGCCGCTATCACTACCTGGCCCGGGCGGCGCGACGCTTCCTGCCCCTGCACCACGAACCGGTTTCCCGGTGGATGGGCTTTCGTCCCTCGCTGCCGGACAGCAAGCCGGTGCTCGGCCAGTCGCGGTTGCTGCCCCAGGTGCACTACAACTTCGGCCACGGTCACGTTGGCCTGACCCTGGCCGCCATCAGTGGGCAACTGGTGGCGGAGCAGGCCAGCGGGCTGACCCCGAGCGTGAACCTGCAACCCTTCCTGGCGGGGCGTTTCCGCTAGTCACGCAGCCGCGGTGGTATGGGGAAGGGAAACGGTCATGTTCATCTGCTACAACGGCTTTTTCCCTCGACAGACCTGCATGGCGGCCGGAAAGGCGCCGGGGGACCTACGCTAGCCATGGACGCGCCCCTATGCGAAATGCACTTGTGCTGACCTCCCTGTTCCTGTGTGCCGGCGCAGCTTGCGCCGAAGACCCCGCCTCGGTACTGGGCCATGGCTTTGGTTCCCTGGGCTGCATCGACCTCAAGGACCCCGACGGCAAGGCCACCTGCGGCGCCCGCGCCCTGTCCAACGGCACCGGTTGCCACGGCCTGTCCAGCCAGGGCATGCGCGACAAATGCCTGGATGAAGCGCTGTACCCGCAAAGCAGCGCGAGCCGCAGCCGTACTGCGAAGACGGCCCAACCAACGGCCCCGGTGCCCGCCCTGTCCAGCCAGCGCCTTGTCCAACCGCCTGCGCCCTTGTTGACGGAGGGCGAGGCGAAGCGGTTGGAAGAGGTGTTGGGGGTCAATGGTTCCAGGCGCAGAGCTTGGCTATTGCACCACGGGCTTTTATCCTCCCGGTCCGGTGAATGCACTGACCGGCAGCGGGCTTGAGCATTGATGCCTGCTGATGCAGCGAACAAGGGCTCGCCTGTTATCCCTGGTGCGGATGCGGTGCGCTGGAGGAGGTGACTCAATGGCCGGGCCGACTGTCAGGGTGCTTTTACCGCGCCAGATCGATGGCTTGCTCGAAAACCGGGTGCGGGCCTGTCTGGCCGCAATTGCGGATCAACCCTGGGCCGGTACGAGCTCGTTCTTCATTGGCGGTAGCCCCATGCTGATTGGGATGGGGGCCGAATATCCAGGGGAACTGGTGGAATATGCCGGGCTGGCCGGGCAACTGGGATGGCTCCCTGAAGGCATTCTGAGCCTGGCGGCCATGGATAAAGACCAGGCGGATCACCAGCGCCTAGGGCAGGCGGCGCTGGCCTTGGCCCGTCACCTGGATGGCGTACTGGCCTTCGGCGCCAGCATCCATGCCTACACCCGGGACAGCGAATTTCTGGCGGGGCTGGCGATCATCGAGCATGAGGGCGAGAGCATTTTCAGCGCTGCGGACTTTGCGGCCTGGTTGGGCCACCGGGATTTTCGGCTGGTGAAGTAATCCACGGCACACGCCCGCACTGCAGCCCACCCACTACCTTGCGTAGGCGCTGGCTTGCCAGCCAAGGCGGCCGGGAGATCGCCTTCGCCGGCAAGCCGGCTCCTACAGGGGAGGGTCAGGCTTGCTGGCGGTGCTCGGCGGCGTGCAGGCCCAGGTAGAAGGTCAGGTTGTCGTCGCTGATGCCCAGGGTGCCGAGAATCTGTGCCATGAAACTCACTGGAGCGCTGCCCGGGGCGGTGATCACGCGCTGGTCCGCAACCGCGTGGGGCACATCCTGGTAGTGCGCGGCGCCGGCATAACCCACCGCCAGCAGGTTGTCCGCCGAATTGGAGGTGTGCTTGAGCTGGTCCAGCACCCCGGCCCGGGCCAGTTCGCGGGTGCCGTCGCAGATGCCGGCGAGGACCAGCTTGCGTTCCTTGGCCGCGCGCAGCAGTTCGCGGATATCCGGCGCCTGGGGGCTTTGCCAGACCGTCCCGCCGCAGACCATCAAGAGGTCCACCTCATCCAGACGAATATCTTCCAACGCCAGGTCCGGGGTCACCCGCAGGCCGCCCATGGAGGTCACGATGGCGCCCTTGGGGGAAGCGTAACGGCAGTCGAAGCCATAGTAGCCACGGCCGGTGGCGTTGATCAGGGCGGTTTCCCAGTCGGCGAAATTGTCGCAGACAAGGGTAATGGCGCGGGTCATGGGCAGCTGTCCTTGCTGAGGCGAATGAGTATTGGGGGCGCGCAGAATAGCCCGATTTCAGCGACTCAATGGAACATTTCGTTGCTGGGCAAGGGGGAAGGGCTGCTGTCGTTGGCGTGTGGCTGACCCCTGCAACAGCGCTTTGTAGGATAAGTCCTTGGCTCCTGAGGATTTATCGACAGCGTTCTGTGTTCGGGCTGATAGGTGCCGTGATGGGGGGGGCTTAAAGTCGAAGTTTGGGTCGCCTCGTCCTCAGTGGAAAGAGCGCCAAACGTCGTGGACATTTGAACAGGCACCGTACTTTCATGAAGCGCACCCTTCTGCTCTCGGCTCTTGTCCTGGTGTTGTCGCTATGGGGTGAGGGGCCGGCGTATGCCGGCGGGGAGTTCTCTCCCGAGTCATCGATCATTCAGTTGCCTGCCAGCATTTATGTCGGTGCAGGAACCATGAATGGCGACGTCATTGCGACCACCGCAGAGGTGGACTCGATGATGAGGGATCCATGGCCGCAAATATTCAGTTCCGAGCCCATGGTCTACAAGCTTCAAGGCGCTACGCTGGCCCCCGGTTACTACAACGTCTACTTGAGCAACGTGCCTGGAGTCGGATTCAGGTGGAACGCCAAATGGAGATGGCGTGAAAATCAGTCCGGGTCCAGCCAGTATCTGGTGGGGAGCGGAAAGTCATCCGTAAAACTCAGATGGGTCAAGGGTGATGTCTACAAGCAATCCATGTGGCTGGAAATCATAAAGATCGGCGACATCCAGAGTGGGACCTTGGCTGGTAACGGGTTGGTGAACGTTGCGTTCAACTGCGTTGGTATCTGCAAATCCCAAGGCTGGACGGTCTACACCAGCGGCAAAAGCGCAGTGACGGTGCAGCTCAGAGTACCGACCTGCAGTGTGTCCAGGTCGCAGATTTCAGTGCCCCTGGGGCGAACATCGAACATGACCTTTTCCGGTGTGGGGAGTACCTCCAAAGCGGTGCCCTTCAAAATCAACCTGTCATGTTCGGGAGGGGATGCCGGGGCTTCGATCGGGGCTTATGTCTCGTTCATAGATGTGAACAACGTGGCTAACCAGGGCAGCACCTTGTCGCTGAGCGCCGGGTCGACTGCCTCGGGAGTGGGGGTGCAGATCCTCAAGGGAGCGACTGTTCTCGGCTACGGTTCGGGCTCTGTCAATCGATGGTGGGCGGGGAATATCTCCGCTGGGGTCTCGAGCTACGACATTCCCCTGACCGCGCGTTATGTCCAGACCGCTTCGCGAGTCACCCCAGGAACGGTCCGTGGGATGGCGACCTTGACGATGAGTTATCGTTGAGCGGTTTCATCGTTCAGGGTTTCGGCATGCGCCGGGGCCTTAGCAGTTACTACGGCTCAAGACCCAGAGCTATGCCCAGGGCCGCTTCCTCTGGCAGCAGACCCTGGCCCGCCTGCCGCCGTTGCAGGCGCGAGCTTACTCGCGAAGACGGTTGCTGGCGCAAGGCGCACATGCCGAACAGGCCGCCAACGGCCAGGCGCAGAAGGTGCAGATCAAGGGCGTGCGCTTCAACTTCTAACCCCACGCAGCTCTGTAGGAGCCCGCTTGCTGGCGAAGGCGTCTCGCCAGGCGCCTCCTTAAATAATTTCTCCCCGGCTATTTACATCCACAGCGTCATTCCCCCATTATCCGCGCCGTCTAAGTTTCGCTGCTGACCAGACAATTCCAGCCACCAAAAGGGTGGTTGTTTTGTTGCGTCCAAGAAAAGCAGTTGAAAAATGACCAAGACTCCTCTGAAAAGAATTCAGCACAAGCTCGCCCGTTCCGGGGTGGCCATCGAACGCCTGAATTCCAATTCCCTCTCTATCTCGTCCACCAATGACGCCGGCCTCAAGGTGGATCTGCTGCTGCCCGACAGCTTTGCCATCGAAGAGAAAGCCATCCTGCAACTGATGGATTTCGCCAAGGTCGCCCACCCCCATGGCGGCGAAGTGAAGTGCGCCTGCGCCACGCCGGATTTCCATACCGGCAGCCCGATTCCGGTGGGCAGCGTGATCGTCACCAGCCACGACATGGTGGTGCCGCAAGCCATCGGCACCGACATCAATTGCGGCATGCGCCTGCACAAGCTGGGGCTGAACTACGAGCAGTTCATGGCACAAAAGGCCAAGTGGACCGCCCTGGTGCGGGGCGATCTGCTGGAAGGCACGCGCAATATTCCCACCAGCCCCACGGCCATGAGCGCGCTGTTTGCTTCGGGGCTGGGGGATTTCTGGGCTCAGGTACAGCAACAGGACCCGATCGGGCTGTTTGCCGGGGCAGATTTCGCCCAATTGCAGCGTGAGCTTTCTGGCCTGCATGAGTCGTCCTTTGCCCGCGGCAGCGCCGACTATGCACCGGAGGCCCTGCAGGACCTTTCGCGCAAGATCCTTCGCGACCCGGGCCTGGGTTCCCTGGGCGGCGGCAATCACTTTGTCGAGATCCAGGTGGTCACCGAACTGGTGGATCGCCAGGCCTGCTTCGCCCAGGGCCTGTCCGTGGGGCAGGTGGTGATGATGATCCACACCGGCTCTCGCGACGTGGGCTTCTATGTAGGCCGACGCTGGATGGACAAGGCCAAGGCCCTGTGGCCGGCCGGGATCAAGCATCCCGATTCGAAGATATTCGCCCTGTTTGGCGAGATGGCCGATGAGTACCTGCTGGCCATGCACAGCGCCGCGCACTACGCCGACGCCAACCGCGCACTGATCGCCGAAATGGTGCGCCAGCGCACTCGGCAGGTGTTCGGCGCGGGCATCGAAGCGCCGCTGATTGTCGATGTACCGCACAACATCGTACTGCGCGAGGAAGGCGGCAACGTCCACCGCAAAGGCGCCACACCGGCCTATGCCGGGCAGCCGCTGCTGATTCCGGGGAGCATGGGGCATGACTCCTACCTGCTCACCGGGCTGGGCAACGATCGCTGGCTGCGCTCGGCCAGCCACGGCGCCGGGCGCTCCATGTCGCGCAGCGAGGTGGTGTTCAAGGCCAAGAAGGACAAGGCCTTCCTCGGCCTGCAGGGCGTGGAGTGCATCACCACCAAGGAAGAGCGGATGATCGAAGAAGCACCGGGGGCCTACAAGGAAATTGGCCAGGTGATCCAGTCCCAGGTGGAAGAGGGCACGGTGTCGGTGATTGCGCGGTTTTCGCCGATTTTGACGTTCAAGGCTTGATCGAAATCTCTCTTGGGCAGTAGAGACAAGATAGAAATCGATATCCTGAGAAGTACAGGCTGGCCTAGGATCGGCAGCCTGTGCTAGAGGAAATAGAGCCTGAATAACATGTGATCAATAAGGTGTTTTACCAAAGCTGACCAATCGCTGTTTGTGGTCGTTGATAAGCTTCATAAGCTGCAGCAGTTTGTTGCGAATGCTTCTGCAGTATTCAAGTTCTGAATCGTTTAATTCCAGGCCGTCTTTGAAAATACGATGAGATGACGGAAAACCATCCCAGCTTTGCGGCTCGCTCCAGCGCCCCACTGAGTCGAAACCCTTGGGGAAATGGTTGTTAAAGTTATTTACAAGTTCCGCAACTAGCTCGTCGATATCCTGCTCAAGATGACGAAAGTCTGGAAGCTGTGACCATTTTTTAAAATTGCTTCCCGGTTTCATTGACGCTTGTTGACGTAGTGAATTAAAAGCGCATAACGATCTGAAATCTCTGACTTCGATGTACTGGCAGTAATCAGTGCGCGGAAGATTAGCAAGTGGGTCGTATGGAAGTTTACTCAGTCCCTGTTGATAGGCGATGGCTTTTTCGTGGTGTTCGTCGGTATTTATTGTACCGAATCTGGGAGGGTGTGTTCCGTCCAGCCAATACTTCACACAATCGTGGGCGCGAGTGAGCGGGCCATCACTCTTAGTGCAGTCGCTCTGATACTTGACCCAGTCCACAATGTCTTGGAGTCCGAAAATCGAAACAAGGTTCTTGTCATAACTATTTGCTTTGACTTTTGGTGCGCGATTATGGGCGGCATAAATGATCCATACCCTGGTGTACTGCTCTTTTAATTGATGCTTGATGAAATTGTTAATGGTGTGATTGATCTTCTGTTGGGGGTTTTCTCCCTGGAAGGTTATCTGCACACAGACACCGTTTCTTTCATCAGCCAGGTCGATGGCGGGATAGTTGATTCCATTTTGCTCGTCGACGGGCTTTTCACTCAATCGGGGAGTGTTGGGCCATACATTCATGTTTCTGAAGCTGAAGCCTGCATGCGACCCTGCTTCATTGAGCAGGTGCATGAAAAGAGTCTCGGCCTTTTTCGCTTCGTCGGTGAAACCCTGTTTGCATTCGTCGATTACGGCATACGCATGTTGGCGTAGTCTCTGGCTCAGGTAGTCGATCATGCGTTCTGCTGATGCAAGCGCCATTGTATGGTCCTTGGCTTCGTTGTTTGAGGTTAGCTATCAGCTCGGTAGTGGCGGTTCTCCTTGCTGTCTACCGGCACGGATAATTGTCCTTTCGTGTTTTTCTCGAAACTTACAATCTCCGTCAGGTTTTCAGCTGGAGTGCGTAAAACTTGAGCAATGTGATTGAGTGTTTTTAGCTTTACTGCAGTGTCGAAAAATGGATGCAGCGAGGGAGATTGAGAGGCTCTTTGCTCGTATCGATCTGGGTCTTGGCATTCATTTAGATGGCTCCCTCCCGTCCCCTACGGCACTTGCGTTCTATACCCGTGTAACACTCATCCTTTCACACGACTTTCTCGCTTTAGTTTCCCTGATTCCTTCCAGTGCTTTTCAATCCCTGATTAAGCATGGCAAACTCCTTCACAGTGTTCCGTTATTGCAGTATTAAATCCGTTATAGCGGAATCATGTGGCTGGATTGCCTTTTGTGCGCCAGCGCATCTTCAGGAACAGCGTTTCTTGAAGATTGTTCTTCATCTTTCACCCAGGAGAGCCTCTCATGAGCATCACCCGTTACGGCACCGGTAGCACCGCAGGCGGTGGCCAGCCGCGTCCTTTCGCTCGCGCGGTCGAGGCCGATGGCTGGCTGCATGTGTCCGGCCAGGTGCCGGCGCTGGATGGCGAGATCATTCACGGTGGGATCGTCGAGCAGACGCATCAGACGCTGCGCAATCTGGTGGCCATTCTCGAAGAGGCCGGGTATGGCCTGGAGGATGTGGTGCGGGTTGGCGTGTGGCTGGAAGACCCGCGGGATTTCTGGAGTTTCAACAAGGTGTTCGGTGAGTACTTCAAGCCCGAACACGCGCCGGCCCGGGCCTGTGTGCAGGCCAGCATGATGGTGGATTGCAAGGTCGAGATCGATTGTGTGGCCTACAAGAAGAAGGCCTGATGGCTATGGCCTGTAGAAGCTGGCTTGCCAGCGAAGGCGCCCGTGAGGGCGGCACAAGGCTTGAGGGCCTCTTCGCCGGCGAGCCGGCTCCTACGGGTCGATAGGGGCGCCATGTTTTTTTGTGAAGGCCAGTTAGATGAGCGAAGACAACATCAAGCGTCGGGCCAAGGGCCTGGATCGGGCGTTCGATATTCTCGATTTCCTCAAGGAGATCGGCCAGCCGTTGCGGCCCAACGATATCGCCAAGGGCATTGGCGGCCCCAAGTCCACGGTCTATGAGTTGGTGGCTTCCCTGCTGGAGCGGCGGGTACTGGAACCGGTGGGCCAGGAGGGGCATGTGTACCTGGGCCGCCAGTTGTACTTTCTCGGCCAGGCCCATTTGCGTCATTTCGACCTGAGCCGCGAGGCCGATCAGGCCTTGCAGGAAATCGTCCGCCAGACCCAGGAAACCGCGCAGATGTGCCTGCTCAACGGGCGCAAATACACGGTGGCGCTGATGAAGGAGGGCGAGCGGCACTTCCGCATTTCCTCGAATATCGGCGAGAACGCGCCGATTCCCTGGACCGCTTCCGGGCGGTTGCTATTGGGGCATTTGAGCGATGGGCAGATTGTCGACCTGATCGATGAACGGGACTTCGTTCTGCCCGACGGTGAGCGTCTGCCCTTGGCGACGTTTCTCAAGCAAATCCGCCAGGCCAGCGAGGATGGGTTCTTTTCCTTCGACAGCGTGGCCGACACCTTTACCCATTGTTTTGCCGCACCGGTGCGCGATGAGCACGGGGTGTGCATCTGCACGCTCTGCATCGTCGCGCCCAGGGCCGATGCCCAGCGCAATTACCAGCAATATCGCCGGGTGCTGATCGACAGCGCCAACCGTCTGGCCCGGCGTATCAACGATTGATGACTGTTTCGCGGCTGTGCGCAGCTGCCTTGATAAGGAGTGCCAAGATGTCTTCCGTATTGAACCTGCCACTGGTGGAAAAGGGCGCCGCTGCCCAGGGCGCGAGCCTGTTGCAAGACATCAGCCTGCCGGCCCTGGTGCTGCATCGCGAGGCCCTGGAACACAACATCCGCTGGATGCAGAAGTTCGTCAGTGACAGCGGTGCCGAGCTGGCGCCCCACGGCAAGACCAGCATGATGCCCGCGCTGTTTCAGCGGCAGTTGGACGCTGGCGCCTGGGGCATCACCCTGGCCACTGCGGTACAGACTCGCGCTGCCTATGCCCATGGCGCGCGCCGGGTGTTGATGGCCAACCAGTTGGTGGGGGCGCCGAACATGGCGCTGATCGCCGAGCTGCTGGCGGACCCGGATTTCGATTTCTATTGCATGGTCGATCACCCGGACAGCGTCGCCGACCTGGGGGCGTTTTTCGCCCAGCGTGGGGTCACGCTCAAGGTG
This sequence comes from Pseudomonas sp. NFPP12, assembly GCF_900103205.1. Taxonomy (NCBI): domain Bacteria; kingdom Pseudomonadati; phylum Pseudomonadota; class Gammaproteobacteria; order Pseudomonadales; family Pseudomonadaceae; genus Pseudomonas; species Pseudomonas sp. NFPP12. The sequence continues at coordinate 238,444 of NZ_FMWW01000001.1, forward strand.
ATGATCGAGTACGGCGTGGTCGGTGGGCGTTGCGGTTGCCGCACCGAGCAAGAGGTGCTGGCCCTGGCCAAGGCGATCCAGGCGCAGCCGGCCCTGGCGCTGTGCGGTATCGAAGGTTATGAAGGGGTGATCCATGGCGATCAGGCCATCAGCGGCATCCGCCAGTTCGCCGACTCCCTGGTGCGCCTGGCGGTGGACCTGCACAACGACGGGCTGTTCGCCATCGAGCGGCCGATTATCACCGCCTCGGGGTCAGCCTGGTATGACCTGATTGCCGAATCCTTCGAGACCCACAACGCCAAGGGCCGCTTCCTCAGTGTGCTGCGTCCGGGCAGTTACGTGGCTCATGACCATGGCATCTATAAAGAGGCGCAGTGCTGCGTGCTGGATCGCCGCGCCGACCTGGAGGAGGGCCTGCGCCCGGCCATGGAGGTCTGGGCCCATGTGCAATCGCTGCCGGAGCCGGGCTTTGCCGTGGTGGCCCTGGGCAAGCGCGATGTGGCCTATGACGCCGGCCTGCCGGTACCGCTGCGGCGTTATCGCGCCGGGGCCCAGGCCAGTGCCGGGGATGACGTGGGGGCGTGCAAGGTCACTGCGGTGATGGACCAGCATGCGTTTCTCACGGTGGCGCCGGGAGTGGAGCTGCGCATTGGCGACATCATTTCCTTCGGTACTTCGCACCCCTGCCTGACCTTCGACAAATGGCGCACCGGGTTGCTGGTGGATGAGCGCCTGCAGGTGATCGAGAACCTGGAAACCTGTTTCTGATCGCCGGAGCCGGGGATATGCAGGGTCTGCAGGAGCCGGCTCGCCGGCGAAGAGGCCTTTGGATGAGGCGCAGGCCGTGCGGGCGTCTTCGCTGGCAAGCCAGCTCCTACCCGGTGGAATGTGCTTTGAGGGGAGGTCAGGAACATGGACAGGAAGAAACGCATCGCGGCCATCGGCGAATGCATGATCGAGTTGCAGCAGCATCATGACGGCAGCCTGCAACAGAGCTTTGGCGGCGACACCCTGAATGCCGCGGTGTACCTCGCGCGGGAAATGGGCGAGGCCGGGCGGGTGGATTACGTCACCGCCCTGGGCGATGACAGCTTCAGTGATGCCATGTGCCAGGGGTGGGCGGCGGAGGGCATCGGCCTGGAGCGGGTGCAGCGCTTGCCGGGGCGCCTGCCAGGGCTGTATTGCATCCAGACTGACGCCCGGGGCGAGCGGCGCTTTCTCTACTGGCGCAACGAGGCGGCAGTGCGCGACTGCTTCACCACGGTGGCGGCCGGGCCGATCCTCGAAGCGCTGAAGCATTACGATGTGCTGTATTTCAGCGGCATCACCCTGGCGGTGCTGGGGGAGGTGGGGCGCGGGAAGTTTTTGCAGACCCTGGCCGAGGCGCGCCAGCGCCAGGCGCTGATAGTCTTCGACAACAACTACCGGCCGCGCCTGTGGGCGTCGGTCGAACAGGCCCGGGCGGCGTACCGCGAAGTATTGCCCCAGGTGGATCTGGCATTGCTGACCCTGGAGGATGAGCAAGCGCTGTTTGCCTATGCGGATGCCGAAGCGGTGTTCGCGGCGTACCAGGGCACTCCGGAAGTGGTGCTCAAGCGGGGCGCCGAGCCCTGCCTGATTCGCGTGGCGGGTGGTGCTTTCGAGGTGCCGGCCCAGCGGGTGGAGCAGGTAGTGGACACCACGGCGGCCGGGGATTCGTTCAGCGCAGCCTATCTGGCCCGGCGCCTGCTGGGCGGCAGCCCGGTGCAAGCGGCAGAGGCCGGGCACCGCCTGGCGAGCCAGGTCATCCAGCATCCCGGCGCCCTGATACCCCGCCATTGAACCGTGCGTTGACCTTGCGGGCGCCTTCGCTGGCAAGCCAGCTCCTGCAGGGCCCGGAGTCAGTCGCGGAAGAAGACTTGCACCAGGTGATAGCCGAACTTGCTCTTGATCGGGCCATGCACGGTGCGCAGGGGCTTCTTGAAAATGACCTGGTCGATGGCACCGACCATCTGCCTCGGGCGCACTTCCCCCAGGTCGCCGCCGCGCTTGCCGGATGGGCAGGTGGAGTATTTCTTCGCCAGTACGTCGAAGGCTTCACCCTTGGCGATGCGCTGCTTGAGCTGTTCAGCCTCTTCGGCGGTTTTCACCAGGATGTGGCGGGCTTGGGCTTTCATGGGCGGGTGACCTTGTAGCGGGAAATCGGCGGCCGCGGATTATGCCTGAATTCAGGACGCGCGGCCGATCATCTGACGAATCTTCTGGGCCATTTCCTCAATGGAAAACGGCTTGGCCATCAGGTCCATGCCCGGCTCCAGGAAGCCCTGGCGCTCGGCCGCCTTTTCCGCGTAGCCGGTCATGAACAGCACCTTGAGCCCGGGCCGCTGCTGGCGGGCGATCTCCGCCAGTTGCCGGCCGTTCATGCCCGGCAGGCCGACATCGGTCACCAGCAGATCGACGCGCATCGGCGATTCCAGCAAGGGCAGGGCGCTGCGCGCATCTTCGGCCTCGAAGGCGCGGTAGCCCAGTTCGGCGAGGACATTGAGCACCAGCATGCGCACTGCCGGGTCGTCTTCCACCACCACCACGGTTTCCCCGGCGATGGCCTGGGGCGCCTGGTTGAGGGTGGCGGGTTCGGCGCTGTCCAGTGGTGCGGCGAACAGCCTTGGCAGGTACAGGCGCACGCAGGTGCCCTGGTCCGGTTCGCTGCTGATGGTCACGTGGCCGCCGGACTGCTGGGCGAAGCCGTAGATCATCGACAGCCCCAGGCCCGTACCCTGGCCGATGGGCTTGGTGGTGAAGAACGGGTCGAAGGCCTTGGCCAGGATCCGCGGGCTCATGCCGGCGCCGTTGTCGCTGACGCCGAGCATCACGTAGTCGCCGGCCTTGACCGGTTCCAGGGTGCTGATGTCGCTGCCGTCGAGGTAGCTGTTGGCGGTTTCGATCAGCAGCCTGCCGCCGTCGGGCATGGCGTCGCGGGCGTTGATCACCAGGTTGAGCAGGGCATTTTCCAGCTGGCTGGCGTCGGTGTTCACTGGCCACACGCCGTCCGCCAATTGCATCTGCAGCTCGATGTGCTCGCCCTTGGTGTGGTTGAACAGCTCTTGCAGCGAGCGCACCAGCTGGTTGGGGTCCAGGGGCTGGCGGTCCAGGGACTGGCGCCGGGAGAACGCCAGCAGGCGGTGGGTCAGGGACGCCGCGCGTTTGGCCGAAGACATGGCCGCTTCGGTGAAGCGACCGATCTCGGCGCCGCGGCCATTGTCGATATAGCGCTGCATCAGGTCCAGGCTGCCGATGATGCCGGTGAGCATGTTGTTGAAGTCGTGGGCGATGCCGCCGGTGAGCTGGCCCACGGCTTCCATCTTCTGCGCATGGCGCAGGGCATCTTCGGCGCGTTCGCGCTCGAACATTTCGTTCTGCAGGCGCTGGTTGGCAGTGGCCAGGGCCTCGGTCCGCTGGTTCACCCGTTCCTCCAGGGTTTCGTTGAGATTGCGCAGGGCTTCTTCGGTCTGCCGGCGCTCGGTTTCGTCGATGACAAAGATGTAGAAACCATTGATCGCGCCGTCGGCGCCGTAACGCGGCAGGTACTTCATCAGGGCATGGCGCGGCCGGCCGTCGCGGTGCGGCGAGCTGGCCTCGAAGCTGCACGGCTTGCCGGCCAGTGCGGCCTTGATGTTCTCGGCGCGAGTGGCGTAGATATCGTCGCCGACCACTTCGCGGATGCTCTTGCCGTACAGTTCCTGCGGGGTCAGGCCGTACCAGTCCAGGTAGGCGCTGTTGTTCAGGCGAAAGCGTTCCTCGTGGTCGACATAGCCGATCAGCACGGGCATGGCATTGATGATCAGTTGCAGCTCGGTCTGGCTCTGGCGCAGCGCCTGTTCCATCTGCTTGCGTTCGGTGAGGTCCAGGGCCGCGCCGAGAAAACGCGTCGGCCGGCCATGGTGGTCCTTGTAGCAGCGGCCTCGGGCGAACACCCAGCGCAGCTGGCCGTCGGCCAGTTGCAGGCGGTACTCCTCGGCGTACTCGGTGCCGTGGGTGATGCAGTGCTTGATGCCCCGGGCCACCATGCCGCGGTCCTCCGGGTGCACGCCCTTGAGGTACTCGCTGATGGGCAGTTGCCGGGACTGCTGCGGATCGACGCTGTGCAACTGGGCGAAATGCGCGTCGGCGATGAAGCGGTCTTCGCCGATGTCCCAATCCCAGGTGCCCACCGCGTCGGTGGCCGCCAGGGCCAGTTGCAGGCGCTCTTCGGTCTCGTGCTGGGCGCGCAGGCTGTCGTCGGAGCGCTGCTGCAGTTCCAGGGCGATGCGCCGGCGTTCGTTGGTCTCGATGGCGGTGACCAGGATTCCGGCGACGTCGCCGCGTTCGTTGCGGATCGGGCTGTAGGTCAGGTCCAGCCACAGGTCGTATTCGCTGCCGTTGGTGCGTTGCAGGCTGAAGCGCTGTTCGCTGAAGGTGCGCACCTGGCCGTTGAGCACGGCGCGGTAGATCGGGTCGGTGAAGTCCATCAGTTCCGGCCAGGTCAGGTGCGCCGGGTGGCCGAAGGCACTGGGGTGCTTGTTGCCCGCCAGCAGGGCGAAGCCGTCGTTGTAGATCTGCGTCAGCTCGGCGCCCCACAGCAGCAGCATCGGCATCGGCGAATGGATCACGATGTCCACGGCGGTGCGCAGGCTCTGGGGCCAGTGGCCGGATTCTCCGAGGGGAGTGGCCGACCAGTCCAGGCGGGCAATCAGGTTGGCGGCTTCGCTGCCGGAGTGGGGGCCATTCATGTCGAAGGTGTCCTGGGTGGTGCGGTATTACGCGGCGACGCCACAGGCTCGCGCACTCGAAAAGTCGCATGGACATGCGGTGCATATTCAAACGGATGGATTGTAGGCGTTTTCGGCGCGCACATTTTCACCCGCTTTTGCGGCAGATGACCAGTCTAGAGGGGCTGAACGGTTATCACCGTGATGCCTGGGGATGCGGTAGCCCGTAGGAGCCGGCTTGCCAGCGAAGTGGCCATTGCCTAGCGCGCCGACCTGGGCGACGCCTTCGCCGGCAAGCCGGCTCCTGCAAGGGGAGGGGTCAGCTGCGCAGTTCCTCGCGGTCGCGAAACTGCTCCAGGGCCTCGGGGTTGGCCAGGGCGTCGGTGTTCTTCACCGGCAGGCCGTGCACCACGTTGCGCACCGCCAGTTCGACGATCTTGCCGCTGATGGTGCGGGGAATGTCCGTGACCGCGAGGATCTTCGCCGGCACATGGCGCGGCGTGGTGTTGTTGCGAATCACCTGGCGAATGTGTTCCTGCAAGGCTTCATCGAGCTCCACGCCGTCTTGCAGGCGCACGAACAGCACCACCCGCACGTCCTGCTCCCAGCTCTGGCCGATGGCCAGGCTTTCCAGGACCTGCTCCAGCTTTTCCACCTGGCGGTAGATTTCCGCGGTGCCGATACGCACCCCGCCGGGGTTGAGCACGGCGTCTGAACGCCCATGGATCAGCCAGCCACCCTCGGCCAGTTGTTCGGCGTAGTCGCCCTGGGCCCAGACGCCGGGAAACAGGCAGAAGTACGAGGCCTTGAGCTTGCTCTGGTCCGGGTCGTGCCACAGGCCCACGGGAATGCTGGGGAAGTGCCGGGTGCACACCAGCTCGCCTTTCTCGCCGATCACCGGCTGGCCCTGGTCGTTCCACACTTCGATGGCCATGCCCAGGCCCTTGCCTTGCATCTCGCCGCGGCGCACCGGCTGTATCGGATTGCCGGCGACGAAGCAGGCGACGATATCGGTGCCGCCTGACATCGAGGCCAGGCACAGCTCGCTCTTGATCTCGCGGTACACGTAGTCGTAGCTCTGCGGCGACAGCGGCGAGCCGGTGCAGAGCAGGGTCTTCAGGCTCTCCAGGCGGTGGCTCTGGCGCGGCCGGCTGCCGGCCTTTTCCAGAGCCGCCAGGTACTTGGGGCTGGTGCCGAAGACGCTGATGGCTTCGCGGTCGATCAGGTCCATCAGGTGCTCGTTGCCGGGATGGAACGGCGAGCCATCGTAGAGCACCAGGCTGGCCCCGGTGGCCAGGGCCGAGACCAGCCAGTTCCACATCATCCAGCCGCAGGTGGTGTAGTAGAACAGGCGCTCGCCGGGGCCCAGGTCGGCGTGCAGGCCGTGTTCCTTGAGGTGTTGCAGCAGCACCCCGCCGGTGCCGTGGACGATGCACTTGGGCACCCCGGTAGTACCGCTGGAGTAGAGGATGTACAGCGGATGGGCGAAGGGCACCGGGGTGAATTCGGGCTCGCCGCCGGGGCGGTAGAAGTCGTCCCACAGGCTGACGCTGGCCGGGGTGCGGTAGTCCTCGGCCCGGGCCTGCGAGCGGGCGTAGGGCACGATCAGCAACTGCTCCAGGGACGGCAGGCGCTCGAGGATCTGGTTGACCTTGGCCGTCTGGTCGATGTCCTTGCCGGCGTAGCGGTAGCCGGCGCAGGTGATCAGCACCTTGGGCTCGATCTGGCCGAAGCGGTCGACCACCCCCTGGGTGCCGAAATCCGGCGAGCAGCTGGACCACACGGCCCCGAGGCTGGTGCTGGCGAGCATGCCCACCAGGGTCTGCCAGGTGTTGGGCATGCAAGCGGCAACCCGGTCACCGAGGCCGACTCCAGCGTCCCGCAGGCTGCGTTGCAGGCCGGCCACCTGGGCCGCCAGTTCGGCGTGGGTCAATTGTTCGCGCTGGCCGTTTTCGTTGATCGCCACCACCGCGACGCTGTCATCCCGACGCTTGAGCAGGTGCTCGGCGAAGTTCAGGGTGGCGCCGGGAAACCACTGCGCGCTGGGCATCTGCGGCCCTTCGCGCAGCACGCATTCAGCAGGCTGGTGGAAGCTGACCTCAAAGAAGTCGACGATGGCCTGCCAGAAGCTTTCTCGCTGGTCGATGCTCCACTGGTGCAGGGCGGGGTAGTCGTGAAGATTCAGGCCGTGGCGCTGATTGACGAAGCGGCGAAAGGCATCCATCCGCGTCTTGCCGATGCGCTCGGCGCTGGGTTGCCAGAGTAGGTCGGACATGCAAGGCCTCGTGTTCTTATTGTTGTTTTTAGGGGGGGGCTGTTCGCTGGCAAGCCAGCTCCTACACAGGCCAGCACAGCCGTGTAGGAGCCGGCTTGCCGGCGAAGACGTCAGCCAGAGACGCGCGTCATTGCGCCAACCACCCGCCATCGATGTTCCACGCCGCGCCGCGCACCTGGGCGCCGGCTTCGCTGCACAAAAATAGCACCAGTTCCCCCAGTTGCGACGGGGTGACGAACGCCAGGGACGGTTGCTTTTCCGCCAGCAGATCATGCTGGGCCTGTTGCGGGTCGGTGCCGGCCGCGACGCGATCATCGATCTGCTTCTGCACCAGCGGGGTCAGCACCCAGCCCGGGCAGATAGCGTTGCAGGTGACGTTGCTGGTGGCGGTTTCCAGGCCCACCACCTTGGTCAGGCCGATCACCCCGTGCTTGGCCGCCACATAGGCGGCCTTGCCCACCGAGCCCACCTGGCCGTGCACCGAGGCGATGTTGACGATCCGCCCCCAGCCCTTGGCGCGCATCCCCGGCAGCCCCATGCGGGTGCTGTGGAACACCGACGACAGGTTGATGGCGATGATCGAATCCCAGCGCTCCACGGGGAACTCCTCCACCGCCGCCACATGCTGGATGCCGGCGTTGTTGACCAGGATGTCGACGCCGCCGAACTCTCGTTCGGCGTAGGCGAACATCTCGGCGATCTGCGCAGGGTCGCTGACGTCCGCCGGGTGATGGCCGACCTGGCCGCCGAATTGTGCAACCTCGGCGATCGCCTTCGAGGCATCGCCAAAGCCGTTGAGAATCAGCTTGGCCCCGGCCTTGGCCAGCACCAGGGCGATGCCCAGGCCGATGCCGCTGGTGGAGCCGGTGACCAGTGCGGTCTTGCCAGAAAGAGTGGTCATGAATACCTCACACAATGCCGGTGGCGTAGAAAGTGGCGATGACGACGAAGACCGCCAGGGTCTTGATCAGGGTAATGCAGAAAATGTCCTTGTAGGCCTCGCGATGGGTCAGCCCGGTGACCGCCAGCAGGGTGATCACCGCGCCGTTGTGGGGCAGGGTGTCCATGCCGCCGCTGGCCATGGCGGCCACCCGGTGCAGCACTTCCAGGGGAATGTTGGCAGCGTGGGCGGCGCTGATGAAACTTTCGGACATGGCCGCCAGGGCGATGCTCATGCCGCCCGAGGCCGAACCTGTGATGCCCGCCAGCAGGGTCACGGTAATGGCTTCGTTGACCAGCGGGTTGGGGATGCTTTTGAGCCAGTCGGCCAGCACCAGGAAGCCTGGCAGGGAAGCGATCACCGCACCGAAGCCGTATTCCGAGGCGGTGTTCATGGCCGCCAGCAGGGCGCCGCTGACCGCGCTCTTGCTGCCCTCGGCGAGTTTGCTGCGAATCGCCGAGAAACCGAACACCAGCACCATCAGGATGCCCACCAGCAACGCCGCCTGCACCGCCCAGATGGCGGTCAGCTTGGCGATTTCGCTGGTTACCGGCGCCGCCATGCCCGGCAGGCTGAGGCTGTGGGTCTTGCCGTACCACTGGGGAATCCAGTGGGTGAACAGCAGGTTCATGATGCCCACCAGCAGCAACGGCGACAGCGCCAGCCAGGGGTTGGGCAGCTCCAGGTCTTCGGCGGTTTCCGGCTCGTTGCGCAACTCGGTGCCGTAGCCTTCTCCGGCCTTCTGCGCCTTGTTGCGCTGGCGCTGGAGGAACAGCATGCCGGCGCAGAACACGAAGATGGTGCCGATCACCCCCAGCCACGGCGCGGCCCAGGCGGTGGTGTTGAAGAAGGTGCTGGGGATGATGTTCTGGATCTGCGGGGTGCCGGGCAGGGCGTCCATGGTGAAGGAAAACGCCCCCAGGGCGATGGTCGCCGGGATCAGGCGCTTGGGGATGTTGCTCTGGCGGAACATCTCGGCGGCAAAGGGGTAGACCGCGAACACCACCACGAACAGCGAGACCCCGCCGTAGGTCAGCAGCGCGCAGACTAGCACGATCACCAGCATGGCCTGGCGGGTGCCCAGCAGGCGGATCGCGGCCGCGACGATGGAGCGGGAAAAGCCCGACAGCTCGATCAGCTTGCCGAACACTGCGCCCAGCAGGAACACCGGGAAATACAACTTGATGAAGCCGACCATCTTCTCCATGAACACCCCGGTAAAGGCGGGCGCCACGGCGGACGGGTCGGTGAGCAGCACCGCGCCGAGGGCGGCGATGGGGGCAAAGAGGATGACGCTGTAGCCACGGTAGGCAGCGAGCATCAGCAGCGCCAGGGCTGCCAAGGCAATGATCACACTCATGGTGTGTCTCTCCAGGATTGTTATTGTTGTCGGGTGTTGCGTGTGGAGAGCGTTATAGCGAGAACTGTGCCATCTACATAAGTCATTGAAATATATGGATATTTTTATTTTTCTGTGGGCGGATTGACATTGACTGTCTCTGTTTTGAGAATTTTTTTGATTGACCGGCCTCTTCGCTGGCAAGCCAGCTCCTACAGAGATCGTTCAGAGCGCCGTAGGAGCTGGCTTGCCAGCGAAAAGCGCGCAGCGCGCCGGTAAATTCTCTAAATAGAGATTGATATCTCTTTATGGAGACTCATCGATCCCCAGGGCCGCCATCTTCTTGTATAGCGTGGAGCGCCCCAGCCCCAGGCGCCGGGCCGCTTCGTCCACCTTGCCGGCACATTGGGCCAGGGTGGCGCCGATCAGTTGCCGGTCGAAACGCTCTCGGGCCGCGGCGAAGGTTTCCTGGTTCGGCGAATTGCCCGGCACCAGGGCTTCGTTACGCTGCACCGGGCTGAAGCTGCCAATCGCCGCGCGAATATCCGAGGCGTTGAGTATCAGGTCGTCGCTGAGCAGCGCCGCTCGTTCCAGGACGTTGCGCAACTCGCGGATGTTCCCCGGCCAGGCATGTTGCGCCAGCAGGGCCAGGGCATCGCGGTCCAGTTCATGCTGGCTGCGCAGTTCTTCGAGAATCCCTTCGCTCAGGGCCGGCAGGTCGTCCAGGCGTTCGCGCAAGGCTGGCACCTGGATCGGCAGCACATTCAACCGGTAGTACAGGTCGGCGCGAAACTCGCCGCGCTTGATCGCCGCTTCAAGGTCCGTGGAGGTGGCGGCGATGATTCGCACATCGCTGTGGATCACCTCGTTGGAACCCACCGGCTCGAACTCTTTTTCCTGCAGCACCCGCAGCAGCTTGCTTTGCAGGGGCAGCGGCATGTCGCCGATTTCATCGAGGAACAGGCTGCCGCCCTGGGCGATCTGCAACTTGCCCGGGCGACCCTTGCGGTCGGCGCCGGTAAAGGCGCCGGGGGCGGTGCCAAAGAATTCCGCCTCCAGCAGGGCCTCGGGAATGGCCGCGCTGTTGATGCTGACAAAGGGCTTGTGGGCCCGTGGCGAGGCGGCGTGGATGGCCTGGGCCAGCAGTTCCTTGCCGGTGCCGGTTTCGCCTTGCAGCAGGATCGGCGACTCGGCGCTGGCCCCGCGTCGGGCGCGGCGCTTGACCTCCAGGCTGGCGGCACTGGTGCCGATGAAGTGAGCGAAGTTGTATTTGGTCTGCCGGGCCCGCAGCAGGGAGCGGGTAGAGGCCAGTTCTTCCTGCATGCTCAGGTAGCGCTTGAGCATCGGCGACAGGCTGCGCAGTTCGTCGAACAGGGCAAAACCGATGGCGCCGATCACCGTGCCGGCGTCGTCGTGGATCGGCAGGCGCATCACCACCAGGGGTTCCTTGGGGGTGTCCTGCATGTCCAGCAGGATGGGGCGGCCGGTGCGCACCACCTCCCGCAACAGGCTGCCGGGAATCACGCTTTCACAGGGCTTGCCGATGGCGAAGGCGGCGGATTCCAGGCCGAAGCGCCGGGCATAACGCTCGTTCATCCAGACGATATTGGCGTCGCGGTCGACGATCACCGTGCCTTCGCTGGATTGCTCGATGATCTCGAACAGCGAGCGGATCGCCAGTTGGCGCACGCGCTGGTAGTCCTTGAGGCTTTCGCTGTCGTTCATGGCGGCATCCTGGAAATGGGCGCAGCGATTATGCCGCAGTCTGCCCCGGTTGTTGCGCTGTAGCCGCTGCCGAGCGCCAGCGAGGCTGCGCAAAGGGCCGCAGGACCTTCGGCGGTCTCAAGGGCGGCGTCTCCTGCGGAGCCGTTCGCAGCCTGCGGCAGCGGCTACACCAGGTCGCGAAGCTGGCTGCTGTCGAGCCTTGCGAGGCTGCGAGAAAGGGGCGTCGACGGCAGGTCAGCCGGGATGGGCGGCGGCCAGCAGTTCCCGGGTGTAGGGGTGCTGGGGGTTTTCGAACACCTCGTGGCTGGCGCCGCGCTCCACGACCTGGCCGTCCTTGATCACGATCATGTCGTGGGCCAGGGCTCGCACCACCGCCAGGTCATGGCTGATGAACAGGTAGGTCAGGCCATACTTTTCCTGCAGCTGACGCAGCAGGGCCACCACTTGCTTCTGCACGGTGCGGTCCAGGGCCGAGGTGGGCTCGTCCAGCAAAATCAGCGCCGGCTTCAGCACTAGGGCCCGGGCGATGGCGATGCGCTGGCGCTGGCCGCCGGAGAACTCGTGGGGGTAGCGGTGGCGGCTGTCGGGGTCGAGGCCGACTTCCTCCAGGGCGCGGATGACCTGTTCGTCGCACTGGCGGGCATCGTACTGGCTGTGCACTTCCAGGCCTTCGCTGATGATCTGCGCCACCGACATGCGTGGGCTGAGGCTGCCGAAGGGGTCCTGGAATACCACCTGCATCTGTTTGCGCCAGGGCCGTAGCTGTTTCTGATTGAGGCCGTCCAGGGCCTGGCCCTGGAAGCGGATGCCACCTTCGGAGTCCAGCAGCCGCAGGATCGCCTGGCCCAGGGTGGACTTGCCCGAACCGGACTCGCCGACAATCCCCAGGGTCTTGCCTTGCTGCACGCTGAGGCTGATGCCGTCCACTGCCCGCAGGTACTCCTTGCGCCGGAACAGGCCGCCGCCGATCTGGAATTCGACGCGCAGGTGGTCCACCTCCAACACGGTTTCCCGGGTGTCGCGGCACAGCGGCTCGCCTTCGGGTTCGGCGTGCAACAGTTCGCAGCTGTAGGGATGCCTTGGCGCGTTGAACAGGGTGTCGCAGTCGGCTTGCTCGACGATTTCCCCGGCTTTCATCACGCACACCCGCTGGGCGATGCGCCGCACCAGGTTGAGGTCGTGGCTGATCAGCAGCAGGGACATGCCCAGGCGCTGTTGCAGGGATTTGAGCAGCAGCAGGATCTTGCGCTGCACGGTCACGTCCAGGGCGGTGGTGGGTTCGTCGGCAATCAGCAGTTCCGGTTCGCAGGCCAGGGCCATGGCGATCATCACCCGCTGGCGCTGGCCGCCGGAAAGTTGATGCGGGTAGGCCTTGAGCCGTTCCCGGGGCTTCTGGATGCCCACCAGCTCCAGCAGTTCGAGGATCCGCGCCTGGGCCTCCTTGCCCCCCAGGCCGCGATGCAGCAGCAGGGTTTCGCCGATCTGTTTTTCCACGCTGTGCAGCGGGTTGAGGGAGGTCATGGGCTCCTGGAAGATCATGGCGATGCGGTTGCCCCGCAGCTGTTGCAGGGTCGCCGGGCTGGCACCGATCAGTTCCTGGCCGCGATAGCGCACGCTGCCGGTGGCGCTGCAGCCGGTCTGCGGCAGCAGTTGCAGGATCGAATGGGCGGTCACCGACTTGCCCGAGCCGGATTCCCCCACCAGGGCCAGGCATTCGCCGGGGCGGATATCCAGGCTCAGGTCGCGGACCACGGTCTGCGTGCCGAAGGCGACATTGAGCTGGCGGATTTCGATCAGGTTTTCAGTCATTTCTACAGTCCGCTTCAAGATCGAGGATCAAAGGCATCGCGCAACGCCTCGCCGATGAACACCAGCAGCGAGAGGATCAGCGCCAGGGTGAAAAACGCCGTCAGCCCGAGCCACGGCGCCTGCAGGTTCTGCTTGCCCTGGCCGATCAATTCGCCCAGGGAGGCGCTGCCGGCGGGCATGCCGAAGCCGAGGAAGTCCAGGGCGGTGAGGGTCGAGATGGCCCCGGTGAGAATGAACGGCAGGTAGCTCAGGGTGGCGTTCATGGCGTTGGGCAGGATGTGCCGCAGGATCACCTTGCGGTCGCTCAGGCCCAGGGCCCGGGCAGCCTTGACGTACTCCAGGTTGCGCCCGCGCAGGAACTCGGCGCGCACCACGTCCACCAGGGCCAGCCAGGAAAACAGCGCCATGATCCCCAGCAGCCACCAGAAGTTCGGCTCGACAAAGCCCGAGAGGATGATCAGCAGGTAGAGCACCGGCAACCCGGACCAGACCTCCAGCAAGCGCTGGCCCAGGAGGTCGACCCAGCCGCCGTAGTAGCCCTGCAGGGCGCCGGCGGCGATGCCGATCAGGGCGCTGATGGCGGTCAGGGCCAGGGCGAACAGGATTGACACCCGGGCGCCGTAGATCACCCGCGCCAGCACATCCCGGGCCTGGTCGTCAGTGCCCAGCCAGTTGACCTTGCTCGGCGGGCTGGGGGCCGGCTGGGTCAGGTCGTAGTTGGGGGTGTCTTCGCTGAAGGGCACCGGCGGGAACAGCAGCCAGCCACCGTCCTTGCGGATCAGTTGCTGCACGTAGTCGCTGCGGTAGTCGGCCTGGAACGGCAACTGGCCGCCGAATTCCTGCTCGGTGTAGCGCTTGAGCACCGGGAAATACAGCGAGCCCTGGTAGCTGACCACCAGCGGCTTGTCGTTGGCGATCAGCTCGCCGCCCAGGGTCAGGATGAACAGGCCGATGAACAGCCACAGCGACCACCAGCCGCGGCGGTTTTTCTTGAAACGGTCGAAGCGCCGGCGCGCCAGAGGAGAAAGCGTGAGCATCAGGCGTTCCTCGCGGCGAAGTCGATGCGCGGGTCGACCAGGGTGTAGCACAGGTCGCCGATGAGTTTTATCAAGAGGCCGAACAGGGTGAAGATGAACAGCGAGCCGAACACCACCGGGTAGTCCCTGGACACCGCGGCCTCATAGCTCATGCGCCCCAGGCCGTCGAGGGAGAAGATCACCTCGATCAGCAGGGAACCAGCGAAGAACACGCTGATAAAGGCCTGGGGAATGCCCGAGACCACCAGCAGCATGGCGTTGCGGAACACATGTCCATACAGCACCCGGCGCTCGCTCAGGCCCTTGGCCCGGGCGGTGACCACGTACTGGCGGGTGATCTCGTTGAGGAAGGAGTTCTTGGTGAGGATGGTCAGGGTGGCGAAGCCGCCGATCACCAGGGAGCTGACCGGCAGTACCAGGTGCCAGAAGTAGTCGGCGACCTTGCCCAGGGTGCTCAACTGCTCGAAGTTGTCCGAGACCAGGCCGCGCACCGGGAACCAGTTCAGCGAGGTGCCGCCGGCGAACAGCACGATCAGGAACATGGCGAACAGGAAGGCCGGCATGGCGTAGCCGATGATGATCGCGGTGCTGCTCCAGATGTCGAAATGGCTGCCGTGGTGCACCGCCTTGCGGATTCCCAGGGGGATCGACACCAGGTAGGTGATCAGGGTCGCCCAGAGCCCCAGGGAAATGGTCACCGGCATCTTTTCCAGGATCAGGTCGGTGACCGTGGCGCCGCGAAAGAAGCTCTTGCCGAAGTCCAGCTGGGCGTAGTTCTTGAGCATCAGCCACAGGCGTTCATGGGCCGGCTTGTCGAAGCCGTACTGTTTCTCGATGTCCTGGATCAGCTTGGGGTCCAGGCCGCGGCTGGCCCGGGAGCCGCTGCTGCTCATGGCATCGGCGGAGCCGCCGACAGCGGCGCCGCCACCGATGCCTTGCAGGCGAGCGATGGCCTGTTCCACCGGGCCGCCGGGGGCGGCCTGGACGATGACGAAGTTCACCAGGAGGATGATCAATAGCGTCGGGATGATCAGCAGCAGGCGCCGCAGAATGTAGGCCAGCATCAGTGGCGCCCTCCGGGTTTGCCACGGCGGATCAGCTCGGCGGCCATTTGTTCGTCGGTCAGTGCGCTGCTGCTGACTTCCCACCAGCTTTCGATGGCTTCATCGTTGCTCGCCGGCACCTTGGGGATGCCGAAGCGGTTCCACCACACCGTGGAGGTGCCGGGCGGGTAGTAGTTGGCTATCCAGTAGTAGTTCCACTGCAGCACCCGATCCAGGGCATGGGCGTAGCGCAGCATCTCCGGCTGGCTGGTGGCCTTCACCAGGCCGCTGACCAGGCTGTCCACGGCCGGGTTCTTGAGCACCATGTAGTTGTTGGAACCGGGGTCGTTGGCCGCGGCGGAGCCGAAGTAGTTGTACAGCTCCATGCCCGGCGAGGTGGTCACCGGGTAGCCGGTGACGATCATGTCGTAGTCCCGGGCCATCAGGCGGTTGACGTACTGGGCGGAGTCGATGCGGCGAATGTTCAGGCTGATGCCGATCTGCGCCAGGTTGCGCTTGTAGGGCAGCAGCAGGCGTTCGATGGAGCCCTGGGTGATCAGGAAGGTGAAGCTCAGGGGCTCGCCCTGGGCGTTCACCAGCTTGTCGCCCTCGGGCTTCCAGCCGGCCTGTTCCAGCAGGGCCAGGGCTTGCAGTTGCTTGTCGCGGATCACGCCGCTGCCGTCGGTTTTCGGCGCCTCGAAAACCTGGGTGAAGACCTCGTCGGGGATCTGCCCGCGCAGCGGTTCGAGGATCTTCAGTTCCTCGGTATCCGGCAGGCTGCGGGCCGCCAGGGCGGTGTTGGAGAAGAAACTCTGCTGGCGGATGTAGAGGTTGCGCATCATCTGCCGGTTGCTCCATTCGAAATCCCAGAGCATGGCCAGGGCCTGGCGCACCCGGCGGTCCTGGAACACCGGCCGGTCGAGGTTGAACACATAGCCCTGGGCCGGTTGCGGCGCCGATTGCGCCAGGTGGGCCTTTTGCAGGCGGCCGTCGTTCAGCGCCGGGCTGTCGTAGCCGATGGAATAGCCGGTGGCGGAAAACTCGCGGTTGTAGTCGTAGGCGCCGCCGCGCAGCACCTGGCGGGCGACGTCGATATCGCCGAAATACTCGACGCTGAAATGATCGAAGTTGTACAGGCCGCGGCTCACCGGCAGGTCCTTGCCCCACCAGCCGGGGTTGCGGGCGAAGGTGATGCTGTTGCCCGAGTCGACCTTGGCCACGCGGTAGGGGCCGCTGCCCAGGGGCGCTTCATAGCCGCCGCCATTGGCGAAGTCGCGACTCTTCCACCAGTGTTCGGGGAACACCGGCAGGGTCGCGATATCCAGGGGCAGGGTGCGGTTTTCGTTGTTCTTGAAGTCGAAGCGCACCACTCGTGGTGATTCCACGGTGACGCCTTTGACGTCGTCGAACTGGGTGCGGTAGCGCATGCTGCCCTGGGTCATCAGCAGGTCGTAGCTGTAGCGCACGTCTTCGGCGGTGATCGGCGTGTTGTCGGCAAAGCGCGCCTTGGGGTTGAGGTAGAAGCGCAGCCACAGGCCGTCTTCGGCACGCTCCATCTTTTCGGCCACCAGGCCGTAGACGGTGTAGGGCTCGTCCAGGGAGCGCTGGGCCAGGGGCGAATAGACCAGGCCGTCGAGCTGGGAGACACCGATGCCCTTGTCGATATAGGGCAGTACGTGGTCGAAACGGCCGATTTCGATGGCCGAGCGGCGCAACGTCCCGCCTTTGGGGGCCTGGGGATTGACGTAGTCGAAGTGGCTGAAACCCTGGGGGTACTTGGCCGGTTCGCCATAGACGGTCATGGCGTGTTGCGGTGCGGCTTGGGCACCCGCGGCGCCCAACAGCAGGGCGGTGAAAAGCATGGTGGAGGAAAGCAGTCGCATTGTCAGCCTTAGGAGCCGGGTGATCGATGACCACGATTTGTACGCTAGCGGCGCGTGACTGGCCAGCCGCATCCGCTTTGGGCAGAACCTGGCGCCCATGCGCAACGGCCCACCAAAAGGCGGGCCGTTGAGCAGACGCAGGCGCTTGGGGATCAGTCCTGGCGGCTGGTGACTTCCAGCAGGTGGTAGCCGAACTGGGTTTTCACCGGGCCTTGCACCACGTTTACCGGAGCGCTGAACACCACGGTGTCGAATTCCTTGACCATCTGGCCTGGGCCGAAGGAGCCCAGGTTGCCGCCGTCACGGCTGGAAGGGCAGGTGGAGTTCTTTTTCGCGACTTCGGCAAAGTCGGCGCCGGCTTCGATTTCGGCTTTGAGTTCGTTGCACTTGGCTTCGCTGGCAACCAGGATGTGACGGGCAGTGGCTTTGGCCATGGATGTTGCTCCTTTCAAGAAAGTTGAGAGCCTACCGGATTCAGGTGGCTATTTCTTCTCAAAGTTCCTTCAAGGCATTGCCGCCTGGCGCCCGCGGGGGATGAGTGGTGAGGGTCCTGTAGGAGCCGGCTTGCCGGCGAAGAGGTCCTTGGAGGAGACGCTGCTCTTGAGGACGCCTTCGCTGGCAAGCCAGCTCCTGCGGGGGCGGTGCTGCTCAGGCGGGGACGGCTGCGGCCTTGCCTGCGTGTCGCAGTTGTTGCGCGCCATTGCGCAGCAATTGTTCGGTGGCGTCCCAGCCCAGGCAGCCGTCGGTCACCGAAACGCCGTAGCGCAGGTTCGCGCTCAGGGGCTGGCAGCCTTCGAACAGGTGGCTTTCCAGCATCACCCCCATCAGCGAGGTATCGCCCTGCAAGCGCTGCTCCAGTACCTCGTTGAACACCGCCGGCTGACGCAGCGGGTCCTTGCCGCTGTTGGCGTGGCTGCAATCGACCATGATCCGCGCCGGGATCTTCAGCTTCTGCAGGTCCTGCTGGACCTGGGCCACGCTCTGGCGGTCGTAGTTGGGCCCGCGATGGCCACCGCGCAGCACCAGATGGGTGTCGGGGTTGCCTGGGGTCTGGATGACCGCCGGGTGGCCCTGGCTGTCGACGCCGAAGTGGCGGTGCGGGTGGGCCGCCGAGCGCATGGCGTCACAGGCGATAGCGACACCGCCGTCGGTGCCGTTCTTGAAACCCACGGGCATGTCCAGGCCGCTGGCCATCTCGCGGTGGATCTGTGATTCGGTGGTGCGCGCACCAATGGCGACCCAGCTCAGCAGGTCATCGAAGTAGCCGGCGGCCATGGGTTGCAACAGTTCGGTGGCAACCGGCAGGCCCAGGCGCAGCATCTCGCGCATCAGTTCACGGGACAGGTGCAGGCCGCCGGCCATGTCGTCGCTGCCATCCAGGCGGGGGTCGTAGGCCAGGCCTTTCCAGCCGACGGTGGTACGGGGCTTTTCCACGTAGGCGCGCATCACCAGCAGCATCTGGTCGCGCACTTCATCGGCCAGGCGGGCCAGGTTGGCGGCGTATTCCAGGGCCGATTGCGGGTCGTGGATGGAGCAGGGGCCGACGACTACCAGCAGGCGTGGGTCGCGACCTTCGAGGATTGCGCGCACCGCCTGGCGGTGAGCGGCGACTTGTTGGTTCAACGCCAGGGACAGCGGCAGTTGCTGCTTGAGTTCCAGGGAGCAGGGCAGGCGCTGGGTCAGGGTCTCATTGGCGCTGACGTGGGCGGACAGGGGCAGGGCGGATACGGACGAGTTCATGTGCGGTCTTCCTGGGCGGGCGGCGGGTTATGTCCCGCGCGCGGCCCTACTGGGGTGTTCGACAATTGGCCGTACTGGCCATAAGTGTGCAATTGCCACCGGTAGGTGACCGATCGGAGGCGGCAGGCTGTCCCGAGCGGAGGCTGCTAAATCGCCAGGCGCAAAACATGTCGTAGCGGTAATAGGTGGAGTAGTTCATGGAGCAATCCTCAGTAAGTTCGGTGTGTCGCTGAAAGTCGTGGTTGAAAATGCAGTGCCGGAAAAAACAAAACCCCCGGTCGGGAGGCCGACCGGGGGTTGAGATTTCTCTGGTAGGCGACCCGTTGAAGTGGGCGCCGGTTGGGTATCAGGCGCGCCAGTGGCTAAACCAATACCCAAAATAAAAGCTGGCCGGAGCCCGAGTGCCGTTGACCCAGGCAGCCGCGACCGAGCGCAGTGCGCTGGCAGTGTGGCGGTGCAGGGAAGGGGTCGTGGACAACATGGGTTTCTCCGTGAAGTGGGGGCGAGCTTACTAGAGGCTGGTGCCGGGATTCAATCAGTAATTTCTATCGGCACAGCACGCGGCGGCGATGGATTAAGCCTGCAGGGGATTTATGCCACACTCGCCGCTCCCGCCTGTTCGCCCTCCAAGGAATGTTCATGTCCGTGCTGACCCTCGCTGCTGCCCAAACGGTGTCCATCGCGGGCGATCTACCGGCCAACCTGGCCCGGCATCAGCGGTTGATGCAACTGGCAGCGGCGCAGGGCGTGCAGTTGCTGGTGTTTCCCGAGCTGTCGCTGACCGGCTATGAGCCGCAATTGGCGGCCGAACTGGCGCTGATACCCGATGCACCGCAGTTGCAGCCACTGCGGGATCTGGCCCGGGCGCTGGAACTGACGGCGGTGGTGGGGATGCCGATCCGCCTGTCTGTTGACGGGCCGGTGCTGATTGGCGCTCTGGTGCTGGGCGGCGACGGTTCGCTGGCGGTCTACACCAAGCAGCACCTGCATGCAGGAGAGGAGCGCGCTTTTGTCGCAGGCCAGGGCGGCACCCCTTTGCCTATCGGTGGCGAAACCGTGGCTTTGGCGGTCTGCGCGGACTTCTGCCACGCCAGCCATGTGCAGGCGGCGGCCGATGCCGGCGCCGGGATCTATGCTGCCGGGGTCTTGATCAGCGAAGGTGGCTACGCTGCCGATAGCATGCTGCTCCAGGGATACGCCCAGGAGCACGGGATGCTGGTGCTGATGGCCAACCACGGCGGCCCCAGCGGTGGTTGGGCCTGCGCTGGACGCAGCGCAGCCTGGGATGCCCGGGGCCGGTTGCTGGGCGCCGTCGAGGGTGTGGGCGAGGCTTTGTTGATTGTCCGGGGTGTTACTGGGCAATGGCAGGCGCAGGTGCTGGAGGTGAGCCATTGATGGACGGCTTTTCATTACGCCCGGCGGTTGATTCGGACCTGGCGTTCGCCCGCGACCTGACCCGTTCCACCATGCTCGGCTATTACATTCGCAACGACTTGCTGTGGCAGGACGAAGCCTTCGATGTGGCCTGGGCCGGCCGCAGGAACCTGCTGATCTGCCAGGGTGCCCGGGTGCTGGGGTTTGTCAGCCTGAGCCGGGATGCGCAGGCGCTGTATGTCCGCGAATTGCATGTGCTGGAGGCTTTCCGGGGGCAGGGCGCCGGTGCCTGGACGCTGGAGCAGGTGCTGGAGCTGGCTCGCCAGGAGCGCCGAGGGTTGTTGCGCCTGACCGTGTTCAAGGGCAATCCCGCACAGCGGTTGTATGAGCGGATGGGGTTGCGGGTGGTGGGAGAGGATGATTGTTTCTGGCGCATGGAGCGCTTGTCTGATTCGCTTGCCGGAAGGCTTGGCGACGCCTGAGCGCAACGCCGTTCCGCAGGCTTTACTGTGCGTTGGGATCTATCGCGGGCGCATCCTCGAGGATGATGCCGTCCTTCATTCCCAGTAGCACCGCGACCTTGTGTGCTTCCCCTCGTTTGCCTTTCTTGCGGCCTGCCAGCACCTGATAGGTAGTGGCCGGGTCAACCCCGTGTTCACGAGCAAATTGTTGAACCGATTTACCTTGATGTTCCAGCCAGGCCTTGGCTTGTGCGGCAGTGCGGATACCGGGCATAGTTCAAAACCGTTCAAATTTGTTCAATGCTTGAAGAGTATGACACCCCCTTGGGGTGTATCAGATGGGATCATACATCCAAATGAGTGGAATCGGTTCGCGGTTGAGGCAGGAGCGAGAACGCCTGGGACTGTCGCAGAAAGTTTTTGGTGAAATAGGCGGGGTTGAAGCCAACGCCCAGGGTAAATATGAAAGTGGTGATCGTGCACCCAAGGCGGATTATCTGTCCCGGGTGGCGGCAAAAGGGGTGGATGTGCTGTATGTGCTGACCGGCAGCCGGATCCCGATCCAGAGCGGCGGGCTGAGTCAGACCGAGGAAAAGGTCCTGGATTGCTATCGGGCACTGTTCAAGGAGGATCAGGATGCTATCTGCCGCCTGACCAGTACCCTGGCCGAGCTTTCGGCAAGCCAGGGCGAGAGGCGCAAGGCCCAGGTACGAGAGTGAGGGGCGCTGGCCTCTTTCGGTGCGCACGGGGGTAGGACCGTTATTGCGCCCGGATGTTTTTTATATAGCGCTTGTGATTAGGTTTGTACGCCGCTTTTTTGCTAAGGTGTCGGGCAACCTGTAAAGACCATATCGCGAGGTGTCTGCTTGATAAGGGTGCTAGTAGTCGATGACCATGATCTCGTTCGTACGGGCATTACACGAATGTTGGCTGACATCGATGGCCTGCAAGTAGTCGGGCAGGCGGAGTCAGGGGAAGAATCCCTGCTCAAGGCGCGGGAGCTGAAGCCCGATGTGGTCCTGATGGACGTCAAGATGCCAGGCATCGGCGGCCTCGAAGCCACGCGCAAACTGCTGCGCAGTCATCCGGACATCAAGGTCGTGGCGGTCACCGTCTGCGAGGAAGATCCCTTTCCTACCCGCTTGCTGCAAGCGGGCGCGGCGGGCTATCTGACCAAGGGCGCCGGTCTGAACGAAATGGTCCAGGCCATCCGCCTGGTATTTGCCGGCCAGCGCTATATCAGCCCGCAGATCGCTCAGCAATTGGTGTTCAAGTCATTCCAGCCTTCCAGTGATTCACCGTTCGACGCCCTGTCGGAGCGGGAGATCCAGATTGCGCTGATGATTGTCGGCTGCCAGAAGGTGCAGATCATCTCCGACAAGCTGTGCCTGTCGCCTAAAACCGTGAATACCTACCGCTATCGCATTTTCGAGAAGCTCTCGATCAGCAGCGATGTCGAGTTGACGCTATTGGCGGTTCGTCACGGCATGGTTGATGCCAGCCTCTGAAATGACCGAACAGTTTGATCCCAGTGCCTTTCTTTCTACCTGCAGTGGCCGCCCCGGTGTGTATCGCATGTTCGACAGCGATGCACGCCTGCTTTACGTCGGTAAAGCCAAGAACCTGAAGAACCGGCTCTCCAGCTATTTCCGCAAGACCGGCCAGGCGCCGAAGACCGCCGCCCTGGTGGCGCGCATCGCGCAGATCGAAACCACCATCACCGCCAATGAAACCGAAGCGCTGCTGCTGGAGCAGACGCTGATCAAGGAATGGCGGCCGCCGTACAACATTCTCCTGCGCGACGATAAGTCCTACCCCTACGTGTTTCTTTCGGACGGCGACTTTCCGCGTTTCAGCATCCATCGCGGGGCGAAGAAGCAGAAGGGCAAGTATTTCGGCCCTTATCCCAGCGCCGGCGCCATTCGCGAAAGCCTCAGCCTGTTGCAGAAGACCTTCATGGTCCGCCAATGCGAGGACAGCTACTACAAGAACCGTACGCGGCCCTGCCTGCAGTACCAGATCAAACGCTGCAAGGCGCCCTGCGTCGGCCTGGTGGAGCCTGAGGTCTATGCCGAGGACGTGCGCCACTCGGTGATGTTCCTGGAGGGGCGCAGCAATGCCCTGACCGACGAACTCTCCACCGCCATGGAAGCCGCCGCCAGCACCCTGGATTTCGAAAAGGCCGCCGAACTGCGGGACCAGATATCCCTGCTGCGTCGGGTCCAGGACCAGCAGAGCATGGAAGGTGGCACGGGCGACGTGGATGTGGTGGCGGCCTTCGTCAACCCGGGCGGCGCCTGTGTGCACCTGATCAGCGTGCGCGGCGGCCGGGTACTGGGCAGCAAGAACTTCTTTCCCCAGGTGGGTATCGAGGAGGACGTGGCCGAAGTCATGTCGGCGTTCCTCGGCCAGTATTTTGTCAGCAGCCCGGAACGCGACCTGCCTTCCGAGTTAATCGTCAACGTGGTCCATGAGGACTTCCCGACCCTGATCGCCGCCATCGACGAGCTGCGCGGGCGCGAGTTGACCATCAGCCACCGGGTACGCGGTACCCGCGCCCGCTGGCAGCAACTGGCGGTAACCAACGCCGAGCAGGCCCTGAGCGCGCGCCTGGCCAACCGCCAGCACGTGGCCGCACGTTTCGAAGCCCTGGCCGAGGTGCTGAACCTGGACGAGCCGCCGCAGCGCCTGGAGTGCTACGACATCAGCCATTCCAGCGGCGAGGCCACTGTAGCCTCCTGCGTGGTATTCGGGCCGGAAGGGCCGCTGAAGTCCGACTACCGGCGCTACAACATCGAAGGCGTGACCGCCGGCGACGACTACGCCGCCATGCACCAGGCCCTGACCCGGCGCTTCAGCAAGCTCAAGGACGGCGAGGGCAAGCTGCCGGACATCCTTCTGGTGGACGGCGGCAAGGGCCAGCTATCCATGGCTCGGGATGTGCTCAATGAGCTGGCGGTGCCGGACCTGATCCTGCTCGGCGTGGCCAAGGGCACGACCCGCAAGGCCGGATTCGAAACCCTGTACCTGAACGACGCAGCCCACGAATTCACCCTCAAGGGTGACTCGCCGGCGCTGCACCTGATCCAGCAAATCCGCGATGAGGCTCACCGCTTCGCGATCACCGGTCACCGCGCACGGCGTGGCAAGACCCGGCGTACCTCGACCCTGGAAGGGGTGGCGGGCGTCGGGCCGAAGCGTCGGCGGGACCTTCTCAAACATTTTGGTGGATTGCAGGAACTGTCCCGTGCAAGCATCGACGAGATTGCCAAAGCACCGGGAATCAGTAAAAAGCTCGCAGAGTTGATTTATGCAAACCTGCACAGCGAGTAGAATGCCCAATCACCTCGTAGCCAGTTGTGCCGATGAATATCCCTAATCTGATCACCGTTCTACGCGTCCTGCTCATCCCGATTTTCATTTTGCTGTTCTATTTGCCCTATAGCTGGAGCTACATGGCCGCCAGTTCAGTGTTTGCCTTCGCGGCCGCCACCGACTGGCTGGACGGCTACCTGGCGCGGCGCCTGCAGCAGAGCACGCCGTTCGGTGCGTTCCTCGACCCGGTGGCCGACAAGCTGATGGTGGCGGTGGCCCTGGTGCTGCTGGTGCAGGAGCATCACAACCTGTGGCTGACCTTGCCCGCCGCGGTGATCATCGGTCGTGAAATCGTCATCTCGGCGCTGCGCGAGTGGATGGCCGAGCTCGGCGCCCGCGCGCAGGTGGCGGTGTCGAACATGGGCAAGTGGAAAACGGCGGCGCAAATGCTGGCGCTGGTGATTTTGCTGGCCAATCCCTCGGACTTCAGTTTCTGGGTGCTGGTAGGTTACGCCTTGCTGTTGGCGGCAGCGGGCCTGACCCTGTGGTCCATGCTGCAGTATCTGCGAGCCGCCTGGCCGCACCTGAAAACTGATAACGAGAAAAAATAAGTTTTTTTGAATCAAAGGCTTGACGCGCATTCGGATTTCTATAGAATGCGCAACACCAAGACGTTGCGGGAATAGCTCAGTTGGTAGAGCACGACCTTGCCAAGGTCGGGGTCGCGAGTTCGAGTCTCGTTTCCCGCTCCAAACATAGCGCTGCAGAGTTCCACGAATTCTGCAGCGATCGAAAAAAGGACCTTCGGGTCCTTTTTTCGTTTCTGTGGGTTTCACTGAAATCCAGCACCATCCAGCGCTTTCAAATCCAGGAATTGAGTCCTTCTCAAAAGGCTGAATCCGGGCAGCGCTGAATCGGTTCGTTGCTGGAGCGGTGATGAACATCCGGCCCCTGGCCTGTTCAGGCACTCACGATGGCACTCTCGGATAACAGCCAGGCGCTGAATGTTTCAAGCGCCGGATAATGCTGATAGCGCGCCGCGCAGGTCAGATAGTAATTGCGACCGCTTTCCATAGGGCCAAACAGTTTTACCAGTGCCCCGGATTTGATTTCGTCTTGCACCAGAATATCGGGAACCAGCCCAATGCCGACGCCAGCGGATACCGCCTGTATAAGGTGAGCCGTGAGCTCAAAGCTTGGGCCTGTCCGCATTTTCTGGTGGTCCAGCTTGTTGAGGTCAAACCAATCAGACCAGCTATTGGGTCGAGAAACGACATTCAACAACAAATGATTGGTGACATCGTTGAGCGACATCTCAAGGCTGTCCGGCAGCGCTTTGGGGCTGGCGACAACCACCAGTTTTTCTTGTAGCAAAAGGTGCGATACGTAGCCCGGCCAGTCGCCTTTTCCCGCGTAGATGATGGCCTGCATGTCGCTCACGCTGGATGGGTTGTCGGCGTGAATGATCCTCGAGTGGACGTGCACCAGGCTCCTGGGATGACGCGCATAAAATTCATGCATTTTGGGCAGCAGCCATTTTGAACCGAAGGTCGGCAGTACCGCGAGGTTCAATGGGCCTTCTTCCTCCTTGAAGGCAATTGTCTGCAGGGTAGCGCTTCGAATTCGGCCCAGTGCGGCAGTGAGTTCATGCTGGTAAAGCGCGCCGGCAGCGGTGAGTTCGATTCTTCTTCCCTCACGTTTGAACAGCGAGACCTCAAGCTGTGATTCCAGAGCCTGCACTTGCCGGCTGACAGCGCTTTGAGTCAGGGCAAGTTCGTCTGCCGCTTTGGTAAAGCTGCAATGTCGGGCTGCTGCCTCGAAAGCGATCAGCAGGGACATCGAGGGGGTCAGTCTTCGTGGGTTCATTCATAAAGCTCATGGAAATGCTGCAGGTTTTACGTTTGTGTGAATTGTCTTGTCCCCACAAAATCGGTGGAAAGGCCTTTGTCCTGAGCCAGGCCTCGGGCTAGGAAGCATACATAACGAGAATGCTCAGATTAGCCGTATCGCCGCTAGGAATTCCACCATGATTGCCAGGTTGCCTCCCCACGAAACTAAAAACGAACCCTGTGAGTTGTTCCTGGCTCGCCTTGAGAAAGAAGGATTCCAGGGAGAAATTGCTCGTGATCATGCTGTGAGGACAGTGCTGGCAACCGACAACTCGATCTATCAGCGTCTGCCTCAAGCCGCGGTGTTTCCTAGAAATGTGCAAGATGTCGAGCTCTTGGCCCGCCTTGCGGCGCTGGCGTCGTTCAGTTCGGTGGTACTCACGCCGCGTGGCGGCGGAACCGGAACCAATGGCCAATCGTTGACGAGCGGCGTTGTGGTGGATCTGTCGCGTCATATGCACGGCATCCTTGAGATCAACGTCGAGG
The DNA here is from genome assembly GCF_900103205.1 of Pseudomonas sp. NFPP12. NCBI lineage: Bacteria > Pseudomonadati > Pseudomonadota > Gammaproteobacteria > Pseudomonadales > Pseudomonadaceae > Pseudomonas > Pseudomonas sp. NFPP12. The sequence continues at coordinate 264,487 of NZ_FMWW01000001.1, forward strand.
AGCGCTGGGTGCGTGTGCAAAGCGGTGTGGTCAAGGACCAGCTCAATGCGGCGTTGAAACCGCACGGACTGTTTTTTGCACCGGAGTTGTCGACGTCGAATCGGGCCACGATCGGCGGGATGATAAATACCGACGCAAGCGGTCAGGGAAGCTGTACCTACGGAAAAACCCGTGACCACGTCCTGGCGCTTTCTACCATTCTGATAGGCGGGGAGCGGCTCGATAGTGCGGTCCTGGAGCGAGATTGCTGGCAGGCGCAAGCGCATCGCGACGACAAGGTTGGGGCAATTTATCGATGTGCTTCGCAGATCGCCGATGATTACGCCGAACTCATCGAGCATACCTTTCCCAAGTTGAACCGTTGCTTGACGGGATATGACCTGGCGCATCTGCGTGAGCCGAATGACCGATTCAATCTGAACAGTGTCCTGTGTGGGTCCGAAGGCTCACTGGGTTTCATTGTTGAAGCCACGCTGAACGTATTGCCCATTCCCAAGTACTCGATCCTTGTCAACGTACGTTACGCGGGCTTCATGGATGCATTGCGCGATGCCAAGGCGTTGATGCAGCTCGAGCCATTGTCCATCGAGACGGTCGACTCCAAGGTCCTCGGGCTGGCCATGAGCGACATCGTCTGGCACGGAGTCGCCGAGTACTTTCCCCAAGACCCCGATGTGCCAACCCTGGGAATCAACCTGGTGGAGTTCAGCGGCGACGATGAGGAAGTGGTTCAGCTGCGTGTTCATGAGTTTGTCCGGCACCTTCAGCAGGACACCAGTGTGGTGCGATTGGGGCACACCCTTGCCATCGGTGCAGAGGCATTGAAGCGGGTTTACGCGATGCGCAAGCGTGCTGTGGGGCTGCTGGGGAATGTCAAAGGTTCCGCCAGGCCCCAGCCGTTCGTTGAAGATACTGCGGTTCCTCCCGAGAACCTGGCTGATTTCATTGCGCAATTTCGGGCGCTTTTGGATAGCCATGGTTTGGAATATGGCATGTTCGGCCACGTTGACGCCGGGGTCCTGCATGTGCGGCCGATTCTGGATATGAAAGACCCCGCCCAGGCGGCCTTGATCCAGCCCATTTCCGATGCCGTCGCCGAGCTGACGCAAAAGCACGGTGGCTTGCTCTGGGGGGAGCATGGCAAAGGTTTGAGGTCGCAATATGTGCCGGACTACTTCGGCGAACTCTATCCGGCGCTGCAGGAACTCAAGTCGGCTTTTGACCCGTACAACCAACTCAACCCGGGAAAAATCGCCACGCCACACACGCTACCTGACGCTCGGTTGACTCGAGTTGATGAGGTCGCGTTGCGTGGCGAGCTGGATCGTACGATTGATGAGCGGGTGTGGTTGCATTACGACGCCGCGGTCCATTGCAACGGCAACGGCGCCTGCTACAACTTCGACCCCGATGACGCCATGTGCCCTTCCTGGAAGGGCACTCGAAATAGAATTCACTCGCCCAAGGGGCGCGCTTCTCTGATCCGGGAGTGGCTGCGCTTGCAGGGGCAGCAAGGTGTCGATGTGTTGGTTTCACAAGGGGCTCGCCCTTTAGCGGCCACGGTGATCAGCTTCGCCAGGCGTGCTGCCAATACGGTTGCGCACAAGATGGGCCAGAAAGACTTTTCCCATGAGGTCTACGAGGCGATGGCAGGGTGCCTCGCCTGCAAGTCCTGTGCGGGTCAGTGCCCGGTGAAAGTGAACGTGCCCGACTTTCGCTCACGATTCCTCGAGCTTTACCACAGCCGATATCTGCGCCCATTGAAGGATTACCTCATCGGTTCTCTGGAGTACACGATTCCCTACTTGGCCCGTGTGCCGCACTTGTACAACGGGATCATCGGTTCTGGGATGGTGAGGGCTTTTCTTCGGCGCGTTGCCGGTATGGTCGACAGCCCGCTGCTGAGCTTGCTGAATTTTGATGACGTTTGCCGCCGCTGGAAGGTGCGCGTGGCGTCGCCAGCGCTTCTTGAAGGGCTGGACGAGGCGCAGCGTAAACGCAGCGTTATTCTCGTGCTGGACGCCTTCACCCGTTATTTCGAGACACCGCTGCTCGCGGACTGGATCGAGTTGATTTCCAGGCTCGGGTTTGAGGTGTACATCGCGCCGTTCGCGGCCAATGGCAAGCCGCTGCAGGTTCAGGGCTTTCTAAAGGCATTCGAACAAGCCGCGCATTTCAACGCCCGATCGCTTCGCGAACTGCATCAATATCAGATTCCGTTGGTGGGGCTTGATCCAGCGATGACCTTGGTTTACCGCCAGGAGTACGTCAAGACCCTGGGTGAGGACCAGGCCCCAGCGGTCCTGCTGCCGCAGGAATGGCTTGTGGAGGTGCTTGTGCAATCAGCGGTGAGCGCCGACGAAGGTACTTACTACTTCCTGCCGCACTGCACCGAGAAAACCAACGAGCCGGGCAGTGTGGGCCTGTGGCAGACGATCTATGCGCGAGTCGGCTTGAGGTTGCAGGTGCAAGCCAGTGGGTGTTGTGGAATGTCCGGAACCTACGGGCACGAAACACAAAATGCCGAGACGTCCGAGGTTATTTACCGACAGTCCTGGGGGCCATTGGTGGCCCGTCTTAATGGGGCAGGGCGCCTGCTGGCGGATGGGTACTCGTGTCGAAGCCAGGTCAAGCGCAAGGACGGGCAGCTTGTCCTGCACCCGCTCCAGGCGTTGCTGAGGTTCCTGCGCGACACCGCCGGCCCATCTTCAGGATGCTGATTGGTGCGATCCTGAGGCGGCTTGGCCGCCTCGCGTTTCTCCAGGTATTGATTGGAGGCCATCGGCCCAGCGAAAACCGATGTGCGCAGATCGTCGAGCGGTATCAGAACCCATAGAGCTTTGCAGGGTTATCAACCAAAATCTGCTTGATGAGCGCGTCATCGTTTTCAACCCAGTTAAACAGCATCTCCAGCAGACTGGCATCGTTGGGCATGGGTACCGGTATACAAGGATGTGGCCAGTCGCTCGCCCACAGTAAGCGGTTTGGATTCGCTTCGATCAACGCCCGAGCGTAGGGCGTTACGTCGTCGTAAGGGAAGTCCTTCGATGCTGTAAAGCGATAAGCCCCCGAAAGCTTGACCCACACACGACCTTCTTTTAACAGCCGCAGCAGGTCGGTGAATCCTGGATGTCCCAGCCCGCAACTGGTGGGCATGTGCCCCATGTGGTCGATGACGACTGCGACGGGCAGGCTGGCCACGGTCTCGTACAAGTCGGCGAACTCGGTGATATCGATCAGTAGCTGTAGGTGCCAGCCAAGTGGCGCGACTTTTTCTGCCAGCGCTGCAACATCCGATACCTCAACGCCGCTTTTGAAGATCAGGTTGACGCGCACGCCGCGCACCCCGAGGCGATGCATTGCCCACAAGGTTTCTGTATCGGTATCGGCATCGATCACCACAACGCCGCGGAATGCGCTGCCCGCTTCTTTCAGTGCCGCGAGCGTTGTGCTGTTGTCCGCCCCATAGACGCTGGGTTGGACGATGACCCCGCGACTTAGCCCCAGGGTTTTTTGGACACGTTGAAATGCCTCCAGTGGAGCGGGTGGCGGCGTGTAGGAGCGGTGAGGAGAGAAGGGTTGGCCATTCTCGTCACCAAAAACGTGAAAGTGGCAGTCGCACGCGCCGTCAGGCAAGGTGCGTAGCAATGTACGAGGTTCAGGGTCCGGGCCTGCGCATTGCGGTGCGTAGGTCTCTCCCAGCGAACTCATCCGAGTGATTTCCCAGCCTTGCAATCCTCGCAATCCGTTGCGTTCGGCGGAGTTGATGATTTGTTGCCAGGTGACTCGTCTGGCAAGGTCGGGATCGCCGAGCCTGATCGCTTCGAAGATCGCCTGATGCTCAGCCAGTAGCGTCTCGCCAAGGTCGCTGGAGCGAACCAGGTGGTTCTCCAGTAACGCCGCTTCGTAGACGTGGCTGCACAGAAAAATGATGAAGTTGCGAAAGTATTCATTGCCTGTGGCATCGGCAATTGCGCGCTTGAACTGCAGGCTGTGTTCCACCATGTCCTGACGGTTTTGGATACTGGTGCGCAGGGTGTCCAGTGCCGCTTCAATCTTGTTCAACTGACTGAGTGACCGGCGTCTGGCGGCCATGGCGGCCGCGGCGACTTCGAGGTCCAGGCGCAGCTCATACAGTTGACGCAGCTTGGTGCTATCGGTGAGCTCCTCTTGAGTAATCCGGAAGCTGCTTTGATTGGCTTCGGTTGCAACAAATACCCCAAGCCCCTGGCGACTGACGACGAGGCCGGCCGAATTGAGCCGAGCGACAGCTTCACGCACTACATTTCGGCTAACGGCAAAAGCCTCTGCTAACCGGCTTTCCGTGGGGATGCGATCACCTGGGCGGAGTCGACCTTCACGTATTTCGCTTTCCAGGTGACGAAAAATTTCAACCGAGAAGTGATCGCGTCGGCCAATTGCTTTTATAGTCATTTTACTCAGTCATCAAATGTCAGTTTCAAAAGCTTGAAACGTCAAACGCCCACGTAACGAACATTGCGTGGGCGTTACTCTAACAAATGATGGCTGGCTCAGTGTAATTGCTTGCCCTTGGTTTCCGGGAGGAAGAAGGTCACCACCAGGACAAGGCAGTAGGCTCCTCCCGCGAAGATCGCGATGGCGGTGCCGAGGCTGTATTTGGCGCTTATAAAGCCTACGAGTCCGGGAAACAGAGCGCCTACCGCTCGCCCAAAGTTATAGGAGAATGCCTGGCCATTGGCCCTCACTGCTGAAGGATAAAGCTCAGTCAAAAAGGCGCCCATGCCGCTGTAGATACCTGAAGCTGCGAAGCCCAGTGGAAAGCCGAGAAACAGCATTTGAGTGTTGGTCAAGTTCAGCTGCATGTAGCAGACCACACTGATGGCCGACAGAACGGCGAAGATGATGAAGTTGGGGCGGCGCCCCAGGCGGTCAGACAGGAAGGCGCCGCAGACATAGCCAAAGAATGAACCGATGATGACCACCATCAGATAGCTACCGGTGCCAAAGACCGACAGGCCCTTTTCCAGTTTCAGATAGGCTGGCAACCACGTGGTGATTGCGTAGTAGCCACCTTGAACGCCCATGCAGAGCAGGGCGGATAGCAGCGTGGTGCGCAGGAGCGAGGGTGAGAAAATGTGCCAGAAAGGAACCGAGTTGCCTGTTTCGCTCTGGTGCTTTTTAGTCCGCAGGAATACCTCGGGCTCTGGTACATATTTACGAATGTAGAGGACCAGAAGTGCCGGAACGATGCCGATCCAAAACAGCGACCGCCAGGCAATATCTTCGGGAAGCAAGCTGAAAGACAGTGTGTAGAGCAGTGCGGCGGCGCCCCAGCCAATGGCCCATCCGCTTTGCACGATACCCACGGCTTTGCCGCGATGTTGCGCTCGAACCATTTCGCCGATCAGTACCGATCCCACGGCCCACTCACCTCCGAACCCGAGCCCCTGCAGTGCCCGAAGGACAAATAACTGTTCGAAGTTTTGCGCAAAGCCGATCAATACGGTGCAGATCGAGAACCACAGAATACTGATCTGCAGCAACCGCACACGACCGTATCGGTCTGCCAGAATGCCCGCTCCCCATCCGCCAATGGACGAGAAAAGTAACGTCACGGTACTCAGTAGCCCCACTGAACCCTTGTCAATGTGCCAAAGGGTCATCAGCGAGGCGATGACAAAGGTGAACACCATGAAATCCAGGGCGTCCAAGGCCCAGCCACCAAATGCGGAATAGAAGGTGCGTTTTTCAACGGTATTAAGTTCGCTAAACCAACTCATTATTATTCTCCGGGCAGCACCGCAGTTCTGCTTGGTTATTGTTTTTGTTATTTGAAGTCGTACAGGGCGCCAGGGTTATCAACCAGAATGCTCTGTCGTTGGCGTTCGCTGGGCGCCCATGAAAGCAAGCGATCCAGCAATGAACTTGTGTCGGGCGTACTTTCGAGTGCTACGTGAGGCCAGTCGCTGCCCCACACCATTCGTTCCGGGGCAACGGCCAGCAAGGCATGGGCGAGCGCATCTGTATCGGCATAGTCCGGATGCTGATCACTCAGACGGTAAGCGCCCGACAACTTGACCCACCAACCGTGCTCCGCCACGTTCCTCAGCAGCAACTCAAACCCCGGTTCCTTAATGCCCAGATGGGCCGGGAAGTGCCCGAAGTGATCAATCACGACAGCGCAAGGCAACTTGGCCATCCGAGCCTCAATCTCACTTAGAAGCCGAACATCAATCAGAAACTGCATATGCCAGCCAAGGTCGGCAATTCGATGGGCAAGGTGCTCCATCAAGTCCAGATTCACTCCGCCTCGAAACAGAACGTTGATGCGAACACCACGCACACCCAAGGCATGCATATGCGCCAGTTCGTCGTCGCCAACGTGTTCGTCTACTACCGCGACCCCTCTCAGTTGCTCCTGATGACGTTGCAACACTTCGAGCATGTACCGGTTGTCGGTGCCATAGACGCTCGGCTGCACCAAAACCCCTCGCTGCATCCCCATCGCCCGCAACACCTCCAGATACAGCGCCTCAGGTGCCGGAGGTGGGGTGTAGCTACGGTCGGGTACCAGTGGATAGCGTTCAAGATCGCCGGAGATTACGTGTGCATGGGTGTCGCATGCCCCGGCCGGCATTACGAAGCTCGGGGCCCGGACCTCTGCTCCAGGGGGCGCGCACAAAGGCGGCGAGTCGGTGGCGGGTCGCAAGTGAGACATGGATTTCATCCCCTCGACAGCCTTTCGCGCGTCATCACGGTTGAAAAGCGGCACTTGTTAGTTGTTGGTTGTTGGTTGTCCTACAAGTGCTGGCATGTTGAGTTTTTGCCTCTGCCTTGTCAATGCGTGCAGGCGTGGTTTTTTACACGGGGTTGGGGGGCGTCATCGGGATGCCTGGTCGAGATTGCTCAGCCCCCGGCCGAACCGGCACAGGCTGAACAGGGTATTGAGCAACGCCGGCGGGCCAGGCGGCGGCCCGCCTCGGTTCTAAAGCTCGGCCGCTGAAAAACCGTTGCGCTGGAAGAACCGGTCCAGCTCCCGGGGCAGGGGCTCCACGCCGGTGAAGATCTTCAAGTACTCGGGGATGTAGCGCATGCGCTGCGCCATCGGTTCCTGGGTGTTCATGCTGATGTAGCCGATCTGGGTCAGGTAGATCGAGCGCGCGCGGGTGACGGCGGCGTCATGGGCGAAACCGAAACGGTCGAACATCTGTGCCAGGGCCTGCACCCGCTGTGCATCGGCCTGGCGGATCTCGTGCGCCACTTCGGGGGATTGCAGGGCCCAGCTGCGCATGGCGAACTCGAACTGTGAATCGAACAATTCGCTGTTCAGCCAGCAGTCGAAGACGTTGAGAATCGCCTCGGTGATGGATTCAGCATAGGCCTCGGACTGTGACACCAGGCTCAAGGTGTTCTTGTTCTTCCACAGATTAACCAGGGCTTCGAGCAGGGCTTCGCGGTCCTGGAAATACCAGTAGAAACTGGTGCGCGACAGGTTGAGTTTCTTCGCCAGCGGCATCACCCGCACCGCATCCACTCCCGATTCCTTGAGGCTCTCATAGGCCGCGTTGAGCCAGCTTTCCAGAGAGCCGCGGCCGGCAGCTTCCACATTGTTGCTGGTTGCTTTCATGGGGCATTTTTTCCTTGTCCGTTTAACCTTGACGGGGCGAATGTACACCACTGTCAGCGTCGTTGACACTGGTGTACATTGAGGTCTATCGTCTGCCTTGCCTGATGACCAGTATGCGAGACCGATATGAATAACGATCCGCTTCTTCAGCCCTATCGCCTCAAGCACCTGACACTTCGCAACCGCATTATCACCACCTCCCACGAGCCGGCGTACCCCGAAGAGGGCATGCCGAAGAAATTGTACCGGGCCTACCACGTCGAGCGCGCCAAGGCCGGCGTGGCCATGACCATGACTGCAGGCTCGGCGGCGATCTCCCGCGATAGCCCTCCGGTGTTCAACAACATCCTGGCGTACAAGGACGAAGTGGTCGGCTGGATGAAGGACCTCACCGACGAATGCCACGAGCATGGCGCGGCGGTGATGATCCAGCTCACCCACCTGGGGCGCCGCACCCGCTGGGACAAGGGCGATTGGCTGCCGGTGGTGTCCCCTTCGCACAATCAGGAGCCGGCACACCGAGCCTTTCCCAAGAAGCTGGAAATCTGGGATATCGAACGCATCATCCGCGATTACGCCGACGCCGCCGAACGCATGCAGGCCGCCGGCCTGGATGGTATCGAACTGCAGGCCTACGGCCACCTGATGGACCAGTTCTGGTCGCCATTGACCAACGAGCTGGAGGGCGCCTACGGCGGTTCATTGCACAACCGCCTGCGGTTTACCTTCGAGGTGCTGAGTGCGATTCGCCAGCGGGTGGGCCCGGAGTTTATCGTCGGCATCCGCTACACCGGCGATGAAGTGCTGGCCGGTGGCCTTGAGAAAGAGGAGGGGCTGCACATCTCGCAGCTGTTGAAAGACAGCGGCATGGTCGATTTTCTCAACGTGATTCGCGGCAATATCGCCACCGATGCCGGGTTGACCGACATCATCCCGATCCAGGGCATGCGCAATGCACCGCACCTGGACTTTGCCGGGGAGATTCGTGCCCTGACCGGTTTCCCCACCTTCCATGCGGCGAAGATCCCCGATGTCGCCACCGCCCGCCACGCGATTGCCTCGGGCCTGGTGGACATGGTGGGCATGACCCGTGCGCACATGACCGACCCGCACATCGTGCGCAAGATCATCGAGAACCGTGAAGATGAAATCCGCCCCTGTGTCGGCGCCAATTATTGCCTGGACCGGATCTACAATGCCGGCGCCGCCTACTGCATTCACAATGCCGCCACTGGCCGCGAAACCAGCATGCCCCACGAGGTGCCCAAGGCCGCGCACCCGCGCAAGGTCCTGATCATCGGCGCCGGCCCCGGTGGCCTGGAGGCGGCGCGGGTCGCCGGCGAGCGCGGGCATGAAGTGCTGGTGCTGGAGGTGGCCGACCAGCCCGGCGGGCAGGTGCGCCTGACCGCGCAGTCCGAGCGGCGCAAGGAGATGATCAGCATCATCGATTGGCGCATGGCGCAGTGCGAGCGCCTGGGGGTGAAGTTTCGTTTCAACACCTGGGCCGATGCGGCGATGGTCCTCGATGAAAACCCCGACGTGGTGATCGTCGCCACCGGCGGCTTGCCCCATACCGAAGTCCTGCACAGCGGCAACCAGTGGCTGGTGTCGAGCTGGGACATCATCTCCGGCGACGTGAAGCCTGGGCGCAATGTGCTGGTATACGACGATGCCGGCGATCACGCAGGTTTGCAGGCTGCCGAGTTCATCGCCCGCAGCGGCGCCAGGACCGAGATCATGACCCCCGACCGCTCGTTCGCGCCGGAGGTGATGGGCATGAACCTGGTGCCTTACATGCGCTCGCTGCAGCAGTTGGACACCACCTTTACCGTCACTTACCGGCTCAAGGCCGTGGAGCGCCAGGGCGAGCAGTTGCTGGCGACCATTGGCACCGACTACAGCGACCTGGAGAAAACCCGACTGGTGGACCAGATCGTGGTCAACCACGGCACCCGGCCCCTGGACGAGCTGTATTTCGAGCTGCAGCCCATGGCCACCAACGAAGGCGCCGTGGAGTACAAGGACCTGATTGCCGGCACCGCGCAAAACCTGGTGACCAACCCTCAGGGGCGTTTCCAGTTGTTCCGGATCGGCGATGCGGTGTCATCGCGCAATACCCACGCGGCCATTTACGACGCACTGCGCCTGGTCAAGGACCTCTAGCCACTGCTTGCGCCCTGTTTTGCACAATAAGAAAGACAGCCGTCATCCGTTTCCCTAGCGTCAAGTCACTGCCCCGAACGTTGGTCTGACTGGTTTTGATAAACCTCAAACTCTTCCCAGCGGAGGTTGTTGCATGCACACGGATACCGATTTCACCGAGCTGCTCAATGTCGTTCCCCCAAGCCCCCTGCACTATCGCAGTGATGCCAGCGTCACCGGCCATGCCCTGGCCCCGGTGGACCACGGCCTGCTGGCGGCCTATGCCGCGATCGACCGGCCGGCGCTGCGCCAGTACCGCCTGGAGCGCATTCGCCAGCAACTGCGCAAGCAGGATTACGCCGGCGTGCTGCTGGCCGACCCGATCAATATCCGCTACGCCACCGATACCAATAACCTCGGCCTGTGGGTGATGCATTCCCCTAGCCGTTACGTATTCGTGGCCACCGATGGCCCGGTGGTGCTGTTCGAGTTCGACAGCAGCCGGCACAACAGTGAGCACATCGAGACCATCGATGAAATTCGCCCGGCGATCCCCTGGCTGTATTTCCTGGCCGGCCCACGGGTCGAGGAGAAGGCCGAACGCTGGGCCCTGGAGGTGGCCGACCTGCTGACCCGGCATGGCGCCGGCAATCGTCGCCTGGCAGTGGACCGCTGCGACCCCTGGGGCGCGGAAAAGCTCAAGGCCAGGGGCATCCAACTGTTCGATGCCCAGCCGCTGATGGAGCAGGCGCGGCTGATCAAGTCGGTGCAGGAGATTGCCAGCCACCGGGTGTCGATGGATGTGTGCGACCTGGCGATTGCCCGCATGCGCGCCAGCCTGGTGCCGGGCATCACCGAAAACCAGCTGTGGAGCATCATGCACGGGACCAACGTGGCCCAGGGCGGGGAGTGGGCCGAGAGCCGCCTGCTGAACTCCGGGCCGCGCACCAACCCCTGGTTCCAGGACGCCTCGGACAAGCTCATCGCGGCCGGGGAGATGGTCTGTTTCGACACCGACATGGTGGGCCCGGGCGGTTATCTCTCGGACATCTCCCGCAGCTTCATCTGCCCCGGCAAGGCGCCGACGGCGGCCCAGCGCGACCTGCTGGACATCGCCTCGCAGCAAATCAGTTTCAATCTCGACCTGCTGCGCCCGGGGCTGTCGTTTCGCGAGTTCGCCGAGGGCTGCTGGCCGGTGCCCAGGCAGTTCGAGCACAACCGCTACATGATGATGCTGCACGGTGTGGGCCTGGTCGATGAGTACCCCAGCGTGGCCTACGCGGTGGACTTTGCCGAGTGGGGCTATGACGGCCACTTCGAGGAAAACATGGTGCTCTCGGTGGAGAGCTACATCGGCGAGCGGGGCGGCCATGAAGGCGTGAAGCTCGAAGAGCAGGTGCTGATTACCGCTGCTGGAGCGGTCAAGCTTTCCCGTACCCCGTTAGTCGACGGCGATCGATAGCAGTGGTTGTTGCCTGATTCTTGCAGGCACGGCGTCTACCCTGTCCGGAGAAAAACAATGAGCAGCATGACCGTGATCGAAAACGCCAGCCCCCTGGCACCGCCCCCGGTACCCAGCGCCGAACCTTTCCTGCGACTGGAGGCGATCCATAAGCAATTCGGGCCTTACCCCGTATTGCACGACGTGTGTTTCGAGATGGCCAAGGGTGAGGTGGTGGCGATCATCGGCCCCAGCGGCTCGGGTAAAAGCACCTTGCTGCGTTGCATCAACCAACTGGAGCCCGCGACCCGGGGGCGGGTCAGCATGGGCGGGGTGGCTATCGAAGCCGGGCGCCCGCTGCCCCGGAGCGAGCTGCTCAATCTGCGCCGGCGCATCGGCATGGTGTTCCAGTCGTTCAACCTGTTTCCGCACCTTACGGTGCTGCGCAACGTCAGCCTGGCGCAGGTCCGCACCCTCGGCCGCAGGGCCGAGGAAGCTGATGCCCGCTCTTTGCAGTTGCTGGACCGGGTGGGGCTCGCGGACAAGGCCAACGCCTATCCGGCGCGCTGCTCCGGCGGCCAGCAGCAACGCATCGCCATCGCCCGGGCCCTGGCGCTGGATCCGGAGCTGATGCTGTTCGATGAGCCGACCTCGGCCCTGGACCCCGAGCTGGGCCTGGAAGTGCTGGCGGTGATGAAGGAGCTGGCGCGCGAGGGCATGTCGATGCTGGTGGTGACCCACGAGATGCACTTTGCCGAGACGGTGTCCGACCGGGTGGTGGTGATGGCCGAAGGGCGGATCATCGAGCAGGGGCCCAGCGCCCAGGTGATGCGCGAGCCGCAGCACGCGCGGGTGGTGCAGTTTCTCCAGGCCGTGAGGAATCGCTGATGGCGGATATTCTGCTGGTCCTGTTGCGCGGCGTGCCCTGGACCCTGAGCGTGACCCTGGGCGCTTTCTGCATCGGCGTGGTGCTGGGCTTTCCACTCTGTGCCCTGCGTCTGTCGAACCTGAAGCTGTGTCGCTGGCTGGCGGCGATGCTGGTGCTGACCCTGCGTTCGATACCGCCCATCGTCTGGCTGTTCTTCATCTTCTTCGGCATCGGAGGCGGCTACATCGCCTTGTCGCCGTTCGCTGCCGCGGTGCTGGGCCTGGGGCTGATCACCGCGGCGCATATGTCGGAGGTGTATCGCGGTGCCTTTGCGGCGATCCCCCAGGGGCAGTACGAGGCGGCGCAGGTGCTCAATCTGTCGGCGCCCCAGCGCTTTTTCGATGTGATGCTGCCGCAACTGGTGCGCATCGCCATTCCCACCTCGGCCACCTATGCCATTGGCTTGCTCAAGGACTCGGCCGTGGCCTCGACCATCGGTGTCGGTGACGTCAGCTTCCAGGCGTACCAGATGTCCCAGCAAACCTTTCAAGGGCTGGAGGTGTACAGCGTGGCGGCGCTGGTCTACCTGATTCTCAGCGTACCGGTGGCGCTGTTCTCGCGCTGGCTGTCGGCCACCCTGAAGCAGAGGATTGCCCGATGAACGAGATCCTGACGATGTGGCTGGCCTGGTTTCCCGAGCTGTGGAAGGGCTTTGTGCTGTCAATTCAGGTCACCGCCGCCAGCCTGGCACTGGGGGTGGTCCTTGGGTTGTTGCTGGCGCTGGGTATGTCGGCGCCCCGCCGGGCAGTGCGCTACCCCTCGTTGCTGATAGTCGAGCTGGGGCGTGGCGCGCCGGCGTTGATCCTGTTGCAGTACTTCTATTTCGGCCTGCCTTCGGCGGGCCTGACCCTGAGTTCTTTCTGGGCGGCAGCCCTGGCGCTGGCCTACTGCACTGCGGCCTACACCAGCGAGATCATTCGTGGCGGCATCGAGGCGGTGGCCCAGGGGCAGAACGAGGCGGCCGAGGTGATCGGCCTGAACCGCTTCGATGCACTGCGTTTCATCATCTTGCCCCAGGCGTTGCGGGTGGCTCTGCCGTCGTTGCTGGGGTTCTCGATCATGATGTTCCAGGCCGCGTCGTTGTGTTTCACCATCGCGCTCCCGGAGATCGTCAGCCGCGCCTCGGCCATCGGTTCATCCACCTTCGAGTACATGCCGGTGCTGTCCCTGGCCGGCCTGATGTATGCCGCTGTGTGTGCGCCCGCGACCCTGGGCGTGGCGGCGCTGGAGAAAAAACTGGCCCCCAGCCAGCACGCATGACCTGCTCGAGCCGTCTTTCGGCTGCCATTCTCTTAATGCAACCCATGCACAGGTGAAGCCATGATCCGTTCATTCAAACGCATTGTTCGTTGGGCGTTCCTTTGTTCCTCCCTGGTGGGAGGTTCGGTGCTGCTCGGTGCCCCCCAGGCTCTGGCCGACTGCAAGCCGGCCCACTCGTTTGAAACCCTGACTCCGGGGGTGTTGAGCGTCGCGGCCTGGGTCTTCCCGCCGTACTCGATCCCCGGGCCGGGCAACCAGTTGAGCGGGGTCGATGGTGAAATCATCAAGCGCATCGCTGCCAGGGAGTGCCTGGATATCAAGCTGACAGTGGTGGACCCGGCGGCGGTGGTCCAGTCGGTGATCGCACGGCGGGCCGACGTCGGCATCGGCGACTGGTACCGTACCGCCGAGCGCAGCAAGGTCCTGGGTCTGACCGCGCCGCTGTACCTGGACGTGATGGGGATCATTTCCAGCGAGGGTTATTCGAAAATTTCCGAGCTCGAAGGCCAGCGCATCGGCACGGTGCAGGGTTACCTGTGGGTCGACGACTTGAAAAAGGCCTTTGGCGACAATCTGGTGCTCTACCCCAACCCGGTGGCCATGGCTCAGGACCTGACGGCCAAGCGGATTGCGCTGGGCATCGACAGCTTTGCGGTGGGTGTGGCTTCGCAGCAGAAGGGTGCCTACCGGGGCATGAGCATCAAGGTCTCGGAGCCCGACCCGCGGGTTAAGGCTACCCTGGAGCCGGGGCAGACCAGTTTTCCCCACACCAAGGCCAATACGGCGCTGAGTGAGGCGCTTAATGAAAACATCCAGGCCTTGCATGCTTCTGGCGAAATTGCCGAGATACTCGGCTCGTTCGGCCTGGATAAACAAGCCGCCAACGTGGGGGCGCCACGCCTGGTGGAATGACCCGCAGCCCCGGGCCCGGTGGCCAGGGCGGTTGTGCAGCAGCGTCAGGGAGCAATCGATGCAAGAGAGTGCAGCGTTCAAGTGTCTGTCGCTGGCAGAGGCCAGGGATTTTGCCCAGCGCTGCTGCCTGCAGGCGGGCAGCAGCCAGGAAGTGGCCCAGGCTCTGGCCGAGGCCACGGTATCGGCCCAGGGTCATGGCCTGGCCAGTGTGGGTTTCGAGCATCTGGCCGATTACCTGCACGGGTTTGCCAGCGGGCGCATAGCGGGCTTGGCCAAGCCACTGATCACCCAGCTGGCCCCGGCGATGATCCGTTGCGATGCGCGCGCGGGCATTGCGCAACTGGGGTTCGATCAGGCCTTTGGCGCTGTGTGTGACAGCACCCGGCAGTTGGGAATCAGCCTGTTTGCCCTGCACAACGGGTTTACCTGTGGCGAGCTGGGCTACTACACCCGGCGCCTGGCCGCCGAAGGCCTGGTGGCATTGGCGTTCTGCAACGGCCCGGCGCTGTTGACCGTGGCCGGCCAGCGCCAGCCGATCTATTCCACCAACCCCCTGGCCTTCGCCGCTCCCTGCGGCGACGGGCGCTTGCTGCTGATCGACCAGGCCAGCAGCGCCACGGCCTTCGTCAACCTCCTCAAGGCGGCCGAGGCCGGGGAGGCGATCCCCGAAGGCTGGGCAGTGGATGCCCAGGGCGCAGGCACCCTGAGTGCCCGGGAGGCCATGCACGGTGCCTTGCTGGCGTTCGGCGGCAGTCGCGGGGCCAACATCGCCTTGCTGGTCGAAGTGCTCGCCGGCGGTGTCGCCGGGGGCAACTGGTCGCTGGATGCGCCGGATTTTCGAAGCGGCGGGCAATCGCCGGGTTCGGGCCTGCTGGTGATCGCCATCGCCCCGCACCTGCTCGATGAGCAGTTCGAGGCTCGACTGGCGCAGCAGATGCAGCGCCTGGCGAGCCTTGGCGTCCACCCTCCCGGAGAGGCCAAACAGCAAGCCTGGGCCCGGGCGCAGAAGGAGGGGATCAGCCTGTCTATTGGCTTGTATCAGCAACTAGAGGGGCGACTTTAGCGTTTCTTTGTGCGTTTGCAACAGAGTAATTCGATGGGTTTACTTTAATCTCGTTTTTCCAGAAGTTTTTCCTGGCCGTGCTCCAGCACCCCCAACCCCACGGATCAATCTACCCCAACGCATTCGGCGCATACCGATACAGGTTCTCGCCACCCGCCAACCCGATCGGGTCCTGCGTGGTAAACCGTCCCACTGCCGGATCGTAGTATCGGAACGTGTTGTAGTACAGCCCGCTTTCCCGGTCGTGATACTGCCCCTGAAAGCGTAGATTCTGCTCCACCGTATTCGGCGATAACGCTTCCAATCCGCCCCAGGCTTTGTAGTACGCGCGCCACACCACCTGCCCTTGGGCATCGGTCATTTCCTGCGGCGTGCCGATCTGGTCGGTGTGGAAGCAGGAATTCGTGAGACTATTTAAAAAGTCTGAACAATAAGAACGGCGATAACCTGTTAATCGGTCGTGATAAGATCGAAAATTAAAGCTTTAAATATTAAAGTGGTAAGTTCTAAAGTGGAGGCATATTGATTATGTAAAAGTATTTTTTGGTGTGTATGACGGGTAGTTGTTATATTTTTCGTCTGGCGTGTCAAAACTATTTCAAAGTATGCCGACTTTTTATGGCTTTCTGAAGTGCGGTAAACAAAATAAATATCTTCAAGGCTGTCTGATGAAGTCATCATCTTGATGACTTATAATTTACCATCCGCCAGATATTTTCTTATCAAACAAGCTGTGGGGGTCTAATGTTAAGTGAAGTAATGGCTTCCTTAAACTGGCAATGGATTTTTCAGATATATATGGGGCGTTTGAGAAATGGTTAAATATTTCTGCTGAGTGCCCGATGCTGACTTTTGATATGATTCTGCCAACCAAAAATTTATTGTCAGATATTTGAAAGCAAAATATATCTCCTGCTTTAATAAAGCGAAGCATGGTCCGTTTTTTATCCCAGTCCCAAAATTTAAATTTAGTCATCAGCACACTCTTTAACTTGAGGTTGAACCATTTTTCTTACTGTGATATGCGTCTTTAAATGAACTTGCCCTTGGATCTGCTCGCCCATGGTCAAATGAATTGTACTTGTTGCCTCGGTTTGTTGATGATATTTCCTCTCCAATAGTTCCTGTTCCTGTTCCTGTTCCTGTTCCTGTTCCTGTTCCTGTTTTGGTTTTGTATTTTTCCATGTGGAACTGTTCGTAACCTCTAGCCTGGCCGTACTTAATGTTTTCATCCAAGGGAATGAGACCAGTATTTCCACTCAAACGCCCAGACTTTATTTGTGGTGTTTGTCGTGGCTTAACTTCCTTACGGGTATCGGATCTCCTGATAGCCATTAGGGAACTCATTAATAATTTTGCTTACTGTGCCATCCAAATAATAGAACAGTACTTGATGTGTTGAATAAAGCTCTTGGTCATGCTGTTTTTGCATAACCGATATCGAGCTTAGTCTTTCGTCATCGTATAGATAATCAGAGGTGCTGCTGCCATATTTTCCGAAATTAGCATCTCGCAAAATTCTTCCATCGGCTATAGAACTAATGGTTATATTTCTTATTTTTCTTGTGCTGTCTATGTATACGCTTTTTATTTTTTCTTTGTCATGGAAATGGAAGTCTCTGTTTATAATGGATTCGGACTGTCCGTAGATATCTATCATCACTGCTCTATCGCTTTTGTCAAAGTAGTAAATATGAGTGTTTTTAACGTTTTTCGGGAGGGATTTTAGTTCTTTGCCTAACTTAAAGCCGGCTCTCTGGATTTCAAATGGTCTGATATTAAATAAAGCTCCTTTGCTTATAGTTTTTCGTACTACTTTCTCTTTGGCAGCTTTTAAGAATGAGTCAAGAAACACATCGGGCTTTGACTGGATTTCGTAAAACTCTTTTTCAAGTTCTTGAAGTTCGATTTTCATAAAGTTCCCAGTTATTTTATATGGGTTTCTGATTTTTCATCGTTGGCGTATTAGGCTCTGTATGAAAAGTTTTGAGACGAAGGTCAGGCAAGGCGAAAACGGTTGAGGAAGCGGAGTTTACTGGTTGTAAATGAGCATTCCGAGACCGTTTCAACGCAGTATCACCGAGTAAATCCTAGGAGGCTGACCATGCACCACGATCGGTTGTTCGATGTGAGTGAGGCATGGGTATGGTTGGCCGAGGCCAGAATACTGGTTCGTCGGCTTACAGCTTAATTTTGTCTACACCCTCTAAAGGATGTTGGAAAAGTAATTTACTTTAAACGCAGAACCACTCTTCATCACCAATATCTATCTTGCACGTAAAAAAATCAACGTCTTCGAATTGAGTTAAGTGCTCTTTGATCACTTTAACCAAATCACGCTCACTACAATTGATATATGCATGAATCTCATCTGTAGAGAACACAATAAGGATGGATGAAGAAAAGTCCGCAGATGAGAGAAAAATCGAGAAAGCTTCATTGTATTCAGAGTGGAAAAAAACTTTTATAAACTCAACTTTAAACGGAATAAAATCTCCACTCCTGCTTTCGCTCAAGACTGAATACAAAGAATACAAATTAAAATCATCGAATTCATTAATAAGGTTGGTGGAAATAAGTGGATTGGCTCCATTTATATAAAATCCAACCACACCGCCATAATCAACTTCAAAGAAGCTCACATTATCAATTAGCTCTCCATTCTCATCACTTACCATGATAAGTGATGAGATGGTTTTGTTGTAAAGTAGTGATGATATTTTCTTTAGAAAAAATCGATGATAATTAGTTGTCTTCACTTTATTACCTCTTGTAAGAATGAGGATATGCGATCCCTATGAAGAAATGTAGTTATTTCATTCGTTGAGTTGTTTACTAAGATCACGGCTTTATCCTTCACGTATACGCGCATAGACTCAATTGTATTCCATTTAAAATTCGGATTAGCTAAGTTTCCGCTATCATTTACTATGGAGAGAATAAAATTTTTCTTTCCTGCTACATCTCCTTTTGCGACGGGAACACCTAACCGCCTGGAGGTCATATATATATCTTGAGCATGTTTTTTTAATTTTCCCTCAAAATTTTTGCTGAATTTAACAGAGCAAGCTGTTAATCCAAGCGGATCAACCCACCCCAACGCATTCGGCGCATACCGATACAGGTTCTCGCCGCCCGCCAACCCAATCGGGTCCTGCGTGGTAAACCGTCCCACTGCCGGATCGTAGTACCTGAAGGTGTTGTAGTACAGCCCGCTTTCCCGGTCGTGATATTGCCCCTGAAAACGCAGATTCTGTTCCACCGTATTCGGCGATAACGCTTCCAATCCGCCCCAGGCTTTGTAGTACGCGCGCCACACCACGTGCCCTTGGGCGTCGGTCATTTCTTGTGGGGTGCCGATCTGGTCGGTGTGGAAGTAGTAGGTCTGGCCCGGCTGCTCGGGCAGTGTGGGGTCTGTATCGATGCGCGCCAGGGGCGCGTAGCTGTCGGTCTCGTAGACGTAGGTGCTGTGGCGCTGCGGTTGTTGCTCTTGCAGCAGGCGCAGGCCTTGCCAGAGGAACGTCGTGTCTTGGGTCTGGCCGCTTTGCGTGACGGCTTTAGCGATCCGTCGCCCGAGGGCGTCGTAGTGGTAACGCGCTTCGCTGTGCAGGGTTGCGCCGTGCCAGGTCTGGGCATGGATCAGGCGATTTTCGCAGTCGTAGGTAAAGCGTTGCGTTGCGCCGTTGGTGCTGCTCTTTTCGCTGAGGTTGCCCCAGTCGTCGTAGGTAAAGCGCAGGTCTTTGAAGGCGACCAGACGGTTGTTCTGGATGCGATCGAATTGCCAACTGCCGCTGCCGCAAAGGTTGCCGGCCGGGTCGTAGGAGAAGTCTTCGGTGTGCAGTTGCGGGTGGTTCGGCTGGCGGCTGCGCAGTTGGCCGCTGGCGTCGTAATGGAAGTCGGTGATACCGCGCTGTTTGTCGACGATCCGTTGTACTTCACCGCCGTCGCTGTAGTGATAGCGGCGGTGCAGGGCGGTAGCGGGATGCTCGGGGAGGCCGAGCAGGCTGTCGGTCTTTTCCTGCAGTTGGCTCAGTTGCTCGTGGGGCAGGCGGATAGCGGCTTGCCACATTTTGCGCCCCTGGCTGTCGTAGCCGTAGCGACTGGTGAGGTTGCCTTGGGTACGCAGGGTTTCGCGGTGCAGGGCGTCGCGCTCGAAGTCGCTGATCAGGTGGCCGTCGAGGTTGATCTGGTGCAGGTGGCCGCTGCCGTAATAGAGCTGGTTGAGCTGGCGAGCGTCGGGCAGGGTCAGCCCGCTGAGGTTGCCCAGGGCGTCGTACTGGTAGGCAAGATTGCCGGTGCTGCTGCTTTCGCTCAGTAGTTGGTCAGCCGCGTCGTAGCTGAAGGCCAGGCTATCGGGGCGGATGCCCAGGGCCTGGCCCGCCTTGCTTGGCAGGCGCTCGACGGCGATCAGACGGTCTGCATCGTCGTAGTGATAATCCAGGCGGGCATCGCTGGTGACCCGGCTGAGCAGGCGCCCCGCGGCGTCGTGTTCGAACTGTTGCTGGCGAGTGAGCTGCACCAGGCTCGGGCTGGTGGCGATTTCTTCCAACTGGCTCAGTTGGCCGTTGAGGCTATAGCTGAAGCGGCGGCGCAGGCCATCGATGCGCACTTCTTCCTGCAGGCGGTCGCTGGCGTCGTAGCTGAAGCGGTAGGCGGCCTTGTTTTCGTTGAGCAGGGCGATCAGGCGCTGGGCTTTGTCGTATTGATAATGAACCTGCAGGCCACGGGCGTCCCTGCGTTGGCTGGGCAAGCCCCGGGGCGTGCGCGCCAGGCTGGTGGTGTGGCCGTCGGCATTGGTGTGGCTGAGCAACTGGCCGAGGGCGTTGTAACGGTACTGGTCATGGCTACCGTCTGGATGGTCGACGCGCAGCACTTCGCCATCGGCTTTGCGGGTCAGGCGCGTGGTGCACTTCAGGGCATCGGTGATGCTCGCCAGGTGCAGGTGGCTGTCGTAGCCATAGCGCGTCAGCTGTCCGGAACAGTCCTGGTATTGCTCGATCTGCCCCAGTTCGTTCCACCATAGTCGGGTGTTGTTGCCCAGCGGGTCGATGCGGGTGTGGGGCAGGCCAGCGTCGGTGTTGAAGAATTGGGTCACCTGACCCAAAGGGTCGGTGCTGTCGAGCAGGTTACCCTGACGGTCATAGCTCCAGCGCTGGCAACTGCCATCGGCACGCTCGATGGCGGTGACCAGGTCGGTGTCCAGGTGATAGCTGTAACGGATCGAGCGACCCAGGGGATCGGTTTCTTCTTCCAGTCGCGAGAGTTTGTCGTAGGTGAAGCTCAGGGTGCTGCCATCGGGCAACTCCATACCGGTCATGTTGCCGGATTCATCGAGCTGGAAGCGGTACTGCTCACCACCAAAGTCGCGGCTGGCGGTAACCCGCCGACCTTCGTTGTAGTCGATCCGCGCGGTACGACCGAGCACGTCTTTGATATGAGTCTGACGTTGTGCCAGGTCATAACTGAACAAGTAGCGCTCACCGTCACTGGTCCAGTGCTCGGCGACCCTGGGCTGACCGTCGTTCAGGGTGGCCCAGCGGTAGTGACAACGCAGGCCCAGGGCGTTTTCGTGGGCCACCATCAGGCCCTGGTCGTAGGCGAAACCGCGCACCCGTTCGCCGTTGCGGTTGATGACCTGGCGCAGTTGGCCGTTGCCGTCGTACTGGTAATGCACCAGGGTTTCGACAGGCTGGTTATCGACAACCCGTTCGACTCGGCTCAGGCGCCGTTCGTGCTGCTCGTAGCACAGGTGCAGACGAATGCCGCCCGTGGCGCACAGGTCGCTCAGACGCTGCTGATTGTCATAGCTGAAATTAAGAAAATGGCCGAGGGCGTTTTCGATACGCCGCAGGGGAGATGGCTGACCGTCGACGGCCAGCTCACCGAAATAGAAGAAGGTGTTGTCCAGGCTTTGCAGCAGGTAGTGCCCACCTTCGGAGCGCACCACGAACAGTTGTTCGTCCGTCAGGTAGGCGCGCTCGCCGGGTTCCAGTTGCGGCAAGGGCAGGTCACGCCCCTGGTTGTCGCGCAGGTACAGTCGCTGGTCTTCCAGGCGCAGGCTTTGCTCCCAGGGCAGCACCCAGCCGCGCCCGAGCAAGCCTTCGTGGGTAATGTCACTGGCATAGAAGCGCGCCCAGGTGATGGGCATCAGTCCTGGCAGGCTGAAGTCGGTTTCACTCTCTTCCAACAGCAGTTTGCGCCCGCTGATGGCGTCCACCGGATTGCCGAACAGGGCACCGGCCACGCGGCTTATCGCCGGGCCGATGGCATATCGACTGATCAGCTCACCGGTTACCGCGCCGGCTGCGAATTTCATGGCGCAAGGGAGGAACTTACCTGCCGTCAAAGGGAGTTGACGAAGCGCACCTGCGAAGCTGGCGACGACCATGAGGATATCAACGGTGGTGCGCAGCCACTCGGGGACCTCGTCGTCGATCGGCAAGTACGGCTCTTTCTCGGCACCGATAAAAACGTTTTCCGAACCACTGTCGATGACGCTGCCGCAGGTCAGTTTGTCGCCCTTGCGGGCGGCGGGCAGGCCGTTGATAAAGACCTTGGCGGAGCCCTCCGCGACCATTGGAGGAACCGGGTGTTTAGTGCAAATGCCTAGGCTGCCTTGTACCTGTGCGGCACTCAGGCCATTGATGCGCACGTTACTGGAACCACTGGTGATCCCTCCGGCGGGAGCCTTGGTCATTCGTCCTATGCTTTCACCCGCCTTAATCAACTCTGAACCTGCAAAGCCGGCCACCATCCCGACAAGCAACGGCAATAACACGGCCCCGGCTCCGCAGGTAGCAACGGTGAAAATAGAGACGGCTGCCACCAGTGCCAATCCCAGCGCGGCCCCTACTAGAAAGCCCAGCAGTGCATTGCTATGAGCGATCTCATCATCAAAACGTGCAGCCTCAAACATCGAAAACACTCCGTGTCATGCCGACCTTTTATGTCAGGTGTCCTTAAGGGGGGCCAGCGACAGGAGGGTGCTGCTGAAAGCTCGCCAGGACGTCTGTCCACAGCTGATTCAGTTGATCGTCAAAGGGCTGCTGGCTGGTGGCCGAAAACACCAGCACGCGCTGGGGCGAGACGATAAAGCCGGCCTGACGCTGGTACACCGGACGCCCGTCGCTCTGGTAATGGGCGTCGACTTGCAGGCCCGGCACCGGGGATTGCGTCGAAAGCCAGACCTCTTGCAGGTCCTGACGTTTGTATTTGCGCAACTTGGCGGCAATCAGGCCGACCTGGCGCTCGACATACTCCGCCAGGCTTTCCCCGGGCAGCGTGATGTCCCGGGACAGGGTCAGGCTGAAAGGTGCTGGCAGGGTTACCCCCGGGACGAACATATTGACGCTGCGATCTTGAAAGCCACTGGGCAGCGTGAGTTTTCCTTCCTGGATCAGGTAGTCCATGGGTGCTTGCTCTTGGGAAATGAAGGTCAGGCGGTAGGTGCCGGTGGGGGAGAGAAGGCAGCCTCGACTTCGGCATCGATGCTGCCTTTGTCGCCATCCGTTTCGGGGGCTGTGGCGGCGGCGCCGCCGGGCATGTTGATGTCGAGCTGGCCGCCGGTATTGATCTGCGCATCGCCGGTCACCGAGAAGTTGAAGGCGCTGCCGTAGAGGTTGATTTCCCCCGTGGCCAGCATTTCGATCACGCTCTGGCCACAGACCAGGCGTATTTTTTCCCCGGCTTCGATCAGGTACTGGGTGCCGATGCTGTCCTTCTTGGTGGCTCCGACTTGCAGGGTGTCGTCGACCTTGACCGTTCTCAGGCTGTTCTGGCCGACGGTGATGGTTTCGTCCTGGCCGACCGAGTGCACACGGTTGACGCCTACCCAATGGCTTTCGTTGTTCCTGACGGTGCAGTCCTGATCGCGCTGGGCATGGATGTAGATTTGCTCCTGGCCGGCCCGGTCCTCAATGCGCAATTCGTTGGTGCCATTGCCCCCCAGGCTGCTGCGGGTCTTGAACACGCTGCGCGTCTTGTTCGCCGGCAACGGATAAGGCACGGGCGTGTGCTGGTTCGGCACGCAGCCGGTGACCAGCGGCTGCTCGGGGTCGCCACCGATAAAGCTGACCAGCACTTCCATGCCGATCCGCGGGATGGTCACGTGACCAAACCCCTCACCCGCCCAACTGGTGGCCACGCGCACCCAGCAGCTGGAGAACTCGTTACGCTCGCCCTCGCGGTCCCAATGAAACTGAATCTTTATGCGCGAGAAATCGTCACACCAGATTTCCTCACCGGCAGGGCCGGTCACCAGCGCGGTCTGGCTGCTCAGGCGCGGCTTGGGGGGCGGCTCTTGGGGCCGGAAGAAGGTTTCGCTGGGAATGGCGCTGAAGCGGTTGCGGTAGCCCTGGTTGAAGCCGCCGTGGCGCTCGTCGCTGGTGACCGACTCTTCCAGCACCTGTGGTTGGCGACCCTCATGTTCAACGCTTATCAGCAGCCACATCTGGTTGTATTCGCCGCGCGGGTGCTCGCTGAGAGTCACCAGATGGCCGCAGCGCAAGTTCGACAGTTCACTTTGTCCCTTGGCCAACTGGTAGTCGGCGCGATGGCCTTCGAGGGCGATCTGGCTCAACTGTTTGCCCACCGCGCCGGTGTTGTAGCGGCCGGGGTAGCGATAGTCTTCCAGCACCGGGGTGGCCTTGCTGCGTGCCCCGGTATGCAAGGTGCTGGGCACTGGGTCGAGCTTGGCGCCGCTGGAGGTGCTGCGCGGGTCGGGCTTTTTCAGGTCGTAGTCGCGCCGGGCCACCTGGCTGGTGCGGGTGCTGAAGCGCACCGCGAAATGGCTGACCACCGGGTCTTCGGCGGCCAGGCCGCTGCCTTGCTGATAGCGCGCGGGGGCGAGAATGGGGTAGTCGGTCTGGTTGTCGGAAAACACCAGCACGTGCCGGTCGAGGCTGTGTTCGTGGTGCCAATGAATGCCGTCTTCAAAGCACAGCCGTTGCAGAAACTGGAAATCCGTCTCCCCGTATTGCACGCAATACACGCGCGGCACCGAAGGCTTGGGGGCGATATTGAAACGGTACTGGTCGGCAAGGATGCCGTGTTCCTTGAACACCTTGGCAATGATCTGCGGCACCGTCAGGTTCTGGTAAACCCGTTGGTTATGCCGGTGCTGCAACTGGTACAGGTGAGGGCGCAGGATCAGGTGATAGCGGGTCATGCGCTTGCCGCTGTCGCCGACCTCAATGTCGTCGATCAGGCCATGGATGCCTTCACCCTTGAGGCCGAACTGCAAGAACGCCGGTTGGTTGAGCAGGCTTTCCAGATCGACGTTGGGGTTGTCCGAAACCAGCTCGATGTGGATGGCATACAGCTCGCTGACGGCTTCGCGACCCCGGAAGGCCAGCACCTTGAAGTCGTGATGAACGGCAGGAATGGACAGCACGAAATGCGCAGTGTCGGCCGGCGCGAACATAGGCTCATCCTTAAGCGTGAGAGAGGCCAGGCCCGTGTCTTGCTCGACCCCGGCTGGAGGTGGCGCTCAAACTAGCAAAGGGTGCGCAAGAAAAAATATGAGATAAATCCGGAAAATAAATAGAATTTTCGAAGCTTGGTGTGGGGCTTTCCGAGGACGCGCGTCGTACGCCTCGCCCACATGAAGTGATAATGCGCGCAGTGACAGTGCTGCCCTCTTAGTGAGCACGCAGCACACAAGTTCGCTCTCCGAATGACGTACTTGGGGACAGGCCGTTGTCCTGCGCCGAAAGCATTGTTTGCCCTGGTTTGGCAAGAGCGGAACACTGGCAAAGTGCTGCCTGAGCCAACTGCGCAAGCGATCACAGCGAATGCAGCCGGCGTTTGAATAATCCCCGGAATAATGCTGTGATTGCGCCCGTCACGCCCCAGGGCGGCCCTGCTTTTTTTCGAGACACAGCGAAATGGATAGCCAAGAGACGACAACCGGGATGTCGCAGTTGCCTCCCGGTAGCCAATTGCGCGAGCGCCTGGAGGGCATTGCTGCCAGCAGCGCGCTGGTGTTGGAAACCAACAACCTGCGCGGCGGCAAGGATGCACAGGAAGCCCTGAACAGCCTGGAGCGCCTGATTGCCCGGCTGGCCCGGCAGAGCTTGTCACCCCAGTCTTTTGCCCAGTGGGTCATTACCCATGACGGGCTTGACCTCGCGGCGCGCCAGGCGTTGTACGTGCTGGCTGGGCGCACCGTGGATTTTGTCGAGATCGACGCCAGCACCGGCTATTACGACGCCAAGAATGTCGGCTTCGATGCGGTCGACCAGGAGCGTTGCCAGTACGTGGTATTCGCCGATGCCGACTGCCTGCCCGATGCCCGTTGGCTGGAAGAGTTGCTGCTGCCCTTTGTGCAACCCGAGGCGCCCGTGGCGGTGGCCGGGCGCACCAGCTACGCGCCGAGCGTCGCCGGCAGCGCGCTGACCGCCATCGACTTCATGTATTTCCCCAGCCCCTTGCGCCACGGCGCCACGCGTAACTTCTACGCCAACAACGTGGCTTTTCGCTGTGCCACCTTCGAGCACTATCGCTACGAGCCACTGGATGGCATCTATCGTGCCCATTGCCAGGTCATGGGCCTGCGCCTGCAAGCGGCGGGGGTGGCGGTGGCCTATGCGCCGGCGGCACACACCGAGCACCGGCTGCCCGACAGCCAGGGCGAGGTGTTCAAGCTGCGCTGGCTCAGGGGCGGCGACAGCGTCGGCCTGACCCCGTACCTGGTGCGCGCCTACCTGCCGGGCTGGCTGCAATGGCTCGGGCGCAGTGGGCCGCTGGGGCCTTTGTGCGTGATGGTCGGGCGCCTGGGCTACAGCCTGCGGGCCCTCAACCACCAGGACCTGCCGCCCCTGCACGGAGCCCGGCGCCTGGGGGCCATGGCCATGGTCACTGCCATCTCGTTGCTCGACACTGCCGGCGCCGTGGTGCGTGGCTGCGGGCTGTCCATCGGCCGCTCCAGTGCCCGGCACAGTGAAGCGTTGTCGTACCACCGCAACCTGGATTGATCCGCGTCGCGCCGTATCGTCGCACGCCGTTCGCGTGCCCAGAGGAAGTCCCCATGCAGAACCCTTCTCTTGCCTCATTCGGCCGTTCCCTGGCGTGCCTGGCCTTGCTGGCACTCGGTGCCCAGGCCCAGGCCGCTCCCAGCGAGTTCGCCGGTCGCGGGGTGTACCACTTCGCTTCGGACAGTGGCTGCGCCACGTTCGCCTCCAGCAACCTCGACTGCAACCGCATCGCCCTGGACGTGAGTGATGCACGGGCCAGTGTCGACCGGCAAACCCATGCCATCGTCATCGACGCCGACAGCAACCACGACAGCAAGACCGTGATCGGCGACATTCTGCTGCACGGCAGCGGCATCGCCAGCGACGGCCAGCGTGTGCCCCTGAGCCTGCAGGTGCTGCTGCGCCGTTCGGGCAAGGTGTGGAAATCCGATACCTATGTGCACGCACCGGTGCGTGGCAAGTTCCGTGACATCAGTCTCGATCCCTATCAGATCAGCGTCCGTGAAGGCACCCGTGAGCGCGTGCTGTTCAGCCCCGAACAGGCGCGCAACGTATTGGCCCAGCCGTCGATCGCGGCGCGCCTGGCCAGTTATTTCGTGGTGGTGCGCCCCAGCGATGCGCAGCACCCGACAGCGGGCGACATCACCATCGGCCTGGGCGTCGGCCGAGTCTCGAAGTCGCTGATGCGTGCCAGCTTCAGTGCCAGGCAGCCGGGCAGCGAGGCGCTGGAGCAGGTGCTGCAGCAGGGCACCTGGAACCTCGACCTGCAGGCCCTGAGCGGGCAGATCCCGCTGTGGGTGGTACAGCGCCAGCTGTTTGTCTTTGCGCTGGAGGACAGCCCGTTGCTCAGGGAGGTGCGTCAGCGGGGCTTGAACAAGGGCGACAGCCTGGAGCTGGGCGCGGTCAACGGCCAGGGTTACCTGCGCTACAACGGCCAGGAGGAGAGCTTTCCCGGCGCTGCGGCCAGCGGCACGGCCTTCATGCGTGACAGCTTTATCGGCCTGATCCTGGCTTGGCAGCGCCATTCGCACGGGGCCAGGACGGCCACCGCCAGCGCCGCGCAGCCCGTGCAATGAATGCGGGGCAAGCGGTTGCCGGCGAGGCCAACTTCGACTGCCTGAGCATGCCCCGGCCCCAGGGCCTGGGGGCGCTGCAGGCGCGGCTGGTGGACCGCATCAAGCGCGCCGCCTTGTTGCGCCTGCACCGCAGCCCGCGAGGCGAACGCCTGCTGTTGCGCATGTACCTGGCCGGTGAAGACGCCACCGAGCGTGCGTTGCTCGATGAGCTGTTGCCGCAGTCGCCACCCTGGCTCGAACGGCAGGTAGCACAGCACCTGGCCGATGAGCAGCGCCACGTGACCCTGTTTGCCGAGGCCCTGCGCGAGCGGGGCGACGACGCTCAAGCCCGCCTGGAGCCGGACTGGCTGAGCCGGCGCAAGATCCAGCGCTGGCAGCGCCTGGCCCGTCGTTATGCGGGGCATTTCGAACAGGGCCTGCTGGTGCCGGCCTATGCCACCGGGCTGTGTGCCGAGCAGATGGCCGAGCGGGTATTGACCCGCCATTGTGCGGTGCTGGATGCCGGGCATGGCTTGTATCCGCTGCTGGCGCGGGTGCTGGCCGACGAGAAAGCCCACGTGCGCCTGTGCGAGAACACCTTGCGGCGCATCGTGGCGCCCCATGAGGCGGGCCATCTGGCGCGCCTGCTCAAGGACATTCGCCGCGTCGATGCGAGCTTTGGCGTGACCGGTGCCCTGGCGATGTATGGTGCCGGCTGGCTGCTCGGTGGTCGGGGCCGAGTGGGGCGATGAGTGCACGGATTCTTTACCTGGCGACCGCCGATGCCCGCGGGCACCTGATGCGCGCCCAACTGCTGGTACATGCCTTGCGTGCGGCCGGGGCCGAGGTCGAGGTGCTGACCACCTCGCAGCAGGGGCAGGACTTCCTGCAGCGCTTCGGCATTGCGGCGCAGATTCTCTCGCTGCATTACGCGGTGCAGTTCGACAGCCAGCAGAACATGCTGCGCCAGGCCACCAACCGCAATGTCGCCCACTACCTGTTCCGCCCCGGGCGCATGCTGCGGGACATCCTCCAACTGCGGCGCCGGCTGCGCGGCGTGGACCTGGTGATCAACGATTCCTTCCACCCGGCATTGCTCTACATGGGCATGCTGCCGGGTTGGCGGCGCCAGGTGGTGCACGTATACGGGGCCAGCCTCAAGGTGGCGCTGCTGAACAATTTTGCCGGCATGTGGCCGCGCCAGTTCGGGCGCCTGTTCGGCTGGATTGTCGGGCGCCAGATCGATACGGCGCGGGCGCGCATCGAGCACGATTTCGCCTATGAAGTCGACGATACCCAGGCCCCGGCACTGTATCGCCTGCCGACCCCGGTGGCCCTGGCCGAAGCCTTGCCGGAACAGGCCGCCGTAGGCGCCGCGGTGTACCTCAACCCGCATTTTCGTGAGCCCGACCTGGCCGATGCCTTGAGCCGTGGCCTGGAGGATGCGGGCCTGGACGCTCACCGCGTGGGCGAGGGTTATGCCGGGCGCAGCGGCTGGCTGCAGGTCGATCCGCTCTGGGCCAGCCGCGCTGCCCGGGCGCAACTCCTGGTCTCGGCACCGGGCATGGCGGCGCTGTCCATCGCCCGGGTCTACCAGCGGCCGATCATCCTGGTGGTGAGCGACCAGCCGGAACAGACCAGCAACGCCGCCCGGGCCCGGCAACTGCAGTTGCTGCACCGGGTGGTGACCTGGCGCGGCGACCCTGCCGATTTCCGCCGTCAGGTGGCCGAGGCGGCGCGGCAATTGAGCGCGGCGGCGCCAGCGCCCGACGTGATCTCGGGCAACCAGCGGGCCCAGGCACGGATCGATGCCTGGGCCAGCCGCTTGCTCGGCTTGTGAGGGCGCGGCCTTGAGTCTTCACCGCTCCATGCCCACCCCAGGCCAGCAGCCATGACCGGCACCTTGCAGCGCCTGATAGCCGCCGCCAACCTTCGGCAGGCCCTGGCTGCGGTGTTCGCCCTGCTGTTGGGGCTGGGCGCGTTCATGGGGCTGCAGCGCCTGGTGACGCCGCGTTACAACTGGGTCACGCCATTGGATGAGCTGATCCCCTTTATCGCCCAGTCCTGGTTCGTCTATGTGCTGTTCTTTCCCTTTGTGCTGCTGGCGGCGGCCTATGCCAGCCAGGAGGGCTTCAGGGCCCTGCGCAACGCCACCGGCATGGCCTTCGCCGTTGGGCTGCTGTGCTTCTGGCTGTTCCCCGAATATGTGCCGAGGCCGGATATCGCCGCCCTCGACAATGGCTTCCTGCAACAGCGGCTGGGCCGGATGTGGCAACTGGACCTGGCCTGCAACGGTTTTCCCAGCCTGCATGTGGCAGTGACCTGCCTGGCCTGTCGCGCGCTCTGGCGCCGCCCTTGCAAAGAGCTGAGCGCTGTCATCGGCCTGCTGATCTGCCTCTCGACCCTGACCCTCAAGCAGCACACGCTGATCGATGTGGCGGGCGGCCTGTTCCTGGCCCTGGCCTGTGCCCTGGCCACCCAACGACAAGGAAACCCTGCCCGTGTCCCAGCCTGAACCCCGTGCCGGAGAGAATCGGGCCCTGCGTGCCTTTGCCCCCGACGCCGGGCTGTTCCTGCTCAAGCCCTGGATCGGTGGCCTGGCGCTGCTGGCCGACTGGGGGCTGATCGCCGCCGCATTCGCCTGCGCCGCGCTCTGGCCGCACCCCGTCATCTACCTGCTGGCCGCGCTGCTGATCGCCCGCAGCCAGTTGGCGCTGGCGGTGCTGATGCACGAGAGCGCCCACGGCCTGCTGCTGCGCGGGCAGAAAGCCAATGATCGGCTGGGCCAGTGGCTGGCCGCCGGCCCGCTGTTCCTGTCCCTCTGCACCTACCGCGCCGGCCACCTCAAGCATCACCTGCATCCGATGGAGCATGACGACCCGGTGGTGGCGGTCTTCGGCCTGGGGGATTACCCCTTGCCCCGGGGCAAGCTGGCCCTGCGCCTGCTGGCGGACCTGTGCGGGGCGGGCTACTTCATCAGTGCCTTGAGGTTCGCCCGGGGTGACTACCGCGCGATCATGCCCCGGGTCGACAAGTCGCCGCGCCAGGCCCTGGCGCAAGTGCTGTCCATGCTGGTCAGCAACGGCCTGCTGTTCGGCCTGCTGGCCTGGAGCGGCCACCCCTGGCTGTACCTGGGGTTGTGGCTGTTGCCGGCGATTACCCTGCTGCCCTTGCTGGGCCGGGTGCGAGCCATCATGGAGCATGCCGGCCTGCCGGTTGCCGCCGACCAGAGCCGCAACGCCCGCAGCATCGTACGGCCCAGCGTGCAGACCTTCCTGTTCGGCCCCCACGCCATCCACTACCACATCGAGCATCACCTCTATGTGCGTGTGCCGTTCTACCACCTGGGCGGCCTGCACCGGCAACTGGCCACAGCGCAGTTGCTGCCCGAGGGCAACCTCTACCAGGGGTATGGCGGGGTACTGCGAGATGTCAGCGACCCCGACTGGAGGTCATCGGCGCGCTGAGGCGTGGAGGAAGGGGAGAACGGGCCCGCCATGGGGGGCGGGCCCGTGAGGGCGGTCAGAGCTTGGGCAACTGGCCGATGCGGCCGACCATCTCGGTGACAATCTGCAGGTCCAGGAGGAATTGCTCCACGGTCTTGAACTCGTTGTCGGTGTGGCCGGTGTACTTGACCTCGGGCCGCGCCAGGCCGAACTGCACGCCGTTGGGCAACTCGTGCACCGAGGTGGCGCCGGCGGAGGTGCCGAACTTGTGCGCCATGCCCAGGTTCTCGCTGGCCACCGCCAGCAGCGCCTTGACCCATTCACCCTCGGGGTTGCGGTACATAGGTTCGGCGATCTTGGTGTCGATGTTCACCGCCACCTGGGTCTTCTTGCTCCAGGCCGCCAGCCTGTCGGTGATTTCGCCCTTCAGCACTTGCGGGGTCTTGCCCTTGGGCACCCGCAGGTTGACCGCCAGCTTGAAGGTCTTGGCATCCACGCTGACCTGGGTCAGGGAGGTGGTCAGCGGCCCCATGAAGTCGTCGGAAAAGCCGATGCCCAGCTTGTTGCCCAGGTAGTCCAGGCCCCAGTTGTCGGCGGCGTAGCGGGCACCATCGGTGAAGGCGTTGTGCTTGAAGGCGATCTTGCCGTCCTGGCTGTTGATGAAGTCCAGCATCCGCGCCACCGGGTTGACCCCGGACTCGGGCTCGGAGGAGTGGGCCGAGACGCCGGTGACCGTCAGTTGCACATCCTTGCCCACCACCTTGGCCGCGACCTGGAAGTTGCCGCCGTGCTGCTTGGCATATTCGGCGCCGGCCTTTTGCAGGCTGGCGGCCAGTTCCGCGGGCTGCTCGCTGACCAGGGTGGCTACCGAGGTCGAGGGGATCTGGTTGGTGGCCAGGCCACCGGTGAGGTGGGTGATCTCCGCCCCTTTGCCCTCGGCGGCGCGCCGGGCGAAGCTGGCCATCACCGTGCCGTAGCCTTTCTCGGCGATCACCACCGGGTAGCCGCCGTCCAGCGCCAGGTTGTAGTTGGGCGTCGGGTTGTGTTCGAAGTAGTAGGGAATGGCGTCGCCGCTGGTTTCCTCGGTGGTGTCCACCAGCAGCTTGAAGTTGCGTGCCAGGGGCAGCTTCTCTTCCTTGATGATCTTCATCGCGTAGAGCGCTACCACGATGCCGTTCTTGTCGTCCTCGGTGCCGCGGCCGTACATGCGGTCGCCGATCAGGGTGACCTTGAACGGGTCGAGGCGGGTGCCGTCTTCGAGCACCCAGTTTTCCGGGGTCACCGGCACCACGTCGGCGTGGGCGTGGATGCCGACGACTTCATCGCCGCTGCCTTCCAGGGAGATCTCGTAGACCCGGTTGTCGATGTTGCGAAAGTTCAGGTTGAAGGCCTTGGCCAGGTCCTGGATCTTGGCGGCGATCTTGAGGAACTCGGGGTTCTTGTATTGCGGCACGCCGTCGATGTTGAAGGTGGGGATGGCCACCAGCTCGCGCAGGGTTTCGGTGGCGGCCTTGCCGTACTTGATCCGGGCGTAGAGGCCCAGCAGGCGGTGGATCTCGTTCTGCTGTTCGGCGTTCAGGGGCTTGTTGGCCAGGAAGGTCTCGATGGTCGGGGCGAGCTGGTCGCTCTTGGCCAGCGGGCTCTTGGCCAGGGTGCCGAGGAACTGGCGGAAATCCGTGACCGTGGCGTCATTGAAGGTCTTGAGGATGGCCGCGCTTTGTTGCGGGGTAATGTTGGCCTGGGCGATCGAGGTGTAGGACGACAGGCTGGCGAGCATCAGGGTGGCCGCAGCCAGGTGCTTGAGAGAAAAATCCATTGCGGAGGGCATTCCTTTGCAGGGGGTAAGGATTATCTGAGCTGTTAGTCAGAAACCTTGCCAAGCTAACACTGCGAAGGAGCAGGGCGGGAGCCCCTGAAGTGGGATCTGTCGCACAGAAACGCAAAAGCGACGCACAAACGAAACATTCATCCAGGCAGGAGGCGCCTGCATCGGCGCCTCCTGTCGTGGCTAGTGCATCAAGCCTTGGCGTCCCATGGGCGGTCGCCCTGTTCGTCCTTGATGCGGGTCGGCAGGCCCATCAGGTCCAGCGCCTTGAGGAACGGCTTGGCCGGCAGTTCCTCGACGTTGGCCATGCGCTGCACGTCCCACTCGCCACGGGCCACCAGCAGGGCGGCGGCCACGGGCGGTACGCCGGCGGTGTAGGAAATGCCCTGGCTGTCGGTCTCGGCGTAGGCTTCTTCGTGGTCGGCCACGTTGTAGATGAAGACTTCGCGCGGCTGGCCATTCTTGCTGCCCTTGACCAGGTCACCGATGCAGGTCTTGCCGGTGTAGCCCGGGGCCAGGGAGGCCGGGTCAGGCAGCACGGCCTTGACCACTTTGAGCGGCACCACTTCCAGGCCTTCGGCGGTCTTCACCGGTTGCTCGGAGAGCAGGCCCAGGTTGCGCAGCACGGTGAACACATTGATGTAGTGCTCGCCGAAGCTCATCCAGAAGCGCACGTTGGGCACATCGAGGTTCTTCGACAGCGAGTGCACTTCATCGTGGCCGGTCAGGTACAGGTTTTGCGAGCCGACCACAGGCAGGTCGTCGGTACGCTTGACTTCGAACATGGTGTTGCTGGTCCACTGGCTGTCCTGCCAGCTCCACACCTGCCCGGTGAATTCGCGGAAGTTGATTTCCGGGTCGAAATTGGTGGCGAAATATTTGCCGTGGGAACCGGCATTGACGTCGAGAATGTCGATCGAGTCGATGCGGTCGAAATGTTCCTGCTGGGCCAGGGCCGCATAGGCGTTGACCACGCCCGGGTCGAAGCCGACGCCGAGGATCGCGGTGATGTTCTTCTGCTGGCACTCTTCGAGATGCTTCCACTCGTAGTTGCCGTACCAGGGCGGGGTCTCGCAGATCTTGCCCGGTTCTTCGTGGATCGCGGTGTCCAGGTAGGCCACACCGGTATCGATGCAGGCACGCAGCACCGACATGTTGAGGAAGGCGGAACCGACGTTGATGACGATCTGCGACTCGGTCTCGCGGATCAGCGCCTTGGTTGCCTCGATGTCCAGCGCGTTGAGCGCATAGGCTTTTATTTCAGCGGGCTGTTTGAGGCTGCCCTTGGCCTTGACGCTGTCGATGATGGCCTGGCATTTGGAGATGTTGCGCGACGCGATAGCAATACGACCGAGTTCGTCGTTGTGCTGCGCGCACTTGTGGGCCACCACCTTGGCGACACCTCCTGCACCAATGATAAGAACATTCTTCTTCAATTTATTTACTTCTCCTCGTGACCTGTCCGCTCAGGAAAGGCTGGACAGGTAGTCTTCGAAACCAAACTCGCGTACCACCTCGATGCTGCCATCGAGTTGTTTCACGACAATGGACGGCATTTTCAGACCGTTGAACCAGTTTTTCTTGACCATGGTGTAACCCGCCGCATCAATGAACGACAGTCGATCGCCGATGGCCAGCGGACGATCAAATTGGTATTCGCCGAAGATATCCCCGGCCAGGCAGGACTTGCCGCACACCATGTAGGTATGTTCGCCCGCGCTTGGTGACAGCTTGGCGTTCAGGCGATAGATCAGCAGGTCGAGCATGTGGGCTTCGATGGAGCTGTCCACCACGGCCAGGTGCTTGCCGTTGTACAGGGTGTCGAGCACGGTCACTTCCAGGGAGGCGCTCTGGGTGATCGCCGCTTCGCCCGGCTCCAGGTAGACCTGCACGCCGTACTTCTCGGAGAAGGCCTTGAGGCGCGCGCAGAAGGCGTCTAGGGCGTAGTCCTCGCCGGTGAAGTGGATGCCGCCGCCGAGGCTGACCCACTCGACCTTGTGCAGCAGGTGGCCGAAGCGCTCCTCGATGGTGGTCAGCATTTGGTCGAACAGGCCGAAGTCGCCGTTCTCGCAGTTGTTGTGGAACATGAAGCCGGAGATCTGCTCGATGACCTGCTCGATCTTGGCCGGGTCCCACTCGCCCAGGCGGCTGAACGGGCGCGCCGGGTCGGCCAGCAGGTAGTCCGAGCTGCTGACCTGGGGGTTGACCCGCAGGCCGCGCACCTTGCCCGCGCTGGCGTCGGCAAAGCGCTGCAGCTGGCTGATGGAGTTGAAGATGATCTTGTCGCAGTTGGCGAGCATCTCCTCGATCTCGTCGTCGGCCCAGGCCACGCTGTAGGCGTGGGTCTCGCCTTCGAACTTCTGCCGGCCGAGCTTGAGCTCGTAGAGCGACGAGGAGGTGGTGCCGTCCATGTACTGCTGCATCAGGTCGAACACCGACCAGGTGGCGAAGCACTTGAGGGCCAGCAGGGCCTTGGCGCCGGACTGCTCGCGCACGTAGGCGATCTTCTGCATGTTGCTCAAAAGCTTCTGCTTGTCGATGAGGTAGTACGGCGTCTTGATCATTTCAGGGTCTCCGGCAGGGCCAGCCAAAAAGGTACGCATTGTGCCCGCAGTGCCACTAGATCGAAAGCTCGGAAATATATTTTCCACGGTCAACCGTCTGTCCCTTGCGTTGTCGAGCCAGGCATGCGATTCCACACAGACAGCTGCAGGCGGTGCACACTGGCCCGAGCCCCGGCCGATGAATGCTGCGGCGCTGCAACGTTTCGCCGATTCGATGAAAAAAATACCCGACGGAAACTGCCATGCCTGATCTGCCCGAGCCGTACCACCCTCTTACTGACGATCGCTTCCGCCTGCTGGTCGATGCGGTGGTGGACTACGCGATCTACATGCTCGACGCCCAGGGCCGGGTCGCCAGTTGGAACAGCGGTGCCCGGCGCTTCAAGGGCTACCGGGAGGAGGAAGTGCTGGGCCGGCACTTTTCCTGCTTCTATACCCCCGAGGATCGCCAGGCCGGTTTGCCCCAGAGGGCGCTGGACAGTGCCGCGCAGTGCGGGCGTTTCGAAGGCGAGGGCTGGCGCCTGCGCAAGGATGGCACGCGGTTCTGGTGCCATGTGGTGATCGACCCGATCCGCGACAGCGCCGGCGGGCTGATCGGCTTTGCCAAGGTCACCCGGGACATGACCGAGCAGCGGGCCGCCGAGCAGACCCTGAAACAGAGCGAACAGCAGTTCCGCCTGCTGGTGCAGAGCGTGACCGACTACGCGATCTACATGCTCGATGCCCAGGGCCGGGTCAGCAGCTGGAACCTGGGGGCGCAACGGATCAAGGGCTATGCCCCAGAGGAAGTCATCGGCCAGCACTTTTCACTGTTCTATACCGCCGAGGACCGGGCCAGCGACGAGCCGCGCAAGGCCCTGGAAGCCGCCGCCCGCGAAGGCCGTTTCGAGAAGCAGGGCTGGCGCCTGCGCAAGGACGGTACGCGGTTCCTGGCCCATGTGATTGTCGACCCGATCCGCGCCGACTCCGGGGCCATCATCGGTTTCGCCAAGATCACCCGCGACATCACCGAGGTGGTCCAGGCGCAGAAGGAACTGGAAGTCGCCCGCGAAGCGCTGTTCCAGTCGCAGAAGCTCCAGGCCATCGGCCAGCTCAGCGGCGGCATCGCCCATGACTTCAACAACCTGCTGACGGTGATCCGCGGCAACCTGGAGCTGCTGCACAAACGGGTCGGCGATGACCCCAGGCTGCGGCGCCTGCTGGACAACGCGCTGCAGGGCACCGAGCGCGGCGTGACCCTGACCCAGCGCATGCTGGCCTTCGCCCGGCGCCAGGAGTTGAAATCCCAGGCCCTGGACCTGGGCCAACTGGTGGCCAGCCTCAGCGGCCTGTTGTGCAGTTCGGTGGGGCCCAGGATTGCCCTGCGGGTGGAGATGGCGCCGGACCTGCCAGCGGTGCAGGCTGATCTCAACCAGCTGGAACTGGCGCTGCTGAACCTGGTGAGCAATGCCCGGGATGCCATGCCCGAGGGCGGTTCGATCCTGATCGAGGCGCAATTGCGCGGGGCCACGGGCAACCTGGCCCGGGGGCAGTACGTCTGCCTGGCGGTGGTCGACGATGGCCAGGGCATGGACGAACAGACCCTGGCCTGCGCCGCCGATCCGTTCTTCACCACCAAGGGCCTGGGCAAGGGCACCGGCCTGGGCCTGTCGATGGTCCACGGCCTGGCCGAGCAACTGGGCGGGCGCCTGGTGCTCCAGAGCCGCCTGGGCCAGGGCACCCGCGCCGAGCTGTGGCTGCCCCTGGCGAGCGCGGCCAAGGGTTCGCCGGGCAGTGAGGCCATGCCGGCCCCGGGCCCGGACCACCCGCCACTGTGCGTGCTGCTGGTGGATGACGACAGCCTGGTCCTGGACAGCACCACGCTGCTGCTGGAGGACCTGGGCCATCGAGTCATCCGCGCCGCCAGCGGAGCCCAGGCGCTGCAGTGTCTTGAGCAGCACCCGGACATCCAGCTGATGATCAGCGACATGGCCATGCCACACATGGATGGCCGCCAGTTGGCCGAAGCGGTGCGGCGCCTGCACCCGCAGTTGCCGATCATCCTGGCCAGCGGTTATGCCCAGCGCCAGGACGGCCCGGTGCCGGAGCTGCCACGGATCTTCAAGCCCTTCAGCCAGGCGCAGTTGAGGGACGCCCTGGCCCAGGTCCTGGCGCAGTCTGCGGCGGGCTGACTGCGGCGCACGGCAAGAGGGTGCAAACCCTACACCGGCGACACCTGCGGGGCCATGGCCGCGCCGGTCATGGGGGCCTGTGGAAAGGGCGTGGGAAATGCACGCTCGTAAGCCCGGCATACTCGCAGCACCTGATCGTCGGCAAATCGCGCGCCAACCACCTGCAGGCCGATGGGCAATCCCGCCTCCGAGAACCCGCAGGGCAATGAGGCAGCAGGTTGCTGGGTCAGGTTGAAGGGGTAGCTGAAAGGCGACCACTTCATCCAGTCATCGATAGCGCTGCCGGGCGGGGTGTCGTGGCCGGCCTCGAACGCGGTGATCGGCAGCATCGGGCAGACCAGCAGGTCGTAGCGGCTGTGAAACATGTTCATGTGGGCCATCAAGGCCGCCCGGGCTTCCTGGGCCGCGGTGAAGTCGGCGAGGGTGGTGTGGCGGCATTCTTCGGTAAAGCGCAACAGGCCCGGATCGAGCATGGCTTTCTGGGCCGTGCTCAGTTGCCGGGCCAGCGTCTGTGCGCCGGCGTAGATCACGCTCTTGAACAGTTGCAGGGGGTCGTCGAATCCCGGGTCGACCGCTTCGACGATCGCCCCCAGTTGTTCCAGCCGCGCCACGGCCTGCGCCACCTGGCGAGCGACCTGCGGATCAACCTGCACATAGCCGAAGTCTGCGCTGTAGGCGATGCGCAGGCCGTTGAGGTGGGTGCTGTCGGACAGCCACGGGGTGTGTCGCGGGGCTCCCATCAGCGCGTCCCGCGGGTCGGGCCGGGCGATGGCCTGCAGGAGCAGTACGGCATCCTCCACGGTACGGGTCATGGGGCCCAGGTGAGATACCAGGGTCGTCGCGCTGGCCGGGTACTGGGGGATGTAGCCAAAGGTGGGCTTGAAGCCGAAAGTGCCGGTAAAGCTGGCGGGGATGCGGATCGAGCCTCCGGCATCGCTGCCCTGATGCAGCACGCCCAGATTGAGCGCCGCGGCCACCGCTGCGCCGCCGGAGGAACCGCCGCAGGTCATGCGGGTGTCCCAGGGGTTGCGGGTGATGCCGTAGAGGGGGCTGTCGGTCACGCCTTTCCAGCCGAACTCCGGGCTGGTGGTCTTGCCCAGCACCACGGCGCCGGCCTCCCGCATGAAAGTGGTGACGGGCGCGTCGACGTCCCAGGGGCCTTGCGCGCCAATCGTCAGTGATGCCTTGCGCGACGGCATGCCCCGGGTCGGGG
Source organism: Pseudomonas sp. NFPP12 (assembly GCF_900103205.1). Taxonomy (NCBI): domain Bacteria; kingdom Pseudomonadati; phylum Pseudomonadota; class Gammaproteobacteria; order Pseudomonadales; family Pseudomonadaceae; genus Pseudomonas; species Pseudomonas sp. NFPP12. Next base: position 303,089 of record NZ_FMWW01000001.1, read on the forward strand.
TCAGCTCCTTGATCGATGTGGGCAAGCCGTCGAGGGCGCCGCAGGGCTGGCCCTTCATCCAGCGCTTTTCAGCTTCGCGTGCGGTGTTCAGCGCGCCTTCGGGATCGGTGTAGCAAAAGGCATTGACCCGCGGGTTGAAGCGCTCGATACGGGCCAGTGCGTCCTGGGTGACCTCCACGGGAGACAGCTGCTTGTCACGGTAATGACCGAGCAGCTCGATGGCGCTCATGTGGGCGATGGCGGTAGCGTTTGGCATGGCAGTGTCCTGATAGGCGGGTGCAGGGCTGGCCTGCACAAGACAGTGTGTGGGCACCCAGCTCGGGGCACCCCGAGAACCAAGCGCCTCAGCGCAAGTAGCCTTCGACCAGTTCCACCCAGCACGCTGCGCCCAGGGGAATCAATTGATCGTTGAAGTCGTAGTGATCGTTGTGCACCGAGCAGCCGTTGAACTCCCCGGTGCCGTTGCCCAGGCCGAAATAGCAGCCGGGCACTTCGTCCAGCATCCAGGCAAAATCCTCGCTGCCCATGGCCCTGAATGACACTTGCTCCACCACGTTCTCGTTGCCCAGGGCCTTGCGCGCGGCGTCGAGCATCCGTTGCGTCTCGGCGACGGTGTTCACCAGGACCGGGGCCAGCAACTGATAGTCGATCTCGGCGGTGACCCCGAATGCTGCGGCCTGGCCCTCGACGATGGTGCGGATCCGCTGCTCGACCTGTTGGCGGATCGCCGGGTCAACCGTGCGCACGCTGAGCTCCAGCATGGCCGATTCGGGAATGATGTTGGTGGCGGTTCCGGCCTGTACCTTGCCGATGCTGATCACCACCGCATCGTTGGCGCTGATGTTGCGCGAGACCACGGTTTGCAGGGCACTGATGATGCTGGCCAGGGCCGGGATCGGATCGACGGCGCGCTCCGGCACGGCGCCGTGTCCGCCTTTGCCGGTCAGGGTAATGCCGACCCGCTCGGACGAGGCCATGACCCCGCCGCTCTTGATGATCGCGTAGCCCACGGGAAACCCCGGCATGTTGTGGAAGGCGTACACCGCATCGCAGGGGAAGCGCCGGAACAGCCCGTCGGCCATCATGCTCCTGGCGCCGGTCAGGCCTTCTTCATCCGGTTGGAAGATCAGGTTCAGCGTGCCGTCGAACTCGCCGTGCAGGGCCAGTTGTTCGGCCGCCGCCAGCAGGGTGGCGGTGTGGCCGTCATGACCACAGGCGTGCATCACCCCGGCGCGTTGGCTGGCCCAGGGCAAGCCGTTGCGCTCGATGATCGGCAGGGCATCCATGTCCGCCCGCAGGCCCAGGGTCCTGGAGCCCGAGCCGCGACGCAGGACGCCGACCACGCCATGGCCGCCCACCCCGGTGTGGACTTCATAACCCCAGCCTTCGAGCAGGCCGGTGACCAGGGCTGCGGTGTCCAGGGTGTCTTCACCCAGCTCCGGATGGGCGTGGATGTTGCGCCTGATCTTCAGGAAGCGCTCGGTGCTGGCTTGCAGTCGGTCTTGCAGGGAGGTCATGTTCACAACGGATTCCTTGTTCCAGGTAGAGGGGCAATTGCAGGTCGGATTCAGGGACGGCCCGGGTATTCCGGGTAGAAACGCAGGGCTACGCCACTGAGCACGATGGCGCTGCACAGATACCAGGCAGGTACCAGCGGGCTTGCGGTCACGGCGATCAGCCAGGTCACGATCAGCGGCGAGAACCCCCCGAACAGGGTGACCCCGAAGCTGTAGACGATCGACAGCCCGGTGACTCGCTCGTCCCGGGCGAAGGCTTCCATCAGCAGCGCCAGGCCGGCACCGCCGCTGATGGCCATCGGCAGGATCAGCATCGACACCGCCACCAGGCAGAGCAGGGTGCTTTGCAGGCCCAGCAGCATGAAGGCCGGGTAGGTCAGGATGATCTGCAGCCCGCACAGCCAGTACAGCAAGGGCTTGCGCCGTGGCATGCGGTCAGCCCATCGCGAGGCCAGCGGGGGAACGACCGTCAACAGGACGCAAGCGAAGGCCACCAGCGAAAAGGCGAAGCTGCTGGAGTAGTGCAAGGTCCGGGTGAGGTAGGTCGGCATGTAGAACACCACCATGTAGGAGGTGACCGTCGAACTGGCCATGAGCAATATGCCCAGCCCCAGGGTGCGCGCGTGCTTGCGCAACAGGTCGCGAAACGGCGTCGGGTTCTCCGGGTTCTGGTGGGTTTCATCCAGGTGCTTGCGGATGTACCAGCCCACCGGGCCTATCAGCAGGCCGATGATGAACGGAACGCGCCAGCCCCAGCTGTGCAGCGCCTGCTCCGACAGAACACTGGTCAGCGCCAGCCCGGAAAGCGCCCCGAGCAGGGCGGCAGCGCCCTGGCTCGCGCCTTGCCAGCAGACCATGAAGCAGCGGTTGTCGGTGCGCCCGGACTCCATCAGGAAGGCCGACGCGGCGCCAACCTCACCGCCTGCGGAAAAGCCCTGCAGCATCCGCCCCAGCACCAGCATGATGGTGGCGAAGATCCCGATGCTCGAATAGGTGGGGGTAAAGGCAATGATGCCCGTGCCGATGGTCATCAAGGCAATGGTCAGCGACAGCGCCTGCTTGCGGCCGTAACGGTCGGCCACCCGGCCAATCAGTACCGCCCCTAGCGGGCGGACGACAAACCCCAGGGCGAAGGTCACCAGCGACATCATCAGCGACGCCAGGGGGGAGTCGGAGGGGAAGAACAGCTGGCCGATGATCACCGCGAAAAAGCTGTAGACGGTGAAGTCGTACATCTCCAGCGCATTGCCCAGGGAGGAGGCGACGACCACCCGGCGCATGTTGCCGCGGGGCATTGCCGGTGCTGTGCTCGGCGCGTATTGAAGCGGTAGCGAAGGAGCGGGGGTGCTTTTCATGGCATTTTCCAAAGAGTGGCGGTTGGCACAGAGGCTGTGCCCACCGCCAGTACGAGGTCCTGGCGCCACCTCGGCGAAGGCGCTGTTGTTCGAGCCGTCGTGACCCGAGTTCAGCGCACCCCACTCTGGCGCAAGGCGTTGGGCGTGAACTCGGCCTCCAGTGCCTTGACGCCGAACTGATAGTTGCTCTTCTCTTCGTTCTTCAGGCCCAGCACCAGGTAACGGCCGCTGACCATGTCATTCAGGGTCTCGGCGGTGTACCAGGGCACCTGGCTGTTGTAGTAGGAAAGCTGGTGGGCTTCGGCAACCCGCCACAGGGTATTGCGCCCGTCGTAGTGATCGATGACCGCGGCCTGCCAGGAGTCCTCGTCGATGTAGAAATCGCGCTTGGCATACACATGGCGCTGGCCGGGTTTCAAGGTCGCGACCACGTGCCACACACGGTGCAGTTCATAGCGCGCCAGGTCCTGGTTGATGTGCCCGGCCTTGGTGATCTCGGCGTACTTGAGCGTGGGCGAATCGAGCTTGTAACTGTTGTAGGGGATGTACAGTTCCTGCTTGCCCACCAGTTGCCAGTCATAGCGATCCGGCGCGCCGTTGAACATGTCGTAGTTGTCCACCACGCGCTGGCCGTCGGTACTGGCGGCCGGCCCGTCGTAGGCCACCTGCGGGGCCCGCCGCACACGGCGCTGGCCGGCGTTGTAGATCCAGGCCTGGCGCGGTTCCTTGACCTGATCGAGGGTCTCGTGAACCAGTTCCACGTTGCCGGCCAGGCGCGCGGGCGCGACCACGGTCTGCTTGTTGTAGAACAGCACGTTGCTCGGCTTGGCCGGATCGTAGTCGGCGAGGCTCTCGCGCAACACATACTGGTGGGCAAAGGTCACGGGTGTGCCGTTGCCCTGGACATCCGGCACGATCTGCACCATCTGACGCTTCACGCTGTCACCGCGATAACGGGTGATGTGGTTCCAGATCACCTCCAGCCCATTCCCGGGAATCGGAAACGGATAGGCCTTGGTGAAGTGCTCCAGGCCGTTACCGCCGGCAACCAGGGTGGTGTTCAGGGCGTTCTTGCGGGCCGCCTCGACGATGCTCGGCGGTACGTTGGCGCTGCGGTGAGTGGGGTAGACGTTCATCCGGTAATCGGGGTAGCGCTTGAACATCGCGACCTGGCCCGGGGACAGGCGGCTTTTGTACTGCTCGACGTTCTGCGCGGTAATGCTGAACAACGCATGTTCGCTGCCATAGGGGTCGGCGAGAAAACCGGCGCTGTCGACCGCCCCGGCATTCTTCGCCAGGCCGCCGGTCCAGGCCGGAATGGTGCCGTCGGCATTGCCGGCGCGCTCGGCACCCACCGGGGTCAGCGTGGTCTCGAGCTTGGCCGCCTCTTCGGGCGACACTGCGGCCATGGCCGACGTACAAAGCAGCAGCGACAACGCACTGCCGTGAAAAACCGACTTCGAAATGTTCATCGCACCCTGTCCTGTTCGATTGCTGATTGCGGATTCAAAAGCTCACGCCGAAGCTGAGGGCGACGAAGTCGCGATCAGTCGAAGTGTTGTAGGCGCCACCGAAGAAATCGGTGTAGGAAAGACTCGCCGAGTAGGTATTGCGAAGGTCGGCATCCAGGGCGAGGCTGATGGCCTTGCTGCCTTGGTTGAAGTTGGGGCCGTAGCCTTCCACGTCATGGGACCAGGACAGGCTGGGCTTGAGGTTCACCCCGGCGATCACGTTCTGATAGTCGAGGATGGCGCGGCCGCGATAACCCCAGGAATTGGCGGTGTAGAAGCCCTTGTTGTTGCAGTTCTGCGGGTTGACCGGGTTGGCCATCAGCGTGCAATTGCGGTTGTCGGGCAGTTCGCCGTTGCCGAAGATACTGTCCCGGCCGAAGCGCAAGGCGTTGCTGTTGATATCCCCCAGGTGGTTGTAGCCGATCTCGGTAATCAGGCTCAGGCGCTCGGCGGCCAAGACCTGGTCGATGAAATGGGTGAGGGTGATTTGCGCCTGGGTCACCGGCTTTCGCACATAACCGTGGAAGCTCTCGCCTGGCACTGGCTGCGCAAAGCCGCTGGTGAAGATCGGCGCACCGAGATCGGCCGCCATCGGGCCGGCGAGCGCGGCAATGGTCACGTCGCTGCCGTTGAGTGACAGCGGCATGTTCGGCCGGTAGCTCAGTTCGCCGGAAACCGCAGTGGTGCCCAGGGTGGTGGCAAAGCTCAGGCCATAGAGGCGGATGTCTTCCGGGTACTCGATGAAGTACTCGGCGCTCGATGCCCTGGTCCCTGGCTTTACCGCGAAGGGGGCCGTGCCGACCGTGCCACCGAGGAAAGGCGCGCGGCTGTGGTAGTTCAGGGCATACAGGCCGAACTCGGTGTTGTTCAGCGCCTCGACCTGCCAGCGCAGGGCCATCCCGAACTGGCCACTGTTGCGCGCGTCGCGGTCGCCACCCCGGGTGAAGTGATACTGGCCATTGGGGTCCCAGGGGGGCGAGAAACCCATGCGGGTGTTGCATCCATCGGCCATCACGTCGGAGCCGAAAAAGGTCCCGCAATTGTCGACGACGGTCTGGTCCCATTCCAGTTGATAGAAAAATTCGGCAGAGAGGTTTTCGCTCAGTCCCTGGGACAAAAACAGCATGTTGACCGGAATCAGGCCTTCCTTGATTTCGGCTCCCGGGCGCCGGAAGGCTGCGACATCCGTCGGGTTGATCACGTTGATGCCATTGCCGATGAAGGTGCTTTCCCCCCAACTGACCACCTGTTTGCCCAGGCGCGCATTGCCGGGCTGATCGGCGATGAAATAGTTGTGATAGACAAAGGCGTCCAGCAGCTGCGCGCCCGAGGACTTGGCGGCCTCCTTGCGATGCTCATCGCTGATCTGCACATAGCGCCGGCTCTCGTCCTTGAGCTCGAAGTCGTACCAGTACTTGCCCCGCAGGAACAGCCCGCTGTCGCCGTAGCTGAGCTGCAGGTCGTGCACGCCCTTGAAGATCTTCGAGAAGGTTTCGCCCTTGCGAAAGTTCAGCCGGCCGTCGTCGGAGGATTGGCTTGAAGCGTGCCCTGCGTTCCACGTGCCGATGAAGGCCCGGTCCGGGTTGCGCAGTGCCCAGCTGGCGCCAATGGACAACGAAGAATCGAATTGCCCCTGGATCTCGCCGATGTCGAAGGTAGCGGCCTGGCCAGGTGCGCTGATGCTCAGTGCAAGCAGCGTTGGCAGGCCCAGTAAGCGGAATGGATCAAGCTGGAATTGGTGCGCCACAGAACTTCCCCATCGTTTTTTTTATTGGAGGCAGTACGTGTTGTCTGCCGGGCGATGCTGGTGGTGGAGAATCTTCTGGGAGCGTGTTAAGAGTGTCCAATGCAAAGATAGGGCTGGATTAATGCAGTGAACGACTTAATCGATCTGAAACGTGTGCGCCATCTGGTCTATCTGAGCGAGGAACTGCATTTTTCCCGCGCTGCGGCTCGGGCCAACCTGTCGCAGACGGCGTTCAGCCGCAGCATCCAGTCGCTGGAAGCGGACCTGGGCGTTCGGCTCTTCGATCGTGATACGCGCACGGTGATGCTCACCGCTGCCGGGCAGCAGTTGATCGGGCGTGCTCATGAGCTGCTCGGTTGCGCCAGGAAGCTGGTGGCGCAAGCCATCGATATTGCCGGCGCCGAAGGTGGGGAACTGCGCCTGGGCATCAACCCGATGGCGGCCACGCTCAACACCGTCGATATTCTCATCAGGTTGCGCAAACAGGTCCCCAGGCTGGTGCTCAATGTCCAGGTCGGGTACTGGAATCAGTTGTGCCACCTGCTGGAAACCGAGCAACTGGATTTCGTGGTCGCCAGCCTCAAGTCGGGCGAGGAAATCGACCCGCGCTTTTCCGTGACCCATCTGCCGCCTCAGCCGGCCTCGGTGTTCTGTCGCCGCGATCACCCGCTGGCCCGCCAGGCAGGCCCGATTGCCCGTGCCCAGATCCTCGACTACCAGTGGAGTGGCGTGTCGCCGTCCAACGAAGCTTCGCTGTATGCCCTGTTCGATCTGGCGCCGGGCACCTTGCTGCCCTGGACCCTGAGCTCCAACGATCTGAACCTGTTGCGCGAAACCACCCTGAGCAGCGACTCGTTGCTCCTGACCTGGCGCTCGTGGCTCGACCAGGACCTGCACAACGGGTTGCTGGTGGACCTGGCACCTTTCATACAGCCGCCCTGGCCGGCGGATGTGCTGACCATCCGCTACGCCGTGGTGACCCATGCCGGGCGCACGCTTTCACCGATTGCCCAGCAAGCCGTGGACATGATCGTCAGAGAAGCCCCGGGGAGTGCCGGGCTGTCGACATTCCCGGGTGCTTGAACCGCGGGTGCCGGGGGGGCTCAACCGGCCGCCCCGAAGGTCTGTACGAAAACTCGCCGAGCAAAGATCAGGCAAGGCAAAAGCAGGCGAGGAAGCCGAGTCCAGCGGCCTGAATGAGCATGCCGAGCCTGTCTTCAACGCAGTCTGATCGAAGCACAGGTAGTTTTCGTACAGAGCCTAAGGTTGCGCCAGGTGCCTTTGGCGACATGCACTGGGGCTCTGGCCGAACCAGCGATAGCAGGCGCGGGTCAGCGAGCTGGGGTCGCCGTAGCCCAACAGGAACGCCACTTCGGTCAGGGCGATCTGCGGGTGGGGCAGCAGCGATTCAAGGCGCTTGCGGCGCAAGTCATCGATGATTTCCTCCACGCGCAAGCCTTGGGCTAGCAGGCGGCGCTGGAGCATATGCCGGGGCATGCCCAGTTGTCCGGCCAGGACCGGCAGCGTGCAGTTGCCCGTCACCAGCAGGCGTTCCACCAGTATTTCCACCTGGCGCCCCAGGTCCAGGGGGTGGCTCTGGATCAGGCGGCGGACAATGCGCTCGGTGGTCTCAAGCATTGCCGGGCTGGCGCTGGCCAGCGGGGTACTGAGCAAGCTGGCGGGAAAGAGCAGGGCGTTTTCAGCCTGGTTGATGCGTACCCGGCAGCCATACAGGGCGCGATAGGCCTTGGCGTCGAGGGGGCTGTCATGCCTGAAATTGATTTGCCATTGCTTGCCGGTGTGGTGGGTAACCCGGCGCAGGAAAGCCAGGGCAATGCCATGGACCAGCTCGCTCAATTGCCGGTCGCCCAGCCTGCTTACACTCAGGTCATGCTGCAGGTGCCAGGCGGCATATTGGCCCTCGACGCTCAGGCGCAGGTTCAGCCCGGGGGAGTGGTAGGGCATGTAGCGAGCGACCCGTTCCAGGGCATCGGCCAGGTGGCTGGCGTGGAGCACGATGAGGGCCAGCGGCCCGAGGATGGAGACGTCCTGCAGGTTCGCCAGGCGAGCGCCGAAATCCGCCAGCGACAAGGTCTGCGAGGTGATCTCCAGCAACTGCGCGACCTTCTCCAGGGGCAGGCTGAAATGGGCGTCGTCGAGCTGGGCCTGGGTCATCCCGACACGGGCCAGCAGGGCCTGGGCGTCACCGCCATGCTCGCTGACCAGTCGGGTGAAGCCGGTCAGGGCAGGGGCCCTGACAAACAAGGGGGGACGGTTCATTTTGTTCCCGAATGCCAAATTCTTGTTATCAAATGCCAAGTAACCTAATTCGCCTCATGCCAGCATCTCAAGTCAAGAAAATTCATGATTGGAGGTCTTGGAAATGCTTTGCGACTATCAGGACGTTCTGCAGATCGAGGCAGGTCCTCAGCCCTTTGCCGATATCAACAACACCTATGCGTTGATCGAACGCAGCGCGAGCCAATGGCCACAGGCCCCGGCACTGAGCTTCTTTCTGCGGGTCGAGGATCATGCGCGGCCGGTGCGCTGGACATACGCCCAACTGCTGGCGGACATCACTCGCGCAGCCAACCTGTTCGAGCGCTTGGGGGTACGGCGGGGCGACGTGGTTGCGCTGATCCTGCCGAACTTGCCGCAAACCCATATCGCCATGTGGGGTGCGCAGACCGCGGGTATCGCCTTTGCGGTCAACGTCTTGCTGGACGGTACGCAGATGGCCGAGCTGCTGGCGACGGCCAAGGTCCGCTGGATAGTCACGGTAGGCCCCGAGCCGGATGCGCAGATCTGGCAGCGGGTCGAGGGCGCGATTGCCCGCTTGCCCGGCCTGCAAGGCGTATTGGCTGTCGACCCGATGCGGCACCTGCCGGGCCATGGGCAGAGCGCGCCACTGCCCGCTGAAGTGGCCGGGGTGCCGGTCCTGGATTTCTTCGCCGAACTGGCCCTCGAGCCAGGCGAGCGCCTGCGGTTTGCCCCGCCGGGCCTGAACGACGTGGCGGCCTACTATTGCACTGGCGGCACCACCGGCTTGCCGAAAATTGCCCGTCACAGCCAGCGCAATGAAGTGATCTTCTGCGGGCAACTGGATACGGTGATCGGCGCGCCGGTCCTGCGGCCAGGACGCACCGTGCTGACCGCGTTACCGCTGTTTCACGTCAATGCGCTGATCGGTTGTGGCCTGGCGGTATTTGCCCAGGGCGGTCATGTGCTGCTGGCACCACCGGCGGGGTTTCGCACGCCGGGATTCATGCCGCGGTTCTGGGAGATAGTCGAAACCCATCAGGTCAGCAGCTATTCAGCTGTGCCCACGGTCTACGCCGGCCTGTTGCAGGTGCCCTGCGCGGGGCATGACACAAGCTCGCTGACGGTGGCGATCTGCGGCGCGGCGCCGATGCCCAGGGACTTGCTGCGCAAGTTCGAGCAACAGACAGGCCAGCGCATTCTCGAAGGCTATGGCTTGACCGAGGGCACTTGCGCGTCGTCGGTCAATCCGGCGCGTGGTGAGTCGCGCATTGGCTCGGTCGGCCTGCGCCTACCCTGGCAGGACATGCGGGTGATGATCCTCGATGAGCGAGGTGCCTGGTTGCGTGATGCGCAAGTCGATGAGGTGGGGGCGATCTGCATCAGCGGTCCCAATGTCTTCATCGGCTATCTGGACAGCGCCCATGATCAGGGGGCGTGGTTCGATACTGTCGCCCTCGACGGTGTGTCCGAACAGCGCGGGTTCAACACCGGGGACCTTGGGCGCTGCGATGCCGAAGGTTACTTCTGGCTCACCGGGCGCAAGAAGGAACTGATCATCCGCGGGGGGCACAACATTGAGCCCAAATACATCGAGGAGGTGCTGGCCACGCACCCCGATGTGGCGTTGTGTGCAGCGGTGGGCCGGCCCGACGCGCACGCCGGGGAAGTACCGGTGGCCTATGTGCAGGTGCGCGCCGGGAGTGCCATCAGCAGCGCCCAGTTGCTGGACTACGCGACGCGGCATATCAGCGAGCGCGCAGCGGTGCCCAAGGCGATCATCCTGGCCGACGCGCTACCCGTCACCGGAGTGGGCAAGATTTTCAAGCCCGCGCTGGTCATGGCTGAAATCGAGACAGTCATACGCCAGGAAGCCGCCTTGCTGGCCATCGAGCTGCAAGAGGTGAGGGTGGTGCAGAGCGCCAGGCAAGGCCTGGTGGCGAGCTATCGCTGCGCAGATGAAACCTCGCGACTGGCCGAGGCTCTGAGCCGCTACACCTTTGTCAGTGAGCGAAGCTGAGCCTGGGCTCCAGGCCGCGGGCCCGAGTGCTTGCGATGCAGCGCCGGTGTTGTGAAGTTGCACGCTTCGCATGCTCGCGCGCTGCCTCGCTTTTTCTTATCCAGCGAGCACATTTTTAATATTTTTCCTTCGCAGGCGTCTGTCGCACCATCTGTGGCATCCGACTTACCCCCGGGTTCTGAACAGCGTGCGCCCAGCCTTCCGGCCGGCGCCATTCGTCTCGCAGAAGGACACAGACATGACCGTAGAACAACCCATACAAGTGGACACCCTGGTGGTGGGCGCAGGCCAGGCCGGCGTGGCCATGAGCGAGCACCTGAGCAAGCTCGGGGTGCCGCACCTGGTGCTGGAGCGCAGCCGAGTGGCCGAGGCCTGGCGCACCGGGCGCTGGGATTCCCTGGTGGCCAACGGGCCGGCCTGGCACGACCGCTTTCCCGGGATGGAATTCGATGTCGCCGCCGATGCCTTCCCGGCCAAGGACCAGGTGGCGGACTATTTCGAAGCCTATGCGCGCAAGTTCAATGCGCCGATCCGCACCGGCGTGGAAGTGCGCAAGGTACTGCGCAATGTCGGCCGCCCGGGCTTCACCGTGGAAACCTCCGAAGGGCTGATCCAGGCCCAACGGGTGGTGGCCGCCACCGGGCCGTTCCAGCGTCCGGTGATCCCGCCGATTGCCCCGGCCAATGACCGGCTGACGCAGATCCACTCCGCCGAGTACCGCAACCCGCAGCAACTGCCCGAGGGCGCGGTGCTGGTGGTGGGCGCGGGGTCGTCCGGGGTGCAGATCGCCGATGAGCTGCAGCGTGCGGGGCGCCGGGTCTACCTGTCGGTGGGGGCTCACGACCGGCCACCGCGCTCCTATCGCAACCGGGATTTCTGCTGGTGGCTCGGGGTGCTGGGAGAGTGGGACGCCGAGATCGCCAAGCCGGGGCGCGAGCACGTGACCATTGCCGTCAGCGGCGCCCGCGGCGGCCAGACCATCGACTTCCGCGCCCTGGCGCACCAGGGCATCACCCTGGTGGGGCTGACCAAGGCCTTTGCCGGCGAGCACGTGACCTTCCAGGCCGACCTGCTGGACAACCTGGCCCGGGGCGACGAGAACTACCTGGCATTGCTGGACGCGGCGGATGCCTACATTGCCCGCAACGGCCTCGACCTGCCCCTGGAGCCCGAAGCCCGCCGGCGCCTGCCGGACCCGGACTGCGTCAAGCAGCCGATCCTCGAACTCGACCTGCAACAGGCCGGCATCACCTCGATCATCTGGGCCACCGGCTACGCCGTGGACTTTTCCTGGCTGCAGGTCGACACCTTCAGCGAACAGGGCAAGCCCCTGCACCAGCGCGGCGTGTCCCGCGAGCCGGGGATCTACTTCCTCGGCCTGCCCTGGCTGTCGCGCCGTGGCTCGTCGTTTATCTGGGGGGTGTGGCACGACGCCAAGCATGTCGCCGACCACATCGCCACCCAGCGCAAGTACCAGGCCTACAGCGATGCCCGGCCGCCGGCGGCTACCGCCGAAGCACCGGCCCTCAACCTCAGCCCCGTGGGAGCCCACTGATGCCTACTCATACTCGCATCCGCATGTTCAACACCAAGGACACCTACCCCAACCAGTCCCTGGACAACGACCTGTGCCAGGCCGTGCGCGCCGGCAACACGGTGTATGTGCGCGGCCAGGTCGGCACCGACTTCGACGGCCGGCTGGTCGGCCTCGGCGACCCGCGGGCCCAGGCCGAGCAGGCGATGAAAAACGTCAAGCAACTGCTGGAAGAGGCCGGCAGCGATCTGAGCCACATCGTCAAGACCACCACCTACCTCACCGACCCGCGCTACCGCGAGCCGGTGTACCAGGAGGTGGGCAAGTGGCTCAAGGGAGTGTTCCCGATCTCCACCGGGCTGGTGGTCTCGGCTCTCGGCCAGCCACAGTGGCTGATGGAGATCGACGTGATCGCGGTGATCCCCGAGTGAGGGGGTTGCCGAAGGTTCCGGCGGCCTTGTGCCGCGCTTGCCACAAGGCCCTGTGGGCCAGGGAGTTTGCATGACTTTTTCCATCGTTGGACGCTGCGCCGAAACCGGCCAGCTGGGCATCGCCATCAGTTCTTCCAGCATCGCCGTGGGCGCGCGCTGCCCCTGGGTGCGGGCCGGAGTGGGCGCGGTGGCGACCCAGAACGTCACCTTGCCGGCCCTGGGCCCGCAGGTCCTCGACCTGCTGGAGGGCCAGAAGCTCGACCCGGCCAGCGCCCTGGACCGGGCCCTGGGCAGCAACGGCTGGAGCCAGTATCGCCAGGTCACGGTGATCGACAGCCAGGGCCGCACCGCGTTGTTCAGCGGCCAGGAAGCCCTGGGCCAGCACAACGCTGTGGCGGGGGAGCAGTGCGTGGCTGCCGGCAACCTGCTGGCAGGCCCGCAGGTGATCGAGGCCATGGTCCAGGCCTTTGAAAACACCCCAGGCATGCTGGTGGAGCGCCTGCTGGCGGCGATGCAGGCAGCGATGGCGGCGGGGGGCGAGGCTGGGCCGGTGCATTCGGCGGCGCTGAGCGTGGTGGACGACCTGACCTGGCCCATCGTCGACTTGCGGGTGGACTGGGCCGACGCCGACCCCATCGGCCAGCTCGCCGGCCTGTGGCAGGCCTACCGACCGCAGATGCAGGACTACCTGACCCGCGCCCTGGACCCGACGGCGGCGCCCAGCTACGGAGTGCCGGGCAATGAGTGAACAATCGAGCCGCGAGTTGTTGGCGCGGCTGGTGGGCTTTGCCACGGTCAGCCGCGACTCCAACCTGGAGCTGATCGGCTTCATCCGCGATTACCTGGCCAGCCATGGCGTGCACAGCGAGCTGATCTACAACCCGGAGCGGACCAAGGCCAACCTGTTTGCCAGCATCGGCCCCGAGGATCGTGGCGGTGTGGTGCTGTCCGGCCACACCGACGTGGTGCCGGTGGACGGCCAGGCCTGGAGCGTCGAGCCCTTTGTCCTCAGCGAGCGCGAAGGGCGCCTGTACGGCCGCGGTACCGCCGACATGAAAGGTTTCATCGCCTCGGTACTGGCTGCGGTGCCGGGCCTGACCCGGCGCCGCTTGCGGCTGCCGGTGCACCTGGCCTTTTCCTATGACGAGGAAGTGGGGTGCCTGGGGGTGCGGCCGATGCTTGAACGAATGCAGCAGCGGCCGCACAAACCGCTGCTGTGCCTGATCGGCGAGCCCACCGAGCTGCGCCCGGTGCTCGGCCACAAGGGCAAGCTGGCCATGCGTTGCCAGGTGCGCGGCGCGGCCTGCCATTCCGCCTATGCGCCCTATGGGGTCAATGCCATCGAGTACGCGGCGCGGCTGATCGGCAAGCTGGGGGAGATCGGCAGCCGCTTGGCGCAACCCGAGCACCACGACCCACGTTTCGATCCGCCGTTCTCCACGGTGCAGACCGGCACCATCCAGGGCGGCCGGGCCCTGAACATTGTGCCGGCCGAGTGCCAGTTCGATTTCGAGGTGCGCACCCTGCCGGGCTATGACGCCCAGGCGGTGGTGGACCAGTTGCAAGGCTATGCCCGGGACCAGCTGCTGCCGCAGATGCAGGCGGTGCAGGCCGACACCGGGATCGCCCTGCAACCTCTGAGTGCTTACCCGGGGCTGGCCACCGCTGCCGACAGCGAGGCCGCCGAACTGCTGGCGCTGCTCAGCGGCTCGCGGGAGTTCGGCACCGTGGCTTTCGGCACTGAGGGCGGGCTGTTCCACCAGGCCGGGATTCCCACGGTGGTCTGCGGCCCGGGCAGCATGGACCAGGGCCACAAGCCCGACGAGTTCATCAGCCTTGAGCAACTGCACGCCTGCGACGCCCTGTTGTTGCGCCTGGGCGACTGGCTGGAACACCCGGCCTGAACCGGATGCGCTCCACCCAGGCTCCCTCGCCGTGGGGCAGTGCCCATTCGCCGCCATCCGGACCTCCGGATGGCGGCGTTTTGCGTGGGGCGCCAGGCCGTCTGGTTGCAGAGCTTTTTCATGGGACTCGAACATATTTTTAGTATTTTTCCTCCGGCCCGCTGTGACGCACCATCGCTCTGGACCCAATAACCAGCAGGCCGTCGCAACGGCCGACGAGGGAATGCAGCGTGTTCGATCTCGGTTACTGGCAGCAGCGGGCTGCCCGACAAACATTCATTGACCAGGCGCTGATCGGCGGCCAGCGGTTGTCCGCCGAATCCGGCGCTACCTTCGATGCCATCAACCCGGCCACCCGCCAGGTGCTGGCCCGGGTCAGCGCCTGTGGCGCAGCCGAGGTGGACCTGGCGGTGGCCGCCGCGCGCCGGGCCTTCGAGCACGGGCCCTGGGCGCGCATGGCCCCGGTGGAGCGCAAGAAGGTCCTGCTGCGCCTGGCCGAACTGATGCTGGCCCACCGCGAGGAACTGGCCCTGCTGGACAGCCTGAACATGGGCAAGCCGGTGATGGATGCCTGGAACATCGACGTGCCCGGCGCGGCCAATGTCTTCGCCTGGTACGCCGAAAGCATCGACAAGCTCTACGATCAGGTGGCCCCCGGCGCCCGCAACAGCCACGCCAGCATCAGCCGCGTGCCCCTGGGGGTGATCGGCGCGGTGGTGCCCTGGAACTTTCCCCTAGACATGGCCGCCTGGAAGCTGGCGCCGGCCCTGGCGGTGGGCAACTCGGTGGTGCTCAAGCCCGCCGAGCAGTCGCCGTTCTCGGCGCTGCGCCTGGCCGAACTGGCCCTGGAGGCCGGTTTGCCGGAAGGCGTGCTCAACGTGGTGCCGGGCCTGGGCAGCGAAGCCGGACGGGCCCTGGGCCTGCACCCGGACGTGGATTGCCTGGTGTTCACCGGCTCCACCGAGGTGGGCAAGTGCTTCATGCAGTATTCGGCGCAGTCCAACCTCAAGCAGGTCTGGCTCGAATGCGGGGGCAAGAGCCCGAACCTGGTGTTCGACGACTGCCAGGACCTGGACCTGGCCGCAGAGAAGGCCGCCTTCGGCATCTTCTTCAACCAGGGCGAGGTGTGTTCCGCCAACTCGCGGCTGCTGGTGCAGCGCAGCATCCATGAACAGTTCGTGGAACGCCTCAAGGCCAAGGCCCGGGACTGGCGGCCGGGCAACCCGCTGGACCCGGCCAGCCGTGCCGGGGCCATGGTCGACGCGCGCCAGACCGCCAGCGTCGTGGGGCATATCGCGGTGGCCCTGGAGCAGGGCGCGCAGCTGGCCTGTGGCGGCCGGCAACTGAGCATCGATGGCAGCGACAACTACATCGAGCCGACCATCCTCACCGGCGTGGGCCCGGCGATGGCCATCGCCCGGGAAGAAGTGTTCGGCCCGGTGCTGGCGGTGACGCCGTTCGACGACGAGGAACAGGCCATTGCGCTGGCCAATGACAGCGTCTACGGCCTGGCCGCCTCGCTGTGGAGCGACGACCTCAACCGCGCCCACCGGGTCGCCGGGCGCTTGCGGGCCGGCACGGTGTCGGTCAATACCGTGGATGCCCTGGACGTCACCGTGCCGTTTGGCGGTGGCCGGCAGTCGGGGTTCGGTCGCGACCTGTCGCTGCATGCCTTCGACAAGTACACCCAACTGAAAACCACCTGGTTCCAGCTGCGCTGAGCGCTGTGAACCCTCTGCGGCGCCGGGCTGGCGCCGCTGCACCTGCCGCCCCGGCGGCAGGCCCACAACAACAATAAGAACGGAGTGCGTGCCATGACTGCAAATCTCTCCACGGGGGCCTTGAGCCCCACCAACAAGGGCGGCCTGCGCCGGGTCCTGGGCCTGGGTTCACTGGTCTCGGTGGCTGTCGGCCTGGTGGTGTCCCAGGGGGTGATGGTGCTGATGCTGCAAGGGGCGGGGATGGCCGGGCTGGGCTTCTTCATCCCGCTGCTGCTGGCCTACCTGCTGGCCCTGACCTATGCCCTGTCGTTTTCCGAACTGGCGCTGATGGTGCCCCGGGCCGGCAGCCTGAGCAGCTACACCGAGGTGGCCATCGGGCATTTCCCGGCGATCCTCGCGACCTTCTCCGGCTACATGGTGGTGGCGATGTTCGCCCTGTCCGCCGAGCTGCTGCTTCTGGACCTGATCATCGGCAAGGTCTACCCCGGCGCGTTGCCGCCGATGCTGGTGGCCTATGGGGTGCTCGGGGTGTTCACCTTGCTCAACCTGTTGGGCATCGACGTCTTCGCCAAGCTGCAGACGGTGCTGGCGGTGGTGATGGTGGTGATCCTGCTGACCCTGGGCCTGGGCGCCGTGAGCAGTGCCCAGGCCGACCTGCAACTGCCCCTGGACCAGGGCTGGAACCCCCTGCAAGTCGGCGCCCTGGCGCTGGCGGCCATGGCCATCTGGGGCTTTGTCGGTGCCGAGTTCGTCTGCCCGCTGGTGGAGGAAACCCGCAACCCGGAGCGCAATATCCCGCGTTCGATGATCATCGGCCTGAGCGTGATCTTCCTGGTGATTACCCTCTATTGCCTGGGTGCCTTGCTCTGTGTGCCGCGGGCGCAACTGGCCAGCGATCCGCTGCCGCATTTCCTGTTCGCCACCACGGTGTTCGGCGAGGCCGGCAAGCTGTTCCTGGTGGGGGCGGTGATCACTGCCACCTGCAGCACGGTCAACTCGTCCCTGGCGGCGCTGCCGCGGATGCTCTACGGCATGGCCCAGAACGGCCAGGCCTTTCCCCAGTTCAAGCGCTTGAGCCCCCGTGGCCGTACGCCCTGGGTGGCGGTGCTGTTCGTGGCGGCGCTGACCGGGCTGCCGATCCTGCTGCTGGGCCAGGACCCGGATTCCATCAGCCTGCTGCTGTTGGCCGCCGCCCTGGCGTGGCTGCTGGCCTATATCGTCGTGCACATCGACGTGATCGCCCTGCGCCGCCGCTACCCCGATGCGCCACGGCCGTTCCGCTCGCCGTTCTACCCCTGGCCCCAGGTGCTGGGTATCGTCGGCATGCTGTTTGCGATCTACCACGTTTCCCCATCCCCCGAGATGACCGCGCGGATCTTCGGCAGTGCCGGCGTGGTGCTGGGGGTGATTTCGCTGATCGCCGTGGTCTGGATCAAGCTGGTGATGCGCAAGCCGCTGTTCGTTCCCGAACCGCTGCTGCCCGGCGAACCGACCCTGGCAACCCAACCTTCCCTTGAACCCGCCTACCGTGCAGGAGAATGACCATGAGCACCTCCAACCAACAGCCGCAGCCGGCCGCGCCCCGCAGCACCCAGGATTACCAGGCCCTGGACGCCGCGCACCATATCCATGCCTTCCTCGACCAGAAGGCGCTGAACGCCGAGGGCCCACGGGTGATAGTCCGCGGTGAGGGCCTGCACCTGTGGGACAACGACGGCAAGCGCTACCTGGACGGCATGTCCGGCCTGTGGTGCACCAACCTGGGCTATGGCCGCAAGGACCTGGCCGCTGCCGCCAGCGCCCAGCTGGAGCAATTGCCGTACTACAACATGTTCTTCCACACCACCCACCCGGCGGTGGTGGAGCTGTCCGAGTTGCTGTTCAGCCTGCTGCCCGGGCACTACAGCCACGCCATCTACACCAACTCCGGTTCCGAGGCCAACGAGGTGCTGATCCGCAGCGTGCGCCGCTACTGGCAGATCCTCGGCCAGCCGCAGAAGAAGGTGATGATCGGCCGCTGGAATGGCTACCACGGCTCGACCCTGGCAGCCACGGCCCTGGGCGGAATGAAGTTCATGCATGACATGGGCGGGTTGATCCCGGACGTGGCGCATATCGACGAGCCTTACTGGTTCGCCCACGAAGGCAACCTGACACCCGCCGAGTTCGGCTTGCGTTGCGCCCGCCAGCTGGAGGAGAAGATCCTCGAACTGGGGGCCGAGAACGTCGCCGGCTTCATCGCCGAGCCGTTCCAGGGCGCGGGCGGCATGATCTTCCCGCCGGAAAGCTACTGGCCACAAATCCAGCGCATCTGCCGCCAGTACGACGTGCTGCTGTGCGCCGACGAAGTGATCGGTGGTTTCGGTCGCACCGGCGAATGGTTCGCCCACCAGCATTTCGGTTTCGAGCCCGACACCCTGTCCATCGCCAAGGGCCTGACCTCCGGCTACATCCCCATGGGCGGGCTGGTGCTGAGCAAGCGCATTGCCCAGGTACTGGTGGAGCAGGGCGGGGTGTTCGCCCACGGCCTGACCTATTCCGGGCACCCGGTGGCAGCGGCCGTGGCCATCGCCAACCTCAAGGCCCTGCGCGATGAAGGGGTAGTGAGCCAGGTCAAGAACGATACCGGCCCCTACCTGCAGCAGTGCCTGCGGGAAGTGTTCGGCAACCACCCGCTGATCGGCGAGATCCAGGGCACCGGGCTGGTGGCGGCGTTGCAGTTCGCCGAGGACAAGGCCAGCCGCAAGCGTTTCGCCAACGAGAACGACATCGCCTGGCGCTGCCGCACCCTGGGCTTCGAAGAGGGGGTGATCATTCGCTCGACCTTCGGGCGGATGATCATGGCCCCGGCCCTGGTGGCCAGCCGTGGCGACATTGACGAGCTGGTGGACAAGACCCGCCGCGCAGTGGGACGCACCGCCGAGGAAATCGAGGCCGGTACCCTGCCGAGCAGCTAAGCGCGACACAGACCCGCCCCCCTTGAGTGGCATCACCCGCCGCAGCCTGGCTGCGGCGGTTTTTTTTGCCTGTCACTCGGCAGGGGAAGCATTTCCTTCTGCATCCCCCGGTGACGGGGCGTTAGCCTGTGGTCAGCCTCTAGAACTTCCCGTTCAAACCGATGCGCAGGCTGTCGTTGCGTTCATCCGAACCCAGCGCGGTCTTATAGGAGAAGCCCATTTGCCAGGCACGCCCGAGGTTGAAGTCAACACCCATGTCCAGGCTGGCGAAGTCGCGGTCCAGGGCGTCGGGCTTGAGCCGGTAGAGAAGGCCTTCATCGCCCTGGTCGGTGTAGCGCATCTTGTAGTCGCTGCTGTTACTGAAGTTGTGACCCCAGGCCAGGCCGACCTTGGGGGTGAGCACGCCGACCCGGGTCATCAGGTCGTAGCCGGTGCGCAGGCCCAGGTAGGAGGTGAAGTTCTGCTGGTTTTGTTCGTCATAGGACAGCCCGTAGATGCCTGCGCCCTTTTCACTGAAGGCGTCCAGGCGTGTGACGCTGGCGTTCAAGCGGCTGTAGGGGGTCAGCGACAGTGGCCCCTGGCGGTACTCGTAGCTGGCGGTCAGCGAGGCGAACAACTGGTCGGCATCGCGCGAGCCTCGGGCATAGTCGTCGTTGCTGCCCGTGATGTAGCGACGCGAGTCGAAGCTGATGCGGTTGTAGCCCAGCAGGCCGTCGACAAACACCTGGGGCGCCAGGTTCAGGCTCAGGTAGGTGGCGATGCCGATGGCGTCTGCATCGCTGCGGGTCTTGTTGCTGCCGATCTCGCTGCGGTCGTTGCCGTAGCCGATCCCGACCCCGGCGATCAGCGTGGGCGACAGCCGATAGTCGACGCCGGCGCTCAGGCCCAGGGTGGTGAAACTGTTGCCCTGGGCGCCACGGGCGTGGGTCGAGCCGGTGTTGACGAAACCGTCGCTCCAGAACGCCAGGGCATCCTGCTTGCAGTTGTCCTGTGCGGCAGCGGCGGCCTCGCGTTTTTCCTGCTCGGTCTGGTTGGCCGAATCTCCCAGTTGCTCCTTGATCACCTTGGCGACCTCGCCCAGCGGTACGTTGCTGCCGTCCTTGCGCAAGCTGGCGTTGAACGAATTGCGGTCGCAGCGCATCTGGTGCAGCTGCTCCATTCGCTGGTTGAAGTTGTCCATCTGGGTGCTGGCAAAGCGTTCCGCGGCGCGGCTCTGGGCGTTGAGCAGGCCGATGACCTCGGCGTCCCTGGTCGGGTCCGCACGGGTCTGGATGATGAAGCTCATGGTGCTGGAGGCGCTGGAACCGCTGAGATTGTGCAGG
This sequence comes from Pseudomonas sp. NFPP12, assembly GCF_900103205.1. Classification (NCBI taxonomy): domain Bacteria; kingdom Pseudomonadati; phylum Pseudomonadota; class Gammaproteobacteria; order Pseudomonadales; family Pseudomonadaceae; genus Pseudomonas; species Pseudomonas sp. NFPP12. The sequence continues at coordinate 323,367 of NZ_FMWW01000001.1, forward strand.
CCGAAGCTGACGACCGCCGTACCGGCGAAGGCCGCCGATGGCACGAAGCGCATCGAGAAGGGGCCCATCATCATCGCCCGGCCGGCCGAGGCCGGGGTCACCGTGCCCAGGGTGGCGTGGGTGAACGGGCCGCCGGTGGCGCCCTGGGTCAGGTCGACGGTGGCCGACTGGCCCGCTGCGAGGATCTGGCTGGAGGCGGGCACGGTGATCGCCACGGCAGCGATGGTGATCGAATAGGCCTGTGAGCCCGTGGCTCCGTTGGCATCGGTGGCGGTGATGACCAGGTTGCTGCTGCCGCTGGTAGTCGGCGTACCGCTGATCAGGCCGCTGGCGGTGTTCAGGCTCAGGCCCGTCGGCAGGCTACCGCTGGTGATGCTGTAGCTGTAGGGAACGGTGCCGCCGGTGGCGCTGAGGGTTGCGCCGTAGGGGCTGCCCGCCGTGCCCGCTCCCAGGGACGCCGGGGTCAGTACCAGGCTGGGCGCGCTGACGGTGATGCTCACCGTGGCCGGGCTGGAAGTGCCGCTGGCGTTGGTGGCGGTGTAGGTGAAACTGTCGGCGCCGGAGAAGCCTGCGGCAGGCGTGTAGCTGATGCTGGTGCCGCTGGCCGTGGCAGTCCCGTGGCTGGCGGCGCTGGCCACGGCGACGCTGGTGGCGGCGCCGCCACTGAGGCTCAGAGGGATCGGGTTGGCGCTGCTGTTGGCCGCGACCGTGGCGCTGACGGCGCTGGCAACCGGTGCCTGAATATTGATGGTGATCGAGTAGGCCTGGGACCCGGTGGCGTCGTTGGTATCGGTGGCGGTGATGGTCAGGTTGAAGGTGCCAGCGGCGCTTGGTATGCCGCTGATCGCACCGGTGCCGGTGTTCAGGCTGAGGCCGGTCGGCAGGCTGCCGGATGTGATGCTGTAGCTGTAGGGCACAGTGCCGCCGGTGGCGCTGAGGGTTGCGCTATAGGGCGTGCCGGCGTTGCCGTTGCTCAGGGAGCCGGGGCTCAGGGTGATGCTCGGGGCACCGACGGTGATGCTCACCGTGGCCGGGCTGGAAGTGCCGCTGGCGTTGGTGGCGGTGTAGGTGAAACTGTCGGCGCCGGAGAAGCCGGCGGCAGGCGTGTAGCTGATGCTGGTGCCGCTGGCCGTGGCAGTCCCGTGGCTGGCGGCGCTGGCCACGGCGACGCTGGTGGCGGCGCCGCCACTGAGGCTCAGCGGGATCGGGTTGGCGCTGCTGTTGGCCGCGACCGTGGCGCTCAGTGCGTTGGCAACTGGTGGCAGGCCGTTGATCAACAAGGTGTAGGCGCGAGAGCCGGTGGCGCTGTAGGCGTCGGTGGCGGTGATGGTCAGGTTGAAGGCACCACCGGCAGTGGGGGTGCCGCTGAGTGTACCGGTGCCGGTGTTCAGGCTCATGCCGGCCGGCAGGCTGCCGGCAGTGATCGCGTAGCTGTAGGGGGCGGTGCCCGCGGAGGTGCTCAGGGTCTGGCTGTAGGCCGCGCTTTGAGTGCCGTTGGGCAGAGTCGTCGGTGTTATCGCCAGGGTGGGCGGGGTGACGGTGATGGTCACCGTAGCCGGGCTGGAAGTGCCGCTGGCGTTGGTGGCGGTATAGGTGAAGCTGTCGGTGCCGGAGAAACCGGCGGTGGGGGTGTAGCTGATGCTGGTGCCGCTGGCGGTGGCAGTCCCATGGCTGGCGGCGCTGGCCACGGCGACGCTGGTGGCGGCGCCGCCACTGAGGCTCAGAGTGATCGAGTTGGCGCTGCTGTTGGCGGCCACCGTGGCGCTGACCGGGCCGACTGTGGGGGCGGGCACGGCGTAGGTATAGCCATTGGTCAGGGTCGCGCTGCCGCCAGGGGTGATGATCGTTACGTTCACTGCGCCCGCGGCATGAGCCGGTGTGGTGGCCGTGATGGTCGTGGCGTTGTTGACGGTGTAACTGGGGGCCGCCGTGCCGCCGAAGCTGACCGAGGTGGCGCCGGTAAAATTGCTGCCGGTGAGGGTGACGGCGGTGGCGCCTGCGATGCTGCCGCTGTTTGGGCTGACCGACGTCAGGGTTGGGACCGCAGAACTGGTGACCACCAGGTTGTAGGTGGCGACTCCGGCCTGGCCAACGCCGTCATTCAGGGAAATGCTGAAGGTATAGTTGCCGGCGGTGGTCGGTGTGCCGTGCAGGGTGGTGGCTGAACTGTGGGGCGAGGAGTCGAGGATCAACCCCGGCGGCAGGCAGGGGGTAATGCCATCGTAGTCCGGATCGTCGATGTCGCACTGGAACCATTGATCCAGGGGTGTTGCGCCGCCCACGGAAAGGATCGGGATGCTCATCGACTGGCCCACCGCAACTGACGGCAGGGTAGTGCCCGATACCGGGCTGGTGATCACTGGCGCTGCGGCCTGGGCCTGGGCAGCCAGGGCCAGGTTCAACAGCAGGAGGAGAAAGGCCAGCGGACGTGCCAGCCAAGCGTGGAAACAACTGCGTGATGTTTTCATAAAGGCTTCCTGCCATGCGACCCGCTTGGTTGGGTCGCATCCAGCGTGTAAGGGAGTCAAGGACGAAGGTGGAAAATACGCAGGCTGCCTGTTTCGGGCGTCCTGGCAGTAATACGCATTCAGGCTTCAGGGGTTGTCCAGATCCTCACGGACCGGTCGTTGTGCCGGCCGCTGCATTTGCAGGTACAGGCCATTCTCTTCAATGGGCTCAAAGCCCAGCCGCTGATACAGGCGCCGGGCCCGGCTGGCGGTTTCGACGCTCAGGCTGCTGTTGTGCCCCTGGGCGTCGGCCTGCGCCAGGATCGCCCGCAACAGTCGGGTACCCAGGCCTTGGCCATGCCAGGCGGGCAGCAGGGCGATATCGACGATGCGCTGCTCAGTGGCGTGCCGATGCAGGCACAGGCGGCCGATGGGCTGGCCGGCCTGCTCGACAATCAGCCACTGCGCCTCGGGGTAGTGCCGCTCATAGTGCTGGCGTTGCAACTCGGCCTGGTTGTGCAGGAACGCCCGTCGTTGGGCGTCGCTCCAGCCAGGAACGGCACTGACCTCGTCCCAGCGGCGGGACACGAACAGCTCCCGCAGGAAGGCCAGGTCATCAGCGCTCTGCGGACGCAGCCTGGCGCCGGCCGGCAGCGTGACCTGCAGGAGAGAGTCAAGGCATGCTCTGGTCACGATTGCTGTGGGTACTCGCCGTTCAGGCAGATGCAATAGCGCAGGGTCAGGAAAGGCTGCATCACATCGCGCGTCGAACCTGTCTTCGCCGCCTCCGTACCGTTCGTGGTCACCGTACTTGGATGCAGGCTTGGTCCCGGAGCAGCGGTGGGCGGCACTGTGCCGTTGTACAAGCGCACACCCCGTGGTTGTGCCAGGTAGGCAGTGCCATTGGCCAGGTCCAGGGCGCCAGTGGTGTCGGTGCCGTCCTTGGCCAGTACGTGATGGGTATGGGGTGCAAAGTGTGCTGGCAACAAGGTCGTTGTATCGCCGCCCACGGCCTGGCCCAGGGATCGATTGGTCAGGTTGGCGCCCTGGCCGGTGCCGATGGTGACGCGACTTTTGAGGTTGGGCAGATTGAAACTGGTCCCGGCAGTACCGCCATAAGTGAGGCCGATCACTGAGTACAGTGCGGGGTAATTCTGCACGAGCAACGGGCTGCCGTCGCAGACGGCCCAGTTATCGGGAGCGAAGTTGAAGGGAAAGAGCCTGATTTCACCAGTAAAAGCGTCCATGGTCGAGCATTCCTGAAGTTAAGAGAAACTAGGGCTTTTGTGGGTAGTAGCCGTTCAGGCAGATGATGTAGGTGATCGCCAGGGACCCCATCATGTTGCTGTGTGGCTCGACTGCTTTATTGGGGATACCCAGAGCCGGGCTAAGAAAGTTGGGGCTCATGCTGACCACCGCCGATGTGCTGTCGCCCTTGCTGTAAAGGCCGGTAAAGCTGCCTTCAAGCTTGAACTTGCCAAAGGTGTAGCTATTGGCCGGTTGGTTGGCGGGGAGCGGGTTGGCGGATGTGACCTCGCTGGAGCTGACCTGGAAGCCATGGATGTGCGGTGGGGTATTGAGCGCACTCATGGTGACTTGCTCGGTCCCTACGGCCTGGCCCAGGGCCCGGGGCGTGAAGCCGGGCCCATTGCCCTGGCCGATGGGGGTACGGCCGCGGTAGTCAGGCAGGCAGAAGGTGTTGCTGCCATCACCGCCGTAGGTCGTGCCGATCAGGGTGTAAAGGGCTTCAAAGTTCCGGATCAACAGTTGCGCACCGTTACACAGGGCCCAGCCCCTGGGGGCAAAGTTGCCGGCAAACATGCGGATTTCTCCGAGGTATGCATCAGACATATCACTATCCTTAGTCGTTAGGCCCGGGGTGGGTAGGTGCCGGTGACGGCAATGCAGAAGTTGCCGACGATCGATGGCTGCATGTTTGGCAGTGGATAGCCGAGGGTGGTCACCACTGTGGTCGGGTTGATCGTCACGCGATCTTTGTCGGCATAAGCGACATAGGTGGGTTTGGATACGGCGCCTTTGGACGTCGAACTGATGGCGGGAATATTTCCCGCCGGCCCGCCGGTGCCGGCGGTGACCGCGACATTGGCGACATGGTTGTGGGCGGGCAGGTTGTTGAGGGTCAGTGCGACCCACTCGGCGCCGTCCATGCTGCCCAGTTCATGTACCCCCAGCACAGGGCTGGTCGACGCGACAGGGTTTTCCCCCAGGGCTGCCCGGCCTCGAAGGTCTGGCAGGCCGAAGGTGGTTTTACCGTCGCCGCCGTAGCGATCGCCGAGCAGGCTGGCCAGCGCCGTATAGTTCACGACGTCGAGGATCTGCCCCTGGCACAAAAGCCAGCCTTGTGGGGCCCAGGACCAGGGGAACAGACGAATCTCGCCGAGAAAGGGTTCCATGTTCTTCGCTCCTTGAAAAAAGGCCTGGCAGAAGTACTTTCCGCAGCTGGCAATTTGATGTTGCGCACGATATACAAAATCGAATTTAGTTAGCAAACAGTATTTCTATCCATGAAAAAAGAGGAACTACTTCCCGGTGTTAGTGGGTTTACGGCTTATCTTTTTTTACTTGGTCGGTAACATTAAGTTCATCTTTATCGGTAACATTCGAAGCGCGTCACAGCCTTGTGCTTTAACGTTTTAGTTGCTGCATAAGCGCAGCGCGGCAAGCCTCATGCCTAGCGGCTTGGCACTAAAGATACAGGCCTTGAGGCATATCGAATGCTGGCTTGCAGCGGGTGGGCGGGGGTTATTGCGCTGCTCGCGAAAGTCCTCTGGTTCGGGCTTTTCAGGCCCTTTCATCACGAGCTCTAGTTGAGCGGGAGACGGCAGTGAGAAGTTCAGAAGAAAACAAAGCAGGCTAACGATCTTCCTGGGCGGGAAGCATGGGCCGCTTCCAAGGCGAGGGCTCTGGAGTATAAGTAGAGGCTTTGGAAAGTGTTACCCGAAGCGGTCCTTGTTGTTACCCGTTCTTTAAGTTGTTCCCAACTAGAATACTCGGGAATTAGTGCTTTAAGTCTGGCTTGAAGGGCGTTGTTCAAGCGGTGTGCAGAGCTTCTTTCAGGCCTTGCACCTGAAACGGGTAGGGCGCCGCTGCCCTGGCAGGCGGCACCCGGTGCCCGGCTTAGAGCCCGGCGTTTTCCGCCGCTACGCTTTTCGGCTTGCCGTAGTGCCATTCATAGACCACGAACTTGAAGTCCTTGAGGTCGCCTTTCTCGTCGAAGCTCAGGTCGCCGGTGGGGGTCTTGAAGGTGCCCTTGTGGATCGCCTCGGCGACTTTTTCCGGGTCTTCGCTCTTGGCTGCGGCGATGCCTCCGGCAATCACTTCCACGGCCGAGTAGGACGGCAGGACGAACGGGCCGCTGGGGTTTTCCTTCTTGGCTTCGAAGGCCTCCACCAGGGCCTTGTTGGCCGGGTCCTGGTCGAAGGACTTGGGCAGGGTCACCAGCATGCCTTCGGAAGCGTCCTTGGCGATCTGCGAGATCGAGTCGTTGCCCACGCCTTCAGGCCCCATGAAGCGTGCGGTCAGGCCCTTTTCCTTGGCCTGGCGCAACAGCAGGCCCATTTCCGGGTGGTAGCCGCCGAAGTAGACGAAATCCACATTGGCCTGCTTGAGCTTGGCCAGGATCGAGGAGTAGTCGCGTTCGCCGACGTTGATGCCTTCGAACATCGCCACCTTGATGCCTTCCTTGCCGAGGATGTCCTTGACCGAGCTGGCAATGCCTTCGCCGTACTGTTGCTTGTCGTGCAGCACCGCCACATTGGTCGGCTTGAGCTGGGCGATGTAGCGTGCCGCCGCCGGGCCCTGGGCGTTGTCCAGGCCGATGGTGCGGAACACCATCTTGTAGCCACGGGCGGTCAGCTCGGGGCTGGTGGCGGCCGGGGTGATCATCACGATGCCTTCGTCTTCGTAGATGTCCGACGCGGGTTGGGTGGAGCTGGAGCACAGGTGTCCGACCACGAACTTGACGCCGTCGTTGACCACCTTGTTGGCCACGGCGACCGCTTGCTTGGGGTCGCAGGCATCGTCGTATTCCACGGCCACCAGTTGCTTGCCGTCGACGCCACCCTTGGCGTTGATCTGCTCGATGGCCATGCGCGCGCCGCTGAACTGCATGTCACCGTATTGCGCCACCGGGCCGGTCTTGGCCCCGGCGATGCCGATCCGGATGCTGTCGGCTGCCATGGAATGGCAGGCCAGGCCGGCAAGGATCATGGCGCTGAGCAGTTGGGTGGCTTTGTTATTGATACGACTCATGGGTTGTTCCACTCCTGTGGGTTACGGTTCTAAGGGTGTTGCGGGTGTTGCCTGGACTGCCGGCGCCCGGGCGCCGGCAGGGTGTTGTAGTCGGCTTTGCCGCCAGATGTGCTGATCCTGCTCAAGGCAGGGCCTTGCCGATCCGGCTCACGGCCTCCAGGGTGGGGCGCGCGGGTTCGGCGCTGGCGTCCAGGGCCTGGGCGATGTCGGCCAGCAGGTCGGCGATGTCTTCCAGCCCCACCGACAGCCGTACCAGGCCCTCGGCGATGCCGTGTTCGGCCCGTTCCTCCTGGGTGTAGGTGGAATGGGTCATGCTCGCCGGGTGCTGGGCCAGGGATTCGGCATCCCCCAGGCTGACCGCGCGGCTGAACAGCCCCAGGGCGTTCATGAAGCGTCGCCCGCTGGCCAGCCCGCCCTTGAGTTCGAAGGCGATCATGCCGCCGGGCAGCTTCATCTGTCTTGCGGCCAGGGCGTGTTGGGCAAAGGATGCCAGCCCCGGGTAGGCGACCCAGGCCACGGCGGGGTGGTCCTGGAGGAACTGGGCGACGGCCTGGGCGTTGGCGCAATGGCGATCCATGCGCAGGGCCAGGGTCTTGAGGCCGCGCATCAGGAGAAAAGCGTCCTGGGGCGAGAGCACCGCGCCGGTCAGGTCCTTCAGGCCCTGCAGGCGGATGCGTTCGGCCAGGGCCTGGCCGGTGACCACGATGCCGGCGGTGATGTCGCCATGGCCGCTGAGGTACTTGGTGGCCGAGTGCAGCACCAGGTCGGCGCCCAGTTCCAGCGGGCGCTGCAGGTAAGGTGTGCAGTAGGTGTTGTCCACCGCCACGAGCAGGCCGGGATGCTGGCGGGCCACCTGGGCCACGGCGGCGATGTCCACCAGTTGCATGTTGGGGTTGGCCGGGGTTTCGAAATAGATCATCCGCGTGGCCGGGCCGATGGCCGCCCGCAGCTCGCCCAGGTCGGTCAGGTCGACATGGCGTACCTTGACGCCGAATTCGCCAAGGCCGTGGTGCAGCAGGGCAAAGGTGCAGCCGTACAAAGTCTGGCCGACGATGACCTCGTCGCCCGGGCGCAGCAGGGTCCACAAGGTCGCGGCAATCGCCCCCATGCCGGAGCCGAACGCCACGGCCGCTTCGCCGTTTTCCAGGGCGGCCATGCGCGCTTCCAGCAACGCCAGGGTCGGGTTGCCGATGCGGGTATAGAAGTAGCCGGGTTCTTCACCGGCAAAACAGCCGGCGCCGTATTCGGCGGTGGCGAAGGTGAAGGTGGAAGTCAGGTAGATCGGCGGGATCAGCGCGCCCTGATGCTCCTGGGGGTTGTAGCCGTGATGGATGGCACGGGTGGAAAAACCAAGGTCACTGTTTTTATTGTTCATGGTGAACGCTCCCGGATTTGCTCTAATGCTATGCTCAAATCCGGCGCAATAATTTCCAATATCGGCCCTTTAGAACCGAATAATTGGAATAAATAACCATAAAAATAAGATAAAAAGGTAAGACATGCCCCTCGATCTGGACCGTATCGACAAAGCCCTGCTGATCGCCCTGCAAGACAACGCCCGGCTGACCAATGCCGAGCTGGCGGACAGCGTCGCCTTGACCACGTCGCCGTGCTGGCGCCGGGTGAAGATTCTCGAAGAGAGCGGGGTGATTACCGGTTACCAGGCGATCCTCTCGCCCAAGGCGCTGGGCTATGGGGTCACCGCCTTTGTCAGCGTGATGATGGAATCCCACTCCCAGGACACCGCCCGGGCCTTCGAACAACGGCTGCTGGAGATCCCGGAAATCATCGCCTGCCACAACGTCTCCGGGCGCTACGACTTTCTCCTCGAAGTGCTGGCCAAGGACTTGGAATCCTTCGGCGAATTCGCCCGTGAAGTGTTGCAGACCCTGCCGGCGGTGAAGGAGATCTATTCGAGTTTTTCCTTCAAGTCGGTCAAGCCGTTGCGGCAGATTCCGGTACAAGAGTGAGCGCAGGTGGGGCGCCAGCGTCCTTGCGATTCACAAGCAACCTTGCTGTCTGAAACAGGCCCAAAGCGAAGGAGCGCCGGCCAGGGTTCACACCGCGCCCGGGGCCGCGAGGTTGCAATACTGTCCTTTGAAATACAGCAATGGCTGCGCAGCAGCCGCTTGCTGCAGGTTCAGCGCCTTGACTTCACCTATCACGATCAGGTGGTCACCTGCGACGTGTTCGGCGTGAATTTCACAATCGAGCCAGTGCAGGCTGCCGGCAATGATCGGGTTGCCCAGCGGCGACTCCTGCCATTGAACTCCCTGCCACTTGTCCGTGCCTTTGCTTGCGAACTGGTTGGAAATCCTGACCTGCTCGCCTGAGAGGATATTGACCATGAAGCGGCCCGCCTGACGAATTTTGGGGTAGCTGGCCGAGCTGGACATGACGCTGAATGACACCAGCGGCGGGCTCATCGACACGCTATAGAACGACTGGCACGTAAAGCCGAGCGGCTCGCCATCAACCTGTGAGGTAATCACCGTGATGCCGGATGCGTAGTGCCCGAGCGCTTCGCGAAAGCGCATTGGCTCGATAGCCGTACTGGGAAGTGACATGGCGGGTCCTGAATATTGGGTACTGTCCGACAGCGCGCAGAGGGGTGAAGCGGCGGCTTTTCAATCCACCGCTTCACCCCCCTGGCACACCACTTGCGGCTTTAGCTCAGCTCAGGTTCGAGAGTTCTCTTCGGATGATTTCTGCGCCGGCACTCAAAGCCTTCAGCTTGCCCCTTGCCACGCCACGGGATAAGGGCGCCATGCCACAGTTGGTGCAGGGATAGAGCTTGTCGGCATCCACGAACTGCAATGCCTTGCGCAGGGTGTCGGCCACTTCCTCGGGTGTTTCAATGGTGTTGGAGGCCACATCAATGGCCCCGACCATCACCTTCTTGCCTCTGATGAGTTCAATGAGATCCATTGGGACATGAGAGTTGTGACATTCCAGCGAGACTATATCGATACTGGATTTCTGCAGCTTGGGGAACGCCTCTTCATATTGCCGCCACTCTGAGCCCAGGGTCTTTTTCCAGTCCGTATTGGCCTTGATGCCATAGCCATAGCAAATGTGCACCGCCGTTTCGCATTTAAGACCTTCAATGGCTCTTTCCAGGGTGGCCACACCCCAGTCATTCACTTCATCGAAGAAGACGTTAAAGGCGGGCTCATCAAACTGGATGATATCCACGCCGGCCGCCTCCAGCTCCCTGGCTTCCTGGTTGAGGATCTTGGCGAATTCCCAGGCCAGTTTTTCGCGGCTTTTGTAATGGCTGTCATAAAGCGTGTCGATCATCGTCATCGGGCCTGGCAGCGCCCACTTTATGGGTTGCTCGGTCTGCTGGCGCAGAAACCTGGCATCTTCCACGAAAACCGGCTTCTGGCGACTGACAGCCCCCACCACCGTGGGGACGCTCGCATCATAGCGATCACGAATCCTGACGGTTTCACGTTTTGCAAAATCAACGCCGCTGAGGTGTTCGATGAACGTCGTGACAAAGTGCTGACGTGTCTGCTCGCCATCACTGACGATATCAATGCCTGCTTGCTGTTGTTCTTGCAGTGACAAGCGCAAGGCGTCCTGCTTGCCTTCAACCAGTTCTTCCTCTTGCAACTTCCAGGGCGACCAGAGCGTTTCAGGCTGTGCAAGCCAGGAAGGTTTAGGCAAGCTGCCGGCAGTTGAAGTGGGTAACAACTTTTTCATCATGGGTGACCTTGTATTTTTGATGAGTCAAAGAGCGTAATTGGCGGACCACTGCTCAAGAATGTTCTGGTATGGCTTGATGAAGTTGTTCTCGACAAACTGCCCTTGCTCAATCGCCAGGCGGCTACGTTCTTCTCGGTCATAGACAATTCGAGTCAATGAATAGTCCTGGTGCTTCAGGCTCGGTTGATAGGATTTGCCTGCTGCAGAGTTGGCATTGTAGATCTCTGGCCGGTAAATCTTCTGGAAGGTGTCCATCGTGCTGATGGTGCTGATCAGTTCCAGGTTGGTGTAATCACTGAGCAAATCGCCGGCAAAGTAGAAAGCCAAAGGCGCAACGCTGTTGGACGGCATGAAGTAGCGAACTTTCAACCCCATCTTGTTGAAGTATTCATCTGTTAGAGAATATTCGTCCTGCTGGTATTCAATGCCCAGTACAGGGTGCTGGTTTTCAGTCCGATGGTAGGTCTTGCTGCTCGAAACGCTCAGGCAGATCACCGGTGGCTTGTTGAAGTTTTCCTTGTAAGTGCTGGAGTTGATGAAATGCTTGAATAGCTTTCCATGCAGCTCTCCGAAGTTTTCCGGAATGCTGAACTTTGGTCGCTCCCTGTTGTGCTCCGGCAATAGCACGCTGAAGTCGTAGTCCCGTACGTAAGAGGAAAAGTTGTTTCCTACAACGCCCTCAAAGCGTTCGTTGGTCTTTCGATCGAAAATATTGGTTTTCAATATTTCAATCAGAGGGATGGCATGGCCACTGCTTTGAGTGTCGATGTCCATCTCCACGGAGATGATTTCAAGCTCGACTGTATAACGATCGCCCTTGGGGTTGTCCCAATGCGCCAAGGCATTGAAGCGGTTGTCAATCATCCTCAAGGTATTGCGCAAGTTTTCTTGGCGACTCTTGCCCCTGGCCAGGTTGGCAAAGTTGGTGGTGATGCGCGTATTCTCGGACGGGTGATAATCTTCGTCGAAGCAAATGCTCTTGATGGTGAATGTGAAATCGTTGTTCATTGTGATCTGGCATCCTGATTTCCGAGATAAGTCCTGAACTTGTTTGTTGGCTTTCAGTGCTTTCCAGTTTTGTTCCTGGCTACTTTTTCTCGGTAGTCTTTATGTTGTCTATTATTGAGGCGCATCTTATGTCGAGCTATTAATTGAGTACTAATGAATTGATTTCACCAGGTCTTTAGTCACATTCATGATGTGATAGTCACTCAATCGCAAAAGCCTATTTGCCCCAGTATTCATTGCCCGGCCAAACCACTGGTTGATGTGTATGCCTGGGCTCTGGCGCAATCCGACCCGTGGTGGCTGCGGCAGCACTCGACAGGGCTGCCAGTGCCAGATGGGCCGGGAGCTGGCCCATCAATGCAATTGCTGCTCGTCCAGGTAGCGGTTCAGGCATTGGATGAAGGCCTGGTGCTTGCGGGTCTGGCGCCGGTGGGCGGGGTAGATCACATGGATCCTCGGGCCGAACTGCTCCGGGTCCAGCTGCGCCTCGGGCAGCAGTTGCACCAGCTCGCCGCGACGCAGGTAGGGCGCGGCGCTCCACTGCGGGCACAGTTGCAGGCCCAGCCCGGCCAGTAGGGCACCGAACAGGAAATCGTAATTGTCACTGGCCAGCCGCGGCACCGGCTGGGGCACACGCTGCTGCTCGCCATTCAAGGTGAAGCGCCAGAAATGCGGGTTCAGTGCCGGGTGACGGAAGATCAGCCAGTCATGCTCGGCAAAATGCGCCGGGGTCACCGGCAAGGGCTGGCGCTGCAGATAGCGCGGGCTGGCGCAGAGCAGGATGCGGTTGGCCGTCAGCGGGCGGGCGATCAGGTCCGGCAGCTCCACCGGCCCGTCGCGCACGGCCAGGTCATAGCCGCCACTTTGCAGGTCGACGAATTCGTCGGTGAGCTCCACGTCCAGGCGCATCTGCGGGTACTGCTCAAGAAAGCCGTAGCAGGCGCCATTGAGAAAGGCCGGGGCGAAGGAGGGCGGCGCCACCAGGCGCAGGGTGCCGCACATTTCCTGCTGCAGGCGCTCGATGTCTTCCCCGGCCTGTTGCAGTTGGCGCAATACCTGCCGGGCGCTGGCCAGGTAGATATGCCCGGCCTCGGTGAGGGCGATCCGGCGTGTGGAGCGCTCCAGCAAGCGGGTGCCGAGCTGGCTCTCCAGGTGGCTCACTGCCTTGGTCAGGGCCGAGGTGGTCTTGCCCAGGCACGCGGCGGCGCGGGTGAAGCTGCCCTGATCGACCGTGGTCACGAACATGGTGATGGCGCCCAGCTGGTCCATTGCAGTCTTGCCTCTTTGGAAAGGATGGGTTGCGCGAAGCAGTATTCTTAAGCACCGGTGACTTGGCTAGTCTCTGGCGCATTCTGAGCCAAGGGTGCGAACAACAATGAAAAAGACGCTGAATATCACGCTGGCCTCGGCCCTGGCCCTGGTCTCGCTGCACAGCCAGGCCGCGGTGGACCTGGTGCTGCACAACGCCAAGGTGTTCACCGCCGAGCAGGGCCAGCCCCTGCAACAGGCGGTGGCGGTGGAGCAGGGGCGTATCGTCATGGTCGGCAGCGATGTCCAGGTGCTGGCGCTGAAGGCCCCAGGCACCCAGGTCATCGACCTGCAGGGCAAGGTGCTGATGCCGGGGTTCATCGACAGCCACAGTCATGCCATCTTCGGGGGCCTGAAGCTCAAGGCCGCCGACCTGGAAACCCAGCAACTGCCCCTGGACGAGCTGGAACAGCGCCTGCGCGGCTGGCGCGATGACGGCAAGGCGCGGCATGGCGAGATCCTCAGCGTCAGCGGTTTTCCCTCGACCTACTGGAGCCAGGTGGACGCCCTGGAACAGCGCTTCAACCAGGGCGAATGGGCCGATGTACCGATTCTGTTCGTTGGCTGGGACTACCACACCGGCTGGGCCAACCGCGCCATGCTCAAGCGCGGCGGCATAGACGCCGCGCGGGTCAAGGCGCTGCAGGGCGAGGCCCAGGCCACCATCGGCCATCACCCGGACAGCAGCCCCAACGGTTTTGTCGCCGATGCCGGGCTCTCGGCCCTGACCTCGCAACTGCCGCCGCCGAGCTTCGAGCAGTTGCTCGACGCCGGGCGCGCCGCCCGCGACCTCAACCTGAGCCTGGGCATCACCGCGCTGATGGACCCGGCGGCCAACGCCACCCCGGGCGACGCGCTGTTCGCCATGCATCCCACGGCCCAGACCGTCGGTGTGCTGCCGGTGTACAAGGCGCTGGCGCAGAAGGGCGAGCTGACCCTGCGGGTCGCGGCCCTGATGGTGGCCAATCCCAAGAGCCGCCCGGCGGACCTGGAGGTGCTGGAGCAGGTGCGCCAGCAGTTCCTCGGGGTGCCGAACCTGAGCCTGCCGGGGATCAAGATCTTCGCCGACGGTGTCGCCGAGTTTCCGGCGCAGACCGCTTCCCTGCTGACCCCCTACAAGAACTCGAAGAAGGACGGCGAACTGCTGATCGACCCGGCGCATTTCGGCGAGCTGGTCAGCGCCGCCGATGCCCGTGGCTGGCTGGTGCATGTGCATGCCATTGGCGACCGCGCGGTGCGCGAATCCCTCAACGGCATCGAGCAGGCGCGGCGTGATCGCCAGAGTGGGGTGGTGCACTCCATCACCCACTTGCAGATGGTCAACCCCAAGGAGTTCGCCCGCTTCAAGCCACTGGACGTGATCGCCTCCATGCAGCTGTACTGGGCCGCCGCCGATGAGCTGAGCATCGATTTGCTCCAGCCCTACATCAGCGCCATGCAGTTCCAGTTCATGTACCCGGCCCGCTCGCTGCTGAAGAACGGCGCCACCATCGCCGGGGCCAGCGACTGGCCGGTAAGCACCCCGGAACCCTGGAAGGCCATCGCCCAGGCCATCAACCGCAAGGGGCCCAAGGGCGTGTTGAACAAGGACGAAGGCATCGACCGGGAAACCATGTTCTACGCCTACACCCACAACGCCGCGCGGGCCATTGGCCTGGAGCAGCAGATCGGCAGCCTGGCCCCGGGCAAGCAGGCCGACCTGATCGTTCTTGACCGCGATGTGTTCCAGGTGCCCCAGGAGCAACTGGCGCAAACCCAGGTGCTCAAGACCTACTTTGCCGGGCGTGAGGTGTATAGCCGGCCGTGATGCTGCCTGGATGCCGGCCGGGCCCGCGATCTTCATCGCGGGCTTTTTTTGCCTTGTCGACCACTGCGACGCCTTCGCTGGCAAGCCAGCGCCTACGGGCGATCGGCCTCACGGCCAAACACTTTTCTGTACGGCGATGATTGACGCGGCAAGAGCGTATCCCTATTCTTTGTCGACTGACAAAGAATAGGGAGCAGTTCGATGAAAACCCTCAAGGGTCCCAGCCTGCATCTGGCGCAATTCAGCGCCGAGACGGCGCCGTTCCACAATTTGCCGGCGATTGCCCAATGGGCCGCCGACCTGGGTTTCAAGGCGCTGCAGATCCCTGCCTGGGATGCGCGGTTGTTCGACGTCGCCACGGCGGCCGAGAGCCAGGACTACTGCGATGAACTCAAGGGCCAGCTGGCGCAGAAGGGCCTGCAGATCAGCGAGCTGACCAGCCATATCTTCGGCCAACTGGTGGCGGTGCACCCGGCCTACGATGCGATGTGCGACAACTTCGCCCCGCCAGCGCTGCGGGGCAATCCGCAAGCCAGAACGGCCTGGGCCATGGAGCAGATGAAGCTGGCGGCCAAGGCTTCGCGACGCCTGGGGCTGAGTGAGCTGGGGACCTTTTCCGGGTCCCTGGCCTGGCCTTATCTGTTTCCCTTTCCCCAGCGCCCCGAGGGCCTGATCGAGACGGCGTTCGACGAGTTGGCGCGGCGCTGGCGGCCGATCCTCGATGCCTGCGACGAGCAGGGGGTCAACCTGTGCTACGAGATCCACCCCAGCGAGGACCTGCACGACGGCACCAGCTTCGAACGCTTCTATGAATTGGTGGACCATCACCCGCGTTGCAACATTCTCTTCGACCCCAGCCACTTCGTGCTGCAACAGCTGGACTACCTGAGTTACCTGGACATCTACCACGAGCGCATCCGCATGTTTCACGTCAAGGATGCCGAGTTCAATCCCAGCGGCCGCCAGGGCATCTACGGCGGCTACAGCGCCTGGGTCGAGCGCGCCGGGCGCTTCCGTTCCCTGGGCGATGGCCAGGTGGACTTCAAGGGGATCTTTTCCAAGCTGGCGCAATACGACTACCCGGGCTGGGCGACCCTGGAGTGGGAGTGCTGCCTCAAGGATCAGGAGGATGGCGCCCGGGAAGGTGTCGAGTTCATCAACCGGCACATGATCCAGGTCACCCAGCGCATCTTCGACGACTTCGCCGGCGCGCAGATCGACCGCCAACAGATCAACGCCATGCTCGGCATTGCCTGAAACCCTTCATCGAGAACACACCATGAATGCTTTGACTGACAACCTCCAGGCCGACAGCCTCGACCTGGTTCACCGTTACGTGCGCGTCGATGGCCAGCGCATCCACTGTGTCATCGCCGGCACGGGCCGGCCGGTGCTGCTGATTCCCGGCTGGCCGCAGACCTGGTACGCCTGGCGTCAGGTGATCCAGGCCCTGGCTGCCCAAGGCTTCCAGGCCATTGCCGTGGACCCGCCGGGCAGCGGCCAGTCCGACCGTCCTGAGCACGGCTACGACACCGGCCATGTGGCCGGGGTGCTGCACCAGGTGATGGGGCAGTTGGGTTTCGAGCGCTACAGCGTGGTCGGCCACGACGTCGGCATGTGGATCGCCTACGCCTTGGCCAGCGACCATCCGCAGGCGGTGGAGCGCCTGGCGCTGACCGAGGCGGTGATCCCCGGGCTGGCGGATGCACCATCGATTTTCGTCGCGCCGGAGCAGAACATCTTTCTCTGGCACTTCATGTTCAACCAGCTGCGGGATTTGCCGGAAGCCTTGATCGCCGGGCGCGAGCGGGCCTACCTGAATTACATCTTCGACCACTGGTCCCATCGCCGCGAGGCGGTGGCCGCCGAAGTCTACATCGAGGCCTACGCTGCCCCGGGCGGGTTGCGCGCAGGCTTCGCCTATTACCGGGCGATCCCCGAGACGGTGCGCCAGAATCAGCTGCGCGCGCAGCAGCCGCTGACCATGCCGGTGCTGGCCATTGGTGCCGAGCACGCCACCAACGATGCACCTCTGCTGACCCTGCAGGGCCATGCCAATGACCTGCGCGGGGCCATTGTCGAGGACTGCGGGCACTTCATCATGGAAGAGGCACCGGAGGAATTTCTCGCGCTGCTGCTGCCGTTTCTGCAGGAGGGCCGTGACTGAGGCAGGGCGCAGGCAAGGCCGCGGCCACGGAAATTGGCCGCGGCCGGCGCAAATCTAATATCATTTCGTCCCGGCGCCCTGCGCCAACCGGCTGTTCGGGCTCAACCGAACGCCTTCCCTGTCCCGACGAGATACCCGACCCCCATGGCTGGAAGACCCCGCGAATTCGACCGTCACCAGGCACTGCGCCAGGCGCTCGAACTGTTCTGGCGCCGTGGTTTCGAAACCACCTCCATGGCCGACCTGGTGGCGGCCCTGGGCATCGCCTCGGCGCGCATCTATGCCGCCTTCGGCTCCAAGGAGGCGTTGTTTCGCGAGGCCATCGAGCTGTACGAAAGCCAGGAAGGCGGTTTCGCCGACCTGGCCCTGCAAGAGCCCTGCGCCTACGTCGCCATCGAGCGCATGCTGCAAGAAGCGGTGGCACTCTACACCCGGGCCGACGGCCCCCGTGGCTGCATGGTGGTGGCCTCGGCGGTGAACTGCTCAAGCGACAACGACAGCGTGCGCGAATGGCTGGCCGAACATCGCCGGGCGCGTACCGCAAGCATTATCCAGCGCCTGGAAGCCGCGCAGCAGGCGGGTGAATTGCCCGGCCACAGCGATGCAACTTCCCTGGGCGATTATTACTCTACGGTGCTCCACGGGCTGTCGGTGCAAGCCCGCGACGGCGTCAGTGCGGCGCGCCTGCTGCAGGGCGTGGCGCTGGCTATGCAGGTCTTTGCGCGAACCGCCCAAGGGAATTGAAGCGGCGCTGCACCCTGGCTCCGCCTGGGAGCCTTTGCCCGCAATCCGGGAGCAGCGATGCTGGCCCGGGTTGTGCATTTTTTCAGCGGGTCCCGGACCCGTCCCATCATCGAAAGAGTATGACGCCCCCCCATGAGTGATTCCGCGGCGACACCCCAAGGCAACTGGCAGCCGGTCATCGCGCTGGCGTTGGCGGCCTTTGTCTTCAACACCACCGAGTTCGTGCCGGTGGGCCTGCTCAGCGCCATTGGCGCCAGCTTCGACCTGCCCACCGAGCGGGTCGGTCTGATGCTCACCATCTACGCCTGGATCGTGTCCCTGACCTCGCTGCCGGTGATGCTGCTGACCCGCAACATCGAACGGCGCAGGCTGCTCACGGTGCTGTTCGGGCTGTTTATCGTCAGCCATGTGTTCTCCAGCCTGGCCAGCAACTTCGGCCTGCTGATGCTCAGCCGCATCGGCGTGGCCCTGGCCCATGCACTGTTCTGGTCCATCACCGCGTCCCTGGCGGTGCGCCTGGCGCCGCCGGGCAAGCAGGTGCAGGCCCTCGGGCTGCTGGCCACCGGCACCTCACTGGCCATGGTCCTGGGCATTCCCCTGGGCCGCTTGCTGGGCGAGGCCCTGGGCTGGCGCACCACGTTCAGCGTGATCGCGGCCATGGCCGGCCTGCTGGTGCTGTGGCTGATCCGCACCTTGCCGCTGCTGCCGAGCCAGAACTCCGGTTCCCTGCGCAGCCTGCCGCTGCTGTTCAAGCGCCCGGCGCTGGTGGCGATCTATGTGCTTACCGCCCTGGTGGTGACGGCGCAGTTCACCGCCTACAGCTACATCGAGCCCTTCATCAAGGTGGCGGCGGGCCTGGGGGGCGAGGTGGTGACCCTGGTCCTGCTGGTGTTCGGCGGCGCCGGGATCATCGGCTCGCTGCTGTTCAGCTGGCTGCACCGCCACAGCCCCCAGGGGTTTCTACTGACCGCGGTGGCGCTGCTGGCGCTGTGCCTGAGCCTGCTGTTGCCGCTCAATGGCCACGTCTGGTCGCTGGTGGCCCTGAGTGTGTTCTGGGGCATGGCGATCATGGGCTTCGGCCTGGCCCTGCAATCCAAGGTACTGGTGCTGGCGCCGGACGCCACCGACGTGGCCATGGCGATGTTCTCCGGCATCTACAACATCGGCATTGGCGGCGGTGCGCTGCTGGGCAGTTGGGTCGGCGGGCAGCTGGGCTTTGCCTATGTCGGCCTGGCGGGTGGCGCCCTGGCGACCCTGGCCTTGCTGTTGTACAGCCTGGCCCTGGGCCGCATGAGCCGCACCAGCGTGTAGCCGCTGCCGCAGGCTGCGAACGGTCTGGGCGGCACTCCGTCGCAGGGGCGCGGCGCTCTCAAGGCCGCTGCGTGCCCGGTTGGAGACCGCCGAGCAAGGTCCTGCGGACCTTTTCGCAGCCTCGCCGCAGGCTCGGCAGCGGCTACAGGGCCGCAGGGTTTCGATAATGCGCGTCGTTCGCCCGAAGGTTACCGGAGTCGGGCTACGGGCCAGCAGGCGACCAGTACGAGCAGCAGCGCCGCCAGCAGGTAGGGCAGGCGTGGCTCCAGCCCGTAGATCAGGGTCCCGGCCAGGGGCCCGACCACTACCCCCAGGCCCTGGGCCGCGCCGATGGAGCCGGCCGTGGCGCCTTGTTCGGCGGCGTCCACCGAGTTGCTGGCCAGGGCGGCGAAGGAGGGGAAGATCCAGCCCATGCCGGCGGCCGAAACAAAGAACCCCAGCCACAGCACCCAGGCGTGGGCCGCGAGAATGCTGGTGACAAAGCCCAGCGCCGCCACCAGGGCGCCGATGCGGATCATCCGCAGCGGCGGCCATTCCAGTTTGCGCACCACCAGTTGCGAGGCGATCAGCGCCACCCCCACCAGGGTCAGGGAAATGCCGGCGGTCTGCGCCGCATCGGCCGGGCTCATGCCCAGGCGGTCGAGGGCGAAGAAGCCCACGGTGATCTGCGCCATGGCCACGCACAGCATCGAGACGAACGCCACCACCAGCGGCCGGCGCAGGCGCGGGTCGCCCAGGCTCACCGGCTTGGGCGGCTGCTTGAGGTGCAGTTCCTGGCGCGGCAGCCGTGCCTTGAGGAAGGCGAAGCCCAGCAGCGGCAGCACCGCCAGCGCATAGAACGGCAGGCTCAGGCTGTGGCGCGCCAGCAATGCGGCAAGCGCCGGCCCCAGGACCAGCCCGCAGGCGTTGGCCGCCCCCAGGGACGCCATGGCCCGGGCGCGATGCTCGGGCTCGATGTTGTCGGCGATCAGCGCATAGCCGCCCACCGGGATTGCCGCATAGAACACCCCGATCAGGCCGCGGCCCAGCAGCAACCCGGCAAACGCCAGCAGCGCCGAAGGCAGGGCGTGCAGCGCCACGTCGATAAACAGGCTGAGGGCGAGAAAGGCCAGGGTGAAGCCGCCGGTGCCCAGCAGCAGGATGCGCCGCCGACCGAGGCGATCGCTGGCCCGGCCCCAGGGGCGGGCCAGGAGCATCCAGATCACCCCGGAGACGGTCACCGCCATCCCCGCCTGCCAGGTGGCCAGGCCGAGAATCCGCGCAATGGGGCCGATCAGCGAAACGAACGCCATCATCGCCATGGTGCAGGCCAGGTTGGCCACCAGCAGCGGGCGCAGGTCGAAGGCCGGGGCGGCCTGGGGCGTGTCCAGGGTGTCGAGGGGCAGCTGTTGAGCGTGGGTCATGGTTTATCCCAGGGCTGAGTGAGAGGGCAGGCGGCCGTCGACCATCACCAGTGGTCGACCGCGTACCTGTTCCAGGCTGGCGTCGACGCCGTAGACGTCGCGCAGCAGTTGTGGGTTGATCACCTCCAGGGCCGGCCCGGCGGCGGCCAGGCGGCCATGGTGCAGCACCACCACCTGCTGGCTGAAACCCAGGGCCAGGTTGATGTCGTGGACCACCACCAGGGTGATCAACTGGCGCTCGCGGGTGGCCCGGGTGATGGCTTCCACTACCTGGCACTGGTGGTACAGGTCCAGGGCGCTGGTGGGTTCGTCCAGCAGCAGCACCCGGGGCTGGCGCACCAGGGCCTGGGCCAGGCCCACCAGTTGGCGCTGGCCACCGGAGAGGGCGTCGATCGGGCGGTCGGCCAGGGCGGTGAGGTCCAGGTCCTGCAGCACTTGTTCGACCCCGTGCAACACCGCCGCGCTGGGCCGGCCAGGGGCGAAACCGCCGGCGCGATGCCCGGCCATGGCAGCGCTGAGCACTGCTTCAAAGGCGCACAGGCGGGTACGTTCCGGCAGGCTCTGGGGCAGGTAGACGATGTGCTGCGCCCGTTCCACCTGGGGCAGGCGGTTGAGATCGACGCCGTCCAGCAGTACCTGGCCCGAGGTCTTGTGCAACCCGGCGATGCCCCGCAGCAGGGTCGACTTGCCTGCCGCGTTGGGGCCGATCAGCGCGGTCACGCTGCCCCCGGCCAGGGGCGGCAGGGCCACGTCGCACAGCACCTGGCGGTTGCCGTAGTGCATGTTCAGGCCAGCAGTGCACAGGCCGGCGTTGGAGGACACAGGCGGCTTCACAGGACACCTCGACGGTTGCGCATGACGATGGCCATGAAGAAGGGAATGCCCACCAGGGCGGTGACGATACCCACCGGAATCAGCACCCCGGGGATCAGGGCCTTGCTGGCGATGGAGGCCATGGACAGGATCAGCCCGCCGCTGAGCACGCTGGCCGGCAGGAACAGCCGATGGTCCTCGCCCACCAGCAGGCGGGCGATGTGCGGGGCGATCAGGCCGATAAAGCCGATGGTGCCGACAAAGGACACCGCCAGGGCCGACAGCAGGCTGATGCGCAACAGTGACAGCAGGCGCAGGCGGCCAACGTCGATGCCGAAGCTGCGGGCCCGTTCCTCGCCCAGGGTCAGGGCGGTCAGGGCCCAGCTCTGGCGCAGGGAGAAGGGCAGGCACAGCAACAGCGCCAGGGCCAGTACCGCGAGCTTTTCCCAGGAGGCCCGGGCCAGGCTGCCCAGGGTCCAGAACACCAGTTGCTGCAGGCTGTCCTGGGTGGCGACGAATTGCAGCAGCGCCACCAGGGCATTGAAGGCGAACACCAGGGCGATGCCGAACAGCACCAGGCTTTCCACGCCGAAGCCACGCCAGCGTGCCAGCAGGTAGAGCAAGGCCACTGAGGCCAGGGCGAAGAGGAAGGCGTTGGCCGAGATCAGGTACTGCGCCGGCACCCCGGGAAGGCCCAGGCCGAGGACGATGGCCAGGGCTGCACCGAACGCCGCGGCGGCGGATACACCGAGGGTGAAGGGGCTGGCCAGGGGGTTGTCGAGCACGGTCTGCATCTCGGCGCCGGCCAGGGCCAGGGCGGCCCCCACCAGCACCGCCATCAGGGCGTAAGGCAGGCGCACGTTCCACACGATCACCGCTTCCACCCGGGGCATCGAGCCCGGGTCCCAGAGCACCTGCAGCAGGCGCGACAGGCTCATCCCGGAAGGCCCGGTGGTGATGTCCAGGGCCAGGGACAGCAGCAGGGCCAGGGCCAGCCCGCCCAACAGCAGCACTCGGCGCCCGTGGCGTCGCTGGTAATGGCCGGCGGCAAGGTTGTCCGCCACGTCGGTGGCAGCCTGGGTCATGGTTTCAGGCTCGTGGCGAACACGCCGCTGGCGGGAATCGGCATGAAGCGTTGGTACAGCTCGCGGCGGGTCTGGTCCGGGTCCAGGTCCTTGAACAGCTCCGGGTGCAGCCACTTGGCCAGGGCCTGGACCGCGATCAGGTGTTCCGGCGAGTCATAGAAGATGTGCCACAAGCCGTGCACATTGCCTTCGCGCACCGCTCGCAGTTCATTCAGCGGCGGGCGGTTGGCGGCCTGGCGCAGGCTGTCCCGGGCCTGTTGCAAGGTGGCGGAATAACCCAGGGTCACGCCGCCCTGGCCGGCGGCAAAGACCCCGGTGGCCACGTATACGTCCGGGTCGCTGGAGAGGATGTACTCCACGTTGAGCACACCAATGGGGCCGGGTATGCGCCCGTCGGCGATGTTGTGGCCGCCGGCCAGCTTGATCATCTCGCCGAAGTTGCCGGTGCCCGGGGAGCCGCAGCAGTCCTGCAGCCCGGCGAGCATGTCGATGAAGATCTTCGGCTGCTTGACGGTACCGGCCTTGGCCAGGGTCTGGGTGACCTTGGCCAGGGACTGCTGATAGAAGGCAATGAATTCCTCGGCCCGCTGCTCACGGCCCAGGGCCTGGCCCAGCAGGCGCATGCTGGGCACGGTGTTGCTCAGGGGATGGTCGCTGAAGTCGACGAAGATCACCGCCACCCCGGCGGCCTCCAGCTGTTTCACCGCCTCGCTGTCGGGGCCGGGTCCATGGCCGCCGCTCAGGGCCATGATCGCCAGGTCCGGGTGCACCGCCAGGGCCTTTTCGACGCTGAAGGTCTCGGCCGAGGTGCCGCCCACCAGCGGCACCTTGTCGGCCTGGGGGAAGACCTTGTGATAGGCCTCGTAGCCCTGCACGTCGAGGCCGCGAAAGTCCCCTTGCCAGCCGGCGAGACGGGCGAACGGGTTCTGGCCTTCGAGCAGCGACAGGGAATAGATCATCCGGCCTTCACCCAGGAGGATGTGCTCGACCTTCTCCGGCACCTGGACCTGGCGTCCGGCCAGATCGGTGAGGGTCGCGGCGCTGGCCGTGGCGGCCCATAGCAGGCCCAGGGGCAGCAGGCCGAGCAAGAGCCCGCGCTGGGCGCGGCGCAAGAAATCACGGTGTGTCATGGCTAGTTTCCTTGAACGATTGGACGGCCCGGCGGGCAGCGCGCTTGCGCCACCACAGCAGCAGGCCGGTGAGGTACAGAAGGGGTAACGAAATGCCGCAGAGAAAAGCCAGCCAGGCGCCGGGGGTGCCCAGCAGCAAGTGGCCATGGGCCGCGGAAAACAGCGGCTTGATCGCCATCGGCTGGGCGCCGGGCCAGGTGAAGAGGTCGGGGCGTGCCAGCCAGGCACCGCTGCCGGCAATCAGCAGCAGCGGCAGGCACAGCCAGGCCGCCGCCACGTTGTGCCATTCCCGCAGGCGCCGGTTGCCCTGGCTGCCGGGACGCAGGCTGGCGGCCTTCCACCAGCTGCGCCGGCCCGGCCACCACAGGTACAGGCCACTGCCCAGGGAGCCCAGCAGCGCCAGGCCACAGAGCAGCACCAGGTTCGACCCCCAGGCTGGCGGCAGCAGCAGGCTGCGGTGCAGCGCCACCAGCTTGGCCAGCCACAGGTCCTCGAAGACGAAGAAGCCCCGGGGTTCGCCGCTATAAGGATCGATCATGGCGATGCCGGTGCCGGGACGCTCCTTGAGGGCACCGAAGACGATCACATTGTCCGATTCGAGAAAGCCCTGGCGCGGTGGGGCTGCGCCGAAGACCTTGTGCAATTGCGGGTAGGCGTCGGAGGCGGCCCTGATCCAGGCTTCCTGTTGCAGCAGCGCGCCATGCTCGCCAGGGGCCAGTTGCAGCATCTGCGCACCGACCTCCCAGCGCAGGATCGGCCCCTTGAGCTCCAGCAGCGAACCACTGAGGCCCAGCAGCGCGAGGAACAGCCCCAGGCACAGGGCCAGCCAGCGGTGCAGCCTGAGCCAGATATCACGCATGGACAGCATCGGCGGCTTACCAGCGATAGCGCAGGCTGGCGATGACACTGCGGTCATAACCGGCGCTGCAATTGGTCAGCGAGCAACCTTCGTAATAGCGCTTGTCGGTGAGGTTGGTGGCATTCACCGCCAGGCGCAGGCCCTTGGCCGCCGGGATCAGCTTGTCGAAGTCGTAGTGCACCGCCGCGTCCAGCAAGGTGTAGGAGGGCACGCGCTGGGTGTTGGCGGCATCGGCCTCGGTGGAGCCGATGTAACGCACCCCGGCGCCAAAGCCCAGGCCGCTGAGGGGGCCTTCGGGCAAGGTGTAGTCGGCCCACAGCGAGGCCATTTTTTCCGGGGTGTCGGTGGGGCGTTTGCCCTTCTCCAGCGGGTTGTTGCTCTTGCTCACTTCGGCGTCGTTGTAGGTCAGCGCCGCCAGCAGGTCCAGGCCCCGGGCCAGGCTGGCCTTGCCTTCGAGCTCGACGCCGCGCACGTTCACTTCGCCGGTCTGCAGGGTATTCAACGGGTTGGCGGGATCGGCGGTCTTGACGTTTTCCTGGGTCAGGTCGAACAGCGACAGGGTGATGTAGCTGTCGATGCCCGGCGGCTGGTACTTGACCCCCACTTCCGATTGCTTGGCGCTGGTGGGCTTGTACGGCGTGCCGTAGAAGTTGGTGCCCAGCACCGGGTCGAAGGACGTGGAATAGCTGATGTAGGGCGCCAGGCCGTTGTCCGCCAGGTACACCAGCCCGGTGCGGTAGGTGAACTTTTCGTCGTCCTGCTTGCTGCCGCTGTCGTTCATGCGGTTATCGGTACGGGCGCTGGAGCGGTCCTGGCGTCCGCCGACGGTGAGCACCCAATGCTCATCGAAGGTGAACTGCTGCTGGGCGTAGACCCCGACCTGATCGGCGCGCTGCACGGTGTTGGTGAAGGGGGTACTGGGGTCGAACACGCCGCCGTGCACCGGGTTATAGATGTCGATGGGCGAAGCCGAGCCGCCGCGCAGGTAGTAGTCCTCGCGGGTGCGCCGGTAGTCGATCCCCAAAAGCGACACCATTTGCGTGCTGCCCAGGTTCCAGCGGGCCTGGGCATTGTTGTCCAGGGAGTAGGTGTCGCCGACAATGCGAAAGCGATAGGCAGCGCGGTTCAGGGTGCGCAGGTCCGGAGCCAGGGACATGCCGCTGGCGGTGTTGGTCAGCAGGTTGACGTGGCCGTAACGGGCGCTGGAATTGAGGCTCCAGACGTCATTCAGGCGGTGCTCCAGCAGGTAGCCCAGGGAGTACTGGGTGCGGTCGTTGTCCAGCCCCGGTTCATCGAGGAAGACGTTGTGCTTGACCTTGCCATTGGGGTTGCCAAGCAGGGTGCCCTGGGCCGGCAGGAACACCCGCGGCGCGCCGAACGTGTCCTGGGTGTAGTCGGCCAGGAGGGTCAGGCTGGTGTCGTCGTTGGGCTTCCAGGTGAAGGAGGGCGCGAAGTACTGTTTGTCGTCCTTGATGTGATCGAACTGGGTGCCGCTGTCGCGCTCCAGACCCACCAGGCGATAGAGGAATTGCCCTTCATCGTCCAGCGGCCCGCTGAAGTCGAACTGGCCCTGGGCCCGGTCGAAGCTGCCCCCCTGGATCTGCACTTCATGGAAGGGCTTGTCCAGCGGGCGCTTGCTGATCTGGTTGACCACGCCCCCCGGCGAGTTCTGCCCGAACAGCACCGAGGCCGGGCCCTTGAGCACATCGATGCGCTCCAGGCCATAGGCTTCGACCTTGGGCCAGGCCTGGGCGGTATTGCCCTTGAGGCCATCGCGGAGCATGCCGGTGGTGACGTCGAAACCGCGGATCGAGAGGGTGTCGAAGCGCTGGCTGGCGGCGGTGGTATTGGCCTGGACCCCGGCGGTGTAGCGCAGCGCCTCGTTCACCGACTGCACCTGCTGGGCATCCATCTGGTCGCGGGTGATCACGGAAATCGACTGGGGAATTTCGCTCAGGCTGGCATCGGTCTTGGTCCCGCTGAGGCTGCGCTTGGCCACGTAACCGGCCTGCGGCCCGGTGGCGGAGTCGGGCTGGGTGGCGCTGATCACGCTGGTGTCCAGGGTCAGGGCGTGGTCCTGGTCGGTATCGCCATCGGCGGCCAGCGCGGCGCCGGCCTGGGTCAGCGAGAGGCCCAGGGCCAGGCCGTGGATCAGGCACGCCAGCGGGTTGCGGCCCAGAGCCGGACGCGAGACCACACAATTGACGGGACAACCTGAGGTGTTTCGGTGCGCAACGCGGCTACCCATGCTTCACTCCGTGATGGGGATTAAATGAGAATGCAAACGTATCTCATTTGTGAGCTTGGGTTGCGGGCTAAAACTTTGGCTTGAGCGACCATTTCTTTCGTTTGCGGTACGGCGCGGGGAGGGCGCCCGGATCACCAGGCGCAGCTTTGGATGGAGCAGGCTCGAGCAGGAGCGGGCTCAACGCAAGGACTTGGGCGACACCCCGAAGCGCTTGCGAAAGGCCGTTGAGAAATGCGCCGGGCTGTAGCCGACCCGATAAGCCGCGCTGGAGACATTGGTCTCGCCACTGGCCAGCAAGCGATAGGCTTCTCCCAGGCGCTGCTCCTGCAGGTAGGCATAGACGCTGGTGCCAAACACCTGACGGAAACCGGCGGTGAGCTTGCGCGGGTTCAGGCCCACCTGGCGCGACAGCTCCGACAGCGAAGGCGAATCCTGCAATGAGTTGAGCAGCAGGTCACGGGCGGCATGGATGCGCTCGATGTCCGCCGAGCTGCACGGGCTGTCCTGCAGTGGCCTGGATTCGGCCTGGGCGAGAATCCCCTCGACCCCCAGGGCGGTGAGTTCCAGGGCCTTGCCACCCAGGTAGAAGGAACGGGTCGGGCCCTGCAGCGGGCAGGTAAAGATCTGTTGCGCCAGGGCCAGCAGCGGTTTGCTCGCCGGCTGGCAGAACAGCATCGGGCCGCCGCCGCGCTGATCGAGCAGGCGCTCGGGTTCCAGGCCGACATTGCGGATCGAGGGGAAGTCCAGCTGCACCGTGGTGTAGCGCACCGGCACGCCGCTGGCGAACAGGTGGTCGCCGCAGTGCTCGCCCTGGTTGGCCACGGCGCACAGGGTCGGCCCGCGGATCTCCACTTCGGGCTGGCCTTCGACCCGGCAATTGAGCTGGCCGCTGAGCACCAGGATGATTTTCAGGCCTTCCCAGAGCGGCTCCTGCATCCACATCTGGCTGTCCATCAGCACGGTCCCGGTGGAGAGGGTGACCTCCGGGACTACAGCGGCCGACCCGGTGTGCTGCGGGTTGGGAAAGTGCAGGGTGGAATCCCTTTTGACAGGCTGCGGCGCAGCGTTGGGGCTGAGCATGGCGAACTCCCTGTGGACCTGAAAAGAGGCCATACGCTAGCAGGAAATTGTCTTTCTGTAATTAAGAATGATTATCCTTTAGCCTTCGAGCTCCGTCCTGCCGGGCTCTTTCCGGGGCGCGCCGCGCAATCAAAAGAAAAAGCCGCGCAAACGAATGTCCTGCCGATTGCCGGGTCCGGCAAATTGCCTATTAATAATCACTCTCATTTCCAGGCACGGCAGCCTCCCATGGACGACCCCTTGCTCGACAGCGCCGCAGGACCGCCGGCAACTCTTCATTCCCGCCAACCCTGACGGCGGATTCCCAGCTCATTCCAGGGGCCTGATCTTTCAGGTCCAGGGCCGCTTTTTGCGTAAAAAACATCAGGAGACAGCATGTCCACTTTCGATGACCTCAAGGATTGCCCCTCTTGGCCCGAAGACTTCGCCCAGCGCTACCGCCAGGCCGGCTACTGGCGCGACGAAACCTTTGGCGACCTGCTGCGCAGCGCCGCCCAGGCCTTTGCCGAGCGTGAAGCGCTGACCGAAGGCGAGCAGCACCTGAGCTACCGGCAACTGGACCTGCGGGTCGACCAACTGGCCGCCGGCCTGTACCGGCTGGGTCTGCGGGCCGGCGACAACGTGGTGCTGCAACTGCCCAACAGTGCGGCCTTCGTCGAAGTCTGCTTTGCCCTTTACCGCCTCGGGGTGCGGCCGATCTTCGCGCTGCCGGCCCACCGGCACCTGGAAATCGGCCGCTTCTGCGAGTTCGCCCAGGCCCGGGCCTACTTCTGCGCCGACCGGGACGCCAGCTTCGACTATCGGGCCATGGCCCGCGACCTCAAGGACCGCAACCCGCAGCTGGAGTGGGTGGTAGTCGCCGGCGAAGCCGAGGAATTCACGGCCTTGCACAGCCTGTATGAGCCTGCGCCTGCGCGCACCTTCCCGTCCCCCAGCGCCGACGCGGTGGCCTGTTTCCAGCTCTCCGGCGGCTCCACCGGGGTGCCCAAGCTGATCCCGCGCCGGCACCACGAATACCTCTACAACCTGCGGGCCAGTGCCGAGCGCTGCGGCCTGTCCGAGGCCAGCGTGTACCTGGTGGCGCTGCCCATGGCGCACAACTTTCCCATGTGCTGCCCAGGGTTCATCGGCACCTTTTCGGTGGGCGGGCGGGTGGTGCTGAGCCCCTCGCCGAGCCCGGAAGTCTGCTTCGAACTGATCGAGCGCCAGGGGGTGACCCACACCGCGCTGGTGCCGCCCCTGGCCCTGGTCTGGCTGGAAGCGGCCCAGGCCCGCGGGCGTGGCCTGGCGCCGTTGCAACTGCTGCAAGTGGGCGGCGCCAAACTCAGCTACGAGGCCGCAAGGCGCATCGAACCGGTGCTCGGCTGCCGCCTGCAGCAGGTGTTCGGCATGGCCGAGGGGCTGATCTGCTACACCGACCCCGAGGACCCGCCACAGCGGGTGCTGCACACCCAGGGCCGGCCGCTGTCGCCGGCGGACGAAATTCGTGTGGTGGACGAGCACGACCAGCCGGTGCTGGTGGGGCAGGTGGGGCAGTTGCTGACCCGCGGCCCTTACACCATCCGCGGTTACTACCGTTACCCCGAGCACAACGCCCAGGCCTTCACGGCCGATGGTTTCTACCGCACCGGCGACCGGGTCATGCTCACCGCCGACGGCTACCTGATGGTGGAAGGGCGCGACAAGGACCTGATCAACCGCGGGGGCGAAAAGATCGCTGCCGAAGAAGTGGAAAACCTGCTGCTCAGCCACCCGGCGGTGGCCGACATCGCCCTGGTGGCGATGCCTGATGCCTTCCTGGGCGAACGCACCTGCGCCTTCGTCATCCCTCGCGGCACCGCGCCCCGGGCCCCGGAACTGCTGCGTCACCTAAGGGCCCAGGGCCTGGCGGCGTTCAAGCTGCCGGACCGCTTCGAGTTCATCCCGGCCTTCCCCCAGACCGGGGTCGGCAAGGTCAGCCGCAAGCACCTGCGCGAGGCGATCCAGGCCCTGTACTTCGGCGCCCAGGCCGAACCCCTGGAGGGAAGTGGCGCCCGTGGCTGAACGACAAGGACTTTGCGACCTGTTGCACCCGGTGCGCGGGCGCCTGCTGGCGGCCATGCTGCTGCAGGCCCTGGCGGCGCTGGTGGGGCTGTTGCCGTTCATTGCCGTGGCCGAACTGGCGCCGCTGCTGCTGGCCGGCGAGTTGGATGCGCAGCGTGCGCAGTTCTGGCTGCTGGCCGGCGCCGCCGCCTTGCTCCTGCGCCTGCTGGGGCTGGCGGCGGCATTGCAGATCACCCACCTGGCCGACAGCGACCTGCAACGCCAACTGCGCCAGCGCATCGCCGCGCACCTGGCACGGGTGCCCCTGGCCTGGTTCGGCCAGCAGCGGGAGACCGCCGAACGGGCCTTGCTGGATGATGTCGGCGCCCTGCACCAGTTGGTGGCGCACCTGCCCAACAACCTGGTGGCGGCGCTGGTGGTGCCCCTGGCCAGCCTGGTCTACCTGCTCACGGTGAGCCTGCCCATGACCCTGGTGGTGCTGCTGCCGCCATTGCTGGCGCTGTGGCGCTTGCGGGTCATGCGCACCCCGGCCTATCAGGCCGAGCGCCAGCGCCTGGGGGCGGCCCTGGGCGACCTGTCCACCGCGACCCTGAACTTTGTGCAGAGCATCGCCATGGTCAAGTCGTTCGGCCGTGCCGAGCGGGTGCAGGCGGATTTCGTCAGCGCGGTGCGGGGTTTCGGGCGTTTTTTCTCCCAGTGGGTGGAGCGCTGGGCGGGCCTGGGGGCGAGTGTCGAGGTGCTGCTGTCGCCCTTGCTGGTGCTGGCCCTGGTGCTGGTGGCCGGGGTGGCGCTGACGGCGGCCGGCTGGCTGCACCCGGTGCAACTGTTGCCGTTCGCCCTGCTTGGCCCGGCCCTGGCGGCGCCGGTGGCGGCATTGGGGCATGGCGCCGATTCCCTGGTCCAGGGCCGGGCGGCGGCGCAGCGCATCAGCACCGTGCTGAGTACCCCGGTGCAGGCGCAGCCGGCATTTTCCCGGGAGCCCGAGGGGCATCAGGTGATCTTTGATGAAGTGGCTTTCAGCTACCCCGACGGCACCCAGGTGCTGCACGGCATCGACCTGTGCCTGCAACCGGGCACCCTGACCGCCCTGGTGGGGGATTCGGGCGCTGGTAAGTCGACCCTGGCCA
Source organism: Pseudomonas sp. NFPP12 (assembly GCF_900103205.1). Taxonomy (NCBI): domain Bacteria; kingdom Pseudomonadati; phylum Pseudomonadota; class Gammaproteobacteria; order Pseudomonadales; family Pseudomonadaceae; genus Pseudomonas; species Pseudomonas sp. NFPP12. The sequence continues at coordinate 353,930 of NZ_FMWW01000001.1, forward strand.
CCTTGCTGGCGCGCTTTGCCGACGTCAGCGGCGGGGCCATCCGCATCGGCGGCGTCGACCTGCGGGACATGGACAGCGCGACCCTCTATCGCCAGGTGGCCTTTGTCTTCCAGGACGTGCGCCTGCTGCGCAGCAGCGTTCTGGACAACCTGCGCCTGGGGCGTCCCGAGGCCACGCTGGCCGAGGTCGAAGAGGCGGCCCGGGCGGCGCAGATCCACAGTCGTATCACCGCCTTGCCCCAGGGTTATCACACCCAGCTGGGCAGTGGCGTGCAGCTCTCCGGTGGTGAAGTGCAGCGCCTGGGCATTGCCCGGGCGATGCTCAGCCAGGCACCGATCCTGGTGCTGGACGAAGCCACCGCCGCCAGCGACCCGGAGTCCGAAGCGGCGATCCAGCAGGCGTTGTCGCGGCTGGCGGCGGGGCGCACGGTGCTGGTGATCGCCCATCGCCTGAGCAGTATCCAGGATGCCGACCAGATTGCCGTGCTGCAGGCCGGGCAACTGGTGGAATGCGGCCGGCACCAGGCCCTGCTGGAGCAGCAGGGGGTGTATGCCGGGCTGTGGGCGGCGCAGCAGTTCTGCGCCGTGGAAACGGCGGGGGAGCAGGCATGATTGGCGCACTGTTACGCAGTTTGCAGCCGGCCGAAGCCAGCCTGCTGCGCCGGGCCTTGCTGGCCATGGCCGCCAGTGCCCTGGCCCAGGGCGCGGCGCTGGCCCTGTTACCCATGGCCTTTGCCAGCCTGTTCGATGCCGCTGCCGGGCAGGCGCCGTGGCGATGGGCCGGGGCCTTTGCCGGTTTCGCGCTGCTGTGCCTGGGGTTGCGCCGGCATGCGCAACTGGCGGGCTACCGCGCGGGCGCCGCGGCGGCCCAGTCGTTGAACCTGCGCATCGGCGAACAACTGGTGCGCCTGCCCCTGGAGTGGTTCGTCGAGCGCCGCAGCGCCGAGCTCAATCGGCTGGTGACCCACACCGTACTGCAGATCATGAGCACCCCGGCGCACCTGTTGCAGCCCATGGCCAACGCCTTGCTGACGCCCCTGGCGCTGCTTGTGGCGCTGTTCTTCTATGACCGCACCATGGCCCTGGCGGCCTTGGCCAGCGTGCCCCTGCTGCTGGTGTTCTACCACTGGGGCGTACGCTGGGGCGGCCAGGCCGAAAGCCGCAGTGAGGCGGCGGCCAACGAGGCGGCGGCGCGGGTCCTGGAGTTCCTGCGCCAGCAGCCGCTGCTGCGTGCCAGTGGCCGCACCGGCGAAGGCTTCAGCCTGCTCACCGAGGCCTTGCAGCAACAGCGCCGGGCCCAGCGTCGGGCCCACTGGCGGACCTTTCCGGCGGCCCTGGGGCTGGCGGTGGTGCTCCAGGCCGGCTACACCGCGATGCTGCTGTGCGGCCTGTATGCAGTGCTCGGTGGCAGCCTGGGAGTGGCCCAGTACCTGGCGCTGGCGGTGCTCGCCACCTGCCTGGTGGAGCCCATGGGCACCCTGGTCAACCTCGGCACGACCTTGCGCCAGACCCGCCATGGCCTGAACCGTTTGCGCCACTTGTTGCGCCTGCCGGCGCTGCCGGAGCCGAGCCAGCCCGAGGAACCCCGGGGGCATCAGGTGCAGGTCCGCGACCTGGGGCTGGTGCGCCAGGAGCAGGTGATCCTGCAGGGCATCAGCTTCGAGTTGGCGCCGGCCTCGCTGAACCTGCTGGTGGGCGCCTCCGGCTCCGGCAAGTCGAGCCTGCTGCGCCTGCTGGCGCGGTTCAGCGATGTCGATAGCGGCGCCATTTTGTTGGGTGGTGTCGACCTGCGCCAACTGTCCGCCGCGCAGCGCGATCGTTCCATCGCCCTGATGTTCCAGGACTGTCCGCCGCTGGCTGCGAGCCTGCTGGACAACCTGCGCCTGGGCGACCCCGAGGCCAGCGACAGCCAACTGATGGACGCCGCCCAAGCCACCGGCCTGGACCTTGTGGCCCAGCGCCTGCCCCAGGGCTGGCAGACCCGGGTCGGCGAGGGCGGCGTCAGCCTCTCCGGGGGCGAGCGCCAGTGCCTGGCCCTGGCCCGGGTGCTGCTCAAGGACGCCAGCCTGATCCTGCTGGACGAACCCACCGCGGCCCTCGATGCCATCAGCGAGGCCCGGGTCAACCGTTGCCTGCTGCAACTGGCGCGCAAGCACACGGTGCTGCTGGTGACTCACAAACCGACCCTGGCCCCCAGCGCCGGACAGATCCTCCTGCTGGAGCAGGGCCACCTGGCCCAGCGCGGTACCCACGCCCAACTGATGGCGGCCCCGGGCCGTTATCGCGAGCTGTTCCACGAGCGCGAGGCGATCAATCGCTGGCGCCTGCGCCAACCCCCTTCCGTACCCCAAAGGAACGTCCACCATGACCGATAACCCAGCACTGGCACGCGCTCATCCAGCGGACGCCGGCCTGAGTCATTCACCCCAAGGACTCTGCGAAGGCATTGCCCGGCTGCTCGGCTACAGCGCCGAGGATCTTGAACCCCAGGCCTCCCTGATCGAGCAGGGGCTCGACTCGGTGAGCATCATGCGCCTGCCGGCGCTGCTGGCCGCCGAAGGCGTGGCCCTGAGCTTCGCCGAACTGATCCAGCAACCGACCCTGGACGCCTGGTGGGCGCTGATCGAGGCTCGCCGTGGCCTCGCGACGCCGCACCTGCAGGCCGTGGCCAGCGCTCCTGGCAACAGCCATTTCGCCCTGACCCCACTGCAGCAGGCCTACTGGTTCGGCCGCGATCCGGGCATGCCCCTGGGCGGCGTCGGCTGCCACCTGTACCAGGAACTGGACGGCCAGGGCCTGGAGCCCCAGCGCCTGGAGCAGGCCCTGCGCCGCCTGTGCCAGCGCCATCCGATGTTGCGGGCGTGCTTTATCAGCGACACCTGCCAGCGCATCCTGCCCCAGAGCCCCTGGCCCGGGCTGACCGTCCACGACCTGCGCCAGGCTTCCTGCGTCGGGGCTGCCGAGGCCCTGGAGCAGATCCGCGAAAACCTCTCGCACCGGTGCCTGGAGGTCAGCCGCGGGCAGGTGTTCGATGTGCAGTTGAGCCTGCTGCCCGAAGGTCGCAGCCGCCTGCACCTGAACATCGACCTGCTGGTGGCCGACGTGCTCAGCATTGGTATCCTGCTGCGCGACCTGGCGCTGATCCATGCCGGCCAGGAGCACAGCCTGCCGGCCCTGGACTGGAACTTCGCCGACTACCTGCGGGCCGAACAGGCGGCGCGCGCGCCACTGCTGGCGGCGGCCCGGAACTATTGGCTGGAGCGCCTGGAAGAGCTACCGGACGGCCCGCAACTGCCCCTGGCCCAGGAACCGCAGAACGCCGGCACTGCGCGTTTTCGCCGCCTGGCCATGCGTCTGGACCAGGGCCAGTTGCAGGCCCTGGAGCAGCGCGCCCGGCAGCACGGGTTGACCCTGGCCAGCGTGCTGGCCTGCGCCTATGCCCAGGTGCTGGGGCGCTGGAGCGCCAGCCAGCATTTCCTGCTCAACGTGCCGCTGTTCAATCGCCAGGAACTGCACCCGTGCGTGCCTCATCTGCTGGCGGACTTTTCCAACCTGGTGCTGCTGGAGGTCGACCAGCGCCAGCCCGCGCCCTTCAGCCAGCAGGCCCTGGCGTTGCAGGCTCAATTGCACCGCGACATCGCCCACAGCGCCTGGCCCGGGGTCGAGGTGCTGCGCGAGCGGGCGCGGCTGCGCCAGGGCGGTGGCCAGGGCGCGCCGGTGGTGTTCGCCTGCAACCTGGGCCCGGCCTTTGTCGACTCCACCTGCCGCGAGCAACTGGGCGAACCGGGCTGGGCGCTGTCGCAGACGCCCCAGGTCTGGCTCGACCACCAGAGCTACCCGCTGGCCGACGGCCTGCTGCTGAACTGGGACGCGGTGGACGCGCTGTTCCCCGAAGGCCTGCTGGACGAGATGTTCGACGCCTACCGCGCCTTGCTGTTGTGGCTGTGCGCCAACGACTGGCAGCAGGTGGCGCCCTTGCCGCTGCCGGCGGCGCAACAGCAGCGCCGCCAGCAGGTCAATGCCACCGCACACGCGACCCCGGCGCAGCTGTTGCACCAGGGCTTTTTCCAGCAGGCGCGCCTGAACCCCGAGGCCGTGGCGCTGATCTGCGAGCAGGGCAGCCTGAGCTACGCCGAGCTCGCCCGGCAGGCCCTGCAACTGGCCGGGGCCTTGGGCGAGTGGGGCGTGCAGCCGGGTGACGCGGTGGCGATCACCTTGCCCAAGGGCCGCGACCAGGTGGTCGCGGTGCTGGGGACCCTTGCCGCCGGGGCGGTCTATGTGCCGGTGGGCATCGAGCAGCCGCCGGCGCGCCGCGACATGATCTACCAGCGCGCCGGGGCGCGGGTGGTGATCACCGATCAGGCCCACCGCGAGGGCGGTATCTGGCTCGCCGAACTGCGGGTGGTGACCCTGGCCCAGGCGCTTGTCGCACCGGCGCTGGAGCAACCCCTGGAGATGACGGCGGATGCCCTGGCCTACGTGATCTTCACCTCGGGCACCACCGGCGAACCCAAGGGCGTGGAACTGTCCCATCAGGCGGCGATGAACACCATCACCGCCATCAACCGGCGCTACCAGGTGAGCGCCGAGGATCGGGTGCTGGGGGTCTCGGCCCTGGATTTCGACCTGTCGGTGTACGACCTGTTCGGCCTGCTGAGTGTCGGCGGCGCCCTGGTGCTGCCGGCGGACGGGCTGCGCAAGGAGCCCCGGGAATGGCTGCGGCTGATCCGCGAACAGCGGGTGAGTGTGTGGAACTCGGTGCCGGCGCTGCTGGACATGCTGACCCTGCAAGTGCGCGACGACGGCGGCCTGGGAGCCTTGCGCCTGGCCATGGTCTCCGGTGACTGGGTCGGCCTCGACCTGCCACGGCGCCTGGAGCGGGCGGCGGGCCACCGCGTGCCGTTCGTGGCCCTGGGCGGCGCCACCGAGGCGGCGATCTGGTCCAACTACCAGGACGTGGCACAGGTGCCCGGGCACTGGCGTTCGATCCCCTACGGGCGGCCCCTGGACAACCAGTGCTTCCGGGTGGTGGACAGCCAGGGCCGGGACTGCCCGGACTGGGTGCCCGGCGAGCTGTGGATCGGCGGTGCCGGGGTGGCCGCCGGCTATCGCGGCCTGCCGACCCTCAGCGCCCAGCGCTTTGTCGAGCACGAGGGCCGGCGCTGGTATCGCACCGGCGACCAGGGCCGCTACTGGGCCGACGCCAGCCTGGAGTTTCTCGGGCGCCTGGACCATCAGGTCAAGGTCCGCGGCTTTCGCATCGAGCTGGCAGAAATCGACGTGGCCCTGGAGCGCCACCCGGCCATCGACCGCGCGCTGAGCCTGGTGCTGCCCGGCAGCGAAGCGCAGCTGGCGGCGGTGCTGCTGGCCCGGGAGCCGCTGCCCGAACCCCAGGCCCTGCGCCAGTGGCTGGGGCAATGGCTGCCCGAACACATGCTCCCGGACCTCTGGCTGAGCCTGCCGGAACTGCCCCTGAGCACTAACGGCAAGGTCGATCGCGCGGCTTTGCTGTGGCTGCTGCAGGAGCAGCGCCGGGGCATCCAGCCGCAGAGTGCCGAGCCGCCGCAAGGGGAATGGGAAGAGGCCGTGGCCGCGCTCTGGCAGGAGCTGCTGGAGGTGCCGCAGGTGGGCCGGCACCAGGGCTTTTTTGCCCTGGGCGGCAACAGCCTGCTGGCGGCCCGGTTGATCGAACGCATCGCCCGGCAGTTCCAGCTGGAACTGTCGCTCAAGGATTTTTTCAACGCGGCCACCGTGGCCCTGCAGGGGCAGTTGCTTGCCTCGCGCCGGGAACAGCGGCCCGTCAATCAGAACGCAATGGTGGAGGGCGTGTTATGACGCTGCAGCAACTGCAACAGGATCTGCAACAACTGGGTGTGGAACTCTGGGAAGAACAGGGTCGCTTGCGCTATCGGGCCCCGGCCGGGGTCATGGACGAGGCGCGCCTGCAACAGCTGCGCGAACACAAGGAGGCGCTGCTGCAACAGCTGCAAGCGGCGCAGATGCCGACCCTGGAGGCCGACCATTCGTCCCGGGAAGAACCCTTCCCGCTGACCGACGTGCAGGCCGCCTACCTGCTGGGCCGCACCACGGCTTTCAGCTACGGCGGCGTGGCCTGCCACGGCTACCTGGAGTTCGCCCAGAAGGACCTGGACCCGGTGCGCCTGGAGCAGGCCTGGAACCAGTTGATCGCGCGTCACGAGATGCTGCGGGCCGTGGTCCTGGAGGAGGGCTACCAGCGCATCCTGCCCCAGGTGCCGCATTACTCCATCGCCCGCCACGACCTGAGCCGGGACGACGGCAGCGCCTTGCAGGCCTTGCGCGAGCGCATGGAACTGCGCCGTGCACCGCCCCAGCAATGGCCGCTGATCGAGCTGTGCGTGAGCCAGGGCCGCGACACCTCGCGCTTGCACCTGTCAGTGGACCTCTTGGTGTGCGACTACCAGAGCGTGCGCATGCTGCTGGCCGAACTGCAGCAGCTGTACCGCGGCGAGAGCCTGCCGGCGCCGGCGCAGATCAGCTTTCGCGACTATGTGCTGGGTGAGCGCCGCCTGCGCGAGCAGCCGCGCTACCAGCGTGATCGCGACTACTGGTGGGCGCGGGTCGACAGCCTGCCGGGTGCGCCGGAACTGCCATTGCTGGGGCCGCCCAGCGGGCCGCGCTTCCAGCGCCGGGCCATGGGCCTGGAGGCCCGGGACTGCAATGCCTTGCGCCTGAACGCGGCGGCGGCCGGGGTCGGTGTGTCGGCGGCGATCCTCTCGGCCTATGCCGAAACCCTGGGCCGCTGGAGCCGGCGCGGGCACTTCTGCCTGAGCCTGACCCTGCTCAATCGCCTGTCCCTGCACCCCCAGGTGGATCGCCTGGTGGGGGACTTCAGCTCGGTGGAACTGCTGGAAGTGCAGACCCTGCAAGGCGGCAGCTTCGGCCAGCGCAGCCAGCAGCTGCAGGAGCGCCTGTGGCAGGACATGGACCATCGCCTGTGTTCGGGTATCGAAGTGCTGCGCGAGCTGGCGCGGCGCAAGGGCCAGGACGCGGCGCTGATGCCCTACGTCTTCACCAGCACCCTGGGGGCCGGCGGCGAGAGCGGCGGCGGGGCCTTCATGCCCGGTGCCGAGCTGGTGTTCGGCATCAGCCAGACACCCCAGGTGCTGATCGACTGCCAGGTCAGCGAGCGTGACGACGGCTTGGCGATCAACTGGGACATCCGCGAAGGGGTGTTCAGCGAGACCCTGCTGGATGCGCTGTTCGACACCTTCGAACGCCTGCTCAAGCGCCTGGCCCGGGAGCCCTCGGCCTGGACCCTGGATGACTGCCTGGAGTTGCCGGCGGCCCAGCGTCTGCAGCGCGAGCTGGTGAACCAGACTGCCGCGCCTTTGCCCTCCGGCCTGCTGCATGAGCCGTTCTGGCGCCAGGCCGCGGCTGCTCCCGAGCGTGTGGCGCTGATCCAGGGCGCCGCGCAACTGAGCTACGGCGAACTGGCCGGGCGCGCCGAAGCCGTGGCCGAAGCCTTGCTCGACGCCGGCTGTCAGCCTGGAGAGCGGGTCGCGGTGTGCATGGACAAGGGCCTGGAACAGGTGATCGCGGTGCTCGGCATCCTGCGGGCCGGGGCCGCCTACCTGCCCCTGGACACCAACCAGCCCGAGGCCCGGCGCCAGTTGATCCTGGACAACGCCGAGGTCGCCCGGGTGCTCAGCCAGTCCTGGCTGAACGACAGCCTGAGCTGGCCGGCGCGGGTGACCCAGGTGATCGCGGTGGACCAGGGCCCGCGGGCGGCACAACGGGCGTTGCCGAGCCTGGACATCGACCCGCAGCAACTGGCCTACGTGATCTACACCTCGGGCTCCACCGGGGTGCCCAAGGGTGTGATGATCAACCATCAGGCGGCCCTCAATACCATCGTCGACATCAACCAGCGCTTTGCCATCGAGGCCCAAGACCGGGTACTGGCCCTGGCCAGCCTGGGCTTCGATCTGTCGGTGTATGACATCTTCGGCCTGCTGGCCGTGGGCGGCGCCCTGGTGCTGCCGGACCCGCAACGCCGCGCCGACCCTTCGCACTGGGCCGAGTGCGTCCGGGAACACGGGGTGACCCTGTGGAACTCGGTGCCGGCGCAATTGCAGATGCTCACCCACTACCTGCAGGCCGTGCCATCCATGGCCCCCGGTTCCCTGCGCCTGGCGCTGCTGTCTGGAGACTGGATCCCCCTGAACCTGCCGGCGGAGGCCGCCCAGCTACTGCCCGGGCTGCGGCTGATCAGCCTCGGCGGCGCCACCGAAGCGGCGATCTGGTCGATCTACTATCCGATTACCCAGGTCAACCCCCAGTGGCGCAGCATTCCCTACGGCATGCCCCTGGCCAATCAGCGCTTCATGGTGCTCGACGAGCAGGGCCGGGATCGCCCGCAAGGGGTGGCCGGCGAGCTGTACATCGCCGGTAGCGGTCTGGCCCTGGGTTACCTGGGGGATGCCGAGAAAACCGCCGAGCGCTTTGTCGACCATCCGCGCAGCGGCGAACGCCTGTACCGCACCGGCGACCTGGGGCGCTACCTGGACGACGGCCTGATCGAGTTCCTCGGCCGCGAAGATTTCCAGGTCAAGGTCCGTGGCCACCGCATTGAACTGGCGGAGGTGGAAAGCGCGCTGCTCAGCCATCCCCATGTGGAGTCCGCGGTGGTGGTGGCAGCGGGCGAGGGTGCCTTCGAGCGGCACTTGCAAGCCTGCCTGCGGGCCAGCCTGCGGGACACGCCGATCGCCTGGCCGGCGCAGTTGCAGGCGCGCACCCAGGCGGCGGCCGAAGCCGTGCGCGGCGGCTTGAGCGATGCCCTGGTGAGCGAGATGTCGGCCTGTGTCGAGCGCGCCGCACTGCTGTCCATGGGCCTGGCCCTGCAACGCCCCGGCTTGTTCGAGAGCGCCGGGCAGAGCCATGCCCTGGACGAGATTGTCGCGGCTTGTGAGGTGGCGCCGCGCAACCAGCGCTTGATCCGCCGTTGGCTGCAGGCCCTGGCCCGGGAAGGCCTGGTGCACCGGGACCTGCACACGGGTCGTTACTCGGGGCTGCAGGTATCGGCCGAGGAATACCGCCAGCAATGGCAGCGCATCGATGCCCTGGAACCGTCCGTGGGCTGGGGCGCCGAAGTGCTGCGCTACCTGCGCGAAAGCCAGGAGCAACTGCCGGCGCTGATGAGCGACCAACTGGACCCGCTGCACCTGCTGTTTCCCCAGGGCCGCACCGACACCGCCGAAGGCGCCTACCGCAAGAACCTGATCAGCCAGTACCTGAACCAGGCGGTGTGCGCCGCGGTGCAGGAGATCATCCGCCAGCGTCCGGCCGGCCAGCGCCTGCGCCTGCTGGAGATCGGCGCCGGGGTCGGCGGCACCAGCGCCGACCTGATCCCGGCCCTGGACGGGCTGGCGGTGGACTACCAGTTCACCGACCTGTCGCAGTTCTTCCTCAACGAGGCCCGGGAACATTTCGCCGCTTACCCCTGGGTCAGCTACGGGCTGTTCGACCTCAACCAGGACCATTGGGCCCAGGGCGTGGCCGCCAACTCCCTGGACGTGATCCTCTGCGCCAACGTGCTGCACAACTCGCGGCACGCCAGCCGGGTGCTGGCGCGGCTGCGGGAGATGCTGGCCCCGGGCGGCTGGCTGATCTTCATCGAGGCCACTCGCGACACCTACCAGATCATGGCGTCCATGGAGTTCAAGGAGGGCCTCACCGCCTTCGAGGATTTCCGGGCCGAACTGGATACCACCTTCATCCGCCGCGAACAGTGGCAGCAGTTGCTGCTGGAGGCCGGAGGCGAGACCCCGCTGTGCCTGCCCGGGGCCGATGACGCCATGTCGCAGATCGGCCAGCACCTGTTCATCACCCGCTTCAAGAGCGAGCGCCAGGCCCTGGAGCCCGAGCAGATGCGGGCCCATCTGGCCCGGCACCTGCCGGAGTACATGATCCCGAGCCACTGGCAGATCCTCGATGAAATGCCCCTGACCGCCAACGGCAAGGTCGACCGCCAGGCCCTGGCGCGGATCGGCGTGGCCGGCCCCGAGCAGCAGGCCAGCAGCGGCGCGGCGCCCGTGGATGAGCTGGAACGCAGCATTGCCGAGGTCTGGCAGACCCTGTTGCGGGTGCCGGCGGTGGGCCGTGACCAGGGCTTCTTCGAGCTTGGCGGCGACTCGCTGCTGGTGGCCCAGGTGGTGGGCCGCCTGCGTGAAGCCTTGCCCCAGGCCCGGCAGTTGCCCTGGAGTGACCTGCTGCGCCAGTTGATCAACCAGCCCACGGTGGCGGCCCTGGCCGATTACCTGCGAGGCCAGGGCGTGGAGGGCGATTCGCCGCTGGTGCGCATCAGCGACAAGGCCCAGGGCCCGACACGGATCTTCGTCCACGACGGCAGCGGCACCCTGGCGCCGTACCGCGCGCTGTTTGCCGCCCTGGGGGAAGAAGCGCCCCTGGAAGGGCTGGTGCTTAACGATGTGCCGGCCTACCTGGCCCTGGAGCCGGCCACGGCGATCCGCCAGTTGGCCGAGCGTTATGCCGACACTCTGCAGGCCGAAGGCCGGCGCCAGGTGAGCATCGTCGGCTACTGCCTGGGCGGGCTGCTGGCCACCGAGCTGGCGGCGTGCCTGGCGGCGCGCTCCATCGAGGTGCTGCAACTGAGCGTGATCAGCAGCTACCGGGTGCCGTTCATGATCGAGGACGACCTCTTGGCCGAGTACGTGTTCGCCCGGGTGATGCAGGCCGATCCGCTGGCCCTGGGTTACCCCGAGGATGAACAGGCCATGGAACGCACCATCGCCCGGGTGCTGGCGCAGACTCCGGGGCGCGTGCCCCAGGGTTCGCTGCTGGCCTTGAGCGAGGATGCCCAGTGCGCCCCGGCCCTGGCCTGCCTGCGACGTCTGGCACACAAGACCCCGGAGCAGCGCCTGCAGGCCATTGCCGAGGCCATGCGCCACGCTGGCTCGCAACTGAGCGACCTGCACTGGCTGCGCGAGCAGTTGCAGGTATTGCGCCACAGCCTGGCCGCGGTAGCCCTGCACGAGGCCACGCCGTACCAGGGCGACATGCTGTTCATTCGCCAGAGCGGCGAGGTGCAGGTGCTGCCCGGCATGCACCGCGACATGAGCGCCTACTGGCAGGCCCTGTGCCTGGGTGAGCTGCGGGTAGTGGATGTGCCCGGGGATCATTTCAGTTGCATGCAGCAGCCCCAGGTGCAAGCTGTGGCCCAGGCCTTCGATGCACCCACCGAGGTGGCGGCATGAGGGCAGGGGTGATGGGGCTGGTCGGCGCTTACGGCAGCGTCGGCCGTCAGGTCGCGCAGTTGCTGGCCGGCAAGGTGGCACTGCGCCTGGGTGGACGCGATCCGCGGCAGGCCGAGCAACTGAACCAGCAGTTGGGGGCGCGCGCCGAGGTGCGCGCCCTGGACCTGTGGGAGCCACAGAGCCTGGCGGACTTCTGCGCCGGCTGTTCGCTGGTGATCAACTGCGCCGGGCCCAGCTACCGGATTCTCGATCGGGTGGCCCGGGCCGCCCTGGCCGCAGGCGCCGACTACCTGGATGTGGGGGGCGACGATCCACTCCATGAGCGGCTGGTGGGACAGCTGCCGGCGGGGCACCGGGTGCTGTTGTCGGCGGGCATGCTGCCGGGGCTCTCGGGGCTGTTTCCGCAACTGCTGGCGCAGTCCTTCCAGCGGGTCGATGCCTTGCGCTGCTATGCCGGTGGGCTGGGGCGCTTGTCCGCCACGGCTGCCGAGGATTTCCTGCTGAGCCTGGGCAACGGCTTCGGCCAGGCCCAGTGCGGCTGGTGCGAAGGGCAGGTGGTGCGCAGCACGGCAAGTGCCGAACAGGCATTGCAACGCGACTGGCTGCCACCGGCCGGTGTGCAGACCTATCCGTACCTGAGCACCGAGCAGCAGCGCCTGTTCGGTGATGTGCCGGTGCGCCACGGTCAGGGTTTCAACCTGTTCGAGGGCGGCCAACTGGCGGCGGCCCTGCAACGTATCCAGGGCTCGGCGCCAGAGGCGCGGAGCAGCGCGCAGAACATCGCTGCGCTGGTGCAGGCCAGCGCCCTGGATGTGGCCGGGCGCCGGCCCTATCAACTGCTGGCGGTGGAAATCGACGGCCTGCGCGAGGGCCGCCAGCAGCAGGCCAGCGCCTGGCTGCGGGCCAGCGACGGCTCGCGCCTGACCGGCAGCGTCGCAGCCTTCTGTGCACTGCAGTGGGCGCATCTGCCTGAGGGGCTGCACTACGCCGCCCAGGTGCTGGACGCGACGGCCTGCCTGGAACAACTGCTGCGCTGGCTGCCGGATACCCGGGTGCACCTGCCCGACTTCGCCGCTGTGGCGCTGGCCGAGCCAGAGGAGGGCGTGCTGTGAGAAAGGTTCCCAGTGCCTGGCTGCGTCGTTATCCGCAGCCGCAACCGCCGCGCTGCCGCCTGGTGTGCCTGCCCCATGCCGGTGGCAGCGCGAGCTTTTTCAACGACTGGCGTGGCCAGTTGCCGGCGGATGTCGAGCTGGTCAGCGTGCAGTACCCGGGGCGCGAAGAGCGCCTGAGCGAAAGCTGGCCCGGCAGCCTGGAGTGGATGGCGGGCACTATCACCCGGGCCCTGTCGGACCTGGTGGACCGGCCCCTGGTGCTGTTCGGCCACAGCATGGGCGCGGCCCTGGCCTATGAGGTGGCGGCGCGCATGCAGCAGCAGGGCTCGGCGCCACAACGGTTGATCGTGTCCGCGCACCCCGCGCCCCATCGCCAGCGCAGCGGCGAACTGCACCTGGGCCCGGACGAGGACCTGCTGGCGGATGTGCGACGCCTGTCGGACGGTGCGCCGTCGCCCCTGGATGACCCGGCGCTGCGCGACCTGTACCTGCCGGCGTTGCGCAACGACTACCGGCTGATCGAGTGCTACCGCGGTGCGCCCGGCCGCGCCCTGGACCTGCCCCTGAGCGTGTGCCTGGGGGCCCGGGACACCGAGGTGGACCAGGACGAAGCCTATGCCTGGGCCGAGGTCAGCGCCCAGGTCACCGACTTCCAGGCCTTCCCCGGCGGGCACTTCTACCTGCGCGAGCAACAGGCCGAACTGCTGCGCCACCTGACCCGACTGCTGGCCGGCCATGGCGAGCAGCCGTGGCAGTGCTGGCCTTCGACCCCATGAATTTTCCCTTGGTAGACCCCGACATGAAGACACCCGAGCAGTGCAGCGGCCTGGACGACGTCCGCTGCGGTATCGACGCCATGGACCAGCAGATCATCCAGGCCCTGGGCCGGCGCCTGGCCTACGTCAAGGCGGCGGCGCAGTTCAAGCCGACCGAGGACAGCATTGCCGCCCCGGAGCGGGTTGCGGCGATGCTCCCGCAACGTCGGCAATGGGCCGAGCAGGCGAGCCTGGACCCGATGTTCGTGGTGCCGCTGTTCGCCCAGATCATCCACTGGAACATTGCCCAGCAAGTGCGCCACTGGCGCCGTCAGCACGGGCTGGATCAAGGAGCCCAAGATGAGTGAATCCTGCCTGTCCGGCTTGACCCGGGCCCTGCGCAAGGGCGAATCCCTGGCCCGACGCAGAGGTCGGGCGGTGCTGGTGGTGTACAGCCTGGCCGCCGAGCGCCTGGAGCCGCTGCGGCTGTTTGCCGCCAACCGCCAGGTGTTCGGCCAGAGCCTGTTCTGGTCCAGCGACCAGGGCGCCCTGGCCCTGGCCGGGTTCGGCTGCACCGAAGAAATCAGCCCGCCGGCCGCCGAGCGTTTTGCCGCCAGTACCCAGGCCTGGCGCCAGTTGCTGCTGCAGGCCCATCAGGTAGGGCCCAAGCGGGCCTACCTGTGCGGCGGCTTTGCCTTCGACCCCCAGGGCCCGCGCAGTGCCCAGTGGCAGTCGTTCGCCGCCACGTCCCTGGTGCTGCCGCGGATCCTGCTGCTGCGCGAAGGCGAGCAGCAGCACTGGCTGTTCAGCCTGTGGGTCGAGCCCGGCGCCGACGTGGCCCAGTGCGCCGGTGCCCTGGAGGCGGAGTGGGCCCTGTTGCAGGCGCGCTATACCCACGCCCCCTTGGCACAGATGCCCGTTGGCACCCAGGCCGAGGACGACACTCAGGCAGCCGACCGCTGGCAGGACTGCGTGGCCCGAGCCATCGCGCGAATCCAGGGCGGCGAGCTGAGCAAGGTAGTACTGGCCCGGGAAGTCTGCCTGCGGGCGAGCCGCAGCATTCCTTGCGGGCCGCTGCTGGAAAACCTCAGGGCGGCCTATCCCCAGGCCTTCCTGTTCGCCTTCAGCCGTGGCGACAGCTGCTTTCTCGGTGCCACGCCGGAACGCTTGGTGCGCCTGGCCCGCGGCACCCTCAACACCGTGGCCCTGGCCGGCACCTGCGCGCGCGGCCAGCATGAGCAGCAGGACGCGGAACTGGGCCAGGCCCTGATGGACAGCGCCAAGGACCGCCATGAACACGCCCTGGTGGTGCAGACCCTGCGCGAAGCCCTGCAGCCCTACTGCGCGATGCTGGAGATTCCCCCGCAGCCGCAACTGCACCGCCTGGCCCACGTCCAGCACCTGCTGACCCCTGTGCTGGGGCGGTTGCGGCCCCAGGTCGATCTGCTGCAAGTGGTGGATGCCCTGCACCCGACCCCGGCGGTGGGCGGCCTGCCTCGGGGCAAGGCCCTGGGCTATATCCGCGAGCATGAGCAACTGGACCGCGGCTGGTACGCCGCCCCGGTGGGCTGGCTGAACGCCGAGGGCGATGGCGAGTTTGCCGTGGCCTTGCGTTCCGCCCTGATCCGCGGCAACCAGGCGCACCTGTTTGCCGGTTGCGGCATCGTCGGCGAGTCGGACCCGGCGAGCGAATACCAGGAAACCTGCCTGAAGTTGCGCACCATCGGCGAAGCCCTGCGCCCGCAACCGGCCGCCACCTACGAAAAGCTCGGCCTCTCCCTGTAGGAGCCGGCTTGCCGGCGAACCGCGCAGCGGCCAGTTGGCGCGGTTCGTGGCGAAGGAATGCGACGCTCTTGCGGGCCTCTTCACTGGCAAGCCAGCTCCTACGGATGAGCGGGTGTGCACCCGTAGGAGCCGGCTTGCCGGCGAGCCGCACAGCGGCCAGTTGGCGCGGTTCATGGCGAAGGAATGCACCAGGGCGTTGATGGCCTGACCGGAGCCCTTGCCCGCCAGGCTCAGGCGCGGCGGTACGTAGTCGTCCTTCAGGCCATGGACCACCCGCAGCGGCATGCCGATTTCGCGGATGGTGTCCATGGCGTATCGTTGCGCCTCCCTCCCTTCGAGCTCCCTGGCGAGTACCCATGAAATTCGACGCGTTGACCGACATCCTGCTAAAGCTCGAAAACGCCTTCAACGACCCTGGCGAGAACCTTGTGCGGCGCATCGACGCCTGCATCGCCGAGGTGGCCCAGTTGGCCGACCCGGCCAGCATTGGCCCGCTGTTGTCGTTGCTCGACGATGAGGCCGAATATGACGAGGTGATGTTTTCGCTGATTCACGCCGCCGAGCATTTCGATGATGCTGTGTATGTGCCGGCGTTGCTGGCGGCGCTGCCCGGCTTGCAGGAACACAGCCCGAGGTGGGCGCAGACGCTTTTCATGCGGGTGCTCAACAGCGAGCCCGCGCGCCTGGAGATGGTCCGTGCCTTGCGCGAAGCGGCGCCTGCGGTCAAGGCGGCGGCCCTGGAGTTGGCCGATTCGATCAATCAGCAGTCTCCGGCATTCCTGGCCAAGACCGTGGTGGTCATGGTGGCGGCTCAGCCGGCTGCGTGAGGGACGTCTAGGGACAGGTTTTTTGCAGGTGCCGCGGGCCCATTCGCTGGCAAGCCAGCTCCTATACAAGCCAGCTTCAGCTGGTGGGGGCGGCGGTGGGGGGCGGGCCGGCGAATTTTTGGCTGGGTTTGGCACGCAGCAGGGCGTTGATGGCCTGGCCGTAGTCCTTGCCCGCCAGGCGCATGCTGTTGTTGTGGGTGCCGCCGGGCACCAGCAGCAGTTTCTTCGGCTCCAGGGCGGCCTTGAACAGTTGCTGGCTCAGGCGCGGCGGTACGTAGTCGTCTTTGAGGCCGTGGACCACCAGCAAGGGCATGCCGATCTCGCCGATCTTGTCGATGGAGTCGAACTTCTGCGACAGCAGCCAGCGCACCGGCAGCGAGGTCTTGGTCGCTGCGGCAGCGGCATCGGCCAGGGTGGTGAAGGTGGATTCGACGATCAGCCCGCGAGCGGCAATCGGGGCCTTTTCGGCGGCGGCATTGCGCCCCAGTTCGGCAGCCAGGTCGATGGCCACCGCCCCTCCCAGGGAGTGGCCGTAGATCAGGCGTTTGCTGGCATCGGGTTGCAGCACCTTGAGCCGCTCCCAGGCGACGCGCGCGTCTTCATACACGCTGTTTTCCGAGGGCAGGTCGCCATGGCTCTGGCCAAAGCCGCGGTAGTCGATGGCCAGCACCGAGTAACCCAGGGCATGCAACTGCTCGATGCGAAACAACTGGCCGGTGAGGTTCCAGCGCACGCCGTGCAGGTAGAGGATCGCCGGGGCATCGGCGCGTTGCGCCGGCCACCACCAGGCGTGGATGTTCTGCCCGGCCTTGAAGCTTTTCGGCTTGAGTTCGAATTCCTGCACCGTACTCGGCAGGCCGCGATACCAGCCGGCGGTGCCGGGCTCGATGCGAAACACGAGTTGGCGTTCCTTGTGTTCGAGCACCGCGCAGCTCACCGGCAGGCCGACCACCAGCGCGGCCATGCACAGCAGGGAAAACCAGCGACGGCGCAGGCGCTGGGGCAGGGTTGGGGACATGGAAGGCTTCACCGCAGGACAGTCGAAAACGCGTTTTAACAGATGTGCCGCGACGGCTGCAGGAATTTCGGCGCAACGGTCGGCGGCAAGGGTTAGCAAATGCTACAGAGAGGGTCGGCAAGCGCCGTGGCCACCCGCTGCCGGGGCGGGCCACGACGGTGGGGCTTTAGAAGTTCCAGCGGGTGCTGAGCATCACGTTCCGCGGGTCGCCGTAGTACGACGAGTTGTAGAAACCGATGTTGGTGAAGTACTTCTTGTCGAACAGGTTGTTGACGTTGAGGGTGGCCGAGACGTTCTCGGTGATCTGGTAGCGGGCCATCAGGTCCACCAGCCAGTAAGGGTCCTGGGCGAATTTTTCCTCGGTGCCCTTGCCGTAGTTGCTGAGTATCTTCCAGCCAGTGCCCTGCCAGCGCACGCCGCTGCCCAGGGTCAGCTTGTCGAGGCTGCCGGTCAGCTTGTAGCTGGTATAGAGGTTGACCTGATCTTCCGGTTCCCAGGTGGAGACCTTGGCCCCGCTCTGGTCGCGAATGATCTTGTGGGTGTAGCCGGCCTGCAACTGCCAGCCGGGAGCGAGCTCTCCGGAGATTTCCGCTTCATAACCCTTGGCCTTGGACTTGATGCCCTTGGACGCATAGTCCAGCCCGGGAGTGGTGGGGTTGGCGTTGTAGGCCAGGTCATCCACCGGCCGGTTTTCTTCATGCACTTCGAAATAGGCCAGGCTGGAGTTCAGGCGGCCGTCGAAGAACTCGCCCTTGAGACCCACCTCGTAATTGGTGCCTTCGTCGGGCTTGAGCACCTTGTCGTTGCGGTCGCGGTAGTCGTCCTGGGGCAGGTAGATCTCGGTGTAGCTGGCATAGACGGAGAAGTTCTGGTCGAGGTCGTAGACCACCCCGGCATAGGGAATGACCTTGCCGGTGTCCTTGGTCCTGCTGGTACCGCTGACCTCGTAGTTGTTGACCCTGCTGCCGAGCAGCAACGAAAGATCGTCGTTGAGGCTAAAGCGCGCGGTCATGTAGCCGGCGCTCTGGCGGGTGGTCTCGTCGTTCTTTTTGGTCATGCTGCCCCAATCGGGCTTGGGGCTGTGCCCGTCCCAGTTGAAGTAGTCGTAGAAATTGTTGTGATTGGTGGCGCTGGTGAAGTCCCGGCCTTTCCAGTGCGAGTTGGAGATCGAGGCACCGACCACCAACTGATGCTCGCGCCCCAGCAGGTCGAAGGGGCCCGTGGCGTAAAGGTCGCCGCTGTCGCTGACGGTTTCGCCGGTGTACTTGCGGGTCAGCAGCGAGGCGATGCCGGTCTCGGCATTGGGCGACATCAGCGAACCCAAGGGCGCGTTGTAGCCATTGATCTGGTGGTTGTATTGGGCCTTGGCCACCCAGCCGTTGGCGAAGCTGTGCTCCAGGGTGCTGAACACGGTGCGGGTGTATTGCGACCAGCGGCTCCAGCTCGCGCCGTTGTTGTAGGAGCGCGAGGTGCTGATGGCGTTGCCCTTGGAGTCGTACAGCGAACTGCTGCCCGACCAGCTGGAACCCTTGGGGTCGTTGTCCTGATAGTCGGCGCCGACGGTCAGCAGGGTGTCCGGTGACAGGTCGAACTCGAGGATGCCGTAGTAGACGCTGGTCTGGCGCTGGTAGTGGTCAAGGAAGGATTTCTTGTCCTGATAGGCGGCGACCATCCGCCCGCGGACATTGCCGCTGTCGGTCAGGGGGCCGCTGACATCGACCTGCGAACGGTAGTTGTCCCAGGAACCGGCCCCCAGGTCGATGTGCCCGGCGAATTCGGCAGTGGGTTTCTTGCGCACCATGTTGATGGTGCCGCCGGGGCCACCGGCACCGGTGAGCAGGCCGGTGGCACCCTTGAGTATTTCCACGCGGTCGTAGATCACCGTGTCGGTGAGGGTGTGGCCCGAGGAGTACTGTGCGTCCTGCAGGATCGGAATCCCGTCGTACTGGAAGTTCTGAATGGCAAAACCGCGGGAGTAGTAGCTGGTGCGGTCACTGTCGTAGGTGGCCACGGTGATGCCTGGGGTATGGCGCATCACCTCGTCGATGGAGTTGAGGCCAAAGTCATCCATGGCCTGGCGGGTCACCACCGAGATCGACTGCGGGGTTTCTCGCGGTGTCAGCACTAGCCGGGTGGCGGTGGCGATGGTGCCCGGCGTGTAGGAGCCGCTGCCTTCGGTGACGGTGCCCAGCTGGTTGGTGGTGACCGTGGTTGCTCCCAGCTCGACCCGTTCACCGCCGCTGGCCTGTATTACCCGATAGCCCGCGCCCTCGGCCACGGCTTGCAGGCCCAGGGGTTTGAGCAGGCGCTGCAGGCCTTCGGCCACGCTGAAACGGCCATTCAGGCCGGTGCTGCGCTTACCGGCGCTGAGGTTGGCGTCGATGGCGATCATGCTTGCCGATTGCTGGCCGAAGATGCCCAGCACCTGGTCCAGGTTGCCCGGGGCGATGGCGTAGTCGCGCTGCTGGTGGTCGGTCACGGCGGCGCCGGTTTCGGCGGCCAGCAGCGGCAGGCTGGTGCTGGCGATGGACAGGCCGATGATGACCGGGCGCAAGGTCGCGGCAAGGGGCGTAAGGCGAATGTGCATAAGGAAAATCCGTGGGTTGGGAAGGGATGGCGCTGAGCTGTTTTCCAGCTTCTTCCCTGGTCTTGATGCACGAGATTGAAAAAACTGCCGCCGCCCTGAAAAAAACAGGAAAACAATCAGGCAGCGTCCACGGAGGCCCAGTACCCCATTACCCGCCGGATGCGAATCGGCAGGGTCCTGGCCAGCAAATCGAGGCTGGCGTCCGGCTGGTCCAGGGAGAACGAGCCGGAAACCCGCAACCCGGCGATTTCGGCGGAGCAGCGCAGCAGGCCGGGGCGATAGCGGTCGAGTTCGGCGATCACCTCGCCCAGGGGGCGACGCTCGGCGATCAGCAGGCCCTGGGTCCAGGCATTGGCCGTGGTGGGCACGGCGGCCAGGGCGCTGATCCGCTGTTGGGCGATATCCACTTGCTGGCCCGGGTCCAGGCTTAGCGCGGGGGCATGGGCGGTGCTCACCGAGCCGCTGCCGGCGAGCAGTTGTACCCGGGTGCCGTTGATGCCCGGCAAGCCGACGCTGAGGATCAACTGCGAGCGCGGGGCGAGCTGGATGTGCCCATCGGTGGTGGTGACCTGCACGGGCGCGGCGTTGCCCAGGGTCAGCAACAGGCGGCCGCTGTTGAGCCGTAGTTGCAGGCCCTGGGGGCTGGCCTTCTGGTCGAGGCTGGTGCGCGTGTCCAGTTGCAGGCTGGCGCCAGCGGCCAGTTGCAGCTGGCGGCGCTCGCCGGTGGCGGTGTGGTAGTCGCTGAACAGTTGCGGCAACAGCAACCGTTCGCGCACGCTCCAGCTGCTGGCGGCCACCACGCCCAGGCCGACGATGCCCTTGAGCAGGGTGCGCCGCCCGGGGTGGCTGCGAGCCTGCAGCAGTTGCCGGGCGTGGGGCGCGGGCAGGCTGCGGGTGCTGTCGCGCAGGTCCTGGCCGATGCCGGCCAGGCGCTGCCAGGCCAGCTCATGCTGCGGGTCGGCCCGGCGCCAGGCCAGGCAGGCGGCCTGCTGCTCGGGGGGGCTGATGCCCGATTGCAGCAGCACCAGCCACTCCAGGGCCTGGTCCAGTACCTGCTGCTCCACGGCGCCCTGATCGTCCACTGGCTGGAAGGCGTTCATCCCGGGTACACCGCCGCGTAGCAGTGGCGGTAGGCCTTGAGCATGGCTTTCTGCACCACGTTGACCGAGAGCTGCAGGCGTTGGGCAATTTGCGGGTAGGTCAGGCCTTCGAGCTGGGACAGCAGAAACACCTCGCGCACCCGGCTGCCCAGGCCGTCCAGCACCTGGCCCACGGCGTCCAGGGCCTCAAGCACCAGCAGCCGGGTTTCCGGCGAGGGCTGGTACTGCGGCTCCAGCTGCGCCAGGGTTTCCAGGTAGGCGCGCTCCAGGGCCTGGCGCCGGAAATACTGCCCGCACAGGCGGCTGGCCACGGTGTTGAGGTAGGCCCGGGGTTCGCGCAGTACCGGCAGTCGCTCGCTGCGCAAGATGCGCACAAAGGTGTCCTGCGCCAGGTCCATGGCCTGGTCCTGGTTGCCGAGCTTGCGTCGCAGCAGTTGCACCACCCAGTTGTGATGCTGGAGGTAGAGCTCGCCCACGGCGTGCTGTAGCGAAGGGTTGGGCACCATCGATAGGGGTTCCGAGGTCGAGGTGGGTGAAATGGGCGTTTATGGTAATGCTTCTCATTAGTGAGTGCTTGAGTTTTTATTGCCGTTCACCAGGGCTGACTGTCACTCGGAAAAGTGAGCAGGGTTGAGGTTTAATTGGTTGCAAGGTACAACTAAATGCCTCACTTGCGAGGTCACGCCCATGCCGAGTTCATCCGCTTCCCTTATCCCATCACTGCGCCAGGCCTCCCGGCAGATGGTCCGCGAGCTGGGCTTCATGCAGGCCACCCTGGCCGCCACCGACTACCCGCCCTCGGCGGTGCACGCACTGCTGGAGATCGGCCAGGGCAATGCCCTGACCGCCGGTGACCTGGTGACCCTGCTGGGCCTGGAGAAATCCAGCGTCAGCCGCCTGGTGCGCAAGCTGGTGGACGCCGGCGAGATCAGCGAGCAGGCCCATGACCAGGACGCCCGCTCCAAGAAGCTGCAGCTCAGCGCCCGGGGGCGCCAGACCCTGGCCGGCATCGACCGTTTCGCCCAGGCCCAGGTGGCCGCGGCCCTGGCCCACCTGAGCCCGGCACAGCAGCGCAGCGCCTGTGCGGGCATCGCCGACTACGCCCGGGCATTGCGTGCGGTGCGGCTGGGAGAGGCGCCCGAACAGCCGGAGTGCAGCACCATCGCCCGGGGCTACCGGCCGGGAGTGATTGGCCGCATCGCCGAAATGCACGCCCGTTACTACGCGGATCTGGCGGGTTTCGGCCAGCCCTTCGAAAGCCTGGTGGCGCGGGACATGGCCGAATTGATGGGGCGTTTGCACAACCCGCGCAATGAAGTCTGGGTGGCGCTGCAGGGGGAACGGATTGTCGGTTCCATCGCCATTGATGGGGAGGGCGAGGGCGGCGAGGCGCTCCTGCGTTGCTTCATTCTGGATGAGGCCGCCCGCGGCCAGGGGCTGGGCCGGCGGCTGCTGGTCGAGGCCCTGGGCTTTTGTGACCAGTGGGGTTTTGTCGCCACCCGGCTTTGGACCTTCAAGGGCCTGGATGCGGCGCGCGCGTTGTATGAGGAACAGGGCTTTGTGCTGGTGCAGGAGCAAGAGGGCGAGCAATGGGGCGCGCCAGTGACCGAGCAGTGTTTTGTGCGAGCAAGGGTGGCGCAGCGCGACACAATCCGCTGAGCGCTGTAGCCGCTGCTGAGCCTGCGAAGCTGCGCAAAGGCCCGCAGGGCCTTGCCTGGCGGTCCCGAGCCGAGCCTGTGGCGGCCCTGAAAACCTGCGTCTGCTGCGTCGGAATGCCGCCCAAGCCGTTCGCAGCCTGGTGCAGCGGCTACAGATAGCCGGTATTGGTGGTAGGGTTCGCCCCCTGATGATTATCGATCTGTGGAGAAGCATCCCATGCAAGCCATCAAGCTCAGCCTGCCGGCATCCCTGGACAACCTGAAGCGCGTGGAGCTGGCAGACCCCGGCCAGCCCGGCGCCGGGCAGATCCGCGTGCGTATCCATGCCTGTTCCTTGAACTTCCACGATTACGCCGTGGTGACCGGCGCGCTGCCTACCGCCGACGGGCGGATTCCCATGGCCGATGGCGCCGGGGTCGTGGAAGCGGTGGGCGAGGGCGTCAGCGAGTTCAAGGTGGGCGATGCGGTGGTGTCCTGCTTCTTTCCCCATTGGCACGATGGCGGCCCGGCGATCGCCGATTTCAGCACCACCCCGGGCGATGGCGTCGACGGTTACGCCCGTGAAGTGGTGATCCAGCCCAGCCACTGGTTCACCCATGCGCCCAAGGGCTACAGCCATGCCGAGGCGGCGACCCTGACCACCGCCGGCCTGACTGCCTGGCGCGCACTGGTGGTGGACGGCGCGCTCAAGGCCGGGGAAACCGTGCTGGTGCTGGGCACCGGCGGGGTGTCGATCTTTGCCCTGCAACTGGCCAAGGCCATGGGTGCCACGGTGATCGCCACCTCCTCCTCGGACGCCAAGCTGGCCAAGGTGCGCGAGCTGGGAGCCGACCATACCCTCAACTACCGTACCCACCCCGAGTGGGGCGCTGAAGTGCTCAAGCTCACCGGCGGCCGCGGCGTCGATCACGTGGTGGAAGTCGGTGGCCCGGGCACCTTGCCGCAGTCGATCAACGCGTGCCGCATTGGCGGGCACATCGCCCTGATCGGCGTGCTCACCGGCTGGGCCGGACCGGTGCCGACCGCGGCGCTGATGGCCAGGCAACAGCGCCTGCAGGGGCTGATCGTCGGCAGCCGCCAGCAGCAGATCGAGATGGTCCGGGGCCTGGAAGCCACCGGCATCAAACCGATCATCGACAGCACCTTCCCCCTGGCGGATATCGCCAAGGCCTTCGCCCATGAAGCCTCGGGCGCGCACCTGGGGAAAATCTGCCTGAGCCTCTGAAGCGATGCCGCAACCCGGGCCCAGCCTACTGATCGGATCCCCAGAGGATCCGATCTCCGTCGCCGCTGCTGCAGGTGGCGACAAAAGGCGCAGCGCCTGCCTGCCCCGGCCAGCCACTCACAAACAGTTGATCCATGCTAATGGATCCAAAAATAAAGCCATTATCTAAAGGCTTCTTCGTTTACAGCGTGAAAAGTCAATAGTGCGCGATAATCGCCCATAAAAATCACTATTCGCGTGTCTCTCTATTGTTTGTGGATCCATTAATTGATTGATTAGGCCCCTGGCGATGGCAGGAACCTTCCTGGCCGTCCCCGCATAACAATTACAAGAAAAGGGTTTCGTCATGCGCGTTCTCCCAAGGGCACGGGCCGTTCTCGGTCCTGCGTGCCACCTGCCTGTGTGCCTGTCCGTCCCCGCGCTTTGCGCGTCCAGCCCGAGCATGGGAGGACGGCCATGAACCACGATCTCAAGCAACGGGTCGACCAAGGCCCGATGGGCTCCTTCCAGTGCCTGGCGATCGGTATCTGCATCGTCCTCAACATGATCGACGGCTTCGATGTGCTGGTGATGGCCTTCACCGCCGCTTCGGTGTCCGCCGAGTGGCAACTCAACGGGGCGCAGATCGGTCTGCTGCTCAGTGCCGGTCTGTTCGGCATGGCCGCCGGTTCGCTGTTTATCGCGCCCTGGGCCGACCGCTTCGGGCGCCGGCCGCTGATCCTGTTCTGCCTGCTGCTGTCGGGTGTCGGCATGCTGCTTTCGGCCGGCAGCCAGAGCCCTTTGCAACTGGCGCTGTTGCGCGGCCTGACCGGCCTGGGCATCGGCGGCATCCTGGCCAGCAGCAACGTGATCGCCGCCGAGTATTCCAGCCGCCGCTGGCGCGGCCTGGCGGTCAGCCTGCAATCCACCGGCTATGCCCTGGGCGCGACCCTGGGCGGGCTGCTGGCGGTGTGGCTGTTGACTCATTGGGGCTGGCGCTCGGTGTTCCTGTTCGGCGGCATCGTCACCTTGCTGGTGATCCCCCTGGTGCTGCTCTGGCTCCCCGAATCCCTGGACTTTCTCCTGGCCCGGCGGCCGGCCGATGCCCTGGCGCGAATCAATCGCCTGGCCGGGCGCCTGGGCCATCCGCAACTGCTGCAAATGCCTGCGGCAGCGGTACGCGAGCAGGGCGCCGGCAGCGGTTTTGGCCAACTGTTCGCCGGGCCCATGCGGCGCACCACGCTGCTGATCTGGCTGCTGTTTTTCCTGGTGATGTTCGGTTTCTACTTCGTCATGAGCTGGACCCCGAAACTGCTGGTGGCCGCCGGGCTCTCGGCGCAGCAGGGGATCACCGGCGGGGTGCTGCTGAGTGTCGGCGGGATCTTCGGCGCGGCGCTGATCGGCGGCTTGTCCTCGCGCTGGCCGCTGACCCAGGTGCTGTCGCTGTTCATGCTGGTGACCGCCGGGCTGCTGGTGCTGTTCGTCGGTTCGGCTTCCTCGATTGCCGCGGCCCTGGGCCTGGGGCTGCTGATCGGGCTGTTCGCCAACGGCTGCGTGGCCGGGCTCTACGCCCTGTCACCGGTGGTCTACGACGCTTCGGTACGGGCCACCGGGGTCGGTTGGGGGATCGGCATCGGGCGCATGGGCGCGATTGTCTCGCCCACGGTGGCCGGGGTGTTGCTGGATGCCGGCTGGCAGCCGCTGCACCTGTACGCAGTGTTTGCCGTGGTCTTCGTGCTGGCGGCCGCTTGCCTGTTGCTGCTGCGGCCGGTGTCGGCGCAACCGCAGCCGGCCCTGGCCTCGTGTGGCCAGGGTGGGGGTTAAAAGATCGAGTCCCTGTCCTTGCGGGTAAAGGCACTGATCCGGGTGTAGCGCCCGTTGACCGACTCGACGTTCAGGTTGCCATTGAAGTCGGGATAGCTCACGCGCCCGCTGGACAGCGGCAGCAGCGCCACCTTGAGCTTTTCCACGGGGATCGAGGTGAACTTCAGGTCGGCGATGTTCGGCGCCATGTGGGGCAGGGCATAGCGGGCGTTTTTCAGCTCGCAGACATAGCTGAAGATCATCGGCGTGGTGTAGTCCTGGGTGCGCGGGCGATAGGTGGAGGAGTAACCGACGATGCTCAGGGTGCGGCCCTTGATCTCGACGAACATGAAGGTCGGCGTGCGCTCGGTGATCCGGGTGCTGTCTTCCAGCAGCGCCCTGGCTTCGGCGGCGCTGATCAGGCTGTTGTCTTCACCGCTGAAGCCGTAGGCATGAAAACCGTTGAGCTCGGTCATGGCGCGCAGCAGCAGTTCCTTCGACGGGTCCGGGTGCATCCAGCGCACGTTGGGGCCACAGGCGCTCAGCAGCAAGCTGATGCAAATGGTCAGGAAAACTAAAGGCAGGGAGCGGGTGCTCATGGTGGTCAGAGTCCTTTCAAGAGAGGTGCCTGGTTGTGGCCCAGGCCGGCCATGGTCGCCCAAGGGATGGGCGGTTGTCAGCACGGCCCGGCAAAGTGCGGGCGCTGTTTCAAGACTGGCCGTCGATGATCGCCGCGGCCACGGCCTGGCGGAACCAGCTCAGGGCGGCGGAGCTGTCGCTGTTGGGGTGCCAGTGCAGCGAGACTTCGAACTCCCCCACGGAAAACGGCAGTTCCAGTTGCCGCAGGCCGCCTTCGAGGGTGAACAGGCGGGCGATCTGCGCTGGCAGCACGGTCAGCAGGTCGGTGCCGGGCAGCACTTTGGGCAGCACCGAAAAGTGCGGCACGTGCAGGCTGATGCGGCGCCGGGCGCCCATCTGCTTGAGCACGTCCTCGACGCTGCCGTGGCCGGTGGTGCGGGTCACGGCGATGTGCCGCTCGGCGAGGAACTGCTTCAGGCTCAGCTGGGTGCCGATGCGCGGATGACGGTCGCTGAGCAGGCACACGTAGCGCTCGCGGATCAGCACCTGGCTGCGGGTGCCGGTCAAGGGTTTGCGGCAGATCAGCGCGTCGACCTTGGCGCTGCTGAGCCACTCGCCGGCCTGGTCCACCTGCAGCGGCAGGACTTCGACTTCGGCCTCGGGGGCCTGCTGGTTCAGGCGCGCCAGGATCAGCGGCAGGAAGCCCATTTCGCCAAGGTCGGAGAGGGCGATGCGAAAGCGCCGTTCGGTGGTCGCCGGGTCGAAGCGCCGGGTGCTGTGCACGGTGTTCTCGATCCGCGTCAGGGATTCGCGAAAGGCCGGGTACAGCTCATCGGCCAACTGGCTGGGCTGGATGCCGTCCCGGGTGCGGCTGAACAGGCCGTCGTCGAACAGCTCGCGCAGCCGCGCCAGGCCGTAGCTGACCGAGGGCTGGGTGACGAACAGGCGCTCGGCGGCCAGGGTCACGCTGCGGGCTTCGTAGAGGGTGACGAAGGTGCGGATCAGGTTCAGATCGATGTGGCTCATGCTGCCTCATGGATATAGATGGGTCTTATTTTTAATAGAGATAGTATCGATTTGATCAATTTCGTGGCGGCTGCAAGAGTAACTCAAATTCTAAAAAACAGCGGCAAAGGTCCATATGAAAACCGTCCATAGCGCCTCCTACGACATCCTGCGGCAACAAGGCCTGACCACCGTGTTCGGCAACCCGGGTTCCAACGAGCTGCCCTTTCTCAAGGGCTTCCCCGAAGACTTCCGCTACATCCTCGGCCTGCATGAAGGCGCGGTGGTGGGCATGGCCGACGGCTTCGCCCTGGCCAGCGGCCAGCCGGCCTTCGTCAACCTGCACGCCGCGGCCGGCACCGGCAATGGCATGGGCGCCCTGACCAATGCCTGGTACTCCCACAGCCCGCTGGTGATCACCGCCGGCCAGCAGGTGCGCTCGATGATCGGCGTCGAGGCGATGCTGGCCAACGTCGATGCACCGCAGCTGCCCAAGCCCCTGGTCAAGTGGAGCGCCGAGCCGGCCTGCGCCGAGGACGTGCCGCGGGCCCTGAGCCAGGCGATCCACATGGCCAACCAGGCGCCCAAGGGCCCGGTGTACCTGTCCATTCCCTACGACGACTGGGCCCGCCCGGCGCCGGCCGGGGTCGAGCATCTGGCCCGGCGCCAGGTGGCCACTGCCGGGCTGCCCTCGGCGGCGCAATTGCGTTCGCTGGTGCAGCGCCTGGCGGCAGCGCGCAACCCGGTGCTGGTGCTGGGGCCGGATGTGGATGGCAGCCAGAGCAACCACCTGGCCGTGCAACTGGCGGAGAAACTGCGCATGCCGGCCTGGGTCGCGCCGTCCGCTTCGCGCTGCCCGTTTCCCACCCGTCACCCGAGCTTTCGCGGGGTGCTGCCGGCAGCCATTGCCGGCATCAGCCGCTGCTTGGCGGACCATGACCTGATCCTGGTGGTGGGGGCCCCGGTATTCCGCTACCACCAGTTCGCCCCGGGGGACTACCTGCCCGCGGGCACCGAGCTGCTGCACATCACCTGCGACCCCGGCGAAGCGGCGCGTGCGCCCATGGGCGATGCGCTGGTGGGGGACATCGCCGAGACCCTGCAGGCCCTGGTCTGGGCGCTGCCGGATTGCGACCGGCCGCAGCCCCAGGCCTTGCCGCCGGCTGCTCCGGTCGAGGAGCTGGGCGGCCTGCTGCGCCCGGAAACCGTGTTCGACGTGATCGATGAGCTGGCGCCCAAGGACGCGATCTACGTCAAGGAGTCCACCTCCACCGTAGGCGCCTTCTGGCAGCGGGTGGAAATGCGCGAACCCGGCAGCTACTACTTCCCGGCCGCCGGTGGCCTGGGCTTCGGCCTGCCAGCGGCGGTGGGGGTGCAACTGGCCCGGCCGGAGCGGCGGGTGATCGGGGTCATTGGCGACGGCTCGGCCAACTACGGTATCACCGCGCTGTGGACGGCCGCCCAGTACCAGATCCCGGTGGTGTTCATCATTCTCAAGAACGGCACCTATGGCGCCCTGCGCTGGTTCGCCGGTGTGCTGCAGGTCAGCGACGCCCCGGGCCTGGACGTGCCCGGCCTGGACTTCTGCGCCATCGGCCGCGGCTATGGCGTGCACTCGGTGCAGGCCAACACCCGCGAGGCGTTCGCCCAGGCCCTGAGTGAGGCCCTGGCGGGCGACCGCCCGGTACTGATCGAGGTGCCGACCCTGACCATCGAACCCTGAGGGCTGCCTTGTCGCCGGGCGCGAGCCCGGCCTTGCCAACCGCAACCTGCGGACTCACCAGAAGAATAAAAAGAGGTGGTTATGAACACGACTTCGGTCACTGCTGTGATAGATGACGCGCCCCAGCCGGCGCGTTCCGGTTCCACCCACGCCGACATCGGCACCTTGCTCGACCATGGCCCCTTCACCGGCATGCAGAAGCTGGTGGTGTTGCTGGCGGCGCTGTCCATCGTCATGGACGGCTTCGACGGCCAACTGATCGGCTTTGCCATTCCGCTGATGATCAAGGAGTGGGGCATCACCCGCGAGGCGTTCGCTCCGGCGGTGGCGGCCGGGCTGATAGGCATGGGCATCGGCAGTGCCTGCGCCGGTCTGTTTGCCGACCGGTTCGGCCGGCGCATGGCGATCATTGCCAGTGTCTTCGTGTTCGGTGCGGCCACTTGCGCCATTGGCCTGGCGCCCAATGCACTAGCGGTGGCGGCCCTGCGTTTTATCGCCGGGCTGGGCATCGGTGGCGCGCTGCCCAGCGCCACCACGGTGACGGCCGAGTTCACCCCGGCGCGGCGGCGTACCCTGGCGGTGACGGCCACCATTGTCTGCGTGCCCCTGGGCGGGATGCTGGCGGGGTTGTTCGCCTCCCATGTGTTGCCGCTGTACGGCTGGCGCACCCTGTTTTTCATCGGCGGCAGCCTGCCCATCGTCCTGGGCTTTGCCTTGCTGGCGACGCTGCCGGAGTCGCCGCGCTTTCTGGCGCGCCGGCCCCAGCGCTGGAACGAGCTGGGCACCTTGCTCGGGCGCATGGGCCGGCCGATGGCGGCGGGGGTGGTCTACACCGATGCCCTGGAGCAGAAGAGCGAGAAGCAGGGTGGTTTCCGCGCCTTGTTCGCCCTGGGCTACGGGCGTGACACCCTGGCCCTCTGGGTGGCGTTCTTCATGTGCCTGACCGCGGTCTACAGCGCTTTCAGCTGGCTGCCCACCATGCTGCTGTCCGAAGGCCTGGAGCTGTCGGTGGCCGGTTCCGGGCTGACCGCCTACAACCTGGGCGGGGTGATCGGGGCGCTGGTGTGCGCGGTGGCCATCACTCGCTGGGGTTCGTTCTGGCCGCTGCTGATCTGCTGCGCCGGCGGCGCGGCCAGCGCCTTCCTGTTGCAGGTGGTGGACATCCACCAGGACACCGGGCTGCTGATCTTCGGCTTCGGCGTGCACGGCCTGTTCGTCAACGCCGTGCAGTCCACCATGTTTGCCCTGTGCGCCTTTATCTACCCCACCAGTGTGCGCGCCACCGGCACCGCATCGGCCCTGGCCTTCGGGCGCCTGGGGGCGATCCTCAGTGCCTTCGCCGGAGCCCTGGTGATTACCCAGGGCGGCGCCAACGGCTACCTCACGCTGCTGGGTTCGGTGATGGTCATGGCGCTGCTGGCGCTGCTGATCGTGGGCCGGCACATTCCCCGGCGCCTGCCGGGCCAGTCATGAACGCGGCCCGGTGCGTGAACCGGCCACTCAAACAGGAGGTTCGATGAACATCACCATTCTTGGCGCGGGCGCCATGGGTTCGCTGTTTGGCGGCCTGCTGGCGCAAAGCGGCCAGCAGGTGACCTTGCTGGACATCAACGACGAGCACCTTGCGGCGATCCGCAGCGACGGCCTGCTGCTGGCCACCGACAGCGGCGAGCGGCGCATTACCGGCCTGCACGCCTGCCGTCCGGAGCAGGCCACGGGCCACCCCGACCTGTTGCTGGTCTTCACCAAGACCCTGCACACCGACAGTGCCTTGCGCAGTGTCGCCGGGCATATCGCCGGCCACACCCTCGTACTGACCCTGCAGAACGGCCTGGGCAATGCCGAGGCGCTGTCCCGGCATGTGGCCCCGCAGCAGGTGCTGATCGGCATGACCAACTGGCCCGCCGACATGGTCGGGCCGGGGCAGGTGCATTCCCACGGCCAGGGCATGGTGCGGGTGCTGGCCCCAGGCAGCCGCGAGCGCAACGCCAGCCAGGAGGTGGCGGCGGTGCTGGACGCTGCCGGGCTGAACTGTGCGGTGGACCCGCAGGTCTGGACCTCTATCTGGGAGAAGGTGGCCTTCAACGCCGCCTTGAACAGCCTGTGCGCCGCCACCGGCTGCACCGTGGGCCAGCTGGACGCAGCGCCGGAAGGCGTGGCCCTGGCCCGGTCCATTGTGCTGGAGGTGGTGGCGGTGGCCAGGTCCCAGGGAATAGAGCTGGATGCCCAGGGCTGCCTGGACAGTGTGGCGTTCGCCATTGCCCATCACCGCACCCACAAGCCTTCGATGTTGCAGGACGTGCTGGCAGGGCGGCCCACGGAGATCGGCTCCATCAATGGCCAGGTGCTGGAGCGGGCGCGGCAGGCCGGGGTGCCCGTGCCCCACACCGAAACCCTGCTGGGCCTGCTGCGCCTGATCGAAAAACGCGCCGCCTCGTAGGAGCCGGCTTGCCGGCGAAGAGGGCCTTGGGGCTTGTGTGGCGCTGGCGGGCGCCTTCGCTGGCAAGCCAGCTCCTGCATACGCCGGCTTTTGTGTGACACATCGGTTTATGAATGCTGTTCCATGAGGAGATTTTCCATGAGTGATTCCAACGCGGTCTATCGCGATCTGCACCTGCAACCCATCGCCGGACAGTGGCGCGCCGGCGCCTCCGGCAAGACCCTGGTGGTGAGCAATCCATTCGACGGTGCACAGCTGCTGGAACTGGCCCAGGCCAACCGCAGCGACCTGGACGCGGCCTACGCCAAGGCCGCCCAGGTGCAGCCGCAATGGGCGGCCCTGGGCCCGTCCCAGCGCGCGGCGGTGCTGCACCAGGCGGTGGCGATCTTCGACCGGCGCCAGGAGGAAATTGTCGACTGGATCATTCGCGAATCCGGCAGCACGCGGATCAAGGCCCTGGCCGAGTGGGGCGCGGCGCGGGCCATCACCCTGGAGGCGGCGTCCTTCCCGGCGCGGGTCCACGGGCGGATTGTCGAATCCGATGTGCCGGGCAAGGAAAGCCGGGTGTACCGCAGCGCCCTGGGGGTGGTCGGAGTGATCAGCCCGTGGAACTTCCCGCTGCACCTGACCCAGCGCTCCATCGCCCCGGCCCTGGCCCTGGGCAACGCGGTGGTGGTCAAGCCGGCCAGCGATACGCCGGTGTGCGGCGGCCTGCTGCTGGCCAGGATCTTCGAGGAAGCGGGCCTGCCCGCCGGGGTGTTCAGCGTGGTGGTGGGGGCCGGTAGCGAGATCGGCGATGCCTTTGTCGAGCACCCGGTGCCGGCGCTGATCACCTTCACCGGCTCGACCCCGGTGGGGCGCGGCATCGGCCGCATCGCCAGTGGCGGCGAGCACCTCAAGCACGTGGCGCTTGAATTGGGGGGCAACAGCCCGTTCGTGGTACTGGACGATGCCGACCTGGAACAGGCGGTGAACGCCGCGGTGTTCGGCAAGTTCCTGCACCAGGGGCAGATCTGCATGGCGATCAACCGCATCATCGTCGACGAGCGCCTCTATGACGCCTTCGCCCAGCGCTTCGTGGCCCGGGTCAAGCAGCTCAAGGTGGGGGATCCGCAATCGCTGGACACAGTGATCGGCCCGGTGATCAACGCCCGCCAGTTGCAGGGCCTGCAGGACAAGATCGCCCTGGCCCGCGAGCAGGGCGCCGAGCCACTGTACGAGGGCGGGCAGAACGGCAACCTGCTGGCGCCCCATGTGTACGGCGAAGTGCGTGCCGACATGGACCTGGCGCGCAATGAAATCTTCGGCCCGCTGGTGGGGCTGCTGCGCGCCCGGGACGAAGCCCATGCCCTGGAGCTGGCCAACGACAGCGAATTCGGCCTGGCCAGCGCGGTGTTCACCGGCAACCTGGAGCGCGGGGTGAACTTCGCCCGGCAGGTGCGCGCCGGCATGACCCACATCAACGATGTGCCGGTGAACGACGAGGCCAACGCGCCCTTCGGTGGCGAGAAGAACTCAGGCCTTGGGCGCTTCAACGGCGACTGGGCGATTGATGAATTCACCCGGGACCACTGGATCAGCCTGCAGCACCGGCCGCGTCAGTATCCCTTCTGACCCGGCACCTTTGAATAACGCCCGGCCGCCCTGGCCGGGCTTTTGAGCATCCGTGAGCGCGCGGGCCCTTGTCGGCCTGTCGGGCACGGCTGCGCCTATGAAAAGCGGAGAACAATAATAATGAACACCCGTCATCCGATGCAGTGCCGTTCCCTGGTGGGGGCTTGCTTGTCCGTGGGCCTGTGCGTGCCCGCCTGGGCCGCCGACGACAGCGGTTTTTTCGAGGGGAGCAAGACCGACCTGCTGCTGCGCAACTACTACTTCAACCGGGATTTTCGTGACCATGACGCGCCCAAGGGCCAGGTCGAGGAGTGGGCCCAGGGCTTTATCCTCAAGTTCAGCTCCGGCTACACCCCGGGCACCGTGGGCTTTGGCCTGGACGCCATCGGCCTGTTCGGCCTCAAGCTCGACAGCAGCCGCCAGGCCAGCGGTTCGGAGTTGCTGCCGGTGCACGACGACGGGCGCGCCGCGGACAATTTCGGTCGCGCCGGAGCGGCCCTCAAGGCGCGGATTTCCGCCACCGAGTTCAAGGTCGGCGAGCTGCTGCCGGACATTCCACTGCTGCGTTATGACGACGGCCGCCTGCTGCCGCAGACCTTCCGCGGGGCCATGCTGGTCTCCCGAGAGATCAGCGGCCTGGGGCTGCAGGCCGGGCAGTACCGTGCCGTCAGCCTGCGCAACTCCTCGGACATGCAGGACCTTTCGGCCTGGGCCGCGCCCGGGGTCAAGTCCGACGGCTTCAACTACGCCGGTGCCGAATACCGCTTCAACCAGCAGCGCACCTTGCTCGGGGTCTGGCATTCGCAGCTGGAAGACATCTACCGCCAGAGCTACTTCAACCTGCTGCACAAGCAACCGCTGGGGGACTGGACCCTGGGGGCGAACCTGGGCTACTTCATCGACCGCGACGATGGCAGCGCGCGTATCGGCCGGGTCGACAGTCACACCGCCTATGGCCTGTTCTCCGCCTCCCGGGCCGGGCACACGCTGTACCTGGGGTTGCAGAAAGTCAGCGGCGACAGCCCCTGGATGTCGGTCTACGGCAGCAGCGGCCGGACCCTGGGCAACGACATGTTCAACGGCAACTTCAGCAACGCCGGCGAGCGTTCGTGGCAGGTGCGTTATGACTATGACTTCGCCGCCTCGGGGATTCCCGGGCTGCTGGCCATGGTGCGCTACGGTCGTGGCGACAGCGCCACCACCAAGGTGGGCAATGACGGCCATGAGTGGGAGCGCGATACCGAGATCGGCTACACCCTGCAGAGCGGCACCTTGAAGAACCTCAGCCTGCGGCTGAACAACGCCACCAACCGACGCAGTTTCAACAGCGACTTCGACCAGACCCGGCTGATTGTCAGCTACCCGCTGTCGCTCTGAAAACCCTGTAGCCGCTGCCGCAGGCTGCGAACGGCTTGGGCGGCATTCCGACGCAGCAGACGCAGCGATTCCACGGGCGCTGGAGGTCCGGCGGCAGATCGCCAGGCAAGGTCCTGCGGACCTTTGCGCAGCCTCGCCGAGGCTCGGCAGCGGCTACAAGGTAGCCGCTGTTTCGTGCTGCTTCGTATGGCTACGGCAATCTCGGGGTGCGTGTTGCGGGGGGGCTTGCGTTACTATGGCCGCCCACGTTTTCAGGAAGCTGCCCGGATGAGCAAACCCGGTCAAACGGTGCTGGTCGCGCTGCGCAAGATGATCGCCTCGGGCGAGTTGGCGGCAGGCGAGCGCTTGATGGAAGTGCCCACCGCCGAGCTGTTCGGGGTGTCACGCATGCCGGTGCGCATGGCCTTTCGCACCCTGGAGCAGGAAGGCCTGCTGGTGCGGTTCGGCGGTCGCGGGTTTCAGGTGCGTTCGGTGAGCGCCGAAGACATCGCCGGGGCGGTGGAGGTGCGCGGGGTGCTGGAAGGCCTGGCGGCGCGCCAGACCGCCGAGCGCGGGCTGTCGGCCGAGGGCCGGGCGATTCTCGAACGCTGCCTGGTCGAGGGCGATGCGCTGTTCGACAAGGGCTATGTCAACGAAGAGGATCTGGAGCTCTATCACGACCTCAACATGCGTTTTCACCAGGTGATCGTGGCGGGCAGCGGCAACCCGGCGATCGCCGATGCCCTGGCGCGCAACGACCACCTGCCGTTCGCCTCGGTCACCGCCCTGGCAGTAGACCGCCAGGACATGGCCCGGGAATACCGGCGCTTCAACTATGCCCACATGCAGCATCACTCGATATTCGATGCCCTGGTCAATGGCCAGGGTGCGCGGGCCGAGGCCCTGATGCGCGAGCATGCCAACGCCACCTTGCGCTATGCCGAGATCTTCGGCTCGGCCGTGGCCGACGAGCGCATGAGGCTGATCCTGCGCCCGCAGTGAGGCTTTACAGATCCAGCACCAGCAGCGGGCTCCTGGCCCGGGAACAGCAGGGCGTGAACTGATCGTTGCGCGCCTGCTCGTCCTCGGTGAGGAACAGGTCGCGGTGCTCCGGTACCCCTTCCAGCACCCGGGTCAGGCAGGTGCCGCAGATCCCTTGCTCGCAGGAAATCGGCACTTCGATGCCCTGGTCCTGCAGCACCTGGACCACGCTGCGATCGGCCGGTACCTGGAACACCTGGCCGCTGCTGGCCAGCTTCACCGCAAAGCTGGCGTCGGCGCTGTGGTCGATGGGCGCAGCGCTGAAATATTCTCGGTGCAGGCATTGCTCCTTCCAGCCCTGGGCCCGGGCGTTGTCCAGCACGTGTTGCATGAAGCCACCGGGGCCGCAGACATACAGGTGCACGTCGTCCCGGGGCCCGGCCAGGGCCTGGGCGATATCCAGGGCGGTGTCCGGTTGTTCGTCGAAATGCAGGCTCACCCGCTCGGCAAAGGGCGAGGCCTGCAAGCGCTGGACGAAGGCCGCGCGCTGGGCCGAACGAGCGCAGTAGTGCAGCTGGAAATCCGCGCCGCTGTGGGCCAGCTGTTCGGCCATGCTGAGGAGCGGGGTAATGCCGATGCCTCCGGCGAACAGCAGGCTGCGCCGTGCTGCGTGCTCCAGGGCAAAGAGGTTGCGTGGCTCGCTGATGCGCAGGCGCGTGCCTACCTCCAGTTGCTGGTGCAGGCTGCTGGAGCCACCGCGGGAGGCAGGGTCCTTGAGCACGCCGATCAGGTAGCGGTGGCGCTCTGCGGGGTGGTTGCACAGGGAGTATTGGCGCACCAGGCCGTTGGCCAGATGCACGTCGATATGGGCGCCGGCGCTGAAGGCGGGCAGGGGGCTTGCGTCGGCCGCGGCCAGTTCGAAGCTGCAGATGTCCAGGGCTTCGTCGTGGCGCGCGGCCACCAGTACGTCGATCATCATCGGTCCTCGCCGGTGGCCGCATCCGGGCCGCCAGCCTGTCGGGTTCGGGGGGTTAACGGCTTGTGGCGATCAAGGGTTCCCGGGGCTCGCGCTCCTGGGCGATCAGCCGCTCCAGGACCCGGCGCGACTGCACGCCGCCGGCGTCGATATTGAGCTTGAGCAGGTTGCGCTGGGGCTGGGCGAGAAGGTTCTGCTGCTGGCGCTCAAGCATCTCCAGGTCCTCGCTGAAGATCTTGCCCTGGCCTTCGCGGATGCTCTCGGTGAGCGCCTGGTCCTGGGGGTTGAAGTTGCGCGCCATGCCCCAGAAGTACCAGATCGAAGTGTCGCTTTCGGGGGTGATGAAATCCACCACGATGCTCGACGCCTTGTACTGCGCAGGGGCGTCGTAGCCACCGTGGCCGGCATGGGCCACGCCGACTTCGATCAGCACATGGCTGGGCGGGCTGAAGCGGCAGATCTGCCAGCGGTCCACCGGCACGTCGTCGGCCAGTTGGTTGCCGCGCAGGGCCATGCGCCAGAAGGGCGGCGGCATGACCTTGTGCATGTGCCGGGCGGTGACCACCTGATCGCCGTCTACCGTGGTCTGCGGTGGCGCCTCGTCGATTTCCTTCTGGCCGATGCTGGAGGCATGCACGTAGGTTTCGTGGGTCAGGTCCATCAGGTTGTCGATCATCAGCCGGTAGTCGCACTGGATGTGGAACAACCCGCCGCCATAGGCCCATTGATCATCGTCGGCCCATTCCAGGTGATGGATCAGCGCCGGGTCGGCCAGGGCCTGGTCGCCGGGCCAGACCCAGATGAAACCGTAGCGCTCCACCGCGGCGAAGGTCTTGTTGCAGGGGAAGCCGCGCACCCGCTGGCCGGGCATTTCCACGGTCTTGCCGTCGCAGCCCATCACCAGGCCGTGATAACCGCATACCAGGTTGCCGTTCTCGACATAGCCCAGGGACAGCGGCGCGCCGCGATGGGGGCAGAAGTTCTCGACGGCGGCTACCCGACCTTCATGGGCGCGGTAAAACACCATGTGTTCGCCGCAGATCTGCCGGCCCAGGGGCTTGTCCTGCAATTCATCGGGGGTGCAGGCAACGTACCAGGCATTCTTGGGGTACATGACGTTTCTCCAGGCGTTTGTTGTTTTTATTTAATGGATCCATTAAATGGTTGGCGCTCTGGGGGTGTCAAACAAATATGCCGATTTAGTGTTCGATAATCGGCTGCTATAGGGGTTTTGGATCCAGTGAAGGGGGGGTATGGATCCATTGTTCGCGCGTCAAGGCGCGGCGCGCCGAAGGGCCGGTGGGCAGTTGCGGGGCGAGGCTGGGGGGCGGGCCGCAGCGCCAGGGGGCATCTGGCGGCTGCGGTGCCGGGGACGAAGTGGGGGGTTGCAGAATCAGCGCCGTTGCAGGCTGTCCTGCAGGCGCTGGATGCCGTCTTCCAGCAAGGCCCGCGGGCAGCCGAAATTCAGGCGCACGAACTGCCCGCAGTCGTCTCCGAATTCCAGGCCGGCGCTGAGGCCGACCTTGGCTTGCTCGAGGAAGAAGGCGTGGGGGTCGTCGAGGCCCAGGGCGCTGCAGTCGAGCCAGGCCAGGTAGGTGCCCTGGGGCGCGTGCATGCGGATGCCGGGCAGGCGGGTCTGCACCGCGTGCAGCAGGTAGTCGCGGTTGGCCTGCAGGTAGCCCAGCAGGGCCTGGAGCCAGGGGCCGCCGTGGGTCAGGGCGGCCAGGGTGGCTTCCAGGCCCAGGGGGCTGACGCTGTCTACCATGCCGGCGCGGGCATTGTTGAAGGCCAGGCGGGTGGCAGGGTCCTGGATGATGGCGAAGCAGGTCTTCATCCCGGCGATGTTGTAGGCCTTGCTGGCCGACATCAGGGTGATGGTACGCCGGGCGATTTCCGGGCTCAGGGAGGCGGTGGGGATGTGCCGGCGGCCGTCGAAGCACAACTCGGCATGGATTTCGTCGGAAATGATCAACGCGCCCTGGTCCAGGCAGGCAGTGGCCACCGCCAGCAGTTCGTCCCGGGGGAAGACCTTGCCCAGGGGGTTGTGCGGGTTGCTCAGGAGCATCGCGCCGGCGCCTTGCAAGGCCTGGCGCAGGGCATCCATGGGGGTGTCGTAGGTGCCGTCGACGGTGAGCTGGAACGGCACTTCGACCTTGTCCAGGCCCCAGTTGCCCGGGGCCAGGCGCAGGGGGCGATAGTTGGGGGTTTGCAGCACCACCTTCTGCTGCGGCTGGACGAAGGCGTGCAGGGCCATGTTGAACCCGGGCTCGACCCCGGGGAGGAAAATCAGCTCGTCGGGCCTGACGCGCCAGGCGTATTTGTCCCACAGGTCGGCGACCACCGCCTCGCGCAATTCGTCCCGGGCCACGCTATAGCCCAGCAGCGGGTGCTCCAGACGCTGGCGCAGGGCCTGAAGGATGCCATCGGCCACGGCGAAATCCATGTCCGCCACCCACATCGGCAGGACATCCTCGGGGTAGCGGCTCCATTTGGTGCTGCCGGTGCCATGACGGGGGTGCAGGGTATCGAAATCGAAGCTCATGAACGGATCTCGTCGAGTCGCGGGGGAGAAAGGAACTGATTCTAGCCTCACCTGGCGCTGAACCGGCCGGCCCGGTTGCGGCTTTTTTACCCCGGCTGTCCTCTAGGCAGCTTTTCCCTTGCCTGTGCCTCACAAAAACCTCGTTTCGCAACGCCCCGGGTTATGGAAACAATGAACCCCTGCATCCGCCTGCCCGACTGCCACGGGCGCTCCTGCGATGCACTGCCGATCGATTTGTTCTTCCTACAAAAACAACAGGGAGCAAGCGATGAACTGCCATTCGCGCATGACCACGGCCGGTTGCTCCGGACGGGTCGCCACTACACCAAACGATCAGGGCCGCAGAGCCCGCAACGGTGATGATCCGGCTACGCGGCCTGCGCCGCGCGAGCCCTTGCGCCGCTGACCAAGACTCGTAGTGCCTGGTGCTGTACCGCCCGTTGCATACGGTCGCTTCCAGGCTCTTGTTGTGCGGGTTCGTGCGGGCGAGCCGGCTTTCTTGAGGATGGGTTTCATGTCCAACACCTTGCGTTGCGGCGTTGCGTTGTCGTGGGTTTTGCTGTGCACCGGGGCTTACGCCCAGCCGCAGAACCTCACGGTCATTTCCTTTGGCGGAGCCACCAAACAGGCTCAGGAGCAGGCCTACTTCCAGCCATTCAACCAGAGCGGGGCGGCCCGGGTAGTGGCCGGCGAATACAATGGCGAGCTGTCGAAGATCAAGGCCATGGTCGATGTCGGCAAGACCAGCTGGGATGTGGTCGAAGTGGAGAGCCCGGAGCTGCTGCGTGGCTGTGACGAGGGCCTGTTCGAACCCCTGGACCTGGCCCGTTTCGGGGACCCGGCGCAGTACGTGCCCGGCACGTTGACCGAATGCGGGGTCGCCACTTATGTGTGGTCGATGGTCATGGCCTTTGCCCCGCAGAAGCTGGCGAAGGCGCCGCAGTCCTGGGCGGATTTCTGGAACCTCAAGGACTTCCCCGGCAAGCGCGGCTTGCGCAAGAGCGCCAAGTACACCCTGGAAATTGCCTTGCTGGCCGACGGTGTGGCGCCTGCTCAGTTGTATCAGGTGCTCAACACCCCCGAGGGCGTGACCCGGGCCTTTGCCAAGCTCGACCAGATCAAGCCCTACATCCAGTGGTGGGAAGCCGGGGCTCAGCCGCCGCAGTGGCTGGTGGCCGGTGACGTGGTGATGAGCGCAGCCTACAACGGGCGCATTGCCATGGCCCAGAAGGAGGGCATGCAACTGAGTATCCTCTGGCCCCAGAGCCTGTACGATCCGGAGTACTGGGCGGTGGTCAAGGGCTCGCCGAACAAGGCCCTGGCCGAAGCCTTCATTCTGTTCGCCAGCCAGCCCCAGGCGCAGAAAGTGTTCTCTGAAAACATCCCCTACGGGCCGGTGCATCGTCAGGCGCTGCCGTTGCTGCCTGAGGCGGTGCAGCGGCAACTGCCGACCTTCGAGGCCAATTTGAAGGGCGCCAGGGCAGTGGACGCGGGGTTCTGGGTCGATCATGGCGAGGAGCTGGAGCAGCGTTTCAACGCCTGGGCCGCTCGCTGATGGAAAGGCCATAGGAGCGAGCTTGCTCGCGAAGATCGTCAACGAAAACGCCGCGTTCACTCAGTGACCGCGGCGTTTTTGAGTGCATCGCGAGCACGCTCGCTCCTACAGGGGGCTTTGGCTGGTCGGTGGGGGCTGGGTCAGCCAGTCGATGAATAGCGCGAACAGCTCGGCCTGGGAGTTGATGGTCAGCTTGGTGTAGAGGTTCTTGCGGTGCATGCGCACGGTTTCCGGGGAAATCTCCAGCACCTTGGCCGTGGATTTTACCGAGTGCCCCCGCAGGATCAGGTGGGCAATTTCGCGCTCGCGAACCGTCAGCAGTGGCTGGCCAAAGCTCATGAACGCCGCTTCGATCTGCTGGTTGAAGTTGGCCGGTGCCGGGGCGGGCAGTTCGTCCTGACTGGCCTGGCGCAACAGCGATTGCAGGCCGCCACTGCCGAAACGGCGGATCAGCTCGCGCACCAGCGGTTCC
Source organism: Pseudomonas sp. NFPP12 (assembly GCF_900103205.1). Lineage (NCBI taxonomy): Bacteria > Pseudomonadati > Pseudomonadota > Gammaproteobacteria > Pseudomonadales > Pseudomonadaceae > Pseudomonas > Pseudomonas sp. NFPP12. The sequence goes on from NZ_FMWW01000001.1 coordinate 394,276, forward strand.
ACCGCCCGCAGCAGCGCCAGGGGTTCGCTGGCGAAGCGCTCGCCGCTCAGGCCCTGGAACATGCACAGGGAAATCTTGCTCTGGGGATCGAGGTCGACGATGTAGTAACTGTCTTCCGCGCCCCCGGTCTTGAGGTAGTAGGTCTTGTAGTACTCGCTGCTGAAGAAGTCGTCCGGGGCGATTTCCGACAGGTGATAGAAACCTTCGGCCAGGCCGTTTTCCACCGCCAGGCAGAACGGATCCAGCAGATAACCGCGGGAAAAGTAGCGGTTGATGATTTCGTCGCGGTAGGCGCCGACTATGCCCCGTTCATGCAGCAATTGCGGTGGCAGGCCCTTGCGTTCCAGGCTGATCATCATCGATTCGATGGGCGTCAGGGCGTTCAGCGCCGTCGCCAGGTGCTGCAGGAAAGTGCCATCGTCCACGCTGCCGAAGGCCTGGGCCAGGCAGGCGTGCCAGGCCTGCAGGGCAGGGAGGCTGAGGGGGGCGGTAGAAGTGTTTGCAGGTGCGCTCATGCCCGGCAGTCTAACGGTCGGGCGCAGGCCCGGTAAGACCCCGGGCCGATATTCGCGCTGCCAGCGGCTAGGGGTCATTGGCCCAGGTACTGGCCGTTCTGGCGCAGTTCGGCGGCGGCTTCGAGGATGCAGTCGCGCAAGGTGGCGACTATTTCGTCGATCTGCTGGCGAGTGATGATCAAGGGGGGCGACATCACATTGAGATGGCCGATGGGGCGCACCAACAAGCCTTTGGCCTGGGCCCGCAGATGGATGCGCTCGGCGATGTTCAGCCCGTCGGGCAGCAGCGCCTTGGTGCGCTTGTCGGCGACGAATTCGACGCAGGCCATCAGCCGCTTGCAGCGCACGCTGCCCACCAGGGGCAGTTCGGCCAGGGTCTGCAGGCGCTGCTCCATATAGACGCCGACCTCTTCGACATGGGCCAGCAGGTTTTCCCGCTCGATGATCTCGATGTTCTTCAACGCCGCGACGCAACTCACCGGGTGCCCGCTGTAGGTGAAACCGTGGGTGAAGCAGCGACCCTTGCCCGGCTCGCCGATGACCTGCCAGATGCGCTCGGAGAAAATGCACGCGCCCAGGGGCAGGTAGCCCGAGGTCAGGCCCTTGGCAGTGGTGATGATGTCCGGCTGCATGCCGAACACTTCCTCGGAGGCGAAGAAAGCACCTAGGCGGCCGAAGGAGGTCACCACTTCGTCGGCGACATACAGCAGGTCGTAGCGCTGGCAGATTTCCCACATGCGCCGGTGATAACCCTCGGGCGGAATGATTACCCCACCGGAGCCCATGATGGGTTCGGCGAAGAACGCTGCCACCTTGTCCGGGCCCAGGGTGAGGATCTTGTCTTCGAATTCCGCTACCAGGAACTCGAGGAAGTCCGCTTCGCTCATGCCGGCCGGCGCCCGGTAGTAGTTGGGGCAGGAGATGTGGTGAAACAGGTCGCTCATGAAGTCGAATTCAGGCGCTCGGTCAGCGGCCTTGTTACCGATGGACATGGTCAGGAAGGTGGAGCCGTGGTACGCGTTGTGCCGCGAGATCACGTGCTTCTTCTCATGCTTGCCGCGACTGTTCTGATAGAACTGCACCAGGCGGTAGGCGGTGTCCACCGCGGTGGAGCCGCCGGTGGTCAGGAACACGTGGTTCAGGTCCCCTGGGGCCAGGCTTGCCAGCTTTTGGCAAAGCTCGATGGCGCTGACATTGGCCATGTCGCAGAACGGGTTGGAGTAGGCCAGTTGCCGCACCTGGTCGGCGATGGCCTCGGCCATTTCCTCGCGGCCCAGGCCGATGTTGGTGCACCACATGCCGCCTACGGCATCCAGGTAGCGGGTGCCGGCGGTGTCATAGATGTAGGCGCCGTCGCCGGCAGCGATATTCAACGACCCCTGCTCGCGGTGTTCGTCGAACATATGGAAGCCGTGCATGTAGTGCGCCTTGTCGGCGGCCACCAGTTTCGAATCGTCGAACTGCTGGAAGAAGGCGTCGGGTTGGATAGCCATGGGCTTCACCTCGGGTCGCAATATGGGGTGGAAAGTCTGTGGGGGCGGGGGGCTCACTTGCCGATCTTCACCATGTTCCAGGTACGGGTGATCAGCCGGGTGCTGGCGGGCGTCTGGATCTTCTGGGTGAACAGCCGCTCGCGGGTCTGGGCATCGGGGTAGATCGCCGGGTTGTCCCGCACCTCGGCGCTCAACAGTGGCGTGGACTTGAGATTGGCGTTGGCGTAGCGGATGTAGTCGCTGACCTCGGCCATGACCTTAGGTTGCAGCAGGTACTGGATAAAGGCATGGGCGCTGGCCACGTTCGGCGCGTCGGCGGGGATATAGAAATCGTCGAACCAGATCAGCGAGCCTTCCCTGGGAATGAAATAGTCGAGCTTGACCGGTGCCCCGGCCTCGTTGGCCCTGGCCTGGGCCGTGGCGTAGTCGCCGGACCAGGTGGCGCTGACGCACAGGTCGCCATTGGCCAGGCCATTGAGGTAGCTGGTGGAGTCGAACTTGCGGATATAGGGGCGCACCGCCATCAAGGCATCCTGCGCCGCTTTCAAATCATCGGGGGCGGCGCTGTTGGGATTGCGCCTCAGGTAAGCCAGCACCAGCGGCAGAATGTCGGTGGGCGAATCCTGCAGTGTCACCCCGCAATCGGCGAAGCGCGACACCACCTTGGGATCGAAGAGCATGGCCAGAGAACCGATGGGCGCGTCCGGCATGCGCTCGCGGACCTTGTCGACGTTATAGGTCACGCCATTGCTGCCCCAGGTGTAGGGCGCCGAGTACTGCACACCCGGGTCGTAGCTTTCCAGGCTCTTGAGCACCTGCGGGTCGAGATTCTGCCAACTGGGCAGCAAGGCCTTGTTCAGCGGCTGGAACACCCGCGCCTTGATCAAGGGCGGCACCAGGGCCGCGTTGAGCACCACCAGGTCGTAGCCGGAGCGCCCCGGCAGCAGCTTGCCCTGGACGGTTTCATAGGAATCGAAGGTGTCATAGATCACCTTGATCCCGGTGGCCTTCTCGAACCCGGCGAGGGTGTTCTCGCCGATATAGTCCGACCAGTTGTACAGGCGCAGGGTCTTGTCTCCGGGCTCCCCGGCCTGGGCCCAAGCCGCCGTCAGTGCCAGAACCACGCCAAACATCGCAGGGAAAGCTGTACGCATACTTCAATTCCGCCTTGAACGTGATGGAAGGAGCCCGGGTCGAGCCGTTGGCGTAACTGTCCGCGAGCGCCCCGGCCCACGCCATAACCCGATCGGGTAGGTGGGCAAACACAGAAGGGGGCAGCTATCTGGATGGGTTTGTGCAATCATCCCGCCTCGTTGGCGAACACCAGGCTGTTCGCCCGACGGATTGGCTCAGCCCGGAAACCTGTAGAAACAGCCCGGCAGAAAAAATCTCGAATAGGAGTTGCCAGGAATGGAAAACACGTCCATAATTGCGACCATTCCTCAGCGAGGAAACGGAAAAACTCTTTAGAAATCAAAGAGTTACGAGATGAAGTTGATCTCGTTAGCCGTTCCAGTTTGTTCGTGTCCAGTGTTGTGTTTCAGGCATTGGACATTTGGGGCCGAGTAGCAAAATGGTTATGCAGCGGATTGCAAATCCGCCTACGCCGGTTCGATTCCGACCTCGGCCTCCACCCTTGAAAACCCCGTAGATTAACGTCTACGGGGTTTTTTATTGCCTGGGATTTGGGTAATCGCTTCCGCAATTGTGGGGATCGATTCTGCAAATAGCCTGTTCTTAGCCTGGCGTTTGAGAGAGCGTTCTCTCCATTGAGTGCGTGACCTGGATGCCATCAAATCGGCCAATTGGATCGTCGATCTGAGGCCAGAAGGTGGCAGCGGTAGCGGTGAAACCCTGAGTTGTTCAGCTTGCGAATGGAAGGGGGCTGAAGTGATTCATATGTAGGCATGAGCAAGGTAGATACAAATAAAATAATATCTTTATAGCGCAGTTCGGTGACCGAGTGATCGGTCACCTTCAGGCATAAAGGCTATTACAGCGTTGTTTATCTGAGATTAAACGTTGCTCGCATCAACTAGGTTGTTGCTCCAATGACTGCGCCTGCCTTAGTTCAAATTCGGCTTCATCCAATTTTCTCTGCTGCTTGGCGATTTTGCTTGGTTTACCTTTAAGCTGTGCCTCTTGCAGCTTTTCCTTGCTTTTTTCTACTTTGCGCTGCTTTTCCGCCACTTGAGAATGCCGAATCGGTGCATACGATGGAGTGGCAGAGGGCGTGGTGGATTTAGTCGCAGAGGTGTAATCGTATCCGGTATAGCCATTTTTGTAGCCGTCGTAACAATAGGTCTGCACATTGGTCAAGGCGCGATTCAACCCGGCAATGCGATGAATATTGCCATAGTGAGTTGCATACTCGAGTTGTGTTCTGATTTTCTGCTCTTTTATTGCACAGTTTGGTGTCGCCAATGAGAGCGAGGAATACACAAGTAGTGGTAGTGCTAGAAATAGTGAGTGGTGTAGTTTCATAGCAGAGTTCTCCTTTCAGCGGGCTAACCCACAGATCCGTTACTCCTGTTTTTTCAGACAAAAAAATATAAATGTGTCAATGGCGCAATCATATTTTTCATTAAAATAGGAATATTCTTATATGATGGGATATTCCATATTTAAAAATTATCAGCATGTTTTTTATGTTGCAAATTTATTACAAAATACCCCGCCATAAGCAATCCAGCGAATATGTCACGAGGTTTTAATACCCTCGGGGTGAGCGCTTTTTCTGTATCTGGAAAACAGCATGTCCACTCCTTAGACGATCGGAAGGGATCGCTGCACCAGCCAAGTCGCTGTAGCCGGCGACATCGGTTCGCATGGTTCGAAGGCGGTGGCCAGGTACATGCCAAGTCTGCATGCCGCGGCAACCTGAATAACCCGGGTTTTCAATCGAGCTCTTGAGTTGTAGCGACGAGATGCGGAGCGCCTGAGGGAGATCTGCTCGGCACCCTTTGGCACCAGTATCACGGGCACCTATTGGAGGTGTCGAAGCGGTGGGGTGCTCACGCATGGAGCGCGAGGCGCCGTCCTCTGGGAAACGCTCGCGCTTGATGGCCGAACACTAAGCAAAGGGCGCACTTACAGGTGGAAATCCCCCGCAGCCTCCGGCTGGTAAAGCACTTTCCTGATTTCAATCCGGCGGGTGCGATCAGAGATTCGCCAGTCGATGGTGTCCCCCTCCTGATAGCCAAGGATGGCGGCGCCTATATCGGAATAAACCGAATGCTTCCCTGCGGTGCTGTCCGCGTCTTCAGGGTAGACCAAGGCCACTTCGATCTCTTCGTCGTCCAGTTGCAGCAAGGCCCTGGAGTTCATCGTGATGACGTTGCGCGCCACCTGCTGGGGCTTGACGACAATGGCTCGCTCAAGCTCATGTTCGAGTTCAACAATCGTCGGGCCTTGCTCGAACACGATCAGGCTCTCGAGCCTGGCCTTGTCGATTTCAGTGATGTAGATCTCAGTGGAGTCGACAACGGTACCTTTGCGCAAGAACTGGAGATAGCGCTCGGCCGTCATGGAAAAAGACTTCAATGTCGGCGTTTCGCTTTCAAGCACAAAGCCGCTGCGCTGAAAGGCTTTCAGCGAGCGCGTGTTGTCCGGGTGGATCTTGGCGATGAGCTTCTCGGCCCGCATGTCGAGGAAGGCCAGTTTCATGCCTTCGCGGATGGTGCGGGCGCCCAGGTTCCGGCCCCATTTGTCGCTGTCTCCGATGACCAGGACTATCTCGCAATTGGCGCCGGTCTTGACCAGACGGACAAAGCCCACCGGGGCGTCATGCCGGTCATAGGCCATGAAGAACCGGCCGTCCCGGTTGAATAGATGGGTCAGGATCGGCAATTGAGTCCGATCGATGACTTGTTCGATGGAGCGGGAGACGTGACGCGAATCGCTCAGAAAGCAGGTAACGCGCTCATCCTCCAACCAATCCATCAATGTCAGCGCGTGCGCCCGAGTAATTTCAGGGCACAGTGTAATGAAAGGCTTGTTCATCTTGACCACACTTATCTGTAAAGAATGGAAGCCTTTCATGGCTATGGTCATGACGGTTCTTCGGCAACCGCGCATTTTAAGATATACCGCGAGGAATGGCGAACATCCCGGCGTGTTCGATGAAACCATCGTTTTGCCCCAGGATCCGGTCCAGAGGTTCGCCGCAGGCTGCTCCATCAGATGTATGTGGATGTCCGGGCATGACCGGGCGTAACAGTTTCAGTGCTTTGGATCATGTGGCCGAACCCGCTTTTGGGGCGGTTTCGAGAGTTTCGGCCTGCCAAGGCCCGTCTGGCGGCGTTTCAGCGCAGTGAATCTAAAGATGCCTGGCCGGGCCAATCTATTCGTGAAGCGTGTATTTCCCGTTGGCTGCAATAAAATCTTGAAAGCCTTTGATAAAGGCTTTTCTTGTGCCAGGTAGTATTTTTTTTAGAGCCAGAAAATAAAGATAGATAGGCGTCGCGTCCCCAGTGCCTTCCTCTATCCAGCACTCTTCTGTTGCAAAGCAAAAAAGTACACAGCGTATGAGGTTCGCAAAGTCTTCATCTGATTTACGGTGCTGTTGCTCTACCGTCCAGAGTTCTAGTACAAGCCTTCTCCGGAGATCCCCATCGCTTTCTATAGGTTCTCGCTGGATGCTTTTTTCGATATATGGAATCAGCACTTTCAACTTAGGGGTGGAAATGCTAGCAAGTACACCGCCGTCGATCAGGCTGAGCAAATAGCGTGCGTACTGACGTGTTATTTCACTGAAAGGCACGCTCGCTTCAAGTAACGCCTGTTCAAGGTAATCGAACTCTTGAACCTCCAGGCTATCAATCATCATACAGCTCCATCTTTTACTCTTGTCGTGCAGCAGCAATCGGCCGAAAGCGGTCAGTGCAGATTCAGGTAGGGGGTCGAGGTCCTATTCTCCCTACCCCGGTTGCATTTGGCGAGCTGGGTGTTATGGGGGGGCGAGGCCCTGGGCTGGTAAGCAGATAGCTAAGAACAACTACTCATCACAGAGGGCAATGACCCGCAGATGGCCGCCCCTGCGCATCGTGCAGCTCGGGCGCCGTCGATGTTGGTTAGAATGGCGTGTTGAAGTCTACTGCTCGCAAGGAAACCCAATGAGCACTGAAAAGCCAGAGCCTTTGCTCATCCTTCAAAGGTTTTTAGATAATGTTTATGTGAAGGCTTCGAAAAGCCAGAATGTTTTACTCAAAAGAAATCATGGCCACTACACATACGCGAATGGAATACTCTTCGTCTACGTGACGATCTTCCCTAAAGAGGTTGAGCTTGTTTTTGAAAGCAAGCAGGTAGGTAACGGGGTTTTTAGTATTGTTTTGGATATGTGCATGTCCAGTGGAGAAGTACTGGCTGGCAACCTGCTGTCTCTGAATGGGAGATGCGAGGAGATCAGCACGGCATTGGCCTCGCAAGAAGATTGGGTGTTGGCCCTGTTGTTAAAGTGCTTGGGCACCTGAGTCTTTTTCCAGAGCGTGGACACCGCAGGCGTTCCGGTTTGCCGGTTCGCGTGCGCCGAGTTTATGCAGTGACCGCTTCTGGCTGTGGATTCAACCGGTCGATGCAACAGATTGGCTAAATCGTTCGGCGGGTGTTTCGTAGTCCAGTGTTTTCCGATGGCGGCGACTCGGTCTTTGCTCCGGAGATTTACTGGTTTTAAGCCAGCAAGGGCGGGTCTTTACCCGCCCCAGTGGTTTAGTTACGCACGAACGCCAGTAGATCAGCGTTAATGGTATCGGCGTTAGTTGTCGGCATTCCGTGGGGGAAGCCGGGGTAGATTTTCAGGATGCTGTTTTGCAGAAGTCCGGCGGACAGAACTGCGGCATTTTCATAGGGCACGATCTGGTCATCGTCCCCGTGCATCACCAGTACGGGGATCTTGATACCCTTCAAATCCTCGGTGAAGTCGGTCTGAGAAAACGCCACGATCCCGTCATAGTGTGCCTTGGCACAGCCCATCATGCCTTGTCGCCACCAGTTCCACACGATGCCCTCGGACGGTTTCGCACCTGGGCGGTTGTAGCCGTAAAAAGGTCCTGCCGGAACGTCGTAATAGAACTGTGCGCGGTTGGCTTTCAGTTGGCTCTGCAGGTCGTCGAAAACCGATTTCGGCAAACCGCCAGGATTGTTCGCAGCCTGAACCATCAGCGGCGGCACGGCGCTGATGATGGCGGCCTTCGACACCCGGTCTTCACCGTGGCGCGCGATGTAATGGATGACCTCACCCCCGCCTGTGGAGTGTCCGACATGGACGGCGCCTTGTACGCCGAGGTGGTCGACCACGGCGGCGACGTCGTCGGCATAGTGATCCATGTCGTGGCCGTCCCAGACCTGGCTGGAGCGCCCATGCCCCCGTCGGTCGTGGGCAACGACCCGATAGCCGTGGTCCAGGAAAAAGAGCATCTGCGCGTCCCAATCGTCTGCGCTGAGCGGCCATCCATGATGGAAAAAGATGACCTGGGCATCACCTGGCCCCCAGTCCTTGTAAAAGATTTCAACACCGTCCCGCGTAGTGACGTATCCCATGTTCGTATCTCCCGAGTGAAGGTATGGCCTCGACCGACTCGAGATTCGGCCTTGGCCCTGATGAACGAAGTGCAGCCCATTCCATAGGTGTTGCAGAGGCTGTGTTTGTCGATTGATCTGCGTCTACCCATGGGCCCATGACGGTGGAGCAATGCATTGAACCTGGGCAGCTTGGCCGCTTTATGACTTTAGGTTTAAAGTCAACTTCAAGGTCAACGGTTTTTAGGGGTGAGGTATGAGAATTGGTGAATTGGCGAAAATCAGCGGGTTGGCGCCTTCTCGCATCCGCTTCTATGAGGCCAGTGGCCTGATCAAATCGGTCGAGCGCAAGGCAAATGGATATCGCGATTACGCACCGGATACCGAATGGGTTCTCGAGATCATTACCGGCGCCCAGGCAGCGGGCTTTTCGTTGGATGAAATCCGCCAGTTGATGCCGATGAATGCCAGTGGCTGGCAACACGATCAGTTGCTGGGTGGCCTCAAGCAAAAGGTCGAGGAAATTGAAGTCCTGCAGCAGCGGCTGGCCCAGAACAAGGAGCAACTGCTGCTGGTCATCAAGGGCATCGAGGGCAAACCCGAGGGCATGGCGTGTGCGGACAATGCGCAAATGCTGATCAATCGTTTGCGCGAAGAGGGCGTGGCGCTTGCTTCGGGCAAACGTGCGGCAGGGGCCGCCAGGAAGAGAACCACCCGCCAGGCGTACGGGGCCTGACGGGCACCCCAGCTCTCAGCGCTCGCCAACCAGCGTAGCGAGCGGTTTTGGCGCATAGAGCGCGCTCTGGAACTGCGGTACGTATTCGTACTTCAGCAGTTTCCCCAGCTTCAGGGAGCGGATGTAGTTCGACAGGCTGCCGTCGCCCAATGTGAGGATGGCCGCATCGGCGTCACGGCTGGAACCGTGCCTGAGCTGGCGGGAAACAGCGTACCCGTAGGCCAGTTGGCCCTGGTGATCGAGGTTGGTGAAACTGTTGGTGATGATTTTGACACTGCGGGATAACTTCTCGAGCTTTTTCGCGGTGAAGGAGAGGTCCAGCTTGCCGGTCTGGCTGTCGGTGATGTCATAGACCACCGATTGCGCACTCTCTTTGCGGTCAATGCCGGTCAGCCACTTCGGCAGGTTATAACCGACGACACCGCGTACCCGTGCCAACTCTGTATTGACCGGCAACTTGAGCACGTAGCCCCAGAAGTCTCCCGAGATTGACTGGCCAATCAATGTGAGCGGACCCAGGTTGGCTTTGCCGGGTTTGTTGGTGATGATCGACACGGCCACCTCGTTGTAGGCGTCGTTATCGCAATGCTCGTAGGTATACGCGGTGAACGCTATCAGGCCACGCCCCGGCCAGATCTGCAGCGGTTGCACCGTTGCTGCCAGTTCGGGCGGCATCAGCGCCCGGAGCCGGTCGAGGTCGGCCGTGTAGACAGCCGTAACCTGGCTGTTCTGGTAGTAGAAGTTGGGCGAAAACGACTGGAAGCCTATCTCGACCTTGTTCTTTTCCAGGCTCTTGAACCAGCTCAGATCAACGCCTGGTATTTCGGCGGCGATTACCGACAGTGGCGGGTTGGACCGAAAGCGGTCGTAGAGACCGCCTTTGACGACGGGCACCTGATGGCCGGCGATATCGATGAGGGTGGTGTCGGTCGGACTGGGCATTTCAGGCGTCTCCGCCAACGCTGCGTTGGCAAATGGGTTGAACAGCAATGCAGTCGAAAGCTCGGTTGCGAGTTTCAGTCGCTCTTTTTCAAGGGGCCGGGATCGACCCTGGGGGGCAGCGAGTTACGTCGCTCGCGCAGAGCGCGGCGGTCACGGCTTCAGCTACGGCCCGAGGCGATTGCGGGTTCTGGCCGGTCACCAGCCTTCCATCAGTCAGGGCAAAGGAAGTGAACGGCAGCCAGCCCTTGTGGTAACGCGCGCCCTGGCTTACGAGACGGTCCTCAAGGAAGAAGGGCACCTGGCTTTTCATTCCCGATAGCCACTCTTCGCGATCAGAGAATCCGGTGATGTTTCTGCCTTTGATGATCAACCGGCCCTGGTCATCTTTCAGATCCAGGAGGCCCGCTACGCCATGGCACACGGCTGAGACGATGCCACCCTGGTTGTAGATGGTTTCGGCCATGCGCCGCAGATCAGGGTTGTTGGGGAAGTCCCACATGACCCCGTGGCCCCCGGTGAAATAAATGGCGCTGAAGCGGGAAGGGTCCACATCAGCGATCGGCAACGTGTTCTGCAGCCGAGCGCGAAAGGTTGCGGACTGCAAATGCTGCCGGGCGGCCTTGTCCATGTACAACCACCCCAGGCTCCGCTCGTCCAGAGGCACCGCGCCCCCTTTGGGGCTGGCAAACACTGTGGTGTAGCCGGCAGCCTCCACCACATCGGTGAAATGTGTCAGCTCCGTCAGCCACAACCCGGTGGTATCGCTGCGTGAGGGATAGCTGGCGTGGTTGGTCATGATCACCAGTATCTGGTGCTCCCTGGAACCTGCCATCGAGGAATTGGGCTGAGCATTGGCAATCGTCATGAAAGCACCACCTATCAATATCAATACACAGGAAACAAGGGGCTTGATCATCATTCCGGCTTCATCAGGCGAGCAGTTCGGCGCATGCTCACCTTAAACCTGGCTTTAAGGTCAACCCCGCGACGGCAAATAATTTTTGCGGATACGCTCGTACTTCTGCTTGACCCTCAACCTGACTTTAACGCTAGCGTCTGATGCGCAAGGGGCAAGGCAATAACGCACGTTATCAATCCAGTCTGGAGCAACGCATGAGTCAGCAAGACAACCCGGATACGCAGATGAAATGGATGATCTATGGCGCCAATGGCTATACCGGCGAGTTGATCGCTCGCGACGCCGTCAAGCGCGGGCTCAGGCCGGTGCTGGCCGGGCGCAATCGCGACAAGGTCGAAGCCTTGGCCCGGGAGCTGGCCCTTGAAGCCCGGGTGTTCGGGCTGGATGACGATGCGCGCTTGCTTGCGCAGGTCAAGGGGCTTGGATTGGTGCTGCATTGCGCGGGGCCGTTTTCAGCCACCGCGGCACCGATGATCGAAGCCTGCCTGAGGGCCAGTGCGCACTACCTGGACATTACCGGCGAGATCGCCGTATTCGAACATGCCCAATCCCTGAATGAGCGGGCGCGAGCCGCGGGGGTGGTCATTTGCCCCGGCGTCGGCTTTGACGTAGTCCCGACCGATTGTGTCGCCGCCGCACTGAAAGACGCGCTGCCGGATGCCACGCATCTGGCATTGGGCTTCGATTCCCGCTCCAGCTTTTCGCCCGGTACTGCCAAGACCTCCATCGAGGGCATGGCGCAGGGCGGCAAGGTCCGTCGTGACGGTAGGATCGTCTCGGTGCCGCTGGCGTATCGGGTACGGCGTATCGACTTCGGCGCCGGTGAGAAACTTTCGATGACTATTCCCTGGGGCGATATCTCGACGGCCTATCACACCACCGGCATACCCAATATCGAAGTGTTCATACCGGGCTCTGCCGGCATGATCCGCGGTGCCAGATTCGCCAACCTCATCCGCCCGTTGCTGGGGTGGTCCTGGGTACAGAGGCTGCTCAAGGAGCGCATCGGCAAGACAGTGGTGGGTCCGGACGAACAAAAGCGTGCCGACCAAGGCACCTATGTGTGGGGCGAGGCCCGTAACGCTCGGGGCGATCGCAAGGTCGCGCGGGTGCATACCACCAACGTCTACAGCCTGACGATTCATGCCGCCTTGAGTGTGGTTAGTCACCTGTTGCAGGTGCGTCCGATGGGTGGGGCCTACACGCCCGCCAAGCTGCTGGGGGCTGATCTAGTGACCAAGCTGCCCGGCTCGGGCGCCTTGAACATCGAGTAAAGATTCTTGGGTGAAGTTGCAAAAGGCTATTGACCTTAAAGTTCACTTCAATCTTAAGGTGGCCCCATCTCCACTGAGGGCTACCCCCATGAATGTGTTCGATACCCTGATGCTTCCCAACGGTTCGACCATCAAGAACCGTATCGCCAAGGCCGCCATGGAAGAGAATATGGCCGATGCCGACCAGGCACCTTCCGAAGAACTGATGCGCCTGTATCAGGCCTGGGCCGAGGGTGGCGCGGGCCTGATCATCACCGGCAACGTGATGGTCGATGGCCGTGCCATGACCGGGCCCGGCGGTGTGGTGCTGGAAGATGAGCAGCAACTGGACAAGTTCAAGCGCTGGGCGCGGATTGGCCGTTCCGGCGGCGCGCAGTTCTGGTTGCAGATCAACCACCCTGGCCGCCAGATGCAGGCAAACCTCGGGCAGAAAACCTGGGCACCCTCGGCCATACCGCTGGACCTGGGCAAGATGTCCAAACGTTTCGCAACGCCTCACGCGATGACTGCGAGTGTGATCGATGATGTCATCCAGCGTTTCGCCCGTACCGCGCGTCTGGGTGAGCAGGCCGGGTTCACTGGTGTGGAGATCCACGCCGCACACGGCTATCTGCTGAGTCAGTTCCTCTCGCCGCTGACCAATCAAAGAACCGATGAATGGGGCGGTTCCCTGGAAAACCGCGCGCGCCTGCTGCTGGAAATCGTCAAGGCGGTACGGTCCGTGGTGTCTGCCGATTTTGCGGTGGCGGTCAAACTCAACTCCGCCGATTTTCAACGGGGAGGCTTCACCGCCGACGATGCCCGGAAGGTGGTTGAACTGCTCAACGAGCTGGGGGTGGATCTGGTTGAGTTGTCAGGCGGCAGCTACGAGGCGCCGGCCATGCAGGGCGAAGCCCGTGACGGTCGTACCCTGGCGCGCGAGGCCTATTTCGTTGAGTTTGCGCGTGACATCCGCACCGTCGCCAGGATGCCGGTCATGGTCACAGGGGGAGTGCGGCGACGTCCGATCGCTGAAATGGTCGTCCAGAGTGGCGTGGACATGGTGGGGATCGGCACGGCGTTGGCCATCGATCCGCACCTGCCCCGTGATTGGCTGCTGGGCAAAGACAGTACGCCGCAACTGCCGCCGATCACCTGGAAAAACAAGGCCATTGCGGCCTTGGCCAATATGGCGGTGGTCAAGTATCAATTACGCAAACTCAGCCGGGCCAAAAAAACCGATCCGAGCGTGTCGCCGTTGCGTGCGCTGGTGCTGCAACAACTCGCCATGGCCTTTCGCACCCGCCAATATCGACGTTGGGTAGAGAAGCGTTCGATGTAAGTCGATACCTCGCAAACCCAGCGCTCATTATTTGGGCGAGAAAGTCACCTTGACCGGATTGTCGTGTTTGTAGGTTGCCGATGATGGCCCGTAGTCGAGGTTGAAGCCTGGCAGCCAGGCCCTAAGTTCAGTATCTGAAATCCATTCGAGCTGGAGCTGGCTTGCGGCCTCATTGGCGTCGAACTGAGCCAAGGCTTGCACCGCAGATTGGCAGGCTGCCGATACGCCGGATTCCAGTACCGAGACCTGGAGCTTCTCGCTCCAAGTGATGGATCCGCTTTGCGGGCACTGGCGTACTTGCACATGATATTTCCCGCTGGGTGAAGGCAGGTCGTAGACAATTTTGTTGGGGCCGCATGCGGCCAGCAAGGCGGATGAGAAAATCAGGGCGGGGACACGTTTATTCATAGCAGCGTTCCAATTGCCAGGAGGGGCAAGTGGGCAGTCGGCCCCATCGGGGTGGCAGGGCTTGCACTGGGGGCGTGCCGAATTCAGGCAAACAGGCCCCCGAGCGCATGCTCGACACGGTATTCGATGAGACGCCCATACCCCCGGACTTGTCTTACTTGGCCAGTGACAACGGCACGCCCCAGATGGGATCTTCCATGCCTTGCTTGCCCAGCGGCGTGATTTGCATGGGCTGGAGCCTGGACAGCAACTGCCGGTGCTTCTCGCTCAGGTTGCGCTGCTCGATGAGATTCTGCGTAAAGCTCATGGGCGCCGGCCAGGTATAGACGGTCAGGTTGTCGAGAGGGCACTCGATTTTCTTCGGGTCAATCGCTCGGCACTTCGACTGCTGGTACTTGTAGCCAGGGGTCTTCAGGTGCATGCGTGGGGCCAGCAGCAATTGGCCGCCCTGGATGGTGAAACTGGCAAGCGCCTTGTCGACCGGCAGGCGCGCCTGGACCTTGATCGCGGGAACGTCGCGAGAATCGGTCTGTTGGTAATAGCCGCCCGGGGAGAGCGCCGTTGTCTGGGTATATTGCTGTTCACCCCAGCTCACGCAGGCACCCGAAGCCCTGAGCACGGCGGTACAGACACCTTCGGTCTTGGTCTCGCTGCCATAGGTCGCGTCCTTCCAGACCTCTTCCCTGTAGTACTCGCGGTACAGCTCGGGGGACAGGTAGGCGGTCCCGTTGGCGCCATGGCCCGAACCGGGTGGGCCGCTGCGGGCGCCGACCTGGTCGAGCAAGCCGTGGATCTGGTAGTCGTCGCCGCCGGTCAGCAAGTATTTGCCCGGTGGCAGGATGTGCACCTCGAAGGCCTTGAACAGGTAGGTTTCGCCAGGCGGCCTCTGCAGCGCGTTGGTCTGGAACTTGCGGCCGAAGGTCACCTTCGGATCCTTCTCGTATTCCCAGATCACCGTCGGCGTCCATTGAGTCATGGTCAGCGCATCGCTCAGCGACTTGTGCGGCATCACGTCCGCCACCAGCACCACCGCCATGTTCGCCTTGAGTGCTGCGTCCACCTGGTCCAACAGCTGCGCGTAGCGCGGATCGTCCATGCTGCCGTAGGCACCCGAATCGAGATCGGAGACGCAACCGGAGAGGGAAAGAGCGAGGAGCAACGCGGCGGGTAGGGCAGAGCGCTGCCGGAACAGTTTCATGTATCAATCCTTGATGGGCGTTGGCAGGGGGTGTTGAACAGCAATATTAATGGTTTGAGGGTAGAGCGCAATATTTAGGAAGGCCGGTCCGATGGCATGCGCAAAGAGCAAGAATACGCTGTGATTCACCTCACATATCGAACTCTGAACGCTGTGCGAATTCGACTTCGCAGGCCCATAACGACCTGCGCAGCTAGAGGCAGGGAGAGGGCGAATTGCTGTCCGTTTCTCTGGCAGAACCCGGATCCTCTGCTAGTTTTTTCAACGATCAATCTTGCCGCAAAAGATTCGCTCGCCAAAAAAACACTCAAGCAAGGAAGCAGCCGCATGAAGAAAGCCCCCGTATTCATCAGTGGCTTGATTGCTACGTCAGTGATGCTCGCCGCGATGCTTGTGCAGGCGCAAACCTCGCCGATGGCGCAGGTCTCCGGGCCTGAAGCCGATGTGAAGGTCACGCAAACCTACGTACGGATGATGGCGCGGGAAGCGTATTTCTGGGGTTGGCCGATGGCCAATATCTTCAACCGCCGGCAGAAGTTCAAGGACCTGCCGGAGCCGGGACTGATGGGCGGTATCGTGCCCGTAGCACCGATCAACCATCTGTCGATGCTCACCGATTACATTTCCCCTGGCGAGCGACTGGTGGCCTGCCCGAACCAGGATGTGGTCTACGGTGCGGGCAGCATTGCCCTGGATATCGAGCCTGTGGTGATTCAGGTGCCGGACTTCGGCGACCGTTTCTGGGTGTATCAACTGGTGGACCTGCGCTCCGACAGCTTCGCCGAACTGGGCAAGATGTACGGTACCAAGCCGGGCTTCTATCTACTGGTGGGGCCGGACTGGAATGGCAAGGTACCGGAAGGCATTGCCCAGGTGTTTCGCGCCAAGACCAACACCGGTTTCGTGATCCCGCGGGTATTCCAGGACGATACCGCCGAAGATCGCAAGGCCATCCAGCCCTATCTGTCAGGCATCGATATGTACCCGCTGTCCAAGTACGACGGCAAACTCAAGCAGCGTGACTGGAGCAAGTCGCCGAAATTCCCTGCCGAGGCATCGGGAGACGAGGAGACCCGCTGGGTGCTCCCGGAAAAGTTCTTTGATGAACTGCCGGCGATTCTCAAGGACGCCAGGCCGCTACCGGGTGAAGAGGCGCGCTATGCGCAATTGGCGGTGCTGGCGCAAATCGCCCAGCGCGACCCCGAGCTGAAAAAAGCCATGATCGACGAAGCGCAAAAGGCTGACAGCGAGGTGGTCAAGCCGCTGTTGCAGTTTCGCAACTACGGCCAGCAATTGCCGCATCACTGGAGCACCATCAGCAACGGCGCGGCGTTTGGTACCGATTACTTCCTGCGCACGGCAGTCGCCCGGTCGAATATCTTCGTCAACAAGCAGATCGAGACCAAGTATTTCTACCAGGACCTGGACGAGGCCGGTACTCGGCTCAATGGCGCCCAGCGCTATAGCGTGACCTTCCCCAAAGGTGCGCTGCCGCCGGTCAAGGGCTTCTGGTCGTTGACGCTGTACAACCAACAGCATTTCTTCGCCGAAAACCCGTTGGGACGCTATTCCCTCGGCACCAAGAACAAAGCGCTCAAGAGCAATGCCGATGGCTCGCTGACACTCTATGTGCAAAGCGACTCGCCGGGCGCGGACAAGGAAAGCAACTGGCTCCCCGCGCCCCAGGGCGCCGACTTCTCGCTATACGTTCGCGCCTACTGGCCGGAAGCCGCTGCGATGAACGGCCAGTGGACACCACCGGCGGTGGTCAAGGTCAACTGAACCGATTTTCCAACTGCGTTTCATAAGGACAGCCCATGAACCGTTTGCGCACTTCCCTGACGGCCCTGGCCGCAGCCATTACCCTGAGCGGCCTGGCCAATGCTGCGACGCGTTATGAGGAACTGGCCAACCAGCCCTTTGAAAAGGGCTTCCCGACTGAGACAACTGCACGCAACCTGATCGATGAGCTGGTGTTCCAGCGCGCCGTGCAGTCGTACCTGTGGGCCTTGCCGGCGATCAACATCTGGTCGATGAAGGAGGCCTCGGAAAAACAGTTCGGTGCTGGCTACAACATCCTGCCCACCTGGAAAAAACGCATCAATGCCAAGACGCTGGTGACCACGCCGAACTCCGATCTGGTCTACGCCATGAGTTATCTGGACCTGCAGAAGTACGGTCCCCTGGTGGTCGAAGCACCGCCCGGTGTACAGGGCATGTTCGACGACTTCTTCCAGCGCCCGATCGTTGGGCCGACCATCGACGGCAAGACCTGGCGCGGTGACGTCGGCCTGGCTGGCCCCGACAAGGGCAAGGGCGGCACCTACGTGCTGTTGCCGCCGGACTACAAGGGGCCGGAGCCGACCGAGGGATACGTCTATCGTTCGCGCACCAACAACGTGTTCCTGTTCTGGCGCACCTTTTTCAAGGATCCGAAAGACCTCAGCGTGCCGGTGGCTGAAGTCGAGCGCACCAAGATCTATCCGCTGGGCAAGAAGGATTCGGCGCTGCCGATGCAATTCCCCGATGCCACCGGCGCACCGATCAACATGCTATTTCCCGAGGATGGTCGCTATTTCGACATGCTGTCGCGCTTCATTGACGCCGAAGCGGTGGACCCGGCAGACATGGACATGCGTGGCTTCCTGCACACCTTGGGCATCGAGAAGGGCAAGCCCTTCGCTCCGGATGCGCAACGGCGCAAATTGCTCGATGAAGCGGCGCGCACCGCGTTCAAGATGAGCAAGGTGGTGACCAGCCATTTGCTGCTCAAGGAACCGGGCGGCTTGTACTACAAAGATCGGCAATACGTGAATACCTTCGCCGGGGAGAACACCGAGTTTCAGTCCAGTGGCAGCTTCACCAATCTTGAGCAGCGGGTGGCGTTCTTCACTTCGGCCTACTCGGACAGCCCCAGCATGGTCATGAACATGGTCGGTGCCGGTGCCAAGTATCCCGCGACCACCCGTGATGCCGACGGCAAGTTCCTCGACGGTGCCCAGACCTACAAGCTCAACCTGCCGGCAAATGTACCTGCGGCGTTGTTCTGGTCGGTGACCGCCTACGACAACCTGACCGCCTCGGGCCTGGACAACGGCCAGCCGTTCCCGTCTCTCAATCAGATGGATAAGCCGGTGCAGAACAGCGACGGCTCCACCGATATCTACTTTGGCCCGAAATCTCCGGGCGAGGGCAAGAACTGGATCAAGACCGTACCGGACAAGGGCTTCCTGGTGATCGTGCGGCTTTACGGGCCCAAGCAGGCATTCTTTGACCAGAGCTGGAAACCGAGTGATTTGCTCAAGCAGTGATGAGTGTGCTCGTGTCGTGCCCGATAAGACGGCCAATGCGAGCAATGCTTTTCGAATGATAGCCGGTGAGCGGTACGTTGAACCCTCTGCGCGATAGCGTTGAGCATTCATTAATAGCCGTCAGCTATGTCTGAATCAGGCTAAATGGTGCCCACTTCAATAGGTGGACACCATTTCCCTGAACGTTGGGATCAGGCCGGACGATTACAGCCATAGTGACTGTCGACCCGTGGGTGATTTGCACAGAGCGGGGAGTTCGCTCACTGCCCCTTTATATTGATTGTCACCTGTAATCCCAGTGGGCCAGGCCTGTCGCAGATCAATGTCATGCTGTCGATGGGATGACGCTCCAGCAATTGAAGCAGTTGCGTCGGGCGCAGACCTACTCGCACATGTGCCAGCAACTCGCGAGTGTGCTGAGACAGCGCTTGTAGCAGGGTGACGGGATCATCAACCTGCAGATGCAACCATTTGCGCGGCGCCGCGATATCCGGCAAATCGAAGCCGTCGACGCCTGTCTGGAACAGCTCCCCACCCTCGCTGTGAACGGAGGACGCAGCAGGTGAAATACCCAGGCCCTGCAGTAGCAATTTAAGCCTGGCAGCCTCGCCGGTAATGCCTGCGGCATTCATTGCAGAGAATGCGTAATTGACGCGCTTGCTCGGGGACTGCAATACGGCTTGCTCAAGAAAGGCCGTACGCTTGGGTGCGATCTCCCAAACCAGGGTGTTTTCAGTTTCGCAAGGCTGCATGGACTGCCTTTGAGCGGCAGCCTGATAAAACGGATGCTCACTCAGGGGCTGCATGACCTCGGACAGCCGAGTGGCCAACCCGGTATCAAGAAAGCTCAGATACGCCTCGAAGGTCTGGTTGGACTTCGCGTCAGGCCAGCACCCGCAAAAAGCCCTGAGTGCGTCACGGGCTGCCGAGTCGAATGCCTGCGGCAGGATCATCGTCCCCAGATCCCGGGATCGCCCGCTGTCGCTCAACAGCGCGGCGTAGTCCATCAGCAACTCGCCCTGGTCGACCCATTGAATACCGTGGTCACGACCACGGCGTTGCCACAGACTGCGTTGCTGCTCATCGTGAGAAAACAGCAGGGCCGTCGTTTGTCCCGGAATGCATTGCGCCAGGAAGTCTTCAGTGGTCATCAGTTGAATGCCATCAACGGCATCAATCAGTACCTTGTCGTGCACCAACGCCACCGGTTCCCAAGGGAAGTCCAGATCCTGCAACGCGCGCTTGAAGGGCACTGATCGCGGCGTACTGTAATCCCAACCGATAAAGTAGAGTTTCTTGCGAACAGTCATGCCGGGCTCACTGTGGTTTCTGGAAGTAAAAAGTTTGCGTATCGCCGATACGGCCTGCGGTCAAAGCACCGCTATGGGGGCTGTAGTAATTGCCCGAGACCACCTTTCCGCTACTTGGATTGACCAACGTGCAGTCGGCCCCCAACCAGGTCATCAGGGTCAAACCATGCCGTTCGCCCAAGCTCAGGAACTCTTCCACGGTGTAGTGCTTGTAGTGCCACGCGTAGGGGTTTTTGCTCAGGTCCACAACCTGTGAGTTGGGTGCGGAGATAATCAATCGGCCGCCGGGCTTCAATGCATGGACCATCAGCCCAAAGAACGCTTCGCCCTGCTCGACGTGCTCAATGGACTCGATCGACACAATGAAATCAAAGTGGTTGGCTGGCAGTGAAAACGGGAAAAATTTCTGGCTGAACAGTACGTTCAAATCGACATAATTGCGGTTAGCCAGGTCAATGGACTCGGCCGAGCCGTCGATGCCGTGCATGAAGCAGGGCAGGGATTGCGCCAGCAGATGAGTGCCATAGCCATTGCCGCAAAAGATATCGGCGCCCAGCAGCGGCCCCGGCAGGTCGGCGAGGACCTCGCGTGCGAATTCATAGCGAGCGATGGCATCGGGCGGGAGTGCATCCGGGTGCAATGCGGTGAGTCGTTCACCACTGTCCAACCTAAAATCTCTATCAAGCAATCCCATAAATACCTCGGCACTAAATGCCCGGACTCCAGGCACCGTAAATAAATGATTAGTACGTGAACACCCTGGGGCCTAGGGGGCTCAACTTGTCATAAAAACTGTTGCCAGGTAACTGTCGCCCACGTACAGCTCCCAACAATCATTTGCAGTGTTCGCCCGCTACCGTGCCGGGCAAGGCGACACTGGCCAAGCCAACCTTGGGTCTTGCGATACTCCCCTGCGAGCCTCCCCTGCGCTGTCCGGGGTGACTGCAGATTGATCAGCCGGTAGCCCGCCATTTGAACCTGCGGGAGTAGCTCGTGGCAGCGTAATTCGCCGCCCTGCCATCGAGCACGACCCCTACACGTTTTTCGGCAGGCGGATAGTGCTGTAGCAGTGGCGACAGGTCAAATTTGGAATGGTTGTTCGATGCCATGCGAGCTATACCGCCCAGTAGATCGGCTGGTGCCGCCTCTATGGAGGTTGGCCATGGACCAGGAACAGCCCCCTGGCCCGGCGTGGCTCTGGCCACCCGGGGCGGGTCAAGGAGGGTCAGGCTTCTGGCTTGAGCTTTATGCCGGCGCATCGGCCTCGAGTCAGCAGGTAGTCCACTTGCCTGGCGCGGTTGATGGCGACGCGGATTTCGCAGCTGGCTGAGTTGGTCACGTCGCCCCAGTATTCAGCGTGTACCAGTTGGCCGTTCTGTGGGCCGGTGTAGGTGCCGAGCGCTTCGCGTGAGGTGTACGAGGTGTCGCGTTTATAGATCAGTACCACCCAGTCCTTTTCGGGGGCGGTGGCGACTTGGTTGGGGACGCCAAAGTGCTCGATCGCCTCGCCAACCGGGCGGTTCTTCCAGTAGTTGCGGGCCTGGGCTTCGGGCAGGGTCGGAATGGCCGAGCATCCGCTGAGCAGGATGGCGGCTATTCCCAGTGCGAGCAGTCTTTTCATCGCACGTTCTCCATAAATAG
This sequence comes from Pseudomonas sp. NFPP12, assembly GCF_900103205.1. Classification (NCBI taxonomy): domain Bacteria; kingdom Pseudomonadati; phylum Pseudomonadota; class Gammaproteobacteria; order Pseudomonadales; family Pseudomonadaceae; genus Pseudomonas; species Pseudomonas sp. NFPP12. The sequence continues at coordinate 415,863 of NZ_FMWW01000001.1, forward strand.
TGCGTTCATTTGGCGGGCATTTGATCGAATGCCTGGTCGACGATCTTCAGGATGGCCGTCTTGGTGTGCTCGTGATTCATTAACTGGAACAGCCCCGGAGCGGCCGAAATCATCTGCGAGGTAGGCATCTTGCCGAGCGGATACATCTGCTTCGCCTGGCGCTGCTCCGGATGACAGAGGAAGTCCCGGGTCTGGGCTATCCAGGGCTCGGGCTGCTTTTGCCATTGAGTGGAAACCTTCTTCGGGCGCAAGTCGTTGAAGAACTTGCTGTAGTTCTGCGCGCCGTTCAGGCGCACCCGGTTCTTCGCGCAGTCGACTTCGACGTCATACGCGGTCATCGTTGGCTTGCCGCCTTCTTCGTAGAGCTGATAGACGCCCAGCGAACGGACACCGCCCTTGCGCAGGAAGATGTTGGAAGGTTCACCGTCGACGATGAAGGCTTCGTTCTTGTTGAGGCTGCCCTGGTGATGAATCATCCAGAAGTCGCCGGCCGGGGCACTTTCCGCTTGTGCAGCCAGCGGGCTGCACAGCAGCAAGGCGGGCAGCCAGGGTCTGAGGGAGGTGAGCATAGGGCAACAATCCTTTGCTGTGGTGGGCACCTGGAGGCGGTGCTTGCGGGTGAAGAAAAATCAACTCAGTCCGTTGGCAAGACAGTGAGTGGCCAAGCTCAGGGGCTGTATCGGGCGATGGGCAGGGCGAACTCTGGTGAGTGGCTGCCATGACCAGAGGGCGCTCCTCGAGTTTTTTGTTCGTGGCAGCAGGTGGGCCGCTCAAGGGTAGAAATATAGGTGCGCCGGGCGTCGTGGGTCGATTAGGGCAAATGTGCTAATGGCGTATTGCTGCTATCGAGCAGGGCCGCGGAAACTGCAGCTTGCAGCTATCCCAGGGCAGGCCGCAGGAGGTCGATGGAGCGCTCAGGCTTGAGGGGGCAGGGTGAATTCAGGTAAAGGCCAGGGCCGCTCAGGGAGGGGGCAGTGTGCTACGGCGGCCAAGGCAGTTGGGGGGGGGCTGGATCAGCTTTCGGGTGCGATGACCGGGTCTTGAGCGGCTTCAGCCGCCAGCTTCAAGCGATCGGCCTTGCTGATGTAGGTGCACTTCTTCTTCGGTGCCAGTTTGGCACTGGCCTTCTTGGCGTTGGCCTTCAGCAGTTGGTTGATTTTCTTGCGGCGATTCATGTGTGCGACTCGGCGGGTAAGTTGCCGAATGATATCAGCTAAGGGGGGCAGGCCGGCCACCCGGGGTGAACCCTGGTTGCACAAGACTGGGGGGCGGCCCTGTTTAGCTGGAGCACCCGATCACTTCTTGCTGTTGCAGTCGATTACGCTGGCATCGGTGATGATGTTCTGGCTATCGGTGTACAGGGTGATGCTGCAGAAGTAATCGAGCACTGTCCGGTTTTCCTCATACCCGGTCTTGCGATAGACCGCTTCGCTCCCCACCGGCATCATGCCGCCGACCCCGCCACCGCCAATGCCTACCCAGGTCTCCTTCTGGCCGACGTACTCGACGCCGGTCTGCACGAAGACCTTCTCTGGCGTGGTATGGGTCTGCACCCGGTTCCACAGGTAGAAACCTCCACTGCCGTAGGAAGAAGGCCCCATGCCCTGGTCGGGCCTGCCGAACAGTTGAAACGCATTCTTGGCCGGCTGCCCCACCAGTTTCTGGGCGGCGATCTCGACGTCGTTAGGTTCGGTCTTCGCTGTTGGGATGGCACAGGCGCTGATGGTCAGAACCGTGAGGGCAAGGCATACGAGCTTGAGTGAAGGCATGACACAGATTCCTTGTGTTCCTGGATTTTCGGCAAAAGATAATCTGAAAAATATCGGCATGGCCAGTGCAGGATTGTGCTGAAGAGCCGCCGTGCGCTGATTTGCGCCGGCCATACAGGCGCGACAACACGCCACACTGGCGCAATCGCCGGCAGTGGTCTTTGCTGTCTCGGGCCCGGCGGCAGGGCGCGCGGACTGAGCCTGCGTCATGCCATACAGGGGGCCTGTGTCCGCCTCTGGTGACGGAGCAGGGCACAGAACACTATCGAGGTCTCGACCAAGGAGGTCAGGTTGAAAAGGAAAATGCTGGCGGCTTCGCTGCTGCTGTGGATGTTTTCGCTGACGGCGCAAGCCGACTGCGCGGTGCTGGGGCCGGGAGAGGATCCGTGCGCTGGCCCGGTGCTCGGGCCTACGGTCTGCGAATGCCCTTGATGAATGTCCGTGCCCTCGTCAGGGGGCATGGGTGACTGGATGACTGACCAGGAGGTCGCAAATGAAAAAAGTGATGTTGGCGGTATTGCTGCTGTGGGGCTTCACCCTGACGGCCCAGGCTTCTTGCCCGGTGTTCGGCCCGTCCGAAGATCCGTGCAGCGGCCCGGTATTCGGTCCGTCCACCTGCGAATGCCCTTGAGCTAGTTGCCAATGGCAGGCCCGGCCCAGGTCGGGCCTGCTTCTGCCTTGGGCCTGATCGGCAGGTGCCGAAGCGCCTGTGGCCGGTTCTTCAAAGATGGGCGATCAGCTGCTGCCGATAGCCGTTTTCATCGGCTGGGGCGGGGTATCGGGTTTCATCGATCAGCGCGCGCAACTGCTGTGAATGGCTGGACTGCCTGAAGGCGACCTGGCACTCGGCAGCATCAAAAAAACCTCGTAGATGAGGCAGGACCAAGGGCAGCAACAGAGGTTCTATCTTCAACGAAATACTGACGATATCCAGTTGGTCGGTGGGGTCTCGGTAGAGATCGATGACCAGCAGGCTTGCACTTTCGGTACCCGGATAAATGTGGACGTCGCCAGCGCCAACCGGGGTTTCGTCGAAGTAGCTGGTGTACAGCTTGCGAATGTCGAGAGCGATTCCCAGGGTGTTCAATGCCGCCGCCAGATCGGCGTTGGGAACAGGCTCGTCCTGCGCCCAGGTGACGAAGTCAGGCATGGAAACACAGATGTCGAACTCGTTGGCGCAGATGATGGGCGTCACTGGGAAGGCTTCCTGATGGTGGAGGGCCGGTAGCCTACCACTGGGCGACGCTGTTTTTGCAGCGATGATCCATGAGTTACTCCAGGTAGCTCATCGGCTGTCCATAACTCTTGAATAGGTGGCGCATTCCCCGGTTTGTCCTGTAGCGTTCATCGCGGCTGGCGAAGCTGGCCAGGCACGGACGTTGGGAGTCCTGCACACATTCAGACCAAGGATATTGGCCCCAGATGACTCAGCTGATTGATTTCAAATCCATCGTTGCAGCAGCGCAGCGGATAGATGGATCGGTAGTTCGTACGCCGACGGTGGAAAGTTCAATGCTGGCAGGCATGGTTGAACGACCCGTCTTTCTCAAGCTTGAAAACCTGCAGGCCGGTGGTTCATTCAAGACCCGCGGGGTACTCAACAAGTTCTCGGCGTTGCAGGAGGGCCTGGGCGATAGCCACTTCGTCGCCGTCAGTGGGGGTAACTTCGGCATTGCCATCGGCGAGGCGGCCAAGCGCTTCGGCGCCAGGGTGACGGTGATCATGCCCGAGAGCGCGCCGTCTTCGTCGGTCGAACGCATTCGCGCCTCCGGCAGTACGGTCATTGTCGAACCGGATGTGCATGCCGCCTTTGCCCGGGCCAAGGCCCTGGAGGCAGAGGGCTATGGGGTGATCGACGATTGCGCCGACACGCTGATTGCCGAGGGGCATGGAACACTGGCCCTTGAGTTCATTGCCGACTGCCCGTCCCTGACCGACGTGTTTGTCGCGGTCGGCGGCGGGGCGATGCTGGCGGGGGTGGCCACGGCCTTGAAGGCGATCAAGCCGGGGATCCGGGTCTGGGGCGTAGAGACCGCCGGCGCACACTCCATGAGCCAGGCCTTGCAGGCGGGCAGGCCGGTGGATATCGACGTCAGTTCGATCGTCTCCACCCTTGGCGTTCCGATTATCGACGAGCTGATGTTTGCCCACGCTCGCCACTATGTCGAAGACATGGTTGTGGTCCCTGACGAAGAGGCGATCAAGGGCATGCTGTCCTTTGCGCAAGGGGCAAGGCAATGGGTTGAGCTGGCTTCTGGCGCGCTTGTGCCCGCGGTCATTGCCACCGCGCCCAGGCTGCCTGCCGACGCGGTTATTGGCCTTGTCGTCTGTGGTGGGAACATATCCCTTCAAGACATGACGAAATGGGCTACCTATGCGGGAATTTCCTGAACATTCCCAGGGTGATGTCTGTAACAGGTCTCTCGCTATCGAAAGCGAGTGCTGGCTGACGTACGCGCTCCGGCGCTGAGAGGGGGCGAGCAGCCCCCTCAGCGCACCAGGTTGGCCAGCCAGCCGTGCAGGTCCTACTTCACATCGCCATTGTAGAAAACGTGCTGCACGTCTTCTTTCTTGACGATCAGCTTGTTGCCATCGGCCAGGCTTTCGACCAGCTCCGAGCAGTTGTTGATTTCCATCTTGCCGGTCACCGATTCCGAGGCACTGTCAAAGGTGAAGGCGTAGGTGGTGGCGGGGCAGCTGGCGCCACCTTCTCCGGTGGAGACCACCAGCAGATACTTGCCACCGAAGGCATAGGCTTTCTCGACGGCGACGTATCCTGTGAGGTCCGGGTCTTCAACCACGTAGTCCATCACGTTGACGACACCGGCGCGGGATACATAGTTGATGGCCGAACCGCCCATTTCGCGGGTGCTGGTGGTGAATACGCCACCGATGTCGTCGCCGCTGATGATCAGTGGTACGTAGCTGACCCGGGGCGCTTCTGGGGCCGTTTGGGTGGCGACTGTCGGGGCGGGGCGCTCGCCGAGGGCAGGAGCCGCCTGTGGCGATACACACTTGCCGGTCTCGCAGATCCGATCACCCTTGCAATCGGTGTCCTTGAAGCACTGGGCGGCAGCGCCTGCCTGGCCGGTTGCCACCGGCTCGGGTTTCTTGTCGCATCCAACCAGGGCCAGCGCTGCAAGTGAGAGGGCGTAAACAAGCTTCATGTTGATCTGTCCTTAATCAAGAGGAGGGGCCGGCGAGCAATGTAAAGGGTTTGCTCAGGCGTTGCCAGGAAACCTCAGCCCGGCCATCCCCTGTTGGCGGCTTGTCAGCAAAGGCTGTCGGCCGCACTGAGCATGGGGAGGACCGGGAGGCTCATATCGCGGATGGCCGCTTCAAGCTTGTCCTGGTAGATGCTCAGGATGGAGTAATCCAGTTTCTGGGTGATGTTCGCGCCGCTTGCGCAATTTTGCAGCAGTTCTTCCAGTGCCCCGGCGACCAGGTCCGCGGTGACCTGCAAGACGTTCAAGCCGAAGCGGCTATCGACAATGACCAGATTCGTTAAGTCGTACATACAGCCCCTGCGGTCACTGTGATGAAGGGTAATGGCTATGAGCCACTAGCAGTTTAACTAAACCGTCGGTGGGCTGTCACGGGGAGAAAAGGGGGGATTTGCGTCGGTGAGCGGGTTTTTTGTACGGCGATTTTCCAGCGCTCAGGGGCCGCTCTGTGTACCATTCTGGTCCGCCTGGAAACCAGATTTGATCTGCATGCTGATTTTGAAAAAGGGTGATCACCAGGGCTTGAAGATAGGGCCACGCTGGCCATCTTCAGAGGTCTCGATAGATGCCCGGGTCTTCGCCCAACTGCTTGAGGTGCAGTCGAGATTGCCTCGCTCCGTGCAACTGCTGGTAACCCGGGGTTACGAACCCAACAGCAGTTGCCTGGGGTTTTTCAGAACCCTGTCGCGCTGGCTGGGCATCCGGCTTTTCTGCCTGTGTTACCCGCGGCGAAAGCAGGAGCTGGAGGATATTTTCGGCTCCAATGGCCATGACGTGGACGGCACTCATGTCGACCTGTCCATCGTCCTCGATGGCAAGCGCTTGCGCTTTCTGCCCTTGGGTGTGTTTACCTCGCCGGCCCGCCAGGAACAGCGCAAGGCGCGTTACTCGGCGGTAGTGGAGGAGGTCAAGGCCACCCTGGGGCAGTGCGGTTTTCAGATTCATCGCAACCCTACCGAAAGCCTGCAGATCCATTGCGACTACAAGGCTTGATCTCGATCTCTGAAGCGTTGGTCATGCAGCACCCATGGTGCTTTCCGACGCAAGTATTAAGGACGTTACGTGTTGCGTAGTCTGTTGTGGCTGGTGCTGACCCTGGGGCTGAGCGGGTGCACGGCATTGATGACCCGAACCACTCCCTACACCTGTCCCTATATCGGCGTGCGCATGGACTGGGCGCTGGCAAAGGAAAACAACGGCGTGCTCTGGCCGTTTCTGGCGCTGGATGCGCCGTTTTCCGGGGTGGTGGATACGCTGATGTTTCCCTTTGAATACCAGCACAGTTGCAGCCTTTGATTCTGGAGGTTCAGCTGGGCTGAACGGTCAGGTGAGTGGGCGGGCCGATCCGTGCTCAGGAGCGGGGGCGACCCGAGGTTAGAAAGGCCGTCTAGAGTTGATTCTGGCAATCGCTGCCTGAGGAGAACCACCATGCACACATCGCGTCCGCTTGTTACCGTTCTTGCCTGCCTGTTCCTGGCTGCGGCTTCCCCCCTGGTACTGGCCGATCCGGGCGGGGGCAAGGGGCAAGGCCATTCCAAGCAGGGCGCCCAGGATGATCGTGGCCAGGGCAACCGGGAGGGCCACGGCAAGGGCAAGAAACCTGCTGCTGACGATTGGAGCCATGGCCCGAGCATTGATCGTGGCAACGTGCTCGGCATCTTGGGTGGGCACCGTGATTACTGGAGCCCGGGACCGGCGTTGCCTCCCGGTATCCAGAAGAGCCTGGCCCGTGGCAAGCCCCTTCCACCAGGCATAGCCAAGAAGCTGGACAGCCGGCTGCTCGGGCAACTGCCACGCTATGAGGGGTATGAGTGGCGGCAGGCCGGTACAGACCTGATCCTGGTGGCCATTGCCAGCGGGGTTATCTACGAAGTGCTGAATGACGTGTTGAACTGATGGGGCTGCCGGGGTTTCAGCCAATCGCAACTCAAACCCCGGCAGGGAGCCCTGACCCGAAGGGCTATTCCCAGAGCTTGAACAGCACGCTGGCATTCACCCCGCCAAAGCCGAAGCCATTGGACAGTGCGTATTGCATGGCCAGTTGGCGAGCCTGCCCCCTGACCAGGTCCAGCCCTGCGGCGGCGCTGTCCGGGTTTTCCAGGTTGAGGGTGGCCGGGGCGATCTGATCGCGCAGGGCGAGGATGGTGAAGATCGCCTCTATTCCTCCGGCCGCACCCAACAGGTGGCCAGTGGCGGATTTGGTGGCGCTGATGGCCAGCCCACTGTCGGTGCCGAACACCGTTCTGATAGCAGCCAGCTCGCCTTTGTCACCCACGGGGGTGGAGGTGGCGTGGGCATTGAGGTGCTGCACCTGGGATGCCTGGATACCGGCCTGGCGCAGGGCCTGCTGCATGGCGCGACGGGCGCCGTCGCCGTCTTCCGGGCCGGCCGTCATGTGGTAGGCGTCGGCGCTAGTGCCGTAGCCCACCAGCTCGGCGATGGGCCGGGCGCCGCGGGCCAGGGCATGTTCCAGTTCCTCGATGACCAGCAGGCCGGCGCCTTCACCCATGACAAAACCATCCCGAGCCTGGTCGAACGGACGGGAAGCGCGTTCCGGGGTGTCGTTGAATTCGCTGGACAAGGCGCGGGCTGCGGCGAAGCCGCCCAGGCTGACCCGGTGGATGGCCGCCTCTGCACCGCCACACACTGCGATGTCGATTTCCCCGGCGCGGATCATTCGCGCGGCATCGCCAATCGCCTGGACCCCGGCGGCACAGGCGGTCACCGGCGCGCCCAGGGGGCCCTTTAGACCATGGCGGATCGACACGTGCCCGGCGGCCATGTTGCTCAGGAACGAGGGAATGGTGAACGGCGACAGGCGGCGCGGGCCCTTGCTGTCGGTGGTGCGTACCGCTTCGGCGATGGCCGGGAAGCCGCCCACCCCGGAGGCGATGATGGTGGCCGTGCGTTCCTGGGCTTCTGCGGTATCCGGCTTCCAGCCGGCCTGGGCCAGGGCCTCCTCGGCCGCGGCCAGGGCGAAGAGGATGAAGCGATCCATCTTGCGCTGTTCCTTGGGGGCCAGCAGTTGGTCCGGGTCGAAGCCGGCCTCAGGGTCCTGGAGCGAGTCGGGCACCTGGCCGCCGATGGTGGTCGACAGCTCGCCGATGAGTTCTTCCGGTAACGAGCGGATGCCGGACTGGCCTGCCAGCAGGCGCCGCCATACCTGTTCGACTCCACAACCCAGTGGCGTGATTGCGCCCATGCCGGTGACTACGATGCGTTTGCTCATGCGGATCCTGCTCCTTCAGCGTACGTGATTGGGGAACAACGAAACGTGGACGATACTATCATCATGAAAGTAACATCCGAATCCATAATTACCGAGGTGCAGTGCAGGAGCCAGCCATGCAACGAAAGAGTCTGATTGACGCCGAGTGTCCGATCGCCCGAGGCCTGGAGCGGGTGGGGGAGTGGTGGAGCATCTTGATCATGCGCGATGCCTTGCATGGCTTGCGGCGCTTCGACGAGTTTGCCCGCAGCCTGGAGATCGCCCCGAACATGCTGACCCGGCGTCTCAATTCCCTGGTGGAGGATGGGTTGCTCGTGCGTGAGGCCTACAGCCAGCGCCCTCTGCGCTATCAATATGTGCCCACGGCCAAGGGCGAGGACTTTCGCGTGGTGCTCATGGCTTTCGTGGCCTGGGGCAATCGTCACTACGCTCCCGAAGGTGAGAGCGTGCAACTTGTCGAGCGGGAAACCGGGCTTGCGGTACAGCCTGTGATGGCGGAGGTCGCCAGCGGCCGGTTGGTGGCATTGCAGGCGTGCACGGTGCAAGCCGGGCCCGCGGCCAGTGCCAGCATGCGCCAGCGCCTGGGGGCTACGGCTGTCTGAGCCCTGGCGCCTGGTTCGATGCCGCGGGTGTGGCGGGTTGCTGTGCGGCGGCCAGGTTCTGGGGTATCCAGCAGATTCTGGCTGGTGGCCGCCAGGGCGTTATCGCCCGCAGGCTGGCCGGCGTCTCAGCGTGCTCGCTGCCCGCGCCGCCAGGAAGGGTGAAAGTGCCGCCAGTGGGCGTCCTGGGCTGCAGCCAGCAGCTCACGGTCGCCGCGGGTATCGCCCCAGGCCCGGAGTCGATACTGGTTCAGCGGACCGTAGACGCTTTCCAGGCGCAGGACCTTGTTCTGGCAACGGCAATTGTTGCCGGTGATACGCCCGCTCAGTATGCCGTCGACCACCTCCAGTTCGGTGCCGATCAAGCTGATCCCCAGGCGTGTGGCGAAAGGTTGCAGGACCAGGGCCGGGGAGGCAGAGCACAGGGTTACCAGGGCGCCTGAGCGCAGCTCCTGGGCCACCGCCTGCACGCCCGCCGGGCGCATCAGTCGGTTCCAGGCCTGCTGGCAGAAAGCTTCTGCCCGCTGCTGGAGCCAGGCGGCCTCGACGCCTGTGAGGAAGGTGCTGATCAGTTGCGCCTTGAGCTGGTCGCGATCGACCCGGCGCACCAGGAACCTCAGGCTGGGCAGGGCCAGGCCGAGTATCCGCCGGTTGAACTGGCGGTGGCCGAAGGCAAACCTGAGAAAGGGTACGAAGCTGTCATGGCGGGTCAGGGTGCCGTCGAAATCGAACACCGAGAGCACCTGGCTGGCATCGGGGTTGATCCCGATGGTGTCCGGGGCAAGCGCCTGGGCTACGGATTGTGGGGCCTGGGATGGCAAGCCCGTGGGGGCGAGGGGGCCGGTTGGCGGGTGGGGCGGCATGGGTGTTCTCATTGATGGCGGCCGTGGATACGCGGCCGGTTTTGCCTGGGATTGCTGCAGTCTACGCGTTCCGAGTGGAGGCTTCTGCTACAGGTCTACAGACGCAGCATGGGAAGGGGGTTCCAGGGACGGGTCAACAGCCGTCTGGCGGACAATTGAACCAGGCGCAGATGAAAGCCGGCATCGGGAAATGCGGCAAACACTCGACGCCGATCCTGGCGCGATAGACCGAAGCTCAGCATGCCCAGGGAGACATCAATCCAGTCGGCGCGGCGGAAGCCTTCCACCAGGCTATCCGGCTGCGCGGCAGTAGGGGTGATCTTGTGGTGCAGTTCAATCATTGGCAGCACCTCGGCTGCCCATTCCAGCCTGCCGATTTCCTCCAGATAGGCTTCGGCCAGGTGTAACGAGGGTGGCAGGTAGTCGAAGGTCCCGGCGGTCCAGATCCCCAGATCATGAAAGGCTCCGGCAATGGAGAGTTTCTGCAACTGCAGGGCATCAGTGCCTGTAAGCAGGTGGCAGAAGTTGATGACCCGGTACACATGGTTGCGATAGCCGGTGAAATCCTTGCCCAGCTCGCCGCGATAGCGTTGCAGCAGTTCGTCCAGCAGTTCCAGTTGGGTCAATAGCATTGCAGCGTCCTTGCGGTACCCCTTCGGGGCGTGTTTTCAAGAGTCGGTTCACAATTAACGGGAAGCGCCGGATGCCGGCGTGCGTTGCCTGGCGCGGGCTCTTTCGATCATGGCCACGATGGTGTCGCAGAGCTCTTCCTGGGCTTGGCCGAAGCTGATCTCTCCCAGTGTGGCGGCATGGGACAGCGCTTCGGCGGCGCCGAGCATGGCCCGCAGGCCCGCGGTGCCTATCACGGCGCCGTTCGCGAAGGGCTCAAGGGCACCTCGACAGGTTTCCAGGAAGGTGGCCTCGTATTCACGCTTGGTCTGCTCCAGCTCCGGCGAGCTGGCCAGGGCGGCGATCACCCCAGGGATTTCACGGCCCTGGCGTTGCACACAATCCATATAGGACGCGGCAATCACATCGGCGCGAGCCGCCAGCGTGGGGCTGGCAGTCTCCAGCGCCTGCTCCATGAGTGCGGTCTGACGCTGATCGTAGTCCTGGTAGAGGGCCGCCAGGAGTACCGCCCGAGTGTCGAAATGATCGTAGACCACGGGTTTGGTGACACCGGCCTGTTCTGCCAGGTGCCCCAGTGTCAGGGCCTCGGTGCCTTGTTCGCGAACTATCTGCCAGGCCACGCCCATCAACTGCTGCAGGCGCTGTTCCCGTGTCAGGCGACGGCGCGGTGAGGTATCGGTGTTCTGGCGGCTTGACATGCTTATATACCAAAGGTAGGTTGTTGGTCGTAACTTACTAAAAGTATATAAACCCTCTGCAATCAGCGCAATGCGCTTGTGGGAGTAGTCGCCATGCACGCACTTCTTGTCTTTGCCCATCACGACCCCAGGTCCCTGACCCACAGCCTTGCCCGGCAGATTGCCGAAGGCCTGGCCGAGTCTGCGGAGCACTCCTTCGAGATTGCCGATCTCTGGAGCGAAGGCTTCGAGCCGCGCTTCGGCGCCGCAGATATTGCGGTACACAGAACCCAGGTCACCCCTCCTGTGGACGTTCTCGCCGAGCAGGCCCGGGTCGATCGCGCTGATGCTCTGGTACTGGTCTATCCGGTCTACTGGTGGTCCATGCCAGCGCTGCTCAAGGGGTGGATCGACCGGGTGTTCAGCAATGGCTGGGCGTTTGATTTCCAGGCCGATGCCAGGTTGGTGAAAAAGCTGGGGCGCCTTCGGGTGCATCTGGTGGGGGTGGCTGGGGCTGATGCCGGTACCTATGAGCGTCACCGCTACCTCGAAGCGATGCAGGCTCAGATTGATCACGGGATCTTCGATTACTGCGGGGCCAGTGTGCTGACGTCGCAGTTGCTGTACGAGTCGGAGTCCGGCGCCCAAGCCGCCAATCTGCAAAGGGCCCGGGCTATCGGGCAGGCCTTGTTCAGCGCCCACAGGCTCGCCGAGCCGGCGTAAGGCTTTGCCAGGCATATCCAGAGGGGCAGGGTGGGAAGGGGGGGCGGGCGGTGGTCGCGGTCGAAGGTTGGGCTGGTTCTAGCCCCAGCAGCACCAGGCGAAGGTCGTCAGGCAGAGCAGCAAGGGCAGGGCATCAAGAAATTCATTCATACCGGCACATTCCATTCGGACGGGTGCCGGCAATTTAAGGTGGCTGCTGTTATCTGTCTGTTGCGATTCTGTGAATTTTCAACGCTATTTTGTTGAATGCTTCACGAAGCATTGCAGGTGCAAGGCTGGCACCTTTTTTTCGCGGCTCCAACACTGATGGAGGCCTTCCAGAAATCTGTCCTGAAATCCAAAGACTCAAAAAAAGTGTGGATATTTAATGACTTAGGTGGTTTTATTTGTGGTTTTTTTCTCAAAATATGTTGTTACAGAATGTACGATTCCGTTACTATAGCTCTGCGTTCACCTACCACGGTTTATGCATTTTTAGCCCCAAGTGTCCATCAGCTACTTGGGCTTTTTTTTGCCTGGAATTTGTCACGGGCCGCTTTTTCCCATGGGCTGGATGCACAGGATTCACGATCGGGCACCTGGCTCACCCGACCGTGACTGCCGATACGCCTAGTGCCGGACGATGTGCAGCCCTTCCTCCTCCTGAGGCGGCACGAAGTAGCGGCTAATCCGTTCGAACTGCTCGTCGCTGGCGGCAAACGGGTGATCGCCCAGACGATTGCGCTCGCGCAGCCTTGCCTTGCACTGGGCTTCATCTACATCCAGTACATGCAATTGATGAGGGGTGCCGGCCTGGTCCGCCAGCGCTCGCAGCCAGGTTCGCTGGGCGACGGTATTGGCGGGAAAGTCCAGGACGACACAGGTTCCAGCACGCAACATGGCGATCACCAGCGGTTCCAGCACACTTGCCAGGCGCTGGGCGTGGAGCAGGTAGTCGGCAATCGAATGAATCTGCTCCGGATACAGGCCTGCCAGCCACTGGTCTTCAGAGATCAGGACGCTGCCGTGCGCCTCTGCCAGCTGCCTGGCCAGGGTGGACTTGCCCGAGGCGATCTTGCCGCACAGTAAATGCAGTACGGCGGGTGATGAGTGCTTCATGGTTTTCTCCTGGGGTAGTTGCCTCAGAAGAGTGGTGGTCAACCCCGCCTCCGAGGCGGGTTTTTGACAGCCTGGACGGCCGCTAGCCCACCTTGCTGATGAAGGGGGTAATAATCGCTGCGAGGCCAGGCCGGGGGATCGGGTTCATGTTGTGGAAACTACAGAGTCGCCACGAAAAAAAACAGCCCGGCCATGCACAAGCCTCCATCATTTCGAAGCGCTGAGGCATTGCGCAGGCATTCGATAACTGCGGGGTAGTTAACATTTCTCTGTGTTTTTTCTGATACACAAACGCGCATACAGGCCTATCCTGAACGGGCAAACTTCACCTCCCCCATACAGGCGAGAAGCCATGCTCTCTACCAGCGAGCTTTGCCACATATTGGAGTCCGGCTTTCTCCCGCTGTCCTGCGCCTGCGCCCTGAACCCCAACGGCTCCCTGACCATCAAGATCTATGATGCAGAGTCGGGCCGGGTGGACTTGCTGCTCACCGGCGTCTCCACTGCCGAACTCACCAGCGTGCGCGACATTTCCAATCTGATTGGCGAGCTGCGTACCGAATTGCGGGCAGGGCGCCGAGCCTTTGCCGGGGCCTTCACCCACTACGCCGGCTGAGGGGGCGGGGAGGCGCGCATTGCTGACAGTTGAACATGTCATTGCGAGGGCATAGCGTTACAGCGTTCGCCCAGTATCTATGACTCTTTACCGGTTCATGGATGGCGAGGTCATCTGTACTGGGCGAACTCCACAGGCGCTTGATGTACGTCTTTGCGGTTGTAGCTGTTAACCTCCCTCGCCATTTTCACCCAAGGGTGCGCAACTCGGGCGGTACCCGAGGCTTTCTGCACCTGGCTTGGTCTTTACCCATTCAAGGAAGGTCTTCATGAACATCGGCAATACGCCTCCCGCCAACTACAGCTACGCCCAACTCTCGAAAGTACTGGAACACAACCGCTCGGTTGCTCAAGTCAAAGGTCCCGAGGCGCCTGTGGAGCAGGAGTTCGCGGCGCATCTGGAGGCCGAGCAGGCGGTCGCCAAGGACGACGCGCTCAAACTCTCATTGAGTTTTTCCGCGCAAGCTTGAGGGCTGCCAGGGGAGGAAGCTCTTCCTGGACATTGCTGGCAGGAGCTTCGTCCGAGGCTGTCACTTCAGGATAAGTCTTTAAAAATCAGTTGGTTGGCTTATGGCGCCATGTTAGTCTTGCCGCCGCTGAGGGAGTTGGCGAGAGGCTGTGCGGCCCCTGGTTGAACCTCGGAATGACGCTGTAGATCTCTGATTTATCGTGTTTTTTTACCCTCGACAGCGAGTTGGGAACCGGGTTTTTTTGCCGGCTTCGACCTTGCTTCACAAGGACTGGATGTATATATTCCACTCCCTGCTTCAAGCACTGGACGGGCTGATGCCGATTGAATGTTCCAGTGCCGCGTTATCGCGCTACCGCCCGAATGGCGAAACTGGTAGACGCATGGGACTTAAAATCCCCCGCTCGTAAGGGCGTGCCGGTTCGATTCCGGCTTCGGGCACCATTTTCGATTCTCAGGCCTTACCAAGCCTTCTCAAAAATCCCCGCAAGGCCAATGCCTTTGGGGATTTTTGTTTGCATCTCTTAGCAACTCTTCTCACCCCTTCTCAATATTTTTAGTACATTGCCCAGCACATCTGAATTAGACAGCTCATGGTGATGTACTAATGCCCCTCACTGACACGGCCATCAGGCAAGCAAAGCCCAGGGACAAGGACTATAGCCTCAGCGATACCGCTGGCCTTTCCTTATTCGTAGCCGCCAAAGGCTCGAAAGCGTGGCACTTCCGCTTTTCATGGCACGGAAAGCAGCCGCGCATATCCCTGGGCACCTATCCCGAAATCACCCTCAAAGAAGCACGCGAGCGCCGCGACCAGGCAAGATCCCTCGTTGCGAAGGGCATCGACCCCAGAGCAGAGCGCCGCGATGAAAAGCGCGCGGCCACCACCGGCGCCGTGAAGACTTTCGAAGTCGTTGCGAACGAGTGGCATGCGTTCAAGTCTCCGCGCATGATCGCCGCAAAGAAAGGAGGCGTCACTCAATCTCGCCTCTACCTGGAAAAAGACTTGATTCCATCTTTGGGAAAGGTCCCGGTGGCCGACGTCAAGCGTTCCGATGTACTAAGCGCCATGCGTCGTATCGAAGCCCGGGGAGCCTTGAACGTGGCGCGCAAGTGCAGATCCTGGTTGAACGAGATCTTTCGTTTTGCAATCGCGTCCGGGTACATGGACACAAACCCGGCATCCGATCTAGACATCGTTGCTGTAAAGGAGCCGCCGGAGAAGCACAACCCGATGCTGCGACAAAGTGAGCTCAAGGACTTCTTGATAGCTCTGCGCCAGTTCAATGGTGCCGCATACACGAAAAGTGCGATACGCATCCTGCTGCTGACCGGCGTGCGGACAGGTGAGTTGCGCAATGCGACATGGAGTCAGTTTGACTTGGACGATGCGCTCTGGACCATTCCCGCAGAAGGCGTGAAGCAACTGCAGAAGGTCATCAGAGCAAAGGGAGGGGATAAGGTACCGCCGTATCTGGTGCCACTGTCGCGGCAGGCGGTAGAGGAGGTGCGCAATGTCCGCGAATTGACCGGCAAGTACAAGCTGCTGATTCCAGGCAGGAGCGACCCGAGCAAACCTATCAGTGACGGTACAGTCAACATGGCATTGAAGCGCATGGGATACGAAGGCCGCCTAACCGGGCACGGGATCCGCGCAACGATATCGACGGCCCTGAACGAGATGGACTACAACGAGGATTGGATTGAGGCTCAGCTTTCGCATGCAAGCTCGGGAAAGGTCCGCAAGACATACAACCACGCAGAGTACGTCGAGCAGAGACGCAAGATGATGCAGGAGTGGGCAGATTACCTTGATCGGCTCGAGAGCATCTAGATGTTACTGGGTATGCTGGCGCGCCGATGCGCGACTGGCTGCCCATTGCTCTACCTCCGAACGGATCCAGGCGACGGCCTGCTCTCCTACCTTGGCCTGGCGGGGGAACTTACCGCCACCAGCCATCCTGTAGATTGTCGAGGTGCTCAGTCCCGAGATGCGCCGTACCTCAGGCAGCCGGATGTATTCGATTACCACTGGTTCTGCACTCACGACTCACCCCCTTTGCCCATGGCGGCGTCGATGGCTTCCGAAACTGTCAGCCATAGCGTTTCGCAGCTATTCGGGAAATCAATTTCGCAACCATCTTCGTCAAAAAGCTCAACATATCCAGAGTCTTTTTCGATGCAGATCCGGACCTCCCAGCCTTCTGGTAGCTCGTGAGCGCCACGCTCGACTTGGCGATAAAGCTCGGCTCCTTTGCACTCTTTCTTGAGCCTCGCGATAGCTTCGTTCTGCGCGTCGAAGCCGGTGCGCAGGCCGGCGAGTTCGGCGCGGAGTTGGTCGCGCTCTTGCTCGGCTACGGATGCCCGCTCCAGAGCTCTCAAACGACCCTCTCGATGCTCATATGCTTTTTCAGCGATCTGCTGGATAAGCACGAGCGACTGTCGTTCTGCGGGGCCTTTTTCCGATGAGGCGGCCAAGTCGGCCATCGCATGGACCGCCCCCTCCAGCCGCTCGGCATCCTTGCGCAGCGCCTCGTTCTCGGCCTTGAGCTGAACGTTCTGATCTTCAAGTCTGGTCATCATGAGATGCCATTCAGGCTCATCGTTTTCAGATTTCAGGCGTTCGTTCTCGGATTTGAGCTGGTCGATCAGCCTACGCGAATGCTTGGCAGGCTCGAATGCAAGGCGCTCGTTCTCGGCGATCAGATCCAGGATGTTTTCGCAAAGCTGGTGATCTTCAAACATCCCAAGATCACTGGAAATACAGTGTTCCTCAGCCAGCCGCTTCAGCTCTTTGTAATCGCTCATGGCTTCACCTCGATGCTGCTCTTCTCTACCAGTTCAAGATCCCGCCATGAGACTATGGCGCAATATGCTTTTCTTCTTCCTTCGGCGGGAAATTCCACAAGCGGGTTATCCCATGGCCTAACTGGCATCCGGTAGCCTCGAATGCTTCCAATTCGACCGCCTTTTACTTTCTGCCGGAACTCCGCGAGATAGCCATTAATTGCTGATTCCTTTACCCGAACCTTGTCTCCCTTTTCAAACATCATGGCTTAACCCTCAGGCCCAGGGATTCGATGGCTTCTTCATGCTTCTTGCAGGCATAGAGATAGCCAGTATCGAATGTGTCATAGCCATACTTTTCCCCGCGCTCCGGCCATTCTTTACGGCAATCTTCGATACCGTCGTCTGGCAACTCCACCACCAGCGACTCGCGGGAGGCTTTCCAGGATTCCCACATAGCCCGAGTGGAGGCCCAGTAATAGTTTTCTGTGGATGATACCCAGCGGAAATCCCCATCTACGAGAGGATCAATTCCAGTTCTAGCCCAAGCCTCAAACTCTTCCCGCATCTTGTCGCTCATACCTTCCTCCATGCTTCACGCTGTGCTTTGTTCCAGCCGTCTACCCATCTCTGCTTTGAGAAAGGAGAGGTGTCATGTTCTGTAGCGAACGGGTTACGCTCGAGGCTTATGCCCCGTAGAAATGCGGCATAGCCCTGTTCGAATGGGGTTATCTTCTGTCCGTGCAGCTCAGCAGTTGCCATGACGGGCTACCTCGATAACTTGCCGAATGCCCAGCGCGTAATCCGCCGGCCGGCTCTGAGCTGATTGCTCCAGGTTGCAGATCACGGTCTCGACTGGCCCGCGGTCGTCGAACATTGACCGCGGCTGATGCGAAGCCTGCATCAGCATCTCCGCCGCGAACTTCCGGCCTTCTTGTAATTCGATGAGGGACACAAGCGCCTCCCGCCCGCCATCGCCGGCAGGCTTTCCGATTGTTGAGTGGGGTGTTTCAGATCGTGCTGATTGGCCCTGGCATTGCGCCTGGCTATGGTTTGCAGCGTTCGCCCGGTTCGTTGTCAGGCTGCTGCAGCGGCCGGCTTATGCCGGGCCGGGCGGACTCTTCAGACCTTCACTTGCCTTGGCATCATGGAAAACATCCATCTGTGCTGCGCCGGCGAGCCAAGCCTCTGCAATCCGGCGTTCAGCCATGGCGGCATAGCTCGGATTGATCTCACAGAGCAACGATTTTCGCCCCTCCTGCATTGCGACGAGGGCTGTGGTGCCAGCTCCGCCGAACGGATCCAGCACCATGCCGCCGCGGGGCGCGCCGGCCAGGACGCAGGGCCTGATCAGTTCAGGGGGGAACGTGGCGAAGTGGGCGCCCTTGAATCCGATGGTGGCCACCGTCCAGACGCTGCGCTTGTTGCGGGTGGTGTCGTAGTCGACGTCTGGCCTGCCTGGTCGATGCTGGCCCGTCTGGCCGTGATCGCCTTCGGTGTATTTCGTCTCCCGGGCGAAACTGTTGCGCCGGCTGCCGCCGACCGCCTTCATAGAGCCATTCGTCTTGCCCGGCACACGGTCACTACCGGCCTGGTCCTCCACGTTCTGCGCCCAGCGCTGAAGGCTGCTCCGTGCCGCCGGCTCGCGAATCGCATCCTGATCGAACCAGTACCGCGGTCCCTTGCTCAGCAAGAAAAGGTATTCATGGGCCTTCGTACATCGATCCTTGATGGACTCTGGCATCGGGTTCGGCTTACTCCAGATGATGTCTTGGCGCAGGTACCACCCGTCATCCTGTAGAGCAAAGGCGAGCCTCCAAGGGATACCCATGAGATCTTTTTGCTTCAGGTCTTCTGGCGGGATTCGCCGGCGCCCACGCAGCACCGCGCCTCGGGTCGCCTTGGAAATCGTGTCGTGCTTCCCAGCTGAGCCTTCGGGTGCGTAGCCGCCGGCGATCGAAGCGTATGTATCTCCCATGTTCAACCACAGCGTTCCGTCGTCGCGCAGCACCCGGCGTACTTCGCGGAAGACGGCCACCAGGTTGTCGACGAACTCCCCTGGGGTGTCCTCCATGCCGATCTGGCCGTCATGGCCGTAATCACGCAGCCCGAAGTAAGGCGGGCTGGTGACGCAGGTATGTACGGACTGATCTGGCAGCGTCCGCATCATGTCGATGCAGTTTCCGACCAAGATTTGATGTTGTTCAGTCATGTCCTTGGCTCCTTGTAGCCGCTGCTAATGGGTCATGGTTTCCAGCTTCTGCCAACGCGGAAAACCATCATCAGGTTGTGATGGAGGGGGACTTTGAGAACGTGGTCGTAGAACTCACCCTTTCCTGAGATGAACCCCGTCGGAACCTTGCTTTCTGCGGTCCCGAGTTCCCGCCAGCATTCTTCGCCACCGTTCTTTTCCCAGTAGGCGTGTTCTCGTTTCGGAATCTCGTCGTAGGTTTTATAAAACATGGAGTGGTCCGGAATGTCACAGATCCGGCGCCATGCCGGATGGCGCCTGCACCAGTCGGCGGCATGCTGAGACGCTTGCTCGGTAGAGTAAAATTCTTTGGTGTTTTGTTTCGTCATGGCCTTGGCCCCGTGTAGATGTTCCAGATTGCGAAGAGCAGGGCGGGGAGGATCATGGCTGCACCTCCAACGCTGCGGCCTTGCGCTTGCGCATCAGCTCGGCAACGTCACCCGGGTAGCTGATCTCCACCGCGCCCATCTCAACTGCGCGAGCGCGCTTGCTGAGGCAGATGTCGAAGTGCTCGCGGATGGTGCCTGCCTTCTGGATCCATTTCCGCTGTACTCCGATCTTGTCGGCCATCGACAGCAGTTCCTCACTGCTATCTGCGAACATGTGGCACATCTTCATGCGGCCGAACGTGGCGTTCATGTCGTCGACGTAGACGGTCATGGCCGCACCTCCTGCATCTGAGATATGACCGCGTCCATGCAGGTCTTTTGGACGGCATCGAGGATGGCCTGCGAATATGCGGCGCCGATCTGCGCGCACATCGCTCCAGATGCTGCAGCAAAGAAACCAGCCCACACCTGGGCCAAGTCCTTCTGCTCGCTTGCCCCGTTGTCGACGGCGCACTGAATGAACTCAGTCGAGAGCAGGGACCACATCTCATGGCCGAGCTCTACGTTTTTGTTGGGCATGACTTCGTCCTTGGCCGCTATAGCGGCTGACTTGAATGTGGGGGAGGGGTGAGGTTTTTGCGGGAGGAGTACAAATGTACTCCTAACGGGTTTTGTTGCCCTGGCGCGCATGAAAGCGCTCGTAGGGACCGTCAGGTAGGCCGCCGATTGCATTCGCCGCTTTGATCAGGATGTCGCCCAGGCGCATCTGGGCTTTGGGCGTGAAGTGCTTGAACCTGGTCCCAGGCGGGTAGTACGCCTCATGAGCCATGCGCTGACAGACTTTCGATGCCTCCTCAAGCCCACAGTTGCGCCCCCAGGCGATCAGCCTCTGGCGCTCAGGGTCTTCGAGCTGCAGTTCTTGCTTCGCAATCGGCGCACTCGGCTCTGCGCTGGCGGATAGGGCGGCGATAATGTCGACCTCGATAGCTTCCAGTTCTTCTGGAGCGTCCTGCTCAAAGCTGAACCGGCCGGAATCAACGACCCGGCGCAGCAACCCCTCCAGCACCGCAACCCGCTTCTCTGCTGCCTGGGCGGCTTCGAACCAGTCACGGCGCGAACCCTCGCGGTCGTTGAGCTGGGAGGACTGATCGTCGTCCTTCTGATCGGAAACGTTCAGGCGTTCTTGCAGGGCGTCGCGCTCGGCGGTGATGCGGTCGAAGTCGGCAACCCCGACGTATTGCGCATCATCAAATTCGGTTTCAACAACATGGCGCCAATCGGCACGAAAACGCTTCACTTCACTCATGACTCTTGCTCCCTCAATTGGCTTACAGGTACAGGGCAGGCGCCCCTGGTTGCAGTCGCACATGCTCATGACCGGCTCCCCTTGTAGATCGTCGGGATGAACACAAAACGGTCCTTGCCGTACTTAACGACCGACCACTCTTTATTCGTCAGTCGAGCCATGAGCTCGCTGAAACGGTATTGGCGGATCATGGGGAGTCCTTCCGGGTGGCCCGGGCGGTGAGAAGTTAGCTATGCAGCTTGTGAATCAACCTTGATCTGGCGCCAAGCGCCAACGGCTTCGAAGATCCGCGCTGCGTGCTCTTCTTCGAGCGAAACAGTGTCAGGAATGGCGATCCAGCCCGAGGCAACCATTTGCGCCTGGTTGGCCTCGGCGCGCAGCTTCATGTAGCAGTGCTCAATAACTTCTTCGAGGTGGTCGGAGAGATAGACGCCATCCGGAGCCAGCTCAATCGACTTGCTGTACCGATCACCCTTGGCATCAAGGCACATGGCGCTCATGTAGATCGTCCACCGGTGGGGGATGCCGCATACGGCCTGCCCGATCTTCCCAGGCGCGATGTTCTTGAGCGACTTGTAGTTGATCATTCCCTGCCGGCCGCTTGGGTCGATGTTCACGACGGCGACGTGGTTGGTGCGTACCAGGCCGCGACATGAGCGCTCGACCCGGGCCCGGGCGTTGTTAGGCTTGCGTACTTTCATAGCGCGTCAGCCATGCGTTTGAGTGCCCGGCGCTCGGCCAGGGTCAGGCCCTTCGGCTTGCGCTTGAGGACCGTTTCGGGGTCGATGTTCTTTGATCGTTTGGGCGGCTCTGGGTTGAAAGGAGGGCTTTCCAGGATCTGGATCTGCCCATCTGCAGCCAGAAACTGCGCTATCTGGGCCGATAGATCCACGGCGCTCTGGCGCTTCTGTTCGATCAGGGTTGTGTGGTTGCTGATCATGCTGCACCCCTCATGCGCTCCCGCATTTCCTTCTCAAGCGCTGCAAGCTCTTCCAAGAAGGTCTTGATCTCGGTTTCCATCTCAGCGATACGCTTGTTGTCACGCTCAAAACGGAAGCAGGCGTACTGCAGCTCCTCTGGCATCCGATCATCGAAACTGACGAAGTCGACCCAGGCTCGGCCAGTGCAGGCCATCTGGGCGAGCATTTGCCACTCGTATTGGCTGTCGTGGCATCCGGCTTGGATCACCGAGATATGAGTGGCTGTATGCGGACACTTGATTTCGATCAGACCATCTGCTCCGACAACACCGTCCGGAGATGCCGCGAATCCTACGATTAATGGATGGTCGATCAGGCCGACCTCCTGAATCATCAGGCCCTTGTCGATCTCGTAGGCCGAGCGGGCGACCGGCTCAAGCTCGGTACCGCGCTGTACTGCCGCGTTGCGGGACAGGTCGGGCCCGCTCTGGTTGCCAGTCAGGCGCTCGCAGAGCAGATCCATCATGTAGTTACGACGGGTGGCTGACGGCTCCTTGCCGCGTCCCTTGGTCATCACATCCTTAACCTTACTTGCCGTGACCTTTCCCAGGCGGGCGCGAATCCACTCATCAGTTCCCTGCTGCATCTGGCACCTCCTCGAACTCTGCTTCGACTGGCTCGGACAGTTCTTTCTTGCGCTCGTCCTTCGCTTTGGTGAGTGCTGCGCGCTCCGTCGGGAGATCTTTCCAGGCCGCCGTGAATGCCGCTTGCAGCTCTTCCATCGACTGAGCGTTACGGATGGTCTCGATAGCTGGATCTGCATCTACAGACGGCCCTGGAACGTCGTTGGTGACGATCCGCTCAGCCTCGTCCTGGTCGTAGATACCGGCAAAGCCGAATGCCAGACGCGCACATTGGATCATTGCCTTATGGCGCAGCATGCGGCGAGGGTGGGACTGCCATGGCTGCGTACTGCGCTTGCATTCAGCCATGTACTCAGTTGCGCTGATCGCGTGGCCACGGTCCTTACGGTAGATCTTGCAGGTGCACTCGGTGCCGTCCTTGTCCATGGAGAACTCCATGCCGTCGAACGCCGGGTTCTCGTTGATGATCCTGGCCCAGCCGTCAACGCCAACGACAGGGACGATGCCGCCCTTGTCCGGAAAGGCGTAGATCTCTTTGGTCCACGGGTTCAGGCCGTATTGGTCAGCAACGATCATCAGCGCCTGCATCTGTGCATCTGTGACCTGGCCCTTGAATGCCGTGGCCTTGAGTGTCGCCATCATTTCCTGAGGGTCGACACCGAAACGCTCGGCCATTCGGCCTGACAGAGTCTTTGGTTTGATTGTGGCTACGCTGGTTGCGGACATGACTATCTCTCCGCGCCACCGGAGAGGGGCGCTGTGAAGGGGGTTATTGGGTGGCTTTGGCGATGGCGGCGCGGGCCATATCGTGCAATTCAAGCTCTGTCGATGTCGGTGGCTCCCACCGAGTGCCGCCGCCATACACCTCAAGCATTCCTTTCAGCGATTCCAGCAGCTCGGGCGCGTCGGCGATCAGCTTTGCGTTGGCGTGTTGCTGAGGCCCGTAACCGCCATCGGCCCCGGTAGGTCCACATGCAGCTACTTCTTGGATCACACCTCCACCTCCAGGAATTCGAGACTCTATGTACTTAGTCATTGAGCCAGTTATGAACCATGGCCCTGGCGTGTGCTTATTCATGTCGTATACCTACTGTGTGACGCGATCAGCAATAGCGCCGAGCAGCATCAGGAGTGAGAAAAGGAGTAGAACGGGGAGGGGGCCGCGCCAGATCAGGATTCGCCGGGCGCGCTGGCGGGAGGTCACGGCTTAGGCTCCAATGCTTTGATAGCCGACTTACCCAATGCTCGCAGCGAGCGGCGGAAGTTGCCGAGATCGCGGCGTGCCTTCTTGCGCTCCCTGACGAAGTAATAGGCCCTGGTGCAGTGGACGCATCCTTGCTTGAGCAGGTAATCCATCACTTCTTTGTCATTCAGGCCGCGATCTTCGTCTTGCGACCACGTTCGAAATGCGTCCCACATATGCGTCTTGCGGCGATTTTTCTCGTCATACAGGATCTGCCAATGCTCTTCGCTTCCGTTTGGCCAAGGAAGATCGCCAAGTTCGGGGTGTGGATTTACAGGCTTCGGTCCAATCAAGTCGAAGCGGTTCTCGCATCGACCAAGGTGAAGACCGATGTCGGCTGTCAATGACTTGATTCGCTGCAAGACCGATTCATGAGCGGCCAAGGTAATGAGTATCGAGCGCTCAAGTTTCATGCCTTCATCTCCACCGAGCAGCGCCACATCCCACGAACGCGAGCCGGCTGCTTGATCCAGTTCACATCCCCCAGAAACGAAAACCCCTGCATTTGCAGGGATTCGGTGAGTCCTTTGAACGATCCGGCGATGATTGTCATGCTGCCTCCTTGCGCCGCTCAACGATTCGCCGAACGCGCTCACAGTAGTGTTTGAACTCTTCTGCATTGATGATGAGGATCGAGAAGTAGTTGACGATGGTCGTCTCTGCCTTGGCTTCTTCGATTGCGCCGGCGCCGGGAAGCAGCATCGTTTCGATAACTGCCTCAATGGCTCTTACGGCGATTGCGTGGTTGTTCATAGCGCGTCGTCCTCGGCCTGGGCGATGAGGCCATCAGCAGCGAGAGGGCGCAGGAGGATGCGTGCGACCTCGCAAAGTGCTTCCTTGTGGTCTGGGGCACAGATGGCCTCTATAGCAGCGCCCTGGGCGTCTGACGTATCTCTGCGTACCGCGGAAAGGATCAGCCGTCCGATCACCGACGGGCTACTGACGTTGTCCATCACGTATTCATCCACGGCCTGGGCGAACTGCTCTTGCGTCACACCCTGGGGGCTACGCATCCGGCGCTGAAACTTCACGTCCTGGCCGTCCAACAGGTCATATGCCGCGTTGTCGACCCAGATCCGCTCAGCCTCCTCGGTATCCACCGGCTCCGGAGGCAGCATGGCGTCATACCTGGCTTGGCATATCTGCATTGCAGTGTTCATGGGTGCCTCCAGGGTGCGTGGATTATTCTGGGATGACGCGGTACCAAGCCCGCCGACCGTGGTCGAAAGCAATTTTTCCAGCCTTGCGGAGCGCTTGAAGCCTCCGATCAGGTACTCGCCACGAGTCAGAAGCTCGTCCGCAAAACGCTACGTTTTCCTTCTGGGTTCGCCTGACGATGCTGTCGAAGTCGCGGAATCCGTCATCGATCAGGGTAAGCAGGATCTGGTCATACTCTTCGTATTTGCTCATCTGGGTTACTCGGTGGGCGGCTCGGGAAACATCTGCCAGTGAGTGATGGTTTCAAGTTCCATGAAGTCGTAATCGCCGCCGTACAGTTTCCAGCTTCCATCCTTGCGCATGTGCCCCATGGCAAGGCTGCCCGGGTCATGGATGCTGGTTAGCAGGAGCGAATGGGAGACCATGGTGTGGTCGGTAGTACACTCGTGCGGGCAATCCGGCAGCCTGTCGCTGCACTTGATCCAATCGCTCATGGCGACCTCCAGTGTTTGGGGTTAGGCGGATTACTCGTCTGGCTGCTCGTCGTAAGTGACATAGCCCAGCCAAACAAGCTCGTTCATTGCCAGCCAAAACTCTTTGCTGACTTCGAAATTGCTGGCCCCTCCGCTGATCCAGCCGCTAGCGCGCCAGTCACTCAGGATTCCTCGTTCCTCACTATTGATCTTGCTTGGCTCAATGTTGTCTCCGTTGACCAGGCAATACTGCGCGTAGGGCATCAGGCGCAGTTCGCGCTGACTGATTTCCTTGCCAAGCAACTCCAGGGCCTTTGCCTTTATCTGGGTGGTGAGTTGTCCTCGCTTAGCCATTTGTTCTTGCTCCGTTTGTTGGTTTCACCTGTATTCGTCAGCCCTCACGCACGGCTGTTTGCCGATGGGCGCCGGGGAGTGCTGACGGGTAAAGGCGGGGTGGTGGGCCTGGCCGGATTTGAACCGGTCTGTCCTCCGCTTATGAGGCGGACGCATGTACCAGATATGCTGCAGGCCCAAAAAGGAAAGCCCCGTTGGACGTTCGGGGCTTTCACAGATGCCGCTTTAGGGTGTTGCTTCTATGAGTTCCAGTTATTTGGGGCGGGGCAGCCAATGCCAGAACACAAGCTGACCCTTGGTACAGCCCCAGGCCTTGCGGTTGGTTTGAGCGGGACCGGTGGACAGCGTTGCCTCAATTGGCGGTTCTGGCCGCACATGGCGAAGCGCTGCGCCGATCAGGAACAGTAGGAGCATGGTGATCTCCAGTGGGTTGGGTGAGCAGGGCGCCCCGAAGACGCCGCTCGCTGGTGCAGATGGCCGGTGCTGATCTCCGGCTTGCTGGTGGCTACCCTCCAGCGCGTACAAGGGTTCACTTGTTTCCTTTCGCGCCTAACGCGGGTGTGATCTTGAACAGCAAGAGGCCACTCGGTCGTTCACGCTGCGCATCAGCCTGCGCATTCATCTGCTTTGCTGCGTTGATGCAGGGGGCCGCTCTCGCGGTGTGTTCTCGTCCGCATCGGAAGTCACTGTCGCCCTTGCCATACCCGCAAGCGGAGGCCCTTGGTTCATCCAGACAGTGACTTCCGATGCGCCCTGGTGCTGGGGAGTACCAGGGATCGGGCAGTTAGCGTGAGGCTCACGTTTGGCGCTGGTTGTCAGGTTGGATGGCAGTTCGTCTTTAGAAGCGAACTCCTCAGATAAAGATCTGCTACTTCAGTGAGCTGCTTGGAGTAATCGTCCAAGAACTTCTGATCACTTAGGTCCTGATTGGAAAACCGGGTGTGAACGTTTACATCATGTCCCTTCAGAGAAAGACGAACGCAGATTCCATCATCGTCGCGTTTGGTTACTTCCTCGATGTACCGCGGATTGTTCAGAATTCCCATTGATCACCTTCCCAGCTCATCAGATGCGGTGACCGCTCGCCTTGGCCTGCTTAGCCATGCTGTGCCACACGGTTGCTTGAGTCTTGTCGCCGGCAGCCAGGCTCTTACGTGCCTTGGCCAGCAGTTGTTGCACGAGAGGTTCATTCATCGTTGTTGCTCCGGCTTTCTGATGATTGGCATGGCATCAGGCTCAAAATTAGTAATTCAACTACCCGTGGGTACATGTGAATTTTGAGGGCTAAACTCCTGACGTCTTTGATGTGCTCGCGGAGCGCAAGGTCGGCGAGATCAGGACTGGCTTCAAGTTCTGCTATCGCTTCGTTAAGGCCGCCGAACCACCTCTCAAGCTTGCGAGCGCACGCTGCGGCAGTTTCGTTAACCACCTCATCACTCACGCCAAAGACTGAGGCGCTCACTTCTTGGCTCGCTTTGCTACTTCAGCTTTGCGCTTCTGGTGCTCTTCAAAATCCGCCAACGCTTGCTTGATCTCTTCTTCAGTCATGGTCTTACTCCGTTCGTGGCTTTCGAATGCCTCCAGGGGTTGTGGAGGCATTTGTAAAACCAGCAAGAGGGGTGAATCAGCACCCCTCGGCCCGGGCTCGCTGCTGGCGACAGCCCTGGGCTTCTTCTAGTTGTTGACTCCGGCCGCGGACCTCCCCGCCAGATAACTGATTACGGTGCTTTACGCTGCACACCCGGGTCAGTTGCCAACCCTCTGAACCGTTTAGGCCGGTTCATCGCTGCCTTGTTGCTGGCCGGTGTTGTCCGGCGTTGGAGCAAATATGTACCAACGGTTCACAGTGGTCAAGTACCAAAAGTACATATTTTTCTCGTGGGCATAAAAAAGCCCGCAAAAGCGGGCTGGAGATTGAGGTGAAAGCGTCTAATCGTTCGGTGAATATGGATAGCCAAGCTCTCCAAGATATTGATCTTTCATGGCCGCCATCTCTGACAAAAGGCGCTCATTTTCAGCGCTCAAACGGTCATAAGATCTTTGCATATCTGCTAGCTCAATCTTGTCAGCGTGTCTTTCATCTTCCAGTTCTTTAATGCGCTCTCGAAGAGGGGCCACGCGTCTCATCTCGAAATAGATAATCCCGAAAATTAGCAGTAAACCGATCACTTCCATTATTGATGGTCCTTAAAGCATGCCGCCGCGCCAAATCACGCGCCCGATGATTCTTACTTCTTCCAAGTCATTCTGGCTTAGCTTTTGATCACCAAACCGTGTTTTGTCAGGGTTGTCACTGCGAATCAGCCACCCTTCGAAATCAGATTGAATCAGGCGCTTGACGATTGCCCCTTTGGCTTCGCTATACATGGCAAAAATCTGACCATCCTTCGGCTCGATCTTGGAGCGGTCGATCAGCAGTACATCGCCGCTGTTAATAGTGGGTTCCATACTGGATCCGTTCGCGTAGATCACGTCCAGGTTTTTCGGGTTGAGCCGGTTTAGCCTCAGCCATTCTGATTTGAACGCCAGAACTCCGCGGATTTCGACATGTGAATTCTCTTCGCCTTCGCCAGCCGCTGCCTTGGCAGTGTGCTGGTTCACACCGGTATATGACGAATCACTGGCGAGGTCAAAAGCGCGGTAGGTTGAGGATTCCTCCCTAAGCATCTCAGGCTTTTCAATCTTTGGCTCTTCCCGCATTGATCCACGGCCGTATTCAAGCCATTCAACTCGAACGGAAAGGGCCTTTGCGAGCGCAAGCATTTTTGCGCCGCCTGGCATCGATTCTCCATTCATCCATTTGCTTGATGCCTTCGGGGTGACTCCGGCCATTTTTGCCAGGCGAGCGCCCGCTCCCCATTCAGCCATCTCATTGGCTGCGAGGGCTTCCTTTAGGCGCATAACAAACGATTTGCGTATTTCTTCTATCTGAACCATGGGTTCATGGTCGCATGCGCTTGCATGTACTTTCAGTTCCGACATAATATGTACTGCAAGTTCATAATTGACTCGGAGGCCTTATGCGGCCGCTCAAGAAAGCGATTGAAGATGCCGGTGGGGTTACGACTGTTGCCTTGGCCTGCGGTAAGACGCCGCGGGCGATCTACAAGTGGATCGTTGCCGACGCTCTTCCGCGCACCGAGTACACCGGCGAAACCCAATACGCCAAAAAAATTGCTGACCTGGCTTCCAAGAATGGCAAGCCATTCAAATCTGCGTGGCTGCTTGAAGTCGCGCATCCCAAGAAATCAGCGGCTTAACCACTTCAAGTAATCAAGGAGCGACATCGCATGTACGCCAATCCCCGCCACTTACATGACCGCGAGATCAAGGTCCGTGTAGACGAGGACACCTTTGAGTTGATCCAGGCCTTGGCCAAGTTCCACCGCACGCAGCGGGCAGTTCTGTGCCGCGATCTGCTGGAGGCTCAGCTCGCTGCTTTGGCTTCAGAGGATACAGGTCAACAAGACGTGGCCTGAAGGCCCGCAGGAGTCCCTATGCCTATGGAAGCGGTCCTGCTTGAACAGAAACAGATGCAGCAGTTGGAAAGAGAGGCAGAGAAGCGGGGAATGACCTGCGAGGAACTGGCGGCTGAGCTGATGCGTCGGGAGCTGGACGACAGGACCAAACCCCGAAACCCAAGGGGAAAGATTGCACCGTTCCGCCGGAAGGGCTGATGAGGCCCTGAAAAGTCCGCCCGAATTTTTGGCACAAAAAAGCCGACGTACGAGGTCGGCTTCTTCAACAACAACTAGCGAGATGGATTATGCACATGCCAAACGATGCTAGCAACCCTGCAGCTTTTGTATCGCATGCACTGAGCTTCCACCAGTCGGCCGCTATGCATGCCGCCAGGATGGTTCGATTTCAGTACACGAAGGAATCCAAGACCAAGTTCCGGCGTGAGTGCCTGGATCACCTGAAGGCATCTCTGAACCGTGAAGAAGGAGCGTCGGCATGAGCAACATTGTCCCCATTCAACCACGTTCAACCGGCGGGTTCACCCGTATGGACAACGACCTTTATGAGGCCCTGATCCGGGCCGATTTATCAGGGCGCGAGCTTCGTGTTGCCTTGGCTATCCATCGTCAAACGGCTGGCTACAACCTTGATAGTGCTCGTATTGCCGCTTCCTACATCGCTGAGATGGCCGGCATTCATCGCGAAGACGTTTCCCGCATCATCGGTGAGCTTTTGCGTCAGCGCGTCATATACCGCAATGGAGGAAGTAAGGCGCCTATCGGTATTTCTCCATCGTCTGAATGGAAAATTGACACGAAGAACAACCGTAAAACCGAGCAGAAATTAACGCCACAGTGTGGCGTTTCCACCACGTCCTTAGTGGCGTTTCCACCACACAATAAAGACATAAATACAAATACTACTCCTAACGGAGTAGTCGTTGACGCCGAGCGCCAACCTGATCAACCCGAAAAGGTTTCTCGGCAGAAGCCAGCCATGGAGTCTTGCCCGTATCAGGCCATTGTCGACCTGTACCACTCAGCGCTGCCTGAGCTGCCAGCGGTGGCAATCCTGAACGATGGCCGCAAGCGCTCCCTGCAAGCCCGGTGGCGCGAGAGCGAAGTGCACCGCGACCTGCAGTTCTGGGCTGAATACTTCTTCCAGGTCAAAACCTCTGACTTCCTGATGGGCCGAGTCCCTGGTCGAAATGGCTCCAAGTCATTCCGCGCCACGTTCGATTGGCTGATCGCCCCGAGCAACTTCGTGAAGGTTGTGGAGGGCAATTACAATGCGTGATCCCTACAGCATCGAGGCCGAGCACGGCCTGCTGGGCGCGATGATGCAGCGCCCTGAGCTGATCGATACCCTGAGCGACGACCTGTCGGCCGAAGCGTTTTACTTCCCTGAGAACGCTGAGGTTTACCGCGGCATCATGGCTGTTCGGTCTGCTGGCAAGTCTGTTGACTTCCTGACGGTTTCGGACCAGATCACTTGCTTGCCCAACGGCGACAACGCGCTGGCCTACTGCGCCGAGATCGTGAAGAACACGCCAAGCGTGGCGAGTGCCGCGACTTACGCCGGGATTGTTCGGGAACGTGCCATTGACCGGGCGCTGTACGACCTAGGCAGCCATGCCATGGACATCTCCCAGAGCGACCAGGATACCCAGGCCAAGATTTCCGCGATTCAAACGGCGGCGATGGCTATCGACAGCGGCTCTGGTGCTGACGAAGTGGTGAAAGCCTCTGACGTGCTGGTTGGCCAGCTTGAAGTCTGGCAAGAGCGTCACGACCGTCATGCAAGCGGACAGACGCTGATCGGCCTTTCTACTGGACTGGACGACTTGGACGAGAAGCTGGGTGGCCTGCAGCCAGAACAGCTGATCATCGTTGCCGGCCGTCCAGCCATGGGCAAAACGACCTTGGCCATGGGCTTTGTTGTTGATGCTGCTGTACGCCAGGGCAAGTCTGGCTTGGTGGTTAGCCTGGAGATGAGCAAAGGCCAGCTCATTGATCGTGCCACTGCCTCAGAGGGCCGTATCCCGCTCAACCTGATCAAGAACGGTACCGCATGCCAAAGCCATGGCGAAAGCCTTGGTGTGGCTGTCGCAAAGCTCAAGAAAGCCAAGCTGTTCATCGCTGACCGCGCCGGCGCCACCGTTGGCCGCATTCGCTCGCTGGCTCGCCGGCACAAGATGCGTTACGGCTTGGACATTCTGATGATCGATTACCTGCAGCTGATGGAAGGTGAGGGCGGCAACCGTACCGAAGAGGTCAGCAGTATCAGCCGTGGCTGCAAGCTACTTGCTCGGGAACTGGGTGTTCCAGTTGTCCTGCTTAGCCAGCTTTCCCGCAAATGTGAAGAACGCCCAAACAAGCGCCCGGTACCTTCCGACCTTCGCGAATCCGGCGCCATCGAACAGGACGCCGACGTGATTCTGTTCGTGTACCGCGATGAGGTCTACCACGAGAACAGCGACTCGAAAGGCGTTGCTGAAATCATTGTGGGCAAGGGCCGAGACGTTGAAACGGGGACCGTTCGGGCGGCTTTTCTGGGCCAGTACAACCGGTTTGAAAACCTCGCCGCCGGATGGAAGCCAGAGCCTATTGAGGCCCCCGCAAAAGTCACCCCCCTTTCCAAGCGCTATGCCAGCAAGGAGCGTTTTTGATGACCTATTACGCGATGGTAGCGCTCTTCGTTTTCGGGATGTTTGTTGGCTCAGCTATGGAAACAGATTCAAAGCCAACGAACATCCAATGGTGCTGCCTGGTACTCATCGCTGCTGCTTGGCCTTGGATGGCATTCGTAATCTGTAAAGAATGGTGGGACAAGCCATGACCGACAAGATCAGCGTGAACAGCGCCAGCAAACTCTCCGAGGCCATCACCGTCCTGACGGCGATGTACCGGGAGAAGAAGTTCGTAGTCGTCTCTCTGCGCCCAGGCAAGGACCGTACCCTGGACCAAAACGCCCTGTGGTTCGCCCTTTACCAGCGCATCGCCCAAATGACGCAGATCGGCGACGTGGAAGACGCCCGACGGTACTGCAAGCTTCACTTTGGCGTTCCGATCATGCGCGGTGCTGACGCTGACTTCCGCGATGGCTGGAACCGAATGTTCCTGCACCTGCAGTACGAGCAGAAGCTTGAACTGATGGGGCCGTGCTCGATCTTCGGCCCTGACGGCTTCCCAGTAACTCGCCTGTTCAACCGCGCCCAGGGCATCGCATACACGGACCAGATCGTGGCCGAGTTCAGCGCCAAGGGCGTCGTTTTCACTGACCTGCTGGGGGAGCAAGCCGCATGAACGCCTCCAAGGGTTTCAAACTGTTCGCTGCATTTTTGATGGTGATCGCTATCACGGCCTATAGCGCGAAGGCGATGCCGGTGGACGGGGGGATTGTGTTCCTGATGGCAGTCGTGACTTTCCTGCTCGGTTACTTCGCAGGGGAGGATTGCTGATGCTCGCTGCCAAACAACCCCGCCCGAAGAAGTGCAAGAACCCAGCATGCGGCGAGAAGTTCGTCCCTGCGCGCCTGGGGCAGGCCGTGTGCAGCCCAAGGTGTGGCCTTGCGATCAAGGAAGTGAACCAGGAGAAGGCGCGCAAGTCGCTGGCCGAAGTAGGGCGCAAG
The DNA here is from genome assembly GCF_900103205.1 of Pseudomonas sp. NFPP12. Taxonomy (NCBI): domain Bacteria; kingdom Pseudomonadati; phylum Pseudomonadota; class Gammaproteobacteria; order Pseudomonadales; family Pseudomonadaceae; genus Pseudomonas; species Pseudomonas sp. NFPP12. The sequence continues at coordinate 448,316 of NZ_FMWW01000001.1, forward strand.
GAGCTGAGAGCCGCAAAGGAGCGCGTTAAGCCTCGCTCTCAGTACATGCGTGAGGCCCAGACTGCATTTAACGCCTGGGTGCGCGAGAGGGACTCCAAGCTGCCATGCATTAGCTGCGGTCGCCACCACCAGGGCAAGTATGACGCCGGCCACTACCGCACCGTCGGAAGCAATCCGGCCCTTCGCTTCGAGCCTCTCAACTGCCACAAGCAATGTGTCCCTTGCAACCAGCACAAGTCCGGCGACATCGTGAACTATCGGATCAACCTGTTGCAGAGAATCGGCGCCGAGGCCGTTGCCTGGATCGAAGGGCCTCATGAGCCCCGCAAGTACACCACCGATGATCTGAAAGCCATTAAGGCCGACTACCAGGAGAAGCTGCGCGAGCTGAAGAGGGCGATTGCATGAACATCTCCCGAGTTCAGCTCTACATCATCTTCATGCTGATCATGTGGGGAGCTGTTCTCGGGATAGTGCGTCATCTGTACCGAACCCGCTCTGAGTGGATTCCCAAATGGAAGAGATTTAAATAAAAACTATCGATACGCCATAAATCGATAGTATAAATCTATTTCATGGTATTATTTGGACATCAACACATGCTACGGATCGAGTAAATGGCCGAGCCCGCAAGCACCGTCATACCTGTTGCAGTGATCAGCGGAGCAAGCGCTGTAGCTGTGGCCAATGGACTTGATACGTATGCCGTAGTCGCGGCCTTCTTCGGGTCGATGATGTTTTCCTTCTTGTCGAAGGGAACCCCTATCCCTGTGCGAATAGGCCTTACAGCCTGTGCATGGGTATTTGGCTACATCGCCGGAACCGAGATTGTGAAGCGTCACCTTTGGGGTTTCGATTCAGCGGCTTTTCCTTCCTACATCGCGGCGTTTTTCAGTGTTGCAGTTTTCAAAATTCTGCTTCTCGTTCTCAACGAAGACGGAAGGACATGGGTACGTAAGCAGCTCGGGATAACTACCGAGGGATCAAAGGGTGAATGAAGTCCTACTGATCAGTAAGGCGCTTATATGCGCTGCCATCTGCCTCCGCTTGTTCTGCTACTCATGGCCTGATGGTTCTCGTTATCGATTCGTTGTGACCGGTTTGGCCTATGTCCTGACTGCATGCACGGGGGCAATTTCAATTTTCCTTGTGCTTGGCAAGCAAGCGATGGCTCAGCTTTTTGACGCAGTTATCTATGCATGGATCCTTTTTTTGGTTTTCTCAGCCCGGGGCAACCTGGCCAAGATCCTGGAGATTCGCCATGGCTAACCTTCCTCGCGGCGTGCGGAACAACAACCCGGGCAACATCGACTACAACCCACGCAACCAATGGGATGGCCAGTTGGGCTTGGAGATCGGCGTCCCGAAGCCGCGCTTTGCACGCTTTGACACGCTAGAAAATGGTGTGCGCGCCCTTGCCAAGCTGCTGCTCAACTACCGCGGCAAGGACGGAATGCCCGGCGTGGGCAAGCCCGGAATCGACACTCCTCTGGAGTTCATCAGCCGATGGGCGCCAAGCAATGAGAACAACACCCTTGCATATGCCGCAGCGATTGCTAAGCGCCTGGGCGTTGGCGCTCGCGATTCGATCAATATGGCCGATCCCAAGACCCTGCGATCAACCTTAGTGGGGATCATCGTCCATGAGAACGGCAGCAATCCGTACTCAGATGCAGCGATCGATGAGGGCATCCGGAGAGCTTTGAAGTGAGCACATACCCATTCTTCGATGGCGACTGCATCCTTCGCTTCGATGCAGAGGCAAGCGCAGCTCTCAAGAAAGAGCACTGGCGAAGGATGTCCACATATCGGTTCATGCTCAGTGATAGGCAATGGGTCTGTGTCCCTGCTGGAGGACTTACGGACAAAGGGACGATTCCTATGGTCCTGAATAACGTAGTGCCTCGCGATGGAAAGTTTGAGCAACCTTATGACATGCATGACCAGCTCTGCGAGTACCTGAGCCTTACAGTTGATGGCTCCCCACGTCCTATTACACGCGCACGCGCCGATGAGCTGTTGTACATCGCCATGCAAGTAGTTGGCGGCACCAAAGCTGAGATAGCGAAGGTGCGCGCTGGCGTTGAGAGCTATCGGATAGCAGCCAAGGTCACTTCCCCTAGCAATACCGCTCTTAAGCGGTCAATCGAAGCCCAATGGAGGGCGTAATGCGCAAACAGATCAAAGTGAACAAGAACAACCCGGGCAGCAAAGGCCTGTACGTGGCCAATAAGGCCGAAAGCAAGCCGAAAGCCGAGAAGAAGGTGAAGAAATGAGCAGCTCGATCGAGCAAGAGATTCAAGACAAGGGGCTGACTGCGCCGCGCATCACGCCAGCCGACCTGAAAGCCAACATTGTTGGCGAGTACTTCTTCACTGCTGCCAATGGCGTTCAGGCTGCATTCAATGAGCAGGATGAGCTTACACGGCTCACTGGTGCGCACGGCGAGTTGTATCTATTGACCTTCTGTGTCTTGGTGCTGCGTAACGGTTTCACTGTCACCGGCGAGTCGGCTTGCGCCAGCCCCGAGAATTTCGACGCCGAGATCGGTCGCAAGATCGCTCGGGCTAACGCCGAGCAAAAGATCTGGCCGCTGATGGGCTACGCGCTCAAGCAGAAGTTGAGCGAGCAGTAATGGTATCGCTCCTGATGCACGCCATCGGCTTCTTCATCGTCAACTCGCTGATCCCTATCTGGGCAGTCGAGGTTGACGGCGAGCTGGCGTCTACTTGGTACCTCTGCTTCATGCTGGTGGACATGATCGCTCTGTCGTTCGTGAAAGTTCGCCTGCTGAAGGTAGTGCTCGCGATCTCCTGCGCATGGTCTGCTTGCCTCGCGCTGGAGACCCTGCTACTGCACGACATGCTCCAGTCGCATGACTACATCGTTCAGTTCGTGATCGACGCCGCACTGATCGTCTGCGCAGCCAAGATCGCTATCGACTACTACAGGGCGCACAAGGCGCCGAGGATGGTTGCGTAATGGCTACTTGTCATCCGGAAGGCTGGAAGATCCAGCAGCAGCAAATGGCGTTGGCTCAACAAGCAGCCCAAGAACAATACATTTTGATGGCGCAAGCGCAGGCTCACTGGAACAAGCCAATTAATCCCGCACCTGCCTCTGACTCAGATGTAATTGAAGGCGAGTTCGAAGTTCTGGGTAACCGCCCGACGTTGATCGGAACTGACATTGACGGTGGTGGTGAGTAATGGCTGGCGGACGGCCTACGAAATACAAGCCTGAGTATGTCCAGCAGGCAGAGAAGCTATGCGCGCTTGGAGCAACTGACTCTGAGATGGCTGACTTCTTTGAGGTGACGATCTCCACATTCTCACTCTGGAAGGTCAAGCATCCTGAGTTTTCGGAAGCCTTAAAGGGCGGCAAGGATATTGCCGATCGCCGAGTCGAGACTGCGCTCTACAACCGTGCAATGGGCTACTCGCACGAAGACACAGATGTACGCGTCGTCGATGGTGCTGTGGTGATGACGCCAATGGTCAAGCATTACCCGCCTGATACCACCGCGGCTATTTTCTGGTTGAAAAACAGGAAGCCTCAAGACTGGCGAGACAAGCGAGAAACTGAGCTATCTGGCGGTATCAACGTTACTCACCTTTCGGATGAAGATCTTGAGCGCCGTATCGCCGAACTCTCGTGAGAGCAAGCAAGAGCTTTTGCTGCTGCTCGAGGAGAGAAAGCGGCGTCAGCAGGCTGGAACAGTGGTTGGTATCGTCCATCCAATTGATGGGCATACGCACTCTGTGGTTCGTCGTGGTAGCAAATGGCAGCTGACAACCGAAGAGCCACAAGTCTATCTTCCATCCAAGCTTGAGGCTGTGCTGCGCTCAGACAAGCGCTTCATCATCGTCATCGGTGGCCGCGGCTCAGGAAAGTCCGTTGGTGTAGCCGATATCTGCCTGATCGACGCGAAGGACAACAACGCCAAGACGTACTGTCTTCGTGAGTATCAGTCCAGCATCCGAAACTCTATCCACTCCCTGCTGAAGGAAGAGATCAGCCGCTTGGAGTTCACGGGCTTTGAGGTCCAGGACAACGGGATAAAGCGCTCGGGTGAGGACGCGTTCCAGTTCGCCGGCCTGGCGCGCAACCCCGACAGCATCAAGTCTGCGCATGGTTTCAAGAGATATCAGGTTGAAGAAGCACAGTTCATCAGTTCCGGATCTCTCAAGGCATTAACTCCAACAGCTCGTAAGAGGCCAATGAAGGGAAAGCCTACTGAGTTGGAAGAAGTGATTGATGATCCATCGTCACGCGTTTCCATCGTCTTTATTGGCAACCCAGGAAGTAGCGAAGACCCGTTCAGCAAACGCTTTATTGCACCATTCAAGGAGCACCTTGATCGCGACGGGCGCTATGAGGACGACTTGCATCTGATCGTGGTGATGAACTACGAGGACAACCCTTGGTTTCACCTGAGCGGCCTGGAAGAAGAGCGCCAGTGGGACTATGAGAACCTTGACCGCGCACTGTACGACCATATCTGGCTCGGCGCCTTCAACGACTCTGTAGAGCACGCACTGATCAAAGCTGAGTGGTTTGACGCTTGCGTTGATGCCCACAAGAAGCTGGGCTTCGCGCCGACTGGGGCGCGTATCGGTTCCCATGATCCGTCTGACCTTGGCCCAGACAGCAAGGGCTTTGCCGTGCGCCATGGCTCTGTGCTGATCGACCTGCAGGAGAAGCTTGACGGCAACGTAAACGAGGGTGGCCACTGGGCTGCCGGCGAGGCTATCAAGTCCCAGGTAGATTCGTTCTCCTGGGACGGTGACGGTATGGGCATCGCGCTTACCGAGCAATTCAGTAAGGACTTCGAGGGCAAGCCAACGATCCTGTCTGTATTCCGTGGCTCTGAGTCGCCCGACTACCCTGATGCAGTCTATGCGCCGGCTATGGCATCGCCTGTAGCGCAGCAGAAGACGAACCGTGATGTGTTCCGCAACAAGCGTGCGCAGTACTACTTCGAACTCCGTGACAGGGCCTACAGAACCTATCGCGCCGTCGAGCTCGGCGAGTACCACGACCCGGCTCGCCTTATCAGCTTCGACTCATCGATAGATATTTTGCATCGACTTCGTGCTGAGCTATGTAGAATGCCTATCAAGCCAAACGGCAATGGCCTCTTCGAGCTCTACACCAAAGAAGAGATGAAGTCGAAATTCAAGATGGCCAGCCCGAACCTGGCCGACTCCGTAATGATCCTGATGCGGCACGTTGCGGTAAGTAGGCCAAAGGCTGTCATTCCGAAACCGATTCGTCCGATGGGCAGAAGATAATGCTGACACTCACAAGGCTGAAAGAGCTTCACGATAAGGCGTACTGCCACGGGCAGACCACTCGGCTACGTGCTGCTGACGACATGATGTTCTACCACATCACTCAGTGGGACGATTCGACGCTGGGAGAGTCTTCGCTGCAGTACCGCGGGCAGTTCGACGTGCTTCGGAAGGCTGGGCGCCAGATCATGGCCGACCTTCGGGCCAATCCGGTGCAGGTCAACTTCGTGCCAAAGAGTGAGTCGCGGGACGACGGAGCGGACATCCTGGACGGTCTGTACCTGACTGACGATCGGGCCAACACGTCGCTTGAGGCGTACGACAACGCCACCGGTGAGGCGGTTGTCTGTGGTGTTGGCGCCTGGGAGCTGTACACCCGCTACGCAACGAATCGCGCAGGTGACAACCGCCAGATCATCGAGCGCCGCCCGATCTACGAGGCCAACAATAACTGCTTCTGGGACCCCAACGCCAAGCGCTTGGACAAATCCGATGCCAAGTACGTTTCAATCCTCAATGCATATTCTCCGGGCGGTTACGACGACCTGGTTGAAGAGCTATGCCGCGAGTCTGGCAAGCCGTCAAAGAAAAAGCGCGAAGATGAGGAGTGCGAGGATGAAGACGAAACTCCTTCTTCGTTCGCATCCCCTGAGCAGTCATATACGTTCCCTTGGATGGGCAGTGGCAACGATATCGTCTACGTCGTGTGCTTCTACCATCGTCGTAGGATCAAGGACAAAGTGATCACGCTCACTGACCCGCTGGGCCAGACCGTCATGTACCGCGAGTCTGATCTCGTTGACCTGATGGACGAGCTGATCGACGACGGCTATGTCATCGAAAGCGAGCGCGATATTGAGCGCTGGGAGGTGCGCAAGTACATCGCTTCCGGCGAGAAGATCCTGAACGGCAAGATGGGCAAGGATGGCGAGCGAGAAGGGGAAGTGATTGCCGGTGAGAACATCCCGGTTATCCCCACTTACGGCGAGCGAGCATTCATTGAAGGTGAAGAGCATTATGAAGGCATCACCCGCCTGGCTAAAGACCCTCAGCGACTTCGCAACTTCCAGCTGTCCTACCTTGCCGACATCGTTAGCCGAAGCCCTCGGCCGAAACCGATTTTCAACCCTGAGCAGGTCCAGGGCTACGAGTTCATGTACGAAGAGAACGGGGCAGATAGCAACTATCCCTACCTTCTGCAGAACCGATTTGATGGTAACAATCAGGCGCTTCCTATCGGCCCAGTAGCTGTGATGCCAGAGCAGACCATCCCTCAGGCGCTCATGGCCAGCATCGAGCTGTCCCGCCAGGCTGTGGAAGACGTTGCCAACCCTGGGCTGCCTCAAGACATCGCAGACCCTGACTTGTCAGGAAAGGCGGTCAACGCGCTGACCAATCGCCTCGATCAGCAATCGATCGTCTACCAGCAGAACCTGAAGCATGCCAAGCGCCGGGACGCTGAGGTCTATGCATCCATGGCTGTCGAGGTCTACGACGCCCCGCGTGAGGTCACGCTGACTTCCCCGGACGGTACGACCAAGAAGGTCAAGATCATGGAGGCCGTACTGGATCGTCAGACCGGTGAGTTGGTCGCTCTGAATGACCTGACAAACACCGAGTACGACGTTTATGCCGATATCGGCCCGAGCTACTCGAGCAAGAAAGAACAGACCATCGATCAGTTGAGCCAGATGGCCACAAGCATGGCGCCTATCGACCCGATGATGGCGAAGATGCTGATGCTGCAGACTCTGACACTGATCAACGGCGTGGACATGGACCCAGTGCGCAAGTACGCCCGGAAACAACTGATTCTGGCCGGCATCTTTGAGCCTGAAACCGAAGAAGAAGAGGCCATGCTGCAGGAGGCGCAGAACCAACAGCAGCCGCCAAGCGCAGATATGGTTCTGGCCCAAGCAGAGATGGAGAAGGCCAGGGCTTCGCAGATGGATACGCAGCGTAAGGCGCTAAACGACCAGCAGACCGCGCAAAACAACTCGGCCAAGGTTCAGGTCGATATGTTCAGGGCAGAGACAGACAGGGCAGCAGTGCAGGTTGATGCCCAGGTGGCCGGCGCTGATATCCAGTTCAAGCAAGCTCGAACCGCTGGGCAGGTAATGGAGAACGTGCAGCGCCTGGTCAGCCCCTATCGGGCTACGGTTCAGCCAAGGCAGTAAGCAGATGCAAGCCCAGCCCTAAACCGGCTGGGCTTTTTACTACGCAGGCCAATCAAGATTTGTGGCGCTGGAGCCATCATAAAGCTTGTTAAACCCCTCTCTAGCGCATTCTGGAATCGGCATGGGCACATATGCACCATTCAAGCCGACATATAACAATGGTTGATCTGTGCAAAGAACCAGCTCGCCGTCGTAATGCGGCGTAATTTTTTCAATCTGCGCACGAGTGCCGCGCCGCAGATACAGAACTGTTTTTGATGGATCAGTCATCTAATCACCTCCTTTCAAATTCCCTGAATTATACGCGCTCCCGAAGCGCGCGATTCGAACTCACTTGTCTACTTCAATAGTAAATTTCTATCGATTCTATTGACATGATTGACGATAGCGTTACTCTATCGATTACTGAGGCGTAACAGGTTAAACGCAACCCTACTGGCGGGGAAAGCACCAGGCCATCGTTACCAAGCGAGTAAAAAATGGACCAAACCCTGGAAGAGTTACGGGCAGAAAACGCCGCAGCAGAGGCAGCAGCTAAGCCGGTTCCGCAGACCGACGACCCTGTAGCCGAAGAAGTGGCAGCAGCAGGCACGACTCCCACCGACGACCTTGCGGAAGGCCGCGAGGGTGAAGAAGGCCAGCAGGCAGAACCCGAAGCATGGATGAAAGGCGACGACCAGGAGTCGCAAGGTGCGGACAAGAAATTCACCGACAGCGATATCGGGGCAGCGAAAGCCAAGCTCCGGGCGAAGTTGGAGAAGCAGCACCAATCGGAATTGGAAGAGTTGCGCGCTCAGCTTGAAAAGCAGCGCAGCGAGTCCGTACCGCAACAGTTGCCAACGCGCCCAAAGCGTGAGGACTTCTATGACAAGGACGACCCGGACGAGGCTTACATAGACGCCCTGGCCGACTGGAAAGTCAAAGAAGGCCTTGCTCAGCAGCACGCGAACAGCCAGCAGTACGAACAGCAGCGCAAGCAGCTTGAAGCGCAACAGAAGATCAGTTCCAGCGTGGACCAGCACTACGAGCGGGCAGCAGTCCTGGCAGCAGCAAGCGGTATCAGTACCGAGCTGTATCAGTCTGCGGATCGGCGAGTACGTGAGGCCGTTCAGGGCGTGTTTGGCGGCGAAAGCGGCGAGCACATCACGAACGCCCTCATTGCCAGCCTGGGGGAAGGTTCAGAAAAGGTGCTCTACAACCTCGGGGTGAGCCCGAAGCGCCTTAACGAACTGACCTCAAAGCTTGCTCAAGACCCAAGCGGTATTCAGGCCTCGATTTATCTGGGCCGACTTTCCGCCGAGCTGACCTCACCTCCACGCAAGACAAGCAATGCGCCGGCCCCGGCCGCGAGCGTGCTGGGCGATGCGAACACCACCGATGCAGGAAAGGCCTTACAGCGTAAGTACCTGGAAGCGCACAAGCGCGGTGATGTTCAAGCAGCGTTCAACATCCGCAGTGAAGCCAAGGCCGCAAAAATCAATGTGAACTCTTGGTAAGGAATTACGACGATGGCAGCTTTAACCGCAGGCAAGATTGCTGAGGTCATGTTCGGGAATGCACTCGATACCTACGAGCCCCAAGACATGCTCCTCCCAACCACCACTTTTTTTGAGCCAGACGGCTCGACCATGCAGAACTCCGGAAACACCATTTGGCGTCCAGTGCAGCAGCATCGCCCTGTTCTGACCGGCTTCGATTTGGCCGGTCAAGAGCAAGGCATCATCGAAGAAACCTACCCGGCCTTCCTGGGTACTCCGACCAACGACTTCGTAAGCCAGCGCGCTGACGACATGCGTGACATGCGTTTCTGGGAAAAAGCAGGTATGGAAGCCGGCCGTCAACAGGCAACCAACCTGAACAAGGCGATTGCTACCGCTATCGGCACCCAAGGCGCCATGTTCTACCGTACGAACGTCACCAGCGGTTACGACGTTGTTGGCGAGGCACAAACGCTGATGAACGAGCGCCAAGGCGCTAAATCTGATCGTTACTTCCTGTTCAACGACCGCGACAACCTGAAGTACTCGAAGGACCTCGCTGCTCGCCAGACCGTTCAAGGTCGTCCTGAAACTACCTGGGCTACCGGCCAGATCGGCCAAAATATCGCCGAGTTCGACGTTTACACCGCTTCGTTCCTGCCCAACCTGATCGGCGGCGCTGACCCGGCAACCACCGTGACTGCTAACCAGTCGTTCGCGCCAACTGCAGGCACCGTGAACTCCACCAACGGCACCGTGACCAACGTCGACTACCGCTATGCAACCATTCCGGTTACTGCGTCGGCTTCCTACAACATCGGTGACAAGGTAACGATCGCCAACGGCGGTGTAACCATCAAGGCGCTGGGTCTGGCCGACAAATCCGATACCGGTGTTGCAATGACCTTTACCGTTACTGGCAAGCCAAGCGGCACTTCCTTGGTGATCTCCCCAAAACCGGTCGCACTCGACGACCCGGCGCTCTCGGCTCTGGAAGCGGCATACGCCAACGTCAACACCCGGATCCTGAACACCGCAACTGTAAACCGGGTGAATACCGACACTTCCAAGAAAACCAACCTCTTCTACGACAAGGACGCGGTTGAAGTCCTGGGCGGCACCATCCCTGCGGAGCTGTTCAAGTCGTTCGACGGCCTGAAGGTTATCAATCAGACCATGAAAAACGGTCTGAAGATGTACATGATCTACGACGCCAACATGGTCAACCTTCAGTTCCGCTACCGCCTATTCACCTGGTGGGGTGTGACCATCAAAGATCCGTCGCGCTGCGGCGTTGCCGTGACCTTCTAATCACCTTCAATGGCTGGGGCCCGAGTGGCCCCGAGCCTGGAGACTTTGACTATGGCTTGCATCCTTTACCGTGAAGGCACCGGTACCATTGAACATGGCATCGAGTGCGAATCAACCACTTGCGAAATCGAGCATCTGCATGGACTCCTTGCAGCTGGCTGGTCACAAACGCCGCCAGGCTACGAACCTCCTGAGCCAGTTGTTGAGGAAGAGGTCGGCGCAGGCGATGACGATCAAGATGACGATCAAGATCATCTGTTTCTCGATGAAATCGAACGTCTGAACGGCCTTGTCTATGAGCGCGATGAAGAAGTCAAGGTGCTTCAGGGCACCATCGATGCGCTGCATGGAGAGATTGATCAGCTCAAACAGGAAGCTTCTCGCTTATCCGATGAGCTCGCCAGCCTCAAGGTAGATGAGCACGAAGAGGAGGAGGAAGAGGAGGGCGATTCCTCCAATCTGGACCCAGTTCGTATCGCAGCGCGTGAAGCAGGCATTGAAGGCTGGGATACCAAGCGCATTACCACTCTGAAGCGCGCCCTGGAGGCCTGATGACTCCGCTCAAGGCCGACCGGATAGCCGCAGCTTACTCAAAGCTGCGCATATCCGGGCTGACTGTCGACCCGAATCCGTCGGACCTTGAGCTGGCCCTGGGCGAGCTTGAAAGCATGATGTCGGAACTGGCTTCTCGAGGCATTGAGGTTGGCTACAACTTCGAGCAGCAGCCAGATCCGAATAGCGACCTGGGTGTTCCCCAGGAGTTCTGGAACATGGTCACCTGCAACCTCGCTGTGCGGTTGATTTCCGACTTCAACAAAGAGCCACCGATGACTCTGTTTAACCAGGCGTCTCAGTCGCTGTCGCTGGCATCTGGGGTCTGTGCGCGCAACCGAATTCGGAACGTCCAGTACCCGAGCCGTCAACCCATCGGCAGCGGTAACAGGCGTTATGAGCGGTGGCAGCGGTTCTACGCGCAGTTCAACGAGCTGCCACCGAACAAGCCCGACACTCTCGAAATCATGCAGGGCGAGACGAACGACTTCACGGAGTCCTTTGAGGCTTACCTGCGCACTGATGAGGCCATCAGCGCCTTCGCGGTGACCTGTGACAACGGTCTTGTTGTGGTGTCAAGCGTGCTCAATGTGGCAGATATCGACTACCGCCTTTCTGCTCCAGCCGATCTCACTCCTTCTATCTGGCAGCAGGTGAAGATCAGGATTGAGACGACTGAAGGCCGCGTTGAGATCCGCATTCGCAACTTCCAAGTGACTCCCTATGTTCGCGTAGGAAACCAAGGAGCGGGGCAATGACATTTGTTCAGGAAAAGATTGATCAGTCGTCGGTTCAGTCGCGCGGGATCTTCAATAACTACGTATATCGCACAACCGACACGATGGCTCAGGTGAAAGCCGCCGGCTATTTTGCGGCATGTCGATTCGCTGTATCTGATGGCCCGGACACAAACGGCTTCGGGTGGAACGGTGCCAACATCGAGTGCTATTGCTCGGATGGTTACCTGCTCGGCCAGATGAATGCTGCTACTGGCACTTTGGCTGGGCTGTTCAGTGCGCCAACAGTTGTTGTGCAGAGCGACATTCTGATCTCCTCATCTCTTGTAAACCAAGTACCAGGGGCTCTTGGAACTCCACTCCAGGTGAGCTTTGGTGCACTTCAAACTACTCCACAGTTCGACCTGAGCGCGGCCGGCGCTATGACGTGCAAAGTTTCTGGCAAGTATCAGTTCACTTTCGCTGCTCAAGCGGGACGAGTCGGAGGCACTGGCGTTGTTAACCTGTTTCTGCGCCTGCTAAAGAACGGTACCCAGATTGGCAACACTTCATTAGCGCGGCTGGACAACGCGGCAACAATCGTTCCGCTGCGTTTCCCTGTTTCGTTTGATCTGCTGGAAAACGATGTAATCACAGCATTCATTGTTCAAGACTCAAGCGGAATTGCTGGGTCTGGTGGGCTCTATTCGGTAGCACCAGCAACTGCCGGGTGGGCCGTTTCACCATCTGCCGCCGTGACGGTTTCACAGCTTGCGACAGTGGTGTAACCGATGCCAGTCCAGAAGATCCCAATCACTCTGATCAAAGGCGACAAGATAAGCGTCCAGACGGACTATCTCGACGCCATCCCGGAGAACATGTATGCGGTCCCTAAGCCGATTATGGGCGCTGCGGGCTACATGCTGCAGCACTCTGGGCTTACCGAGTATGGGACCGGATCTGGACCTGACCGTGGCGGTGTCTGGAATGAACGCCTCCAGATGCACTTTCGTGTCTCCTACACACAGTTTCTGGTAGTTGAAGAAGACGGTTCGAACCAGCGCTTCGGAAACATACCGGGTACAGAGCAAGTTTCAATGCCCTATTCGTTCAACACCCAGGCTGTGATTGGGGGTGGGGCTTTTTGGCTATATGACCCAGTGAATGGGTTCCGTCAGGTACTTGATCCTGACATCAAGACGCCAATCGATGGCACATGGGTGGATGGGTACTACTTCCTCACTGACGGTGAATACCTCTATCACACGACCATCGCCAACGAGGAACTGTTCGATCCACTGGCCTTCGCTACGGCTGAATTCTCGCCAGACCCGACCCTTGGAGTTGGCAAGACTGCCGATGACAAGGTGATCGTATTCGGACGTTACTCCACCGAGTTTTTCTCCAACGTCGCATCTCCTAACTTTGCGTTCAGCCGAATTCAGGGGCGGGCGCTGAAGGTTGGGATCGTGGCCACACATGCCAAGTGCGAACTCAAGCAGTCCTGGTACTTCGTAGGCAGCCGGAAAGAGTCGGATCTGGGTGTTCATGTCCTCGGCGTTGGATCAACGCAGCAGATCTCTACCCGAGCAATTGATCGAATTTTGAGCCAGTACACAGAGCCCCAACTCGCCGATATGTCGATGGAGGCTGCAGAGGTTGATGGGATGGCATTTATCTACATCCATCTTCCTAACGAAACACTGCTCTTCAACGAGACGGTGGCCAACTCATCCGGCATCGACAATGCCTGGTCAATCCTGAAACGCGGTACCGGATCGCTGCCATGGCGCGGTATCAACGGCGTGTTCGATCCACGGCTAGGAAAGTGGGTGTTCGGCGACAAGATCGATCTTCGCCTGGGCGTGCTTGACCCGCTTTCTGTCGATCAGTACGGCGAGATGGGCGAATGGGTCTTGTACACACCCTTCATGTACCTCGAGGGTCTTTCTGTAGACAGCCTGAACATCGACATCATGCCCGGCCATTCGCCATCAGATGACGCCACTCTGTTTGTTTCGTTGACCTATGACGGCGTGACCTACGGGCATGAGGTAACAGCGCTGTATGGGCGTCCTGGTGACTACAACCAGCGCTACATCGTGAACCGTATGGGGTACGTGCGGAACTGGGTTGGATTCAAGCTACGCGGCGCCTCACGCGCCAAGATGGCATTTGGTAGGGGGTATCTCGAAGTTGGCTAACGGCGATCTGTCTTTAGAGCTGTCGGCATCTGACGTGATGAATTTCACGGGATGGCCCGAGGCCATGGTGAGTGACTACATCTCACGCGGTGCTGACTACATGCTGACTGGAGCCGGCGATCCAAACACCCTGAACATACCAGCAAACCGTACTCGTCAGTACCTGGATACGACCGCGGTGAAGATGTACGTCAATCCAGTGATTGGCGCTCGTTCCGGATGGGTTTTGGTGTGATGTTCCGGCAAGCGTTCTTGTGTGAAGAGGTTGGTGATCTCTGGTGGGAGCCGGACCACCAGATCTGGAAATGGCTGGAAGGTGAGATCTACGTCTCAATGACTCGCCGGGAAAATGCGGTTTTCTGCCACTTTTCCGCCAAGCCTACGGCGCTTAGACGCTTGAGGGATGCAACAAACGAACTTGTAGAACTGGTGTTCGGGCTAATGCCTTGGTGCCAGGTAGTGATGGGAAGCATTGAGCTGCGCAGCGTTGCCAAGGTCATGGAGAAATGTGGCTTTGAGCATGTGGTAAGTCATGAGTATCTGAAGGTTTATGCGAGGTTTCGAAAATGAGCGGCGGAAGCAGTGGCGGAGAGAGCAAGAAAGCAGCCGAAGTTCAGGCCCAATCTCAGCGTGAGGCTTTGGATTATCTGAAGCAGACCGAGCGCCTGCCCCAGGCCTATCGGGAAGGGGCATTGCAAGGTTTGGGTGCTGAATACGGGTTTGATTCAAACGGTGCTTATGGCGGCGACGGAATGTCGATCATTCAGCGCGCCGAAGCGAGTCCTTTCTACCAGACGGCGATCAAGCGAGGCGAGGAGGGCGTTCTGCGCAACGCCTCCGCCACCGGTGGCCTCCGCTCAGGCACAACCAACGAGAACCTGGCGGCGGTCAACCAGAACGCTCTGATGTCCGCTTATGCCAACCAGCTCTCTGGGCTGCAGGGTATGGCTCAGCTTCCGTCGAATGCCAACAACATTGCCAGCGCGATGTCCGGCGTAGGCCAGACCATGGCCCAGGGGATCATCGGTGGCGCGCAGTCCAGTGCGGCAGCGCAGCAGGCCAATGTCAACAACGCTATGGGAGCCGGTGCCCTGGCCTTGGAGGGATACAACTCATACCAAACCTTCTCTGATGCGCGCCTAAAAGACGAAATCGTGCTGGTCGGTGAGCGAAACGGACACAACGTCTACAAGTGGATCTGGAATGGAGCCGCCGCCGATCTTGGGCTCATTGGTCGATCTGCTGGCGTACTTGCCCAAGAAGTTGAGAAGACGCATCCACATGCCATCACAGAGCGAAACGGCTTCAAATGCGTCGACTACAAAGTGATTGGAGTAGACCCTCATGGCATTTGAATACACACCATTGACTGCTCAGAACCAACAGCGGCAGCGGGATCAATACCAGCCATTTCAGGCGCGTGTCCAGCCCAGTGCTGGCGGTACCGCATCAAATCCGAATGCGATGCAGCTGGCGAAAGCCATGAAAGGACTTGGGGCTACCTACAACAGCATCAAAGGCGCAGGAGCTGCTGGCTCATCTATTGGTGGGACTGGATATGGCCTGGGGCAATCGCTGCAATCAGGCGAACTTGGGGCGTCGACCTATGCAGGGAGCGGAACTGGTGCCGGATCGGCAGTGGCAGGTGGCACCGAAGCAGGTGCGGCGGCTAGTTCAGGCGCTGGGAGTACGTTCGGCTCGGTAATGGGGGGCCTCAATATGGCAAAGGACGCTTACGGCATCTTCCAAGGCATGCAAACGCCCCAGGGAGTTGAAGGTCGTGACCGTGGGAGCTTTGCAGGATCGGCAGCGGCAGCAGGTCAAGGTGCGGCTGGCGGTGCATCTGTAGGCGGTCCAATCGGCGCCATCGTCGGCGCCGGACTTGGCAACGAAAGCTACCAGTGGCAGCACGGCAACCGAAAATCACTCACTTCGCTGGGCGGCCTTTTCAAGAGCGAGCTCACCGGTGGCTTGGCTGCTCGTGACATCGGCAGCTGGACAGGACTTTGGGAATAAACCATGGCCAATAATCCGTTTTACGTTCCCCCGGGCAACGACTACAGCTCCGGCCTTTCGGGGCTTAGCGCTACGTTGGCCAACGTCCGCCAGGGCCGCATGCAGATGCGGGCCGAAGAAGAGCAGAAGCAGCGCCAGGCAGAAGCATCTGCAGCTGCCCAGCAAGCCTATGAGAGCGGCGACCCGGACATGATGGCCAAAGTCTCTCTACAGTACCCGGAGATCGCTCAGAACCTGCACCAGGTTGTGGGCTTGAATGATGAGCGCAAGGTGAAAGAGGCGGCAGGGTTCGCCCGCGATTTGCTTCTGGCATCGCCCGATCAGCGCGAAAGCATTTTCAAGCAGCGAATCCAGTCTCTGCAGGACCAGGGGCGCGATCCAACCCATACCGCTCAGGCTTACCAGCAGTACCTGCAAGATCCTAACGGCGCCATGCAGGGTATTGAGCTTGACTGGGCCGCAGGTGACCCCAATGGCTACAGCGTTATCGCTAACAAGGCCAAGGCCGAAGCCCAGGCGGCACGCGATGCACGCAAAGAGGCACGGGAAGATCGCAAGCTTGATCAGCAAATGACGATTGCTCAAATGGGATCGGCTGATAGAGCGCTTTCACGCCAGATCGCGATGCTTACTGCCCAGCAAGCAGCGTCAATGAACGACCTGAAGCGCCAGGAGCTGGGCCTGAAGATCGAAGAGAAGCAAGGAAAGCTTGATCAGAACAGAACAGAGCTCAGAAAGAGCGCTGACAGCGCCGTGGCGAACATCGACGCAAGCATTGAAGCAGCCGACAAGCTTCTCAATCACCCTGGCTTCTCTAATGCAGTTGGCTTCAGCTCAATTATCCCGACTCGTCCTGGTGGTAACGCCGCAGACTTTGAAGCAGAACTTGAATCGTTCAACGCCAAAACCTTCCTTTCCAACGTAGCCCAAATGAAGGGCCTCGGCGCGCTGACAGAAGCAGAAGGCGCGAAGCTCACAGCCGCGGCAGGAGCCATCAAGAAGAACATGTCTGAAAAGGCACTCCGGTCCAACCTGCAAACAATGAGGGAAGGAATGGAGAAGGCGAAGGAGCGCATGTCCAAATACAAGATGCCTGCGGCCGTCTCCAGCCCGGCACCAGCAAGTTCTGGCGGCTGGAGGATCGTTAACCAATGAGCACTCAAACTTACAAAGTTGAAGCGCCAGACGGCCAGATCATCACTCTGGAAGGTCCAGCAGGCGCTAGCCAGGAAGAAGTGATTTCTCAGGCCAAGAAGCTCTATAGCCAGAGAGCATCGACTCAGGCCGCTGAGGAACCTCGCGCACAAATGCTTCCACCTGCTGAGCAGGAAGACCCACGCGCCGCCCGGGCGATGGCTGCTATGGACCAGTACCCAACCGGCGCGCCTGCTCAGCCTGAGGAGCCAGGCTTGCTTGATAAGCTTGGCACCATGCTCACTGGGAGCGACCGGCAAACGAGGGCCACGCAGGAACTTCCAGAGCTTCAGAACTCCGGGCTGCTCAATGGCCTGGATATTCCATCCGGAAAAGGCGCCGCTGTAGCTGCTGCCATGGCCACCATGACCAATCCTGAGGAGATCGCGCAGACCCTCAAGTCACTATCGCCTCAGATCGGCATCCAGCAGGACGAGAAGGGAAACCTGATCGCTGCCAACAATGCGACTGGCGCCAGGGCGGTCATTAATAAGCCGGGGTTCACTGGGATGGATGCGCTGCAGGCTCTGGGCCTTGGGGCTGCATTCACTCCTGCTGGCCGTGGTGCTGCCATGGCTGGTGGTGGGATTGCGCGCCAGGCTGTGGCGCTTGGCGCTGGATCAGCTCTCACCCAGGCTGCCATTGAGGGCGGTCAAGCTGCTGCTGGTGGCGAATTTAACCCTGAGGATGTGGCATTGGCAGGCGCTACAGGGGCCGCTGTGCCTGCTGTCACTGGCACCATTGGCGCAGGTGTAGATGTGGCTCGGCGCGGAGTCGCTGCACTTCGTGGAGAGGCAGGTGGCGCGGCGCCAATCGTACAGGCTGCAAACGCCAACAACATTCCGCTGATGACCAGCGATATAGCACCGCCACGCACCCCTATTGGGCAACTTGCTCAACGTACAGGGGAACGTATTCCTTATGCCGGAACAGGCGCTTTACGGGCCCAGCAGCAAGAGGCCAGAGCCGCTGCCATCCAGCAACTTGGCGAGCGGTATCCGACTCCAGCTCCAAATCAGATCATTGACAGCTTGCGGGCTCGTACAGATCAGGTGCGTCGGGCGGCTGGTGACCGGTTGCAGCAGTATGAACAGCAGCTTACGCGCGTTGGCGAGGTTCCCTATCCACGTACGCAGCAATCAATCGAGGACGCGGTTCAAGAGCTTTCTCGCCCTGGCGTTGTGCAGAGTCCAGAAGCGCTCGCTGAGCTGCAGGGATTTGCTCGAACCTTAGGTGAGGCGCCTCAGACGTATGGAACTCTGCGCGAAAACCGTACAGCCCTGCGCGAAATCGTGAACGGCTTTGATAGTCCGATGCGTAGCCAACTCCCAAGCCGGGCGCGGGCCCTTCTGACTAGGGTTCAGTCATCGCTTACTCAAGACATGCAAGATGTTGCGCGTTCGAATCTTTCCCCTCGTGATTATGGGCGCCTTCAGCAGGCTAACGCAGTCTATGCCAGGGAAGCCGACCTTCTTCAAAACACTCGACTGAAGAATGTGCTGGATAAGGGAGACCTTACCCCAGAGGTTGCAGAGCACTTACTGTTCAGCAAAAAGGCGAGCGAGGTTCGAAACCTCTATAGAAGCCTGGATACCAATGGGCGCCAAGCTGCAAGGGCCACGCTTATTCAAAAAGCAATTCGTGACTCTGGCGGCGTAGAGAACATTTCTCCCGATCGATTTGCCAACAATATGCGGCGTCTTCAAACCCAGTCAGGAATTGTTTTCAGAGGGGATGAACTTGCTCAGTTGCGTGGTCTTGAGCAGGTTTTGAACGCAACTCGTCGAGCTGGCCAGATCGGCATAACCAGCACTGGCCAGGAAGGAACTGTTCCTGTTATGGCCGCAGCGGCTGGTTCAGCAATTGGAAGCTTTGGTGGAACTCTCGCTACAGCCGGAGCCATAGGTGGCGCTGCGAGAGCCTATGAAAGCGCAGCAGTACGAAATGCCCTGATACGCATTGGGAACGCTCCTCGCTCTACTGCAAGTCGCGATCTCGCTCTGCGGCTCGCTCG
This sequence comes from Pseudomonas sp. NFPP12, assembly GCF_900103205.1. Taxonomy (NCBI): domain Bacteria; kingdom Pseudomonadati; phylum Pseudomonadota; class Gammaproteobacteria; order Pseudomonadales; family Pseudomonadaceae; genus Pseudomonas; species Pseudomonas sp. NFPP12. The sequence continues at coordinate 467,272 of NZ_FMWW01000001.1, forward strand.
CGATCTAAACGCCGGCGTTCAATCTGCGCGCGCTCAAGAACCTGGAGAAGAACAAACGCAATGAATACAAGGACGCCGGTCATTAGGGACATGAAATCACCTCAAACCAAATCAGAATGGTGAGCCGCAATGGCAGATGAAAACGAAGTAAGGCTACCGTACGACTATTACCCGGACCCGACAAGGGGTAGGCCCGTTTACAATGGGTTTATCTATATCGGAAAGCCCGACACTGACCCCCAAGTCGTCTCTAATAGGCTTCAGGTTCGAGCCTTCCAGGAGAATGGTTCATCTGTTCCAATTGCCCAGCCAATCCGAACAGGGGCAGGTGGAGTACCCGACTTAAACGGATCATCTGTTCAGCTTCAGGTGAGCGGCGAGTACAGCATAAAAGTTCTGGATCATTTGGGCGCTCAGGTCTATTACGCGCCGTCGATTATCGGTGGCATTCGCCCTACCACAATTGTGCGTACACAATTTGTTCCTCTGAGTATCAACCTTACAAACCGATTCATTAACAGCAATTTGTTTGATCCGAATACGACTGGGACAGACTATTACGCGCTGCACCCCGCCGCGGCTGACTTTGGGGATATTTCAGTATCTCCGTTCAATATCGAAAATATTCCCGCTGAGCGCTTCGATCTTGCGGCTGGAAGCGGAACTGTGGACTTAGGAGGTCTGACATAATGAGCACTCAATACCAGCTTCGTAGAGGCACTACTGCAGAATGCCTGTTGTTCACTGGCGCGCAGGGTGAGGTCGTCGTAGACACGGACAAGAATACTCTTGTTGTTCAAGATGGGGTTACGGCCGGCGGTTACCCTCAGGCGACTCAAGTTCAGGTTAGCAACGGGACCTTTTACTACAACGAGGATGTGAGCTCTGCTGCAGATGCGTACATCCTCATCCCTAAGACCACAACGAATGTCCCCACTGCATACTTTGATGGCGTGCAGTTTGGCTTTGTCTCCGTCCACCCAAACACTGGGCCTTCTACGGCCAACTTCCAAGGTCTTGGGGTAAAAAGTCTCAAGTACCCAGGAGGTGTTGACCCGCTTGCAGGTGATATCAATGGCCGGGTCTACCTGATTTACGATGCTGCAAATGGCTGGCTTGAGATTCAAAGAAAGGCCATTGGGCCACCTCCTCAGATCAGAACCGTCGGTGCATCGGTATCAGGTAATGCTGTAACTGCAAGCCTCAGCCCTTGCACAATCGACTTTCGCTCATCCTCGTTGGGTAACGGTACACCGACCACCCGAAATGTTACGTCGACAATCAGCGTAACCGCACCAAGTGGCGCAACTCTTGGCACTCAAAGCGGCGTATCAAGTCGGATTGTTATCCTGGCGATTAATGGCCCAAGCGGGGCTGAGCTGGCGATTACGAACTTGGCGGGTGGCTTGAATCTGGATGAGACCACTCTGATCAACACCGTAGCTATCAGCGGCTCTGCAACATCAGCCAGCGTTGTTTACTCGACAACCGCACGTACCGGCGTTCCATTCCGCGTTGTTGGGTTCTTTGACTCAACACAGCCTTCTGCTGGTGTTTGGACGACGACGCCCTCTCAAGTCCAGGGGCAAGGTGGCCAGACTATCGTTGGCGCAAGCACTACCAAGATAACTTCAGGATCGTCGCAGAGTACTATCGGCACCTCAACTGATTTCACCAGCATTCCAGCAGGCGTAAAACGCATAACCATATCCCTTTCAGGTGTAAGCACAAACAGCTCATCTTTCTACCTGCTCCAGATTGGTGCTGGCTCAGTTGATACCGCTGGGTATTCAGGCGTTTCAGCTTCGGGCACAGCGCTCGGTGCAAACTCGACTGCCGGCTGGCTGATCGGCGTAAACCAGACGGCAGCTGGACTTTACAGCGGATTGGTAACGCTCGTGAATATTTCTGGTAACACCTGGGTTGAGTCTGGATGCGTTGGGGCTCCTACCCTCGTTGGCTCCATATCTTCCGGTACCAAAACCCTGTCTGGAGTATTGGATAGAATCCGACTCACCACAGTTATCGGCACAGACACTTTCGATGCTGGCTCAATGAACATTCTCTACGAGGTGTAGTTATGCTTTATAGATACGAGTATGACCTTTCATCTGGCATCAGAACTGAAATCAATCAGAGGGTCTATAGGAACTCTGATGAACAAACTATCATCCTCGACGAAGGAACTCCGATCCCGCCTGGGTTCAGAGAAATAGAAGATTATGACCAGGTAAAAACTGGCCTAGAATAATATTTAGTTCTATCCTTTAAGTGCATAGCTGCTCCTATGCTTGTTTTCTAATAGGAGCAGCTGGCATGAAAAAAATACTTTTGATATTGGCGTTGTTGCCCTCTGTTGTTTTCGGCGCAGCATTTGATATGTTTATCTCGCAGAGAAATATAGCAAACACTGCTACCCTAACCAGAACTATGCCTCTTCCAGAGCTTGGAGTTACAAGCCTTCTCGGCATAAATCCCTATACCAATGAGCCCATAATGTGGAAGCTTGGATCTTCCATGTCGACGCTAACAGGTGAATTGCAGTGCGGCCCAAACTGGGTAAACGTTGTAGACAAGCCGATCTTTGCCGCGGTCGCTACCAGTGGCGACTACAACGACCTGCTCAACAAGCCAGTGCCATCAGCCCAGGTTAACTCGGACTGGGATGCAACGTCTGGAGTTGAACAGATTCTCAACAAGCCGTCTCTGTCGGCTGTTGCTACATCGGGGAGTTATGCAGATCTGTCAGGGGCGCCATCAATCCCAGCTGCTCAGATCAACAGCGACTGGGCCGCGGCAAGTGGTGTGGGGGAGATCCTGAACAAACCTACCACTTTAGCTGGATATGGCATCACAGATGCGTATCCATTGACTGGTAACCCGTCAAGCTTTTTGACTGGGATCACCAGCGGCCAGGTTATTGGGGCTCTTGGGTTCACCCCCTATAGCGCCTCCAACCCATCCTCGTTCATCACTCAGTCTGGTGCTCGATCGGCAATTTCTCTGACTACGACAGGGACTTCTGGAGCAGCCACCTACAACAGCGCGACAGGTGTTCTGAACGTACCGAACTATGCTCCGGGCACCGGAACCGTGACGAGTGTCTCTGCAGGCTCTGGGCTCAGCGGAGGGACGATCACTACCAGCGGGACGATCAGCATGCCAAACACAGGAACTGCTGGTAGTTACTCAGGCGTGACAACCGATGCTCAAGGTCGCGTTACCGCCGGCACTGTTCGCAGCCAGTCTGCTGCAACACGAGCGCTGAACACCGTGTTTCAGGTGAGCTCGACCCGTGATGCAGTTGTTCAGTATGCCGTGCAGTGCACTGTGACTGCTTCAATCGGTGGGGGCCAGGATGGTGATGTGTTCCTAGACATAGCCAGTGATAGCGGGTTTACCGCGAACGTGCAGAGCGTTGACGTAGCGCCATGCAGTCAAACCTATACCCTTGCAATCGCTCTCCAAGGCGTTCAGAAAGGGCCTGCAAATGTGCGTGGCTACGTTCCTGCCGGCTACTATGCTCGCATTCGGACCGTGAACAATACCGGCACGCCTGCTTTTGCCTACCGCCTCGGCCAGGAGGTTTTGCAGTAGAAAAGAACCGGGCGCCTCTATGGGCGCCCGGCACCTACCGCAGAACTGCTCTTCTGTGGGAGGCTTGAAAATGTTATCACCACTTGCATGTATGCATATACAGTTGTTTTGATTTTTTGATCGTTCGGCAGGACGCCGGAGGAAGGGATATTATCAGCTTCAGCTCAGGTCAGGATTTGAGCCAGCGCCGAAAAAATAGTACAGCAGGTAGTACATCGGAAAGCGCAATTTGGAGGTTGGCCCAGAAAAGGCTGGTGTTTTTTGCCTGAATTAGACTCCGGCTTCGGGCACCATCTATTTCAAGGGCTTGCACGGTTTTGTGAGTGAGCCTTACTCTGAATCAATTCGCAACTTCAAATACTGCTCCGCAATTCACTTTGTGGGTGAGACCTTCTTGCCCTTACGATTGCGCGTGCACTGTTCGGTCATCTCCAAAGCGGGAGGGCTAAATGAGCTGGAAGCGTTTTAAGGTGGCGATCCTGTATGTCGGTGCTGTCCTCATGCTCGTGCAGGCCGGGCGACATTTGGCCGATGGTGCTACAAAGCTCGATAACGTGGGGCCCGCAATCATTGCCTTGGGGATCGCCTACTACTTGATCAGGCGAGCAAGAGCGTGTGCCGGATAGCATGGCGGCAACTTGATCTTGATTGATAGATCACACTGTCACTAGTTGTCGAGTAGGCGGGTAAATCAACTCAGCGCTCGGATACTTGGCATGCTCTTGCGGCAGAGAAGGGCTTGCGCCCCTTCAGCATCGATGAATCCGCTATGTGCGTCTATTTGTTGGCGCCCTGATCGCCAGGTATTTGCCGGTGGTTCTTTGGGGGAAGTTCGCAAGTAGAGGTGGTGAAAAAAGCCTGGTAACTCTAGGCCGAACTATCTGGCAGTAGTGGTACCGTCTACGCTACATCTCTGGAACCTGCTAGATGGATAGTCAAAGTCCACCTCACCGCATCGCAACGCCTCTAGTTGCGTCAAGCGCTGAAAGCCCTGCCGTTCACCCACCTGTTTGGCATCGCGGCCCGGACTTGCTGACCATTGGAAGCACGGGGGCGGCCATTTTGGGTTTCTGCTTTGTGGTGCTTGGGTTGTTGCCGGGCTTGGTGCTGACGCTACTGCTCCTACTCGGGTTCGAAGCGATGCCAGGTGAACCGAGCGGCGATGGGTCTAGCCTCACAACGTGGTCGTTCATCCTGCTCCTGTGTGGGTCTGTTGTGCTCATGGGGCTGGTCTTCGCGTGGATTTTTTCTGCATCTAGAGTGCTGGCCTTCACGTTCGACGAAAACCAGCAACTGCTTACTCTCACGGTCACCCGTCGCGCTCGCAAGCCCGCCGAAGTGCAAGTGCCATTTAGCGACATCATTTGTATCTGCCCTTACGTGCTCGCCAGTTATGACCGCGATGGCCATTTTAGTGTCGTGTGCCAGGGGCCGAGGGGCAAGGAGCTCGTATATCGATTGGCCGAGGGCACTTCTCTGGAGGAGATGGAGTTTCATGCTGCGTGGTTGCGGGGAATGATAGGGGACCGGATGCAGGAACTATTGAATCTGGATAAATGAACGAAGCACGTCTCTCCAGCCACTATCGAGGTGAGGCGGCTCTGCGCTCGACTGGCCGGGGTGTTTCAAACGGATTCTCGAACGGCCTGCACCGGCCGGGACGAGCGCCAATTGGCATGTTTCATAGGGTGCTGATCGCATCCGGGGCTGGACTGTTCAAACTGCTCCACAGGTCGCCAAACTCTGCAATTCGGTCGGGCAGGGATCGTGACGGGGTTGCTGAATTTAGGTAACTTGGCATTTTCCATTCATGGATGACGGATTCATGCCAATCACCAAGCGTATTGCAAAAATCTCCCTGAGCATCTCCCTGCTGGGCCTCGTAGGCGCTAGCCCATTCTCCCTGGCGGACGACACCACTCCGGTGAGCGAGTTGCTGCGTAGCGGCTATGAAGTCAAGGCGGCCTACCAGGCGCCAGCACGAGTCGGCCTGGTGCACTTTCTGATCTTGCAAAAAGGGTCGTCGGCGTTCCAGTGCGTGACCTATGGCGCCGAAATAAAGCCACGTTTCCATGACTACTCCAACACCTACTCTTGTGCTCAAATTCAGGACCTGATTCCCACCCAGCCTAACCTCCTGCAGTAATCCTACAGCGCATTTACGGTTCCATTACCCCTCCAGCCCTTATGGCCAGGGCTGGTGCGGTCTGCTGTTGGGGAATGCCCGCTCGAAGGTGCCGAGATCAAGGTTGGCGGAGCGGTTTAAGCGTATGGAGGACTACCTCCGAGAAGCCCCCAGTAGTACTTAACGGATGTATTCGCCTGCGGGACGCTATAAGCCATGCATCGATTGCCCCAAGGCCGCGTGTGCGATGGGGGAGGCCGTTCTTCCCGGTACGGGTCTGGACCCTTCCGGGCAGGAGAGATAGAGCACTGGGTAGATAATACTGGTTGTATATACAGTTTTTTGTTGAGAGAATTTCCCCACTCCGCGGGTGCATAGGAGGTGAATATCAGCTTGATGCTGATTTGCATGCATCCGTGTGAAGGCCTCGAGCCTGGAGCCATCGCCTTTGAGCGACATGAGAGCGGAGTCTTCCGCGACAAATCATTCGACTCAATAGGTCAATCCAAATGAAAAAAACTATCAGTGTTTCCCTGCTCGGTCTCTTGGCGTGTTTTGGTGCCAGCATGAGCGCCTTTGCTGACACAGCCATGTCCTGGAATTTGGCAAGGGATGTAATCCTGGCGAAGGAGAGCGCGCCACCAGGTTCACCCTGGTCGTTTATGCAGAACTTCTCCGGCGTGAACAAGGCTGAAAATTACATCCTATTGCCATACTTCAAAGCCGATTCGTGTAACAACCTCCCAGCTACCTGCTGGATGGACCAAGTTTCTGGGGCGCATGTTTCGGTTCACATGAAACCTTACACCTACACGGCAAACGGCAGCTTTACCATTGCGGCTGGCAACGTGGCCTTTCACCCAGGCCAGAATAGCCAGACGGTTATTCGCTGGACCAGTCCGGTGGTCGGTGAGATCAACATTCTCGGGCGAGTTAACAGCGTTCATGACAGTTGCGGTGATGGCGTGGCTTGGTCTTTGAATCAGGGCGACACGGTTCTTCAGTCGGGTAGCTTGGTCAGAGGCAGCGGCGCGGTCTTCTCGGTCAGCAAAGTGCCTGTCACCCAATCCTCTGCCATTTACTTGGTCCTCGACAAGAAGGCCAACTACGTCTGCGACACCAGCACCATCGACATGTTGATTACCAAGTAAAGGTTACGCTTGGTTGTATCGGGCTTTAGTGGCCTGCTTATTGAAAGCCAAGAGCGTCGAACTTATCGCCTTTGAGCGACATGAAAGCGGAAGCCTCCGCACAAATCATTAAGCTCAATAGGTGAAACTATGTCAGTAGTTAAAGTCGGCAAATTTTTTCGCAACGTAACCATGAATCCGGCGCGTGTTGTGAAAATTGTAGACCCCGCAGAAAACACTCATGGACTGGTTATTCAGACTGGTTTGATTAGCCCCTCCAATGGCGCGTTGGGGCTCTACTCGGGCACCTCGGCACCGACCGGTATCGGTGATGAATCCAAGCCCATCATCTTTGCGGGGAACGGCAATACAGCTGCGGGTTCCGGCTCTGAGCTGTTGATGCCTAACCCACTCTTTGTCTCTGCGGGACAAGGCCTGTGGGTCGCTGCAAACGTCCCGGCTGCGGCCGTCGCTCTGACCTGGGATTTGCTTGATTGATCCTGATGCCGTGAAAGCGAGCCCTGCGATTGTGCAGGGCTTTTTCGTTTCCTCTCCCCGCCACGCTCCTTGCTTTAAGCGGGGTTACTGGTGGGCCACTTTTAAGTTGAGCCTTGGGAGGCGAAGGGCCTGGCGCTCACCCAGCCCCGCCCGTAGAGGCGGGGCGGGTGCGATGGAGCAAGGCGTTGCGGCCAAGTGCAGATGCAGCGTGAACAGGCTGAAAGTGAGCCTTGCAAGCAAGGACGGGGCAAAGGAGAATGGCCAGCTTTCAATGTTTGTAACTAGAAATAACAAAATAAAATCAATAAGTTACTTTCTGGTTTTTGAGGCGGCATGGAATGCGGAACTGCGTTTGAGCTGAAGTTCACCTCTGGCAAACACACGCCTGTTGCTGACCAACACTCTCGGTTCAGATGTGACCCAGAGCGTTGCTGCGCCGCCTCCGGGATCTGATTTCTACAACAAGGCCAGATGCAAAAATGAACATAAAAGCATTGCTCATCGCTTCGCTGGGGGGGCTCTCGCTGATTCAAGCAACGCTTTCCTTTGCGGACAACACCAATGGCAAGAGTCTCTATGTGCAACGATGTGCCATGTGTCACGGCGCCGATATCAAGGGAACTGGGCCGTTGGCCAATAAGAGCCATCCTCCTACACCTGATCTGACGACCCCTGCTTTCAAAAAACGACTCAAAGAGTATCCGGGTGTGATTGTGTCGTCGGTAATACTGCGTCCCAATGGAGACTTGATTCCCAGAACTTTGCGGGAGAACGGTGTGAAGGTGCCCCCGCATGCTTGGAGCGTTAAGGATTTTCGCGATTTGAATCAATACATGAGTGACGTGATTTCAAAGACTCGATGAGTTCTTCATATGCGTTGGCATAGCGTTCCAAGAGCCACTTGCTCCGAGACGGTGGCCAATCAATCTTCGCTTCAGCCTTGAGGCTCATCGCTGCCCGGGTCGGGCCGCACCAGGTGCTGCCAGGGAAATACCTGTCGGGCGAAATTCTTCACGTAACCGCCAGTGGTGGCCTGGATCACCATGATCGGCAGTTTGGGTCGCTGGCGCTGCAGGGCTTCGAGTTGTTCCAGGCTCAGGCAGGTATTGCGCAAGCGCAGCGCCCGCAATGGATCGCACGCGTGGCTGGCAAACAATCTTTCATAGCTGGCAAAAGACGTGATGGCGTGCTCCTCGCGGTCTTTTGCCCAGCTTTGCTGAAGTGCGCTGGACTCACTGAAATCCAGGCTGCTCAACCGCGGCAGGTTGCTGGAGCCTGCGAGGTTGTCGATAAAACCCTGGGTGTCGAAATGGGCGCCGATACGCAGTTGTGCAAGGTGTGGCAGGTCGACCTGGAAGAAGTCCGCGTTGGGGGCATTGGGCAGGGTCAGTTCGCTGAGGTACGGGGTCTTTGCTACCCAGCGGGCGATTTCACCGGCTTCTTCCATGATGGTGCCGGCCTTCTGGATCAACGAAGCGTTATGGTCCTGAGGTTCGGTGGGGCGAATCGCCAATGACCTGAGGCGGGGAAATTGCACCGCACTGTCCAGCAAGGGGCTGAACTCCCACTCGCGGGTACCGTTCGCGCCTTCATCGGCACCGGAAAACAGCAGCGAGCTGAGGATGTCCGCCACGCTCTGCTCTGCCAGGCATTCCAGGGTCCAGGCAAAGGGCTCGTCCCATAGCTCGCCGTAGTACTCCAGATGCAGGCCGTCACGCATCGGCGCCAGGGCCAGGTAGTTGTAGTCGCTGGCCCACAATGGGCGGGCCGGGTCTTCGCCAGTGTCGTCGTGCTCGGCGGCCTGCTCCCGAGTGAACTCATGGATGCGTTGCTGCAGGGCCAGCAGCCGCTGGTAGCCAGGGGAAGACAAGGGATTGGACATGGGCTGGATTCCGCGGGTAACGCAGGCGCGGGCCTGCTGGATAAACGCTGGGCGTGGTGAGGGCCGATCATAACAAAGCGGCGAGGGCGGCCCGCTGTGAAGCGAGCGCTGGGCGGTACACATTTTTCCAACAAATAAACTCTGTCGTCAGGGCCTGGCCGGACGCTAGGATCCGTCGCCGACCTGCCGGCCTAGCGTCTTCGAGGGGCTCCACAGCATGCAATCAAGGCTACTGCCGTCATCAGCAACCGGGCTCGCGTCCAGGGAAATCACCCTGGATGACGCAGCGCTGTTGCAGCGTTTCTTTGTCGAGAACCCGGAGTATTTCCATATCGTCCACGGTGCAGCGCCGCAGCCGGACGAGGCGCGCGACGAGATCGATGATGCACTGCCAGCGGGCTGGTCCTACACCCGCAAGTGGAAAATCGGTTACTTCGACAGTGAAGGGCGCCTGCTGGCGTTCGTCAGCATTGTCACCGACCTGTTGGCACAAGGGGTCTGGCACATAGGCCTGTTCATGCTGGCTACCCCCTGTCACGGCAGCTCCCTTGCCCGGCAGTTGCACGCTGAGCTTGAGGCCTGGGCGGTGGGCGAGGGCGCACGCTGGCTGCGCTTGAGCGTGGTCCAGGACAATGCCCGGGCACAGGGTTTCTGGAATGCCTGCGGTTATGCCCAGGTGCGTACCCGTGACGGGATCGAGCTGGGGCGCTTGCAGCACCAGGTGCGGATCATGATCAAGCCCCTGGCCGGGGATGCGCTGGCCGACTACCTGGCCCTGATGCCCCGTGATCGCAGCGAGGAGCAGGTACCTTCCTGACAAGGTGCCAGGAGCACCCGGACGGCGTGACTACCGCAAGGCAACCCCCCCAGCCAGGTGCTAGGCGTGGCTGAGCGACAGCTGGCTGATGATGCAGGCCGAGCCATCCTCCGCCGGAGTGCTGGGGGTGAAATCGACCTGGTTGTAGATCCCGCCATGAAAGTCGAATACCTGGCCATTCCAGGTCGAGTCCAGGGCGTGCAGGGGAGAGCTGGCTTGCTGGCCATTGCAACTGGCGCCGATGGTAATCAGCCCAGCGTACATGTATTTGCGCAACCACCACTTTCTGCGCCGAGTTGACCTTGGTCAGGGTCATCTGCTGGCGGTTCCAATGATCGGCGGCGCTGCTCAGGGCCCAGTAGCGGGATTCCTTCCACTCGCAGCGGGTTCGATGGGTGCTTTTGCTCGCCGCCCCCCGGGTCGGCGCGCACAGTTGTATCGAGCCATCTGCCAGGCGCGAGATCACGCTCGGGCATTGGGCCAGGGCGAGGTTGCCGTTGAGCTCCAGTGCCAGCGGGTTGCTGGCCGAGGTGGGCAGTGGGGTGGCGATGTCGAGTGTGCTGATGTCTACCGGCATGTGGAGGTTTCCTTGTCGGGGCGGTCGGTGGGCCAGCGTCCAGGGCGATGCTCGCGGCTGCGGGGTCGCGGCATCAGCGGGAGCTGTTTCCCGGAGCGCCCCCGGAGCCGCTAGACCGCGGTGCCGATGTGACTGTCGACCCCGTTCCTCACCGACCCGCAGTTCTATCTCGAGCTTTGCCGCACCGTGGTCCGAGGGGCTTGATCAGCCTGAACTAAAAACGCCCCTGCCAGTCCCATTGGGCATCTTTGAACGACTGGGGGAACACCATGAAAATTCGTCTTGCAATGCTCTGCGCCGCAGTTCTGGCTTCAAGCCAGGCGCTGTTGGCACAGGCTGCCCAGACCACTACCGCCGAGCCGGCCTACCAGAGCCAGGTAGCGCGCTACCAGTGTGAAGGGCAGGTGCGCATCGACGCCGCCTACCTGAACATCGACAACGGCTCCTCGTTTGCCACGCTGTATTACAAGGACCAGTTGATCCCCATGCACATCGCGCGTTCCGCTTCCGGCGCCCTGTATGTGGCGGACGACGAGCAGAACAGCTTCCGCTGGCACACCAAGGGCAAGATGGGGGTGCTCTCGTTCCTGGAGGCGGACCACACCGCCACGGAGCAAACCCTGCTCAAGGACTGCAAGGAACTCGAGCAGGACTGAAAAACCGCCAACGCACTTTCCCGCGGGCAAAAAAAAGCCCGCGGGGAGTGCGGGCGAACGTAGTTGCTTGAATGAGCGAGGCGACTATACACAGCGCTTTTTCGCCGCTGGGTGAAAGAAGTTTCATCTTGCGCCTCAGGGGGCCGGCCTTGCCCAGTCCCGTACTCGGCCGGCACGCTGGCGTGCTTCGGTTTCAGACGAAGGGCTGGCCGTGAAAGCCCCGTGGCAGACGCTGCAGGCCCGGCAGGGCGGTCAGGCGTTACGCCAGAGTTGGCCGCCATGGCTGGCCTTGGCCTTGCGTGCAGCCCGACGAGCGGCATTGCGCTGGTTGCGTCGGGCCTCCTTGTAGACCTCGGTGTTTCGGCAACTGCGGCATTTGACCCGGTTCAGTTCGCCGGTGGAGGCCAGTTGGGTGCCGTGATGACCGCAGGCCAGATGCCCGGCGACCTTGAAGTGAGTAACCATCGCGTTTCTCCTTCGGAGTGAGTACGGAGCACGCGTCGCGTGTTCGATGCGTCTCCATATTTTTACGACCGCAGGGCACAGGCGACGTTCGTTGTTTTGTCGGCAAACCCCGAGCCAGCGGCAGATCTGTTCTAACCTGCTAAGGCGAGTGAAAAATCCCTTCAGGAAGAGAGGTGGGCATGGCAACGCAACAGCAACGCCCTTACGAGCAGGAACGCAGCGATGAGACGGCACCCTACGAGGTTGAACACAAGGAGCCGCCTCCGCAGACCTGGAAGCATCCGGATGATGGCAAAAGCTTGTCGGAACTGGATGAAGAACGTCCCTTGAAACCGTGACCCACAGCCCCGCTCCAGAGCGGGGCTGTCGTTTGTGGCAAAGCCTTGGGCGGGCTCTGTTACCATCCCCGGTTTTGCCGCCCCGAAGCGCCGGGGCGAGTGGTCCGTTCAAGGGAGAAACACATGATTGTCACCACCACCGCCCATATCGAAGGCCGGGAAATTGCCAGCTACCTGGACATCGTCAGCGCCGAATCGGTCCACGGCATCAACGTGGTCCGTGACCTGTTCGCCGGCATGCGCGACTTTTTCGGCGGCCGCTCCCAGACCCTGGAGCGCGCCCTGAAGGAAGCGCGGATACAGGCCACGAATGAAATCAAGGAGCGCGCCCGGCAGTGCAACGCCGATGCGGTGGTCGGCGTGGATTTCGAGATCAGCATGCCGGCAGGGCGCGGTGGCATGGTAGTGGTCTTCGCCACCGGCACCGCCGTCAGGCTCAAGTAGCGTTCAACTCCTCCGGGCGTTCAGGGCGCGGCCGGGGTGCACAGCTCCACTAAAGTGCCGTCCGGGCAGCGCACATAGGACACCGTCTGCCCCCAGGGCTTGCTTGTGGGGGGCGCCAGTTCCCGGGCACCGTGCTCCAGGGCCCGGGCATGGGCCGCCTGCACGTCTGCGGTGACCAGCCCCAGTTCCATGCCCAGGGGCTTGGGCGAGGAGTGAGCCGCCACATGGTCGGCCGGGAAATTCATTTCTGCCAGGTCATGGTCGGCGAAGGCCAGGGTAGTGCTGCCGGTTTCCAGCTCGCCATAGGTACCGGATTCGTGGAGAAACCGCCGCTTGAAACCAAAGGCCTGCTCGAAAAAGCGCAAGGAACCTTCGACTTCGGGTACGTAGATGATGGTGTATCCGAACTGCATGGCGTGACGCTCCTGTCCATGGATTGTGAGGCGGCGAATCTAGCACGGGCCTGCGGCTGCGCAGGGCCCGTCGTTGTAAGCCGCTGTTTCATGGCTGCTGCTCCCTCAGGTGCCAGCCCAGGGCCGAGCATTGCAGCTCATGGGTCGGCGCCAGGGCCTGGAGAAAGGCCTGATCGTGGGAGGCCACCACCAGGGCACCGGGAAAGTCCCGCAGGGCGCATTCGAAGGCCTGCACCGATTCCAGGTCCAGGTGGTTGGTGGGCTCGTCGAGCAACAGCAGTCGGGCTGGGTTGCCGCCCCACAGGGCCAGGGCCAGGGCGGCTTTCAGGCGCTCGCCGCCGCTCAGTTGCGCGCAGGGTTGCAGCACCCGCCGGGCATCCAGTTGCAGGCGTGCCAGGCGGGTACGCAAGGCGCTTTCCTCCAGGGGCGTGGCGGCGTTGCCCAGTTGTTCGAGCAGTGAGTGTGCGGGATCGAGTTGCGCCAGATGCTGATCCAGATAGGCACTGGCTACCGCCACTCGGCATTCGCCGCTCAGTGGCTGCAACTGGCCGGCCAGCAGTTTCAGCAAGGTGGACTTGCCGCAGCCATTGGGGCCGACCAGGGCGATGCGCGCCGGGCCGACGACGTTGCAGGTGAGGCGGCTGGCCGGGGCTTGCGGGTCCAGCCAGGGGAGTTGCGCCTGCAGCAGACTGAATACCGGCTGGCCGGCCTGCAAGGTGGTGGCGGGCAGAGTGAGCAAGGTCGGTGACTGCGCGCCGACCCGGGCAAAGGCGTCGCGCACCTGCTCGTCGAGCTCGCTCTTGTGCCCCTGATGGGCGTGGCGTACCTGGCCCATGATGTCCCGCGCGGCGCCGAGCAGCTTGGCCCGTTCGAAGCCTGAGACGTTGGCGGTCTTGGCGTGCCGGCGCGAGGCCGCGGCGTGGCGCTGGATGGTGTCGTGTTCCCGTTGCAGGCGCTTGTGCTCGCGGCTGCGCTGGGTACGCGCATGGTCCAGCGCCGCCTGCGCCGCCTCGCTGTGGGCCCGGCGCTGCGCCTGGTACAGCGCATAGTTGCCGCCATAGACCTGGGCGCCCTGGGGGCCGAGTTCGACGATGCGTTGCACCTGCATGAGCAACTGGCGGTCATGGCTGACCAGGATCAGCCCGCCACGCCAGCCTTGCAGTTGTTCCGTCAGCCAGCGCCGGCCGTGGCGGTCCAGGTGATTGCTGGGCTCGTCGAGCAGCAGCAGGTCGGCGTTGCCCAGCAGGGCGCCGATCAGCACCACCCGGGCCAGTTGGCCGCCGCTGAGGACGTCCGCCGGGCCCTGCGGTTCCACGTGCTCCAGGCTGGCTTCATCCAGGGCCAGGCGCAGGCGCTGGGCCAGGTCCCAGCGATCATCCACCAGGTGCAGGTCTTCCAGGCTGGCGCTGCCGTCGGCCAGGCGCTGCAGGGCGCCCAGCGTCTCGGCGAGGCCGGCGACCTGGGCCACGCTCTGCCCCGGCTGTACCTGCGGGTCCTGGGGCACATAGGCCAGGCTGGCAGTGTGGCTGATGCTCCCGGAGGAGGGTTGCAGCTCGCCGGCGATCAGGCGCAGCAGCAGGGACTTGCCCACGCCATTGCGCCCGACGATGGCCGTGGGCAGGCGATCGAAACTCAGGTTCAGGGCATCAAGCAGGGTTTCGCCATTGGCGAATTGATAGGTCAGCTGGTTCAGGGAAACCAGTGCGGGCAGCCGGGTGACGTGAGTCATCAGCACCTCCGGAAAATGTGGCAACAGGCCAATGAGCGCTAGCAGTGCTCATCGCGGATACATTTTTGGAAGGCTTAGTTGTTCACGTCGGCAATCGTCCTTGGACGGGAAAGAAGGTGCGTAGCCTAACCTCAGAATTCTCTGACTGACAAGTACGCAAATTCGAAGGTGGCCGTCGTCAGGCCGGTTGGGCCTCCTTTGCCAGGCGCCGCAGAAAGTTCGCCAGGCCCGCTTCCTCGGCCTTCAGGCCCTGGCGGGCCCGGGCCTTGGGCAACTGCGCCAACTCACCGAGGACGAAGCGCTCCAGCAGCGCCGGATGGATGTAGCACTTGCGGCACACCGCCGGAGTGTTACCCAGTTCCCGGGCCACTTCCTTGACCGTTGCCACTATGTGTTTCTTCGCCTCGGCCTGGGGCTCCCAAGGCTGCTGGCGCAACCGCTCCAGGGCCAGGACGCTGCCGGCCCAGGTGCGGTAGTCCTTGGCGGTGAAGTCGGCTCCGGTCAGTTGCTGCAGGCAGGCGTTGATGTCCGACGAGCTGACGTGGTGCCGTTGACCGTCTTCGTCCAGGTACTGGAACAGCTGCTGCCCAGGCAACTCCAGGCAGCGCTTGACCACCCGTGCCAGGCGCGGGTCCTTGACGGTGATCTGGTGCTCGACCCCGCTCTTGCCACGGAACTGGAAGTGGATGGCGCTGCCGCTGACCTGTACATGGCGGTTGCGCAACGTGGTCAGGCCGTAGGAGCGATTGTCCCGGGCATACTGGCTGTTGCCGACGCGGATCAGGGTTTCATCCAGCAGCAGGATCAAGGTGGCCATGACCTTTTCCCGGCTGAAGCCTGGCACCGCCAATTGCGCCTGCAACTGCCGGCGCAGCTTGGGCAAGGCGTTGCCGAACGCCAGCAGGCGAGCGTACTTGTCACCGTCGCGCACTTCGCGCCAACGCGGGTGGTAGCGGTACTGCTTGCGGCCCCTTGCGTCGCGGCCGGTGGCCTGCAGATGGCCCTTGGGGTCGGGGCAGATCCACACCTCTGCGTAGGCCGGGGGAATCGCCAGGGCGTTGATCCGCTGCACCTCGGCGGCCTGGGTAAGGCGCTGGCCCTGGGCGTCGTAGTAGACGAACTTGCCCCGCAGCTTGCGCCGCCGGATGCCCGGCTGGCGGTCGTCGGTGTAGTGCAGGTCGGCGGGCAGGGCGGGAGTATCGCAAGCGTCGGGCATGGCGGCAGGTCCTGGGCAAAGTGCGGGCCGGTAGACCATGGACCGCGGCCTCGGCCAAGGGTGCCGATTTTCTCTGCGGGTTACGCCAGGACGGCCACTGCCTTGATCTGTGCCCAGAGTTGCTGCCCGGGGTGCAGGCTCAACTGGTCTCGGGAGAAGCGGGTGATGCGCGCCAGCAACGGGCTGCCCGCCACGTCCAGACGCACCAGCACATGGGCGGCGTTGTCCGCGGGGATTTCGTCGCGCACCGTTACCGGCAGGCGGTTGAGGATGCTGCTGTGCTCGCTGTCCTGCAGGCTCAGGCTGACGTCCCGGGCCTGGACCTTGAACCGCAAGGCCTTGCCCAGTGCCAGAGGCTCGTGGGCCACGCGGATAGTCAGCTGGCTGCCGGGCAGTTGCAGGGTCAGCAACTGGTAGTCCGGGTCGTAATGGCTGACCCGGCCTTCCACCACCACACCCGCGTCGTCACCCAGGGCCAGGGGCAGGTCCAGGCGCGCCAGGGTCTCGCCCACGGGGCCGCTGGCCAGGGCCCGGCCATCGCTGAGCAGGACGATATGGTCGGCCAGGCGCGCCACTTCATCCTGGGAGTGGCTGACGTACAGCACCGGGATATCCAGCTCGTCGTGCAAGCGTTCCAGGTAGGGCAGGATCTCGCTTTTGCGTTTCGAATCCAGGGCCGCCAGGGGCTCGTCCATCAGCAGCAGCCGCGGGCTGGTGAGCAGCGCCCGGGCAATGCCGATGCGCTGGCGCTCGCCGCCGGAAAGGTGCTGCGGGTGGCGCTGCAGCAGGTGGCCGATGCCCAGCAGTTCAGTGGCCTGGGCCATGTCCACCCGGCGTTGTGCCTTGGCAATGCGCCGCAGGCCGAATTCCAGGTTGGCTTGCACGGACAGGTGGGCGAACAGGCTGGCCTCCTGGAACACATAACCCAGGGAGCGCTTGTGGGGCGGGACGAACAGCTTGCGCTGGCTGTCCTGCCAGACTTCGTCGTTGATCTGGATGCGCCCGCGGCCGGCTTTTTCCAGGCCGGCGATGCAGCGCAGGCAGGTGGTTTTGCCCGAGCCCGAATGTCCATACAAGGCTGTTACCCCGCGCCCTGGCAGTTGCAGGTCGAGATCCAGGGCGAAGTCGTGGTAGCCCAGGTGCAGCTTGACGTGAATGCTCATCGGCTCAGCTCCAGCCGGCTTTGGTCTTGCGGCTGGAGTACAGCGCCAGCAGCACCAGGAACGAGAACACCAGCATGGCCCCGGCCAGCCAGTGGGCCTGGGCGTATTCCATGGCCTCGACGTGATCGTAGATCTGCACCGAGACCACTCGGGTCTTGTTGGGGATGTTGCCGCCGATCATCAGCACCACGCCGAACTCGCCGACGGTGTGGGCAAAGCCGAGGATCGAGGCGGTGATGAAGCCTGGCCGCGCCAGGGGCAGGATCACCGTGAAAAAGGTGTCCCAGGGGTTGGCGCGCAGGGTTGCGGCCACTTCCAGGGGACGGCTGCCAATGGCAGAAAAGGCATTTTGCAACGGCTGTACCACGAAGGGCATGGAGTAGATCACCGAGCCCAGCACCAGGCCGGCAAAACTGAACGTCAGGGTGCCCAGCCCCAGGGACTGGGTGAACTGGCCGAAGAAACCGTTGGGCCCCAGGGCCAGCAACAGGTAGAAACCTATCACCGTCGGTGGCAGCACCAGGGGCAGAGCCACCACGGCGCCGATCGGCCCTCGCAGCCAGGAGCGGGTGCGCGACAGCCACAGGGCTATCGGAGTGCCGACCACCAGCAGGATCAGCGTGGTCAGGGACGCCAGCTTGAGGGTCAGCCAGATGGCGGAAAAATCGGCACTCGACAGGCTCATTTACAGTTGGTAGCCGTAGGACTTGATCACCGCGGCGGCTTTTGGCCCCTTGAGGTAGTCCACCAGTGCCTTGGCGGCCGGGTTGTCCTTGCCCTTGTTGAGGATGACCGCGTCCTGCTTGATCGGGTCGTGCATCTGGGCGGGGACGATCCAGGCCGAACCGCTGGTGACCTTGCCGTCCTTGTAGATCTGCGACAGGGCGACGAAGCCCAGCTCGGCATTGCCGGTGGAAACGAACTGATAGGCCTGGGTGATGTTCTGGCCTTCGACGATCTTGTCCTTGACCTTGTCGGTCAGGCCCAGCTTGGCCAGTACCTGGGTTGCGGCCAGGCCGTAAGGCGCGGCTTTCGGGTTGGCGATGGACAGATGCTGGTACTGGTTGTCCTTGAGCACCTGGCCCTTGGCGTCGACGTAGCCGTCCTTGGCCGACCACAGGGCCAGGGTGCCGATGGCGTAGGTGAAGCGCGAGCCCTTGACGATGTCGCCTTCGCTTTCGAGCTTTTGCGGGGTGCTGTCGTCGGCCGAGAGGAAGACTTCAAAAGGCGCGCCGTTCTTGATCTGGGTATAGAACTGTCCGGTAGCGCCGTAGGCGGCCACCAGTTTGTGCCCGGTGTCTTTCTCGAAGTCGGCGGCAATCGCCTGGATCGGTGCGGTGAAGTTGGCGGCCACCGCGACCTGTACTTCATCGGCCTGGGCCGAACCCAGGGCGAAGACAGCGAGCAGGGCGGCGAGGCAAGTCGGGGCAAAACCTGAGGCGCGAAGGTTCATCAAACAGCTCCAATGGGGGGACGGATGCGTTGGGCAGTGAGTTATTGGAAGGGGCCTGCACCAAGGCGAGGGGGAATCGCTATATAGCGGAATATATAGCGATTTGTCGATGAACGGAACTCTGTTGCCAGCGCTTGTTGCCCGGGCCGCGATGTGGATCGCGGCTCTAGTGAATCAGCGTCTGCGCAGTTGTGCCAGGGTTTGTTCGGCCAGGCGCAGGGTCAACTCGTAGGCGGGCAGTTCCACCCCCAGGCGCAGGGCCTGGCCGGACCAGAGGTTGGCGAAGCCTGCCTCGTCCTTGGCACGCAGCGGCATCAAGGCACCGCCGGCCCGGGGGAAGACCGGCGCCAACGGGCTGATGGGGCCGATTTCGCGCATGACGCGGTTGACGATGCCCCGGGCCGGGCGCCCGGTGAACAGGTTGGTCAACGCGGTTTCGCTTTCCTTGGCGTGGCGCAGGGCATGGTGGTGGGCGGCGCTGACCTTGGCTTCCGGGGTGAACAGGTAGGCAGTGCCCAGTTGCACCGCCGAGGCTCCCAGGGCCAGCGCCGCGACGATGCCCCGGGCATCGCCGATGCCGCCGGCGGCAATCACCGGCAGTTGCACCGCGTCGACGATCTGCGGCACTAGGGCCATGGTGCCGACCTGGCTGTTGAGATCGTCGCCGAGGAAGATTGCCCGGTGGCCGCCGGCTTCGTAGCCCATGGCGATGATCGCGTCGCAGCCGCGCTCCTCCAGCCAGAGCGCTTCATCGACGGTGCTGGCCGAGGACAGCACCTTGGCTCCGGTGGCCTTGACCCGGGCCAGCAACGAAGGCTCTGGAAGGCCGAAGTGGAAACTCACGACTTCAGGGCGCAACTCTTCCACCAGTTGGCAGGTGCTCTCATCGAAGGGCGCGCGGTTGCTGACCGGGGTCGGAGCATCGAAGTCGGCGCCCAGCTCGCGATAGTAGGGCTCCAGGGCGTTCTTCCAGCGTTGCTCGTGTTCGGCATCGACGGGCTGCACCTGGTGGCAGAAGAAGTTCAGGTTCAACGGGTTCTGCGTGGCTGAGCGAATCACCTGCACTTCCTGGCGGATCTGCCCGGCGTCGAGCATGGCGCAGGGCAGGGAGCCCAGAGCACCGGCCCGGGAGGCGCCGATCACCATGGCGGAGCCGGAGGGACCGGCCATGGGCGCTTGGATGATGGGCAGGGCGATACCCAGCAGGTCTAAGAGGCGGCGATCAGTCCATTGGCTCATTTGCGGGAATTCTCCGTCGG
Source organism: Pseudomonas sp. NFPP12 (assembly GCF_900103205.1). NCBI lineage: Bacteria > Pseudomonadati > Pseudomonadota > Gammaproteobacteria > Pseudomonadales > Pseudomonadaceae > Pseudomonas > Pseudomonas sp. NFPP12. The sequence continues at coordinate 487,034 of NZ_FMWW01000001.1, forward strand.
CAGGTTTAGACGATGCAGCCCGTGGTTTTTATCAGGAGATGGCGCCCCGAGGCCAGCTGACTTTTCCACGGGGCTCGATTCCAGGCCTTTGCAACCGATACGGCGGCCGCTGCCGACGGCTGTCGGCGGCGTCGATCCGGCGCTAGACTGCGGCGGATATTTTTCCTCATCGCACCCCTCAAGGAAGGCTGACCATGGATGTAAAACTGCGTGAAGTACTGCCGTTCAGCGTTGCAGGCCTGCAAGTAAGGACCCTCAACGCCGCCGAGCAACAGGCCGACAGCGCCCGGATCGGGCCGATGTGGCAGCGCTTCTATGTCGAGGGGCTGTTCGACAAGATCAGCCCTCGCCAGGCTGATTCGTTCGTCTATGGCGTCTATTCCAACTACGAGTCCGATGCCAGCGGGCACTTCGACGTGACCGCCGGCGTGGCGCTGGAGGGTGCCTGCGCCGACTACCCGAGCGTGGCTGTCCAGGGCGGGGACTACCTGGTGTTCAGTGCCAAGGGCGCGATGCCCGATTGCGTGATCCAGACCTGGGGGCTGATCTGGGCCTACTTCCAGGACAACCCCCAGGTCCGGCGCGCCTTCGCCACGGATTTCGAGGTCTACACCAGTGCCGATTCGGTGGCGATCTACATCGGCATCGAGGCCTCGCAGGATGCTTCGCGCTCGAGCAACTGACGCTTGCGTTCCACACCCCAGCGGTAGCCTGAAAGGCTGCCGTCGCTGCGTACCACCCGGTGGCAGGGAATGGCCACCGCCAGGCTGTTGGCCGCGCAGGCCTGGGCCACGGCGCGCATGGACTTGGGGGCGCCAATGCGCTGGGCAATTTCGGCGTAGCTGGCGGTGCTGCCCAGAGGAATGCTCCTCAGGGCCTGCCATACCCGCTCCTGGAACACCGTGCCCTGCAGATCCAGGGGCAGGTCCAGGCCAATGGCCGGGGCCTCGATAAACCCCACTACCTGGGCGACCAGGCGCTCGAAATCGCGGTCGGCACCGATCAGGTTGGCCCGGGGGAACTTGTCCTGCAGTTGCTCCAGCAGCGGGCCGGGTTCATCCCCCAGGAGAATCGCACACACACCGCGCGCGCTTTGCGCCACCAGTATTGCCCCCAGGGAACACTGGCCGAGGGCGAAGCGGATATCGGTGTTGGGGCCGCCGGCGCGGTAGTCGCTGGGCGTCATGCCCAGCAACTGGTCGGCCGCTTCGTAGAAACGGCTGTTGGAGTTGAAGCCGGCGTCATACAGGGCTTCGGTGACCGACTGGCCGCGCTCGAGGTGGGAGCGCACCTTGCGTGAGCGTTGCGCGTTGGCATAGGCCCGGGGGGTCAGCCCGGTGGCGGCCTTGAACACTCGGTGAAAGTGATAGCTGCTCATGCCGGCCTGCTGCGCCAGCTGGCCCAGGCTGGGCGGTGTTTCGGCGCCCTCGATCTGCCGGCAGGCCAGCGCCACCAGCGTGGCATGGTGCGCCGCGACCTGGGTCTGGTCACTGGCCAGGCGCTTGCTCGGGCGGTAGCCGGCGGCTTCGGCTTGCTCGGCGCTGTCGAAGAACTCGACATTCTCGGCCTTGGGCAAGCGCGACAGGCTGCTGGGGCGGCAATAGACGCCGGTGGTGCGCACGGCGTAGACAAAGCTGGCGTCGGCGCTGGCATCGCGCTTGAGCACGGCTTGCCAGCGGGGGTCCTGTTCGATGCGGTGCTTGCGCGACAAGGCGGTCATGGTCGGTACTCGGTAAGCGGTGGCGGCCAGATTAACCAAGCTGGGGCCGTTCGGCACTCCGGGTCTTGCGCTTGAATTCTCAACGTCAGCCGGCCCGGCGCAAGGTCAGGTTGATCCGTTGCTGGCCCAACAGCGGGTGGTGGCCGTCCTTGAGGGCCAGCACTCCGTGATAGCGCAGGCGGTCGACGCCGCCCCAGACCACCACATCGCCATGCAGCAGCGCGACCCGCTGGCTCTTGTCGCTGCGCTGCCGGCCGCCGAAGAGAAAGATCGCCGGCAGGCCCAGGGACAGGGACACGATAGGGGCCGAGTAGTCGCGCTCGTTCTTGTCCTGATGCAGTGACATCTTTGCCCCTGGCCGGTAGCAGTTGATCAGGCAGGAGTCCGGGGCGAACCCGGGAAAGCCGGCCGCCTCGGCCGCGGCTTCGGCCAGCTCCTGGAATACCTTGGGCAGTGCTGGCCAGGGGCGCTGGCTTTGCGGGTCGATGGGGCTGTAGCGGTAGCCGCTGCGGTCGGTGGTCCAGCCCAGCTGCCCGCAACTGCTTAAGCCCACCGACATGGTGAAGCCGCCGGGCGTCTGCATCTGGCGAAAGGGTGCGGCGGCGAGCACGGCATCGAGTTGCGGCAGCAGCGCTTCGACCCAGGGCAGGGCGAAGCCGCGCAAGACCAGGGACTCTGGGCCCAGGACCTCGACGCGGGCAGGCTGCTGCAGGTCGCTGTCACTGAACAGCCCGAGGGTGGCTGGGCCGCCATCATTACAGTGCATCGTGAAAAATCACTCCAAGGGTATGGCGCTGGCCACTGTGAACGCGGCTGACACCGTGGCGCAAGGTCACCCGATAGTGCCCGCGCGCTCCGGCTACCGGGCGATGATGCACGGCGAAAACCAGCCCATCACCCTGCTTCAGACCAATGACCTGCGGCCGCGATTGCATGCGTGGGCGCTGTTCGGTGAGCACCAGTTCACCGCCACTGAAGTCGCTTCCCGGCTGCGACAACAGGAAGGCCACTTGCAAGGGGAATACGTGCTCGCCGTACAGATCCTGGTGCAGGCAGTTGTAGTCCCCGGGGCCGTATTGCAAGAGCAAGGGCGTCGGGCGCATCTGCCCGGCGTCGTGGCAGCGCTGGATGAAGGCGGCGTGTTGCGTCGGGTATTGGACGTCGATATTCATCAGGCGGTTCCAGCGGTTGGCCTGGTCCACCAGGCGCGGGTAGAGCAACTGGCGCAATTGCGCCACGGGCTCCGGCAGCGGATAGCCAAAATACTGGTACTGGCCACGGCCAAAGCCATGGCGGGCCATGATCACTTTCGAGCGAAACAACTCGGGGCTCTGGTAAAGCCGGCTCAGGGCCTGGCATTGCGCTGGGGTCAACAGGCCTTCGAGGCGGGCGCAGCCGTCCTGGTCGAGGGCCTGCTCGATGCGGGCCCAATCCAGTTGTTGCAGGCGATCGTGTAGCGAGGGGGCAGGCATGGCGGGAGTGTCCTGGGCGGTAGGGAACCCGGCCAGTCTGCGGCACGGTTGGCCGACGAACACTCCGTTGCTTGCGCTTGAATCGGTGGTGCGCAGCGGCGCCTTACAAGGCCTTGCTGACGCTGACGTCGCTGATGACATCGTCGGACTGGCCATGCAGCGCCTCGAGGGCGGCCCGGGCTTCTTCCTCGGAACCGGTCTGCAACTGGGCGAATTCGAAGCGGCGCTCACCGTTGAGCTTGTATTTGATGACGTACTTGGTGGTCTGGGGCACGGGGCTACCTGTTGTCGCGAGGGGAGGGCTTAGCGCAGTTTCGAGCTGGAGCGGCGAATGATGCGGATCGAATGCGTCAGGTTCGGCTTGCGGGTCACGCTGATGGGCCGGCGGTTGACGGTGTCGATGGTGATGTTCCAGAAACCGGTGCTGGGGGCGGTGATCTTTGCCGGGAACTTGTCGAAGGCGCCGCCGTGATAGGTGTGACGGCCGCCGTTCTTGAAGCTGCGGAAGTTGGCGTCGCTCATCAGGCGAATGTTGCAGACCTGGGAGCATTCGATGACGACGATATCGTCTTCGTTCAGGTGCTCGCGCTGGTGGATGAATTTCATGGGCGCCTCCAGAAGGGCTATAGCTACAAAAGCAAAAAACGTTTGCGTGGGCGGTGGTGCAGTTTATCAGGCCCAAAGGAGTATTATTCGGCCCCGGCGTCGAGCTTTGACAATTTAAAACAGTTATTTGGATTTTTATCGGCGATAAAGCCGTGCCTCCGGAGAAAAACAGCGCCTTTGCTGTCGGAGGGACTTTATTGGAGGTTTTTACATGAAGCGCTGGGTGTGGGTTCTGGTCTTGGCCATCGGCGGTTGCGCAAGCGTCTCGGACATCAACCAGACGCCGCCAACCCTGAGCGTGATTTCCGGCAAGAAGCCTCAGGAATACGCCAAGTGCCTGACCGACAAACTCTCCGGCAGCCGCGGCGCGCTGCAGGTCGAGCCACACAAGGACGGCTTTCGGGTACTAGTGCCCCAGAGCCTGTCGCCGGCCCCGGCTGCGGTGTTCTATATTGAAGCGCGTTCCGGCGGCAGCAGCATCAAGCTGCACGAACAGATGAGCAACAACCCCTTGCGCCCTCAGGATGTGCGCAAGGCCGGTGAGTCCTGTATCTCCGGCTGAGCCGTTGCTCCATGCGGGTGACCGTCCCCGGTTACCCGCTTGCATCCCTTCTCCAGACGTTGCCCCAGGCCCCGGGTAGTGCCGCCAAGCGCCGCCCGGGGCTGCTTTTGCGTGGGTAGAAGCCTTGTTGTACCGCGGCGATTAGCCGCTTTTTTTCGCCTGGTAAAACCTTGTTTTGCTGTTCGGTATTCGATAGGCGCGGGGCAATTTCGCGTTGTCCCGGTGGATCAATTGACCTACTATTTGTGTGCTTATGCCATGCAGGTCTAAGCATATAACTAGAATAATGGAGTCCATATGATCCCACTGGATCGAATGCTATTGAGTGGCCTGATGCTGCTGTTGGTTCAAACTGCCCATGCCGTGGAGGGGCAGAAAGTCTTTACCCAGGGAGGCGCCCAGCCAGGGGCAACGGCTTGCCTGGCCTGCCATGGCGCCGATGGCATGGGCCTGGCTCCGGCCGGGTTTCCACGCCTTGCCGGGTTGCCAGCGGGCTATCTGAGCAAGCAGTTGCACGACTTTCGCAGCGGCGCCCGCACCAGCCCTGTGATGCAACCCCTGGCCAAGGTCTTGAGTGAAGAGGAAATCACCGCGGTCACCACGACCCTGGCCGCCATGCCCGCGCCCAAGCTGGTTCCTGTCAGCCGTAGCCAGGTGGCCACCGGTGTCGGTGAGCGCCTGGCCCTGCGTGGTGCCTGGGAACGACAGGTGCCCGAGTGCGTCAGTTGCCACGGACCGGGCGGCGTGGGCGTCGGTACCGCCTTCCCACCCCTGGCCGGGCAGCCTGCCAGCTACCTGGTGGCACAGCTCAACGCCTGGCGTGAAGGTACCCGCCACAACGACCCCAATGACTTGATGGGGCACATCGCCAAATCCCTGAGCGCCGAAGAAGTGGCTGCCGTGGCGGACTACTTTGCAACCTTGAACTCCCAGGAGGCGCGCCCATGAAACTATTGATTCCAGGGGCGCTGCTGAGCCTGCTCGCGATCCAGGTCCAGGCGGCCACCATCGCCATGGAGGACCAGTCGCAGATCCCGGCGCCGAGCGCTTCCGCCCATGTCGAGTACTTCAAGCCGCCGGCTGAAAGCGAGCTGCCGGACAACGCCTACGGCAAGCTGGTACGCGAAGGCTACGCCCTGTTCGTCGATACCAAGCGCCTGGCGCCGCAGTTCGTTGGCAACGGCCTCAATTGCAGCAATTGCCACCTTGATCAGGGGCGCCTGGCCAACTCGGCGCCACTGTGGGGCGCGTACCCGATGTACCCGGCCTATCGCAAGAAGAACGACAAGGTGAATACCTTTGCCGAGCGCCTGCAAGGCTGTTTTCAGTTCAGTATGAACGGTGGCAAGCCGCCGGCGGCGGACAGTCCGCAGATTACCGCGCTGTCGGTGTATGCCTACTGGCTGGCGAGCAAGGCGCCGCTGGGCGTCGAGCTGCCTGGGCGTGGGTATCCCGACGTGGCGCAGCCCGCCAAAGGCTACGACCTCAAGCAGGGTGCGGCGGTGTATCAGGCGCAGTGTGCGGTTTGCCACGGTGACAACGGCCAGGGCCAGAAGGCCGGTGCGGATTACGTAATGCCGCCACTCTGGGGCAAGGATTCCTACAACTGGGGTGCAGGGATGCACCGGATCAATACTGCGGCGTCCTTCATCAAGCACAACATGCCTCTGGGCAAGGGCGGCAGCCTGAGCGATCAGCAGGCCTGGGACGTGGCGGCGTTCGTCAACAGCCACGAGCGGCCTCAGGACCCGCGCCTGGTGGAGGGTTCCATCGAGAAGACCCGGGTCAAGTTCCACGCCAATGATGGGGTGAATTTGTACGGTCAGACGGTAGAAGGCGTGTTGATAGGCCAGGGCATCCGATAAACTAGCGCCCATTGTTGCCGGTGCCGCCCGGGCTCACGCCTGGGCGGCATCGATTTTTTGGGAGAAAGCATGAAGCGGGAAGATGTCAGGGCAAAGCATGCAGAGGGCTTGATCTCTGCCACCCACGTGATCCAGAACCCGGCCAATTCAGAGGAATGGATTGTGTTTTTCAAGAAGAGCGCCGGGCGCAGCTATTTTCTGGTGGACGACAGCGACGAGGTGGAATCTTTCTGCCGTCTCGACGACCTGATCGAAACCATTCGAGGTCTGGGCATCAAGTTTGCCGAAATTCATATGTAGAGGGCGTGCGCCTTCTACTTGCAGACCACCACCACGCTGCGGCTTTTATAATTGCCAACATCGACGCCGAGGGTCTTGTCGCTTTCCTTGGTGGCGGGCGTGCCGACAGTGCTGACGATCCGATAGCCGGTGCCGGCGCAGGACGCCTCGGCTTTCTCGTAACAGCTGGCCCAAGAGCTGGCCTCACCAGAGCAATCGATGCTCAGGCCTTGTTCGCCATTGGCCAGGTAGGTATTGGAGGCGGTGGCACATCCACTCAGGGCCAGTACTGCGGTGACAGTGAAAAGTCTGTTCATGGGGGATTTCGTCATCTGAGGGGGAGGGGGTGAAGTGGCCGTGCATGCCAGTGGCGATGCTATAGCTAATGGCCATTTCGGTACAGCACGTCACCTTAGTCCTCCGCAGGCCTGCAAAAGTGCCGCAGCCCCTCTGGGTTAGGGGGTTGTGGTACCTGCGGGTGAACATCGCCAGGGCGAAAACGGTGCCATCATGGAGTCCGGATGGCCCGCCTTGGCCGTTGAGTCGAGGGTGTGCCTGGTCGATGCCTGGGGCATTCCGGCAACCCTGTGCAGGTGCCGGTTTACAAGCGCTGCGCGGTGATGGAGGTTTACCTGGCAGGCTATCTGGAGGATGCTGCGGAACTATCCGTCACTTTATTTCTCTATGATGGCAGCGGTTAGCCAGCGCGGGGCATTGTAAGGCGCTCGCGCCCTCATTAGACTGCGCCGAAACTCGTACACACAGCCTTTTTAAGGACTCATATGATCAAGAAATGCTTGTTCCCAGCAGCCGGTTACGGTACTCGCTTCCTGCCAGCGACTAAAGCCATGCCTAAAGAAATGCTGCCGGTGGTGAACAAGCCACTGATCCAGTACGGCGTTGAAGAAGCGCTGGATGCCGGATTGAATGAAATCTCCATCGTGACCGGCCGCGGCAAGCGCGCCCTCGAAGACCACTTCGATATCAGTTACGAGCTGGAAAACCAGATCAAGGGCACCGACAAGGAGAAATACCTGGTCGGTATCCGCAAGCTGCTGGACGAGTGCTCGTTCTCCTACACTCGCCAGACCGAAATGAAAGGCCTGGGCCACGCCATTCTGACTGGCCGCCCGCTGATCGGTGACGAACCCTTCGCCGTGGTACTGGCGGACGACCTGTGCGTCAACCTCGAAGGCGACGGCGTACTGACCCAGATGGTCAAGCTGTACAAGCAGTTCCGCTGCTCGATCGTGGCCATCCAGGAAGTCGATCCGCAGGAAACCAACAAGTATGGCGTGATTGCTGGCGAGATGATCCGTGACGACATCTACCGCGTTCACAGCATGGTCGAGAAGCCAAAGCCGGAAGACGCACCGTCGAACCTGGCGATCATCGGTCGTTACATCCTGACTCCGGACATCTTTGACCTGATCGAGCAGACCGAGCCGGGCAAGGGTGGCGAGATCCAGATCACCGACGCCCTGATGAAGCAGGCGCAGAACGGCTGTGTAATGGCCTACAAGTTCAAGGGCAAGCGTTTCGACTGCGGTGGTGCCGAAGGCTACATCGACGCAACCAACTTCTGCTTCGAGAACTTCTACAAGACCGGCAAGGCTTACTGATAGCCGCTGCACGGTTTTTTTGGAAAAGCCACCTTCGGGTGGCTTTTTCATTTGTCGCCCTTATGTAGACCTCTGCGCTGACCCGATCGCCATCTGCGGTTATGCTTGTCAGCCTGCCTGGGAGAGTGAAATGGCCTACGATTTTGATCTTTATGTAATTGGTGCCGGTTCCGGCGGTGTGCGCTGTGCGCGATTCGCGGCGGGTTTTGGCGCGAAGGTCGCGGTCGCTGAAAGCCGCTATCTGGGCGGTACCTGTGTCAACGTCGGCTGCGTGCCGAAAAAGCTGCTGGTGTACGGCGCGCACTTCGCCGAAGACTTCGAGCAGGCTTCGGGTTTCGGCTGGTCCCTGGGTGAGGCGAATTTCGATTGGGCGACCCTGATCGCCAACAAGGATCGCGAAATCAATCGCCTCAACGGCATCTACCGCAATCTGCTGGTCAACAGCGGCGTGACCCTGCATGAAGGCCACGCCAGGCTGATCGATCCGCACCAGGTAGAGGTCAACGGCCAGCGCTACAGCGCCAAGCACATCCTCATTGCCACCGGCGGCTGGCCACAGATCCCGGATATCCCGGGGCGTGAGCATGCCATCAGTTCCAACGAGGCCTTCTTCCTCAAGGAGCTGCCCAAGCGCGTGCTGGTGGTGGGCGGTGGCTACATCGCGGTGGAGTTTGCCGGGATCTTCCATGGCCTGGGCGCCGATACCCAGCTGTTGTATCGCGGTGAGCTGTTCCTGCGCGGTTTCGACGGCGCAGTGCGCAAGCACTTGCAGGAGGAACTGACCAAGCGTGGTTTGGGTCTGCAGTTCAATGCCGACATCGAGCGCATCGACAAGCAGGCCGACGGCAGTCTTGAGGTCACCCTCAAGGATGGTCGCAAGCTGGCCGCCGATTGTGTGTTCTATGCCACCGGGCGCCGGCCGATGCTGGACAACCTGGGGCTGGAGAATACCGGCGTGAAGCTCGACAAGCGTGGTTTCATCGAAGTGGACGAGCAGTATCAGAGCAGTGAGCCGTCGATCCTGGCGATTGGCGATGTCATCGGCCGCGTGCAACTGACGCCGGTGGCCCTGGCCGAGGGCATGGCCGTGGCTCGGCGCCTGTTCAAGCCCGAGCAGTACCGTCCCGTGGATTACCAGATGATTCCTACGGCGGTGTTCAGCCTGCCGAACATCGGTACCGTCGGCCTCACCGAAGAGCAGGCGCGAGAAGCGGGGCACAAGGTGCAGATCTTCGAGAGCCGCTTCCGGCCGATGAAGCTGACCCTGACCGACTGCCAGGAACGCACCCTGATGAAGCTGGTGGTGGACGCCGACAGCGACAAGGTCCTGGGGTGCCACATGGTCGGCCCGGATGCCGGTGAAATCGTTCAGGGCCTGGCAATTGCCCTGAAGGCGGGGGCGACCAAGCGCGACTTCGACGAAACCATCGGCGTGCACCCGACGGCCGCCGAAGAGTTCGTCACCATGCGTACGCCTGTCGCGGGCTGATCAAGCCTTCGCAGGTGCGTCTGGCTGGGCCTTGGTGGCAGCAGCCAGGCGCAACGCCTCCAGGCCGGCCTCGGCCTTGGTGGCGCGCAACTCCATCTCCTTGCTCGATCGAGCCTGTTTCCTGGTTTGTTCCTTGAGTGCCTGAACTTCTTCCTGGGCAACGCGCAGGCGTTCCTGGAGCAGGGTGCTTTCGCTGTCCTGGCGGGCGACCTGTTCGCTCAGGCGGGCTTGCAGCGCCGAGTTCTTGCTGGCGGCATCCTGGGCTTGCTTGAGCTCTTTGTGGATGGCGCGCTGTTCGCTGAGCAGGCGCTCGTTATCGCGATGCAGTTGGGTGATCTCGTCCTGGCGTACCAGCGCGCTCTGTTGGGCCTGGCGCAGCTCCATCTGGATCTGTTGCAATTGCCCTTCGTGGCGGCGCTGCTCCTGCTCGCGCTGTTCCTTGCTGGCCGCGCGGTAGTGCTCCAGGGCGTCCCTGGCATGCAGGTGCTTTTCCTCCAGGGAGTGGATCTGCTGCTCCTTGTCCTCCAGCCGCAGCTCAAGGCCCTTGAGTGCCTGGTTGAGTTCGGCGTTGCGGGTCTGTTCGCTCTGCAGCATGGAGCGAGTGTCTTGCAGGGCGGCGCTTTCCCCGGCCAGGGCGCTGGCCTGAATCTGCAACTGCTGTTGCAACTGCTCCTGAAGCTGGTGGGCTTCGTGCAACTGGTGTTCCAGCACCTGCTTCTGTTCTTCGAAGTGGGCGAGGGCTTGCTCCAGGGGTTCCTGGGCCTGCTCCTGCAGACGTTGCGCCAGGCGCCCCACTAGTTCGCCCAGTTCTTGGTCCAGGGGGGCAGGGCCGCTGTCACGCCGGCTGGCGCCGTCATCCAGCTCCTTGAGATAGCGGTGAATGGTGGTTTTCGAGCCGGTATTACCCATTTCGATGCGTACTGCGTCGATGCTGGGGTGTTTGCCGCGGGCAAGAATCGCCTGACGAGCTTTCTTCACCACCGCCTTGTTTATGCCTCCGCGAGCCATGCATCCTCCGACGATTTAGTACTGTGTTACGTGGTATGTAATTAAATGAAATTATACAGCAGATGTGAATTTATCAAAAGCCTGAAGCTGACATGGGATATTATGGTATTACCCCGTGTGATAGGCGCTGAGGGCGGTTTTCGCCAGCCATCGCCGTACATTTGCCTGAGTTGAGCTGCCATGAGCGAGCTGGATCGTTATCTGCAAGCCGCCACCCGCGACAACACCCGTCGCAGCTATCGGGCGGCCATCGAGCATTTCGAAGTGCAGTGGGGCGGTTTCCTTCCGGCTACGGCCGAAAGCGTGGCCCGCTACCTGGCCACCTATGCCGGTGAGCTGTCGATCAATACCCTGCGGTTGCGCCTGTCGGCCCTGGCCCAGTGGCACAGCAGCCAGGGCTTTGCCGACCCGACCAAGGCACCGGTGGTGCGCCAGGTGTTCAAGGGCATCCGTGCGCTGCACCCGGTACAGGAAAAACAGGCGCAACCCTTGGAGCTGCAGCACCTGGAACAGGTCGTCGCCTGGCTAGATGAGGAGGTGGCGAGTGCCGCAGCTGAACAGCGCCAGGGGGATCTGTTACGTGCCCGGCGTGATCGGGCGCTGATCTTGCTGGGCTTCTGGCGCGGCTTTCGCAGTGATGAGCTGTGCCGCTTGCAGATCGAGCATGTGCAAGCGGTGGCCGGGTCGGGCATCAGCCTCTACCTGCCCCGCAGCAAGAGTGACCGTGACAACCTTGGGCGGACCTTTCACACCCCGGCCTTGCTGCGCCTGTGCCCGGTGCAGGCCTATATCGAGTGGATCAACAGCGCGGCGCTGGTGCGCGGGCCGGTGTTTCGCGGCATCAACCGCTGGGGGCGCCTGAGCGAGCAGGGGTTGCATGCCAATAGCGTGATCGCGTTGCTGCGCCAAGCCCTGGAGCGTGCCGGTATCGCTGGCGAACACTACACCAGCCATTCCCTGCGCCGGGGCTTCGCCACCTGGGCGCACCGCAGCGGTTGGGATCTGAAATCACTGATGAGTTATGTCGGCTGGAAGGACATGCAGTCCGCCATGCGCTACGTCGAGGCCAACCCGTTCATGGGCATGACGCGCATCGGCGAGAAGCCGGTACAGCAGTAGATTAAGGTTTCTTCTATTAATACTGTTGGCTGATAGTCAAAACCAATCGACAGCATCAGGTTTGCCAATGAGCCAAGGGGCGATTCATTGGTTAGGATTCTCCCCATCAAGTTTTCACCCAATGTTCTCAACCACTGATGGAGAGTCAACGATGCCTATCATCAACAGCCAAGTTAAACCCTTCAAAGCTACCGCATTCAAAAACGGCGCATTCGTCGAAGTGTCGGACGCCGATCTGAAAGGCAAATGGTCTGTCGTGTTCTTCTACCCGGCTGACTTCACCTTCGTGTGCCCAACCGAGCTGGAAGACCTGGCCGACAACTACGCCGAATTCCAGAAGCTGGGCGTCGAGATCTACAGCGTTTCCACCGACACCCACTTCGCCCACGCTGCCTGGCACAACACTTCGCCAGCCATCGGCAAGATCCAGTACACCATGATCGGCGACCCGACCCTGGCCATCTCCCGCAACTTCGATGTGCTGATCGAAGAAGCCGGTCTGGCTGACCGTGGCACCTTCGTGATCAACCCTGAAGGCCAGATCAAGATCGTTGAAATCAACGACGGTGGTGTAGGCCGTGACGCTTCCGAGCTGCTGCGCAAGATCAAGGCTGCTCAGTACGTCGCTGCTCACCCAGGCGAAGTCTGCCCAGCCAAGTGGAAAGAAGGCGAGGCCACCCTGGCTCCGTCCCTGGACCTGGTCGGCAAGATCTAAGTCCATGCATTACCCAAGGGCGGTGATCCGCACTTAAGTCAGCTGCACCGCCCTCAAACAACGCCCGGGCGAGATTCGCTCGGGCGTTGTTTTTTCTACCGAATCAAAACAGGAGATCGCCCGTATGTTGGATGCCAATCTTAAAGCTCAGTTGAAGTCTTACCTGGAACGGGTCACCCAGCCGATCGAGATCGTAGCCTCCCTCGACGACGGTGCGAAATCCCAGGAAATGCTCGCGTTACTCAAAGACATTGTCAGTCTTTCCAACCAGATTACCTTGCTCGATAACGGCAGCGACGCGCGCAAGCCTTCGTTCTCGTTGAATCGCCCGGGAAGTGATATCAGCCTGCGTTTCGCCGGTATTCCCATGGGCCACGAATTCACTTCCCTGGTGCTGGCCCTGCTGCAAGTAGGTGGCCATCCATCCAAGGCCAGTACCGAGGTGATCGAGCAGATCCGCTCGCTCAAGGGCGAGTTCAATTTCGAAACCTACTTCTCGCTGTCCTGCCAGAACTGCCCGGACGTGGTCCAGGCGCTGAACCTGATGGCGGTGCTCAACCCCAACATCCGTCACGTGGCCATCGATGGCGCGCTGTTCCAGGCCGAAGTCGATGAACGCAAGGTCATGGCGGTGCCCAGTGTCTACCTCAATGGCGTGAACTTCGGCCAGGGGCGCATGGGGCTGGAGGAAATCCTCGCCAAGCTCGACACCGGTGCGGTGGAGAAGCAGGCGCAGAAACTCAACGCCAAGGAAGCCTTCGACGTGCTAGTGGTCGGCGGTGGTCCAGCGGGTGCTTCGGCAGCCATCTATGCCGCTCGCAAAGGCATCCGTACCGGTGTGGCTGCCGAGCGTTTCGGTGGCCAGGTGCTGGACACCATGGCGATCGAGAACTTCATCTCGGTGCAGGCAACTGAAGGGCCGAAGCTGGCCGCCGCCCTGGAAGAGCATGTCAAGCAGTACGACGTGGACATCATGAACCTGCAGCGGGCCAGTGCCCTGGTGCCGGCCAAGGACGTCGGCGGCTTGCACGAGATCCAGTTCGAAAGCGGCGCCAGCCTCAAGGCCAAGTCGGTGATCCTGGCTACCGGTGCCCGCTGGCGCGAGATGGGCGTGCCGGGTGAGCAGGAGTACAAGGCCAAGGGCGTGTGCTTCTGCCCACACTGCGACGGCCCGCTGTTCAAGGGCAAGCGTGTGGCGGTGATTGGCGGCGGCAACTCCGGTGTCGAAGCGGCCATCGACCTGGCGGGTATCGTCAGTCACGTGACCCTGCTGGAGTTCGACAGCAAGCTGCGGGCGGATGCGGTGTTGCAGCGCAAGCTCTTGAGCCTGCCCAACGTCAAAGTCATCACCAGCGCCTTGACCAGCGAGGTGAAGGGTGACGGCCAGAAGGTCACCGGCCTGGCCTACAAGGACCGTGATTCGGGCGAGTTCCACACGGTGGACCTGGAAGGCATCTTTGTGCAGATCGGCCTGTTGCCCAACACCGATTGGCTCAAGGGTACCGTTGAGCTGTCGCCTCGTGGCGAGATCATCGTCGATGCCCGCGGCGAGACTTCGCTGCCTGGGGTATTTGCTGCGGGTGACGTCACCACGGTGCCCTACAAGCAGATCGTGATAGCCGTGGGCGAGGGGGCCAAGGCTTCCCTCAGTGCATTCGATCACTTGATCCGTACCTCAGCACCGGCTTGATCGGTCGCTTAGAAAAACAAAACCCCATGAGCCTGGCTCATGGGGTTTTTTATTGCTGTGCTCACAGGCACCGGCTTGTCGCTGAAGTGGCCGCTGGGTCTTGCGCCGCCCTTGAGAAGGGGAGTGCTGACAATCCAGCTTCTACACAGGCCGGCTTCGCACCTGCATAGGTTTACAGCGGTGCTGGCTGGATGATCTCGACCCAGTAGCTGTCCGGGTCCTTGATGAAGGCCAGGCTTTTCATCCGGCCATCGTTCAGGCGCTTCTGGAAATCGCAGCCCAGGGCTTCGAAGCGCTCGCAGGCGGCGACGATGTCCGGTACCGAGATGCAGATGTGGCCGAAGCCGCGCGGGTCGCTGTTGCCGTTGTGGTAGGCGAAGGCTGGATCGTTCTCGGTGCCGTGGTTGTGGGTCAGTTCGAGAATGCCGGGAATCGACTTCATCCACTCGGTTCGCGCGCCAGCGTCTGCCGGGATCTGTGCCTTGTCCACCAGGGCCAGGAAGTACAGGCTGAACTCGGCTTCAGGGAAGTCGCGTTTTTCCACCAGGGAAAAGCCCAGGACCCGGGTGTAGAAGTCCAGGGAGCGAGTGATGTCCTTGACGCGCAACATGGTGTGGTTGAACACGAAACGGGCAGTGGCCGCATCCGGTTGGGCGGTCACGCCGGGAAAGGTATTGAGTTCGTTGAGGCTCATGGGCCCTCCAGAAGAAAGTGCGGCCAAGACTGCTTGCCGGGGCAAGCAGCCTTGGCTGGCAATGGTTCGGACATCCTTGGGATCGGGCAATGATACGCAAGTGGGTCGGCTGGCGCCAAACCCAAAGCTCCTGATCTATTGCCCATTCCTGGCGCCGGGCTCAGACTTCCAGGCCCCTTTACCTCAGTGTGCAAACGCATGATCGAGTCTTTTAAGTTCCGCACCGCAGCTTTGTTGCTACTGGCGCTGGCCGGTGTTGCAGAGGCCGAGCCGCAAGTGACCTGGCCCCAGGGCTGGACGGTGGAGCCGCTGCCGGCCCAAGAAGGCGAAGAGGCCGCCAAGGTGTCCCGGCAGAGAGCGGTCAAGAGCGATACCGCTGGCAATCCACTCATGGTCATGGAGTTGACCATGACTCAGGTAGACAGTGGGCATGTAGTCAATCTGCAGGGGGTATTGCTGGAGATGCGCAAGTCGGTGCAAAAGGACTTTGCCCTGGGCGGTTATCAGAGTGTCTGTAACAAGATTCATGCCGCGCAGTTGAGTCGTCTCGAGGCGCTGGAAACTACTTGCACCATTACCCAGAATGGCCGGCATGTGCTCTCGCAGACATTGGTGGCGGCACTGAATGGGGATAAGGCTTATGTACTTTCATACGCCGGCCAGGCTGCGGCTTTTGCCGAGAGCCAGGATGAAATACTCGCTGTACGAAACGGCCTTAAACTTTAAGGAAAAATCTGAACCAATCGGTTCGCTTTCTGCGGGTTACCCGTTCGTTAGCGAAAAGGCATTAAGCCTGAAGTTGCTTGGGAATCAGGCGTTATTGCACGATGTATCAGCTAGGGAGAGGGGTGGGATCTCGCTCGGCTCTTCCCTTAGATGCAAGTCGTAATAAGAATTTTCTTATTCAATGTAAAAGGCCCTACATATGCAGGGCCTTTTTCGGTGTGCGGCTTTGTTCAAGCGCGCAGCCAGGAATCCACAGTGGCGGCACCGTACTGTTCTTTCCAGGCCTTCAGGCCGCGGTGATTGCCGCCTTTGGTTTCGATCAGTTCGCCGGTGTGCGGGTTCTGGTAGACCTTGACCACGCGGGCACGGCGCTGCTTGGGGGCGTTGGCCTGTGGCAGGCCGGCCTTGCCCTGGTTGGGATCAAGGATGGCGATGATGTCACGCAGGCTCTTGTCGTAGGACTTCATCAGGGCCTGGAGCTTTTCTTCGAACTCGATTTCCTTCTTGAGTCCGGCGTCGTTTTTCAGGGATTCAAGCTGCGCGAGCTGTTCTTGAAGTGCTTTTTCTGCAGCACGAAACTCAGCAAGTCTGGACAATATCTTCACTCCAATAGTCTATTTGGCTGATACAAACCACAAACAAAGCTATAAGCCATGAGCCGATTAAGGCTCGATTAAGTGGCCTACCTGTGAATCTTGTACAGGCGGGAAAAATTGTAGTAGTTAATGCATCAAGAGTAAATCAGGTTGTTCTTGTCAAATGCGAAATTGAGCAATTGATTCAAATTGGTGCAAGCCCCGAGTTGTTAGATCCAGCACTTTTTGTTCGGGTATGGCTATTTAATGGCGCGCCAGGGCTGCAACAAATTCGGCACTGGGCATGGGCCGTCCGAATAAATAACCTTGCAGGAAATCCACCCCTTTAGCTGCTAGATAATCCCGCTGTTCCGCAGTTTCAATACCTTCGGCGACAATGCCCAGATCGAGTTTGGCCGAGAGTTCGATAATGCTGTCGAGTATATGCAGGGACAGTGCGTCGGCACCGATCATGGCGACGAAACTCTGATCGATCTTCAAATAATCCACATTGAACTGGCGCAGATAACCCAGGCTGGAATGCCCGGTACCGAAGTCGTCGATGGCGATCATCACACCCAGTTCGTGCAGGGCGGCAAACAGCTGGTGGGTGGTGGTCGTGGGCTCGATCAGTTCGCGTTCGGTCAACTCCAGCACCAGGATCACCTTGCCTGGGGGGAAGCCGGCGAGGAACTCCCGGCAGTCCTCCAGCAACTGCAGGTCGTGGCAATGGCTGGCGGTGATGTTGATACCTATATGGAAACCGTCGGTAAAGTGCGCGGCATGGGGCGCCAGGGCTTGTTGGGTCTGCTGCATCAGCGAGCGGGTCATGGGCACGATCAGCCCCGAATGCTCGGCGAAGGGGATGAACAGGTCCGGGCGTACCAGCCCCTCTTTCGGATGCTGCCAGCGCATCAGGACTTCGATGCCGGCCCACGCCAGGGTGTCCCCGCGCACCACCGGCTGAAAGTACGGAATGAACTCCTGGGCCCCCAGTGCCCGTTGCAGCTCGTGGGTGGGGGAGGCGGAGCGCTTTTGCAGCCAGTGGGCAAGTACGCCCGCCGCCGCGCCGAAAAACACCAGCAGGCTGAACAGCGCCGGGTACTGGCTCTTCATGTAGTTCCACACGTCGCCCTCGGGAAACCCCGAGCTGACGCTGTAGGGATAGCGCGATGAGCTCAGTTGCTGGCTGGCCACGGCCGCCAGTGGCGGACTGCCCTCGTGGACACGGCCGTCGCTGGACAGCCAATGCCCGCCGACTTGCAATTGCAGGTCGGCGAAGCGGCTGATCAGGCGCAGGGCATTGGTCAGGTGATAGCCGTCGATGGTGGCCAGGGCGGCGCGATCGCCCTCGCTCCAGCGATAGACCAGCAGGGCCGTGTCGGGGGTGACAGGGTTGCCGCTCATCAGCCAGAGGCGGCCGTCCACGTAGTCCAGGGGGTTGAGCGGGACTGCGAAACTGCCGAGCAGGGAGCTGCAATAGTTGTTGTTGCGCCACACCAGGTTGGTCGAGCGCACGAACGGCCGGCGGGTGACCTGTTCGCGCAGG
Organism: Pseudomonas sp. NFPP12; assembly: GCF_900103205.1. Lineage (NCBI taxonomy): Bacteria > Pseudomonadati > Pseudomonadota > Gammaproteobacteria > Pseudomonadales > Pseudomonadaceae > Pseudomonas > Pseudomonas sp. NFPP12. The sequence goes on from NZ_FMWW01000001.1 coordinate 504,725, forward strand.
GCCAGTTGCCGGACCTCATCACAATCGCGGCCCACCTGGGGCAGCAGCGCCCTGGCGGCGATGTCGGTGTTGTCGAGCATCAGGTCGAACTGACGGATGGCCTCTTCGGCGGTTTCCAGGCTGCTGTGCATCAGTGTTCGTTCGGCCTGGGCGTAGAGAATGAGGGTGCCGAGCCCGATGGGAAGAAGCATGGCCAGCAATGTCCAGAAGGTACGGGTAGAACGCTTCAATGGACCTTTGGCGGTCAGGGGCATGGATCGGACCTGTGGGCGGGCGAGGGGGAGGATGGCACCGGGGGCATGGCCCCTGCGGCTGTCTTGATCATCGCAGGATAGCCGGCTTTTACCGTCGATAAAGGCGCTGCGCGTGCTGGATGAAGGCCAGGGCCGCCGGCGACGCCTGGCGTCGGTCGAGCATCGCGATCCCCACTTGGCGGCGCACGGCAGGCTCCAGGGGGCGGTTGGTGTAGCGCGGGTCCGCGGCCTGGGGCAGGGACAACTCGGCAACGATGCTCAAGGCATCGCCGCGGGCCACGGTTTCCAGGGTGCTCAGCAGTTGGGTGCTGCGGTAGCGGATATTGGGCCGCAGGCCGGCACCGATGAACAGACGTGACACCAACTCCGCCGAGCCGGCTTCGGTGAGCACGAAGGGGTCATGGCACAGTTGGTCCAGGCGCAGTTGCGCTTCACTGGCCAGGGCGTGGCTGGCTGGAATCAATGCCAGCAACTGGTCCTCGACCACAGGCACGGTGTCGAAGCGCTCCTGGGGCAGCACCACGAAGCCCAGGTCCACCCGTCGTTCTTCCAGCCATTGCAGGACCTGGCGATCGGGGCCTTCGTCGATATGCACTTCGATGTCCGGATATTCGCGGCGGTAGTCGTGAAGAATCCGGGGCAGGAGGCGGATCGACGAGGTGGGGCCGAACGAGCCGATGCGCAAGGTGCCGCGCTTCATGCCCCGAGCATCCGCGGCTTCCTGGGCCAGGGTCGCCGCCAGGCCGAGCATGGCCCGGGCGCGCAGCAGCAACTGGGTGCCGATGTCGGTGAGTTCGACTTGGGCCTGGTGCCGCCGAAACAGGTCCACCTGCAGCTCCTGCTCCAGTGACTTGATGGCATGAGACACCGCCGACTGGGTGATGCCCAGGCGCGTGGCGGCGCTGGTAAAGCCCTGGAGTTCGGCCACCAGGGAAAAGATCTCCAGCTGGGTCAGGGTCATGAGTAAAAGCTCATTTTACGATGATCAGGCATTAGACAAAAAATGGTCGTGCAGTACAAACCCATTGCCTCAGAGCGTCTTGACCATGAGTGAAAGCAATATCAGCGGCCCCCTGGCGGGCGAATATCGGGACCTGGCGGTGTATGGCCGCCTGGCGACAGTCACCATGATCTGGGGCGGCACCTTCGTTGCCGGGCGCTACCTGGCCGGCGGGCTCTCGCCCTTGCTGGCCGCCAGCCTGCGGTTCCTGCTGGCCAGCCTGGCCTTGCTCGGCTTCATGGCCGTGGCGCGCATTCCCCTGGTGCGGCCCAGCCTCAGGCAGTTTGGCCAACTGGCACTATTGGGGTTCTTCGGGATCTTCTTCTACAACCTGTGTTTCTTCCTCGGCCTGGAGCAGGTCAAGGCTTCTCGGGCATCGTTGATCGTGGCCCTGAACCCGGCAGTGATTGCCCTGGCGTCCTGGGCGCTGTTCAAGGAGCGCCTGGGTCGGCGCAAGCTGTTGGGCATTGCCCTGTGCCTCTGTGGCGCGGCCCTGGTGATCTGCAGCCGTGACCCTTCGGCCCTGGCGGCGCAGGCCGGGAGCTGGCAAGGCGACCTGCTGATTCTTGGCTGCGTGCTGGGCTGGGGCGTGTACTCGCTGTTCTCCAGGGGGCTGAACCACAGCCTGGGCTCATTGCAAACCGTGACCTGCTCGATCCTCCTGGGCACCCTGATGCTCTGCGCCGCCACCCTGATCCGTGGCGAGTTCGACCTGCAGGCGGTGGCCCGCCTGAACCTGGCCCAGGGCTTGAGCCTGCTGTACCTGGGCGTGCTGGGTTCGGCGCTGGCCTATATCTGGTATTACGACGGCTTGCGGCGGATCGGTGCCACCCGTTGCGGTGTATTCATCGCCCTCAATCCCCTGACTGCGGTGATCCTCGGCGCGCTCGTGCTGGGAGAACAGTTGAGCCCGGTGGTGGGGGTGGGCGGGGCGCTGATTCTCGGCGGTATCTACCAGTGCAACAAACCCCTTGCGGGCGGGGCAAAAAAGGCGATTTTATAGAGAATGCGGACAAAGGCTTTTACGCTGTGTAGAATCCGGTTACGCATACAATAATAAAGTCTTCTGGCAGCAGAAGCCTCGCCCCCCAGCCTGTAAGACAGGGTCGAAATGAAGATTCTCGGGTTTCAACTGATCTATGGTGACTTCCTCGCCCGCAGCGTGCGCGGTATCTCCTGTGCGCCACCGTCCCTCCTCAGCATTGCTAGCAACTAACGATCCGTTAATTCTAAAAATATGATGAGGCGCCAACCATGGCAGATATCTTCGAAAACCCAATGGGCCTGATGGGCTTTGAATTCATCGAATTCGCATCGCCTACCCCCAACACCCTCGAACCGATCTTCGAGATCATGGGTTTCACCAAAGTCGCGACCCATCGTTCCAAAGACGTGCATCTGTATCGCCAGGGTGCGATCAACCTGATCCTCAACAACGAACCCCATAGCGTCGCTTCCTACTTCGCGGCCGAGCACGGCCCGTCGGTGTGCGGCATGGCGTTCCGGGTCAAGGATTCGCAAAAGGCCTACAACCGCGCCCTGGAACTGGGCGCCCAGCCGATTCACATTGAAACCGGCCCGATGGAACTGAACCTGCCGGCGATCAAGGGCATTGGCGGCGCGCCGCTGTACCTGATTGACCGTTTCGGCGAGGGCAGCTCGATCTACGACATCGACTTCGTGTTCCTCGAAGGCGTGGACCGCAACCCCAAGGGCGCGGGCCTGAAGATTATCGACCACCTGACCCACAACGTGTACCGCGGGCGCATGGCCTACTGGGCCGGCTTCTACGAGAAGCTGTTCAACTTCCGCGAGATCCGCTACTTCGACATCAAGGGCGAGTACACCGGCCTGACTTCCAAGGCCATGACCGCTCCGGATGGCATGATCCGCATCCCGCTGAACGAGGAATCGTCCAAGGGCGCCGGGCAGATCGAGGAGTTCCTGATGCAGTTCAATGGCGAGGGCATCCAGCACGTGGCCTTCCTCACCGACGACCTGGTCAAGACCTGGGACGCTCTGAAGAAGATCGGCATGCGCTTCATGACCGCGCCACCGGACACCTACTACGAAATGCTCGAAGGGCGCCTGCCGAACCACGGCGAGCCGGTCAACGAGCTGCAATCGCGGGGCATCCTGCTGGACGGTTCTTCGGAAGCCGGCGACAAGCGCCTGCTGCTGCAGATCTTCTCGGAAACCCTGATGGGCCCGGTGTTCTTCGAATTCATCCAGCGCAAGGGCGACGATGGCTTCGGCGAGGGCAACTTCAAGGCGCTGTTCGAATCGATCGAACGCGACCAGGTGCGTCGTGGCGTACTCGCCACCGAGTAAGCCCCGGCACGCTTGAGTCCAAGGCCCGATCAGGAGGTTTCTGGTCGGGCTTTATTTTGCCTGTCGGTTGGCGATTGTGAATGTGTTAATGTTTCGCCCCCGATTCCCAGCCCCTGACCGATGCCTCGATGAACACACCCAGACCTTCCCTGACCTTGACCCTGTTGCAGGCCCGTGAGGCCGCCATGGCGTTTTTCCGTCCCTCGCTGAACCAGCACGACCTGACCGAGCAGCAATGGCGGGTGATCCGCATCCTGCGCCAGAACGGCGAGCTGGAGAGCCATCAGCTGGCGAAGATGGCCTGCATCCTGCCGCCGAGCATGACCGGCGTGCTGACCCGCCTGGAGCGCGACCAGTACGTCAGCCGGCGCAAGTCTCCGGAAGACCAGCGCCGCCTGTTCATCACCCTGACCGACAAGGGCCAGGCCTGTTTCGAATCCATGAGCGGCGACATGGAAATCAACTACCAGAAGATCCAGCAGCAGTTCGGCGAAGACAAGATGCAGGCCTTGCTGGCCCTGCTCAACGAACTGAAGCAGATCAAGCCCTGAGCCCGTACCGCAGGCCTTGATGCACGCGAGATATCCCCGCAGCCGGGCTCAGCCCCGGCGCTGGCGCAGCAGATGGCGTACGCCTTCGAGCACCAGGACCAGCACCGCCAGCCAGATCGGCACGTAGGTCAGCCATTCCCCGGCCTTGATGCTTTCCCCCAGCAGCAGCGCCACCAACAGCAGCAGTACCGGTTCCACATAGCTGAGCAGGCCGAACAGGCTGAAGGCCAGCAAGCGGCTGGCAATGATGTAGCACACCAGCGCCGAGGCACTGATCACCCCCAGCACGGGAATCAGCAGGTACAGCCAGGGTTGGGCCGCGACCACGGCAATGCCCTGTTCGCCGCTCTGCACCACCCACAGTGCCACCGGCATCAGCAGGGCCATGTCCACCCACAGGCCGCCCAGGTGGTCGGTGCCCAGGCGCTTGCGCAAGACGAAATACAGCGGGTAGCCCAGGGCCACCACCAGGGTCGCCCAGGAAAAGCTGCCCACCTGGTACAGCTCGTTGAGCACGCCGATGCAGGCCAGCACCGCTGCCAGCTTCTGCAGCCGTGACAGACGTTCGCCATAGACGATGCGCCCGGTCAGGACCATGGTCAGCGGCAGCAGGAAATAGCCCTGGGATACATCCAGGCTATGGCCATTGAGCGGTGCCCACATGAACAGCCAGAGCTGCACCCCGACCAGCGCCGACGACAGCAGCAGCGCCGGGCCCAGCACGGGCTTGCTGCGCACCCGTCGCAGCACTTCGTCGACCCGATGCCATTCACCGGCCAGCAGCATGAACAGGGTCATGCAGGGCAGGGTCAGCAACATCCGCCAGCCGAAGATCTCCACCCCGGTCAGGGGCGCCAGCAGCGAGGTGTAGAAATACATGACGGCAAACAGCACCGACGCCAGAACCGATAACGCAATACCTTTAGACACGCAGTCCTCGTAGAACCCGAACGCTCGGGATGCACAAAAAGAAGGGGAGAGTGGAGCGAGGGGGAATATAGAGGGTTTGCCCCGGGATTTTTGCTCTGTTTGCGACACCCCGGCGGGAAAATTTCTCGTTTGTGGCGCGGCCCGGCCTTCCAGGGAAAGGTCGGACTGCGATGGCCGCTGGGTTTGCGCGGCCAGGGTCCGTGTTTAGCCCAGGTGCGCAAAACGTCCGGAGACAAAATGGCCGACATCATTGAAACCGGGTGTCGAGGCGTGCCCCGGGGTCACCAGCGCGTCGATGAAGGCTTCGTCCTCAGGGCTGATCTTCACCTCCAGGGCCCGGGTGTAGGCGTCCCACTGGGCCTCGGTGCGCGGGCCGACAATGGCCGAGCTCACCGCCTGGTTGTTCAGTACCCAGGCAATGGCGAACTCGACGATTCCGGCCCCGCGCCCTTGGGCGTATTCCTGGATCTGCTGGGCGATGCGCAGGGATTCGACCCGCCATTCGGTCTCCAGGATGCGTTTGTCCTGGCGCCCGGCGCGGCTGGCGGCGTCCGGGGCGACGTCCGGCGCATACTTGCCGCTGAGCACACCACGAGCCAGGGGGCTGTAGGGCACCACGCCCAGGCCATAGGCGCGGGCGGCGGTGATCTGCTCGCCCTCGGCCTGGCGGTTGACGATGTTGTACAGCGGCTGGCTGATCACCGGGCGGTCCACCCCCAGCTGGTCGGCGACTCGAATCGCCTCGGCAATCCGCCAGCCCCGATAATTGGACAGGCCCCAGTAGCGGATCTTGCCCTGGCGCAACAGGTCGCCGATGGCCGAGATGCTCACTTCCAGAGGCGTGTTGTGGTCTTCGCGGTGCAGGTAGTAGATGTCCAGGTAATCGGTGCCCAGGCGGGTCAGGCTGGCCTCGATGCCGTTGAAGATGTGCTTGCGGCTCAGGCCGCTGCGGTTGGGCACGCCGTCCACCGGACCGAAGCCGACCTTGGACGCCAGCACCCACTCATGGCGGTGGCTGGCAATGGCTTCGCCGACGATCTCCTCGGAGCGGCCCTGGGTATAGACGTCGGCGGTGTCGATGAAGTTGATCCCCTGGTCCCAGGCCTTGTCGATGATACGCAGCGAGTCTTCGGTACTGGTCTGCTCGCCGAACATCATGGTGCCCAGGGTCAGGCTGGAAACCTTGAGGCCGGAATGGCCGAGGGTGCGATAGCTCATGGGCGGAATCCTTGTGCTAGAGGGCTGGCCAGGGCATTTCCGGCCATTGGGGCGACCATCAAATACCACAACCCCGGGCCTCTGCAATGCCTGAATGGCGCTCCCTTGCCGGCACAGGTGCCCGTGAGATCGCTATCACTGGCAAGCCAGCTCCTGCAAGGAGGTTCCGTAGGAGCCGGCTTGCCGGCGAACCGTGCAGCGGCCAGCCGTCCCGGAGCCGCTGCGGGTCAGGGGCACAGCGCCCGGCAGCGCTGCGATACAAAGCTGTGCAGCAGGCGCACTCGCTGGGAAACCTGCAGGCGATGGGGGCACAGCAAGTTGAAGGGGGCCGGTTCCCCTTGCCAGTCGCCGAGCAGCGGCACCAGGCGCCCGGCGCGGATGTCCTCGGCCACATCCAGCCGGGCCTTGTAGACAATGCCGTGGCCGGCCAGGGCCCAGCGCCGGGCCACCTCACCGTCGTCGCACAGGTAATCGCCCCGCACCAGGACTTCGCGGGTTTCGCTGTCGCGGCTGAAACGCCAGCGGTCATAGGGCTGGCCATTGCGCAGGTACAGCAGGGCGCTGTGCCCGGCCAGCGCCTCGGGGTTTTGCGGCACCCCGCAACGGGCCAGGTAGGCCGGGCTGGCGCAGGCGATGCGTCGGTGCCCGGGGAGAATCGGCAAGGCCACCAGGCTGGAATCCTCGGGCACGCCAAAGCGCAGGGCCACATCCACAGCGTCGCGGAACAGGTCGGCGTGGCGATCATCGAGCCGCAGTTGCAGGCGCAGTTGCGGGTGCTCGGCCTTGAATTCATCGAGCCAGGGCAGCAGGGCATTGCGCCCGAAGTCCGAGGGCGCCGACAGTTGCAGCACCCCGGCCAGGCCCTGGCTCTGCTGCTTGAGCGCCAGCTCGCCGTCCTCCAGGGTGGCCAGGGCCAGGCGCACGCTTTCCAGGTAGCGGCGGCCTTCCTCGGTGAGCCGCATGCTGCGGGTGGAACGCGCCAGCAGACGGCTGCCGAGGCGGGTTTCCAGGCGCTTGAGGGCGATGCTGGCGGCTGCGGCGGTCAGGCCCAGGGAGCGGGCCGCGGCGGAAATGCTCCCGGCATCGGCAGTGCGTACGAAGATTTCCAGGTCCAGTATCGAGCTCATTAATAAAAATCCTTTAAAGATCTTTGCGTTTTAGCTGGATTTTTCCTCGATTGGCAAGCTGGGAAGATGTAATCACTTTCAATCGCAGCAGGTGATCGCAATGACTCTTTCCAACTCAAACCTGGCCCAGCAAACCTTGGTGGTGATTGGCGCCGGCAGCGGCATTGGCGCCGCAGTGGCGCGCCAGGCCGCGGCCCGTGGCGCTCGGGTGGTACTGGCGGGGCGCAGCCTCGAGGCCTTGCAGCGCCAGCAGGCACAGCTGCCGGAATCGGCCTGCAGCATCGCCGTGGACATTACCGATGCCGCCAGTCTCAAGGCCTTGTTCGCCAGAGTGGGGGCCTTCGATCACCTGGTGATCAGCGCCGGTCCGGCCATTGCCGCCAAGCCCCTGGCCGACACCGATCTGCTGGATGCCCAGCGGGCTTTCGAGGTGAAGTTCTGGGGCGTGTGGCGCGCGGTCCAGGCGGCGCTGCCGACACTCGCGCCGCAAGGCAGCATCAGCCTGACTTCGGGCCTGCTGTCGCGCAAAATGGTCCCCGGGCAAGTGCTCAAGACCACCCTCAACGCCGCCCTCGAAGCCCTGGGCAAGCACCTGGCCAAGGAGCTGGCGCCACGCCGGGTGAATGTCATCAGCCCCGGGGTCACCGCCACCGAAGCCTATGCCGGGATGCCCGAGGACGCCCGCGAAGCCATGTTCGCCCGCACCGGTGCCAACCTGCCGGTGGGCCGCGTCGGCCAGCCGGATGAGGTGGCGGCGGCCTTTATCCTGGCCATGGAGAACGGCTTTATCAGCGGGAGCCTGATCGATGTCGATGGTGGAGGCCTGCTATGAACTGGCGCTTCGATCACCTGGCGTTCAACTGCGCCGAGGGCGAGGCGTTGCAGCAGGCCTTCGCCGATCTGCTGGGCCTGCAAACGGGCCGGCGGCCGCCGTTTCCCTTTCCCGGGCGCTGGTTGTACCAGGGCGAGGCGGCGCTGGTGCACGTCATCGAACAGGCCCATTGCCCTGAGCCGCAACTGAGCCACATCGCCTTCAGTACCCAGGAGGCAGCCGAAGCCGTGTTGCGCCGGGTGCAGGCCAGTGGCCTGGAGCATCAAGTGGCGCAGGTGCCGGAAGACGGCATCTGGCAGATCTTCGTCCGCTTGCCCGGCGACCTGGTGCTGGAGTTGGATGCTCCGGCGATGGGGGCGTTGAGCATCAGCCACGACTACGCCGGACAAGGTGGGGCACCGGCCTGAGCCCAGCCATGAAAAAGCCCGTTGGAGCCGAGGCTCGAACGGGCTTTTGTCGTGGCCGGGGCCGTGTAGTGCCGCGGCTTAGCGGTTCAGGGTGCGGGTCATGCGCAGCGCCAGCAGGCTGCCGGCAACAATCACCCCGGCCAGCAGGTACAGCGCGGCGTCGGTGGAACCGGTGCTGTCCTTGACCCAGCCGACGATATAGGGGCTGAGGAAACCGGCCATCTGGCCCATGGAGTTGATCAGCGCCAGGCCACCGGCAGCTGCACCGGCGCTGAGCAGGGCAGTGGGCACCGGCCAGAACATCGGCAGGCCGGTGAGGGCACCCATGGTGGCGAGGGTCAGGCCGAGAATGGCGATGGCCGGGTTGGCGGCGAAGTTAACCGCGATCAGCAGCCCCACGGCGCCCATCAACATCGGCACTACAAGGTGCCAGCGGCGCTCCTTGCGCAGGTCCGCCGAACGCCCCACCAGCAGCATGAACACCGCCGCCAGCAGATAGGGAATGGCGCTCAGCCAGCCGATCACCAGGTTGTCGGCAAACCCCAGGTTCTTGATGATCGACGGCAGCCAGAAGTTGATCGCGTAGACCCCGCTCTGGATGCAGAAGTAGATCAGGCCGAAGGCCCAGATCGCCGGGTTCTTGAACACCGCGGCCAGGGAGTCGCTGGCGGTCTTGGGCTGGTTGGCGAGGTCGCTGGCCTGGTCGGCCTCCAGCACCGCGCGTTCAGTCGGGGTCAGCCACTTGGCATGGGCGAAGCTGTCGCTGAGCAGGAAGAACGCCAGGGCGCCGAGGATCACGGTAGGAATGCCCTGCAGCAGGAACATCCACTGCCAGCCGGCGAGGCCGCCCTGGCCGGCGGCGAAGTGGTTGAGGATCCAGCCGGAAAACGGGCTGCCCAGCAGGCCGGACACCGGGATCGCTGACATGAACAGGGCCATGATCCGGCCACGGCGGAAGGTCGGGAACCACTGCGAGAGGTACAGCACCACGCCGGGGAAGAAGCCGGCTTCGGCGGCCCCGGTGAACAGGCGCAGGGTGTAGAACTGGGTCGGCGTGGTGACGAACAGCAGGCAGGTGGACAAGGTGCCCCAGGTGATCATCATCAGCGCGATCCAGCGCCGCGGGCCGAACCGGTTCAGTGCCAGGTTGCTCGGCACGCCGCACAGCACGTAGCCGATGAAGAAAATCCCGGCGCCCAGGCCGTAGACCGTTTCGCTGAATTTCAGGGCATCGAGCATCTGCAACTTGGCGAAGCCAACGTTGACCCGGTCGAGGTAGTTGAACAGGTAGCAGACGAAGATGAAGGGGATCAGGCGCAGGGTGATGCGCTTGTAGACGGCGTTCTTGTCGTCAGCCTGGGCCAGTGGGGCAGCGGCGCTCTGTGACATGGTGTGTCTCTCTTTATTATGATTTTTCGCGGTGCAAGGGTAACGTTGACCGCCCTGAGAGTCTCGGTCACCGGCGCGGGCCTGTCTTTGTGCCGGCGCACAGCGATTGGCCCCGGGCCCTGTGCCACTGAACAACGCCGCGTACCCCGCGGCCCGTCCCCGCAGCTGTAGCCGTCAAGGATCATCCCCCCATGTTCGAACTGGATCATGACCTGGCGCAGGATATCGTCGACCGCACGATGGCGATCCTGCCCTACAACGTCAACGTCATGGACAGCCAGGGCCTGATCCTTGGCAGCGGCGAGCCGGAGCGTATCAACACCCGGCACGAAGGCGCGCAACTGGTGCTGGCCAACGGCCGGGTGGTGGAGATCGACGAACCCACCGCGCGCCAGCTCAAGGGCGTGCAGCCGGGCATCAACCTGCCGTTGCTGCATGACCAGCGGCTGATCGGGGTGCTGGGCATTACCGGCGACCCGGCGCAGTTGCGCACCTATGCCGAACTGGTGCGCATGACCGCCGAGATGCTGGTGGGCCAGCGCCACCAGCAGGCCGAGCAGCAATGGCGGCGCCAGCGCTGCGACGACCTGCTGGCCCTGCTGCTGAGCGACGGCGGCGACTCACCGCGGCTGGTGGATGAAGCCCAGCAGATGGGCCTCAAGCCACAGCTGGCGCGTACGCCCTATCTGTTCGAACTGGCCCAGGAACCGGCCTCGGGGCAGGGCGTGGATAGCCTCAGCAGTTGGTTGCTGAGCCGCTATCCGGACAGCTGGTGCGTCAGCTCGTCGAAGAGTTCCCTGCTCTGGTGCCGCCCGGCGAGCCTGAGTCTGGACAACCCGCGGCTGCTGGAAAAGCTCGACGGTCAGGGCTGGAACATCCTGCGGGTGGCGGTGGGCGGGCAGGCCGAGGGCCTGGCCGGATTGCGCCGCTGCTACCGCCGGGTCGGCGACCTGCTGGCCTACGGCCGGGATATCCTGCCGGACGCGCGATTGCTCACCCTCAACCGCTACCGCCTGCCGGTGATGCTCTGGCGCCACCGCAACGATGACGCCCTGGACGAACTGCTGACGCCGTTGCGCAAGGTCCTGGCCAAGGACAGCAACGGCCAGTTGCTGGCGACCCTGCGCAGCTGGTGCGACCACGACGGCCAGAGCCAGGCCTGCGCCGATGCCCTGGGCATCCACCGCAACAGCCTGCGCTACCGCATGGAACGGATAGCCGAACTCAGCGGCGTCGACCCCTTGCGCCTGGACGGCATGCTGGCTCTTTATCTTGGCGTCCAGCTGCTGCCCCACCGCAGCGAGCCGGCCTGATTTATCGCGCCGATCTCCACCATCGCCTATCCCGATCCAACAGGGGGGTAGCCGCTGCCGAGCCTTGGCGAGGCTGCGAAAAGGCCCGCAGGGCCTTGCTTGGCAATCTCCAGCCAAACCTGTATCGCTTCCAAGGCCTTCGCGAGGGCTACGCGCCCGTTCGCAGCCTGCGGCAGCGAGGCTGCGCAAAGGCCCGCAGGGCCTTGCCTGGCAATCTCCAGCTAAACCTGTATCGCTTCCAAGACCTTCGCGAGCGCTACGCGCCCGTTCGCAGTCTGCGGCAGCGGTTTCAACGCTAGGCGAGGTTGCGCGGTTGTAGCAATGAACAATAAAGCGCCCTCGGACTTGTGCGGTGGCCCGGGGTCAGGGCCTGCGCCAGATGGCAGCATGGCGGCACAAGAACCGGAGAAAACCCATGAAGATCATCATCGCCCCCGACTCGTTCAAGGACAGCCTGAGTGCCGAAGGCGTGGCCCAGGCCATTGCCCAGGGGCTGGCGGATGTGTGGCCCGACGCCGAGCTGTGCCAATGCCCCATGGCCGACGGTGGCGAAGGGACGGTGGAATCGATTCTCGCCGCCTGTGACGGGCAACTGCGCAGCAACCGGGTCCAGGGGCCGCTGGGAGCGATCGTGGAGGCGCGCTGGGGCTGGCTGCCCCAGAGCCACACGGCAATCATCGAAATGGCCGAGGCCAGTGGCCTGCAACTGCTGGCGCTGGAGCAGCGCGATGCGTGCAACAGCAGCACCTTCGGCACCGGGGAGCTGATCCAGGCCGCTCTGGAGGCCGGTGCCCGGCGCATCATCCTGGCCATCGGCGGCAGCGCCACCAACGACGGCGGCGCGGGGGCCCTGCAGGCGCTGGGGGTCAAGCTGCTGGACCGCCAGGGCCGGATACTGCCTCGCGGCGGCCTGGCCCTGGCCGACCTCGCCCACATCGAGCTGGATGCCATGGACCCGCGCCTGGCCCAGGTGCGCTTCGACATCGCCGCCGACGTCAACAACCCCCTGTGCGGCGAGCACGGCGCTTCAGCCATCTTCGGCCCGCAGAAAGGCGCCTCGGCGCAGCAGGTGCAGCAACTGGACCAGGCCCTGGGACACTTTGCCGACCTGTGCGCCCAGGTACTGCCCAAGGATGTGCGTGATGAACCCGGCAGCGGCGCGGCCGGTGGCCTGGGGTTTGCCGCCAAGGCGTTTCTCGGCGCGCAATTTCGTCCCGGGGTGGAAGTGGTGGCGGAACTGGTGGGCCTGGAACAGGCCGTGCGCGGTGCCGATCTGGTGATCACCGGTGAAGGTCGCTTCGACGCCCAGACCTTGCGCGGCAAGACCCCGTTCGGCGTGGCGCGCATCGCCCGTGAGCAGGGGGTTCCGGTGATTGTCATTGCCGGCACCCTGGGCGAGGGCTACCAGCAGATGTACGCCCACGGCGTGGATGCGGCCTTCGCCCTGACCTCAGGCCCCATGAGCCTGGAACAGGCCTGCCGCGAAGCCCCGCGTCTGCTGCGCGAACGCGCCGCCGACATCGCCCGCCTCTGGCGCCTGGCCAGCAACCACTAGGCACCCCGTAGGAGCTGGCTTGCCAGCGAATAGGCCCTCAAGCCTTGCCGCGCGCAAGAACGCCTTCGCCGGCAAGCCGGCTCCTACAGCCATCGCCCGTCAGTAAACCCCACCCTCGCTGGTGGGGGCGTCCAGGGTCTTGTACTGGCCGGCCAGGCTCTGCAGGCCCTTCATCAGGACGGTGGTATCCACGCCCACCGCGACAAAATTCGCCCCCAACTCGATGCAGCGCCGCGCCAGTCGCTGATCGGCACTGAGAATCCCTGCGGCCTTGCCCGCCCGACGAATCCGCACGATGGCGTCTTCAATCGCGGCCACCACGTCCGGGTGCCCGGGGTTGCCCCGCTGGCCCATGGCCGCCGACAGGTCCGCCGGGCCGATAAACACCCCGTCGACCCCGTCCACCGCGAGAATCTCATCCAGGTTGCGCAGGCCTTCGAGGTTCTCGATCTGCACCAGCAGGCACATCTGCTCGTCCGCCTGATCCAGGTAGCCGGCGATGCTGTTCCAGCGCGACGCCCGGGCCAGGGCGCTGCCTACGCCACGAACCCCCAGTGGCGGATAGCGCATGGCGCGCACCAGCTGGCGTGCCTGCTCGGCGCTTTCCACCATGGGGATCAACAGGGTCTGGGCGCCGATGTCCAGCAATTGCTTGATCAGCGCGGTATCGCCAATGGGCGGGCGGATAATGCCTTGGGCTGGGTAAGGGGCAATGGCCTGCAACTGCGCCAGCAGGCTGCGCAGATCGTTGGGCGCGTGTTCGCCGTCCAGCAGCAGCCAGTCGAAACCGGCGTTGGCCGCCAGCTCGGCACAGTAGCCGTCCGCCAGGCCCAGCCACAGGCCAATCTGCGGTTCGCGCTGTTGCAGGCGTTGCTTGAACAGGTTCAGTGGCATGTCCATGGCAGTCTCCTCAGACGAAACGGCAGGCAATGCTGCCCAACTGATCGTAGTCCACGTGGAATACATCTCCGGGACGGGCGGCCACCGGGCGAGTGAAGGAGCCGCCAAGAATGATCTGCCCGGCCTCCAGGCCGACGTCATAGGCCGCGAGCTTGTTGGCCAGCCAGGCCACGCCCTTGGCCGGGTGGTTGAGCACCGCGGCAGAGACCCCGGACTCCTCGATCACGCCATTGCGGTAGAGCACCGCCGGCACCTTGCGCAAATCCACATCCCCTGGACGCACGGCGCGGCCACCCATCACCACCCCGGCGTTGGCGGCATTGTCCGAGATGGTGTCGAAGACCTTGCGGGTGGCCTGGGTCTGCGGGTCCACCTGCTGGATGCGCGCATCGATGATCTCCAGCGCCGGGATCACCCAGTCGGTGGCGTCCAGCACATCGAACAGGGTGCAGTGGGGCCCCTTGAGCGGCTTGCCGAGGATGAACGCCAGTTCCACCTCGACCCGGGGCACGATGAAGCGCTGGAAGGGAATGTCGCTGCCTTCGTCGAACAGCATGTCGTCCAGCAGGGCGCCGAAATCCGGCTCGGTGATGTTCGAGGAAACCTGCATGGCCCGTGAGGTCAGGCCAATCTTGTGGCCCACCAGCTTGCGCCCGTCGCGGATTTTCTGTTCCACCCAGCTGCGCTGGATGGCGTAGGCATCTTCGATGCTGATAGCGGGGTATTGCAGGGACAGCTGGCCGATCTGTTCACGGCTGCGCTCGGCGGCGTTGAGGCGCGCGGCGGCGTCCTGGATATCCGAGGGGCTGAGCATGGTTATTTCTCCCGAGGGTTGACGATATGAGCCGGCACCTGGAGCACCAGCCAGGCGCCGCAGGCAATCAGCAGGGCCAGGGCGTAGAGGGCCAGGCTGGCGCTTTGGGTGGCGTCGCGCACCACGCCGATCAGGTAAGGGGCAAGGAACGCGGCGACGCTGCCGAAGGAACTGATCAGGGCGATACCCGCGGCCTGGGTGCTGCTGGCGAGAAAGGCCGGCGGCAGTTGCCAGAACATCGGCAAGGCGGCGCTGGCGCCCATGCCCGCCACCAGCAGGCCGAACATCACCAGCCAGGGGTTGTCCGGGGCCAGCCCGGTGAGGATCAGCCCCAGGCTGGACATCAGCAGCGGCACCCCCAGGTGCCAGCGACGTTCGCGCAGGCGGTCCGAGGAGCGGCCGACGCCGAGCATGAACAGGCAGCCTGCCAGGTAGGGCAGGGCACTGAGCAGGCCGACATTGCTGTCCCGGGCGATGCCGGCGTGGTGGATCAGGGTCGGCATCCAGAAGGCGATGGTGTTCACCGCCAGCATCACCGCGAAGTAGATGCACACCAGCAGCCAGACGTGGCGGTCCCTGAGGATGCCGCTGAAACGGGTGATGGACTTGTGCTGTTCTTCCTGTTGCAGGGCCTGCAGCAGCCAGGTCTTCTGCGCCGGGGTCAGCCAGCCCACCTGTTCGATGCTTTCCGGCAGGGCCTTGAGCACCACCAGGCCCAGCAGCACCACCGGCAGGCCTTCGATGAGGAACATCCACTGCCAGCCGCGCAGGCCGCCGAAGTCGTGGAAGCTTTCCAGGATCCACCCGGAGAGGGGGCCGCCAATGACTCCGGCCATGGGCACGGCGATGGCGAACAGGGCGGTGACCTGGCCGCGGCGGCTGGCCGGGAACCAGCGGTTGAGCAGCACCAGGATGCCGGGGAAGAAGCCGGCCTCGGCGACCCCCAGCAGAAAGCGCAAAACATAGAAGCCCCAGGCGCTGTCCACCAGCATCAGGGCGCTGGACAGCAGGCCCCAGACCAGCATCAGGAAGGCGATCCAGCGCCGTGGGCCGACCCGGTCCAGGGCCAGGTTGCTGGGCACCCCGAACAGCGCGTAGGCGACGAAGAACAGCCCGGCACCCAGGCCATAGACGCTGTCGCTGAAGCCCAGGTCCTGGGTCATCTGCAGCTTGGCGAAACCGATGTTGATGCGGTCCAGGTGAGCAAAGATGTAGCAGACGAACAACAGCGGCATCAGCCGCCAGGTGATCTTGCGATAGCAGTCATCGACCTCGGCGACCGGCGCCGTGGCAAGGGTTGAGTGGGGCATGGCAATGATCTCGTTATTGTTCTTGTGTGGGTGGCCGGCCTGCAGGAGCCGGCTTGCCGGCGAAGGCGGATCCGGGGCTGGCACAAGGCCTGAGGGCCGCTTCGCTGGCGAGCCGGTTCCTACCGGCGGCTACCCTCAGGCTTGTCCGCGCAGGAACTCGTGCACGTTGTTGTGCTTGAAGTTCAGCTCGGCATCCAGCTCGCTCATTTCGAACGACAGGGCCAAGAGGCGCTGGCCCTGAAGCTTGTCGAAGTGCGCCTTGATGATCTCGAACAGGCCCTCGGCGACCTGGCGCCGTGTGGCCAGGTCGCGGCCGGCTCCCACTTGCAGGCGCATGTGGACGAAGGCGTAGTCGTGCTTGCCGTCGGCCATGCGCCAGGTGTCCAGGCGCACTCCGCGGCTGCGGATACCGCCCAGGGGGAACACCCCAGTGGCGCCCAGGTAGTCATGGACCTTTTCGAACAGCCCCGGCAGGTCGGCGGCCTGTTCGATGTTGTCGGTGTATTCAGCGATGAAATGCGGCATGGGGAACTCCTTCGCAAGTGGCCGGCGGGAACCCGGCCGCTTGCGAGTCAGGGTGACAGCTGGGCCTAGACAGGGAAGATGGCGTTGATCTGGCCGGTGCCGGAGCTGCCGAACAGCGGAGTGACGATCTCCGCTGGGCGGTTGTATTCTGGCCCGCCCAACAGCCCCAGGAGCATGGCCGTATCGTGCATTCCACCCTCGCCATGACAGCTGCTGGCGTAGTCCGGGAGCATGGCGCAGAACTCGCGGAAGCGGCCCTGCTGCCACAGCTCCACCACCCGCTGGTCCACCTGCTTGTCGAACTCCCGGGTCCAGTTGTGGATGTTGGCCTCGGCCTCGCGGTCGTTGGAGAAACGGTGGGAGAGGGAGCCCGACGCCAGCACCAGGACCTTGCGATCGCTCTTCTCGATGGCCCGGCGCACCGCGGCGCCAAAGGTGAAGCTGTCTTCGAGGCGGTGCCAGGCGCACCAGGCGGCGATGGACACCACCTTCAAGTGCTTGGCAGCGGGCACGTCCATGTGCATGTAGCGCATGGGCACCAGGGTGCCGTACTCCAGTTCCAGGCTCGGGATGTTGTGGGCCAGGGTACGCACGTCGGCGGCATTGGCCTCGGCGGCGATCAGCTCACCCAGCTCCGGGCAGCCCTGGTAGTCGTAGGTCATGTTCTTGATGAAGTGCGGCAGCTCGTTGCTGGTGTAGGTGCCGTTGAACGCCTCGCCGCAGTTGATGTGGTACCCGCTGTTGACCAGCCAGTGCACATCGAACACCACCGCGGTGTCGGCCCCCAGCTCCCGGGCCCGGCGGGCGATCTCCTTGTGCCCGGCAATGGCCGCCTCACGGCAGCCGTGGTGTTTGCCCGGCAGTTCGGACAGGTACATCGATGGTACGTGGCAGACCTTGGCGGCCATGACGACTTCGCCCATGGTGCTTCTCCTGAAACATCTTCTTGTTGGGGTGATCCGGGACGGTTCTGAACCTTACACGCCCCAGCGCGGTATGTGGTGGCTGCCCATGGAGAGGCAGACGTTCTTGATCTCGGCAAAGACCTCGAAGCTGTATTCGCCGCCTTCGCGACCGGTGCCCGAACCCTTGATACCGCCGAAGGGCTGGCGCAGGTCGCGCACGTTCTGGCTGTTGATGAACACCATGCCGGCCTCGATGCCACGGGCCAGGCGATGGGCCTTGCCGATGTCCTGGGTCCAGATGTAGGAGGCCAGGCCGTACTCGGTGTCGTTGGCCAGTTGCAGGGCCTGGGCCTCGTCCTTGAACGGGATCAGGCACACCACCGGGCCGAAGATCTCTTCCTGGGCGATGCGCATCTTGTTGTCCACGTCGGCGAACACCGTGGGCTGGATGAACTGCCCGCGGGCCAGGTGCGCCGGCAGGTTGGCCGGGCGTTCCAGGCCGCCGGCCAGCAGGGTCGCGCCTTCTTCCAGGCCGATGCGGATATAGCCGGTGACCTTGTCGTAGTGGGCCTGGGTGATCATCGAGCCGACCTGGGTCTTGGGGTCCTGCGGGTCACCGACGATCAGGCGCCTGGCCCTGGCGGCGAACTCCTTGACGAACTGCGGGTAGACGCTTTCCTGGATGAAGATCCGGCTGCCGGCGGTGCAGCGCTCGCCGTTCAGGGAAAAGATGGTGAACAGCGCGGCGTCCAGGGCCCGTTCCAGGTCGGCGTCTTCGAAGATCAGCACCGGCGACTTGCCGCCCAGTTCCATGGAGTACTTCTTCAGGCCCGCGGTCTGCATGATCTTCTTGCCGGTGGCGGTGCCGCCGGTGAAGGAAATCGCCCGCACGTCCGGGTGGCGCACCAGGGCATCGCCGGCGGTGGCGCCATAGCCCTGGACGATGTTCAGCACCCCGGCGGGAATCCCGGCTTCCACCGCCAGCCGGCCCAGCTCATTGGCGGTCAGCGGCGACAGTTCGCTCATCTTCAGCACCGCGGTATTGCCCAGGGCCAGGCACGGCGCGGTCTTCCAGGTGGCGGTCATGAACGGCACGTTCCATGGCGACACCAGGGCGCAGACGCCCACCGGCTGGTACAGGGTGTAGTTGAGCATCTGGTCGTCCACCGGATAGCTGTGGCCATCCATGCGGGTGCAGACCTCGGCGAAGAAATCGAAGTTGTGGGAGGCCCGGGGAATCAGCACGTTGCGGGTCTGGTGGATCGGCAGGCCGGTGTCCAGGGTTTCCAGCTCCGCCAGGTGCGGCACGTTCTCTTCGATCAGCGCACCCAGGCGGCGCATCAGCCGGGCGCGCACCGATGCCGGGGTATTGGCCCATTTCGGAAAGGCGTCCTTGGCCGCCGCTACCGCCTGGGCGATTTCCTCGGCGCCGCCGCTGGCCACCTCGCCAATGGCTTCACCGGTGGCGGGGTTGTAGTTGGTGAACACTTCGCGGCTTTCGACTTCGCGGCCGTTGATCCAGTGCTTGATCATTTATGCGTGCTCCTTGGCCACGGCAGTGGGCTCCGGGTGGGCGTGATGGGTGAAGAATTCGCTTTCGCTGACGATGCGGTTGACCAGCCGGCCGATGCCTTCGATTTCCACCACCACCTCATCGCCGGGCACCACGTCGGACAGGCCTTCGGGGGTGCCGGTGGCGATCATGTCCCCCGGTTGCAGGGTCATGAAGCCGGACAGGTATTCGATCAGGTAGGGGATGTCGAAGATCATGTCGGCGGTGCTGCCTTGCTGGCGCAACTCGCCGTTGACCCAGGTGCGCAGGGTCAGGTTGTTGGGTTCGGGTACCTGGGCCGCGTCGATGATCCACGGGCCTACCGGGGTGGTGGCATCGCGGTTCTTCACCCGCAGGTTGGGCCGGTAGTAGTTCTCCAGGTAGTCGCGGATCGCATAGTCGTTGCACAGGGTGTAGCCGGCCAGGTAGTCCAGGGCATCCTCGCGCTTGACGTTGCGCGCGGTCTTGCCGATCACCGCCACCAGCTCGCACTCGTAGTGCATGTAGGCGACGTTGTCCGGGCGCCAGGTCACCTGTTTGTGGCCGGTGTAGGTGCCGGGAGACTTGATGAACACCAGCGGTTCGGTGGGCGGCTTGAAGGCCAGCTCGGCGGCGTGGTCGGCATAGTTCAGGCCCAGGGCGAACATGGTCCCGGTGGCCGGCGGCAGCCACTGCACCTGGTCTTCGGCCAGGACCCGGCCGTCTTCCAGTTGCAGGGTGTTGGGGCCGGTGACCAGGGCCTGGTGGACCTGGCCCTGATAACGAATGCGTGCATGTTTCATGTCGGTTCCTTATTCGGCCACGATGGTGTTGGCGAGGCGGCCCAGGCCGCTGATCTGCACTTCGACCCGATCGCCGGGGCGTACATCGACCCGGCCTTCCGGAGTGCCGGTGATCAGCACGTCACCGGGGTGCAGGGTCATGAACTCGCTGATCTCGGCAATCAGCTGGGGAATGCTGCGCACCAGGTTGGCGGTGCTGTTGTGCTGCACCCGCTCGCCGTTGACCCACAGCTCCAGGCTCAGGGCATGGGGGGCGGGCACCTCGGCGGCCGGTACCAGCTCCGGGCCCAGGGCGCAGAAGCCGTCCCGGCACTTGGCCTTGACCGCGGGGCGGTAGTAGCTGTCTTCCGGCAGGCTGAATTCGTTGACGATGGTGTAGCCGGCCACGTGTTCCAGGGCGTCTTCCAGGCGCACCCGGCTGGCGCGCTTGCCGATCACCACGCCCAGGGCCGGGCCGGGCTGCAGGCGCTCCACACCCTGGGGAAACACCACCGGCGCCTCATGGCTGTTGCGGGTGTTGGGGGTCTTGATGAACAGCACCGGCTTCACCGGCGGCTTCTGGTAGGGCGGCTGGGTGAAGCTCTGCAGATGGCTCTGCAGCAACCCCTGGTAGTTCAGCGCAACGCCGAACAGGGTGCCGCCGGCGTGATCGTTCAGTGCACGGCTCATCGGGCTCTCCTGGTGTCCGTACCCGTAGCGGCTTGCCGCTGGCGGGTCGATTTCGTTAATGTGTTAACGTTATATTTAATATGTTAACGATCGTCAAGCGATGGACTGCCCGCTTCCATCCCGCAGTGGCGGGCAAGCCGCGAATCACGCAGGATGCGCAGGGTCCGCGTGGATCAAAATAAAAAACAGAAGGGCGCCATGAACCCACGCCAACCGATTCCCAACATCAACATCGGCCAGGTCTACGACCAGCGTTACGCCGATGCCCAGGTGCACTACGACAAGCTCAGCAACCTGGCCGGCTTCTTCGGTCGCAACATGCCGGTGCATCGCCACGACCGTTTCTTCCAGGTGCATTACGTGCAGAGCGGCGCGGTGCGGGTCTACCTCGACGATCAGCAGTATCTGGAGTCGGGGCCGATGTTCTTCCTGACCCCGCCGACCATTCCCCACGCCTTCGTCACCGAGGCCGACAGCGAAGGCCATGTGCTGACCGTGCGCCAGCAACTGGTGTGGGAGTTGATCGGCGCCGACCCGGCACTGGCCCCGGCGCCCCAGGTGCCGCCGGTGTGCGTGGCCCTGGCGCGCCTGGGGCCGCAGTTCGCCGGCGAAGTACGACGCCTGGAGGGCCTGTTCCATGAGTTGCAGCGGGAGATTGCCGGGCAGGGCCCGGGGCGCGAGCCGGCGCTGGAAGCCCTGACCCGGCTGCTGATGATCAGCCTGCTGCGGTTGTCGGCCAACTCCCTGACGGCGCGCCCGGCACGCCATGAAGACCTGCAGATCTTCCACCGCTTCAACGAGCTGATCGAGGCCCGCTACCTGGAGCACTGGCCCCTGGGCCGCTACGCCAGCAGCCTGGGAGTGACCGAGGCGCGCCTCAATGATGTCTGCCGGCGCATCGCCGACCTGCCGTCCAAGCGCCTGGTGCATGAACGGGTGATGCAGGAGTCCAAGCGCCTGCTGCTGTTCACCGGCAGCTCGATCAACGAAATCTGCTACCAGCTGGGCTTCAAGGACCCGGCCTATTTCAGCCGGTTTTTCCAGCGTTACGCCAAGACCGCGCCGGGGGAATACCGCTTGCGCCAGGGGCAGGCGCCTGCCCCTGGCGCAAATGCGCCGGGTGTCTGATCCCTGGGGCAGGGCTGATGCCATGGAGCCGCGCCCAGGCAACTGACCCTGGCGGTATTCGCCGTCTGGCGGGCGTGGCAGAATCCGCGCCTTTGCCCGACAAGGAGCGTCGTCATGCTGCGTACCGTTGTGTTGCCCCTGCTGGTGTTTGGCGCCTTGCCGTGCCTGGCCCGGGAGCTGCCGGAGCTGACGCCGCTGTGGTTGCAACAGGAGGGCTGGATCGGCGCGTGCGACAACCGCCGCGACTGCCAACTGCTCTACGCGCCGAACATCGATTTTGCCGAACGGGTCAACCACCTGACCCTGAAAATCCGCAGCCAGGCCGGCCCCGAAGGCCTGTTGCAACTGCAACTGGAGCACCAGGGCGCGCCATTGGAACTCGGTGCATTGCGCCTGGATGGCCAGCCGCTGGAGCCCGGCTTGCTGGCGGCGCTGGTCCAGGAAGTGGAAGCCCCGGACAGCACCCGTGAACAACAGTACTACCGGGTTGATGACCAGCCCCTGGCCCGGCAATGGCTGGCGCGCCTGCGCACCGCGCAGGTGCTGGAACTGCCGGGAGAGGAGCCGGCCCAGGTGCTGCTCGAGGGGTTGCCGGACTTGCTGCAACGGGTGGACCAGGTGCAGCAGCGCCAGGGCACGGTCAGCGCCCTGGCGGCGCTCGGCGAACAGCCGGCCAGCGCGGTGCCCGGGTTGCAGCCGGCCGCGGCATTGCGCCCCTATCCCGGGGTGAAGCCCCTCGGCGCCCGAGAGCGCACCGGGCTGCTGGCGGCGGTGCGCAAAACCTTGCCGCCGGCAAAGACCGAAGATGCCGACGACTACGTCATGCCACCGAGGATCGAGGTCTATCCCCTGACCGCGCAGCAGGCGCTGGTCTTCGAGTTCTCCGATTGCGGTGCCTACATCTGCCTGTTCGATATCAGCAGCCGCTCGCGCACGGCGCCCTATGCGCTGCAGCCCCTGCAGATGCAGGCGTTGCCGGCCGGCAGCGTCGACCATGCCGGGGGCCTCAACTATTACCCCGAGACCGGCGAGCTCAGCAGTTTCCTCATGGGCCGCGGGATAGGCGACTGCGGTGAAATGGCCAGTTGGCACTTCGATGGCCAGGCCTTCCAGCTCACCGATTATCGGCGCATGCCCACCTGCAGCGGCCTGGGCTACGAAGACTGGCCGGTGCTCTGGAGTGCCGAGGCACCCAAGCGCCCCTGAGCCCCGGCATCAGGTGCAAGCTTCGCCTTGAAGCACGTTGCTCGGTTGCGCCGGTGCCGTGCCCAGCAACAGGTCTGCGGCCTTTTCGCCGATCATGATTGCCGCCGCATTGGTGTTGCCGGTGATCAGGCTCGGCATGATCGAGGCGTCCGCCACCCGCAGCCCCTGGAGGCCGTGGACCCGCAACTGGTCGTCCACCACCGCCAGTTCGTCGTGGCCCATCTTGCAGCTGCCCACCGGGTGAAACACCGTGCCCAGGTGCTGGCGGATCCATTGCTCGATCTGCTCCTGGCTCTGCACCTGCGGGCCGGGTACCAGCTCGCCCTTGAGGCGTTGGGAGAAGGCCCGGGTCGCTGCCAGCTGGCGCACCAGGCGCAAGCCGGCCACCAGCTTGCGCAGGTCCTCGGGGTGGCTGAGGAAGTTGGCGTCGATCAGCGGCTTGTCGTGCGGGTCGGCGGAGTTCAGGCGCACCCGGCCGCGGCTCTGCGGGTGCATCACCGCCACATGCAGGCTGATGCCATGGCCCACGGGGATCAGGCGCTGGGGCTGGTTCTTCAGGGCCGGGGCGACGATCAGCCCCAGTTCCGGCACCGGGTCCTCGGGCGCAAGGCGCAGGAAGGCTCCGGACTCGACGGTGTTGGAGGTCAGCGGACCCTGGCGCCGGGTCAGGTACTGCCAGGGTGAGCGGGCCAGGGGCAGCAGGCCCTTGGCGGAAATGCCGTAGCCCAGCTCGGGGTCGCTGCGGTACATCAGCACGATGTCCTGGTGATCCTGCAGGTTGAGCCCGACCCCTGGCAGCGGGTGGCGGGAAACGATCCCGTGGCGCGCAAGCTCCTCGGCCGGGCCGATGCCGGAGAGCAACAGCAGTTGCGGTGAGTTGATCGCCCCGGCGCACAGGATCACTTCCCGGCGTGCCTGCAGTTGCCAGACCCGGCCGTCCTGGCTGATTTCCACACCGCTGGCACGAGTGCCTTGCAGCAACACCCGGTGGGTCAGGGTGCTGCTCAGTACCGTCAGGTTCTGCCGGTGCAGGATCGGGTGCAGGAAGGCCCGTGCCGCGCTGCAGCGCTCGCCGTTGATCTGGGTGACATGGAAGGGCCCGAAGCCTTCCTGCTCCGGGCCATTGAAGTCCGGGTTGTAGCTCCAGCCCAGCTCGGTGGCGGCCTGGTAGAACACCTGATTGACCGGGCTCGGGCTGCGCTGCTCGGCGACGTTGAGCTCGCCGTGCTGGCCGTGCCACGGCGAGGTGCCGGGTTCGAAATGCTCCGAGCGCTTGAAGTAGGGCAGCAGTTCGTCATGGCTCCAGCCCTGGTTGCCGGCGGCGGCCCAGCGGTCGAAGTCCAGGCGATGGCCGCGGATATAGATCATGCCGTTGATCGCGCTGGAGCCGCCCCAGACCCGGCCCCGGGGGCAGGGGATCGGCACGTCGCCACTGCTGGTCTGTGGGCTGAACTGGTGCATCCAGTTCCAGCGCGGGTTGGCGATCAGGCGGATGATCCCTGCCGGGGTACGCACATAGGCAGCGGGCAGCAGGGTGCGGTCGCTGGGCCCGGCTTCGATCAGGCACACCTGGACCTTGGGATCGGCGGACAGCCGGTTGGCCAGCACGCAACCGGCGGAACCGGCGCCCACCACGATGTAGTCGAAGGTCTGCGTGGTTGTTTCACTCATCGGAGGTACCTCGTTGGCAGTCACAGAAATCCATCTCAGAGCCCCAGCAGCGAGCCGACGTCGAGGGTCACTTGCAGGCCGACGACAAAGCCGTTGCCGCTCAGCTCGCGGGCTTCGGGGTTGTAGAAGTTGTCCGGGTTGACCAGGTACTGGACGCTGGGCTCCAGGGCCAGTTGCCGGGTCAGGGCGATATGGGCGTTGGCTTCCAGTGCGTAGACATTGCGTTCGCCCAGGCGCGGGTCGCCGCCGTTGGCGATGCGGGCCTGCTGCTGGAAGCGCAGCTGGTGGTCGTTGAGGCGCAGGTAGCTGGCCTTGAGGTTGAGCTTGTCCTGGGGCCGGTCGAAGGGTGCGAGGTAGGTCAGCCCGGCCTCGGCGAACTGGCTGAAGGGCTGCTTGTCATCGGCCGCCGCCGACAGCGAACCGAACAGCAGCAGGGCCTGGGGCGCACTGCCGGTACCGGCGTCGGCACGCCACAGTGCCTGCTGGAACTTGAAGAAGGCACCGCCGGTGCCGAAGTCCATGGCCCCGGTCAGCGGGTCCACCTGCTTGGAGGTGTTGTAGTAGCCGTTGAGCTCGTAGTGGGAGCTGTAGGCATCGCGGTTCTGGCTGCCGATTCCCAGCAGCAGGCTGGTGCCGCTGGCGTCGTCGGTACTGAAATCCAGGCCCTTGCGCTCCTTCAGGTAGTCCACCGGGTTGGACTCGAAGGCGCCGCCATGTACGTACCACTGGGGCGTCAGCTGGTATTTCAGGTAGCCGCCCCAACTGCCGTAGGGCGGCGGCAGGATGCCGGTGGAAGAGTCGATGATCGGGTCGTTGCAGGTCACCGTGCTTTCGCAGTTGTAGATATAGAAGTAGCGCCGGGCGTTGGTCCGCCCCAGGCTCAGGTCGACCCGGCCGTCGAGCCAGGTCTGCTGGTAGGTCAGCAGGCTCAACTGGTTGCTGGTGAGGTCGTTGTGGATCGGCGCGCCGCCGAAGTAGCTGCCGGCGGCGCCCTGCCAGTTGCGCGAGGTGGGCACGCCGGTCTCGTGGTCGAGGATGAACAGCGTCTGCTCGAAGTGCAGGGCCGCGCCGTCGAGGCCGGCGAAGGTCCCCAGATCGATATCGGCGCCGACGAACAGGTCGCCGCTGTTGCCGAAGCTGTGGGGCCGGGGGCCCGTGTCCAGGTTCTTCATGGCCAGGCTGAGGAACTGCACATGGGGCGTGATGCCACGGTCGGCCAGGTAGTCCCCCAGGCCGGACAGCGGGCCGGTACGCGGCGTGGGCGGCGTCTGGGCAAGGCAATCAAGGGGCAGCAGCAAGGCGGCCAGCAGCGGGCACAGCGCATAGGTTGCATTCATGTCGGGTACTCGATTCTTGTTGTTTTTGTCTTGAGTGTCGGTTGCACATCGTTTGTTCAGGCATCGGCCAGGGCCGGGGTCGGGTTGACCAGCACCTTGATCTGGCTCTTGTCTTGCAACAGCGCCTGGAAGCCTTGCTCCACCGCCTGTTCCAGGGCCAGGCAGCGGGTGACCGCCCGGCTCAGGTCCAGGCGCCCGCTGGCCAGCAGCTGGATCAGTTCGGGGTAGACGTGGCGGTAGCCGACGCTGCCGAGCAGGCGCAACTCGTTGTTCACCAGGTGGAAGGCATCGAACTGCACGTCGCCCATCAAGCCCACCAGCACCGCTTCGCCGCCCTTGCGCAGGCAGTGCAGGGCATGGCTCAGGGTCTGCTGGCTGCCGGCGGCCTCAAAGGCGCTGTCGATACCACCGGCGCTCAGTTGCCGCAGGCGTGCCTGCAGTTGCGGGTCGGCGCCGTCCAGGGCCTCAGAGGCGCCGAACTCCAGGGCCAGGCGCCGGCGCTCGGGGTCCAGGTCCACGGCGTAGATCCGTTCCACCCCCCGCAATCGTGCCAGTAGCACCAGCAGCAGGCCGATGGGCCCCAGGCCGAACACCGCGCAACTGTCGCCGGCCATCAGGCTGCTCTGGTTCAAGGCGTGGTAGGCCACCGCTGCCGGCTCCAGCACGGCGGCCTGCTTGAAGCTGACGCTGTCCGGCAGCAGGTGCAGCATGTAGGCCGGTACCACCGCCTGTTCGGCAAAGCCGCCGTCGCCCATCAGGCCGATAAAGCCCATGGATTCACAGAGGTTGTACTGGCCCATCTGGCAGTACGAGCACTCGCCGCAGCGGTATTCGGGTTCCACCGCCACCCGCTGGCCCAATAGCCGTGCATCCACGCCCTGGCCCAGGGCTACTACCTGGCCGCAGAACTCGTGGCCCAGGGTCAGCGGCGCCCGGCAACCGGACAGCGGGTGAGCCACCTGCTGAGGTATGGAGTGAGGGCCGTCGGCGTACTCATGCAGGTCGCTGCCGCAGATGCCGCAGTAGGCGACTTGCAGCAGCACCTCGCCGGGGCCGGGCTGGCGCGGTTCCAGCTGAGTCAGGCGCAGGTCGCGGGCGGCATGCCATTGCAGTGCTTTGATCATGGGTTTCCTCCCAGGCTCGGGCTGGGTGCAGGGTTGGGGCCGGGGTGCCGGCGTTGTTGGCGGGCCAGTACCGCGGGGGCGGTTTCCTTGAGGAACAGGGCCAGCACGGCGGCCAGCAATGCGCCGCCGCAGGACATCCACATGACGATCGACAGGCCGAAGCGGTCGGCGGCGAAGCCGGCAATGGTCGGAGCGATGAAGCCGCCCACCAGCTCGCCGATGCCCATGATCATGCCCAGGGCCGTGGCCATGACTTCGCGGGGCACGGTTTCCGCGGGGATGGTGGCCATGAACAGGGTGAAGCAGCCCAGGCCGGTGTAGGTCAGCAGCATCAGCACCCCGAGCATCCAGGGCGACGAGGCGTAGAGCAGGGCGATGGGACAGCAAGCGGCAATCAGCGAGAACAGCACCAGGGTCGGGCGCCGGCCGAGGCGATCGGAGATTGCCGGCACGCCGAAGCCCCAGAGCACCCAGGCGCCTCCCAGGCAGCTCATCACCGTGCCCATGCTGGCCGGGCTGTAGTCGCGAACCTTGACCAGGAAGGTCGGGGTGAAGGAAATCAGGATGATGAACCAGGTCAGGAACACGCAGCTGATGAGGGTGCAGAGCACGATGTTGCGGCTCTTGAGCAGGGCCAGGCGATGGCTGCCACCCGGGCTGGACGGGGTGTGCGCTCGCGGTTCGTGTCGCGGTGGGTCGGGCTGCACGTAGCGCCAGATCAGCAGGGCGATCAGTAACCCGGGAATCAGCGAAATGATGAAGGCGTGGCGCCAGCCGTAGGCTTCGGCCAGGGCGATCAGCACCGGCGGGCCGATCACCGCGCCCAACAGGCCCGCCGCCGACCCTTGCAGCAGGCCCATGTTCAGGCCCCGGCGATGGGGCGAGGAGGCTTCCACCATCAGCGATTGGGAGAGCGGCAGGATCGGCCCCTCGGCCAGCCCCATGATGGCGCGGAACAGCAAAAGGCTGAGAAAGCCGGTGACCAGCCCGGACAGCGCCGAGCACAGGGAAAACAGGATCACCGCGACGATCAGCAACGGCTTGCGCACGCCCCGGCGGTCCGACCAGGCACCCACCAGGGCCCCGGACACCGCCCAGGCCAGGGCCAGGATCGACGACAGCATGCCCAGGTGGCTGTTGCTCAGTTGCAACTCGTCAGCCATGAAGGGGAACAGGAAGGACAGCGCCAGACGATCGAAAAAGACGAAACCGAAGGTCAGGAACAGCACCCCCAGCAAGGTGTTCTCGTAACCGGCCTTGTTGTTTTTATAAGCCATGGTGGTTCTCCGAAGGAGGCGTGGGCAGCGCCGGTCAGCGGAACAGGGTGTCGATATGGGCGGCGCCCAGGCCGATCTTTTCGTAGTGGGCGCGGCACATGGCGATGTAGGAGTGCACGTCGAAGTAGCCGTCGGGCTCGCCCTGTTCGTCGAGCCAGATCAGCGGGCCCTTGACGATGAAGAACACCCGCATCGGCTGCTCATGCTCATAGGCCACCAGGGTGTGGCCTTCGCCCGGGGTCTCGTAGACGAAGTCCCCGGCGGTGGCGGTCCACTCGTGCTCCAGGTAGCCCCATTTGCCGGACAGGGTGTAGGCGAAGACTTCGTGGGGGTGGTAGTGGCGGTTCACCAGCCCGGCGCTGCGGGCCAGGAGAATGTCGCACCAGCGGTTTTCGCTGGGGGAGATCCACAGTGGCCGTGAGGACACGGTCTCGGTGAAGGGCACGTACAGGCTCAGGTCGTCGCTGGCGGCGTCGGGCAGGTAGACCTCCGGCTTGGCGTCGGGCTTGAAGCAGTTGGCGATCGGTTGCAGGTCTTTCCAGAATTCACGGTGGGCGGCTTCGGGCATGGTGGGCCTCGGTTGTTGTTATGGGAGGAGCCTGGGCAGCCGGGCAGGGCGGCCATGGGGGTACGGCGCAGACTTTAGGTCGGGAGCGGGGCAAGGGTTTGCACGGATCGGACTGGTTGTTTGTCTGTTTCGGACGGCTTTTTTCCTACGGCCGATAGAGAGCCGATGACGCGCTCAAAGCGACCGGGTCCCACTGCGTTTCAAGTTGACAGGCTATATAGTTCAGATGTTAATGAATGGCCGCAGCCCGCAGTGCCTGCGGCCCCAGGTGTCCGGACACTGCCTTGCCGTCCGGGGAACATCCCGCCGCCATGAGAAGAACAACAATGTCTCCATGCGCCTTGCTCGAAACCCGGCATGCCAGCACCCAGGCCGTCGACCTGGATCAACGCCTGGCCTTCTGGGAGGACTACAACGCCAGCACCCTGGTGGGGCTCAAGTGCAACTCCTACGCCGAGGGCGGTTTCGCCGCCAGCCAGGACAACCTGCAATTGAGCGCCATGCGCCTGGCCCGCATCGTCGGCAACGAACACGTGGTGGAGCGCGACACCTCGATGATCCGCGGCGTGCCCAAGGAGTCGATCTTCGTGTCCCTGGTCACCGGCAGCGGTTCGTTCTTCTACCAGGATGGCGCCTGCCAGGTGCTGGAGCCGGGGGAGCTGGTGGTCTACCGCACCGACAAGCCCTATCTGTTCGGCTTTTCCGGGGCCATGCGCCAGTTCATCTTCGACATTCCCCAGCAGCAGTTCGCCGAACGCTGCCTGAAACGCTTCGACCGGCCTTTGCGGATCAGCGTCGAAAGCGGGGTCCAGCGCCTGTTGCTGCGCACCCTGGGCGAACGTACCCGGGGCTTTTTCCAGCAGCCCCTGTGCGCCGAGGCCGAGGCTTATCAGGAGCAGGCCTTCGAGCTTCTGGCCAGCATCATTGCCGGGCATGTGGGGGAACGGCCAATCAACGCCCTGAGCGCCTCCTACCTGCTGGCGGCCAAGCAATGCATCCATGAACAGCTGGCCGACCCGACCCTGAGCTGCGAGCGGGTGGCGGCCCAGACCGGCATTTCCACCCGGCACCTGGCCCGGTTGTTCGCCCTGGAAGAAACGCTACCCAGCCGCTTCATTCTGGAAAAACGCCTGCAACAGGCCCGTCAACTGCTGTGCAGCAGCCAGGGAGCGGGCCTGGATATCAGCGAGATCGCCTACCGGCACGGCTTTGCCAGCCAGGCGCATTTTGCCCGGGCCTTCAAGAGCCGCTTCCAGCAAACCCCCAGTGAGGCACGCGCCCTTGGGGTAGCCGCAACCCTGGCAAGCCCGGCAGCCGAAAGCGTCGGTCAAGCCTGTGGCGACAATCTCCGGGGCCTGGAGCAAGGCAACTGACCCGCCCGGGCCACACTGTTGCAGCAAGTAGCCCAGGGGAGCGGGGGAAGAATGGCCGGTTGGGCAGGGCGGCGTTCCGCTGGCTGGAGCCCGGGCTCCGGGGAACGCCGTTGGTGGATGCCGCCGCTCGGGTGGCGGGGCTTGCCCGTTCCGGCGCCAGAGCGGGGGTCAGCGCCCGGCAGCCTCCATGGCTTGGGCTTGAAGGTCGAGCAACTGGCGTTGAAAGGTCACGAATGGCTCCTTGGGCTGTTGCAGGCGTACGAACTCCAGCATCGGGTCGGCGACGGCGGTGCGGATTCCCGACAGCGCCTCCAGGGTGGCCAGGCCGCAAAACGGTACGTAGGCCTCGGAGTAGCCGCCTTCATGCACCAGCACCAGGCGCCCTCGGCACAGGCGCTCGGCAGCATCCTTCAGGCACTGGGTCATCTCGCGGAACGAGTCACTGTGCAGCAGCATCCGCGCCAGGGGGTCCACGGCGTTGGCGTCATAGCCACAGGCGACAATGATCAGTTCCGGCTCGAAGCGCTCCAGGGCCGGTATCACGATGCGCTGCATGGCGTACAGGTAGGCGTCGTGGCCACTGCCCGGCAGCAGCGGGATATTGATGTTGCAGCCCAGGCCGGCGCCGCGCCCGCGGTCCTGTTCACCGCCATAGCCCGGAGGGAAGCAACCGTCCTGGTGCAGGGACAGGGTTAGCACGTCGGCCCGCTCCTCGAAGATCGACTGGGTGCCGTTGCCGTGGTGCACGTCCCAGTCGATGACCGCTACCTTGCCCAGTCCATGACGGGCCTTGGCGGCCTCGATGGCGATGGCGATGTTGGCCAGGAAACAGAAGCCCATGGCCTGGTCGCGGGTGCAGTGGTGTCCCGGTGGACGGGACAGGGAATAGGCGTTATCGGCTTCGCCGCTGAGTACGGCGTCCACGGCGGCCATGGCCAGCCCGGCGGACAGCTGGGCGATTTCATAGCTGCCCGGGCCCACCGGCGCCTCGTCGCCGAGGTGACCGCCACCGGCGTCGCTCAAGGCCTTGAAACGCTGCAGGTAGGCAGCACTGTGGACCCGCAGCAGGTCGTCTTCGGTGGCCGCTGCGGCGCTGCGCAGGTGCAACTGTCGGGTCAGGCCGGAGACATCCATCAGGCTTTTCAAACGGCGTTTGGTTTCCGGTGATTCGGCGTGCCCGGCGGCGGCTGGCGGCTGTACCCAGCCACCCACCGGCAGGGTCAGGACGTGGGGGCCGCCGCTGTGCCACAGGCTGAGTTCGTCGAAGAAAAACGCGCTTTTACAGGTCATGGTGATATCCATTTTTCAGGGTGGAATTTACAACGCGACAGCGGCTGGCCCAGGCCCTCGGTGCCAGGGGCACCAGGGCACCGAGAGCGTTAGCGTGCAGGCCGGCAACTGAGTACCAGGGCCATGGACAGCAGGGTGATTGCGGCGCCCGCCAGCAGCAGCCCGCGGAAGCCGCCGCTGCCTTCGATCAGCCGCCCGGCGATGGTCGGGCCTATGGCCAGGCCGGCGCTGATCACCAGGTTGGAGGCGTTCATCAGGCGGCCGCTGCGGTCCATTTCGGCCATGCGCGCGAGGATCAGCGGCAGGATGAAGGTCCAGGTGAACTTGAACACCAGCGCCGCCAGGGCAAAGCGCGCCAGTTGCGGCTGGCCCAGAAGCAGCAGCACCGAGCCGGCCATCAGGCCGTAGCCCAGCAGGAGCAGGGCGCTACGGGGCAGGCGATCGCCGAACAGGGTGGCGCACAGGGCGCCGGCAATGCCCATCAGGGTGGCGATGGCCAGCACGTCGCCGCTGGTCTGTGCCGAAAGGCCGGACTGGCCACCGATGGCGCCGATGAAGGTCCAGACCCCGCTGAGGCTGATGTAGAAGGTCAGGATGCCGAGAATCCCCAGGGTGGCCTTGGCCCTGGAAACCGGCGGGGCCTTGGCTTCATGGCTGGCGGCCTTCGCCGCGCCCGCTGGAAAGCTGCGAGCCAGGGGCAGGCACAGCAGCATCAGCAGCGCCATGATCAGGTAACAGGCACCCAGGCCGAAGCGCTCGAAGAGCATGGGCAGCAGGCTCAGGCCGATGGCCCCCAGCACCAGCTGGCCCATCACCCAGAAGCCGTAGGCGCGACTGGGGTTGGGGCTGGCGGCGGCGCTGGCCAGGCAGATGATCATCAGCGAGCCGCCGGCCAGGGCACTGCACGAGCGTGCGATCAGCAGCAGGGAATAGTCGTTGGCGAGCATCGACAGCAGGTTGGCGAGGATGAACAGCAGGGCGCTGCACAGCGCCGCGCGGCGCCAGTCGATGTGTTTCAGCCACCAGATGGCGGGCAGCGTGGCCAGGCTCATGGCCCCCAGCTCGGCGGAAAACAGGTCGCCGATCTGGGTCGGGCTCAGTTGCCACTGGCTGGCCAGTTGCGCGGCAATGGCCGGGGCCGTCAGCAGCACCGCGGGGGTGATGGCGGCGAACAGCACGATGGCCGCCTGGAGCCCGAGGGGCTGGCGGGTGATCGGCGGGTTCTGGCTCAAGGCGGGGTTCTGGGTGTTCATGGACAGGCTCCTAAGGCAAGGGGGTCAGAACACATGGACCAGGCGCAGCAGGGCGTCGGTGCCGGCAAAGCCGTTCTGGGTGGCGACGTTCTGCGACAGGCCGAACATCAGCTGGTTCTGCTTGTCCAGCCAGTGGCCGAGCTCGAACCCGACCTGGGTGTAGCGCTTGTGGGTGTCGTCGATGCGCCGGTCGTTGATCCGCAGTTCGCCGCCATCGGCGTGGATCAGGCGCAGGGCACCATAGGTGTCGGGGGTGAAGTCGTAAGAGGCGAAGGCCTGCAGGCGGTAGAGTGGGTCCTGCTTGAGGTCGCTGCCGAAGTAGTCGTCGTTGGTGCCATAGAGCTGGGCTTCCAGGTTGGCCTCCAGCACCCACTTTTCCCCCAGGCCCTGGGTGTAGTTGTAGACAAAGGTCGCGCCCCAGCGGTTGGCCCCGGGGGAGACGTCGGGGTTGCGCCCGTGGTACTCGCCCACGGGCAGCGTGATCAGGGTCAGCAGGCCGCTGTAGGTGCGGGTTTGCGGCTGGTTGATGAAGAACAGCGTGCCGCCCACCTGGGGGTCGCCAAAGCCGCTTTCGCCGGTGTGGCGTTCGGCGCCGGGCAGGCGCGCGTCGATATCGGCGAAGGGCACGATGAACTGCGGGGTACAGAGGGTGCCGCACAGGTCGCTGAAGAACACTTGGCGGTAGGCCATGGCATTGACTCGCAGCTCGGCCTTGCCCGTGCTGTCGGCCGGGCCGTGGAAATCACCGGCGCGGGTGGCGGGCAGGTACAGCACGCCCAGGCTGGTGCCCGCTGGGGCGGCGAAGAAGTCCCGGGCATTGAGGTCGGCGGCGTTCAGTGAAAGGCTGGCCAGGGTAGCCGTCAGGGCCAGGGTGATGCGGGGCACGGGCGTGGTCATGGGCGGTGCGTCTCTTGTTGGAGTTGTTGTTCGGCGAACGGCTCGCCGGCACACGGCAGGGGCTGGAAAAAGGGCAAAGGCTGCCCGTGGCCGTCACATTCGACGGCACTGATCAAGGGTGGTCAGGGGGCGGAATCAGCCGGGAGGGGCATGCAGCAACTGGGCGATGCGGGCCTTGTCCTTGACCCCGAGCTTGCTGTAGATGGCCCGAATGTGATGGCGCACGGTGTTGGGCGACATGCCCAGGTCCCGGGCCACTTCCTTGTAGGTCTTGCCTTCGCCGAAGCACTGGGCGACGGCATTTTCCCGTGGGCTGAGCCGGGGCAGCAGGTTGCGGCTGCGGGCCGCCAGGAGGCAGAGGTCGCCTACCGCCGAGGATTCCACCTGCAGGGACTTGCCTTCGAAGCCGCCGGGGTCCAGCGCCATGGGCAGTTGCGGGCCGCTCCACTGCGGCCATTCATGCAGCAGCAGGTCGACGAAGCCGCGTTCGGCGCATTGCAGCACGCCACGCTGGTCGCACACGGCCAGGGCCAGGTTGCGCGGGCCGGTGAGCTTCTCGCGCATGGCCACCAGGGTGCGGATCTGGTTGGCCGACACTGCGGCCACCAGGTGCAGCATCAGGTTGTTCAGCAGGTGGCAGTCGCCCTGGTTGAAGCGCGGCGCTCCCGGGGCGCGGTACAGCGCCAGGTGATTGTTCAGGTGGGTGTGGGGGTCGATGTGCACCACGCACAGCAGTTCGCCGATGTTGTACTGGCGGCCCAGCCAGTTGAGGCCGGGGCCGTTGTCCGGATCGGCCATGTCGACGATCACCGCACGGCCGGGCACCTCGTGGACCCGGCTCACCGTGACATCGATGTGGCGGATCGATTGCCAGTCCGGCAGGTAGCTCGGTGGCAGGCGGTACAGGTAGCAGCTGTGTTCATCCGGCAGGCCATCCACCAGCGCGGCACGGCCCCACCAGGCGCTGTCGAAGGGCAGGAGCCTGCTGATGCGCGCCAGTGCATGCTGGTGCAGGTTTTCGATGTCCCTGTTCTGCGCCAGTTGCTGCAGTTCAAGGGTCAGTTCGCTGAAGGCCTGCAACAGGCTGGCCGGGGCACGCTCGGGGTGGTTCATGGGTCTGTACCTCTGTGCGACGTTGTTATTGTTTTCGTCACGGAAGGGGTTTGGGACCGGTACGTCAGGGGACGTGGGCAGGGCCTGGTTCGAGTATCGATGGCTTGGAAGAGCCGCGCCATCCTACAGATGCAGGAGGTGGCCCTTGGCCCGGATGCCGGCGGGCATCCAGGCGCGGGAAATGACGGCCAGGAGGGAAGGGGTCAGGCCGCCCGGCAAGGGTGGGCCAGGCGATGGAAGCAACGGCTGAAGTACACCAGTGAGTCGCCGTGCTCCAGCACGCCGATTTCATCCAGTTCCACCAGCATTACCGAGTGTGTGCCGATTTCCTGGACCTCGGTGATGCGCCCCTGCAGGCTGGCCAGGGCGCCCTCCAGCACCGGCAGGGCCTGCAGGCCGTCGCGCCAGGGGTGCAGGCCGAAGCGCTGGTCCATGGCCACGCCGGTCATGCCGGCAAAGTGCCGGGCCACTTCTTCGTGTTCGCCGCTGAGGACGTTGACGCACAACCGCCCATTGCCCTTGAACACCGGATTCAGGGCGCTGTTGCGGTTGACACAGACCATCAGGGTCGGCGGGCTGTCGGTGACCGAGCAGACCGCCGTGGCGGTGATGCCGCAGCGGCCGGCGGGGCCGTTGCTGGTGATGACGTTGACCGCTGCGGTCATGTGCGCCATGGCGTTGCGAAAGGCGAGCTGCTTGGGATCGAGTACAGACATGACGAATTCCTCGTGGACGCAGGGCATTGCGCTGCAGGAGCCGGCTTGCCGACGAAGGGGCCTGGGCCTTGTGGCGCTCTGGCGGGCGTTTTCGCTGGCAAGCCAGCGCCTGCACAAGCCCGCTCCTGCATGTGGCGTGGGCTATTGGCGGATGCGGTCCAGCATGTTGATGTCATCCGGGTTGCTCAGGTGCGGCACGGTCCAGCCGTCGAGGTCGTAGTCCCCCAGGCACTTGTCCACCAGGTCGGTCATGGCTTTCATCGAGCCGCTGGCCTGGGCGTGGCGCAGGCACTGCATGCGGATCTCGTCCTGGCTGCCGGCGTAGTTGATCTCGTACAACTCGTGGCGGCCGCCGAATTCGGTGCCGATGGCGTCCCACAGCAGCTTGAGGATCTTGATCCGCTCCTCGTGGCCCATGCCCCCGGAGCCCCGGCAGTAGGTGCCGAGGTACTGGTTGAGCACCGGGTCCTTGAGGTCGCGGGAGCCGGAGGGCAGGTAGATCAGGCCGCTGGCCACCACCTGCTCGATGATCTTCTTGATGTCGGTGTAGGCCTGGGGCGCCAGCACCCGGTAAGCCTGCAGCGCCTGGGTACTGGGCAGGTAGACGCCGTTCATCCATTCACTGGCGTTGCCATGCATGGCGTCGGTCAGGGACCAGAACAGGTTGCGCCAGGCCACCACTTCGCCAACTTGCGCTTGGACCCCGCGAAACTCCAGGGAGCCGGTGCATTGCAGGGCCTTGACCAGCAGGCCAGTGATGAAATCGAGCTTGACCGCCAGCCGGGTGCAGCCCTGCATCGGGAACAGCCGGCCAAAACCGCCCTGGGGGAACCACTGGCGGCAGCGCTCGAAGTCGCGGTAGATCAGCACGTTTTCCCAGGGGATGAACACCTTGTCCATGATCAGGATCGCGTCGTTCTCGTCGAAGCGGCTGGACAGCGGGTAGTCGAAGGGCGAGCCGGTCATGCCGGCCTGCAGTTCATAGGAGGGGCGGCAGATCAGCTTCATGCCCCGGGTGTTCATCGGTGCGATGAACATCAGGGCGAAGTCGGTGTTGTCCCCCAGCAACTGGGCCGAGCCCTGGCCGACGAAGTTGTAGTGGGTCAGGGCCGAGTTGGTGGCCACCACCTTGGCGCCGCTGACGATGATCCCGCCCTCGACTTCCTCGTCCACCGAGATGAACACGTCCTTGACCTGATCCACCGGTTTGTCGCGGTCGATGGGTGGGTTGACGATGGCGTGGTTGAGGTAGAGGCAGGCTTCCTGGATGCGCTTGTACCAGGTGCGGGCGTTGTCTGCGAAGCGCCCGTAGAACTCCGGGTTGGCCCCCAGGGCGCTGCCGAAGGCGGCCTTGTAGTCGGGGCTGCGGCCCATCCAGCCATAGGTCAGGCGCGACCAGTCGGCGATGGCGTCGCGCTGCTGGCGCAGTTCATCGGGGCTTTTCGCCGAACGGAAGAACTTGTGGGTGTAGCCGCCGTTGCCGGTGTCGGTGTCCCAGCACAGTTGCTCCTTGGTGGCCGGGTCGTGCAGGGCGTCGTACAGGCGGGCCATGGAGGCCGCGGAGTTGCGGAAGGCCGGGTGGGTGGTGACGTCCTTGACCCGGTCGCCATAGATGTAGATTTCACGGTCGTCGCGCAGGCTGGCCAGGTATTCGGCACCGGTCAGCGGGCGGTCGGTTGCGGCACGAAAGTCTTCAGGTTTCATATCCAGTCTCAGCGTTGTTTTTATTGACTGGGGCCATGATGGGCAGCCGCGGGAATGGACTAAATGGCTTTTCCGGCGAATGAATTGCACTTTTCATAGGGAGGCGGGTGGCCGGAGCCAGAGTCGAAAACGGTGGCTTAGGGGCGATGCTGTAGCGCTTTATCGATTCACTTCGCGTTGTGTTGTATCAGCAGTGATACACCGGTCACATTCAGAAATATTTTTAACAATCAGCCATATGAAAGCTCAAGTTCGGCCGATATCTCTGACAGGCCCGCGGACTTCCAACAGCGCGGCGCCCCACGTCGGCACAGCCCCTGATGCGCCGACGGCTCAACGGCATGGATGCCTGTCGCCCGTTCTCCCTCGAGAGTCGTCCTATGTCCTTGCGTAACCTGAATATCGCCCCTCGTGCTTTCCTCGGTTTTGCCTTCATTGCCTTGCTGGTCGTGGTGCTGGGGGTGTTTGCGGTCAATCGCATGGCGGTGATCCGCGAAGCCTCGGTGGACATGGAAAGCAACCAGCTGCCCAGTGTCGGCTTTCTCGGCAACCTCACCGAGAACGTGCTGCGCCTGCGGATTCTTTCCTTCCGTGTGCTGGTAAACCGCGAGCCGGCAGGCCTGGCCGAAGCCCAGACGCGCATCGGCGTGCTGGTGGACAACGCCAGGAAGGCCCAGGCCAGCTATGCGGCCTTGCCGGCGGGGCCGCAGGAGGCGGCGCTGTACAAGACCTTCGCTACGACCCTGGACAACTACCTGCAGGCGCAGAACGAGATGCTCGAACTGTCGCGCCAGAACAAGCTGGATGAAATGCGCAGCCTGATCAATTCGCGGATCAAGGAAGGCACAGACCAGATGGGCGAGCAGTTGAACCAACTGATCGCGATCAATGCCGCCGACGCCAGGAGCGCTTCCAAGGCTGCCGGCGAGCACTACAGCAGCGCCATCGCCGGGATTGTGGCGGTAGCTGTGCTTGCCGCGCTGCTGACCATTGTTCTGGCGCTGTTGCTCACCCGCAGCATCGTCACTCCCCTGAACAAGGCCCTCAATGCCGCGCAGGTGATCGCCGGCGGCAACCTGCGCCAGGCCATCGAGGTCGATGGCAAGGACGAGCCGGCGCGGCTGCTGCAGGCCCTGGCCGAGATGCAGGCCAGCCTGCGCCGCACCATCGAGCAGATCGCCGGCTCGGCGACCCAGCTGGCCTCGGCCTCGGAAGAACTCAGCGCGGTCACTGAAGAGGCTTCCCGCGGCTTGCAGCAGCAGAACAACGAGATCGAACAGGCGGCCACCGCGGTCAACGAAATGACCGCCGCGGTGGAGGAGGTGGCGCGCAACGCGGTGTCCACTTCCGAGGCTTCCCGGCAGTCGACCCAGGCCGCTCGCGAAGGTCGCGACCGGGTGGTGGAAACCGTGGACGCGATCCAGACCATGACCCACGACGTGCAGAGCACCTCGGTGATGATCGAAGGCCTGGCGACCCAGGGCCGGGATATCGGCAAGGTGCTGGACGTGATCCGTGCCATCGCCGAGCAGACCAACCTGCTGGCCCTCAACGCGGCCATCGAGGCGGCTCGTGCCGGTGAGGCCGGGCGCGGCTTTGCGGTGGTGGCCGACGAGGTGCGGGCCCTGGCCCATCGCACCGCCCAGTCGACCCAGGAAATCGAGAAGATGGTGGCTGGCATCCAGAACGGCACGGGCAACGCCGTGGAGTCGATGCAGCAGAGCAACCAGCGTACCCAGAGCACCCTGGAACTGGCCCGTGCCGCGGGCGTGGCCCTGGAGCAGATTGCCGAATCCATCAACCAGATCAACGAGCGCAACCTGGTGATCGCCAGCGCCTCGGAAGAGCAGGCGCAGGTGTCCCGCGAGGTGGACCGCAACCTGGTGAACATCCGCGACCTGGCCACCCAGTCGGCGGCCGGGGCCAACCAGACCAGCGCCGCCAGCCATGAGCTGTCGCGCCTGGCGGTGGACCTGAACGCTCTGGTGGCGCGTTTTGTGATCTAAGCGTCCAACGGCGCTGGCGCTCGCTCGACGAGTGCCGCGCCAGCACCTAGGGTTCTGGCTGAAGCATCTTTCATGGAGAAAGCGATGCGCTATTCAGCCCTGACCCAACGGATTGCCGGAGAAGGTTCCGCCGCCTGGGATATCCATTACCGAGCTTTGGCCTTGCGCGAGCAGGGGCGCGATGTGCTGTTGCTGACCATCGGCGATCCGGATTTCGACACCCCCCGGCCGGTGGTCCAGGCGGCCATCGACAGCCTGCTGGCCGGTGACACCCACTATTCGGATGTGCGCGGCAACCTGGCGTTGCGCAGTTGCATCGCCCGTTGCCACCACCAGCGCACCGGGCAGATCGTCGATGCCGAGCACGTGGTGGTGCTGCCGGGGGCGCAGTGTGCGGTGTTCTCCGTGGCCCAGTGCCTGCTGGGCCCTGGGGACGAGGTGCTGGTGGCCGAGCCCATGTACGTCACCTACGAAGGGGTGTTCGGTGCCTGTGGCGCCACCGTGGTGCCGGTGCCGGTACGGGCCGAGCAGGGCTTTCGCCTGAACCCGCAGGAAGTGGCGGCGCGCATCAGCCCGCGGACCCGGGCCATGCTCATCAACAGCCCCAACAACCCCTCCGGGGCCAGCCTGTCCCTGGATGACTGGCAGGTCCTGGCGCGGTTGTGCATGGAGCATGACCTGTGGCTGGTTTCCGACGAGGTCTACGGCGACCTGCTGTACGAAGGCCAGCACCTGAGCCCGGGCGGTCTGCCGCGAATGGGCGGGCGCACCGCCACCATCAACAGCCTGTCCAAGTCCCATGCCATGAGCGGCTGGCGGGTGGGCTGGGTGATCGCTCCGCCGGTGCTGGCCGGGCACCTGAGCAATCTGGCCCTGTGCATGCTCTATGGCCTGCCGGACTTCATCCAGAATGCGGCAGTGGTGGCGCTGACCCGCGAACTGCCGGAACTGCCACGGATGCGCGAGGAGTACCGCCAGCGCCGCGACCTGGTGTGCACACTGCTCGGGCAGTGCCCGGGCTTGCGGCCAGTGCTGCCCGATGGCGGCATGTTCGTCATGGTCGACGTACGTCGCACCGGGCTGGGCGCCCAGGTGTTCGCCGAGCGACTGCTGGAGGGTTATGGGGTTTCGGTGCTGGCGGGCGAAGCCTTCGGCCCCAGCGTGGTCGGGCACATCCGCATTGCCCTGGTGCTGGACCGCGAACGGCTGGCCGAAGCCTGCCGCCGCATCGCCCAGTGCACCGCGCAACTCCTGGCCCTGTAGGAGCCGGCTTGCCGGCGAAGAGGCCCTTGAGTCTTCCATCGCCCTTGCCGATGCCTTCTCTGGCAAGTCAGCTCCTACAGAGGTGGGGCGCTTTCGGGGGTTAGAAGCGCAGGGTCGCGCCGGTGGTCAGCCAGCGATCGCGGTCTTCGGTCAGGTGCTGGCCAACGATCAGGTCCAGGTCCAGGTGCTGGCCCAGGTGCAGGCGCGGGCCGGCCTGCCAGCCCTGTTCGCCGCCGCGTTGGCCGTAGCGCTCGGCAATCAGGGTCAGGCTCTGGGCCAGGTCGTACTCCAGCCCGCTGCCCCAGGCCCAGCGGTGGCTCTGGTCGCCGTCGTCATAGGCGTGGGTCCAGCCGGCATTCAGGTTCAGGCGCAGGCTGGCAACAGGGCTGAAGGTCAGTGGCAGGGCGAGGTCGCCACCGTCGAAGCTGTGGCTGCGGTTCAGGGCCCAGTGGGCGGAGCCGGCCAGGGCCAGTTGCAGGCCCAGGTCTTCACGGTCCAGCAGGGCCAGCTTGACCTGGGGGCTGAGCTGGGTCTCGCCCTGGCCGTCGGCCTGCTGGCGCTGCACCGCGGCCCCCAGTTGCACCCAGGGCAGTTGGCTGAAGGTGCAGGCCGGGGCCACCACGCTGGTGTGGCTGGAGCCCTGGTGGCGGGTGCTCTGGTACCAGACATCGACATTGCATTCCCCGGGAGCGTTGATGGCGCCGTCATCCACCACGTAGGCGCCGCCGGCGGCCTGGGCCTTGGAGCACAGGGCCAGGGTGGCGGTCGCGCTGGCGGTGAGGGCGAGGAACAGCAGGTTGCGCTTGAGCATGCGGCTTTTCGCGGCAGGCAGAGGGTGGCCAAAGGCGCTGGAACGCGAGGGGCGATGTGGGGTGTGCTTGGACATGGCGGATCTCGTTCTGGGTTGGGGCACCGGTGCATCTGGCGTGCGGGCCGGTGCAGAGGGTGGCGGCTTGGGAGGCTTACTGGTCGGCCATCGACAGAACCTGGATCTGCCGGGCCCGGGCCTGGGCCAGCAGTTCTTCGGTGTCTTCCCCACCGGGCAGGGCGAGGACGATGTCGGGGCGGCTGTCGGCCAGCATGAAGGCGTTGCGCAGGCGTTCGGCGTGCTTGCCATGGCGTTGCCAGTTGGGCGGGTAGCGGACGATGTCGGCGCCGATGTCCCGGGCCCAGTCCTCGATATGGGCGCCGAGGAACTGGCTGCCGCCATGAATCACCACGCGGGTTTCATGCAGGCGCTGAAAGGCGTCGAGGACCTGGCGGCACCGGCGGTCGTCGGCGTAGTAGCGGCCGGCGCAGATCAGGACGCGCATGGGCTGTTCTCCTTTACCGGGCTGATGCTGGTCTCGCCGGGCAGCGGTTCGTTGAGGTAAGCGTGCTCGATGTCCCGTTCACCGGCGCGCTCCAGGGCTGGGTAGGCCAGGGCGGCGATGTGGTGGTGAACCCGCCGGTAGTCGCGCAGCAAGCGCTGGAAAATGTCCCCGGATTCGGCCCAGGCGCCACGGTCTTCGCGCAACTTGCGAAAGTGCTCGCGGCTGGCGGCGGCTTCCAGGCGCCGCACGTTTTCCTTGCGCGCCACCAGTTGGTGGGCGGTGGGCAGGTCTTCGCGCAGGAACACGGTGATGGCCAGGCTCAGGCTGTCCAGCAGTTCCTGGTGCAGCGGGTACAGGGTGCTCAGCTCGAACTCGGAAAACGGCTCGCCACGGCGCAAGCGCCGCGCGGCCAGGTGCGCCAGGCTGGTGGCAAGAATGTCCCCGGCATGTTCCAGGTTG
The DNA here is from genome assembly GCF_900103205.1 of Pseudomonas sp. NFPP12. NCBI lineage: Bacteria > Pseudomonadati > Pseudomonadota > Gammaproteobacteria > Pseudomonadales > Pseudomonadaceae > Pseudomonas > Pseudomonas sp. NFPP12. Next base: position 546,787 of record NZ_FMWW01000001.1, read on the forward strand.
ATCACCAGCAGCAGGATTTCCTGGGAGCGGTCGGCATCCTGGTCGCTGATGCCTTCCTTGCCGATATCCGCCAGGTAGGCGCGGATCGCCGCGCTGAGCAGGTCCAGGGACTGATCGATATGGCGCACCTGATCGGCATTGGCCTGGTTGGCGGTGCGAAACAGCTGCAGCACCCGGTCGAGCATGCCCGAGAGCATGTCGGCCATGCGCAAGGCTTCGCGGGCGGCGTTGGACAGGCCGATATTGGCCACTTCCAGGCCGGCTTCGTCCAGGTACAGCGGCATGCCCGGGTCGGTCACCGCGGCCGGGGCCGGCAGCAGCCGGGTCAGCAGCTTGGCCATTGGCCCGGTGAAACCGATGAACAGCAGCGCCAGCACCAGGCTGAAGGCGGTGTGCAGGGCCACCACCAGCAGTGCCGGAGGCAGTTGCTCGATGACGTGCCACTGGCCCAGGGTGGCGATCCAGGGCATCAGCAGCGCCGCTCCCGACAGGCGCACCAGCAGGTTGCCCAGGGGCAGGCGCCGGGCCACGTTGCCGCTGGCGCTGAGCAGCGAGGGCAGGGTGCTGCCGAGGTTGACCCCCAGCACCAGGGCCATGCTGGTGGCCGGCGACAGCAGCCCAGTGCCGGCCAGCGAGGCGATCAGCAGCACCACGGCAACGCTGGAGTGGCACATCCAGGTCAGCAGCAGCGCCACCAGCAGGGCCAGCAGCAGGTCGCCGTCGAGGCTGGTCATCACCAGTTGGAACACCGGGGTGCCTTCCACCGCCCCCAGGGTCGCGCCGAGCATGCCCAGGGCCAGCAGCATCAGGCCTAGGCCGATCAGTGCGCAGCCGATGCTTTCAAAGCGCGAATCGTCCCGCAGGCGAAAGCACAGGAAGCCCGCCAGCAATGCCACAGGTGCCGCCAGCGAGAGGTCGAGGCTGAGCAGCTGGACCACCAGGGTCGAGCCGATATTGGCCCCCAGCATCACCGCCAGCGCCGGGGCCAGGCCCAGGGTACCGGCGGCGGTGAAGGAGCTGGCCATCAGGCTCACCGCAGTGCTGCTTTGCACCACGCCGGTGATGCCGACGCCGCACAGCAGCGCCAGCCAGCGGTTGTTCAGGTGTTGCCCGAGCCAGTGCCGCAGCGGGCTGCCGAAGCCCCGCAGGAGTGAGCCGCAGATCATCTGCGAGCCCCACAGCAACAGCGCGATGGCGCCGGCCAGGTTGATCAGAAGAGTAGTGCCCGACATGAGTATTCTCCCGGGACTGTGACAGGTTTCAGGCAATCGCCAGGCGCAGCGAGGCGCGGGTGATGGCGGCGCTGAACCCCAGCAGGAAACGCATTTCAACGGCGCTCAGCAGGCCCCGCACATAGAGGCGGATGCTCAGGCGGGCGAGCAGCCTGGCGCAGGCGCACAGGCCGCAGACCAGCAAGGCCTTCAGGCCGCGTTGCAACAGCGAAAAAGGTTTGAAAAACATGGCGATGCTCCTTTCGGGCGAACAGCGTCGCCGTCGACAGGGCGCTGGCCGCGCCGACGGTGGCATCGTTGGTTTGCTGTATCTGGTGCGACCGCCGTGGGGCGGCCGCACCGGGCTCAGGCCCTTAGAACCACTGCTTGAAGCGGCGGATGTACAGGGTCTTCATGGTCTGGGCGACCACGCAGTAGCTGAGCAGGGTACCCACCAGCCAAGGGAAGTATTCCCACGGCAGCGGCACCAGGCCGACCATGCTGCCCAGAGGCGAGAAGGGCACATAGATACCCAGTGCCATCACCAGGCCCGTGGCGAGCATGACCGGCAGTGCCGCGGTGCTCTGGATGAACGGGATCTTGCGGGTGCGCAGCATGTGCACCACCAGGGTCTGGGAGAGCAGGCCTTCGATGAACCAGCCGGACTGGAACAGGGCGGCCATTTCCACGCTGTTGGCGGCGAACACGTACCACATCAGGGCAAAGGTGGTGATGTCGAAGATTGACGAGGTCGGCCCGATCCACAGCATGAAGCGCCCAATGTTCTTGGCGTCCCACTTGCGTGGCTTGCTCAGGTATTCCTTGTCCATCTTGTCCCACGGCAGGGCCAGCTGGGAGAAGTCGTACATCAGGTTCTGCAGCAGCAGGTGGATCGCCAGCATCGGCAGGAACGGAATGAAGGCACTGGCCACCAGCACCGAGAACACGTTGCCGAAGTTGGAACTGGCGGTCATGTTCAGGTACTTCATGATGTTGCCGAAGGTCTCGCGACCCTTGATCACCCCTTCCTCCAGCACCATCAGGCTCTTTTCCAGGAGGATGATGTCCGCCGATTCCTTGGCGATGTCGGTGCCGCTGTCCACCGAGATGCCGACGTCGGCATCGCGCAGCGCCGGAGCGTCGTTGATGCCGTCGCCGAGAAAGCCCACGGTGTGGCCGTTGGCCTGCAATGCCTTGAGCACCCGGGACTTCTGCAGCGGGGTGAGCTTGGCAAATACCGTGCGCTCTTCCACCAGGCGCCCCAGCACTTCGTCGTCCATGCGCTCGATGTCACGACCCAGCAGCGGCTCGCCGACTTCCAGGCCGACCTCGCGGCAGATCTTCGCGGTGACGATGGCGTTGTCACCGGTCAGTACCTTCACGGTGACGCCGTTGTCGCGCAGGGCGGCAATCGCCGGGCCGGCGGTTTCCTTCGGCGGATCGAGGAAGGTCAGGAAGCCTTCGATCACCAGCTCACGTTCGTCGCTGGCGCTGTACTGGTTCTTGATCTGGTCCCGGGCAATGTCACGGGTGCCCACCAGCAGCACGCGGAAACCGTCGCGGTTGTAGTCTTCGGCCAGTTGTAGCAACTCGGCACGCAGGGCAGCGTCGATGGTCTGGGTGACACCGTTCTTGCGGACCCGAGTAGCGGTTTCCAGCATTTCCTCCACCGCGCCCTTGCACACCAGCAGGTGGTGGCCGCGGGCATCGGCGAGGATGACCGACAGGCGCCGCCGGACGAAGTCGAACGGCAGCTCATCCACCTTGCGCCAGGCGGCAGGAGGGGTGAAGTGCGGGTTCTCCTCGGCGAAGCTGACCACTGCGCGGTCCATCAGGTTCTTCATGCCGCTCTGGTGGTAGCTGTTGAGCCAGGCCAGTTGCAGCACTTCATCGCAGCGGCTGCCGCTGATGTCGACGTGATGTTCGAGGATGATCCGGTCCTGGGTCAGGGTGCCGGTCTTGTCGGTGCAGAGCACGTCCATGGCGCCGAAGTTCTGGATCGCGTTGAGGCGCTTGACCACCACCTTGCGCTTGGCCATGGCCGAGGCGCCCTTGGCCAGGTTGGCGCTGACGATCATCGGCAGCATTTCCGGGGTCAGGCCGACGGCCACTGCCAGGGCGAACATGAAGGCTTCGGCCCAGTCGCCCTTGGCGAATCCGTTGATCAGCAGGACGATGGGCACCATCACCAGCATGAAGCGGATCAGCAGCCAGCTGACGCTGTTGACCCCGCGGTCGAAGGCGGTCTGGGTGCGGGAGCCGACGATGGAGCGGGCCAGGGAACCGAAGTAGGTGCGCGAGCCGGTGGCCACGACCACCGCGGTGGCCGTGCCGCTGACCACGTTGGTGCCCATGAAGCAGATGTTCGGCAGGTCCAGCAGGTCTTGCTGATCGGCGGCCTGGGCGGTGGCGGACTTTTCCTGGACGGCGCCCAGGGTGTCGTACTTTTCAACCGGCAAGGCTTCGCCGGTGAGCACCGCCTGGCTGATGAACAGGTCGCGGGATTCGATCAGGCGGATGTCGGCAGGGATCATGTCACCGGCGGACAGCTGGATGATGTCGCCCACCACCAGGTCGCGCATCGGCACTTCACGCACCCGGGCCTGCATGCCCATCTGCTCGCGGCGCAGTACGGCGGCGGTGGTCCGTACCATGGCCTTGAGCGCTTCGGCGGCCTTGGCCGAGCGGTGTTCCTGCCAGAAACGCATCAGGCCGCTGGCCAGCACCATCACCAGGACGATGATGACCCCGGTGAGATCGGTTTCTTCGCCGGCCTGCAGCGGCAGCCAGAAGTCGGTGAAGAAACTGATACCGGTCAGGGTCATCAGCACATAGATGAAGGGGTTGTTGAAAGCCTGGAGCAGCTGCACCAGAGCGTGTGGCGGACGGTCGTGGGCGACCTCGTTGTGGCCGTCCCGTTGCAGGCGGCCCTCGGCATCCAGTTCAGTGAGGCCGGCGGTGGTGGAGTTGACGTTGGCCAGGGTGACGGCCAGGCCGTTCTGGGCTTCGCGGGCGGCACGCATCGACAGCTTGTTGCTGTCACTGGTGGCGCTGGTGTTGCGGGAAGTTGGGGTTTTTACAGTCATGGTCTGTGCTCCTGCCGCCTGCTTGCGGCACGACACAGCAACACTCAACTAATTAAAGGCGAGCGAAAACATGTCGAGCCGCAGGTTAGCGATCGATTTTGATCTTGGCGTTTTTCAGGTTTTAACGTTCGCTGCTCAAACAATGAAGTTGTATGGGCAGCGAACCTACTACTGGCCTCTTCCATAACTTTCTCCAGTAACTTTATTAACTGACAGGCACTAGCACGCCGCCGAACTTAAACTTTTAAAGTTCGTTTGCAAACAACGGAAAGTTACCGCTGGTTCAGGCTGAGCTGCGTGCCCCGAGGTACAGGCCGAAGATCAGTCCGGCCTGCTGCAGGAGCAGGGCAGCGCCCCGACTCTGCGGGTCCTGGCTATCGTCGAAGCTCCAGCGTTGCTGCAACTGCCCGGTCATCGGGCAGACGCGCCAATTGGCTCGCAGGGCGGTCGAGGGGGCGGGGGCGGCACGAGAAAACGGCGAGCGCGCCAGAACCTTGGGCTCACGGCACAGCTTGACTCGCATGGTGGCGGCGAAGGCGCGAACGCCTGGCATTACAGAGGAAGTGAAGTGCATAACATTTGCCTCGCGACCGGACTGGTTCCGGGGGAGGCAAGTTACGTTGGAGCGTCAAGCCCTAGCGCAGCTTACCCGACCGCGGAGTCGAGTCCCGTCATTTTCAGGGTTAAGTGCCTGGCTCTGCGCAGCGGCAGTGACCAGACAGCGTCTAGATACTGTGTCCATTGGCTTCTTTAGTGAGTTAAACAAAGGGCCGTAATTACCGGCCCGCGCAATTTACTCAGGAGGGGTGCTGGAGTCAAGGTTAAATTGCCCTGAATCATTGGTCAGTTACGAAGTTTCAGGTGAGGTTCAGCTAAGGGTGGGAATTAGCTGATGCGAGAGGCGGATATATATAAGTTTCATATAAAGAAAGTGCCCACGACAGATAGGGATGTCATGAGCACTGAATATAGCGACGAGGATTATCAGTGCAGCAAGTGCTGGGAGATATCCTTGTAGGTCGCGCTATCGGTGGCCGCCATCAACTGCCGGCCATCCTTGAGGGTGCCGATGAAGGTCACTTCGTTTTCCGTACCCGCCATCAGGTACCCGGCCAGGGCGCCCACCGGGCCCAACAGCATGGCGCCGGCAATGCCGTAGCCCAGGGCGTCCTTGTTGGTGATGGGGCTTTCGCTGGCGATCTCCAGTGTCTTGAAGGCCGATGCCTTGACCTCGACGCCGTTGCTGTTGAATACCGTCTTGAGCCTGAAGGTGCCGTGCCGGTACTCGCCGGCGCCTTGCAGGAAATCACCTGATAAAACCTCAATCTTTGCCATGTTGAATCATCCTTATCCAAGCATAACCAGACAGGCCATTGAGCTCTCCGCCAGGGGGAGCGTCAACGGGGTTGCGATGAAGGGTGCTACCGCCAGTCAGCAGCCCTCGTTCATTCAGCCTCGGCCAGGTCACCCCGGGCCATGCTGATCCAGATCAGGGCTGTGAAGGGTTGTAGCAGCCCACGGGGCACCGGCCGTCGGCTTCCGACCAGTGGCTGGCCGGGGCCGGGCGCTCAAGGTGATGTTAAAAAATGTTAGATTGAAAAATCTCTTCACATAATCTGTTCATTGGTGGATGATCGTTCACAGCCAACGCTCAACCTGATAACAACAGCAACAGGATGGCCATGATGATCGATTCGCTCCTGCCTCTCTCGGCACCTGCCCACGGTGCCATGCACCTTCCGGGCTTGCCGTCTGGCGCTGCGCCTGTTGCTGCCTGTGTTGCATTTGCCGGACCTGCAATCCGGATTTCCCTGTCCTGCCCGATTCTTGCCCGGCGCCTGTCTGGCGCGGCACAGTCCTGGTCTATTTCTGGAGTCCCCCATGAATAACAACAATGTCGGTGTCATCGGTCTTGGCGCCATGGGCCTGGGCATCGCCCGGTCGTTGCTGCGCAGCGGTTTCAAGGTGCATGCCTGTGACGTCCGTGCTGCGGTCACCGAGCAGTTCGCCAGCGAAGGCGGCGTGGCTTGCGCCTCGGCGGCGCAACTGGCCGGCGAATGCGATGTGATTGTCACCGTGGTGGTCAACGCCGAGCAGACCGAAAGCGTGCTGTTCGGTGAGGGCGGGGCGGCAGCGGCACTGCGTCCCGGCAGCCTGGTGATCGGCTGCGCCACCGTGGCTCCGACCTATGCCGTGGAGCTGGGCCAGCGCCTGGAAGCCCTGGGCCTTTTGTACCTGGACGCGCCGATTTCCGGGGGCGCGGCCAAGGCCGCCGCCGGCGAGATGACCATGATGACCTCCGGCCCGGCCACCGCTTACGCCAGGGCCGAGGCGATTCTTGGGGGCATGGCCGGCAAGGTCTATCGCCTGGGGGATGCCCATGGCCTGGGTTCCAAGGTCAAGATCATCAACCAGTTGCTGGCCGGGGTGCACATTGCCGCCTCTGCCGAAGCCATGGCCCTGGGGCTGCGCGAAGGGGTGGACGCCGATGCCCTGTATGAGGTGATCACCCACAGCGCGGGCAACTCCTGGATGTTCGAGAACCGCGTTCCGCATATCCTCAAGGCCGACTACACACCGCTGTCCGCGGTGGACATCTTCGTCAAGGACCTGGGGCTGGTGCTGGATACCGCCCGGGCCAGCAAATTCCCGCTGCCGCTGTCGGCCACCGCGCACCAGATGTTCATGCAGGCCTCCAGCGCCGGTTTTGGCCGCGAGGACGACTCGGCGGTGATCAAGATCTTCCCGGGCATCGACCTGCCCGTGGCCAAGCCCGATGCCGAGTGAGGAACCCGTGATGACGATTTCCAATCCACGCCCGTTGCTGGGCTGCATCGCCGACGATTTCACCGGGGCCACGGACCTGGCCAACATGCTGGTTCGCGGTGGCATGCGCACTGTGCAGAGCATCGGCATTCCCAGCGCTGAAGTGGCTGCCGGGCTGGACGCCGACGCCGTGGTGATCGCGCTGAAGTCGCGTACCACTGCGGCCAGCGAAGCGGTGGCCGAATCCCTGGCCGCCCTGCAATGGCTGCGGGACCAGGGCTGCGAGCAGATCTTCTTCAAATACTGCTCGACCTTCGATTCCACCGCGGCGGGCAACATCGGTCAGGTCAGCGAGGCCTTGCTCGAGGCCCTGGGCAGCGATTTCACCCTGGCCTGCCCGGCGTTCCCGGAGAACGGCCGGACCATTTTCCGTGGCCACCTGTTCGTCCAGGACCAGTTGCTCAGCGAATCGGGCATGCAGCATCACCCGCTGACGCCGATGACCGATGCCAACCTGGTGCGGGTCCTGCAATCCCAGACCCGGCTGCCGGTAGGCCTGCTGCGCTACGACAGCATCGCCCAGGGCGTGGAGGCGGTGCGCAGCAGGATCGCCGAACTGCGCGGGCAGGGTGTTGCCCTGGCGATTGCCGACGCGCTGTCCGATGCCGACCTCTATACCCTCGGCGCCGCCTGCGCCGACCTGCCGCTGCTCACTGGCGGTTCCGGGCTGGCCCTGGGCCTGCCGGAAAATTTCCGTCGCGCCGGCAAGCTGCGTGACCTCGATGCTGCAAGCCTGCCCAAGGTAGCCGGTGGCGAAGTGGTGCTGGCCGGCAGTGCCTCCCTGGCCACCAATGCCCAGGTCGATGCCTGGCTGGAAGCCGAGCGCCCGGCCTGGCGCATCGACCCGCTGGCCCTGGCGGCCGGCGAGGCGGTGGTGGAACAGGCCCTGGCCTTTGCCCGGGAGCAGCAGGGCACGGTGCTGATCTACGCCACCAGCACGCCGGAAGAGGTCAAGGCGGTGCAGCGTCAGCTCGGTGCCGAACGTGCCGGAGCGCTGGTGGAGAATGCCCTGGGCGAGATCGCCCGGGGCCTGCGCGACAGCGGCGTACGGCGCTTTGTGGTGGCTGGCGGGGAAACCTCCGGCGCCGTGGTCAAGGCCCTGGACGTGCGCCTGCTGCAGATCGGCGCGCAAATCGATCCCGGGGTCCCGGCCACCGTCAGCAGTGGCGGCGAGCCCCTGGCCCTGGCGCTGAAGTCCGGCAACTTCGGTGGTCGCGACTTTTTCAGCAAGGCCCTGGGTCAACTGGCGGGAGGTCAGGCATGAGCCGGGAAAACGCTCTGCGCGAAGAAATCTGTGATGTCGGCCGCAGCCTCTATCAGCGCGGCTACACCGTGGGCAGCGCCGGCAACATCAGTGCGCGGCTCGATGATGGCTGGCTGATCACCCCCACCGATATCTGCCTGGGCCGGCTCGACCCTGCAGCCATCGCCAAGGTCAACCTGGCGGGGGAGTGGGTGAGTGGCGACAAACCGTCCAAGACCCTGGCCCTGCATCGCCAGGTGTATGACCGCAATCCCGGGGTGGGCGGGGTGGTGCATACCCATTCCACCCACCTGGTGGCCTTGACCCTGGCCGGGGTCTGGCGCGAGGACGACATCCTGCCGCCGCTGACCCCGTACCAGGTGATGAAGGTCGGGCATATCCCGCTGATCGGCTACCAGCGCCCGGGTTCGCCCAAGGTCGCCGAGCAGGTGGCGCAACTGGCCAACCAGGTGCGTGGGGTGATGCTCGAACGCCTGGGCCCGGTGGTCTGGGAAAGCAGTGTGTCCAAGGCCAGCTACGCCCTGGAAGAGCTGGAGGAAACCGCGCGCCTGTGGCTGATGAGCCAGCCGCGCCCGGCACCTCTGGATCAGGCCGCCCTGGATGAGCTGCGGGACGCTTTCGGCGCCACCTGGTAAGCCCGCGACACTGCCAGCGTTTCATGCACGCCAGTCCACGGAAGCCTTCATGAGGCTTTCGCGGGGAGCGGCTTGCCGTTGAAAAACAATAACAACAGGATTTCCCGAGATGAATGACTGCATTTGCTTTACGGGTTCCCGCACCACCAGCACCCCCTGCCAGCCACTGGGTGGAGGGCTTGTGCAATGAGCCCGCTGATTCTGATGATCACCGCCGGGGCCGGTATCGCCCTGCTGCTGTTCCTGGTGCTCAAGTACAAGTTCCAGCCCTTTGTCGCGCTGATGCTGGTAAGCATCCTGGTGGCGCTGGTGGCCGGGGTGAAACCGGCGGAGCTGGTGGCCACCATCGAGGGCGGCATGGGCAAGACCCTCGGCCACATCGCCATCATCATCGCCCTGGGCGCGATGATCGGCCGCATCATCGAGCTTTCCGGCGGCGCCGAGGCGCTGGCCAAGACCCTGATCGAGCGCTTTGGCAACCGGCGCACGCCCCTGGCGCTGACCATGGCCGGATTCATCATCGGCGTGCCGGTGTTCTTCGAGGTCGGGGTGATCATCCTCATGCCCCTGGCCTATGGCGTGGCCCGCAGTGCGCGCAAGCCGCTGCTGGTGTTCGCCTTGCCGATGTGCGCCGCGCTCCTCACCGTGCACGCCTTCCTGCCGCCGCACCCTGGAGCGGTGGCCGCGGCCAGCCAGCTGGGCGCGGACCTGGGCCGGGTGCTGATGTTCGGCCTGCCGTTGACCGCGCTGCTGTGCTACGTGGGCTACCGCGTGGCGGGGCGCATGACCCGGCGCAACTACCCGATGACCGATGACATCCGCGCCGAAGTCTACGGCCCGCACGTCACCAATGAAGACCTCGCCGCCTGGAACAACGGCTCCGAGCAGCCTGCCAGCCCCCAGGCGGTGGCCGCTGTGGCGCACATGGGCCTGGAAGAATCCACCGGCAGCCTGGCGGCGAAACTGCCACCGGCGCCGCCACCGGGGTTCGGCCTGATCGTCAGCCTGATCCTGCTGCCCATCGTGCTGATCCTGCTGGGCACCCTGGCTACCTCCTTGCTGCCCCTGGAATCCACCCTGCGCGGGGTGCTGACCGTACTTGGCGCGCCGCTGGTGGCGCTGCTGCTGGACACCTTGCTGTGTGCCTGGCTGCTGGGCTCGCGCCGCGGCTGGAGCCGCAGCCAGGTGTCCGACGTGATCGGCTCGGCGCTGCCCGGGGTGGCCATGGTGATCCTGATCGCCGGGGCCGGCGGGGTGTTCGGCAAGGTGCTGGTGGATACCGGGATCGGCGCGGTGGTCTCCGACCTGCTGCGCACCACCGGCCTGCCGGTGCTGGCCCTGGGTTTTCTGCTGACCATGCTGCTGCGCGCCGTGCAGGGCTCCACCACCGTGGCCCTGGTGACTACGGCGGGCATCATCGCGCCGCTGATCGCCACCCTCAACCTGAGCCCCAACCACATGGCCCTGCTGTGCCTGGCCATGGGCGGTGGCGGGCTGGCCATGTCCCATATCAATGACGCCGGGTACTGGATATTCACCAAGCTGGCCGGCCTCAACGTCGCGGACGGCCTGCGTACCTGGACCGTGATCACCACCTTGCTCGGCACCTTGGGGTTCTGTATTACCCTGCTGATCTGGCCATTTGTCTGACCCTTTGTCCCAGGAGTTCCCATGCCTCGTTTTGCTGCCAACCTCAGCATGCTCTACCCGGAACATGACTTTCTCGAACGTTTCGCCGCCGCTGCGGCCGACGGCTTCACGGCCGTGGAGTATCTGTTTCCCTACGACTACAGCCCCCAGGAGCTGAAGCAGCGCCTGGACGACCACGGCCTGCAACAGGCCTTGTTCAACGCTCCGCCTGGCGACTGGGCGGCGGGGGAGCGGGGCATCGTTTCCCTGCCCGGGCGCGAGCAGGAGTTCCGCCAGGGTTTCGACAAGGCCCTGGAATACGCCGCGGTGCTGGGCAACTCGCGGGTCCACGTGATGGCCGGCTTGCTGGCGTCCGAGAACGATCGCCCGCGGCACCACGGCGTCTACCTGGAGAACCTGGCCCACGCCACGGCCCAGGCGGCCAAGGTCGGGGTCACGGTGCTGCTGGAGCCGATCAACACCCGGGACATGCCGGGGTTCTTCCTCAACCGCCAGGACCAGGCCCAGGCCATCTGCAAGGAAGTCGGCGCGGCCAACCTCAAGGTGCAGTTCGACTGCTATCACTGCCAGATCGTCGAAGGCGACCTGGCGGTGAAACTGCGCCGCGACCTGGCCGGGATCGGCCACATCCAGATCGCCGGGGTGCCGGATCGTCACGAGCCGGACCTGGGGGAACTGAACTATCCCTACCTGTTCCAGCTGATGGACGACCTTGGCTACGACGGCTGGGTCGGTTGTGAATACCGCCCGCGCGGCAACACCTCCGCCGGCCTGCAGTGGCTGCGGGACTGGCAGGCGCGCTAAGGCTCGGCGGTGTAGCCGCCACTGCAGGTTGCGAAGCAAAAGGTATCTGGGGAGCGTCGTGCAAGGCCCTGGGGGCCTTCGCGCATCGCTTTATGTAGCCGCTGCCGCAGGCTGCGAACGAGCCGCAGGCTCGCAGCGACTCCCCGGCCGTCGAGGCCCCTGCGGTGCCTTGCGCAGCCTGCGGCAGCGGCTACAGATGATACGTAGCGATAAACACAGGAGTTTTCCCATGCAGCGTTTTGCCTGCCGGGCCGCGCTCGGCCTGATTTTGTCCCTGGGCGGTATGTCCCTGGCCGTGGCCGCGAGCTTGCCGCCGGCCACCGAGGGGGATTGGGTGGCCCCGCAATTCACCTTCCACAACGGTGAGCAGCTGGCCAACCTGAAGCTGCACTACATCACCCTGGGGGACCCCAAACACCCGGCGATCCTCTATCTGCATGGCACCTATCGGCCGGCCAGCGACCTGTTGAGCAAGGATTTTGGCGGTGAACTGTTCGGCCCCGGGCAACCCCTGGATGCCAGCAAGTACTACATCATCGCCACCGACGGCATCGGCGTCGGCCAGTCGAGCAAGCCTTCGGACGGCCTGCGGGCGCGGTTCCCCCAGTACAACTACGAGGACATGGTCCAGGCCCAGTACCGGCTGCTGACCGAAGGGCTGGGGGTCAAGCACCTGCGGCTGATCATCGGCAATTCCATGGGCGGCATGCAGGCCTGGATCTGGGGCCAGAAGTGGCCGCAGATGATGGACGCCCTGGTGCCCATGGCCTCCCAGCCGGGGGAAATGTCTTCGCGCAACTGGATGATGCGCCGCCTGCTGGTGGAGTCGATCAAGCAGGACCCGGCCTGGGAGCAGGGCAACTACCGGCAACAGCCGCCGTCGCTGCGCCTGGCCAACGCGCTGTTCGCCACCGGCACCAGCGGCGGCACCCTGGCCTATCAGGCTCTGGCGCCGACCCGGGCCCAGGCTGACCAGCTGGTGCAGGAGCGCCTCAAGGCCAGCCAGGGTGCCGATGCCAATGATTTCATCTACCAGTGGCAGTCCTCGGCGGACTACAACGCCATGCCGGGTCTGGGCAGGATCCAGGCGCCGGTGCTGGTGATCAACGCCGCGGACGACGAGCGCAACCCGCCGGAAACCGGCACCCTGCAAGCGGCGCTCAAACAGGTGAAAAATGCCCGCCTGCTGCTGATTCCCGCCAGCGCCGAAACCCGTGGCCACGGCACCACCGGCATGGCCCGGTTCTACGCGCGCGAACTGGGGCAGTTCATGGCCGAGACTGAAAAAAACCGCTAGTGGCTACTGCGGTCTCTTCGTCGCCCGGGAGCAAGTCCTGCGCCACGGGCTGCTGTGGGCCGGGGCTATCGCTGGCTCAGGATTGTGCCGGCAGCAGCAGTTCCACACCGTGCTTGCGGATCCCGTCCGCCGCCGCAGGGGCCAGTGCGGCGTCGCTGATGATGATGTCGAACTGTTCCAGCCCGGCGATCTTGTACATGCTGAAGGTGCCGTACTTGGAGCTGCTGGCCACCAGCACCACCTGGGTCGCCGACTGCATCGCCACCTGCTTGACCTCGACCTTCAGCGCCGATGGCGTGGTGATGCCCCGGCGCAGGTCCCAGGAACTGGTGGAGATAAAGGCCACGTCGGTCACCACCTGGCGCAGGGTGGCCACCGCCAGCCCGCCGACACAGGAATGGTTGGAGTGGTCCAATTGCCCGCCGGTATGGATCACCGTCACCTGGGGCGCGTCCATCAGGGCCTGGGCCACGCCGAAATCGTTGGTCACCACGGTCATCCCCGACAGCGCCTTGATGTAGGGCACGATTTCCAGGGTGCTGGTGCCGGCGTCCAGGTAGACGGTCATGTCCGCGTGCAGCAGGCTCGCCGCCAGCTTGGCCATGGCCTGCTTCTGCGGCAGCTCCACCACGGCCTTGGACTGATGGCTGGGCTCGCTGTGCAACTGGCTGGCGATGCGCACCCCGCCGGTTACCGAGTGGGCGCGGCCTTCCTGCTCCAGCAGGGCGATATCCCGGCGCACGGTCATGTGCGAGCAGTCGAACATCTCCATCAACTGATGCACGCTGAGCACCTGGTGCTTGCGCAACTGGCGCAGGATCTGCTCGCGGCGCTGCTCGGGAATCATCGGTGCGCCGCTGTCACTGGCAAGGTCCTTGGGGGTAGGCATTGAAGCTCCGGTCTGGCGGGTCGGCAAAGGCAGGAATCGGCAGGCCATAGTAGCGAAAGTAGCCGCCGCGGACGAGATTTAGTGCCGTGTGCAAGTCAGGAAAACATGGCCATCGGTCAGGGGCAGAAGGGGCAATACAGATTGTCGAGAAAGTCCTGGCTGTCGATGTTGGCGTCCAGCACCTGTACCACCACCGGGCCATGGTGCCTGCATTCCAGGATCTGCCCGGCGCCGCTGCGGTTCGGCTGTTGCTCGCTGAATTCATTGCAGCCGCACCAGGGGCATTTGCGCACGGTTGCATCGTTCTGGCCGAGTATTGCCAGGTCCCAGCCGCAGCCGGTGCAATTGAGGCGATACAAAGGGCGGGCAGGGGTAAAGGTCGGCATAGGGGAACTCCAGGTCAGGGGCCTCAGCCCGGGGTCAACAGGCGCTTGAGCGAGCGGGTCAGCGGCTGGCGTGCCTTGCGGCTCTTGAACGGCCCCGGGATGTGCAGCAGGAAACTGCGCCAGGGGTAGCCACCGGGATTGCGCTCCGCGGAACCCAGGTAATCATGCAGGGCCAGGGCCGATTCGCGGTTGAAGGCCCAGAGCATCTGGCCTTTGTAGAATACGGAAAAATAGGCTTCGCCTGGCCAGTTCAGGTGGTGGCGCGCCGCGTAGTGGCAGTGCTCGCAGCGTACCGAACCCAGGTCCAGGCCGTGATCGCGGTACCAGTAGGCTGAACGCTGCCAGTGGCTGGGGCTGTAGCCATCGGGCAACGGACCCAGGCTCTGCATCGGGTCGCCATGCAGGCCGGGAAAGTACAGGGCGTAGTGGTGATAGTGGCCGCAGTTGTCCTGCTCTTTCCAGTACTCCAGCAGCGGGTGGGCCTGGAAGAACGGCACATCGGCCTTGCGTTCGATGGGCCTGGCCACGACGAAGTCGAAGCAGGCCTGGCCTGCGCACTGCGGGCAACTGAGCGCCAACTGATGGGGCATGGGGCTCCAGGGGGCAAGGCTGGTCATGGGTGAATCAATCTACCTGTGGCGTGGCCTGGTCGATATGCCAGCGTCGCTTGAGCTGCTGCAGGCTGCCATCGCGCTTCATGCCGTCCAGGGCCTGCTGCCAGCGGGCCACCTGGGCCGCATCGACCTTGGGCGAAAAGGCGATGTAGGCGTCCTGGTGCATCAGTGGCATCTGGTAGCGCAACTGGTCGAGGGCCAGGCCCTCTTCGGCGGCGAAGGTGCCGACGCTCATGGTGTCGGCCACCACGTATTGCACGCGGCCGACCTGCAGCAGGCGCATCATGATTTCCGGACTGTCGACGCCCCACAGGTTGTCCAGCCCCTGCTGTTTGAGGTAGCTGTAGACCAGCCATTTGCGCGGCACGGCAATCTGGCCCCGGGTCTGGTGCAGGTCGGTGACCGGCGTGCTGTCGCCATTGCGGGTATAGAGGGCGGTTTCGGTGCGCATCAATGGGCCTACCCACTGGTAGCGCGACTCGCGCTCGGTGGTGCGCAGTATGGTGAACACCGCCGTGTCGTCATCGCTTCCGGCATCGCGCAGGGCCCGCAGCATCGGCCGCAGCTGCACGTTCACCGTGTCGCCGCTGCGCTGCGCCAGGGCCTGCACCACATCGACACCAAACCCCACCATCCGCTCGCCCTGCTGGAAGTGCAGCGGCGGGTGGTTGTCGGTCAGCATGCGCAACTCGCCAGCGTGGGCCGCAAGGCTCAATAGCGGCAACAGTGCCTGCAGCATCCATTTCATGCAGTGCCCTTGGAGTTTGAAAACGCAGAGCTTAGTACGACTGGTTGCCGCCTGTCGCGATAAAAGCTGCCGGCTCCGTGCCAGGCTTCAAAGGGGGATGCCCGGGGGCTTTTTTCGTCGGGATGTCGCTGAAAACACTCCACTGCAGTTATTCTTGCGCCGCCTTTTCAGAATGGAATCGACCCATGTTCGCTCCCCTTGTTCGTCCCTTGCGAGCCACTGGCTTGCTGTTCGCGGTCCTGGCCTGTTCCCAGGGCGTGCAGGCCAGCAGTTTCGACTGCGCCAAGGCCGCCAGCAGCAGTGAAAAGGCCCTGTGTGCCGACCCCTATACCGCCTCGCTGGACAGCCAGCTGGGCAAGGCCTGGAAGGCGACCCTGGCCAAGGCCAAGGACCCCAAGGCGCTGCGCCTGGACCAGCGTGAATGGCTCAAGGAGCGGGATCAGTGCGCAGCCGACCTGGGCTGCCTGCGCAGCAAGTACCTGAGCCGCCTGGTCGCGTTGCGTTATGTGAATGTGCCGTTCGAGTGGCAGGGCACCTGGCAGCGGGTCTCGGTCAGCCCGTTCTACGCCGGTGATCTGGTGATCCGGCGCACTGGCGAGGATCGCTTGAGCTTCGATCTGTCGGCCATGGGCGGCGCCAACTCCGGCTCGCTCGCGGGTAAGGCGCAGATCAAGGGCGGTGAGGCCCGCTACAGCGTCGAGGGCTGCAACCTGCGCTTCACGCAGCGCAACGGCCTGTTGCAGGTGAGCCAGGAGGGCGACTCCTTTGCCTGCGGCGCCGGTTCAGGGGTGTATTACGACGGGCTCTATGTGGCCTCCAAGCAAGCCCTGGAGAGCCATTACGACCTGCTGTCCACGGCGCTGGTGCGCACCGAGGAAGAAGACCGGCGCGCCCGGAAACTGCTGAAGAAGGACTATCAGACCCTGCTCGACAGTGGCTCGTCGTTCTCCGCGGATACTTCGGCCGAACTCAAGGGCGCCGAGGTCACCGATATGTGGCTGCCGGGCCTGGCCACCACCAATGCGGCGATTTTCGTGCGCGGTACCCAGGGCCAGTTGTGGGTCGCGCTGCTGGTGGTGGCAGGGCCCAAGGATGAAGTACGGGTGCGTTACTACACCACCGAGCCTGAGTGGAAGCACAGCCTGCCGGATGTGGTGCAGAGCTGGTATGAAGCGCGCAGCAAGGACAAGCAGCTGCCGCTGGACATGATGCCCTGAGCTGGCGCGGCGAGCGGCCAGGGGCAGGGCGCGCAAGAGATTTCGCCGGACGGACAGGCGACAGCATCGGCGCACCTGCTAGAGTCTCGCCCCGGGCTGTGCGCTATCGCGCTTGGCGGGCGCGCAACACCACCGCCGTGCCCCCTGGAACCGGGGCCTGACGGGCAAATTCCTCAGGTTGGTGACGCGAAGCGAATATGAGCGTCTACGACTAGTGCAAGTGACACTGCCGCCGCCGTCATCGGCGCCTGGCACTTTGAAATTGGGAGAGTATGTATGGTCATCAAACCCCGCGTTCGCGGCTTTATCTGTGTGACGACCCACCCGGTCGGCTGTGAAGCCAACGTCAAGCAACAGATCGATTACGTCACCCAGCAGGGCGCCATCGACGCAGGGCCGAAGAACGTACTGGTACTCGGCGCTTCCACCGGCTACGGCCTGGCAGCGCGGATCACCGCAGCGTTCGGCTGTGGCGCCAACACCCTCGGGGTGTTCTTCGAGCGCGGCAGCGTTGACGGCAAGCTGGGCACCGCCGGCTGGTACAACACCGCGGCGTTCCACAAGTTCGCCGAAGAAAAGGGCTTGTACGCCAAGAGCATCAACGGCGATGCCTTCTCCGATGCGGTCAAGGCCGAGACCATCGAGACCATCAAGCGCGACCTGGGCAAGATCGACCTGGTGGTCTACAGCCTGGCCGCACCGCGCCGCACCCACCCCAAGACCGGTGAAGTGCTGAGCTCGACCCTCAAGCCACTGGGCAAGTCCGTGACCCTGCGCGGTGTCGACACCGACAAGGAAATCGTCAAGGAAACCACCCTGCAGCCGGCGACCCAGGAAGAGATCGACGGCACCGTGGCGGTGATGGGCGGCGAAGACTGGCAGATGTGGATCGACGCGCTGCACGAAGCCGGTGTCCTGGCCGAAGGCGCCAAGACCACCGCCTTCACCTACCTGGGCGAGAAGCTGACCCACGACATCTACTGGAACGGTTCCATTGGCGAAGCCAAGAAGGACCTGGACCAGAAAGTCATCGGCATGCGCCAGCAACTGGCCGGCCTGGGCGGCGACGCCCGGGTGTCGGTGCTCAAGGCCGTGGTGACCCAGGCCAGCTCGGCGATCCCGATCATGCCGCTGTACCTGTCGCTGCTGTTCAAGGTGATGAAGGAGCAGGGCAGCCACGAAGGTTGCATCGAACAGGTCTACGGCCTGTACAAGGACAGCCTGTACAACAGCGAGCCGGTGATCGACCAGGAAGGCCGCCTGCGTGCCGACTACAAGGAACTGCAACCGGCGGTCCAGGACCGGGTCAAGCAGCTGTGGGACCAGGTGACCAGCGAGAACCTCTACGAGATGACCGATTTCGTCGGTTACAAGCAAGAGTTCCTGCGCCTGTTCGGTTTCGAGATCGAAGGTGTCGACTACGAAGCCGACGTCGATCCGGACGTGAAGATCAGCAACCTGATCCAGCTGTAATCCGCTCGTAGCATCAGCCAGCGCCCCTCCCTCGTGAGGGGCGCTGTCGTTTGCATCCCCCTATTTCCCGTAGGAGCCAGCTTGCTGGCGAAGAGGCCCGCAGGTCTTGTGCTGGTCTTGGAGACGCCTTCGCTGGCAAGCCAGCTCCTACGAGGGCGGGGCGGGGCAATTGCGCAAGATCGTTCAAGCCAGGGGCGCCGGCAGATGGCACAGTCAGCGTCCGTTACTTGTGTGCAGGGTTTTATGTCCAGCGTTCTCCTACCCCGTGCCGCGTTCATCCGTGGCGCCATCGCCATCATGCCGCTGTCCCTGGCCACCGCGCCCTGGGGGCTGCTGGCCGGTTCCATGGCCATCGAGGCCAATCTCACGCCGCTGCAGGGCCAGGGCCTGTCGAGCATCGTTTTCGCCGGTGCCGCGCAACTGGTGGCCATCGGCATGCTCAAGGGCGGGGCGGGGATCTTCTCGATCCTGCTGACCACCTTGCTGCTCACGTCCCAGCATTTGCTCTACGGCATGAGCATGCGCTCGGTGATTTCGCCCTTGCCCGGCCGCTGGCGGGTGGGCCTGGGCTTTCTGCTCACCGACGAGCTGTTCGCCTTGACCAGCGCCCACGACAAGCAGCAGTTCGACCGCTGGTACGCCCTGGGCGTGGGTCTGACCTTCTACGTGGCCTGGAACCTCTTCACCCTGCTGGGCATCGTGCTGGGCAAGAACATTCCCGGCCTTGAGCACCTGGGCCTGGACTTCTCCATCGCCGCCACCTTCATCGCCCTGATCACGCCACTGGTGCGCAATGTGCCCACCGTGGTCTGCGTCGCGGTGTCGCTGTTCTGCTCGGTGCTGTTCAGCTACTGGCACTGGGGATCGGCGCTGGTGCTGTCGGGGCTGGCGGGCATGACCGCAGGTTTTGTCTGCAACAAACTCTATCGGGGGCAAGCATGATGGTCTGGGCAGTCATCTTCGGCATGGGCCTGTTGGTCTTTCTCAATCGCTACGTGTTTCTCGAACCGCGCCTGCCGTTGCGCTTGAGCAGCAATGCCCGGCAGTTCCTCGGCTTTGCGGTGCCGGGCATGCTCACGGCGATCTGCGGCCCCATCGTGTTCATGCCCGACCACGAGCTGAACCTGCACTGGAGCAACCCCTACCTGCTCAGCTCCCTGGTGGCCATTGCGCTGGTGATCTACACCCGCAACACCCTGCTCAGCATGCTGTTGAGCATGGGGTTCTTTTTCCTCCTGCGCTGGTGGTTCTGAGGGCCGTTTGCGGTAGCCTGTGCAGCTTTCGGCACCGGCCGACCTTCAACCGCAACGGATGCATCGGATGAGCGAGTTTCCCCACGATATCGACCTGGACGCGTTCTGGGACCGGGCCACCAGCAGCAAGATCAACCAGCCCCCCGCCAGCCCTGCCGTCATAGCCCAGTTGCAGGCGCAACTGGGCTATCGCCTGCCGCTGTCCTACGTGGCCTTCATGAACCGCTACAACGGCGGGCGCCCGCACCTCAGCTGTTTCCCCACCGAGCAGGGCACCTCCTGGGCCGAGGACCACTGCGCGATCGACAGCTTTCTAAGCATCGGCTGCGATGGCGACTATTCCCTGGGCGGTGGCCTGGGCAGCCGTTTCATGATCGAGGAGTGGGGCTACCCGGACCTGGGGGTGTACATCTGCGACTGCCCCTCCGCCGGCCATGACATGGTTGCCCTGGACTACAGCGAGTGCGGGCCCGAGGGCGAGCCGCGGGTGGTGCATGTGGACCAGGAGGCCGACTACGCGGTGACAGTGCTGGCAGCGGATTTCGAGGCCTTTGTCCGCGGGCTGGTGTCGCCCGAGGTCTACGACACCTCGGAACAGGATTACCTGGATGATCTGGACAAGGTCGCCCACGCGCCGTTCTCGCCCCTGCTGGAGGAACTGCTCGGCCATTTCAGCGCAGTCCCCGACCTGGGGCCGCTGATCCGCCAGATCGCCTTGCGCATCGTCCATGAGAAGCGCTACTTCGCCCTGCATGCCGATCCACTGTCGCAACTGCTCTATGACCTGCAGTTCTGGCTGTACCAGAATCGCTACCCGGTCCCCGACAAAGAGGCGTACCTGCTGGTCTATCAGGACATGATTGCCTTCGCCAGGGGCTTCGGCACCGGCGGCTACGCCCCGGACTTCATCCGCGACTGGTTCCGTAACCGCTTGGCAGGCGGCCAGCTGCGGCAGGCGGCGGGCGGGTTCGCCCTGGCCCCGGCCTACCAGGCGCAATTGCTGGAACAACTGGCCGGGTTTCGCCCCGCACCCCTTCACGCCCAGGAGCAGCCATGAGCGAGGAAACCATCCGCATCACCGCCGAACAGACCCTCTCCGACAACTGGTACGTGCTGAAGAAGTACAGCTTCGAGCTGCGCCGCCGCGACGGCAGCTGGCAGGCCCAGGACCGCGAGGTCTACGACCGGGGCAATGGCGCAACCATCCTGCTGTACAACCTGCAACGGCGCACGGTGCTGCTGACCCGGCAGTTCCGCATGCCGGCCTTCGTCAACGGCCACAGCGGCTACCTGATCGAGACCGCTGCCGGGCTCCTGGACAACGCCAGCCCCGAGGTGCGCATCCGCCAGGAAGCCCAGGAGGAAACCGGCTACCGGGTCGGCGAGGTGCAGAAGGTCTTCGATGCCTTCATGAGCCCGGGTTCGGTGACCGAGCGGGTGCATTTCTTCATTGGCCATTACCAGGCCGAAGACCGGATCGACGCAGGCGGCGGGCTGGAGCACGAAGGCGAGGACATCGAGGTCCTGGAACTGGATATCGACCAGGCCCTGGGCATGATCAAGAGCGGGGAGATCGCCGACGGCAAGACCATCATGCTCCTGCAATACCTGCAACTGCATGTGCTCAAGCCCCGCAGCCTGATGGTGCTGGTGGCCGGCCCTTATCGCTCTGGTACCGACGATGACCCGGCGCTGCTGGCGCGCAATGTCGAGGCCATGGAGCACTGCGCGGCGCAGGTCCTGGCGGCGGGGCACTTTCCGGTACTGGGGGAATGGGTGGCGTTGCCCATGACCCGGCTGGCGGGTTCCCGGGCGGTGGGCGACGAGATCTACAACCAGCGCTTTCATGCCTACGCCGAGCGCCTGCTGGAACGCTGCGATGCGGTGCTGCGCATCGGCGGGCCGTCGGCGGGCTGCGATGCCATGGTCGAGGTCGGCCAGCGCCTGGGCCTGGCCCTCTATTACCGGGTGGAGCAACTGCCGGTGGTGCCCGGCGGCACTGGCTGACGCGCCGCTCCAGGATGCCCCGGCGCCGGCAATCGGCGCCGGGGGAATATCCGCACAGGCCCCGCCAGGGGCTTTTCTTCAGGCCCTGCGGGGAAAAACTGTCTATCGTCAATAGGCAAGCGGGAGCTTCGTCGAAGGCCGCGTGAGGCAGGGTCGCACCGGTCGGTTTGTCGTTATGGCGCCTGGAGCACTATGGAAAACTTCGGTTTTGATCCGTCTCAAGGGCGCAGCACCTCCAATCAGGCGCTGACCCGCGCCACCTTGCTGGGTTGCTCGGGGCTGCTGCTGGCGCTGTTTCTCTTCACCGGTGTGTTGCTGGTATACATCGCCCTCGACCAGAACCTCGAGGCCGAGCAGCACAACCGCCTGGACATCGACAAGGCCCTGCAATCCTTTGCCGGCAATGCCCGCACCACCCTCAAGGACTACGCCCTCTGGGGCGATGCCTACCAGCACCTGCACCTTAAGGTCGACCTGGACTGGGCCTTCACCCGGCAGAATTTCGGCCCCACGCTGTACCGCGACCTGGGCTTTGACGGGGTGTTCGTGATCAACCCGGCCGGCCACACCGTGTACTCCCTGGTGGCCGGCGACCTCAGCGAGATGGATGCCCGCGACTGGCTGGGCGAGGCGTTGCCGCCCCTGGTCAGCGCAGCGCGGGAGGCCGGCGGCAAGGTGGTGGACCGTTACCAGTCGATTGCCGGCACCCCGGCGCTGGTGCTCGCCGCTGTCATAGGCCCGGGCAACGACCCGCAAGTGCGCCCTGATGCCGGGCCGCAGTCGGTGCTGATCTTCGTCGCCCGTTTCGACCCGCCGCGGTTACTGGCCCTGGGCCAAGGCCTGGACATCGAGCATCTGCAGGTGGCCCGTGCCGCCACGGACCAGAGCTTGCCGACCCTGGACTTGCCCGACGGCGCCGGAACCCTGCAATGGCGGCCGGCGCGCCCCGGGCACCAGTTGCTGGTGCTGGTGATGCCGCTGTTGCTCCTGGCCGGCCTGCTGGTGGGCTTGATGGCGGTGTTCCTGTTGCGCCGCGCCGATGCTGCAGCGCAGGTCATGGACCGGCAGGTCCAGGCGCTGCGCGCCAACCGCTGGGCCCTGGCCGCGAGCGAGGAGCGTTTTCGCGATGTGGCTGAAGCTGCGTCCGACTGGATCTGGGAAGTCGACGGGCAGCTGTGCTTTACCTACCTGTCCGAACGTTTCGAGGCGGTCACCGGGTTGACCCGTGAGTCGACCCTGGGGCGGCCGATGACCGAGCTGCTGAGCTGCGAACAGGGTTCGCTGGGCCAGTGGCTGGCGGCCCCGGAGCGGCGTTCCCAGGCGATCCAGCAGTGCCTGTACCGGGATGGCCAGGGGCAGTCGCGAGTCTGTCGCCTGTCGGTGCGGGCCATGGCCGCCGGGGGCTTTCGCGGCACCGCCAGTGATATCACCGAGGAGGTCGCGGCTCGAAGGCGGGTCGAGTACCTGTCCCAGCACGATGCCTTGACCGGCCTTGCCAACCGCACCCGCATGCAGGAGTTTCTCGAAGGCCGGCTGCAGGCCCCGCCGACCCTGCAGGAACCCCTGCTGATGCTCAGCGTCGACCTGGACCGGTTCAAACCGGTGAACGACCTGCTGGGGCACGCCGCTGGCGACCAGGTGCTGCACGAGGTGTCCCAGCGCCTGGCCCAGTGCCTGCGCAGCGAGGACCTGGTGGCCCGGGTCGGCGGCGACGAGTTTGTCCTGGTGGTCACCGGCCAGGTGGCCGGCCACGAGATCGAAGGCTTGTGCCGGCGCCTGATCGAGCGGCTCGAGGAACCGTTCTATATCGCCGGGCACGAGGTCTTCATCAGCGCCAGCATCGGCATTGCCCGGGCCCCGGGCGACGCCTCCCAGGCCGAAGAGCTGCTGCGCTTTGCCGACATCGCCCTGTACGAGGCGAAAGCGGCGGGGCGCAGCACCTGGCGTTTCTATGCGCCCTACATGAATGTGCGGATCATCGAACGGCGGCGCCTGGAGCGTGACCTGCGCCATGCCATCGAGCAGGACCAGCTGCTCCTGCATTTCCAACCGCGCTACCGCGTGTTCGATGGCCAATTGATGGGCGCCGAGGCCCTGGTGCGCTGGCAGCACCCCCAGCATGGCTTGCTGGGGCCGGACGTGTTCGTGCCGATTGCCGAGGACACCGGGTTGATCCTGCCGCTGAGCAACTGGGTACTGCACGCAGCCTGTCGTGCGGCGCGAGCCTGGCCGGAAGGCCGACTGCTGGTGGTCAAGCTGTCACCGGCGGAATTCCTGCGCGGCCAGTTGGTGGCGCGGATCGCGGCGGTGCTCAAGCAGAGCGGCCTGGAGCCGTCACGCCTGGAGCTGGAAATGACCGACAAGGTGCTGCTGGACGACAGCCGCCACGTGCTCACCATCATGCAGGGGCTCAAGGCGCTGGGGGTGCAGTTGCTGATCGACGATTTCGGCACCGGCTACTCGGCGCTGCAGTACCTGCAGACCTTCCCCCTGGATGGCCTGAAGATCGACAGCAGCTTCATCGCCCGGCTCAACCACAACGATGCCGGGCGCTCCATTGTCGAGGCGATTGTCGACCTGGGGCATGCATTGTCCTTGCGGGTGGTCGCCGAGGGGGTGCAGACCGCGGCGCAGTTCGGGGTCTTGCGCGACATTCAGTGCGATGAGGTGCAGGGCCCGCACCTGAGCCCGCCGCTGGACCAGGAGGCTCTGCTGGAACTCTATGGCGAAGCCGCCCGGGCCTCGCGCCCGATCACCTGAGCCTGTGTTTCAGGGCAGGTGGTCGGCGGCGAAGTCGGCCTCCGAGCGCGCTTGCAGGCGGCCTTTGCGGCAGGCCTGCTGGAAACGCTCGAAATCCCGTTCGTTCTGCGTGGCATAGGCCTGGGCGTAGTGCCACAGGGCTTCGGCCAGGGTTTCGCTCTTACCGATGTACCCGCTGATCCGCGCGGCCTGGCCCGAAGCCTTGGCGTGGGCTCGGGCCAGGGCCCGGCCGCAGATCCTGGCATAGGCGGCGAAGGTGTCCTCGTCGAAGGTCTCAAGTTCCGCCGAGACCTTCATGTCGCGCAGTTGGCGCACATAGAAATGACGGCCGTTGGGGCCGGTGGTCCAGCCCAGGAACAGATCGCTGGCGGACTGCATCAGGCGCTGGCCTTCCACCACCCGCTGGCCGTTGTGCCTTGGCTTTGAGCGTTCGCGCACATAGTCGGCGAGCACCGAGCGCCGGGCTTCCTTGAATTGCAGGAACAGGGGCCGCTGCTGGGCGTCGGTGAGCAGCGCCACCAGGCAGCGGGTGCCGACGCTGCCAACCCCCACCACCTTGAAGGCCAGGTCGCAGGGCTGGAACCGTGCCAGCAGGTCGCGGCGGTCGGCCTGCAGGGTGCCGCGATAGTCGCGCATGAAGGTGTCGTACAGCGGCCGCCAGTCTTCCAGGCGCATCCAGTCATCGTCGGGGTCCAGCAGGCTGGTGGTGTTGTGCAGGTGGAAGATTTCCGGCAGGTCGTCGCGAATCAGCAGGCGGCCCCGGGCGTCGCGCTCGCTGATCTTGGGCAGGAGCTCGGCATGGGTGCGCCGGGCGGCCTTGTCGATGGCCCGTTGCACATGCTCCAGGGTGTCGCTGTTGGAGCGCGCCTGGTGCAGCAGGTCTTCGTAGGTCAGGGCGTCGTACCAGATCTCCAGGGCGCTTTGCCCGGCGCAGGTGGCCATGCTGCGCTGATAGGCGCCCACCAGTTCGCGGCACAGTGCCTCTTCGACCCCCGGGCCGTGGCGCAGGTGCCGGGCGGCAATCAGGAAGCTCGCCACCAGGCGCTTGAGGTCCCACTCCCAGGGGCCGGGATGGACCTCGTCGAAGTCGTTGACGCTGAACAGCAGGTTGCGCTCGGGGGTGGCAAAGCCGCCGAAGTTCATCAGGTGGCAGTCGCCACAGATGGTCGAGCGCAGGCCCATGTCCGGGGTGCTGGCCAGGTCGTGGGCCTGGAGCAGGGCGTTGCCACGGTAGAAGGTGAAGGGCGACACCAGCATGCGCCCGTAGCGCAGTGCCACCAGGGACTGGACCCGGCCCTGGCTGGAGGCCTCGATCAACGGCAAGGGGTCGCGCTTGATCTGCCCGGGATCGGAATGGGAGCTGCGGGGGCAGTCCTTGCGGGCTTGCTTGCCGAGCTTGATCGAATCGTCGGGGCGGTTCATGGACAGCTCCTGTACCAGGCCTTAGCGGTAGGGGGGAGGTTTGGCTAGGGTTGTGCGGGCAACTCCTGACGCGCCTGCCGGATCGGCAGTTCCACGCGAAAGGTGCTGCCGACGCCGGGCTGGCTCTGCACGCTGATCTGCCCGCCGTGCTTCTTGACGATGCCGTAGGACAGCGACAGGCCCAGGCCGGTCCCCTGGCCCACCGGCTTGGTGGTGAAGAAGGGGTCGAAGATCTTGGCCAGGTGCTCCTGGTCGATGCCGCAGCCGCTGTCGCTGACCTCCAGCCAGACCCGCTCGCCGTCCACGCCGTTGCGCAGGGTAATGGTGCCGCGCTCGGGGCCTATGGCCTGCGCCGCGTTGACCACCAGGTTCATCACCACTTGATTGAGTTGGGAGGGCAGGCATTCGATATCCGGCAACGGCTGGTAGTCGGTGACCAGGTCGGCCTTGTACTTGAGTTCGTTGGCAACGATGTTCAGGGTCGAGTCGATGCCCTGTTGCAGGCTCGCCAGCTGCCATTGCTGGTCGCTGTCGACCCGGGAGAAGTTCTTCAGGTCCTTGACGATCTGCGCCACCCGGCCGATGCCTTCCTTGGACTCCCTGATCAGTACCGGAATGTCCTGCTGGAGGAAGTCCAGGTCGATGCTCCCGCGCAGGCTCTGCAGGTGCTTGCGCAGTTCCGGCGCGGCGATGGCTTCTTCGGCCTGGCGATAGGCGCTGAGCATCTGGTCGAGCTGCTGCAGGTAGCCTGCCAGGCTGCCGAGGTTGGAGGACACGAAACCGATGGGGTTGTTGATTTCGTGGGCGACCCCGGCGGCCAGTTGTCCGAGGGAGGCCAGTTTTTCCGATTGCACCAGCTGGTTTTCCAACTGCTTGCGTTCGTCGATCTCCAGTTGCAGCGCTGCCCCGGCCTGCCTCAGGTCTTCGGTGCGCTGCTGCACCAGGTGCTCCAGGTGATGCATTTGCAAAAGCGCGCGGGCGGTCATTTCCCACTTGCTGGTCAGGGTGTTGGCCATCTGCTGGACTTCGATGTTGTCAAAGGGCTTCTTCAGGATCAGCAGGCGATGATGACCCTGCAGGCGCTCCAGCAGCTCTTCCCAGGAATAGTCGGAGTAGGCGGTGCACACCACCACCTGTAGCCGCGGGTCCTGTTGCCAGAGGCGTTCGATGGTCTGCGCGCCGTCCCAGCCCTGGGGCATGCGCATGTCGACAAACGCCAGGGCATAGGGACGCTGCCGCTCCTGGGCCTGGCAGACCATGGCCAGGCCTTCCTCGCCGCCGTAGGCCGAATCCAGTTCGAAAGGCTGTTGCCGGGGCTTGGCCGTGGCGCCGAACAGCTGTGCCTCCAGGTCATCCAGGCCGTTGTCGTCTGCCTCGGGCGGGGTGAGGATCTTGCGAAAGTCCTCGTGGATCGACGGGGTATCGTCGATCAGCAGGATCCGGCGATTGTTCAACTGGTCCATCATGGGTCCTCTGCGCTGATCAGCGGGATGTCCAGAGTGAAGGTGGCACCCAGGCCGGGGCCATCACTGTGCACATTCAATTGTCCACCCATCTCCATGGCCGCCAGGGCGCAGCTATGCAAGCCGAAGCCATGGCCGTCCTTGCGGGTGGTGAAGCCGTGGGAAAAAATTCGCGTCAGGTTCTCCGCGGGGATGCCTTCGCCTTCATCCTTGACGCTGATGCTCAGGGTCTGGCCGTCCAGCACTCTGGCGCTCAGGGTCAGGGTCCGCGAGTGATCATCGAGGTTGGACATGGCGTACTTGGCGTTGCTGATCAGGTTGATCAGGATCAGCAGCATGCGGTGCTTGTCGCCCATCACCGGGGGCAGCGGACCATAGTCCTTGACCACCGTGACCTGATGCCGGGCCAGGGCGCCGGAGTTCATGCGCAGGGCGTCTTCGATCAGCTCGGCGACCCGCAGGGGTTCTATCAGCCGTGAGGCTCCGGCATAGGATTGCTGGGTGGCGACGATTTCCTTGATGTGGTCGACGCTGCGGGCCAACTGAGCCAGTTCTTCGCCCATGCCCTGCTGCTCGGTGGCTATGGCTTCGACCAATTGATTGAGGTAGCCGGGGAGCAGCTTGCCTTTGTCGTCTTCGGTGAAAAAACGCCCCAGGTCATCCTGGTGCTGGTTGATCAACTGCATGGCCTTGCCCAGCCCTTGTGCCTTGCTGGAGCGCAGGGTGCGGCTGAGCACTTCGCTGCAGATATTCACGCTGTTGAGTACGTTGCCCACGTTGTGCAGGACGTTGGTCGCAATTTCCGCCATGCCAGCCTGGCGGGCGCTGTCCATGAGTTCGCTCTGGGCTTCCTTGAGCTCCCGGGTGCGTTCCTCGACCCGGTGTTCCAGGTGCTCGTTGGCGCTCTGCAGGGCCGTGTTCACCCGGCGGATGACCGCGTAGCTGCGTACCAGCCTGACGGCCAGGTAGAGAATCAGTATCACCAGCAAGGCGGCAAAGAGCAGCAGGTACTGGTGGGCCTTCTGGTCCTGCAGGTCGGACTGCGACTGATCGGCGTTGAGCAGATGGGTGATTTCGTCCAGGCGCTGGGCGATGGGGATCGAGGTGATGCGCTCCAGCAGTTCGTTGACCACCGGCTGCTCCCGCAGAATCACCGAGACGTGGTTGCTGAGGATCTCCACCGGCTCATGCATGGGTTCGGGCAGGCGCTCCTTGTTGACCGCCAGTTTGTTCAGCCCCACCAGGATGTCTGCGGCCCGGTCGTCGCTGGAAACCTGGGCGAACTCCAGGCTGCTGAGCAGCAGGTCATAGGTATCGATGGCAATGGTCTGCTCTGACAGCCGCGCCTGGTCGTCAAGGCCGGCCAGGCGGCGCTGGATATCGTCTTCGGCAGTGGGCAGGAACGCCAGGGAGTTGCGCAGCACCGCGTTGTGGGTCTTGAAACGCTCCACCAGGCCGGCCTTTTCCTGGAAGGCCTCGATGAACGCCTGGTGGCCGGCCGTCCAGGCGGCCGGGTCATTGTGGTTCTGTTGTGAAAGCTGATCGAAGCGGTTCCACAGCTGGTTGATCTCTTGCACCGGCATGACCAGTGGATCGTAGTCGTGGGTGATGGCGATCCGAGCCTTGAGCACCTCGGTTTCCCATTGGGCATTCAACTGCTTGATATGGCTGATCAGGTCCCGCGCCAGTACGTAGTTCGAGGGCTGGCCGACCACCGTCTTGAAGTAGAGAAAGGCCAGCCCCAGCACCAGGCTCAGGGTCAGTAGCGACAGCAGCATGATCGGCAGGCGTCGGGACAGCTTCATAAGGGCTTGCCCTGCCATTCGCCGGTCAGGGTCTTGAGAAACTTGACGATCAGGCTGATGTCCTGGGTATTGGGCGGGCGCCCCAGCTGATACTTGAACATGACTTCCACTGCCTGCTCCAGGGTCGGCGCCGAACCATCGTGGAAGTAGGGCGCAGTCACTGCGACATTGCGCAGGCTGGGCACCTTGAACACGTTGCGGTCCTGTTCGTCGCCGGTGATCAGGAAGCGCCCCAGGTCGGCGTCGGTGGGGTTGCCGCGGGCAGCGAAGTAGTCGCCCATCACGCCGAACTTCTGAAACATGTTGCCGCCGATATTGACCCCCTGGTGGCAGGCGATGCAGCCGTAATCCTTGAAGCGCTGGTAACCGTATTTTTCTTCCAGGCTGAGGATGTCGGTATTGCCTTGCAGGTACTGGTCGAACCGCGAGTTGGCGCTGAGCAAGGTCTTTTCATAGGTGGCCAGGGCATTTTGCACGTTGGCTGCGGTGATACCGTCCGGGTACAGGGCACCGAAGGACTTCTGGTAGGCGCTGTCATCGCTCAAGGTGCGGATCAGCGCCGGCCAGGTGTTGCCCATCTCGCTGGGGCTTTGCACGACGTTGTCGATCTGCGCTTCCAGGGATTCGACGCGCCCGTCCCAGAACTGCCGGAAATTCAGCGCGGCATTGAATACGCTGGGGGTGTTGACCCGGGTGAGCTGCCCCTTGAAACCCGGCGATTTTGCCTGGGAGTCGGCCCCGCCCTGGTCCAGCCGGTGGCAGCTGGCACAGGACAGGCTGTGGTCCTGGGACAGGCGCGGTTCGTTGAACAGCTGGCGCCCGAGCTCGACCCGCTGGGGGTCGAGTGCCGGCGGTGCGGGCAACGGCTTGAGCGGTTCGTCCAGGGGCGCGGTGAAAGCGCTCGGGCTGGTGGCGCCCAGCCCTGTCCAGAGCAGCAGGAGCAGTACCCGTGCGCGGCGGCGCGGCGGATGGCGCGGTTGTTCAGTGGTCATGGTCCGTAACCTGGAACTGCGGCCTGTGCTTGCCCAGCAGGCGAGCGAAGTCTTCGGCGGGCAGGGCCTTGCTGAAGTAGTAGCCCTGGGCTTCCTCGCAGCCTTGCTGCTGGAGAAAGGTCAGTTGCTGGTGCGTCTCCACCCCTTCGGCGATGACCTTCAGGTTCAGGCTGCGCCCCAGGTTGATGATGGCGCTGACCAGTACGGCGTCCTTGTGTTCGTGGCTCAGGCCGTGGATGAAGGATTGGTCGATCTTGAGCACATCCACGGGAAACTTGCGCAGGTAGCTCAGGCTCGAATAGCCGGTACCGAAATCATCGACGGCCAGGCGCACGCCCAGGGCCTTGATCGCCAGCAGGGTAGCCAGCGTGACCTCGACGTTCTGCAGCAGTAC
Organism: Pseudomonas sp. NFPP12; assembly: GCF_900103205.1. NCBI lineage: Bacteria > Pseudomonadati > Pseudomonadota > Gammaproteobacteria > Pseudomonadales > Pseudomonadaceae > Pseudomonas > Pseudomonas sp. NFPP12. Next base: position 576,983 of record NZ_FMWW01000001.1, read on the forward strand.
GCCTTCGGTGATTTCCAGTTCCAGCCAGGCCGGGTCCAGGGCGTTGTCGCTGAGCGCGTCGCGCAGTTGCTGGAGCAGTTGCGGCTGTCTGAAGTCAGCCGCCGACAGGTTGATGGACAACGGTACAGGGGGCAGGCCGGCGTTCTGCCAGGCCCGGCACTGGCGAGTGGCTTCCCTCAGGACCCATTGGCTGATGCGGGTGATCAAGCCGCTGTCTTCGGCCACTGGAATGAACTGCTCGGGGCTGATCCAGCCCTGTTGCGGGTGTTGCCAGCGAATCAGCGCTTCAGCGCCTACCACATTGCCCGAGGCCAGGTGGATTTTCGGCTGGTAATGCAGGTGGAACTCCCCGCGTTCCAGGGCCTGGAGAATCCCCGATTCCAGGTATTGCTGCTCCCGGGCCCGGTGCGTCATGTCATCGGTGAAGAAACAGTAGCTGCCCGGTGCCTGCTCCTTGCTGGTGTGCATGGCCATCTCGGCTTTCTTGATCAGCGCCAGGGCATCCTGGCCATCTTCGGGGTACAGGCTGATGCCCAGGCTGGCCGTCACCTGCAGGTCGTGCCCGGCGATGTCATCGAACTGGCTCACGGTGGCCAGCAGCTTTTGCGCAAGCGCGCGTATCTGTGCCGGATGCTGCTGGTCATGGAGCACCACCACGAACTCGTCGGAGCCGTAGCGAAACAGCGAGTCCGACTCGCGCATGCCTTGTTCCAGGCGCCGGGCGATTCTCTTGAGCAACTCGTCCCCGGCCGGGTATCCCAGGGCATGGTTGATCCGCTTGAACCGGTCCAGGCCGAAGAACATCACCGCCAGCCGCTGCTCATAACGGCGGGCCCGTGCCATGGCCTGGCCCAGGCGGTCCCCCAGCAAGGTGCTGGAGGGCAGGCCGGTGAGCACGTCGTAGTGCAGCAGGTGGGAGACCTTGAGCAGTTCGGCCACCCGTCTTTCGATGGTCTGTTGCAGGTCGTCGAGTTTCTGCCGGGCGTCCTGTGCCATCTGCCACTTCCAGGTCAGCGCGCTGGCCATCTGGCGGATTTCCAGGCTGTCGAAGGGTTTTTTCAGGATCAGCAACTGGTCGCCGAATGCCAGGCGTTGCGCCATGGCTTCCCAGGAATAGTCGGAATAGGCGGTGCACAGGGCGATCTGCAGGTCCGGGTCGGCGTTCCACAAGCGCTCGATGGTTTCCAGGCCATCCCAGCCGGGGGGCATGCGCATGTCGATGAACGCCATGGCATAGGGCAGGCCCAGGGCCAGGGACGCTTCGACCCGGGCCAGGGCCTCTTGGCCCTGGAACGCCGAGTCGAGGCAGAAGGGCGCTAGCTGCGCTGGCGTCGTGGCGTGGCCGAACAACTGTTGCTCGGCCAGGCTCAGGTCCGGGGCTTGGCGCGGCGCCAGGATCTTGTGGAAATCCTCATGGATTGCCGGGCTGTCATCGACAATCAGGATCCGTCGGTTGGCCCGCTCTGGGGGCTGGTCCGAGGCGTCTTGTGCCTTTGTCTGTGCGTCACTGCCAGCGTCCATAGACCTTCCCTAGTACCCTGAGCCCGCCTTGCAACGTTGTCAGCATAGTCATTGCGCAGCGCCGCGGCTGACGAATTTATTTCGCGGGGGGCAATGGCGTGAAAATAAAAAACTCATCTAGGATTGTCTGGGAAAAACCGCCGCTGCCGAGCCGTCCGTGAGCACGGAGCGGGGCAGCCTATGCCGCACAGGGAGAGCCCCATGGAAGATCCGCAGCCGGTTGAGCCGGGTAGGCGTCCACGTGTGTTGCTGGTGGACGACGAGGAGTCGATTCTCAACAGCCTCAAGCGCCTGCTGCGTCCCGAGCCCTATGAAGTGCTGCTGGCCAACAGCGGCGCCAGAGCGCTGGAGATCCTCGCCGAAGGCCCCGTCGACCTGGTGATGAGCGACGCGCGCATGCCCGGCATGGACGGCGCGACCCTGCTGGCCCGGGTGCGGGAGAAGTACCCGGCGGTGCGGCGAATCCTGCTCACCGGTTATGCCGATCTGAACACCATCATCAAGGCCGTCAACGACGGGCAGATCCACCAGTACCTGAGCAAGCCCTGGAATGACGAAGAGCTGCTGCTGATTCTGCGCCAGACCCTGGAGCACCAGTTCGCCGAGCGTGAGCTCAAGCGTTTGCAGCAGTTGGTCCTGGAGCAGAACCAGCAACTCAAGGCCAGCAACGCCAGCCTGGAACGGCATGTGGCCTCGCGGACCGCGGAGCTGCAGCAGACTGCCGACATGCTCGACCTGGCCTACGAAGAGCTCAAGCACAGCTATGTGACCGCCACCGAGGTGTTTTCGCTGCTGGCCAACCTGCGGCTGCCCGCGGACAAGCAAACCAACCGCAAGATCATCGAACTGGTGCGTGCCTGCTGCAAAAGGCACGGCCTGGACGAGGCCAGCAGCCGCGACCTGACCATGGCGGCGGCCCTGTACAACATCGGCAAGTTGAGCTGGAGCGATGCCATGCTGCTGGCGCCGGCGGACTTGTTGCGCCATACCGATCAGGCGCGCTACCGCGCCTACCCCGAGCAGAGCGAATCGGTGCTGATGGCACTGGAACCGATGCAGGATGCCGCGCGGCTGATCCTTCATCACCAGGAGCGCTGGGACGGCAGCGGCTTTCCCCAGCGCCTCAAGGGCGAGGCGATTCCCTGGGGCTCCCGGCTGTTGAAGCTGGCGGTGGATTTCATCGAGTTGCAGTGCGGGCTGATTCTGGAGCGGCACATGAACAGCGATGAAGCCCTACTGTTCATTCGCAAGTACGCGGGCCGCCTGTACGACCCGAATCTGGTGGAAGACTTTGTCCAGGTCTGTGCCGCCTACCAGAGCGATGTCACCGTCGATGATCCGACGGTCAAGGTCCTGGGAACCCGGGAGCTGCAGGCCGGGATGGTCCTGCGGCGCAACCTGAATGCCGACAACGGCATGTTGCTGCTCAATGCCGGCAAGGTGCTCAGCGAACCGCTGGTGCAGAAACTGATCGCCTTCGAAGCCATGGAAGGGGCCCGCTACAGCATCTTCGTCAGCGTTCCTGACGCCTGAGTGGTGTGTGCGGTCCGTCGTGCTTGCCCGGTGCCGCAGTGATCCGTCATATTTTGCCCCCCGCGTAGTGGGCGCCATGAGGTGCTCCGGGCGATTTCGGATCGCGGCGGATGACCCTGGAGCGAACCCATGGATATACCAACCCTGCTGCTGTACATCGTCACCGTCAGCGCGGTGATGATTACCCCCGGCCCCTCGATGTTGCTGGCCTTGAACAATGGCGCGGTGCATGGCATGCGGGTGGCTGGCTGGGGCATCGCCGGCGCGGCGTTGTCCGACCTGCTGCTGATCGGCGCGGTGGGCTGCGGCCTGGGGGCGTTGCTGCAGGCCTCGCAAGAGCTGTTCGTGGTGGTCAAGAGCTGCGGCGCGGCCTATCTGCTGTATCTGGCCTGGGGCTTGTGGCGGGCGCCGACCCGTGCCCTGGCCTGTACGGTGGGCGGGGCCTCGGCCAGCGGCTGGTCGGCGTTTCGCCGGGCGTTGCTGGTGGGGCTGTCAAACCCCAAGGGCCTGCTGTTTTTCTCCGCCTTCGTGCCGCAGTTCGTGCGCCCGGAGCAGCCGGTGGCCGAGCAGTACCTGGTCCTGGCCGTGGTCAGCGCCCTGGTGGACTGCCTGATGATGAGCCTCTATGCCGTGGGTGGCCGGCGGGCCATGGCGCGCTTTTCCGCTCGGGTCATGGGCTGGATCAACCGCAGTTGTGCCGGCCTGCTGGCGGTGCTGGCGCTGGGTGTCGGCCTGTATCGGCGCAGTGAGGGCGCTGCCGCCTAGGGCATTGCCGGGTATTCTCCGGGCCGCTGCCTGACCGGCTTCTGCGGGACACCGGGCAATTGCTGTCATGTTCCGGCAACGCCGGCCTGCCAGAAAGATCAGGTTGTTTTCAATCCGTTCCACCCCGATGGCGGGGCCAGGACGAAGCGCTTTCCCAAGGAGAAGGTCACGATGAGAAAGTTTTTTACCCTGATGGCAGCCCTGGTGCTGACCCTGGGGATGGTGGGCATCAGCGACGCACGTCAGCCCAAGCAGCAGCGCGATTCGGTGGCGGGTACCTTCGACTACTACCTGCTGACCCTGTCCTGGTCGCCGACCTTCTGCCTGATGCACCCGGAAAACGAGCAGTGCACCGGCAAGGGCTACGGTTTTGTCCTGCACGGTCTGTGGCCGCAATACGCCAAGGGTGGCTGGCCCGAGTCCTGCCCACCCCTGACCCAGCTCAATGCCCAGGAGCGGGCCAAGGGCCTGACCCTGTTTCCCACCGCCAAGCTGATGAACCATGAATGGAGCAAGCACGGCACCTGCAGCGGCCTGGGGGCCATGGGGTACCTGGATGCCGCGGACAAGGCCCTGGCCAGGGTACAGATTCCCGAGGCGCTGCAGCCTTCGACCACGGTGCGCTATTTCGAGGCCAGCCAGATTGCCCAGCAGTTTCGCCAGAGCAACCCGGGGGTCGCCGAGAACGGCATCGCCATTTTGTGCAGCGGCCCCGAGCTGTCCGAGGTTCGTGTTTGCCTGACCAAGGACCTGGAGTTCGGCGCCTGTGGCAAAGGCGTGAAGAACCAGTGCCGCGCCGGGCAGATCCGCATTCCGCCCATCCGCTGAAGGCACCTGCAAGAACCCCACCCATGTCGCATCGCTGTAGGAGCTGGCTTGCCAGCGAAAGCCTACCTGGGGCGGGTGCAAGCCGTGGCGGCTTCTTCGCCGGCAAGCCCGCTCCTACAGGGTGCGGAGCAGGGTTTGCAGGGCGGCGCTGCAATCGTGCATCGGTGCTCGCAACTGCGTTCCGATCAACCCCTGGTGGGCCAGCAGTGCCTTGACCGGCGCCGGGTTGGGTTCGGCGAACAGCGCCTTGATCAGCGGCACCAGTTGCATGAAGGTGCTCCGGGCCGCGTCCAGTTGCTGGGCCCGGATCTGTTGCAGCAAGGCGACGAACCGTTGCGGGTGAATATGCGCCGAGGCCGCAATGGCCCCATGGGCGCCCAGGCACAAGGCGTTGAACAATTGCAGGTCCTCGCCGCACAGCACTTCGATCTGCCCGCAGGCCAGTAGCGCCAGGGTCTTTTCCAGGTTGCCGCCACAGTCCTTGACCGCCGCGATCCGTGGATGGGCCACGATGTTCAGCAAAGTGGCGGTGTCCAGGCTCACCCCGGTGCGGTAGGGAATGTCGTAGACAATCAGCGGCGCGCTGGAGGCATCGGCCACGGTGGCGAAGAAGCTCTCCAGGGCTGCTTGCGACGGCCGGATGTAGTAGGGCGCGGGCACCAGCAAGGCGGCCACCGCACGCTCGAGAATCTGTTCCTGCAGGCTCAGCAGCGACTTCAGGTTATTGCCCGCCAGCCCCATGATCACCTTCCCGGCGGGGGCTCGCTCCAGCACCGCATCGAGCACCGCCAACTGCTCGTCCTTGTCCAGGGCCGCGGCCTCGCCGGTGGTGCCGCAAACCACCAGCCCGGCTACGCCGCTTTCCAGCAGGTGAGTGGTCAAGCGCCCCAGGGCGGCGAAATCGACGGCACCGTCGATGAAAGGGGTGACGATAGGGACCCAGATACCTTGAAACGATGACATGCGTGTTCTCCTGATGGTTGACCGTCGGGTCGTCGTCAGAAGAGTAGAAGGGCGGTAAGCAGGGGGAGGGTGTCCGTAGCGCTTGAGGTCCTGTCAGCTCATCTGACGGGACACAGCGCCCCGGTCACATGAGCGACTGTTTCTTCGATTTAGAGCTGCAGGCCACGCGCGCCTCGACCTTGGCCGACAGGCCAATGGTGCGAAGGATGAAGGGCGTGGCTGGGGACATGGTCGCTGCAGGCTCAAGAATCAGGCGCCCAGTTTTAAAAGCCGGCGATCGCTTTGTCAATCCTCGAATCCGTTGAATCCGCCGCGCAGGCTTCCAGGGTGCCTGCCCTGAGGCTTAGCCCGGGCCTGGGTTGTCCGGCGTGCTGATGCGGTACAGCAGGCTCGGCGCCTGGCCGGGAAAATCATCCAGTTCGCCGTCCAGGCTCAGCCCCAGGCGCTCCAGGGCGCGCCGCGAGGGCAGGTTGTCGGGGCGCACCAGGCCAGTGACCCGCGGTGCATGCAGTTCGCTGAACGCCAGGTGCAGGGCGGCCCGGGCCATTTCCGCGGCATAGCCCTGGCCCCAGGCCTCGGGGCGCAAGCGAAAGTACAGGTTCAGCCCCGGCTCGTGGCCGAAGAAGCCCTGCATGATCCCGCCGAAGCCGATCAGCCGCTGCGGGTCGCTGCGCAGGGCGATGGCCCAGTAGCCGAAACCGTGCTGCTGCCAGTGTTCGATCCAGCCATGCAGCTTGTCGGCGCAGGTGGCAGCGTTGATCGGGCCGTTGGGGTTGAAGCGGTTGGTCTGCGGGTCGCCATGGATGGCACAGGCCTGGGGCAGGTCGTCCAGGGTCGGGGCGCGCAGTAGCAGGCGGGCGGTTTCTTGGCAGGAGGCAGGCATTGGCGCGGCTCTATGGCTTAGGGGCCTGGAGAAGGTAGGTGATGGGCCATCGGTTCTCAACCAGGGGCGGTCGGGGCATTGCTTGCCAGGCTAAGTATTGATCCAGGTCAAGAATGTTGAATCTAGTTCCGTTGCCAGGGAAGTTATTTCCCTGGAGGCAATAGCGCGATTAAAAGTGCTATCTAAACTCGATTCGGTCGGGCGCTGGGCAGTTGTTGTAGTGGATTGCTCATCAGGCTCGGGAAAGTTCTGCAGGTACGCAGAAGAAGTCTTCGGGTAATCGCAGGATGCGCCAGTTGCTGTTTGATCATGACGAGCAATTACTAGACTTCCTGCGAGGTTTTTCAAATGAAAAACAATCTCCCGGTGACTCAGCGTGAGCGAGTGTTTCCTGCCGAACAACGGCTTATTTCCGCCACCGATACCCATGGCAAGATCACTTACTGCAATGACGAGTTCGTTGCGGTCAGCGGTTTCAGCCGCGAACAGCTGATTGGCAGCCCGCACAACATCGTGCGCCATCCGGACATGCCCGAAGCGGTGTTCGGCCATATGTGGTCCTACCTCAAGGACGGCAAGAGCTGGATGGGCATCGTCAAGAACCGTTGCCAGAACGGTGATCATTACTGGGTCAACGCCTATGTCACACCGATATTCAGCCAGGGCGTGATTGCCGGCTACGAATCGGTGCGGGTCAAGCCCGAGCGCCAGCAGGTGGAGCGCGCCGCCGCCCTGTACTCGCACCTGCGCAGCACCCGCCTGGCCACGCCCTGGCGCCATCGGCTGCTGGGCGCCGGGGTGTTTGTGCTGCCGCCGCTGCTGGCGGTACTGGCCAGCGCCATGGCCGGCTGGCTGGCCGGGCCCTGGGCCGGGCTGGGAGTGGCGCTGCTCGGGCTCTTTGCCGTGCAGGCCCACGGCGCCTACCGCACCGGGCAGTTGCTGGGGCGCATCAGCGCGGTGTCCCTGGGCAGTTTCGACAGCGAGCTGATTGCCCGCACCTATACCGATGAGCGAGGCCCGGTGGCACGCCTGCAGATGATCCTGATCAGCGAGGCGGCGAAGATCCGTACCGCCCTCAGCCGCCTGGGGGATTACGCCAACCAGGCGGCGTCACTGGCTTCCACCAGCCAGAACCTGTCGCGCCAGGCCGAGTCGGCCCTGGGCAAGCAGCGCGACGAAGCCGACATGGCGGCCACGGCGATGAACCAGATGGCTTCGTCGATCGCCGAGGTTTCGGTGCACATCCATGACACCGCCGCCGCGGCCGACCAGGTCAACGAGCTGACCCAGGTGGGCTCCCAGGAGGCGCGCCGTTCCCGGGTGGTGATCGAGAAACTGGCGGATACGGTGGATGCGGTCAGCCAGTCGGTGGAAGGCCTGGCGCAGGAAACCCAGTCGATCCAGGTGGCGGCGAACATGATCCATTCGATCGCTGAGCAGACCAACCTGCTGGCCTTGAACGCAGCCATCGAGGCGGCGCGGGCCGGCGAACAGGGACGGGGGTTCGCCGTGGTCGCCGATGAGGTGCGGGCCCTGGCGTCGAAGACCCGGGAATCGACCCAGAGCATCCAGCGCATCATCCAGAGCCTGCAGCAGGTGGCGGGCCAGGCTGTGGAAGTGGCCCGCCAGGGCAGCGTGGAGGCGCGCTCCGGGGTGGCCCAGGTAGTCAGCACCCAGCAGGCGCTGGACGGCATCAACTCGGCGGTGGAGCGCATTCACCAGATGAGCCAGCAGATGGCCGCGGCGTCGGAGCAGCAGGCCCATGTGGCCGAGGAAATCTCCGAGCAGATCAGCAATATCGCCCGGGTCTCGGACCAGAATGCCGATATTGCCGTGCACTCCTGCAGCATTGGTGGCGACCTTGAATCCACCGCCCATGAACTCAATGCACTGGTGACCCGATTCAATAGTTGATTGCCGGGCGCGATCCACAAGTTCGCCGCGGCCCGCCCGGTGTCACGACAGCCCGCCACCGGCAGGGTAGTTTTGTTCAATACCGCCTCACCCCGGCCTCGTAGTCTGTGCGGCTCCAACCCACAGAGACAAAGAGGCAAGTGATGAGCGTAGTGTTTTCCATGGCGGCCTTTGCCCTGGCGGCCTCCATTACCCCGGGGCCGGTGAACATCGTCGCCCTGGGCAGCGGTGCGCGGTTCGGCTTCCGGGCCAGCCTGCGCCATGTGGCCGGGGCCACCCTGGGGTTTGTCCTGTTGCTGGTGCTGGTCGGCCTGGGGCTGCACGAACTGCTGCGCCAGTGGCCGGCCCTGACCCAGGGCATCCGCCTGTCCGGCGTGGCCTTCCTGCTGTACATGGCCTGGAAGCTGGCCCGGGACGATGGCCGGCTGGATACCGAGGGCCAGCCTCGGGCGCCGTCGGCCTGGTATGGCGCCCTGATGCAGTGGCTCAACCCCAAGGCCTGGCTGGCTTGCGTGGCCGGCATGGGGGCCTTCGCCGCCGATGGCGAGGCGCGGCTGGTGTGGCTGTTCGCGGCGGTGTACCTGGTCATCTGCTACCTGTCGGTGGCCTGTTGGGCCTATGCCGGCAGTTTTTTGCGCCATTACCTGGGCAACCCGGCGGGCATGCGCCTGTTCAACGGGGCCATGGCCGCCTTGCTGGCAGTCAGCGCGGCCTGCCTGCTGCTTTGAGCGCAGCTGGGCGTCAGTGGGCCTGGGGTTCGCCGCGCCTGGCCCGTCGCGGCCCCTGGTACTGGCCCGGGGTGGCCCCCAGATGCTGCTTGAACGCGCGCTGCAAGTGCGCCTGATCGGCGAAGCCCGCGGCCTGCGCCACCTCGGCGATCGGCACGCCCTGGCGCAGGCGGGCCTGGGCGAACTGCACCCGCCGGTTGACCAGGTAGGCATGGGGCGCCATGCCGTACTGCTGCTTGAAGGCGCGGATCAGGTAGGAGGCCGAAAGCTGCGCAGCCTGGCAGATCTGTTCCAGGTCCAGGGGCTCGGTACAGTGCTGGCGGATGAACTGCGCGGCCCGCTCAAGCTTGTGGTTGTTCTCCCGGGGCGGGGCCTTGGCCGGGTTCAGGCGCTGTTGCAGCTCGCTGAAGAACGCCACCACGCAGCTGTGCTTGTGCAGCGTCTCGGCCTGTGGGTCCACGAGGGCGTGGTACAGCTGCTCGAGGTCGGCGAAGAGTTGCGGGTCGTCGCTGCTGGTTTCCTCGAAGGGCTGGAACTGCAACTCGGGGCTCACGCCCAGTTCATGTTGCAGGCGGGTCAGCCAGGGCGTGTCGACGTACAGCATGCGGTACGACCAGGGCTGGTCGTCGACGGGGTTGCAGGCGTGGACCACGCCGGGGTTCATCAGCACCACGGTGCCGGCGCCCACCTGCCTTTGCGTCTGCTCGCTGACGTAGGTACTGACACCTGCGGTGATGCAGCCGATGGAGAACTGCTCATGGGCATGAGCGCAATAGCAGACCTTGCGCCCGTCGGCGATGGAGCGGGCCTCGATGAAGGGCAGGGCCGCATCGCGCCAGAAGAGGGGGGCGTCTGCAGAGGGCGGGGCGGTTTTCGTCAAGGCCATATCCATCGCTCAAGGACCGGCCACGAGTGTATTAGCTTCGCGCGTCGAAGGCGCGTTGCAGTGCCGCGATATCGAGTTTTTTCATCCCCAGCAGGGCCTGCATCACCCGCTCGGAACGGGCCGGGTCGGGGTCGCACATCATCTGCGCGAGCGTCTGCGGCACGATCTGCCAGGACAGACCGAAGCGGTCCTTGAGCCAGCCGCATTGCTGGGCCAGTTTCGGGCCGCCAAACCCCAGGGCATTCCAGTAGTGGTCGAGTTCGGCCTGGGTGCGGCAGTGCACTTGCAGCGACACCGCTTCGTTGAAGGTAAACGCCGGGCCGCCGTTGAGGGCACTGAAGCCCTGGCCGTCAAGCTCGAACGCCACGTTCATCACCGAGCCTTCGGCGCGGCCATGGAACTCGAAGCCGGCCTTGCCGTAGTGGCTGACGTGGGTGATGCGCGAGTGCTCGAAGATCGAGCAGTAGAACTGTGCGGCCTCGTGGGCCTGATGGTCGAACCACAGGCACGGGGTGATGGTCTGGATGCGTTGCATGGGGGCGCTCCTCTGCGGGTTGAGCACGCTCGCACAAGCGTAGTCAACCCGCAGCCGGAGCGGGCTACCGTGGATCGGCGCGGGTCTAGAAGTCCCAGCGGGTGGCCAGTTGCAGGCTGCGCGGCTCGCCGTAGAAGCCGGTGCTGAAGTTGCCGATACCGGTGTAGTACTTCTTGTCGAAGAGGTTCTTCACGTTCAGGGTCGAGCTCAGGTGCTGGCTGAACTGGTAGCGGGCCATGGCATCCACCAGGAAGTAGCCGTCCTGGGTGATGCGCGAATCATGCCCGCCATTGACCGTATCGCTCGGGTCGGGCTGGAGCACCTTGCCGAAGAACTGGCTCTGCCAGTTGACCCCGCCGCCCACCGTCAGGCGGTCCCAGGCACCGGGCAGGCGATAGGTGCTGAACAGCCGCGCCACCTGCTGCGGTTCGGTGCTCTGCAGCACCGAGCCGTAGACGTAGTCGTGATTGGCGTCGCGGGTGTGGTTGTAGCTGTAGCCGGCCGACAGGTTCCAGCCTTCGCTAAGCTCGCCAGCCACCTCCACCTCGAAACCCTTGGTGGTCGCGCCTTTGGTCGGACGGTAGATGGCGTCGATGCCCCAGCCGTCCACCAGTTGCGCGACGTTGTCCTGCTCGGTGTGGAACACCGCGAAGCTGGCGTTGACCCGGCCATCCAGGTACTCGGCCTTGATCCCGGCTTCGTAGCTGTCGCCCTGCACCGGGTCGAGGATCTTGCCGTCGACGTCCTTGCTCATCTGCGGCTGGTAGATGCTGGTGTAGCTGGTGTACAGCGAGTAGCTGTCGTTGAGGTCGTAGACCAGCCCGGCATAGGGGGTGACCACGCCGGTCTGCTGGTAGCGCTGGCGTGCGTCGGGGCTGTTGGGGTCGAGGTAGCGGGTGTTGTCGATGCCCTTGAAGTCGCTGACCCGGGTGCCGAGGATCACCGCCAGGTCGTCGGTGGGCTTGAGGCGGGTGGCCAGGTAGGCGCCGGTCTGGCGCTGGAGGATGTCGTTGTCGCCGATCTTCGGGATGTCCGGCTTGGCGAACTCGCCGCGCCAGTCGTAGATGCTGCCGCCCACTGGCGGGTACACCGAACCGTGGACCGGGATGTCCTGTCTGGCGTTCATCAGCATGAAGCCGGCGATCAGCTCGTGCTCGCGGCCGAACAGGCTGAAGGGGCCGTGCAGGTTGATGTCGAGGTTGTCCTGGCGCTGGTCGCCCTTGAACTTGCCCATGTACATGAACATGCCGTCGCCGCTGGCCTGGTCCGGGTTGCCGCCGCTGGCCGAGCCCAGCAGGGTGTCGTGCTGGCGGCGCAGGTGGTCGTAGCTGACCTTCAAGGTCCAGTCATTGGCCAGTTGCTGCTCCAGGGAGGTGAACAGGGTCTGGTTCTTGAAGTCGCGGCGGCTCCAGTCGGTGGCCGGGTTGAACGAGCGGGAGAAGTGGGTCCGCGAGCCGTTGCTGAAGTACATCGGGAAGCCGGTCCAGGTGGCGCCCCGGGAGCGGGTGTTCTGCTGGTCCAGGCCGAGGGTCAGCAGAGTGTCGGGGGTCAGGTCGGCCTCCAGCACGCCGTAGGCGATGTCCTTGGTGTTCTGGTAGTGGTCGAGGTAGGAGCTGCGGTCCTGGTAGACCCCGACAAAGCGCCCGCGCAGGTTGCCGGTTTCGGTCAGCGGGCCGGAAATGTCCCCTTCGCTGCGGTAGTTGTCCCAGGAACCGACGGTGCCGGTGACCGAGGCCTTGAACGCCTTGGTCGGCCGCTTGCGGATCAGGTTGACGGTGGCCGACGGGTCACCGGAGCCGGTCATCAGGCCGGTGGCGCCCTTGATGATTTCCACCCGGTCGAAGGTCGCCATGTCGGTGCTGGTGGTGCCGTAGTCGTAGACCCCGTCGTAGGTGGCGTTGACCCCGTCGTACTGGAAATTGGTGATGGGCAAGCCGCGGCTGGAGAACTCCCAGCGCTCGCTGTCGTAGTTCTGCACGCTGACCCCGGGGGCCCGGCGCAGGGTGTCGGCGATGCTGGTGGCGCCCTGGTCGTCCATCTGTTGGCGGGTGATCACCGTCACCGTTTGCGGGGTTTCGCGCAGCGACAGGTTGAGGCCGGTGGCCGAGGCGCTGGCCCCGGTGGTGTAGCTCTGGCTGCCTTCGGTGACGCTGCCCAGGCCCTGGGCGGAAATCTGCGTGGTGCCCAGTTGCAGCGGGCCGCTGGTGGCGGGAAGTGCCTTGAGCACATAGCCGCCGCTGACCGTCTGGGCTTGCAGCCCGGAGTTCGCCAGCAGCAGTTGCAGGGCCTCTGCGACGCTGTAGCGGCCGTTCAGGCCGGGGCTCTGCTTGCCGGCGGCCAGGTCGTTGTGCCCGGCAATGAACACCGCGCTCTGCTCGGCGAAGCGGTTGAGCACCGTGACCAGCGGCCCGGGGCCGATGCTGTAGCTGCGCCGTTCAGCCTGGGGCTGGTTCTGGCCCGCATCGGCAGCAGCGTGGGCCCAGGGCGCGGCGCCGCACAGCAGTGCGGTGCACAGGGGCAGGGTATGAAAGGGCAGGCGCGAACGACGGGGTGATGGCATGGGGTTCCCTTGTGGGTCGGCAATGTGAGGACTGTTACCGGGTTAACCGAAGGGCGTCGGAAAAAGGGAACCTGCCAGGTGAAAAAATTTTTCCGGCTTCAGGTACGTGGCTCCAGGGTCACCCACCAGGACGCCAGGCGCTTGACCCGCACCGGCAACGCCGCTTCCAGCAGGGCCAGGGCCTGGTCGGAGTCGTGCAAGGGGAAAGAGCCCATCACCGGCAGTTGGGCGATGGCCGGGTCGCAACCCAGGTGGCCGTTGCGATAGCGCCCCAGTTCCTCCAGCAGTTGCTCCAGGGGCAGGTTGTCGGCCAGCAGCAGGCCGTGGCTCCAGGCTTCGCGGGCGGCACTGGCGGCCTGCAGCGGCCCCAGGGTGCGGCCATCGAAGCGCAGCTGCTGGCCGGCATTCACCACCTGCACCTGCAAGCCACTGGCGCTGCGTACCTCCACCGCGCCGGCGTAGACGTTGAGCAGGCTGTCGCTGGCGCCGCAGCGCACGCTGAAGCGCGTGCCCAGGGCGCGCAGGCGGCCGTGTTCGGTCTGCACCAGGAATGGCCGGCGCGGGTCCTTGGCGGTGTCGATGAGGATCTCCCCCAGGTGCAACGCCAGCAGCCGCTGCTCGGTGCTGTAGCGCACATCCACCGCGCTCAGGGCATTGAGCCACAGGCGCGTACCGTCGCTGAGCAGCGTGTCGCGGACTTCCCCGGTGCCGGTGGCGTAGTCGGCACGCCAGCGGCTCAGGGCCTGGGGCAACGGGCTGTTGCGCCAGGTGCCCCAGCCCAGGCCAGCCAGCAGCAGTGCACCGAGCACCTGGCGCCGTGCCAGGGCCGGACGTCGGGCGGCGCTCAGGGCGCGGCTGGCGGATGGGCGGGTGTTGGCCTCCTGCAATGGCAGCAGGCGCTGGCTGACCCGCTCGACATAGCTCCAGGCCTGGCGGTGTTCCGCGCTCTGCTCGAACCAGTCCTGCCACTGGCTGCGCTGTTCGTCGCTGCTGCCCTGGTCCTGCAGTTGCACGTACCAGTGCGCGGCCTGTTGCAGGCAGGCGTGGCTGAGCCGGCCGCCGGGTCGAGGGTCCATGGTTCAGTCCACCAGCAGGCCGTCGAGTTCAGCCTCCAGCAGTGCGCAATGCAGCAGGGCCTGGGCCAGGTACTTCTTCACCATGCGCTCCGATACCCCCAGCTCATCGGCGATGGCCTGGTAGGGCCGGCCGTGCAGTTGAGCGAGGATGAAGGCCGTGCGCACCTTGGCCGGCAGGCGGCTGAGCATGGCGTCCACTTCGTACAGGGTCTCGACAATGATTGCCTGCTGCTCCGCCGAGGGTTGCACCGCCTGCGGGCGTGCAGCCAGCGCCTGCAGCCAGGCCTGCTCCAGTTGCCGGCGCCGCCAGTGGTCGATGCACAAGCCCCGGGCCACGGTGGCCAGGTAGGAACGCTGGTGGACCTCGTCACGCAGCACCGGCGGGCGCTTGAGCACCCGGACAAAGATGTCGTGGGCCAGGTCGGCGGCGTCCCAGGCGTGATTCAGGCGCCGGCGCAACAACTCGTAGAGCCAGCGGTGATGGGCGTCGTAGAGGCTGTGGACCGAGTCCGGGCTGGCGAGAGGCGTGGAGGGCAAGGAGGCGTGTCCGCTGGCGTTCTGGTTGTAAATGGGAATTGATCGCGATTAAAGCAAAAGCCATCGGCCCCTGCAAACGATATCGCCGCGCCCTGGCGCAATCGACCGTGCTTGAGCGGGTGGTCGCGCAGGCAGTCAAGCCTGGCGCGAACAGGACGATAAAAGACTGGGATCGGGACCATTCAGTGCTTGCTGAATGGGGTTTCTTCAGTGGTATCTTCGCTGGTATTCGCTTGTCATGGCCTGGCGCTGCATTGCGTATCCATGGGGGCGGGCGGCAACGTCCGGGGGGTATCGGACGCGCAGCGGCAAAGGGGCGGGGCTTATGCGAAACGTGGGGTTCAAGCTGTTTTTCACCCATCGTCTGGCACTCCTGGCGGGTGCCGAGTCATTACGCTCGATCCGCGAAGGCCTGTTGTGGCTGCTGCCATGCCTGCTGGTCTCGGCGCTGCTGCTGATCCTCGGCCAGTGCGCCCAGGCGTTGGGTGCGCCGCCAGCATTGGTGGAGCTGCTGACCGGCCTGCACAACCGCATCAGTTCGATCATTCCCCTGCTGGTGGCGGCGTCCATCGGCTACATGCTGGCGATAAAATACCGCCTGCCCCAACTGCCGGTGGCCTTCCTCTGCCTGTCCCATGTGGTGATCGCCATCTACCTGCTGCGCGACTACCCGCGGGCTGCGGCGACCTTCGTGCTGTTCATCGCCATCGCCTCGCCCCTGGTCAACGTGCCGCTGATGGCCCGGCTGCACCGCCAGCGCTGGACCCGGCTGGTGGACGAGGGGCTGGTGGGGCACAACCTCAAGGGCACCATCAACATGGTGCTGCCGGGGATGGTGACCTCTTTGGTGCTAGTCTGCGTGTTGCAACTGCTGCTGCAGTTCCATGATTTTGCCTACGTCGAGCGGCCGATCGATATCGACGACCTGGACAACCCCTACCTCAACGCGATCTTCCTGACCTCGACCAATTCGCTGCTGTGGTTCTTCGGCATTCATGGCGCCCATGCCATGCAGCCGCTGATGGATGTGATGGACCAGGCCGTGACGCTCAACGCCGCGGATCAGGCCGCTGGCCGGCCATTGCGCTATGCCTTGAACAGCGGCCTGCTGGGCTGCTTTGCCTTCATTGGCGGCTCTGGAGGTTCCCTGGCGCTGGTGCTGGCGATCCTCGGTTTCTCGCGCAACCGCTCCATGCGTCTGCTGGCCTTGGCGAGCCTGGCGCTGTCGCTGTTCAACGTCAACGAACTGCTGCTGTTCGGTGTGCCGATCATCCTCAACCCGCGCCTGCTGGTACCGTTCATGCTGGTGCCGATGGTCAATGCCTGCCTGGCGCTGCTGGTGGTGCAACTGGGGTGGGTGAGCCCGGCGCTGGTGAGCCTGCCCTTTACCTCGCCGGTGCTGCTCAATGCCTACCTCAGCACCCAGGGCGACTGGGGCGCGGTGCTGCTGCAAGGGCTGCTGCTGGGGGTCGGCATCCTGATCTACATGCCCTATGTGCGCAGTATCCAGCGCCAGGGCGAGCAAAGTGCCCAGGTCTACCTGAAAACCTTCGACACCACCTTCCATGGCCTGGAGGAGCGGGGCCGGCTGTTCGAGCTGGACCCGATGGTGGCGTCCTACCAGCAGGCCGCCCAGCAGTCATTGCAGCTAGCCCGTATCCAGCAGTTGAGCGACTACGACTTCCACCTGGAGTATCAGCCCCAGGTGATCAAGGACAGCGGCTTGTGCAGCGGTTGCGAAGCGCTGATCCGCGCCCGTGACCGCGAGGGCAAGGTGCAGTCGCCCTGGGAACTGCTGCAGTGGCTGGGCCAGGCCAAGCTGATGCCCGAGGTGGATTTCTGGGTGGCGTCCCAGGCGGTGCGCCAGCACCTGGCGTGGCGCAAGGTCGGCTTCGAGCTGCCCATCACCATCAACATCTCCAGCGCCACCCTGGCCTCCCGGGAGCATGGCCAGCGCCTGCTGGAGATTCTGGCCCGGGCCCAGGGCCAGGTGTCGGTGGAGATTACCGAGGATGCCCTGGTGGGCGATGCGCTGCTGACCCAGCAATGGATCGGCAAGCTCCATGCGCTGGGCGCCCGGGTCTATATCGATGACTTCGGCACCGGCTTTTCCGCCCTGAGCTACCTGCACCAGTTCCCGGTGGACGGGATCAAGATCGACCGCAGCTTTGTCCTCGCCCAGCGTGAACCCAAGGGCGCCCAGGTGTTGAACGGCCTGCTGCGTTTTTGCGAAACCCTCAAGCTCAAAGTGGTGGTGGAAGGGGTGGAGACCCGCGAGCAGCTGGATTTCCTGCAATCGAGTGCCGAGCTGACCATCCAGGGCTGGTACTACAGCAAATCCCTGCCCGGGGAGCAGATCCCCGGTTTCGTCAGCCAGCGCGCGCGGGACGCCCAGGCACTGAAGGCCGATTGACCCCGGGGCTCAAGCCCCGGCGCGGAAGGCCGGGTGCGCCGGGCGGCGCAGCGCCTGCCACGCCCGGGCCTGGGGCCAGTCGGCGGCGCTCAGCCACAGCCCCTGGTGTTCGCGCAAGGGTTCGGCAGGCAGGCGCAACAGGTCTTCCAGTGCCCACTCCAGGCTGCGGCCCGGATCGGGATCGTCCGCCGCCTGCCAATCCCGCTCGAACAGCTGCAGCGCCAGGCCCCGGGCATCGAAGTGCTGGAACAGCGGGCGGTGGCGCAGCCAGTCGGGGGCGATGCGCAGGCTGCGTTCCTGCACATCGAGCAGCAGCAACTGCCAGGCGCGGTAGCCCTGCTGCGGGTCGCCGGCGCCGAGCCGGAGCCGGGTCAAGGCCAGGTAGCGGGCGTCGGTGGACCAGATCAGCGACGGGGCCAGATCGCCTACTGCACAGCCGGAGGCGGTGAGCAGGTGGCCGCCGAGCCGCGGGCTGGTTTCCCGCAGCCAGCTGTCGGCGTACTCGGTTTCGCTGCCAAACAGCCACGCGGCGTCGCGGCCATCGGGGGCAGGCTGGATAAAGTCACCCTCGGCGACCGCGGCCTGAGGCCGATCCACCAGGCGCCAGGGCGCCACGGGCTGCAATTGGTCATCGATCACCAGCCAGTCCTGGCGCTCATAGCAGGGCTGCGAGGCCGGGCCTTCGGTGCAGAATGCCGCGGCGTGTTCAGGTGCGGGCGCCGGCCGGTTGAAGCGTTGCAGCGGGCTGCTGGCGTGGTCCGGGTCGAGGCGCCCGACCAGCACGGCCAGGCTCAGGCGGCCCTGGCGAAAGTCCAGCAGGCGCGCCGCCAGCAGTGCCGGGCTGTAGATCAGGCGCTGCTGTTGCAGGTCCGCCACCACCACCTGGGGGGCCAGCTCCAGGGTCTCGCTCCAGGGCAGCAGGGCCAGGTAGCGCTGGCAATCGGAAACCCGATGGTCCAGCAACCAGCACCCGGGCAGTTGCCAGGTGCCGATCTGGCATCGGTAGGCACCCAGGCCCCGGGGGTTGTCCGTCAGCCAGCTGAACAGCGCGCGCTGTTCGCCCAGCAGGGGCTGGGACTGGATCCGGCTTTCGCCCCGGGCCCCGCTGCCGTCCAGGGGCTGCAGCAACTGGGTGCGGGTCAGCGGCAGCGGCGCCACTTGCAGGCAGCCTTGCCGGTCGTGGCCGACGCCGGTTTCGCTGTCGCTGTGGGTACTGTGCAAGCGATAGCCGTAGCGCCCGTGGTCCGCCTCGGCCAGGTCCAGGTATGCGCTGTAGCCCAGCCAGTGGCGATCCAGGCTGAGCAGCGGGCCAGGGTAGAAGGATGGTTCTGCATGGCTGGCGACCCAGGGCGCGGGCAATGGCCGCCAGCCCTTGTCGGCCTGCCACAGCCAGCAGCACGCGGCCTCAGGCTGCGCTTGCTCGTGGGCGATGCAGGCCAGGGCCTGGCCGTCGTCGCGCCAGATGCGGGGTGCGTCCGCACGCAGCAGCAAGCCGCTGGGCTGGCCGTCGATGCTTATGCGATAGGGCGGCATGCGCAGGGGTTCCAGGGGTTGCTCCAGGGCCCTGAGGCTGGCCGGCAGCGCCAGGCTGGCGTGCAGCCGGTGGCTGCCGTGGGGTGCGCTTTCTTCGAAATCCTGGCGAGCCAGGGCCTCCAGCCACTGGCCCGGCTCCAGCCAGAGATCGGCTACCGCCACCAGATCGACGCATTCGGCCTCCTGCAGCAGGCTGTTCAGGCTGGCCTGGTGCTGGCCGTTGTCCACCAGCGGGCTGTGGCGGCCGCTGAGGGTGTCGGCGCTGAAGGCATCCAGCTCCCAGAAGTGTTCCCGGTTGCAGCGGTACAGGCGGCGCTGTTCACGGTCGAGGATGGCCAGCCCCCAGTGTTGCCTGGAAGGCAGCGGCGCGGCGAAGTAGCGCCCGTCACTGGAAAACCGCGCCGAGGACCCCAGCCCTTGCAGCAGCACCCCATCGGGGAACAGGTAGTCGCAATAGGTGGGCCCGCCCATGGCGATCTCGCCGTGGTTGAACACCCGGATCGGCTGGCCCTCCGGGGTCTGTTGTGGTTCGTTGCCGCCCCAGGCGCTGATCGGTGTGGGGCTCGGCTGCACCAGCCCCAGGCGGCGTTCCAGGTGGCTGACCGCTGCCAGCCCGGCAAAGATGCTGGTGAAGGCGGCGGCGATATCCCAGTAGGCCGGCAGGGCCCGGCCCAGGCTGAAGCCCAGGCCGAACGCGGCGCTGATCATCAGCCGCGCCAGGCCGCGGGCGGTTTTAGGCCAGCCCAGGCGCGCCGCCAGGGTCATCGCCGCTGCGCAGCCGAGCAACACCCCCAGGGCCGCCGGGGGCGGCAGCAGGGTGACGAAGAAGATCGGGATGAGCAGGGCGGCCAACTGCCAGAGCAACTCCAGCAACAGGCGTGACAGGCTCTTCTCGGATGCGGGGGAGGAAGCTTCGGGCATCGGCGACATCCTTGTATGGGAGCGAGCGAGCTCGCGATGGGCGTCAACGATAACGCGGGTCTACAGGAAGTGCGCGGCGTTTTCCGATGCATCGCGAGCAAGCTCGCTCCTGCAGAGGGGGGATTGGCTCAAGGGGGGCAATCTGCCCTTGCCGGCGAAAAAGGGCAGCGGGGAAAAATGCAGTCATATTGACTTCGTTGGCGGTCTTTATGACTTCTTCTTTATCTGGTCATAAAGACTCTTGAGGTGGCAGGGCCCGGTTTTACGGGCTCTGTGCGCTGGCATGAAACGTGAAGGGGGCAGTCATGCCATTGTGTGTTCGAGGAGTTGTAGAAATGAGCCGTTACTTCGATTCGCCGCTGCATGTACTGCACCTGTCCAATGCTCTGCTGGGGTCGGGCAGCCTGTTGCTGGGCCTGGGGGTGTACGCCGCCTATGTTCATTCCGGGCATTTGCCTATCGCCACCCTGGTGCTGATGCACAGCCTGGTGATTATCGGGCCGACCCTGTTGAAGATCGGTTATGTCATGCGCCTGCTGGCCCAGCGGCGCATGGCCCAGTGCCAGGGGAGGGCTGCCTGTGTCTTTGCCTGAAGCCTGGCACCGCTGGACCGGCCAGCCCTTCTGGAGCCTGGGATTCCGCCCGTTCTTCCTCGCCGGCGCCGGCTTCGCCTGCCTTGCCCTGATGGGTTGGGGCCTGTGGCTGCATGGTGCGCTGGCGGGCCTGCAACCGGTGGCCGGGATGCTGGCCTGGCACCGTCACGAAATGCTCTTCGGCTTTGCCGTGGCGATCGTTGCCGGCTTCCTGCTGACGGCGGTGGCCAACTGGACCGGCCGCCCGGGCCTGAGCCGTACGCCGTTGCTGTTGCTGTGGCTGCTGTGGCTGGCGGGGCGCCTGGCCTGGTGGCTGCCGCTGCCGGGCCCGCTGTTCGTTGTGGTGCAACTGGCGTTCATGCCGTTGCTGGCGGCGGTGATCGGGCGCGAGCTGTGGTGCGCCGGCAAGCGCGAGAACTACCCCATGGTCCTGGTCCTGGGGCTGCTGGCGCTGTTTCAGGGGCTGACCCTGTGGGGCCTGTTGGAACACCAGGACAGCTGGCAGCGGCGCGGCGAACTGGGCGCCTTGTGGCTGGTGGCGACCCTGATGACGGTGATCGGCGGCCGGGTGATTCCCTTCTTCATCCAGCGCGGGCTGCAACTGCCCCCCCAGGCGCCGACATCGCCCTGGCCGACCCGGGTGTTGCTGGTGGGCAGCCTGCTGGCCGCGTTGTCCATGGCCCTGGGCGGCGGTGACGCTCCCCGCGGGTGGCTGGCGCCGCTGTTCGCCCTGCTGGCGGGGCTGCAAGGCTGGCGCTTGTGGCGCTGGCACAGGCCGGGGTTGTGGCGGGTGCCGTTGCTCTGGTCGCTGTACCTGGCCTACGGGTGGCTGGCCCTGGCAACCCTGGGCATGGCCCTCTGGCACCTGGGCTGGTCGATACCCCAGAGCCTGGTGACCCATGCCCTGGCGGTGGGTGGCCTGGGCGGGCTGGTGCTGGGCATGGTGGCGCGGGTCAGCCTCGGCCACAGTGGCCGGCCACTGCAGGCTTCGCGAGCCATGGCCGGTGGCTTTGCGCTGCTGTTCCTGGCGGCCTTGTGCCGGGTCCTGCTGGTGCCGTTCAGCAGCCTGGGGCTGGGCCTTTCAGCGCTGCTGGCGGGCCTGGCGTTTGCCGTGTTCGTGGCTGGCTACGGGAGGATTCTGTTGGCCCCCCGGTTGTGAGGGCCACCTGCTCACTGGCTCCTGCCGCGCCGCTTTAGATGATAAACCGTCGTTATTCTGGACTACGCTTGGGATCTTAGCCGCGAATGGAGTCAGCGATGTTGTATCCCAGCAAACCCAACAATGAGGCCTTGAGAATCCAGACCCTGCGGGAGCTGAATGTGCTCGATACCTCACCTGAGGAGCGTTTCGACCGCCTGACCCGGCTGGCCAAGCGTCTGTTCAACGTGCCCATTGCCCTGGTCAGCCTGGTGGATGCCGACCGGCAATGGTTCAAGTCCTGCGTGGGGCTCGACGTCAGCGAAACCTCGCGGGATATTTCCTTCTGTGGCCACGCGATCCTCGGTGACCAGATCCTCACCGTGCCCGACGCCGGCCTGGACGAACGCTTCCACGACAACCCGCTGGTGGTGGGCGCGCCGGGCATCCGCTTCTATGCCGGTTGCCCGCTGACGGTCACCAATGGGAGCAAGCTCGGCACTCTGTGCCTGATCGACATCAAGCCCCGCGACCTGGACGACGAGGATCGGGCACTGCTACGGGACCTGGCGCGCATGGCCGAGCAGGAACTGGCGGCGGTGCAGATGGCCAGCATGGACGAGCTGACCCTGCTGTCCAATCGCCGCGGCTTCGAGGCCCTGGCCCGGCATGCCCTGGGGGTGTGCAAGCGCCTGGAAAAACCGGCGACCCTGCTGTTCTTCGACCTCAACGACTTCAAGCAGATCAATGACACCTACGGCCATGCCGAAGGCGACGGTGCCCTGAAGACCTTCGCCGACGTGCTGCGCATCGCCTTTCGCGAGAGCGACGTGATCGGCCGCCTGGGGGGCGATGAGTTCGTGGCCCTGCTGACCGCTGCCGACCATGTCGAGACTTCGGCGATCATGGCGCGCCTGCGGGAGATTCTCGACGAGCGCAATGCCACCTTGAAGCGGGGTTATGACATCCGCTTCAGCGTCGGCCAGATCGAATACGACACCGAACGCCATCCCGACATCGAGGCGTTGCTGGCGGACGCCGACAAGGCCATGTACCTGCACAAGCAGGCGGGCAAGCGGGCTCGCTGAGGGTTGCTGCCGCCAAGCCCTGCCCGGTGACGCGGGGCAGGGAAGGGCGTCAGTGGCAGGGCGCTATTGGCCGTGCTCCATCAGCGGTGGGCTATAGCTTTCCTCGATGTCGACCCCGGCCGCCCTGGCTCGGCTTTCAACTTCTGAGCGACGTTGCAGCCGTTCTTTCAAATGCGCAGGGAACAGGGTTCTCCATTGGGCTCTTTGTGCCTCTGCAAAGTCGCGGGTCCAGAACATGTCCAGGGACATCAGGTTCAGGCTTATCAAGTAGACAGCGCTTTGCAGGGGGCGCTTTTCGAGTCGTAGCGCAGGGCTCGGACATGCGCAATGTAGTTGCCGTGATAGAGATACCAGTCATAGAACATGTTGTTGCCCAGCCACTGCTCAAGGCTCATCTCATGGTTGGCATCGAACAGCGGGTGGCTGAGTGGCTGGGTACCCAGGAGGCTTTCCTTCCAGTCCAGCTTGTGCAACTCGCCAGCGGCTATTCGGGGGTCGGAAGGGAAGTAGTATTTTTGCCATCCAGCGTTCTTCAACGTCCTGAGAAGGTTATAGACAAGCGCCTTGTTGGCCTTGTGAGTGCTGTTGTCCGGCAGCCCACGAAGGTCGATGTTCAATTCCTGGATGGTGTTTGAGGTATTGCCATCAACGGCAATCAGCAGCCCGGCCACCTGATCCAGTTCAAGCGTGCCCTCGGGCTGGGCCAGGCTCAGGTCAAGGAGTGCTCCCTGACGATCCGCCTCATACCAACATAGGTTGACCGCATCCAGGCAGTCGGCGGTAAAGCTCACCGGGCTCTTTTCCAGGAACTCGGCAACCGGTGTTCCCAAGGGGATGTGCAGGCGTGCAACGCTGCTCCGGGTTTTATTCGAGGCGGTATCTTGGGTGTTGTCGCAGCCGGCTAGAAAAAGTACGAGCAACAGATAGCACAGCTTCATGTTTGGCCTTTCCAATGAGCAGGAAGGGGCAGGGTGGCGAGGGCGCAAGCCCCCTCGCCACCGCCGCAGATCACTCGTCGAGGTTGCCCATGGCGGTGGTGTTGAAACCGCCGTCCACGTACATGATCTCGCCGCTGATGCCCGAGGCCAGGTCCGAGCAGAGGAAGGCGCCGGCGTTGCCGACTTCTTCGATGGTGACGTTGCGCCGCAGCGGGGTTTGCGCCTCGTTGGCCGCCAGCATCTTGCGGAAGTTCTTGATCCCCGAGGCGGCCAGGGTGCGGATCGGGCCGGCGGAAACGGCGTTGACCCGGGTGCCCTCCGGGCCCAGGGAGCCGGCCAGGTAGCGCACGCCGGCTTCCAGGGAGGCCTTGGCCATGCCCATCACGTTGTAGTTGGGCATGGTGCGTTCGGCGCCCAGGTAGGACAGGGTCAGCAGGCTGCCGTTGCGGCCCTTCATCATTTCCCGACCGGCCTTGGCCAGGGCCACGAAGCTGTAGGCGCTGATGTCGTGGGCAATGCGAAAGCCCTCGCGGGTGGTGGCATCGGTGAAGTCGCCTTCGAGCTGGTCCCCAGGTGCGAAGCCCACGGAGTGGACGATGCAGTCCAGGCCGTCCCATTTTTTACCCAGCGCGGTGAAGACCTGGGCGATCTGCTCGTCACTGGCCACATCGCAAGGGAAGCACAGCTCGGCGCTGGAGCCCCAGCCTGCGGCGAACTCCTCGACCCGGCCCTTGAGTTTTTCGTTCTGATAAGTGAAGGCCAGCTCGGCGCCTTCACGATGCATGGCGGCAGCGATGCCGGAGGCGATCGACAGCTTGCTGGCGACACCGACGATCAGGACACGCTTCCCAGCGAGAAAACCCATATGTTGCTACTCCTGTTTCAGGTTATTCGGCGCTTGCCGGAGCCAGGAAGGCGGCTTCCAGCAATTGCCGTGTGTAAGGGTGTTGCGGGGCGTCGAAGATGCCCCCGGCGTCCCCCTGTTCCACCACCTGGCCGTGCTTGATCACCATCAACTGGTGGCTCAGGGCCTTGACCACCGCCAGGTCGTGGCTGATGAACAAGTAGGTCAGGTTGTACTTGCTTTGCAGTGTGCGCAGCAGTTCCACCACCTGGCGCTGCACCGTGCGGTCCAGGGCCGAAGTCGGTTCGTCCAGCAGGATCAGCCGCGGCTTGAGCACCAGGGCCCGGGCAATGGCGATGCGCTGGCGTTGCCCGCCGGAGAACTCATGGGGGTAGCGGTGCCGCGTGTCCGGGTCCAGGCCGACCTCCTTGAGGGCTTCGATGATGGCCTGTTCCTGCTCCTGCTCACTGCCTATCTTGTGGATGCGCAGGCCCTCGCCGACGATCTGGCTCACGCTCATGCGCGGGCTGAGGCTGCCGAAAGGGTCCTGGAACACCACCTGCATTTCCCGCCGCAGCGGCCGAACCTGTTGCTGGGTCAGGCTGTCCAGTTGCTGGCCCTCGAAGCGAATGCCGCCCTGGCTGGCAATCAGGCGCAGGATCGCCAGGCCCAGGGTCGACTTGCCCGAGCCGCTTTCACCAACGATGCCCAGGGTCTGGCCCTGGGGCAGGCTGAAGTGGATGCCGTCCACTGCCTTGACGTGATCCACGGTGCTGCGCAGCAGGCCTTTCTTGATCGGGAACCAGACCTTGAGGTTGTTAACCTCCAGCAGTGGCGGGCCAATCTCGTTGGCCGCCGGCAGGCCGCTGGGTTCTGCGGCCAGCAGTTCCCGGGTGTAGGGATGCTGCGGCGCGCGGAACAGATCTTCGCAGGATGCCTGTTCGACGATGCAGCCCTTCTGCATGACACAGACCCGGTGGGCAATGCGCCGCACCAGGTTCAGGTCGTGGCTGATCAGCAGCAGCGCCATGCCCAGGCGCGCCTGCAGTTCCTTGAGCAGCTCGAGGATCTTCAGCTGCACGGTGACATCCAGGGCTGTGGTGGGCTCGTCGGCGATCAGCAGTTCCGGCTCATTGGCCAGGGCCATGGCGATCATTACCCGTTGCCGCTGGCCGCCAGACAGCTCGTGGGGCAGGGCCTTGAGACGCTTGTGCGGTTCGGGGATGCCCACCAGCTCCAGCAGTTCCAGGGTGCGCCGGGTGGCGACCTTGCCGGTCAGGCCCTTGTGGATGCCCAGCACTTCGTTGATCTGCTTCTCGATGCTGTGCAGCGGGTTCAGCGAGGTCATGGGCTCCTGGAAGATCATCGCGATGCGGTTGCCGCGGATATGGCGGATGGTCTTCTCTTTGAGGGTCAGCAGGTCGTGCCCGGCATACTGGATGGTGCCGCTGGGGTGGTGCGCCAGAGGGTAGGGCAGCAGCCGCAGGATGGAGTGGGCGGTGACCGATTTGCCCGAGCCGCTTTCGCCCACCAGGGCCAGGGTCTCGCCGCGCTTGATGTCGAAGCTGACGCCTTGCACCACCCGCTGGCGGTGCTCGCCGGTGACGAACTCCACCGCCAGGTCGCGGACTTCGATCAGGTTGTCCTGGGTCATGTCATTTCCTCGGGTCGAAGGCATCGCGGGCGGATTCGCCGATGAACACCAGCAGGCTGAGCATGATCGCCAGCACGGCGAAGGCGCTCATGCCCAGCCAGGGCGCCTGCAGGTTGGACTTGCCCTGGGCCACCAGCTCGCCGAGGGATGGCGCCCCCGGCGGCAGGCCGAAACCGAGGAAGTCCAGGGCGGTGAGGGTGCCGATGGCGCCGGTGAGGATAAAGGGCATGAAGGTCATGGTGGAGACCATGGCGTTGGGCAGGATGTGGCGGAACATGATGGCGCCGTTCTGCATGCCCAGGGCCCGGGCGGCCCGCACGTACTCCAGGTTGCGCCCGCGCAGGAACTCGGCCCGCACCACGTCCACCAGGCTCATCCAGGAGAACAGCAGCATGATCCCCAGCAGCCACCAGAAGTTGGGTTGCACGAAGCTGGCGAGGATGATCAGCAGGTAGAGCACCGGCAGGCCGGACCAGATCTCCAGGAAGCGCTGGCCCACCAGGTCCACCCAGCCGCCGTAGAAGCCCTGCAGGGCGCCGGCGATGACGCCGATGATGGAGCTGAGAATGGTCAGGGTCAGGGCGAACAGCACCGACACCCGGAACCCGTAGATGACCCGGGCCAGCACGTCGCGGCCCTGGTCGTCGGTGCCCAGCAGGTTGTCCGCCGAGGGCGGCGCCGGGGCCGGTACCCGCAGGTCGTAGTTGATGCTCTGGTAGCTGAAGGGGATCGGTGCCCAGAGTACCCAGGCATCCTTCTGCGCCAGCAGTTCGCGGATGTAGGGGCTCTTGTAGTTGGCTTCCAGGGGGAATTCGCCGCCGAAGGTGGTTTCCGGGTAGCGCTTGAGGGCCGGGAAGTACCAGCCGCCTTCGTAGTGCACCACCAGCGGCTTGTCGTTGGCGATCAGCTCGGCGCCCAGGCTGAGGACGAACAGCACCAGGAACAGCCACAGCGACCACCAGCCGCGCTTGTTGGCCTTGAAGCGCTCGAAGCGCCGGCGATTGAGGGGGGACAGGTTCATCTCAATGCTCCCGGCTGTCGAAGTCGATGCGAGGGTCGACCAGGGTGTAGGTCAGGTCGCCGATCAGTTTCACCACCAGCCCCAGCAGGGTGAAGATGAACAGGGTGCCGAACACCACCGGGTAGTCGCGGTTGATCGCTGCCTCGAAGCTCATCAGGCCCAGGCCGTCGAGGGAGAAGATCACTTCCACCAGCAGGGAGCCGGTGAAGAAGATGCCGATGAAGGCCGAGGGGAAGCCGGCGATCACCAGCAGCATGGCGTTGCGGAATACATGGCCGTAGAGCACCCGGCGCTGGGTCAGGCCCTTGGCCTTGGCGGTGACCACGTACTGCTTGTTGATCTCGTCGAGGAAGCTGTTCTTGGTCAGCAGGGTCATGGTGGCGAAGTGGCCGATCACCAGGGCGGTGACCGGCAGCGCCAGGTGCCAGAAGTAGTCGAGGATCTTGCCGCCCCAGCTCAATTGGTCGAAGTCGTTGGAGGTCAGGCCGCGCAGGGGGAACCAGTTGAAATAGCTGCCGCCTGCGAATACCACGATCAGCAGGATGGCGAACAGGAAGGCCGGGATCGCGTAGCCGACGATGATCGCCGAGCTGGTCCAGACATCGAAGTGGCTGCCGTGGCGGGTGGCCTTGGCGATCCCCAGGGGGATCGACACCAGGTACATGATCAGGGTGCTCCACAACCCGAGGGAGATGGACACCGGCATCTTTTCCTTGATCAGGTCCACCACCTTGGCGTCACGGAAGAAGCTGTTGCCGAAATCCAGGGTGGCGTAGTTCTTGATCATGATCCACAAGCGTTCCGGCGCCGACTTGTCGAAGCCGTACATGTGCTCGATTTCCTTGATCAGCGCCGGGTCCAGGCCCTGGGCGCCGCGGTAGCTGGAACCGGCCACCGAGACTTCGGCGCCGCCGCCGGCGATGCGGCTGGTGGCGCCGTCGAAGCCTTCGAGCTTGGCGATCATCTGCTCCACCGGGCCGCCGGGTGCGGCCTGGATGATCACGAAGTTGATCAGCAGGATGCCCAGCAGCGTGGGGATGATCAGCAGCAGGCGGCGAAAGATATAGGCCAGCATGGTCAGTACACCGCTTCGGCCGGGGCCGCCTGGTTGTCCGGGGTCGGTTCAACGGCCGGCTTGGCGCCGGGCTTGATCCACCAGGTGTTGACGCCGATGTCGTACTTGGGCGCGACCTTGGGGTGGCCGATATGGTCCCAGTAGGCCACGCGCCAGGTCTTGATGTGCCAGTTGGGAATCACGTAGTAGCCCCATTGCAGGACCCGGTCCAGGGCCTTGGCGTGGGCCACCAGGCTGGCGCGGGAATCGGCGTTGATCAGGTTTTCCACCAGGCTGTCGATGGCCGGGTCCTTGAGGCCGATGTAGTTGCGGCTGCCGGGCTTGTCGGCGCTGGAGGACATCCAGAACTCGCGTTGCTCGTTACCCGGGGAGTTGGACTGGGGGAAGCTGCCGACGATCATGTCGAAGTCTCGCGAGCGCACCCGGGTGATGTACTGGGACACGTCGACCCGGCGGATCACCAGGTCGATGCCCAGGTCGGCCAGGTTGCGCTTGAACGGCAGCAGCACGCGCTCGAACTCGGTCTGGGCCAGCAGGAACTCGATCACCACCGGCTTGCCCTGGGCGTCGACCATCTTGTCGTCGACGATGCGCCAGCCGGCTTCCTGCAACAGCTGGTAGGCCTGGCGCTGCTGGGCGCGGATCATCCCGCTGCCGTCGCACACCGAAGGGGAGAAGGCCTGGTCGAACACCTGCGGGGGGATCTTGCCCCGCAGCGGTTCGAGGATGGCCAGTTCCTCGGGCCCCGGCAGGCCGGTGGCGGCCATTTCCGAGTTCTCGAAGTAGCTGCGGGTGCGGGTGTAGGCACCGTTGAACAGCTGCTTGTTGCTCCACTCGAAGTCCAGCAGCAGGCTCAGCGCGTGACGCACTCGCACGTCCTGGAACATCGGCCGGCGGGTGTTGAAGACAAAACCCTGCATGCCGGTGGGGTTGCCGTTGGCGATCTGCTCCTTGATCAGGCGGCCCTGGGCCACGGCCGGAATGTTGTAGGCGTTGGCCCAGTTCTTCGCGCTCATTTCCAGCCAGTAGTCGAACTGGCCGGCCTTGAGCGCTTCCAGGGCCACAGTGTTGTCGCGGTAGTAGTCGCTGGTGATCACGTCGAAATTGTAGAAGCCGCGGTTGACCGGCAGGTCCTTGGCCCAATAGTCCTTGACCCGCTCGTAGCGGATCGAGCGCCCGGCCTTGACCTCGGTGACCTTGTAAGGGCCGCTGCCCAAGGGAATCTCCAGGTTGCTCTTGGCAAAGTCGCGGCTTTGCCACCAGTGCTTGGGCAGGATCGTCAGCTGGCCGAGGATCAGCGGCAGCTCGCGGTTGTTGGTGTGCTTGAACTTGAACAGCACCCGCTGCGGGTCTTCGGCGATCACCTGGTCGACATCGGCGTAGTAGCCGCGGTACAGCGGCGAGCCGGCGCTCATCAGGGTCTGGAAGCTGAACACCACGTCTTCGGCGTGGATCGGCTGGCCGTCGTTGAAGCGCGCCTCGGGGCGCAGATAGAAGCGCACCCAGCTGTTGTCCGGGGCTTTCTCGATCTTGCTGGCCACCAGGCCGTACTCGGTGAACGGCTCATCCAGGCTCTGGGCCATCAGGGTGTCGTAGACCAGGCCGATGTTCAGCTCCGGCACGCCCTTGCTGATGAACGGGTTGAGGCTGTCGAAGCTGCCGAAGCCGGCCATGCGGAAGGTGCCGCCCTTGGGCGCGTCGGGATTGACGAAGTCGAAGTGCTGGAAGTTCGCCGGGTATTTCGGCGCTTCGTTGTACAGGGTCACGGCGTGTTGCGGCGCAGCCTGGGCATAGCAGGCGATGGCGCTGAACAACAGGCCGCTGGTGCGCAGGAGCAGGGCACGCAGGGGCATCATTGGGCGTTCTCCATGGACTTCAGCCACCAGGCGCCGAGGCCCAGGGTATAGGGCGGCGTGGTGACGAAGGCGAACCGGTTACGGTAGGCCAGGCGGTGATAGTTGAGGTACCAGTTGGGAATCATGTAGTGCTGCCACAGCAGCACCCGGTCCAGGGCCCGGCCCGCGGCCAGTTGGTCGTCGCGGGTCTGGGCGGCCAGCAGCTGTTCCAGCAGGTGATCGACCACCGGGTTGTTGATGCCTGCGTAGTTCTTGCTGCCCTTGACCGAGACCTGGCTGGAGTGGAAGTACTGCCATTGCTCAAGGCCCGGGCTCAGGGTCTGGTTGAGGGTCATGAGGATCATGTCGTAGTCGAACTGGTCCAGGCGCTGCTTGTATTGCGCCCGGTCCACGGTGCGCAGGCGGGCGTCGATGCCGATGCTCGCGAGGTTCTCCACGTAGGGCTGGAGAATCCGTTCCAGGTTGGGGTTGACCAGCATCAGTTCGAAGCGCAGCGGCTGCCCGGCACTGTTCTGCAGGCGCTGGCCATTGAGCTTCCAGCCCGCCTCGCCGAGCAGCCCCAGGGCCTTGCGCAGGGTGTCCCGCGGGATGCCGCGGCCGTCGGTGCGCGGCAGGCTGAAGGCCTGGCTGAACAGGCTGGCGGGCAATTGCTCGCGGTAGGGCGAGAGCAGCAGCCATTCATGGCCCTGCGGTACCCCGGTGGCGGAGAACTCGCTGTTGGGGTAGTAGCTCAGGGCGCGCTGGTAGGCGCCGCTGAACAGGGTGCGGTTGGTCCACTCGAAGTCGAACATCATGCCCAGCGCCTCGCGCACCCGCACGTCGGCGAAAGTGGCGCGGCGGGTGTTCATGAACAGGCCCTGGGTCTGGGTCGGGATCTGGTGCGCCACCTGGGCCTTGATCACCTCACCGCGGTTGACCGCCGGGAAGTTGTAGCCGTTGGCCCAGTTCTTGGCCTGGTGCTCGATATAGATGTCGAACTCGCCGGCCTTGAAGGCTTCGAAGGCCACGTCGCTGTCGCGGTAGAACTCCACTTCGACCCGGTCGAAGTTGTTGAAGCCGCGGTTGACTGGCAGGTCCTTGCCCCAGTAGTCCTTGACCCGTTCGAACACCAACTGGCGCCCGGGCTGTACCTGGGTGATGCGGTACGGGCCGCTGCCCAGGGGCGGGGTGAAGGTGGTGGCCTTGAAGTCGCGATCCTTCCAGTAATGCTGGGGCAGCACCGGCAGTTCGCCCAGGCGCAGGATCAGCAAGGGGTTGCCGGCACGCTTGAACACGAAGCGGATGCGCTGCGGGCCGAGGATATCCACCCGCTGCACTTCTTGCAGGTTGGTGCGGTATTGCGGGTGGCCTTCCTTGAGCAACAGGCGATAGGAGAACGCCACATCGTAGGCGGTGATCGGCTTGCCATCGTGAAAGCGTGCTTCGGGGCGCAGGTTGAACACCACCCAACTGCGGTCCTCGGCGTATTCCACCGAGCGGGCGATCAGGCCGTAGCTGGAAGTCGGCTCATCACCGGAAGGCGCATACAGGCCGGTGCCCACCATCAAGGGTTCGTTGAGCTCGTTGACCCCGTATTGCAGGAAATTCGGCGTGGCGACCGGGCTGGTGCCCTTGAAGGTGTAGGGGTTGAGGGTGTCGAAGGTGCCAAAGGCCATGACCCGCAAGGTGCCGCCTTTGGGCGCAGCGGGGTTGACCCAATCGAAATGGGTGAACTTTGCCGGGTATTTGAGCGTGCCAAACTGCGCGTAACCGTGACTTTCGGTGATCGTCGCGCTTGCGGGAAAGCTCAAGGCCAGGCTGATGAAGAGCAGGAGCAGGGGACGCATCGAGACAGAGATCCGATCCAGGCGGCTTGGGCTTTGTGCTCCGTACAGTAACAGCTTGTATCAGCAGGAAAAAGCTCGCTGGCGCGCGCTTCGTGCAATTGAAATTTCCTGTAGGAGCCGGCTTGCCGGCGAAGGCTGTTCGCCGGCAAGCCGGCTCCTACAGGGGAGATTTCAGTGCGGCAGGTACACCGTCAGCATCTGGCCGGGCTTGAGGGCCTGGGCCGCGCGGGGGTTCCAGCGCTTGAGGTGCTGCATCTCGACATTGAAGCGCTTGGCCACCATGTACAGCGAGTCGCCCTGCTTGACCTTGTACTGAGTCGACTTCTTCTTGTTGCTGGCCAGGCTGGTTTTCTTGCTGGCCACCTTGCGGGTGTCCTGCATCACCAGCGTCTGGCCGACCTTGAGGTTCTTGCCGCTGAGCTTGTTCCAGCGCTGCAGGTCCTGGACGTCGACCTTGTTGGCCTTGGCAATGAGGGTCAGGTTGTCGCCATTCTTGACCCGGTAGATGCGCTTGGCCCGCAGCGAATCACGCCCTTCGTCGCGGTCGAAGACCGGTTTGAGGGAGCGCTTGCTGATCAGTTCTTCGGGTTTCATGGTGGACAGGCTGGTGGTCAGCAACTGTGCCTTGGAAGTCGGCACCAGCAGGTGCTGGGGGCCGTCGATGGTGGTGCGCTGCTTGAACGCCGGGTTGAGCTGGAACAGCTCGTCCTCGTCGATGTTGGCCACCGCCGCGACCTTGGACAGGTCCATGCGCTGGTTGATCTCCACCACCTGGAAGTAGGGTTCGTTGGCGATCGGGTTGAGGTTCACGCCGTAGGCCTGCGGGGCCAGCACCACCTGGGACAGGGCCAGCAGCTTGGGCACATAGGCCTGGGTCTCGGCCGGCAGCGGCAGGTTCCAGTAGTCGGTGGGCAGGCCGAGCTTTTCATTGCGCTCGATGGCCCGGCTCACCGTGCCTTCACCGGCGTTGTAGGCGGCCAGTGCCAGCAGCCAGTCGCCGTTGAACATGTCGTGCAGGCGGCTCAGGTAGTCCATGGCCGCGGTGGTGGACGCGGTGATGTCGCGGCGGCCATCGTAGAAGCGGGTCTGGCGCAGGTTGAAGTAGCGCCCGGTGGCCGGGACGAACTGCCACAGCCCCACCGCATCGGCCCGGGAATAGGCCAGGGGGTTGTAGGCGCTTTCGATGACCGGCAGCAGGGCCAGTTCCAGCGGCATGTTGCGCTCTTCGAGACGCTCGACGATGTAGTGGATATAAAGGCTGCCGCGCTCGCCGGCATTTTCCAGGAAGGAAGGGTTGCTGGCGAACCACAGGCGCTGCTGTTCAATACGCGGGTTGACGCCCAGGCCTTCTTGCAATTGGAACCCCTGGCGCATGCGTTCCCAGACGTCCTGGGGTACTTGCGGGCTGGGCTGGTTGCTCAGCCAGATGGGTTTCTGCTTGATGCGGGCGTTGAAATTCTGTGTGTGTGTCGCGTCGCTCTGCGGGGCATGGCCGGTGCTTTGGCAGCCCGCAAGAGTCGCTGACACAGCTACCGCGATGGCCTGGGCCAAGCGCGTCAATGCGTCTGAACTGATGGAATAACGAATAGATGACGACATTGGCTGGAAGTAAGTTCCGGGCAAAAATGTCGGGCGATTCTAGAAAGCACCCGGGGTGCGGTCAACCATTCAGAATTTTTGTACCAATCGATAGCCTGCTTAGAACTTATCTTTCCAAGCCCTCAGGGCCGCAAAGACCGCACTCTGCGACTGGTTATCCTGGCCATTCCGTTCGTCCGCTTTTTGTTTAACGGATGTTTCACCGGTACGCAGGAACGGGTTGGTCAATTTCTCCAGGGCCAGGGTCGAGGGCAGGGTCATGCGCCCTTGCTCACGCATCTGCGTGACCTTCGCCAGGCGTTCGGCGATGTCCGGGTTGGCCGGTTCCACCGCCTGGGCGAAGCGCAGGTTGCTCAGGGTGTATTCGTGGGTGCAGTAGATCAGGGTGTCGTCCGGCAGCGCGGCGAGGCGGCCGAGGGAGTGGTGCATCTGCTCCGGGGTGCCCTCGAACAGTCGGCCACAACCGGCCGCGAACAGGGTATCGCCACAGAACAGCAGGCCATGGTGGTAGAAGGCGATATGCCCCAGGGTGTGGCCGGGCACGGCGAACACCTCGAACTCCCAGCCGAGGATGCTGACCCGCTGGTTGTCTTCGAGGCCGATGTCGCGGGCCGGGATCTTTTCCCGGGCCGGGCCATAGACCGTGGCCGCGCTGTGCTGCTTGAGGCGTTCGACGCCGCCGACGTGATCGTGGTGATGGTGGGTGATCAGTATGTCGCTGAGCACCCAGCCCGGGTGCTGTTCCAGCCAGGCCAGTACCGGCGCTGCATCCCCCGGATCGACGACTGCGCAGCGCTGGCTGCGATGATCTTGTAACAACCAGATGTAGTTATCGGTGAAGGCGGGCAGGGCACTGATCTGTATCATCTTCGGATTCGCCAAGCGGAAAACAATGGCGCATCTTAGAGCTTCTTGGCGCGTTGGAGAATGCAATGACCGATAAAGCCTTCGCTCAGGCAGATCCCGACTGGCTGGCCCTGATCAGTGCGGCACGGGAGTGGCTGTCCGGCCCCCTGGGGCAATTTCTGCTGGATGAAGAGCGGCGCATGCTCGAAGAGGAACTGGGGCGTTTCTTCGGCGGCTACCTGGTGCACTACGGGCCCTCGGCGCAAACTCCGCCGGCGGCGCCCCAGGTGCAACGCAACGTGCGTCTCGGCGCGCCCTTGCCCGGGGTGGAGATCGTTTGCGAGGAGCAGGCCTGGCCCCTGAGCGAGCACGCCGCCGATGTGGTGGTGCTGCAGCACGGCCTGGATTTCTGCCTGTCGCCCCATGGCCTGCTGCGCGAGGCGGCCAGCAGC
This sequence comes from Pseudomonas sp. NFPP12, assembly GCF_900103205.1. Lineage (NCBI taxonomy): Bacteria > Pseudomonadati > Pseudomonadota > Gammaproteobacteria > Pseudomonadales > Pseudomonadaceae > Pseudomonas > Pseudomonas sp. NFPP12. The sequence continues at coordinate 611,509 of NZ_FMWW01000001.1, forward strand.
GTGCGCCCTGGGGGGCATCTGCTGATTGTCGGCATCAACCCCTGGAGCACCTGGGGCCTGCGCCATGTGTTCGCCCATGATGCGTTGCGCCTGGCCCGCTGCATCTCCCCGTCGCGGGTCGGCGACTGGCTCAACCTGCTGGGCTTCGCGCTGGAGAAACGCCGCTTCGGGTGCTATCGTCCGCCGCTTGCTTCAACGGCATGGCAGGCGCGGCTGGCCGGCTGGGAGCGCAGGGCCGGGCACTGGCAACTGTCCGGCGGCGGCTTCTACCTGTTGGTGGCGCGCAAGATCGCCGTGGGCCTGCGCCCGGTGCGCCAGGTGCGGCGCGAGCCGATGGGCAAGCTGGTACCGTTGCCCATGGCCAAGGTCAACCGCCGCAACGCCGAGCCTTGATGAACTGTTGAAACCCTCTTTTTATACACTCCCGGCCGGCGTAGCCCGGCCCTGGGCCCGGTCGATCGCGGTCGGCGGGCCAATGGCAATTTTCTGATGGAAGGCGTGGATGAGCGATAGCGTAGAAATCTTTACCGACGGTGCCTGCAAGGGCAATCCCGGCCCCGGTGGCTGGGGCGCGCTGCTGGTGTGCAAGGGCGTCGAAAAGGAGCTCTGGGGCGGCGAAGCCAACACCACCAATAACCGCATGGAGCTGATGGCGGCGATCCGCGGCCTGGAAGAGCTCAAGCGCCAGTGCGATGTGCAACTGGTCACCGACTCGCAGTATGTGATGAAGGGCATCAACGAGTGGATGGCCAACTGGAAGAAGCGCGGCTGGAAGACCGCCGCCAAGGAGCCGGTGAAGAATGCCGACCTGTGGCAGCAGCTCGACGAACAGGTCAACCGCCACAACGTCACCTGGAAATGGGTGCGCGGCCACACCGGCCATCACGGCAACGAGCGGGCCGACCAGTTGGCCAACCGCGGTGTCGACGAGGTCCGCGGCTACAAGCAGTCCTGATGCCCTGAGCGGCCAATCAGCGACAAGGCAGCGGCCGTTCGAGCCGCTGCTTCATTTCCCCCATCGCACGGGGCGAATCCACCAGCACCGCATCCATCTTCAGGCAAGCGGCCGCCTGATAGTCCTCGGCTGTATTGATGCTGATCGCCAGCATCCGCACCTTGCCCCGTGACTGAAAGCAATCCACCGCAGCGGGTGTCCACAGCCGGGCATCGACCTGGGAGCGCGCCTCGCCCAGGGTAAAGGTCTCGACCAGTTGCACCGGGCGCCGGTACTCGAAAGCCACCCAACTGCCGGGTGCAGGTGGTGCGTTGCAGTGGTGGGCGAGGGCGACGCTGGCCAGCCGGTCCCGGGTACTGTCCCTGGATTCGAACAGCCGGGCCTGGGGATAGGGCGCGAAAGCCTGCTGGTAGCCGGCATCGGTGGAGTAGATCAGCACCCGGTTCCAGGCGTGCAGCTGTTCCAGCAAGCGGGCGACGGCCTGGGCTTGGGGGGCAGCCGGCAGGGCCTTCATGTCGAGAATCACCGGCACCGACTAGGGGATCGCCATCAGCGCCTGACGCAACGACGGCAGGCTCACCGGCTGGGCGCGATAGGGAAAGGTCACCTGGCCGTCGGCTGCTGTCTGCTTGAAATTCCACCCGGCATTGAGTGCCTGCAACTGCGCCAGGGTGTGCTGGTTGACTGCGCCTGTGGCCTGGGTATTGGCGCTCAGGTCGGCCGGTCGGTACAGCACCGGTACGCCATCGCGGCTTAGCTGCACCGTCAGCCAGAGCATGTCGACGTTATTGCGCAGGGCGTTGTCGATGGCCAGCAGGGTGTTCTCGGGAAAGTCCGCGGCGCCGCCGCGATGGGCAACGATCAGCGGCCGTTGTTGGCTGCCGCTGTCGGTGTGCGCAAGGGAAGAGCAGCCACTGATGCAGGCCAAGGCCAGCAGCAGTGGGAGCATCTGTCGAGTCTTGAGCATGGGAGGGCGGTTCCTGTGGAGTGAGTGCAACGCCGGGTATCAGCACCCGCGCGCCTGGGTGAGGCCGCACGGTAACGCAATAGCCTTGTTCGCATAAAGAAACGGCTGCGGCGCGCGATGAATTAGCTGCGGATGCGCCTAGGGGCTCAGAGCGCAAGCATGGCGCTGGCCAGTTGCAGGTCGCTAATGGGCGGGGCGCCGAGCACCTGGCGAATGTGCATCAGGGCGGCTTCCAACCGGGCGCCACGGATCTCGCCGGCGCTGGCCACGAAGGCCGCGGCATCGCTCTGGGCGGCGAGCACAAGTTTGTCGTCCTTGAATGAGCTGCTGGCTTTGGAGCTGCCCTCGGTTGAGCTCAGGGTCAGGCTCATGCTGATGTCGGTGCTGATCACCAGGGCGCTGGCCTGGACGAGGTCGGCGAACAGGCAGGCGCAGAGCACGCAGGCCAGTCGGGTTTTGCTGGGGGTCATGGCAGGGCTGGGTCCGGCGGAAAATATCGTCGGGCACCCTAGCGCTTTGCGTTGCAGCGAACTGCAGCAGCTTTGCTAAGGATTGTTAAAAACTGCACAGGCTGCGGGCTGATGAATCCGCCATGGGTGTCCTGCCGCCAGAGCGTGCTAAAATCCCGCGCTTTGAAACACTTCCACCGTTGAGAACTGACCCCTGATGGCCAACAGATCTGTTGTACTCGATACCGAAACCACCGGCATGCCGGTGACCGACGGCCACCGGATCATTGAAATCGGTTGCGTCGAGTTGATCGGTCGGCGCCTGACCGGCCGGCACTTCCACGTTTACCTGCAACCGGATCGCGAGAGCGATGAGGGCGCCATCGGCGTCCACGGCATCACCAACGAATTCCTGGTGGGCAAGCCGCGTTTCGCCGAAGTCGCCGACGAGTTCTTCGACTTCATCCAGGGCGCGCAGTTGATCATCCACAACGCGGCGTTCGACGTTGGCTTCATCAACAACGAATTCGCCTTGATGGGCCAGCACGAACGGGCCGACATCACCCAGCACTGCACCATCCTCGACACCCTGATGATGGCCCGCGAGCGGCACCCGGGGCAGCGCAACAGCCTCGACGCCCTGTGCAAACGCTACGGCGTCGACAACTCCGGCCGTGAACTGCACGGCGCCTTGCTCGACTCGGAGATCCTGGCCGACGTCTACCTGACCATGACCGGTGGCCAGACCAGCCTGTCCCTGGCCGGCAATGCCTCGGACGGCAACGGCTCTGGCGAGGGGGCCGGCCAGGCTTCGGAAATCCGCCGCTTGCCGGCCGATCGCCCGCGCGGGCGGATCATCCAGGCCAGCGAGGCCGAACTGGCCGAGCACCAGGTGCGCCTGGAAATCATCGCCAAGTCCGCCGGTGCCCCCGCGCTCTGGACCCAGTTGCTCGAAACCCAGCAGTAAGCCTTTGCGGTGGCCGCTGCCGCAGGCGGCGAACGGCGCCGTAGCAGGCGCCGCGATATTGAGGAACGAAGGGCCTTGCCTGGAGGGAGATCGCCAGGCAAGGCCCTTCGGTCCTTATCGCAGCTTCGCAGGCTCAGCAGCGGCTACAGGCGTGGTTGGGGCGTGGCTGGGAATGGACCGGCAATTGTTCCAGAGCGACGTTTTGTTACACCCAGCCCATGCCTGGGGTGACACGAAGCGTGCGCAGCTTCTACCCTGAGTTGATTGGCGGGGCCTGCCCGCCGTTTCAGGACACTGAGCCCCATGTATAAAGACCTGCAGTTTCCGATCCTGATCGTGCATCGCGACATCAAGGCCGATACGGTCGCGGGGGACCGGGTCAGGGGGATCGCCCGGGAACTGGAAAAGGACGGGTTCAGCATCTTTTCCGCGGTGGACTATGCCGAAGGGCGGCTGGTGGCTTCGACCCATCACGGCCTGGCCTGCATGTTGATCGCCGCCGAAGGGGCCGGGGAAAACAAGCACCTGTTGCAGAACATGGTGGAACTGATCCGCCTGGCGCGGGTACGTGCGCCGCTGCTGCCGATCTTTGCCCTGGGCGAGCAGGTGACCCTGGAAAACGCCCCCGCCGACGCCATGAGCGAACTCAACCAGCTGCGGGGCATTCTCTACCTGTTCGAGGACACGGTGCCGTTCCTGGCCCGGCAAGTGGCCCGGGCCGCGCGGGGCTACCTGGATGGCTTGCTGCCACCGTTCTTCAAGGCCCTGGTACAGCACACCGCCGACTCCAACTATTCCTGGCACACCCCGGGGCACGGCGGTGGCGTGGCCTATCGCAAGAGCCCGGTGGGGCAGGCGTTTCACCAGTTCTTTGGCGAGAACACCTTGCGTTCGGACCTGTCGGTGTCGGTCCCGGAGCTGGGGTCGCTGCTGGATCACACCGGCCCGCTGGCGGAAGCCGAGGCCCGTGCCGCGCGCAACTTTGGCGCCGATCACACCTTTTTCGTGATCAATGGCACCTCCACCGCCAACAAGATCGTCTGGCATTCCATGGTCGGTCGCGATGACCTGGTGCTGGTGGACCGCAACTGCCACAAGTCGGTGCTGCACTCGATCATCATGACCGGGGCCATTCCCCTGTACCTGTGCCCGGAGCGCAACGAACTGGGGATCATCGGGCCGATTCCCCTGAGCGAGTTCAGCGCCGAGTCGATCCAGGCCAAGATCGATGCCAGCCCGCTGACCCGCGGCCGGCCGCCCAGGGTCAAGCTGGCGGTGGTCACCAACTCCACCTATGACGGCCTGTGCTACAACGCCGAGCTGATCAAGCAGAGCCTGGGCAACAGTGTCGAGGTGCTGCACTTCGACGAAGCCTGGTACGCCTATGCGGCCTTTCATGAGTTCTTTGCCGGGCGCTACGGCATGGGCACGTCCCGCAGCGCCGACAGCCCGCTGGTGTTCACCACCCACTCTACCCACAAGCTGCTGGCGGCCTTCAGCCAGGCCTCGATGATTCACGTGCAGGATGGCGGCGCCCGGCAACTGGACCGCGACCGCTTCAACGAAGCCTTCATGATGCATATCTCCACCTCGCCGCAGTACAGCATCATCGCCTCGCTGGACGTGGCTTCGGCGATGATGGAAGGGCCGGCAGGGCGCTCGCTGCTGCAGGAAATGTTCGACGAGGCCCTGAGCTTTCGCCGGGCCCTGGCCAACCTGCGGCAGAACATCGCCGCCGATGACTGGTGGTTCTCGGTGTGGCAACCGGAGCGGGTCGAGGGCATCGACCAGGTGCGCACCGGGGACTGGCTGCTGGAACCTGAGGGCGAGTGGCACGGTTTTGCCGGGGTCACCGATGACTATGTGCTGCTGGACCCGATCAAGGTGACCCTGGTCATGCCCGGCCTGACCGCGGGCGGCGCCCTGAGCGAGCACGGGATCCCGGCGGCGGTGGTCAGCAAGTTTCTCTGGGAGCGCGGGCTGGTGGTGGAAAAGACCGGGCTCTATTCGTTCCTGGTGCTGTTCTCCATGGGCATCACCAAGGGCAAGTGGAGCACGCTGCTCACCGAACTGCTGGAGTTCAAACGCAACTACGACGCCAATGTCAGCCTGGCCAGCTGCCTGCCCAGCGTGGCCGGGCAGGACCCGCAGCGCTACCAGGGCATGGGCCTGCAGGACCTGTGCGACCAGTTGCACGCCTGCTACCGCAGCAACGCCACGGCCAAGCACCTCAAGCGCATGTACACGGTGCTGCCGGAGGTGGCCATGAAGCCTGCCGATGCCTATGACCATCTGGTGCGGGGCGAGGTCGAGGCGGTTTCCATCGATCAGTTGCAGGGGCGTATCGCTGCGGTGATGCTGGTGCCCTATCCGCCGGGCATTCCGCTGATCATGCCGGGCGAGCGTTTCACCGATTCCACCCGATCGATCATCGATTACCTGGCCTTTGCCCGGGCCTTTGACAGCAGCTTCCCGGGGTTTGTCGCCGATGTGCACGGGCTGCAGCATGACGATCTGGGCGACGGGCGCCAGTACACCGTCGATTGCATCAAGGCATGAGGAGCTTCCCGGCCATGCAACCTGTTGTGAATCCCCGTTATCCGGGCCTGGCGGTGCGAGTCGCCGATGAGGGCTTTGCCGCTTATATCTGGGGCAGCGACTTCAGCTTTGAGGTCAGCGCCTATGCCGTGGCCGAACGCGAAGTGCCGGTGGCGAACTGGGCCCTGCGACGGATCGTGCCCTATCGCAAATGCTATGGCATCGACCCGGAGGAGTTCAGCAGCTACCGCAATGCCGCGGACAGCGAGATCTTCATGGCCTATCTGGACGACCAGCCGGTGGGCCATGTGGTGGTCAGCACCAACTGGAACGGTTACGCCCATATCGATGAGCTGGCGGTGCATGCGCCGGCGCGGCGCCACGGGGTAGCCAGGGCGCTGCTGGATGTGGCGCAGTTCTGGAGCCGCAGGAAAAAACTGCCGGGGATGATGCTGGAAACCCAGAACAACAACCTGGGGGCCTGCCGTCTCTACGAGCAATGCGGCTATGTGGTAGGGGGCGTGGACCACCTGCGTTACCGCGGTATCGACCCGCAGACCGCCGAGGTGGCGATCTTCTGGTACCGGCTGTTCGCCAATGAGCTGGAGGGGCCGGCGCTTTAACCTGCCAGCAGGGCCTCGGCCTGTTCCGTGAGCAGCTCCAGCAGGGCAGTGGTCAGCGGCGAGCTGTCGCTGCCGTGGCGCCGCAAGGCGTACAGCGTGACGCTGATGGGGGGCGACAGCGGGCACACATCGAGCCCGGCGCTGCGGGCGCCGACGGCGGTGAAGGGGTCGACGATGGCCAGACCTTCGCCAGCTTCCACCAGGCTGCGCATCATCTGATAGGTCTGCACCCGGGTCTGGATCACCGGGCTGGGGCGCAGGTTCTGCAATTTGCTGGCAAGCATCACGCTCAGCGGGTCCTGGCCCTCCAGGCCGACCATGGCCTGGCCGGCCAGATCCTGCAGGGCGACGTATTTCTGCTTGGGTTGCAGCCAGCCGTGGGGCGCCAGGAGAAACAGCTTGCCCTGGGCCAGGGCCTGGCTGTGGATGTCCGGGTGCTGCGGGTCGTGCAGGCTCAGGCCCAGATCGCAGTCACGCAGCAGCAGGCTGTGGACCATGTCCCGGGTGCTCTGGCCGAGCAGGCTGCAAGGGGTGTCGGCGAAGCGCCGGCGCAGGGCGGCGATGCAATGGGGTAGCAGTTGCTGAACCAGCGGCGGGGTGCCGACGAGGCGCAGCGGTGGCGCCTGGTGGAACCTCAGGCTGTCGGCCAGGCGCTGCACGGGCTCGAAAGCGTCATACACCCGGGTGATGGCTCCCTGCAGCTCCCGGGCTTCACGGGTGGCCTGCAAACGGCCGCGAACACTGGCGAACAGCATGAAGCCCAATTGGCTCTCGGCGTCGCGCAGCAGGGCCTCGACCTCGGCCACCGAAAGTTGCAGCAGTTCGGCGGCAGTGCCCAGGTGAGCGGTTTGCAGGAGCGCCTGAATCACTTCGATATGACGTAAACGCATGCTTGAAATCCATCTCCAGCCGTCGAGGGGTCAAGCAACGAATCCTAACCCAAGTGTGGCGACACAACAGCTGGCGATGATGCTCGCGCAGAATCACTGAGCTACATAGGTCTCGGGTTCGCGCACGATGGTTACATCCGACTGCACCAGCAGGAACTGGTTGTCATCGAGTTTCTTGACCCGGTCGCCGATGGCCAGGCGGTAGGTGGTCACGGGCTCCGATCCGGCCGCGCCGTCCTCCGGGGGCATGGATTCCTGGAATTCGTGCACTGAGTACACCCGCCCCTCGGCATCTCTTGCATGGAATTGTCCGACAAGTACTGCTGCCATTCTTTAGAGCCTCTGGAGATAAAACACGCAAATTCGGTGGTGTAGACCCGGTGTCCCCAGGGGAAGTTTTACCCCGGGGAAAAAATAATCCGCTACCGGTGCCAGCCCCTTTATCACGGGCTCTCTGGCAACAGGCCATGGCTTGGGAATTATCGGGGTGGGGTAGCAGACATCACCTCGGGTCATCTATAACTAACACCTTCTTTACGCCAACGGTTGGAAACTCCCATGAGCAATGTCTACAAGGTCGCAGTACTGGTCGGCAGCCTGAGAAAGCAGTCCCTGAACCGCAAGGTCGCCCTGGCCCTGGCCGAGCTGGCGCCTGCCAGTCTCCAGCTGGACATCGTCGAGATCGGTGACCTGCCGCTCTACAACGAAGACATCGATGCCACGCCACCGGCGGCCTACACCCGTTTTCGCGAACAGATCAGCGGTGCCGACGCGGTGCTGTTCGTTACCCCGGAATACAACCGCTCGGTACCGGCGGCGCTGAAAAATGCCATCGACGTCGGCTCGCGGCCCTACGGTAAAAGTGCCTGGAGCGGCAAGCCGGGGGCGGTGATCAGCGTTTCTCCGGGGGCCATTGGCGGTTTTGGCGCCAACCACCACCTGCGCCAGTCCCTGGTGTTCCTCAATGTGCCCTGCATGCAGCAGCCCGAGGCCTACCTGGGTGGCGCCGGCTCGGCATTCGACGAGGCCGGCAAACTGTCCGAAGCAACCCGGCCGTTCCTGCAGGGCTTCATCAACGCCTACGGGCAGTGGGTAGAGCAGCAACGCAAGGCCTGATTCCCCACCATTCCCTGCTGTCGCAGGAGCCGGCTTGCCGGCGAAGAGGCCCTTGAGTCCCGTGGGGCGCCTTCGCCGGCAAGCCGGCTCCTGCATACTCAAGACCCACTCTCATGTTGATTGCCGTATCGATTTTCCTGCTGACCATTACCTTGGTGATCTGGCAGCCCAAGGGCCTGGGCGTTGGCTGGAGCGCCGTGTTCGGCGCAACCCTGGCGCTGTTGTTCGGGATGGTGCAATGGGCGGATATCCCGGTGGTCTGGCAGATCATCTGGAATGCCACCGGTACCTTTGTCGCGCTGATCATCATCAGCCTGCTGCTGGACGAGGCCGGGTTCTTTGCCTGGGCCGCGCTGCATGTGGCGCGCTGGGGGCGAGGGCGGGGCAGGCGGCTGTTTGCCTTCATGGTATTGCTGGGGGCGCTGGTCTCGGCACTGTTCGCCAATGACGGCGCCGCGCTGATCCTGACCCCCATCGTCATTTCCATGCTCCTGGCCTTGCGCTTTTCACCGGCCACGACCCTGGCCTTTGTCATGGGCGCGGGGTTCATTGCCGACACCGCGAGCCTGCCACTGGTGGTTTCGAACCTGGTGAACATCGTCTCCGCGGACTTCTTCAAGATTGGCTTCAACCGTTATGCGCTGGTGATGCTGCCGGTCAACCTGGTGAGCGTAGCCGCCACCCTGGTGGTGCTGCTGTGGTTCTTCCGCCGCGATATCCCGCTGGATTACGACCCCCGGCAACTGGCCGAGCCCGCCAGCGCCATCCATGACCGGGCGACCTTCATGGCCGGCTGGTGGGTGCTGCTGATCCTGCTGCTGGGCTGTTTTGCCCTGGAGCCGCTGGGCATTCCCATCAGCGCTATTTCCGCGGTGTGCGCGGCGCTGCTGCTGGCGATTGCCGCCCGCGGGCACCGGATCTCCACGCGCAAGGTGCTCAGGGAAGCGCCCTGGCAGATCGTGATTTTTTCCCTGGGCATGTACCTGGTGGTGTACGGCCTGCGCAATGCCGGGCTCACGGCGTACCTGGCCGGCTGGCTGGATGTCTTTGCCGGCGGCGGGATCTGGGGCGCGGCCCTGGGCACCGGGTTGCTCACGGCGGGCTTGTCATCACTGATGAACAATCTGCCGACAGTGCTGATCGGCGCCTTGTCCATCGATGCCAGCCAGGCCACGGGGGTGGTCAAGGACGCGATGATCTACGCCAACGTCATCGGCAGCGACCTGGGGCCGAAGATCACCCCCATCGGCAGCCTGGCGACCCTGCTCTGGCTGCATGTACTGGAGCGCAAGGGTATTCACATTGGCTGGGGGTACTACTTCCGGGTCGGCATCGTGCTGACGCTGCCGGTGTTGCTGGCGACCCTGGCGGCCCTGGCGCTGCGCCTGTCGCTGATGTAGGCGCCGGCTTGTCGGCGAACAGGCCCTTGAGTCCTGTGGTGCCCTTAGGGGCGTCTTCGCCGGCAAGCCCGCTCCTGCGGCAGATTGTCAGGAGGGCTGCGGGGGGACGTGGGGCCAGAGATCGGCCACCAGGAACAGGCGTTCGGCTTCTTCCCAGCCGCCTTCAGGGGTTTGCTCCAGGCGTACCAGCAACTGCGCCGGGGCCTGGGGGGCAAGTTCCGCCAGCCATTGCTGCAGTTGCGTGGCGGTCCAGGCCTGCTCGGCCGGGTAGTGGGCCGGCGCCAGCCAGGCGTGGCGGGGCAGGGGCTGCCAGCGCCCCGGGGCGCTCTGGGCGAAAAATGCCGGCCAGTCGCGCTGATGCAGCCAGCGCCCGCACAGGTGTTGCGGGTGGGCGCCCTGGGGCGGTTCGGCGCGACCCGGCCAGGGGTACAGCAGGTAGCCCCCCAGCCACAGGTGCGCGCTGAACTGGTGGATATCCAGTGCCGCCAGGGCTTCGCGGCTTTCGTCCCGGGCGGAAATCGGCAGTTGGTGCCCATCCAGGTGCGCCAGCTTGCGGTCCAGGCGGTCATGGCAGCCGGGGCCCAGCCATTGGGCGCTGTCCTGGCCATTGCCGGCCTGGGGGCCCAGGTACAGCTTGATCGCCAGTTCCAGGTGGTGCACGCCGTCACGGTCGCGCAGCAGCATGTCCAGTTCGCCCAGGGTGTGGCCGCCGCGGCGGATTGGCAGGTTGGCCGCCAGCAGCTCGACCCCGGGGGCGTGGCGGACGGCAAATTGCCAGAGGCGTTCGTAATACAGGCCCAGGCGCCGGGTCGGGCCTTCGGCCAGCCACTGGCGCAGTGCGCGGCTGTCCAGGTCCTGGCAGCGCAGCCAGTGGGCCAGCAGTTGCGGCGCCTGGACCCAGTCGCTGCCGGCGAGCGGGTGGCGCTGTGGCCAGGGCGTGTGGCTGAGCATCGGCGGCGCGAGGATGACCCAGGCGAGGTCGCGGACTTCAGGTTGACGCAACTGGCGGGGAAGGCCGAGCAGATCAGGGAACAGGAGCATCTTGCGAGCATAGACGCAAACCCGGGCCGATCGCGATAAATGCGTGCCACTCGCAGTTGCGGCAGGGCTGGCTAAGCCCGTGTGGCTGAAAGGATTTTGTCTAACGCCGGGTTTCGCCCATAATCCTCCGTTTCGCCCGTACCCGAACCCCGCAGGAGCCCCATGGAGCAATTTCGCAATATCGGCATTATCGGTCGCCTGGGCAGTTCCCAGGTGCTGGACACAGTTCGCCGACTGAAAAAGTTTCTGCTGGCGCGGCACCTGCACGTGATCCTTGAGGACACCATCGCCGAAGTGCTGCCCGGCCACGGCCTGCAGACTTCCTCGCGCAAGTTGCTGGGCGAGGTCTGCGACATGGTCATCGTGGTCGGTGGCGACGGCAGCCTGCTGGGCGCCGCCCGGGCCCTGGCGCGGCACAACATCCCGGTGCTGGGGATCAACCGCGGCAGCCTGGGCTTTCTCACCGACATCCGCCCCGACGAGCTGGAAGTCAAGGTCGCCGAGGTGCTGGACGGCCACTACCTGGTAGAGAACCGCTTCCTGCTGCAGGCCGAGGTGCGCCGCCATGCCGAGGCCATCGGCCAGGGCGATGCGCTGAACGATGTGGTGCTGCACCCGGGCAAGTCGACGCGGATGATCGAGTTCGAGATCTACATCGACGGCCAGTTCGTCTGCAGCCAGAAGGCCGACGGCCTGATCGTCGCCACGCCCACCGGTTCCACGGCCTACGCCCTGTCCGCCGGCGGGCCGATCATGCATCCCAAGCTGGATGCCATTGTGATTGTGCCGATGTACCCCCATACCTTGTCGGGAAGACCGATCGTGGTCGATGGCAACAGCGAGCTGAAAATCGTCGTGTCCAAAGATATGCAGATCTATCCGCAAGTTTCCTGTGACGGGCAGAACCATTTCACCTGTGCCCCGGGCGACACCATCACGGTCAGCAAGAAGGCGCAGAAACTGCGCCTGATCCACCCGCTGGACCACAACTACTACGAGGTCTGCCGGACCAAACTCGGCTGGGGCAGCCGGCTGGGCGGTGGAGGCGACTGATGCTCGATCCCGCGCGTAGCTACGACCTGATCGGTGACGTGCACGGTTGCGCCCTGACCCTGGAGCACTTGCTGGATCGGCTCGGTTATCACAAGCAGGCCGGCGTCTGGCGGCACCCGTCGCGCATGGCAGTGTTCCTCGGCGATATCATCGACCGCGGCCCGCGTATCCGTGAGTCCCTGCACATCGTCCACGACATGGTCGAGGCCGGTCAGGCCCTGTGCATCATGGGCAACCACGAGTTCAATGCCCTGGGCTGGAGCACTCCGGCGGCCGAAGGCAGCGGCAAGCAGTTCGTGCGCGAGCACACCCCGCGCCATGCCCGGCTGATCCACGAGACCCTGACCCAGTTCGAACAGCACCCGGGTGACTGGCACGATTTCCTGCAGTGGTTCTATGAGTTGCCGCTGTTCGTCGATGCCGGGCGCTTTCGCGTGGTGCACGCCTGCTGGGATGCCGGCCTGATCGCGCCGCTGCGCCAGCAGTACCCCAACGGCTGCATCGACCGCGAGTTCCTGCAGTCCGCGGCCGTTCCCGACAGCTTTGCCTGTACCGCCTTCGACCGCCTGCTGCGGGGCACCGACATGCGCCTGCCCCATGGCCTGACCATGACCAGCGGCGACGGCCTGACCCGCGCCTTCTTCCGTACCAAGTTCTGGGAAGACGACCCGCAGACCTACGGCGACATCGTGTTCCAGCCCGACGCCTTGCCCGAGCCTGTGGCCCGCACGCCGTTGTCCCCGGCCGAGAAGAACAGCCTGCTGCGTTATGGCGCCGAGGAACCGATGCTGTTCGTCGGGCACTACTGGCGCAGCGGCAAGCCGGCGCCGATCCGTCCCAACCTGGCGTGCCTGGACTACAGCGCGGTGCTCTACGGCAAGCTCGCCGCGTATCGGCTGGACCAGGAAACCCGCCTGGATCCGAATAAATTTGTCTGGGTCGACGTTGAACGGCCCGAGGTAGTGCGATGAGTGCGGTAGCGGTATTGCGCCTGCCCCTGGCGACGGACCTGAGCGGCTTCGTCAAGCTGCTGCAACGCATGCAGGTGCCTCACCGGGTCAGCGAGGAGGCGGGGGAGCAGGTGCTCTGGGTGCCGGAATCCATCAGCGAGGACGTGCGTGGCCTGTACCAGCGCTTTCCCCAGGGCGACCCCGAGCAGCAGCTGGACATTCCCCAGGCCGGTGCCCCGGCGCGCCCCGGCTTCGTCCAGCAACTGCGCAGCAGCCCGGTCACCGCGCTGATCCTGCTCTTGAGCCTGGCGGTATGCGGTATCACCTTGCTCGGCGACAACCTGCAGACCCTGAGCTGGTTCACCTTCCTCGAGTTCCGCGTGGTTGGCGACTACATCCAGTTCAGCTCCCTGGCCGACAGCCTGGCAGCGGGGCAGTGGTGGCGCCTGGTGACGCCGATGCTGATCCACTTCGGCTTCCTGCATATCGCCATGAACGGCATGTGGTACTGGGAGCTGGGGCGGCGCATCGAAATGCGCCAGGGCGGCATCAACCTGCTGGGCCTGACCCTGCTGTTCAGCCTGGTGTCGAATTACGCGCAGTACTACTTCAGCGGGCCGACCCTGTTCGGCGGCCTGTCCGGGGTGCTCTACGGCCTGCTCGGGCATTGCTGGATCTATCAATTGCTGGCCCCCAACCCCATCTACCGCCTGCCCCGGGGCGTGCTGGTGATGATGCTGGTGTGGCTGCTGCTGTGCCTGTCCGGGCTGGTCTCGATGATCGGTTTCGGTGAAATCGCCAACGCCGCCCACGTTGGCGGGTTGCTTATCGGATGCCTCACCGGCCTGTTGGGCGGCTTGTACAGCCGCCGACGGGCCCTTTAAACGCTGGAGTCTTGTATGTCGTCCTTTGTTGAAATGATCGAAAACATCACCCCCGAGATCTACCAGAGCCTGAAACTGGCGGTAGAGATCGGCAAATGGTCCGATGGCCGCAAGCTCACCGCCGAACAGCGTGAACTGTCCCTGCAGGCGATGATCGCCTGGGAAATGCAGAATCTGCCCGAGGATCAACGTACCGGCTACATGGGCCCGCAGGAATGCGCCTCGAAGTCGGCGCCGGTGCCGAACATCCTGTTCAAGTCGGATGCCATCCATTGATCGAGATTGGCCGCGGTTCCATCAGTAAAATGTCGGCGCGCCTTGACGGGTCGAACGTTGAATACGCTTTTCGCCTGGGCGACAGCGAGGTACCGGTCAACCCCTTGATCGGCACCACGCTGCGCCTGGAATACCTGGGTGCGATCCACTGCAGCCATTGCGGGCGCAAGACCAAGACCAGCTTCAGCCAGGGCTACTGCTACCCGTGCATGACCAAGCTGGCCCAGTGCGATATCTGCATCATGAGCCCGGAACGCTGCCACTACGACGCCGGTACTTGCCGCGATCCGTCATGGGGCGAGCAGTTCTGCATGACCGACCACGTGGTCTACCTGGCCAACTCGTCGGGGATCAAGGTCGGCATCACCCGCGCCACCCAACTGCCGACCCGCTGGCTCGACCAGGGGGCCAGCCAGGCGCTGCCGATCATGCGCGTGGCGACCCGCCAGCAATCGGGCTTCGTCGAAGACCTGTTCCGTTCCCAGGTGGCCGACAAGACCAACTGGCGCGCCTTGCTCAAGGGTGATGCCCAGGCGGTGGACCTGGTGGCAGTGCGCGAGCAGCTGTTCGCCGCCTGCGCCGAGGGCCTGTTGGCCCTGCAGGAGCGTTTCGGCCTGCAGGCGATCCAGCCGGTGACCGATATCGAGCCTCTGGAAATCCGCTATCCGGTCGTGGAGTACCCGACCAAGATCGTCAGCTTCAACCTGGACAAGAATCCGATCGCCGAAGGCACGTTGCTGGGGATCAAGGGCCAGTACCTGATCTTCGACACCGGCGTGATCAACATTCGCAAATACACGGCGTACCAGCTCGCCGTGCATCAGTAGAAGGAATTCGCCATGCGCACCGACCAACCGAAGATGATCTACCTGAAGGACTATCAGGCCCCCGAGTACCTGATCGACGAGACCCACCTGACCTTCGAGTTGTTCGAGGACCACAGCCTGGTCCATGCGCAGCTGGTGATGCGTCGCAACCCGGCCCGGGGCGCCGGCCTGCCGCCCCTGGTGCTGGACGGCCAGCAACTGGAACTGCTGTCGGTGAGCCTGTCCGATCAGGCCCTGAGTGCCAGCGACTACCAGCTGGACGACAGCCACCTGACCCTGCACCCGACCAGCGCCAGTTTCACCCTGGACACCAGCGTGAAGATCCACCCGGAAAGCAACACCGCCCTGGAAGGCCTGTACAAGTCCAGCGGCATGTTCTGCACCCAGTGCGAGGCCGAGGGCTTTCGCAAGATCACCTATTACCTCGACCGCCCGGACGTGATGAGCAAGTTCACCACCACCGTGGTCGCCGAGCAGCACAGCTACCCGGTGCTGCTGTCCAACGGCAACCCGATCGCCAGCGGCCCGGGAGAAGACGGCCGGCACTGGGCGACCTGGGAAGACCCGTTCATGAAACCGGCCTACCTGTTCGCCCTGGTGGCCGGAGACCTGTGGTGCGTGGAAGACAGCTTCCGCACCCAGAGCGGTCGCGACGTGGCGCTGCGCATCTATGTCGAGCCGGAAAACATCGACAAGTGCCAGCACGCGATGAACAGCCTCAAGAAGTCCATGCGCTGGGACGAAGAGACCTATGGCCGCGAGTACGACCTGGACATCTTCATGATCGTCGCGGTCAACGACTTCAACATGGGCGCCATGGAAAACAAGGGCCTGAACATCTTCAACTCCAGCGCCGTGCTGGCCCGTGCCGAAACCGCTACCGACGCCGCGCACCAGCGGGTCGAGGCCATCGTTGCCCACGAATACTTCCATAACTGGTCGGGCAACCGGGTGACCTGCCGCGACTGGTTCCAGCTGTCGCTCAAGGAAGGCTTCACAGTGTTCCGCGACGCCGGTTTCTCCGCGGACATGAACTCGGCCACGGTCAAGCGCATCCAGGACGTGGCGTACCTGCGGACCCACCAGTTCGCCGAAGACGCCGGCCCCATGGCCCACGCCGTGCGTCCGGAAAGCTTTATCGAGATCTCCAACTTCTACACCCTGACCGTGTACGAAAAGGGTTCGGAAGTTGTCGGCATGATCCACACCTTGCTCGGCGCCGAAGGCTTCCGCAAGGGCAGCGACCTGTACTTTGAGCGCCATGACGGCCAGGCCGTGACCTGCGACGACTTCGTCAAGGCCATGGAAGACGCCAACGGCGTCGATCTGACCCAGTTCAAGCGCTGGTACAGCCAGGCCGGTACGCCGCGGCTGGCGGTCAGCGAGTCCTACGACGCAGCGGCGAAAACCTACAGCCTGACCTTCCGCCAGAGCTGCCCGCAAACCCCGGACAAGGTCGAGAAACTGCCGTTCGTGATTCCGGTGGCCCTGGGCCTGCTCGATAGCACCGGTGCCGACATGGCCTTGCGCCTGGCTGGTGAAGCCGCCGCCCAGGGCTCGTCCCGCGTGTTGTCGGTGACCGAGGCCGAGCAGACCTTTACCTTCGTCGACATCGCCGAACATCCGCTGCCCTCGCTGCTGCGGGGGTTCTCGGCTCCGGTGAAGCTGAGCTTCCCCTACAACCGTGACCAGCTGATGTTCCTCATGCAGCACGACAGCGACGGTTTCAACCGCTGGGACGCCGGCCAGCAATTATCGGTGCAGGTGTTGCAGGAACTGATCGCCCAGCACCAACAGGGCCGGGCGCTGGTGATGGACGAACGTCTGGTGGCTGCCCTGGGCACTGTGCTCGCCGATGACAGCCTGGATCAGGCCATGGTCGCCGAAATGCTGTCCCTGCCGGGCGAGGCCTACCTCACCGAGATCAGCGAAGTGGCGGATGTCGAGGCGATCCACGCGGCTCGCGAGTTTGCCCGTCAGCAACTGGCTGACAGTCTGTTCGATGCCCTGTGGAAGCGCTATCAGGCCAATCGGCAGGTGTCCAAGGCCACCGCCTATGTGGCCGAGTCCGAGCATTTTGCCCGTCGCGCGCTGCAGAACATCGCCCTGTCGTACCTGATGCTGACCCACAAGCCCGAGGTACTGGCTGCGGCCATCGAACAGTTCGACAGCGCCGACAACATGACCGAGCGCCTGACCGCCCTGGCGGTCCTGGTCAACTCGCCGTTCGAGGCCGAGAAGGCCAAGGCCCTAGAAGTATTCGCCGAGAACTTCAAGGACAACGCCCTGGTCATGGACCAATGGTTCAGCGTGCAGGCCGGCAGCCCGTTGCCTGGTGGCCTGGAGCGGGTCAAGGCACTGATGCAGCACCCGGCGTTCAACATCAAGAACCCGAACAAGGTGCGGGCGCTGGTGGGGGCGTTTGCCGGGCAGAACCTGATCAACTTCCACGCCGCCGATGGTTCGGGCTATCGCTTCCTGGCGGACCTGGTGATCCAGCTCAACGGCTTCAACCCGCAGATTGCCTCGCGGCAACTGGCGCCGCTGACCCGCTGGCGCAAATACGACAGTGCCCGCCAGGCACTGATGAAAGGCGAACTGGAGCGCATCCGCACCTCCGGCGAGCTGTCCAGCGATGTGTTCGAGGTGGTGAGCAAAAGCCTCGCCTGAGGCTTGTATCGCCCCCGGCATCGCCTTCGCTGGCAAGCCAGCTCCTACGGACCCAAACCACCGCATATCCCCCGTAGGAGCCGGCTTGCCGGCGAAGAGGCCCTCAAGCCTTGTACCGCCCTCGGCATCCCTTCGCTGGCAAGCCAGCTCCTACGAGAGCGGTGGTGGCGAGGCAGGGGGGATTTGGCTCTGTAGCGCTTCGCTCAAGTCGCGGTGATAGTTCTGCGCGCCGATGGCGTGCAGGATGCCGACCCGCTCCAGCTTGCCGTGCACCTTGAGGTTGGCTTCGCACAGCTTCACCACAATCGCGCGCTTATGCAGCTGGCCTATCACTTCTTCCAGGGTCTGCAGCCCGGTAATGTCCATGAACGGCACATGCTTGAGGCGGATGATCAGCACCTGCGGGTCGCTGTGGGTCTGGGCCAGGGCCCGTTCGAAGGTCTCCGCGGCGCCAAAGAACAACGGCCCTTCGATGGTGTAGATCAGCACGCCCGGTGGCAGGTGCTGCTGGCCACTGCGGTGCAGTTCCTGCTGCAGATCCTGTTCCACCACCTGTTGCACTTCCACCGAGGAGGCCATGCGCCGCAGAAAATGCAGCATGGCCAGGACCACGCCGATGTTCACCGCGATCACCAGGTCGCTGAACACGGTCAGCACAAAGGTGCACAGCAGGATCGCCACATCGGCCCGGGGGGCCCGTTGTAGCATGCGCTTGAAGTGGTGCAGCTCGCTCATGTTGTAGGCCACCACGAACAGGATCGCCGCCAGGGCGCACAGCGGAATGTTCGCTGCCAGCGGCGCCAGGAACAGGATGATCAGCAGCAGCACCAGGGCATGGACGATACCGGCCAGCGGGCTGCTGCCGCCGTTGCGGATATTGGTGGCGGTACGGGCAATGGCGCCGGTGGCGGCGAAACCGCCGAACAGCGGGGTGACCAGGTTGGCGATGCCCTGGCCCATCAGTTCCTGGTTGGAGTCATGGCGGGTGCCAGCCATGCCATCGGCCACCACCGCCGACAGCAGCGATTCGATGGCCCCGAGCATGGCGATGGCGAAGGCCGGGCCGATCAGGTCCAGGACCTGCGGCAGGCTGACCTCTGGAAACTGCAACGCCGGCAAGCCCTGGGGAATGCCACCGAAGGCACTGCCAATGGTGGCCACGCCCTGGAACTGGAACAGCGACTGCAAGGCCGTGGCCAGGGTCATGGCCAGCAGGGGGGCCGGCAAACGCTTGAGCTGGGGGATGCGCGGCACCCATAGCAGCAGCGCCAGGCTCAGCAGGGCCAGCAGGGTGGTGGTCAGGTGCAGTTGGGGCAGGGCTTGCAGCAGGTGCCAGAGTTTCTGATGAAAGTGCTCGCCGCTGACCGCGGGCAGGCCGAAGAAATCCTTCCACTGGCTGACCCAGATGATTACCCCGATACCGGCGGTGAAACCCAGGATCACCGGGTCCGGGATGAACTTGATCAGGGCGCCCAGGCGGCTGATGCCCAGCAGGAACAGGATCAACCCGGCCATCAGGGTCGCCAGTTGCAGGCCGCCGACCCCGTATTGGGCGGTGACCCCGGCGAGGATCACGATAAAGGCCCCGGTGGGCCCGGCGATCTGCACCCGGCTGCCGCCGAACAGCGACACCAGCAGGCCGCCGACGATGGCGGTGTAGATGCCCTGTTCGGGCTTGACCCCGGAGGCGATGGCGAAGGCCATGGCCAGGGGCAGCGCCACCACTGCGACAATCACCCCGGACACCAGGTTGCGGCCCCAGTGCGCACGTCCCAGCAATCCGGCTTTCCACGCCTCGCGTATGGCAATCATGGCT
Organism: Pseudomonas sp. NFPP12; assembly: GCF_900103205.1. NCBI lineage: Bacteria > Pseudomonadati > Pseudomonadota > Gammaproteobacteria > Pseudomonadales > Pseudomonadaceae > Pseudomonas > Pseudomonas sp. NFPP12. The sequence continues at coordinate 630,931 of NZ_FMWW01000001.1, forward strand.
CTGTCCTGAAGTCTGTCCGGCTCATCATAGCCCCGGCCGGGGAGTGTCGGCCCCTGTCCTGGATCAGGCTTTGTCCCACTGTCGCGCAGACGCGGCCTAGACACATCCATCAGTCTTGCGAATGGCCGATCATGCAGGGTTTTGGCAGGGGCTGATGGTTAACAAAAGATAACGTGGCGTCGATTGTCAGACCTTTCCAAAGCCCGATAGGATAGCCCGCAGCCGAAGGGGCTCTAGATTGCAGTTTCCAGGACGATCGTCATGATCGCCCAGGCCTGCGCAGCCCCCTCAAGGCGCCCTGAGAGGTTGAATGACCTGACAATAATAATGGGGGAATGGTCTATGAGTGAGCCTGTCATGGGTGTGGTTGTTGGCCGCCCGCCGGCGCTGCGCACGTTCGCACTGTTGGCTACAGCGCTCTCGCTGTTGGGCGTCGTGACGCTGTCGACGCCAGTCCTGGCCGCTGCCACTGCAGCGGATTCTGTCTATTCCATCGAATCGCCCAAGGCGGCGAAAAGCCTGATGCTCGATGTGGTCCACGCCGGCAAGCGCCTGGTGGCGGTGGGCGATCGCGGGCACATTCTCTATTCCGACGACCAGGGCCAGACCTGGGTCCAGGCCAAGGTGCCGACCCGGCAACTGCTGACGGCGGTTTACTTCGTCGATGATAAGCGCGGCTGGGCGGTGGGCCACGATGCCCAGGTCCTGGCCAGCAGCGACGGCGGTGCCACCTGGACCCGGCAGTTCCAGGACCTCAAGCGCGAGGCACCCTTGCTCGATGTATGGTTCAAGGACACCCAGACCGGCTACGCCGTGGGCGCCTACGGGGCCCTGCTGGAAACCAGCGATGGCGGCCAGCATTGGGAGGACGTCAGCGACCGCCTCGACAACGAGGACCAGTTCCACCTCAACGCCATTGCCCAGGTCAAGGATTCGGGGCTGTTCATTGTCGGTGAGCAGGGCAGCATGTTCCGCTCCGCCGATGACGGGCAGACCTGGGAGCGCCTCGAAGGCCCCTATGAAGGCTCCTTGTTCGGCGTGATCGGCACCGGCCAGCCGGCCACTCTGCTGGTCTATGGCCTGCGCGGCAATCTCTACCGCTCCACGGATTTCGGCAGCACCTGGGAACAGGTGGAGTTGAACGCCGCCCGTGGCGCCCTGGAGTTCGGCCTGTCGGGGGCGACCTTGCTGGACGATGGCTCGCTGGTGATCGTCGGCAACGGCGGCAGCGTGATCCGCAGCACCGACCACGGCCAGACCTTCAGCGTATTCAACCGTGCGGACCGCATCTCGCTGTCGGCGGTCACCGCTGCCGGCAACGGCGACCTGATCCTGGCCGGGCAGGGCGGTGTACGGGTTTCTGCAGCAACGGGCGCTGAACTCGGCCAATAAGCCGGGCACATAATAAGAAGGTGGGGAATTCCATGAGCAGTCATCACCAGGACAAGGCGAACTTTCTTGAGCGCCTGATTTTCAATAACCGCCCGGCAGTGATCTTCATCTGCTTGCTGGTCAGCGCTTTCCTGTTCTGGCAGGCGACCCTGATCCGGCCGTCCACCAGCTTCGAGAAGATGATCCCGCTCAAGCACCCGTTCATCGAGCGGATGATGGAGCACCGCAACGACCTGGCGAACCTGGGCAACACCGTGCGCATCTCGGTGGAGGCCCGCGACGGCGACATCTTCACCAAGGACTACATGGAAACCCTGCGGCAGATCAACGACGAGGTGTTCTACATCTCCGGCGTCGATCGCTCCGGGCTCAAGTCGCTGTGGAGCCCCAGCGTGCGCTGGACCGAAGTGACCGAAGAGGGCTTCGCCGGCGGCGAGGTGATTCCCCAGAGCTACAACGGTTCGGCCGACAGCCTCGAACAGCTGCGCAACAACGTGCTCAAGTCCGGCCAGGTCGGGCGTCTGGTGGCCAACGACTTCAAGTCCAGCATCGTCGATATCCCGCTGCTGGAGTCCTACCCGGACCCGCAGGACCAGGGCAAGCTGCTGGCCCTGGACTATCAGAAATTCTCCCACCAGTTGGAAGAGAAGATCCGCGACAAGTTCGAGGCGCAGAACCCCAATGTGAAGATCCACATCGTCGGCTTCGCCAAGAAGGTCGGCGACCTGATCGACGGCCTGATCATGGTGGTGATGTTCTTCGGCGTGGCCTTCATCATCACCCTGGTGCTGCTGTACTGGTTCACCTGGTGCATCCGCAGCACCATCGCGGTATTGATCACCACCCTGGTGGCGGTGGTCTGGCAACTGGGCCTGATGCACGCCTTCGGTTTTGGCCTGGACCCGTATTCAATGCTGGTGCCGTTCCTGATCTTCGCCATCGGCATTTCCCACGGGGTGCAGAAGATCAACGGCATCGCCTTGCAGTCCAGTGATGCCGACAATGCCCTGACCGCGGCGCGGCGCACCTTCCGCCAGCTGTTCCTGCCGGGGATGATCGCGATCCTCGCCGACGCCGTGGGCTTCATCACCTTGCTGATCATCGATATCGGGGTGATCCGCGAGCTGGCTATCGGTGCCTCCATCGGTGTGGCGGTGATCGTGTTCACCAACCTGATCCTGCTGCCGGTGGCGATTTCCTACGTCGGCATCAGTAAGCGCGCCATCGAACGCAGCAAGAAGGACGCTTCCCGCGAGCATCCGTTCTGGCGCCTGCTGTCTAACTTTGCCAGCCCCAAAGTCGCGCCGATTTCCATCGCCCTGGCCCTGGTGGCCTTTGCCGGCGGCCTCTGGTACAGCCAGAACCTGAAGATCGGCGACCTCGACCAGGGCGCCCCGGAGCTGCGTCCCGATTCGCGCTACAACAAGGACAACAACTTCATCATCAGCAATTACTCCACCAGCTCCGACGTGCTGGTGGTGATGGTCAAGACCGCGGCCGAAGGCTGCTCGCGCTATGAGGCCATGGCGCCGATCGACGAGTTGATGTGGAAGATGCAGAACACCGAGGGCGTTCAGTCGGCGATTTCCCTGGTGACCGTGTCCAAGCAGATGATCAAGGGCATGAACGAGGGCAACCTGAAGTGGGAAACCCTGTCGCGCAACCCTGACGTGCTGAACAACTCCATTGCCCGGGCCGACGGCCTGTACAACAACAACTGCTCCCTGGCGCCGGTGCTGGTGTTCCTCAACGACCACAAGGCCGCGACCCTGGATCGCGCGGTGCATGCGGTGCAGGAGTTCGCCACGCAGCACAACAAGGACGGCCTGGAGTTCATCCTCGCCGCCGGTAACGCCGGGATCGAGGCCGCGACCAACGAGGTGATCAAGGAGTCCGAGCTGACCATCCTGATCCTGGTCTACATCTGCGTGGCCGGCATGTGCATGATCACCTTCCGCTCCTGGGCGGCGACCCTGTGCATCGTCCTGCCACTGGTGCTGACGTCGGTGCTGGGCAACGCGCTGATGGCCTTCATGGGCATCGGGGTCAAGGTGGCGACCCTTCCGGTGGTGGCGCTGGGGGTGGGCATCGGCGTGGACTACGGCATCTATATCTACAGCCGCCTGGAGAGCTTCCTGCGGGCCGGCCTGCCGCTGCAGGAGGCCTACTACCAGACCCTGCGCTCCACCGGCAAGGCCGTGCTGTTCACCGGCCTGTGCCTGGCCATCGGCGTGTGCACCTGGATCTTCTCGGCCATCAAGTTCCAGGCCGACATGGGCCTGATGCTGACCTTCATGCTGCTGTGGAACATGTTCGGTGCCCTGTGGCTGCTGCCGGCCCTGGCGCGGTTCCTGATCAAGCCGGAGAAGCTGGCGGGGCAGAAGGGCAACTCGCTGTTCGCCCACTGATCCCGTTGCATGAGTACTCAGCCGCACCCTCGGGTGCGGCTTTTTCATGCCCGGTGTTCCGAGGGAAAAGCGGGTGGTGCTGAAGAACCGGGCCGCCCCGGCAGCGCCTGTCGGAGGATGTATCCGGGGCAGTCGCTTGCGCGGCGCAATGCTGGCCCAACCCGGCAACGCCAATCAGCTATCATTGCGCCTTTCCATCTGATGACTGATCGCTATGACCGCTGCTACCGACACCTTGCTCTGCGCCCTTGAAGCCTGCGACATGCTGGAAATCGACGGCCTGCACGCTTTCGATTTCACCCTCGACGAGCAGCGCCTGCTGATCGAGTGCATGGACGGCCGCGCGGCCAAGCGCTGGGGCTTTACCCTGGCCCAGGTCCAGGCCGCGACCTTCGACCAGGACTTGCAGAGCTGGACCCTGGCAGGCGACTCCGGTGAGCACCGCCTGGTGTGCATGAGCGCGTTCAGTGCCCGCGACGAAGAGGAAGGTGAACATGAAGATGCGTAATTTCTGGCCCCTGCTGATGGCCGGCAGTGTCGGTGCCATGGCGGTCCACGCCGCGCCGGCCACCGAAACCCATGAGCTGCTGGTGGGGTCCTATACCCAGGGCCAGAGCCAGGGTCTGTACCGCCTGCAATTCAATGAGCGCACCGGGCAGATCGACCCCAAGCCGCTGCAGGTGGTGAAGAGCTCCAACCCGTCCTGGCTGACCTTGTCCAAGAACCTCAAGTTCGTCTTCGCGGTGAATGAGAACAGCCCGGGGCAGGCCGACCCCATCGGTCGTGTCAGCAGCTACAGCCTGGCGCCGAAAACCCATCAACTGAGCCTGATCAACCAGGTGCAGAGCCAGGGTAACGAGCCCACCCATTCCAGCCTGAGTGCCGACGGCAACTACCTGTTCGTCAGCAACTATTCGGTGGATGTGGATCCGGGCGGCAGCCTGGCGGTGGTGCCGGTCAGCGATGACGGTCATTTGTCGCCGGTGGTGCAGCTCACCAGTCATCCGGCCAGCCGGGTCGACCCCGAGCGCCAGCAATCGGCCCACGTGCATTCGTCGGTGCCGTCCCCGGACGGCAAGTTCCTGTTCGCCAACGACCTGGGTGCGGACAAGATCTTCGTCTATCGCTATGACCCCAAGGCCAATGCGGAACACCCGCTGAGCCCGGCCGATCCGGCCTTCGTCCAGCTGCCGCCGGGCAGCGGCCCGCGGCACCTGCTGTTCAGCGCCGATGGCAAGCATGCCTACCTGACCATGGAAATGAGCGCTCAACTGGCGGTATTCGACTACCAGGACGGCAAGCTGACTCAGCGTCAGATGCTCGACCTGGCGGCCAACGGCTCCAAGGAGAAAAAGGCCGCCGCGGCCTTGCATGCTTCCAAGGACGGCCAGTACCTGTATGTCAGCAACCGGGGCACCGCCAACCAGTTGCTGGTATTTGCCATCGACCCGGCCAATGGCCAGCTCAAGGAAATCCAGCGGCGTTCGGTGGAAGGTGATCACCCACGGGAGTTCAGCCTCGACCCGAGCAACCGCTATGTGCTGATCGGCAACCAGAAAAGCAACGAGATCGTGGTGATCGAGCGCGACGCCAAGACCGGTTTCCTGGGCAAGACCGTGCAGAAACTGCCGTTCGATTCCCCAAGCGATATCAAATTCCTGGTGCGTCAATAGACCGCAGGCCCCGGCATCCGGGGCCTGACTCCTTCTATTAACGACGCTGATAATGGCTACTGCCGCAAAGAATTTTTTCCCGCCAACCCTCGGGAGTAAGTTTGCTTCACGGCCCACACGGGCAAGCAAGCCAACTGAATACGAGGGTTACCGCCATGAACTTCAATCTCTTCTCCGTGATCGCAGCCTCCGCCATTTCCGCCACCGTGGCACTGCCTGCCAGCGCCAGCGTGGAAATCAGCCAGAAGAAATCCAGCACCAACACCTACACCCAGAAGTACCTGCAACAAAGCGCCAACTTCTACGCCGCCCTGGATCACAAAGCCCAGCAATGAGCGCTCCGGATCACCCCGCAAGCAGCAAACCCAAGGTATGCAGGAGCGAAGTCACTGAAGCAGTGATGTCGCTCCTGCATCACCTGTTTGCGACTTATTCTTCCCGCCAGGCAAATTTTGCTTGGTAGTGTCATATAGCCATGTGTTTAAATTTGACGCTGAATTATTGACTCTTTCCCGAGCAAGGATCGATAGCATGGTGATGCGTCTGACCGTGGTTCTGCTGTTGCTCTACTCCACCCCCATCCTGTCCTCTGCCCAGCCTGTCGAAGGCGAGCCGGAGACTTCCCGCGAGCGTCTGACCAGCCTGTTGCAGGACTGAGACGCGAGTTTAAAGCATCAAGAAAATTGATGATGGCTATGGATATAAACGTCTTTTTACTGGCGTTTGATTGATAGATCCTCTGGGCACGAAAACGCCTCAGGAGATCACCATGGCCCGTTCGATCCTCAGTTCCGCCAAGCACGGCGCCTACCTGGCGCTGGGGCTTTATCTGCTTCTGATGCTCTGGGCCAGCCTGGCTGCGGGCCTGCCGAGCGCTGCGTTGATTGATTCCGGCGCGGCAAGCGGCCAGGGCCCGGTACTCCATGCCGAAGCGGGGAGACGGCCATGAAAGGGCGCCGTCTGATGATCACCGCCTTCCTCGCGTTCTTCACCAATGGCACCAGCCTGCTGGGGCTGGGCCAGGGTTCGGCCGGAGCATTGGCGCGGGCCATCGAATGCAATCACCAGATCGCCCATCACAGCCAGGCGGCCAAGGCTCCGGCGTTGCTGGCGGGCAATCCACCGGGCAAATCCGCTGCGGCCTTTCCCGGGCCTTTCGCCCTGGATTGCCCACAGGCACGGGTATGCCCGGCCATGGCGGCCTGAGACGAGAAGAGGGGGCAAGAGAAGAAGGGGCCCCGGAACCGGGACCCCATGCAGCGATGTCAGTCCTTGGACGAACCGCGTTTCACCAGTTTCATCACCACCACGAAGAACACCGGCACGAAGATCACTGCCAGGGTTGCGGTGATCATGCCGCCGATCACCCCGGTACCGATCGCCTGCTGGCTGGCGGAGCTGGCGCCGGTGGCGATGGCCAGGGGCACCACGCCGAGGATGAACGCCAGCGAGGTCATGACGATGGGGCGCAGGCGCAGGCGTGCAGCCTGCACCGTGGCATCGATCAGATCATGGCCTTCGTCGTACAGGCTCTTGGCGAACTCGATGATCAGGATCGCGTTCTTCGCCGACAGGCCGATGATGGTGATCAGGCCGACCTTGAAGAACACGTCGTTGGGCATGCCGCGCAGGCTCACCGCCAGCACTGCGCCCAGTACCCCCAGGGGCACCACCAGCAGCACCGAAGTGGGAATCGACCAGCTCTCGTAGAGCGCCGCCAGGCACAGGAACACGATCAGCAGCGACAGGCCCAGCAGCATCGGCGCCTGGCTGCCGGAGAGCCGTTCCTGGAGTGACAGGCCGGTCCATTCCAGGCCCAGCCCGGTGGGCAACTGCGCCACCAGCCGTTCGATTTCCTGCATGGCTTCACCGGTACTGTGGCCAGGGGCCGGCTCGCCGGAGACGGCAATGGCCGGGTAGCCGTTGTAGCGGGTCAGTTGCGCCGGGCCCAGGCTCCAGCTGGCGCGGACGAAGGCCGACAGCGGCACCATCTTGCCGGCGCTGTTGCGCACGTTCAGGCGCAGCAAGTCTTCGACCTGGCTGCGCTGGTCGCCTTCGGCCTGGATCACCACCCGCTGCATCCGCCCCTGGTTGGGGAAGTCGTTGACGTAGGACGACCCCAGGGCGGTGGACAGCAGGCTGCCGATATCGGCAAAGGACACGCCCAGGGCGTTGGCCTGCTTGCGGTCGACCTCCAGTTGCACCTGCGGCGCTTCGGCCAGGGCACTTTCCCGGACGTTGGCCAGGATCGGGCTCTTTTCCGTGGCCTTGAGCAGCTCGTCCCGGGCCTGCATCAGGGCCGCGTGGCCGACGCCGCCACGGTCCTGCAGGCGGAACTCGAAGCCGCTGGAGGTGCCCAGGCCATCGATCGGCGGCGGCAGCACGGCGTACACCACGGCATCCTTGATCGCGCCAAGGGCGGCGTTGGCGCGGTCGGCGATGGACATCGCCGAATCCTCGCTGCCCCGTTGCGACCAGTCCTTGAGCGTGGTGAAGGCCAGCGCGGCGTTCTGCCCGTTACCCGAGAAGCTGAAGCCGAGAATGATGGTGCTGTCGCCGACTCCCGGTTCGCTGGCGTTGTGCGCTTCGATCTGCTCCACCACCTTGATCGTGCGGTTCTGGCTGGCACCAGGTGGCAGCTGGATGTCGGTGATGGTGTAGCCCTGGTCCTCCACGGGCAGGAAGGAGGAGGGCAGGCGGCTGAACAGCAGCGCCATGATCGCCAGCAGCGCCAGGTAGATCAGCAGGTAGCGGCCGGTACGCTTGAGGGCATAGGTCACGCCGCCCTGATAGCTGTCGCTCAGGCGTTCGAAGCGCCGGTTGAACCAGCCGAAGAACCCCGTGCGTTCATGGTGTTCGCCCGCCGCGATGGGCTTGAGCAGGGTGGCGCACAGGGCCGGGGTCAGGGTCAGGGCGAGGAACGCCGAGAACAGGATCGAGGTGGCCATGGACAGCGAGAACTGCTGGTAGATCACCCCCACCGAGCCGGGCATGAAGGCCATGGGGATGAACACCGCCACCAGCACCAGGGTGATGCCGATGATGGCCCCGGTGATCTGCTGCATCGCCTTGCGCGTGGCTTCCTTGGGCGACAGGCCTTCGGAGGCCATGATCCGCTCGACGTTCTCCACCACCACGATGGCATCGTCCACCAGGATGCCGATGGCCAGCACCATGCCGAACATGGTCAGCACGTTGATCGAGAACCCCAGGGCCAGCATGGTGGCGAAGGTGCCCATCAGGGCCACGGGCACCACCAGGGTGGGGATCAGGGTGTAGCGGATGTTCTGCAGGAACAGGAACATCACCAGGAACACCAGCACCATGGCTTCGGCCAGGGTGTAGAGCACCTTGGTGATCGAGACCTTGACGAAGGGCGAGGTGTCGTAGGGGATCTTGTATTCCACGCCGGCCGGGAAATAGCGCGACAGCTCGTCCATCTTGGCGCGGATCAGGGTCGCGGTATTCAACGCGTTGGCCCCGGGGGACAACTGCACGCCCACCGCGGTGGACGGCTTGCCGTTCAGGCGGGTGCCGTACTGGTATTCCTGGCTGCCGACTTCCACCCGGGCCACATCGCCGATGCGTACCGTGGAGCCGTCGGGGTTGGCCCGCAGGACGATATCGGCAAACTCTTCAGGGCTGGAAAGCTGGCCCTTGACCAGGATGGTCGCGGTGATTTCCTGGCTGGCGGGGTTGGGCAGGTCGCCGATGCTGCCGGCCGGAACCTGGGCGTTCTGCGCCGCCACCGCGGCGTTGACGTCGGCCGGGGTCAGGTTGAAACCGATCAGTTTCTGCGGGTCGAGCCAGATCCGCATGGCCCGCTCGGCACCGTACAACTGGGCCTTGCCGACGCCATCGAGGCGGCGGATCTCGTTCATCACGTTGCGCGCCAGGTAGTCGCTGAGGGCGACATCGTTCAGGCGGCCGTCACTGGAGGTCAGGGTGATCAGCAAGAGGAAGCCGGCGGAAACTTTCTCCACTTGCAGGCCCTGCTGGGTCACCGCCTGGGGCAGGCGCGGCTCCACCGCCTTGAGACGGTTCTGCACGTCCACCTGGGCCAGTTCCGGGTTGGTACCCGGCTGGAAGGTGGCGGTGATGGTGGCGCTGCCGAGGCTGCTCTGGGACGAGAAGTACAGCAGGTGGTCGGCACCGTTGAGCTCCTGCTCGATCAGGCTGACCACCGATTCGTCCAGGGTCTGTGCCGAGGCGCCCGGGTAGGCGGCGTAGATCTCGATCTGCGGCGGGGCCACGGTGGGGTATTGCGCCACCGGCAGTTGGGGGATCGCCAGGGCGCCGGCCAACAGGATGAAGAAGGCGACCACCCAGGCGAATACCGGGCGGTCAATAAAGAATTGCGGCATGTGTACTACCTACTGGCCAGGGTTCTGGACGTGCGCAAGGGGGCTGGCGTCGATTTCCACCGGCTCGCCGGGGCGGGCGTGTTGCAGGCCTTCGACAATCACCCGGTCACCGGGCTTGAGGCCCTCGGTGACGATCCAGCGATCGTTCTGCACTCCACCCAGTTGCACCGGGTGCTGCACCACGTTGTTTTGCGCATCCACCAGCAGCACCTGGGCGATGCCGGCGCTGTCGCGCTGGATGGCTCGCTGCGGCACGCTGATGCCTTGCTGGTTGACTGCCTGTTCCAGGCGCACGCGCACGAAACTGCCGGGCAGCAGGTCGAGGTCCGGGTTGGGGAACTCGCTGCGCAGGATGATCTGCCCGGTACTCGGGTCAACGCTGATATCGGCGAACAACAGCTTGCCCGGCAGCGGGTAGAGGCTGCCGTCGTCCTGGATCAGGGTCGCCTTGGCCTGGTCCTTGCCCACCTGCTGCAACTGGCCGGCGCGGAAGGCCCGGCGCAGGTCGTTGAGTTCACGGGTGGACTGGGTCAGGTCGGCGTGGATCGGGTCCAGTTGCTGGATCAGCGCCAGCGGCGTGGTCTCGTTCTGGCCCACCAGGGCGCCTTCGGTGACCAGGGCGCGGCCGACCCGGCCGGAAATCGGCGCGGTGACGGTGGCATAGCCGAGGTTGAGCTTGGCCCGCTGCACGGCGGCCTGGTTGGCGGCGACGTCGGCGCTGGCCTGGCGTGCCGCAGCCCGGGCATTGTCGTATTCCTGGCCGCTGATGGCCTGGTCGGCGACGAGCTTGGAATAGCGCTGCTCCTGCAACTGCGCCTGAAAGGCGGTGGCCTCGGCCTTGCGCAAGCTGGCCTGGGCGCTGTCCAGGTCAGCCTTGAACGGGGCCGGGTCGATGCGGAACAAGACCTCGCCCTGCTTGACGTCGGAGCCTTCGCGGAAGGTCCGTTGCAGCACCACCCCGGCCACCCGGGCGCGGACTTCGGCGATCCGTGGCGCGGCGATGCGCCCGCTCAGTTCGCTGGTGATGGACAGGGCCTGGCTCTGTACGGTTTCGATTCGTACCTTGGCCGGTGGCGGTGTCTGCTCGCCTTCGGTCTTGCCACACGCGCTCAGCGCCGCTGCCAGAACGACCAGGCAGAATGGCGCAAAGAGTTTATTCGACATGCTGATACCCCAATAATGACCTCGGCATGCTAAGGGCATGGGTCAAGGCCCGCTGTGAAGCTGTGTAGGTGCTGTGTGAAAAAGTGTGAAGCCTGCGCACCGGTGCGGCCAGGGTTGTATATCCTTGGCGCCTTGCTGGTTTTGCCCGGTGCCTTATAAAGAACGCCGGTATTCTGTATTTCTTCAATAAAGATCGCTCTCCATGCCCAATATTCTTCTTGTCGAAGACGACACCGCGCTGTCCGAACTGATCGCCAGCTACCTGGAACGCAATGGCTATCAGGTCAGCGTGATCAGCCGTGGTGACCAGGTGCGGGAGCGGGCCAAGGCCAGCCCCCCGGACCTGGTGATCCTCGACCTGATGCTGCCGGGCCTGGATGGCCTGCAGGTCTGCCGCCTGTTGCGCGCCGACTCGGCGACCCTGCCGATCCTGATGCTGACCGCGCGGGATGATAGCCATGATCAGGTGCTGGGTCTGGAAATGGGCGCCGACGACTATGTGACAAAACCTTGCGAACCGCGAGTGCTACTGGCCCGGGTCCGTACCCTGTTGCGCCGCAGCAGCCTCAGCGAGCCGCAGAGCGCCAGCGACCAGATCCTCATGGGCAACCTGTGCATCGACCTGTCGGAGCGCACCGTGACCTGGCGCGAGCAGTTGGTGGAGCTGTCCAGCGGCGAGTACAACCTGCTGGTGGTGCTGGCCCGGCACGCCGGTGAAGTGCTGAGCCGCGACCAGATCCTGCAGCGCCTGCGGGGCATCGAGTTCAACGGCACCGATCGTTCGGTGGACGTGGCGATCTCCAAGCTGCGGCGCAAATTCGATGATCACGCCGGCGAGGCGCGCAAGATCAAGACCGTGTGGGGCAAGGGTTACCTGTTCAGCCGTTCCGAGTGGGAATGCTGATTCCATGCTGCGCATCCTGGTCCGTCTGTACCTGATCACCATCATTGCCTTCAGCGCCGCGATCTACCTGATCCCGGACCTGGTGATCAAGGTTTTCCACGAGCGTTTCCTGGACTACAACCTGGACCAGTCCCGGGGCCTGCAGAGCCTGATCGTCAAGCAGTTCCGCGCCTTGCCGGCGCAGCAGTGGCCGACCCTGGTCAAGGAAATGGACGAGGAGTTCCACCCGCTGCAGGTAGCCCTGGTGCGCATCGACGACCCGGATTTCAGCGATTACGAGCGTGAGCGCCTGCAACGCGGCGAGAAAGTGGTGCGCCTGGGCGATTGGGGCTGGCGCACCCTGGCGGTGTCGCCGCTGGATGAACAACTGGCGGTGAAGCTGGTGGTGCCGCCGGACCCGCTGGACGTCAACCTGCTGTACTGGAGCATCAATGTCCTGATCGTCGCCGTGCTGCTGGCCTGCCTGCTGCTCTGGGTGCGCCCGCACTGGCGTGACCTGGAGCGCCTCAAGCGCACCGCCGAACGCTTCGGCAAGGGCCATCTGGGCGAGCGCACCCAGCTGCCCGCCAGTTCCAACATCGGCAGCCTGGCCAATGTCTTCGACACCATGGCCGGGGATATCGAAAAACTCCTGAACCAGCAGCGTGACCTGCTCAACGCGGTGTCCCACGAACTGCGCACGCCCCTGACCCGGCTGGATTTCGGCCTGGCCCTGGCGCTCTCCGACGATTTGCCGGCGGCCAGCCGCGAGCGCCTGCAAGGGTTGGTGGCGCACATTCGCGAACTGGATGAACTGGTACTGGAGCTGCTGTCCTACAGCCGCCTGCAGAACCCGGCGTGCCTGCCGGAGCAGATCGAGGTGTCCCTGGACGAGTTCATCGACAGCATCCTGGGCAGTGTCGACGATGAGCTGGAGTCGGATATCGTCATCGACGTCCTGCTGCACGGTGCCCTGGAACGTTTCACCCTGGACCCACGGCTGACCGCCCGGGCCTTGCAGAACCTGCTGCGCAATGCCACCCGTTATTGCGAGAAGCGCATCCAGGTGGGGGTGCTGGTCAGCGACGACGGCTGCGAGATCTGGGTCGACGATGACGGCATCGGCATTCCCGACGACGAGCGCGAGCGGGTGTTCGAGCCGTTCTACCGCCTGGACCGCAGCCGCGACCGCGCCACCGGCGGCTTCGGCCTGGGTCTGGCCATCAGCCGCCGGGCCCTGGAAGCCCAGGACGGCACCCTGACCGTGGAAGCCTCGCCCCTGGGCGGCGCGCGTTTTCGCCTGAGCCTGCCGCCCCCGCCCAGGGCCTGAATCCGTAGGAGCCGGCTTGCCGGCGAAAGGGCCGCAGAGCCCGGCGCTTGTCTCAAGGCCGCCTACCAGGCGGTGCGGATTCGTTGGAGGAGCCGGCTTGGCGGCGAAGAGGCCCCTGAGCCGAGCGCCCCTGCGGATAACGCCTTCGCTGGCAAGCCAGCTCCTGTAGCCTGCTCCTGCGGCGGGGGTGCAACTGACAGGAGTTTCATGCTGTCTGTTGTCGGGCACGGTTTATCCTGTTCGTACTCACCCGCAATGAGGAGGTTCATCCATGAACGATCAGGCGATTCATCATGCTGCGGCCGACGGCTACCAACAGGCCGCCGATACCTATGTGCGGGGCCGGCCGGACTATCCGCCAGCCCTTGAGCCCTGGCTGCGGAAGACGCTGGGCCTCGGGCCGGGCAGAGTGGTGGTGGACCTGGGCGCTGGCACCGGGAAGTTCACCGGCCGCTTGCTGGCTACCGGGGCCCAGGTGATCGCGGTGGAGCCGGTCGAGCAAATGCGCGCCAGGCTGGCGGCGGCCCAGCCCGAGGCCCAGGTACTGGAGGGCAGCGCCGAGGCGCTGCCGCTCAAGGATGCCTCGGTGGATGTGCTGGTCTGTGCCCAGGCCTTTCACTGGTTTGCCCACCGCGCGGCACTGGAGGAAATCCATCGCGTGCTCAAGCCCGGCGGCAAGCTGGCCCTGGTGTGGAACCTGCGGGATGCCCGGGTGCCCTGGGTGGCGCGCCTGGACGCCATCGTCAATGCCTTGCAGGCCGATACCCCGCGCTATTACACCGGTGCCTGGCGCCAGGCCTTTCCCCACCCGGGTTTCGGGCCCCTGCAGGAACAGCATTTCACCCAGGGCCACAGCGGCACGCCGGAGGACGTGATCTTCAACCGTGTGCGCTCCACCAGCTTCATCGCCGCCTTGCCCCAGGCCGAACGCGAGGCCGTGGACCGGCAGATCGCCGCCCTGATCGACAGCGAGCCGCAGCTGCGGGGCAAGCCCCAGGTCACCGTGCCTTACACGACCGCCGCCTTCTATTGCATCAGGCAAGGCTGAGCTCATCACCCCCACATCGCCCCCATGTAGGCGCTGGCTTGCCAGCGAAGGCGTTATTCAGGGGCCTCTTCGCCGGCAAGCCGGCTCCCGCAGGGGCGGTGGCCAGTCCCGCTTTTGGCCGATGCGCTGCCTTACGGCCCGCCGCCGCCACTTGCTATAGTTCGGCCCTCATTTTCTGCCCAGTAAAGGATCACTGCCATGTCCGAATACCAAGCCTTTCGCGTCGAACTCGCTGACAACATCGCCCATGTGCAGATCAACCGCCCGGAAAAGATCAACGCCATGAACGCTGCGTTCTGGAGCGAGATCGTCGAGATCTTCCGCTGGATCGACGACACCGACGCAGTGCGCGTGGTGGTGCTCAGCGGTGCCGGCAAGCATTTCTCTTCGGGCATCGACCTGATGATGCTGGCCGGGGTGGCCAACGAACTGGGCAAGGATGTGGGCCGCAACGCGCGCCTGCTGCGGCGCAAGATCTTCCAGCTGCAAGCCTCGTTCAACGCCGTGGACAACTGCCGCAAGCCGGTGCTGGCGGCGATCCAGGGCTATTGCCTGGGGGGCGCCATCGACCTGATCAGCGCCTGCGACATGCGTTACGCCGCGGACGATGCGCAATTCTCGATCAAGGAAATCGATATCGGCATGGCTGCGGATGTCGGCACACTGCAACGTTTGCCACGTATCATCGGCGACGGCATCCTGCGCGAGCTGGCCTACACTGGGCGCACCTTCGGTGCCGAGGAAGCACGCAGCATTGGCCTGGTCAACCGGACCTACAGCGATGCCGCAAGCCTGCTGGACGGGGTCATGGGAATTGCCCGGGAGATCGCCGCCAAGTCGCCGATCGCGGTCAGCGGCACCAAGGAAATGCTCAGCTACATGCGTGACCACCGTATTGATGACGGCCTGGAATATGTCGCCACCTGGAACGCTGCCATGTTGCAGTCCAACGACTTGCGCGTGGCCATCGCCGCCCATATGAGCAAACAGAAACCCGAATTTCTGGATTGATTGACGATGATTGAACGCTGGACCACCGCAGTACTCGACACCGACCTTCCCGGCGGCTGGGCCGTGGCCCGCGGCCCGGACGGCTTTCTCTATGACGACAACGGCGCGCTGTTCCCGCGGCACTGGCTCAAGGGCCAGGACCTGCCGCTGCTGGCGGAACACGGCATCGGCCATCTCGATGGCGAGCCGGTGTACCTGCTGGAACTGAGCGCCCGCGCCGAAGTGCCGGGCTGCGGCTGGAAAGGCCTGCGGGCCTTCATGCTGGAGGGCGATCATACCCTTTATAAGGTCCTGGGCTATGCCGCGCAGATCGGCACCTGGGCCCGGGAGCACCGGTACTGCGGCAGTTGCGGGCGGCCCATGGCCCAGGTGCCGGGGGAGCGGGCGATGTATTGCCAGCCTTGCGACCTGCGCAGCTACCCGCGCATTTCACCGAGCATGATCGTACTGATCACCCGCGGTGACGAAATCCTCCTGGCTCGTTCGCCGCGCTTCGTCACCGGGGTCTACAGCACCCTGGCAGGCTTTGCCGAGCCGGGCGAGTCGGCGGAGGACTGCCTGATTCGCGAGGTGCGCGAAGAGGTGAGCATCGAAGTCAGGAACATTCAGTACGTGGGCAGCCAATGCTGGCCGTTCCCCCATTCGATGATGCTGGGCTTTCACGCCGAATACGCCGGCGGCGAGATCATTCCCCAGGAAGACGAGATCGAGGACGCCCAGTGGTTCAGCGTCCATGCGCTACCGCCATTGCCGGCCTCGCGCTCGATTGCCCGCTACCTGATCGATCTCTATGTGGCGCGCCGCCTAGGCCACGCTGAACCAGTGCTGCCAGGCTAGGCGCACGGTCAGCCCGAGGACCACGGTGATGAACACCGGGCGAATGAACTTGGCACCACCGCTGATGGCGGTGCGTGCGCCGAAGAAGGCCCCGACCATCACCGACAGGCCCATGCACAGGCCGATGATCCAGTCCACCTGCCCGGAAAACACGAACACCGACAGCGCCGCGATGTTGCTGACGAAGTTCATGCTGCGGGCCACGCCGCTGGCCTTGACCAGGTCGATGGGGTAGAGCAGCAGGCTGCTCACGGTCCAGAACGCCCCGGTGCCGGGGCCGGCTACGCCGTCATAGAAGCCCAGGCTGAAGCCCTGGCTCGATTGCCACTTCTTCTTGATCGGTGCGTCGCTGTCCAGTGGCGCCTTGGGCGTGCCGCCGAACAGCAGGTACAGGCCGCAGGCGAAGACGATCACCGGCAGCATCTTGTTCAGCCATTCCGCCGGCAGGTAGTGAGCGACGATGGCCCCGGTCAGGGCGCCCACCAGGGTGCCGACAATGGCGTGGGTCCACTGCCTGGGGTGGAACAGCTTGCGCCGATAGAAGGTGAAGCTGGCGGTGGCCGAGCCGAAGGTCGAGCTGAGTTTGTTGGTGCCCAGCACCAGGTGCGGCGGCAGGCCGGCGGTGAGCAGGGCCGGGGTGGTGAGCAGGCCGCCGCCGCCGGCAATGGCGTCGATGAAACCGGCGATGAAGGCCACGAGGGCGAGAATGGCGAGGGTGGTCAGGTCTACGCTGAGTTCAAAGGGCATGGGGTCGGCTTATTTCGGCGAGAAGCGCAAAGGGGGCTGCGCGAAAGTCCGCCATATTACCTGCAACCCAGCCCGCCGCGCGACCGCCTCGACCTTGGTCGGATGCCTCTCCCTGAACCGAGCGCCCGCCTGGATAACGCCTTCGCTGGCAAGCCAGCTCCTACGGGGCGGTGCGCCGAGATTTCGCTGCAGGAGCCTGCTTGCCGGCGAAGAGGCCGCTGAGCCGAGCGCCCACTTGGATAACGCCTTCGCTGGCAGGCCAGCTCCTACGGGGGGCGGTGCCTGAGGTCAGCGCTGGGGGCCGTTGCCAATCTGCCAGACAAAGGGTGGCTCGCTGCCGTTGATCTTCCAGTCGCCGACGATCCGCGCCTTGTAGATCACCGGGTTGTGCGAAGACACGGTGCGCGCATTGCGCCAGTGCCGGTCCAGGGCCTTGCCCTGGCGAATGTCCGAAGCCCCCAGGGCATTGAACAGCTCGCTGGTGGCGCGCTGGACCAGTTCGGTGACCACCACCTGGGCCGTGGCCGATTCGATTTCCGCCGCCACATTGGCCGCGCGCTCCTGGGCCGGATCCCCGGCAAAGCGCGCCAGGTAGGCCTGTTGCGCAGGGGCTGCAGCACGCAGGGCGGCGGCTTCGGCGGCATACACCAGGGCCGCGATCTCGCCCACCACCTGCTGCACCTGGGCATCGGCGCTGGCCTGGGGCGCGTTGCCGTGGCTATAGATGCGCTTGCGCACCCGCACTTCGTGGGCCACATCACGTAGCGCCGCGCGGCCGATGCCGGCCAGGGTCGCCAGCAGCACCAGCTGGTAGAAAGCAGTCTGGTATTTGAAGCGGGTTGCGAAGTCGATGATGTTCTCGGCGTCCACTTCAGCGTCCTGGAAGCGCGAGGTGCCGCTGCCGGTGGTGCGCTGGCCGAAGCCGTCCCAATCGTCGCTCTGCTCGATGCCCGGCTGGCGGGTGCGCACCGCGGCAATCACGTCGCCGCCGGTGTCCGTGCGCTGGGCATAGACATCGATCCAGTCGGAGAAAATGCTTCCGGTGCTGTAGAACTTTTCGCCGTTGAGGCGCCATTTTTCGCCATCTGGAGAGACTTTGGTGATGACCTGGCCGATGTCCACGGCACCGATTTCGGTCCAGGCGCAGCCGACGATATCGCCTTCGACAAAGCGCTTGAACCACAGGTCCCGGCCCGGCCCGGGCGTGGCATTGAGCCGATCCTCGACAAAGGCAAAGTGCCCGCGCAGGGCCTGGGGCACGTTGGCGTCGGCCTCGGCCAGCTCGATCAGCAGCTGGAACAGCTGGGGCAGGGAAGCGCCGCCACCGCCATATTCCAGCGGCACCCGTACCGCGCCGAATCCGGATTCCTTGAGCCACTGGATGGGCTCGTAGGGCAATTTGCGTTGCTGTTCCCGTTCCACCGCGCCACTGGCGATGCGCTGGAAGATCGGGCGAAAGCCTGCGGCCAGGGTCTCGTAGTCGACCCCCACGGACAGCGGATTGATTACCTGGTGTTCAGTCATGGTGTAGCTCCTGGGTTCGGCAGAAAAAAGCGCTGCAGGGGCCAGGCCGATTGCACACACCATGCCGAAGCCGCAAACGCCGGTTTGCCGGGGCAAGGGCTCCGGCAGAGCGCCTGCAACTGTTGCTCCGCCAACAGTTCATCAACAAAACAGCCCGTTTCCAGGGTTGGCCGGTCCCGCGCCGCCGCAGGCAGCGAGCCTCAGCCATTGCCCGGGAGAGGGCGTGCTTGAGGCTCCACACGGCGTCTGGCGGCCTACGCGCCGAGGGCTTTCAGGCCCTGGCACGCTTGCTGCTCTGCTCCGGGGTACTTTCCCAAGTCCCGAGGACCGAACCATGAGTCAGCAAGCCGTGAAATTTGCCTACTGGGTGCCCAACGTCAGCGGTGGGCTGGTGGTCAGCAAGATCGAGCAACGCACCCATTGGGGCATCGACTACAACCGCAAGCTGGCGCAGATCGCCGAGCAGGCCGGCTTCGAATACGCCCTGACCCAGATCCGCTTCACCGCTGGCTATGGCGCCGAGTACCAGCACGAGTCGGTGGCTTTCAGCCACGCACTGCTGGCGGCCACCGACAAGCTCAAGGTGATTGCGGCGATCCTGCCCGGGCCCTGGCAGCCGGCCCTGGCGGCCAAGCAACTGGCGACCATCGACCAACTGACCAATGGCCGTATTGCGGTGAACATCGTCAGCGGTTGGTTCAAAGGTGAGTTCCAGGCCATTGGCGAGCATTGGCTGGAGCACGACGAGCGCTATCGCCGGTCCGAGGAATTCATTCGCTGCCTGCGCGGGGTCTGGAGCCAGGATGCCTTCACCTTCAGGGGCGATTTCTATCGCTTCGACCACTACAGCCTCAAGCCCAAGCCCCTGGGCCAGCCGGAGATCTTCCAGGGCGGCAGCTCGCGGGCTGCCCGGGACATGGCGGCCCGGGTTTCGGACTGGTACTTCACCAATGGCAACAGTGTCGAGGGGATCAAGGCCCAGGTCGATGACATCCGCGCCAAGGCCGCGGCCAACCAGCACTCGGTGAAGATCGGAGTGAACGCCTTCGTGATCGCCCGGGACACCGAGGAGGAGGCGCGGGCGGTGTTGCAGCAAATCATCGATCAGGCCGACCCGGAGGCGGTGAATGCCTTCGGTGACGCCGCCCGGCAGGCCGGCAAGGCGTCCCCCGAAGGCGAGGGCAACTGGGCCAAGTCGAGTTTCGAGGACTTGGTGCAGTACAACGACGGGTTCAAGACCAACCTGATCGGCACGCCACAGCAGATTGCCCAGCGCATCGTGGAGTTGAAGGCGGTGGGGGTGGACCTGGTACTGGCCGGGTTCCTGCATTTCCAGGAAGAGGTGGAGTATTTCGGCCAGCGCGTGCTGCCCCTGGTACGCGAGCTGGAGGCTCGGGCGCGGTCCAAGGAACAGGAAGCTGCCGCCTGAAGCCGCCCCTTGCCGGCGAATGGGCCTCGCAGCCTTGTACCGGGCTTGAGGGCGCTTTCGCTGGCAAGCCAGCTCCTACAGGGGCAGAGGTGGTGTGTTTTTTCGTAGGAGCCGGCTTGCCGGCGAACGGGTCTCGCAGCCTTGTGCCGGGCTTGGAGGGCGCTTTCGCTGGCAAGCCAGCTCCTACAAGGGCAGAGGCGGTGGTGATTACAGGCCCAGTTCGCTCAGGCCCGGGTGATCGTCGGGCCGGCGGCCCAGGGGCCAGTGGAACTTGCGCTCCTGGGCCTTGATCGGCATGTCGTTGATGCAGGCAAAGCGCCGGGCCATCAAACCCTGTTCGTCAAACTCCCAGTTTTCGTTGCCGTAGGAACGGAACCAGTTGCCCGAGTCGTCGTGCCATTCGTAGGCGTAGCGCACGGCAATACGGTTGTCAGTAAAGGCCCACAGTTCCTTGATCAGGCGGTAATCCAGTTCCTTGGCCCATTTGCGGGTCAGGAACGCCTTGGCCTCTTCGCGGTTGTGGGCGAACTCGGCGCGGTTGCGCCATTGGGTATCCAGGGTATAGGCCAGGGATACCCGCTCCGGGTCCCGGGAGTTCCAGCCATCTTCGGCCAGGCGGATCTTTTCAATCGCCGACTCGCGAGTGAAAGGCGGAAGGGGCGGGCGCACTTGAGCGTTAGACGACATGATCTGTCTCCAATGAAAGTTGCTGTTCAAACAAAGAAGCTGCTCTTGTTTAAAACAATCAGAGGTCCAATAACTTTCGCGCCATGCATTGCGCATTATCAGCAGCACTGTGATTGCCCATCACAAGGGCAACGGTAATGGCGCCATCGATCAGGATCAGCAGTTGCGCTGCCAGTTCCTCAGGATGTTGCACGCCATGTTCCTGGCAAAGCTCGGTCACGTAGTCGAGCAGGTTCTGCTTGTGCCGTTTTGCTACTTGGCGCACCGGGTCTTGCGGGTCGCCGGTTTCGCCACTGGTGTTGATAAAGGCGCAGCCGCGAAAACCGGGGGTTGCGAACCAGTCCTTGAGCACGTCGAACAGCGCCAGCAGGCGCAGGGCCGGGGTCGCGGCCTGGTTCACCGCGCTGCAGAACCAGTGCATCCAGCGCTGATCGCGACGCTCCAGGGCGGCCACCACCAACTCGTCCTTGTTGGTGAAATAGCGGTAGACGCTCTTGCGCGAGACGCCGGCGGTCTTCACCAGAAGATCCATGCCGGTGGCGGCAATGCCGTTCTGGTAGATCAGTTTCTCGGTGACATCGAGGATGATGCCTCGGGTTTCAGAGTGCATGTTTTCGTTCATGTGGCGAACAGTAGAACGATCGTTCTCCTTGGTCAATTACATTTTTTGTTTTTCTTCGAAGCTGGCCATTACCCTTTGTAGGCGCTGGCTTGCCAGCGAAGGTGTCATTGCGCCTTGTGCAGGGCTTGGGGGGCCATTCGCCGGCAAGCCGGCTCCTGCGCACAGCGGGCGGGTGCTTTGCTGAGGGAGGGCGTTATACATGCCAGGCAGGGGACTCCGGCCGGTCCATGGTGTAAGCTCTTGCGCTCTTTGGATTTGAGCCACTGCGAGCCCTAATGCCGTCGCTTTTCAAACGTTCCCTGCTGCCCAAGCTGCGCAGCTTCCCACTGGCCGCCGAGGCTTTCACCACGTTGACCGGCGCTGCGCAGTTTCGCCGCACGCTGCTGGAGCAGATTGCCCAGGCACGCCGGCGCATCTATATCGTCGCGCTGTACCTGCAACAGGATGAAGCCGGCCAGGAAATCCTCGATGCCCTGCACGCCGCCAAGGCCGCCCGCCCCGAGCTGGAAGTGGTGGTCGTGGTGGACTGGTTGCGGGCCCAGCGCGGCCTGATCGGTGCCGGCAAGCAGCCGGGCAACTCGGCCTGGTACCAGCAGATGACCCGCACTCACGCCAGCGAGGTGCCGATCTACGGCGTGCCGGTACAGACCCGCGAGCTGTTCGGGGTGCTGCACCTCAAGGGTTTCGTCATCGACGACTGCGTGCTTTACAGCGGCGCCAGCCTGAACAACGTGTACCTGCACAAGTTCGACAAGTACCGCTTCGACCGTTACCACCTGCTGCACAACCAGGCGCTGGCCGACTCCATGCACCACCTGGTGCAGCACGGCCTGGTGGAGTCACGGGCAGTGCACCGCCTGGATCTGCCGAACCTGCCCACCACCCGCAGCCTGCGCAACGACATCGGCGATCTGCGCAGCCGCCTCAAGCACGCCACCTACGACACCACTGCCGGTGGCCTGGACAAGAGCGGGCTGTCGGTCAGCCCGTTGCTCGGGGTGGGCAAGGGCAATCCGTTGAACCGGGTGATCTGCGAGCTGATTGCCGGCGCCCAGCGCCAGCTGACCATCTGCACCCCGTATTTCAACCTGCCGCTGCCGGTGACCCGGGAGATCAACCGGGCCCTGGAGCGCGGGGTGAAGATCGACATCATCGTCGGCGACAAGACCGCCAACGACTTCTATATCCCCCCCAGCGAGCCGTTCAAGGTGATCGCGGCGCTGCCTTATCTGTATGAGATCAGCCTGCGGCGTTTTGCCAAGCGGCATCAGAAAGTGATCGACAACGGCCAGTTGAACCTGCACCTGTGGCGTGACGGCGACAACACCTACCACCTCAAGGGCATGTGGGTCGATGAGCGCTATACCTTGCTCACCGGCAACAACCTCAACCCGCGGGCCTTCCGCCTGGACCTGGAAAACGCCCTGTTGCTGGACGACCCCAAGGGCGAGCTGCTGCAGGCGCGCAACGCCGAACAGGCCGAGATCTATCGCCACACCCGCCGCATCGAGCACTTTCAGTACCTGGACAGCCTGGTGGACTATCCCGAGGCCGTGAGCAAGTTCCTGCGCCGGGTCAGCCGCGTGCGCATCGAGCGCTTGCTCTACCGCATGCTTTAACCCGTAGCCGCTGCCGAGGTCCACAGGACCTTCAGCAATCTCAAGAGCGGCGTCTGCTTCGCAGCCGTTCGCAGCCTGCAGCAGCGGCTACAAAAGCAGCGCAGTACCTGTAGCCGCTGCCGAGCCTGCGAGGCTGCGCAAAGGTCCGCAGGGCCTTCAGCAACCTCAAGAGCGGCGTCTGATTTGCAGCCGTTCGCAGCCTGCAGCAGCGGCTACAGGTCTTTGGGCTGCGGGGCGGGCCAGATCGCGATCAGTACCAGCAGCACCGCCGCCAGCAGGTAGGGCAGGCGCGGTTCGATGGCGTAGATCAGGCTGCCGGCCATGGGCCCGATGACCACGCCCAGGCCCTGGGCGGCGCCGATGCTGCCGGCAGTCGCGCCCTGTTCCGAGGCCTCTACGGCATTCGCCGCCAGGGCCGAGAACGACGGAAACACCCCACCCATGCCTGCCGCCGATACAAAGAACGCCAGCCACAAGCCCCAGGCGCTGTCCACCAGCATGCTGCCGGCATAACCCAGCGCGGACAGCAGGGCGCCGTAGCGGATCATCCGCAGCGGCGGCCATTCCAGCTTGCGCACCACCAACTGCGCGCAGATCAGCGCCACGCCGACCATGGCCAGGGCCACCCCGGCCGTCTGGGCGGCATCGGCGGGGCTCATGTGCAGCCGGTCCAGGGCATAGAAGCTGACGGTGATCTGGGCCACCGACACACAGAGCATGGCGACAAAGGCCACCACCATGGGCCGGCGCAGTCGCGGGTCGCCCAGGCGTACCCGGGTCGGGGCCTGGGCCAGGTGCAGTTCCTGGCGCGGCAGTTGGTAGCGCAGCACCAGGAATGCCAGCAACGGCAGCACCGCCATGGCGTAGAACGGCAGGCTCAGGCTGTAGCGCGCCAGCAGCGCGGCCACCGCCGGGCCCACCACCAGGCCCACGGCGTTGGCGGCGCCCAGGGTGGCCATGGCACGGGCGCGGTGCTGAGGCTCGACGTTATCGGCGATCAGGGCGAAGCCGCCCACCGGGATCGCCGCGTAGAAGGCGCCGATCAGGCCGCGGCCGAGCATCAGGCCGAGAAAGGCCATGGCGACGCTGGGCAGCGACTGCAGCGACAGGTCGATGAACAGGCACAAGGCCCAGTAGGCGAGGGTGAAGCCGGCGGTGCCCAGCAGCAGCACCCGGCGCCGGCCGAAGCGGTCGCTGGCCTGGCCCCAGGGGCGTGCCAGGAGCATCCAGATCACCCCGGAAACAGTGACGGCCGCGCCGGCGTGCCAGGTTTCCAGGTGCAGGGCCCGGGAGATCGGGCCGATCAGCGAGACGAAGGCCATCATCGACATGGTGCAGGCCATATAGGCGGCCATCAGTGGAACCAGCGAGAAGGGTCTGACGGTCAGCGGCGCGCTGGCGGCTGTGGAGCGAGGCATGAAGGGTCTTCCATGAAAGTCGATGGGCCGTGAACGTTAACGGGATAACGTGTCACAGCCCAGGCTTATCTGCATTCGTGATGATGTTGCCGGCGAAGAGGGCCTTGAGGCGGGGGTTGTGCCCTGGGCCGCTTTCGCTGGCAAGCCAGCTCCTACGGGGGTAGCGGGGTGCTGTTCTGCCTGTGTAGGAGCCGGCTTGCCGGCGAAGAGGGCCTTGAGGCGGGTGCTGTGCCCTGGGCCCGCTTTCGCTGGCAAGCCAGCTCCTACAGGGAGGATGGCGTGTTGGGTTCCGGGCTCAGTTCAGGCCCAGTTTGCCGCGCAGGGTGGAGAGGTCTTCGGCCAGGGTATTGACCGGGCCTACCAGGGCCTTGCGGTCGTTTTCCTTGACCTTGTCGTAGGTCATGAAGCCGCCGTCAGGGGTTTTGTACTTGGCCAGGATCTTGTTCACCGTGGCGAAGTTCTTGTCCACCTTGGCGACAAAGGCCTTGTCCTGCTTCTCGATCTGCGGACGGAACAGGTCGACGATTTTCTTCGCCCCGTCGATGTTGCCCTGGAAGTCGTAGAGGTCGGTATGGCTGTAGCGGTCTTCTTCACCGGAGATCTTGGTTGCGGCCACTTCTTCCAGCAGCGCGGCGGCGCCACCCACGACTTTTTCCGGCGGGAAGGTCAGGCCGGCGACGCGGGTCTGCAGGTCCTTGACGTCCTTGTTCAGGCCGTCGGCCAGCTCGCCCAGGCCTTCGGTGCTGTTTTCCGAGAACAGCGAGTATTCCAGGCGGTGGAAGCCGGTGAAGTCTTCGGCCTTGACGCCTTTCTCGTGGTCGTCGACCCGGGAGTCGATGGACGCATCCAGGTCACTGAAGAGCTCGGCGATCGGTTCGATCGACTCGTAGTAGACCCGGGTCGGCGCGTAGAGCTTCTTGGCGGCGGCCAGGTCGCCCTTTTTCACCGCATCGGTGAACTGCTGGGTGTGGCTGGCCAGTTCGTCGAGCTGCTCGGTGACGTAGATCTTGTAGTCGGAGATCGGCCCCACCAGCTCCAGGGGCGCAGTTGCGGCGAACGCCGAAAGCGGCGCGTGAAGCAAGCCAAGGGTCAGCAACACAGCGAGAGGCGACTTTTTCATGGGACTTTTCCGTGGGGGTTGTTGTGTCATGGGGGTCAGGCAGTGCTTTTAGGCCGGGTGGCATCGAGCAGCGAACGCCCGATGAAATCCTCTTCGCCGGTGACCCCCGGCAAGGTGAAGAAGTAACCGCCGCCAGTGGGCTTGAGGTACTCCTCCAGGGGTTCGCCGTTCAGACGGGTCTGTACGGCGATGAAGCCTTTCTCCAGGTCGGCCTGGTAGCAGATGAACAGCAGGCCCATGTCCAGCTGGCCGTTCTTGTTGACCCCATTGGAGTAGTTGAACGGCCGGCGCAGGATCAGGTTCTGCTGGCTCTGGGCAGTGCGCGGGTTGGCCAGGCGGATGTGGGCGTCGAGCTTGGTGACCTTGCCATGGGGGTCCCGGGCGTAGTCGGGCACCTGGCTTTCCTTCTGGCCGTCCATGGGCGCGCCACTGGTCTTGATCCGGCCGATGATGCTTTCCTGCTCCTGCAGCGGGGTGCGGTCCCAGCGTTCGACGAAGTTGCGGATGATCCGCACTGCCTGGTAGCTGCCATGGGCCGCCCAGGCCGGTTCGTCACTGCCGGGCTGGACCCAGACGATCTGCTGCATGGCCTTCGGGTCGTTGGAGTCGGGGTTGGCCGAGCCATCGCGAAAGCCCAGGAAATTGCGCGCACTCTGCGCCGGCTCGCCGGGCTTGGCCGGGGCCTGGGGCGGTACGCTGCCTTCCTGTTTCCAGCGCACCAGCAGCAGGTCGGGCAGGTTCTTCACGATGTCGCGCAGGGCGTGGATGTTGGTGTCGGCGGTGTTGGAGCAGAACTGCAGGCTCAGGTCGCCGTGGCAGCAGGCGGGCTCCAGGGCATCGTTGGGGAAGCCCACCATGCGGATCAGGCGCTTGGGTTTGGCCGCCTCCAGGCCGAAGCGCTCGTCGAACAGCGATTCGCCCACCGAGACGGTGATGGTCAGGTTGTCCGGGGTCACCACCGGGCCGAGGATGCCGGAATCCAGGGGCGGCAGCTTCGGGTCCACCTGGGCCACCGGGCCACCGCGCATGAGAAAGGCAATGCGTTGGTCGAGGGTGCGAAACAGCCGCTCCAGGTCGTCGCGGTCGCTGGCCAGCACATCGAAGGACACCAGCATGCCCGCGGCCGGGCGCGGGGTGACGATGCCGCTCTGATGCTGGCCATGGAAGTCGTGGCGGTCCTGGGTCTTGTCGCTGCTGGGGGCTTCGGTGACCTGGGCGGGCGCGGCGGCCATGGCCGGGCAACTCAGGCTGCTGCCGGCCAGGGCCACGCCGGCGGCGCCCATGCCCAGCAGCACGCGCCGACGCTGGGCGGAAAAAGACGGATTGGGCTGATCTGAATCGTTCATTGAAAACTCGTCTTGTTACAGGCCGGAAAGGCCAAGTGCGGGATCAATAGCGTCGAGGGCGTCGGCCAGGGCCTTGGCTTTGTCGGCGATCTCTTTGCGCTGCCGGGCGTCGACCTGGTCGTAGGCCACATAGCCGAAGCCGTCGCGCAGGCTGGCCAGGCGAGTGGCCAGGGCATCGGCGGCGCTGTCCACCTGGGGCAGCAATTGGGCCGCGGACTTGGCCAGCAGCGGCCGCAGCAGGTCGATGACCTTGCGCGTGGTTTCCAGGTTGGCGGCAAAGCCGTTGAGGTCGCTGTGGCTGTAGCGTTCTTCTTCACCGCTGCTGGCCCGCAGGTCGGCCAGGCTGCGCATGTTGCGCGCGACGATGCTCACCAATTGCTCCGGTGGCAGGGTCTGGGCCAGCAACTGTTCCTTGAGGCTGACCACGTCGCTGGACAGGCGCTGAGCTACGGGAACCAGGCCTGCCAGGTCATTTTTCTGGAACAGGCCGTATTCCAGGCGGTGGAAACCGCTGAAGCCCGGATCCTGTTCGCGCTGTTCGAAATAATCGGCACGGGCGTTGATGGTGTTGTCCAGCTCGGCCAGGCGCTGGGCCGCCGGGGCCAGGCGCTGATAGGCTGCGCGGGCCGGCAGGTACAGCGCCTGGGCCTGTTTCAGGTCGCCGGCGTCTATGGCCTGCTGCAAGGCGTTCACTGCCTTGACCAGGGCACTGCCCTGGGTGCTGAGGTAGACCCGGAACTCCGACAGCGGGCCGATAAAGGCCACCATCGACGGCCGCGCCTTGGCCTGGGCGTCGGACTCGGCGGTCGGGGTCACGTGCAGGGTGCCGCGGGGGTTGCTCAAAAGCCCGCAGGTGATGGCGTAGTCCCCTGGCTGCAGGTTGGCGTTGATCACCTGGCTCAGGCCCGGGGCGATGTTTTCCCGTTCCTCCACCACCAGCACGCCGTCGAGAATTTCCCATTCCACGGCGCGATCCGAACGGTTGACGATGCGGAAGCTGGCGCGCCCGGCCGGGACTGTCAGCGCGTTGGGTTCACAACTCTTGGGGTGGATGGTCACGGTGATCTCGCCCTGGTGGGCCTGGCGCTTGCTGGCGGCCAGTTGCGAGGCGTAGTAGAACAGCCCGCCGGCGGCGATCATGACGATCACCGAACCGGCAACCGCCCAGCGCAGAGCGCGGGGAGGCGAGGCCTGGGGAGAGGCTTGCTGGGTCATGGGGAGCCTTACTGACTGGAAGCGGAAGACGTTGAGCCGGGCGCCTTGGCTGGGGCGCCGCCGGGCAGGAAGAACAGCACCAGGGTCACGGCCAGGTACAGCACATAGGCGCCGAGGGTGCTGATGGTGGGGGCGTCCTGGTAGCCGAACATGCCGGCCAGTACCGAACCCACCGGGCCATCCATGGGCAGGCTGGCGCTGAAGTCGAAGAGTACGGTCTGCAGGTGGTTCCAGACCCCGGCTTCATGCAGGGCCTGCACCGAATTGGCGAGGATGCCGGCGGCCACCACCAGGATGAACAGCCCGGTCCAGCGAAAGAAGGCGCCAAGGTTCAGGCGCATGCTGCCGGTGTAGATCAGGAAGCCGACGATGATTGCTGAGATCAGGCCCAGCAGGGCGCCTATGGGCGCGCCCGGGCCTTCGCTCTGCTGGAACACCGCCAGCAGGAAGAACACGGTTTCCAGGCCTTCGCGGGCCACGGCGAAGAACACCATGGCGATCAGTGCCGTGACCTGGTGCTTGGAGCCGGCCAGGGCGTGGTCCAGGGAGGCATGCAGGGAATGTTTGATCGAACGCGCCACCTTGCGCATCCAGAACACCATGGAACTGAGGATGCCCACGGCCACCAGGCCGACGATGCCTTCGAAGAGTTCCTGCTGCTTCTGCGGGAATTCGGCGCTCATCAGTTCCAGGCCGCCGCCCACCAGCAGGGCCAGGGCCGCGGCGAGGAAGACCCCGATCCACACGGCGGGCATCCACTGGCCACGGCCAGTCTGTTTCAGGTAGCTGGCGATGATGCCAACGATAAGCGCGGCTTCAATCCCTTCGCGCAACATGATCAGAAATGGAACGAGCATTCAGCACCGGTGGGCAAATAGGCTAGGGGGTAATTTGTAACATAATGATACTCATTGCTAAATGAAGATTATTGACAACTGCTGAACGGAAGCTGAACGGGTCTCGTTTACCAAGCCTGGACCGGTTTGTTGGCTCTGGGGGGCGATTGTTCCTGGCGCCGGGCGTGGGGGCGCTTGCGCTGGCAAGCCAGCTCCTACAGCTGGCGTGATATTGGTGGGGGGCTTTTGTAGGAGCCGGCTTGCCGGCGAAGAAGCCCTTGAGCCCTGCGCCGAGCGTGGGTCCTCAGCCGAGGTTCTGTTCGGTCAGGCGTTGCACCGCCAGGCGACGGTAGTGGGAGGGGGTCATGCCCTTGAGCTGCTGGAAGCGCCGGTTGAAGTTGGAAATGTTGTTGAAGCCCGACTCGAAGCACACGTCGGTCACCGGTTTGTCGCCGTCGGCCAGCAGTTCACAGGACTTGCTGATGCGCAGCCGGTTGACGAACTCGACGAAGCAGCGCCCGGTGGCCTGCTTGAACACCCGGGAAAAATAGCTGGGCTTCATGCCCAGGTAGTCGGCCACTTCCTCCAGGGGCAACTCCCGGGCGTAGTGGGCAAAGATGTAGTCCACTGCGCGGTTGGTGCGGTCGACGCTGTGTTCGTCCGCCAGTTGCACGCTGGTGGCGCCGGACAGCAACTGGTAGTCGTCGCAGGCCGCCAGCAGCTCCATGAGGATGAGGAAGTGGCCAAGGCGGGTGATGCCGCTGGAGTCGGCGATGCGCTGCATCAGTGGCAGGGCCTGGGCGATGGTTTGCGGGCAGCGGAACTCGATGCCGTACTGCGCCCGATCCAGCAGCGGGCTGAGGTTCTTCAACTCGGCGAACACCTGGCTGCCACTGTCGAACAGCTCATCGGTGAAGTTCACCAGCATGTCGCGCTTGGCCACCACTTCGTCCTCGGCCACCTGGCTGATCCAGTTGTGGGGCAGGTTGGGGCCAGTGAGAAACAGCGTCTGCGGGTAGAAGTTGCCGATGTAGTCGCCGATGAACACCTTGCCGGAGCTGGCGACGATCAGGTGCAGCTCGTATTCCTTGTGGAAATGCCAGCGCACCAGAGGGCAGGGGAAGCCGTGCTGGCGATAGATGATGGACAGGCCGTTGTGGTCGTCCATCAACTCATAGGAGGGGTCGGTGATCTTGCCGGGTCGGCTCATGGCGCGGGCCTGTTCTTGTTGTAGGCCCGGCTGATAATGCCTCGTGGCCCGCTCGCGCACCAGAGAAGGCGTGCTCAGGGTTGGCGCCCTGTTCGCCGGCAAGCCGGCTCCTACAAGAACACCGCCGATATCACGCCAACTGCAGGAGCTGGCTTGCCAGCGAAGGCGGCCTCACGTTCGGCGCAAATCCCAGGGCCTGTTCGCTGGCAAGCGCACCGCCGGTAGTGCGTCAGCGAAGAAAGGTCAGGAGGCCGGGCGGTTTTTCGCTTCGATCCACTGCGCCATGTACTGGGTGCTCTTGTGATGGTGGTGACGCAGCATGGCGCCAGTGAAGTTGTCCCGGCGCAGTTGCTCCAGGTGCTGGCGGCAGTGTTGCAGGCGCTGGATCAGCGCCGGGCCGTGGACTTGCTGGCGGTAGCGCGCTTCGAGCAACTGCCGGCCATCCGCCTGGGCCCGCTCCCACAACTGCCGGTCCTGATAGAGGCGCACCGCGGCCGCCGCCAGGCCACTGGCGGATTCAGCCACCGCCCCCGGCCATGGCAGGCCGTCCTGGGACATGGATTCGCTGCCCACCGGGGTGGTGACGCTGGGCGTGCCGCAAAGCATGGCATCGAGCAGCTTGCCCTTGATCCCTGCGCCGAAACGCAGGGGCGCCAGGCAGATCCGCGCTGCACTCATCACCTGCAGCGCATCCTCGGCCCAGTTCATGATGTGAAAGCCCTGGGCCGGGTTGTGCAGCGCCGCGGCCTTGGGCGGGGTGTAGGCGCCGTACAGGTGCAATTGCGCGCCGGGCAATTGCTGGCGGATCAGCGGCCATACGCGGTTCTTCATCCACAGCACGGCGTCCCAGTTCGGCGCATGGCGAAAGTTGCCGATGCTCAGCAAGTGCGCCCGCTGCTCGAAGGGAGCAAAGCCCTGCGGCAGTTGCTCGAGCATCAGCGGGCACCAGTGCAGCAGGGCCGGCGGCAAGTGGAACTGCTGCACCAGCAGCTCGAGTTCCACCTCGGAGATCATCAGGCTCAGGTCGCAGCGATAGATGGCGGCGATCTCGCGCTTGGCCAGGTCGGTGACGGCCATGTGCTGGAATTCCTGCTCCGGCGCCTGGGCGAACAGCGGGCTGAAGTCGTCTTCCTCGGTGCCCTCCTTGAGAACATCCTTGAGGCGCTGGTGCCGGGCATGACGCAGGCATTGCAGGTCGGAGGTCTCCAGCACCCGCAGGGCATTCGGGCAATGCTGCTCCACCCGCCAGCCGAACTGTTCCTCCATCATGAACTGGTCGAACAGCACGATGTCCGGTGCCAGCTCGGCGACGAAACGGTCAAAGCTGGCGTTGTTGAGTTCGATCGGGCATTCACGAATGCCCAGGGCCGTCAGGTCTTCCTTGTGTTCGCCCTCGTTGGCCGGGCTGCTGAAGGTCAGCTCCCAGCCCTGTTCGAGGAAGCTCTGGAGTATCTGCATCATGTGCCCGCCGGCGGCGGAGGAGCGGGGTTCGGGCCAGACGTAACCAATGATCAGGACTTTGGTTGCGGCGGTGGGACTCATGAGCGGGCATTCCTGGCAGGCGGGGGGCAAAAAAGGCCGCCATTAAACCACAGCGCGCCAGCGCCCGAGCAGGCTGCCTGCCCTCAGCCGAGAATGCTGCGCACCTTGTCGCGCAGTTGGTCGATGGAGAACGGCTTGCCGATGACCGACATGCCGGCCGGCACCTCGATGGACTCGGCGTAACCACTGGCGAACAGCACCGGCAACTGCGGCCGCAGGGTGCGGGCACGCTCCGCCAGCTCGCGGCCGTTCATCCCGGGCAGGCCGACATCGGTCATCAGCAGGTCGATATGTTGCCCGGCGTCCTCCAGCAGGCTCAGGGCCGCTTCGCTGCCGTCGGCCTCCAGCACGCTGAACTCCAGTTCTTCAAGGACATCGACAATCAGCATGCGCACGATGGCATCGTCTTCGACGACTAGGATGGTGGAGGCGCTGGCGGGCATAGGGACACTCTCAAGAAATGAATTCGGCGGGGCAGTGCGGCAGGCAGCCCTGTGCATCAGTAAGTGCCGGCTTGCCACAAGTTCCCGAAGCTGTACAAAAAATTCCCCTTGTACAAGCGTCGGCAAGAATAACCGCTTCCTTTGTCCCACGGCAGGACAAATCGCAAGCGAGCGCTACCTTGGTTATAAAAAATAGCTGTCCTGGCTGAATGTGGGGCAAACTTCGTTTTTTTTCACCAGCGCCAAGGCCCATCAAATGATTCGTCCGTCCTCGGTTGATGAACAGAGTTTCCGCAAGCTGCTGACCCGCAACATCAGCCTGCCGCTGGGTGTCGGTGTACTCAGCGCGGTTTTTTTCGTGTCCCTGATCACCTACCTGCTCTCGGTCATCCAGTGGGTGCAGCACACTGATCGAGTGATCAACAACCTCAACGAGTCGGCGCGCCTGACCATCGACCTGGAAACCGGCATGCGCGGCTTCCTGATCACTGGCGACGAGCACTTTCTGGACCCCTACGAAGTGGCCAAGCCGCGTATCGTCAGCGAACTGCGCAGCTTGCAGGAACTGGTGGCGGACAACCCGCAGCAGGTGGACCGGCTCAAGCGCCTGGAAGCCCTGCAGATGGAGTGGAACAACTTTGCCCAGGGCATGATCGACCTGCGTCGCCAGAGTGGTGATTACCGCGGCGCGGTGCAGGCCGGGCGTGGCAAGCGCCTGACTGACGAGATCCGCAAGGAATACGACGACGCGGTGGCCATGGAGCAGCAGTTGCGCCTGGAGCGTAACGAGAGCGTTACCCGCACCACCGTTTTCAGCGTGGTGCTGTACCTGCTGTTCGTGGTAGGCATCAGCGCGCTGCTGGCCTACATCGGCCGTCGTGACCTGCTGGCACTGTCCAAGAGCTACAGCGACAACCTCGAAGCCCAGGAAAAGAGCGCCCGGCGCCTGGAACAGCAGGCCTGGCTGCGCAACGGCCAGACCGAACTGGCCGAGCAGATGCTCGGCCAGCTGAGCCTTAATTTGCTGGGGCGCAACATCCTGCAATTCTGCGCTCAGTACCTGGGCACACCGGTGGCGGCGCTCTATGTGCGTGAGGAGCACGGTGGCCTCAGGCGCGTGGCGTCCTATGGCTTCTCCCGGGAACAGGAAACCCAGGAACAGTCGCTGTACAGTGACGAAGGGCTGGTGGGGCAGGCCGCGCAGCACAAGCGCCTGATCCGTCTGGACGAGGTGCCCGCCGATTACTTCAAGGTCAGCTCCGGCCTGGGCGATGGTTCGCCGCGCAGCGTGCTGGTGGTGCCGACCCGTGACGACGATCGGGTCAACGGGGTGATCGAGCTGGGCTTCCTGCGGGCCTTGAGCGAGCGCGACGTCGAGCTGCTGGAACTGATCGCCGGCAATATCGGCACCTCCATCGAGGCCGCGCGTTATCGCCAGCGCCTGCAGGAAGTGCTGGCCGAGACCCAGCAGCTCAATGAAGAGCTGCAAGTGCAGCAAGAAGAGCTCAAGACCGCCAACGAGGAGCTGGAAGAGCAGTCGCGGATCCTCAAGGAATCCCAGGTGCACCTGGAAACCCAGCAGGTGGAGCTGGAGCAGACCAACGAGCAACTGGCGGAGCAGGCGCAGATCCTGGCCGATCAGCGTGACGCCATGGACCGCAAGAACAACGAGCTCAACGAGGCCCAGACCCAGCTCGAGGAGCGCGCCGAAGAGTTGCAGCGCTCCAGCAAGTACAAGTCCGAGTTCCTTGCCAACATGTCCCACGAGCTGCGCACGCCGCTCAACAGCTCGCTGATCCTGGCCAAGCTGCTGGCGGAAAACCCCCAGGAAAACCTCAGCCCCGAGCAGGTCAAGTTCGCCGAGTCGATCTATTCCGCGGGCAATGACCTGCTGAACCTGATCAACGACATCCTCGACATCTCCAAGGTCGAGGCCGGCAAGCTCGAAGTGCGCCCGGAGAACGCCAGCGTGCCGCGCCTGGTGGACGGGTTGCGCAGCCTGTTCCAGCCGCTGACCCAGGACAAGGGCCTGGAATTCAAGGTGGAGCTGCAACCGGGAGCGCCGCAGATGCTGTTCACCGACCGCCAGCGGGTCGAGCAGATTCTCAAGAACCTGCTGTCCAATGCGGTCAAGTTCACCGAGAAGGGCCAGGTGAGCCTCACGGTGTCCGCTCAGCCGGGGGCCGGTATCGCCTTTGCGGTGCAGGATTCGGGGATCGGCATTGCCCAGGATCAGCAGCAAAGCATCTTCGAGGCCTTCCGCCAGGCCGACGGCACCACCAACCGGCGTTATGGCGGCACCGGCCTGGGGCTGTCGATCTCCCGGGATCTGGCGACCCTGCTCGGCGGCTCCATCAGCGTCAGCAGCGAACCCGGCCGCGGCAGTATCTTCACCCTGGTGCTGCCAGAGCAGTACCAGGAGGCCGCCGAGCCGCTGGTGGCGCCGCCGGCCCCAGTCGCGCCCGTGGCCGCGCCTCAGCCTGCCAGCCTGCCGCAGCCGGTGGCCGAGGCCCCGGGGGCGGACATTCCGCGCTTCGCCGATGACCGCGACAAGGCGCCGTTCAGCAGTCGTTGCATCCTGGTGGTGGAAGACGAGGCGAACTTTGCCCACATCCTCTTCGACCTGGCCCACGAGCTGGGTTACCACTGCCTGGTGGCCCACGGCGCCGACGAAGGCTACAGCCTGGCTGCCCAGTTCATCCCGGACGCCATCCTGCTGGACATGCGCCTGCCGGACCACTCCGGCCTGACCGTGTTGCAGCGCCTCAAGGAGAACGCCCAGACCCGGCACATCCCGGTGCACGTGATTTCGGTGGAAGACCGGGTGGAAGCGGCCATGCACATGGGCGCCGTGGGCTATGCGGTGAAACCCACCACCCGCGAGGAGCTCAAGGATGTCTTCGCCCGCCTGGAAGCCAAGCTGACGCAGAAGGTCAAGCGCGTGCTGCTGGTGGAGGACGACGACCTGCAACGCGACAGCATTGCCCGGTTGATCGGCGACGATGACATCGAGATCACCGCCGTGGGCCTGGCCCAGGAGGCTCTGGACCTGCTGCGCGAGAACGTCTACGACTGCATGGTCATCGACCTCAAGCTGCCGGACATGCTCGGTAACGACCTGCTCAAGCGCATGTCCACCGAGGATATCTGCTCCTTCCCGCCGGTGATCGTCTACACCGGGCGCAACCTGACCCGGGATGAAGAGGCCGAGCTGCGCAAGTATTCGCGCTCGATCATCATCAAGGGGGCGCGCTCGCCGGAGCGCCTGCTGGATGAAGTGACGCTTTTTCTGCACAAAGTCGAATCCCAGCTGTCCCATGAACGGCAGAAGATGCTCAAGACCGCTCGCAGCCGCGACAAGGTCTTCGAGGGCCGCAAGATCCTCCTGGTGGATGATGACGTGCGCAACATCTTTGCCCTGACCAGCGCCCTGGAACACAAGGGCGCGGTAGTGGTGATCGGCCGTAACGGCCATGAAGCCATTGCCAGGCTCAATGAGGTCGAGGATATCGACCTGGTGCTGATGGACGTGATGATGCCGGAGATGGACGGTTTCGAAGCCACGGTGCAGATCCGCAAGGACCCGCGCTGGCGCAAGCTGCCGATCATCGCGGTCACCGCCAAGGCCATGAAGGATGACCAGGAGCGCTGCCTGCAGGCCGGCTCCAACGATTACCTGGCCAAGCCCATTGACCTGGACCGGCTGTTTTCCCTTATCCGTGTGTGGCTACCCAAGATGGAAAGAATTTAGTGGAGCGTAATACCGAGATCGAACTGCGTTTGCTGATCGAAGCTATTTACCTCAAGTACAGCTACGACTTCCGCGACTACTCAGGTGCCTCGATCAAGCGCCGGGTCAACCACGCATTGCGCCAGTTCGAATGCAAGACCATTTCTGCGTTGCAGGAGCGGGTGCTGCACGACCCCACCGCGTTCATGCAGTTGCTGCAGTTCCTGACCATTCCGGTGAGCGAGATGTTTCGCGACCCGTCGCACTTTCTGGCGATCCGCCAGGAGGTGGTGCCGCTGCTCAAGACCTATCCTTCGATCAAGATCTGGATCGCCGGCTGCAGCACCGGGGAGGAGGTCTACTCCATGGCCATCCTGCTGCGCGAAGAGGGGCTGCTGGAGCGCACCATCATCTATGCCACCGACATCAACCCCAGCTCCCTGGAGAAGGCCAAGCAAGGCATCTTTTCCCTGGAGAACGTGCGGGCCTACACCCACAACTACCAGCAGGCCGGCGGCCAGCGCTCCTTTGCCGACTACTACACCGCGGCCTACGACTACGCGATCTTCGACAAGAGCCTGCGTGAGAACGTGACCTTCGCCGATCACAGCCTGGCGACCGACAGTGTATTCTCTGAAACTCAATTAATTTCTTGTCGTAACGTATTGATTTATTTCAATAAAAAGTTGCAGGATCGTGCCTTCGGACTGTTTCACGAGTCCCTCTGCCATCGTGGTTTCCTGGTGCTGGGCAGCAAGGAAACCCTGGACTTCTCCGCCTATGGCAAGCACTTCGAGCCCTTGGTCAAACAAGAACGGATCTATCGCAAGACATGAGCCAGGAGATTGTCAGCCAGGGTTTCTGGCCGCAGATCGAGGCGATCGTGGTAGGGGCCTCTGCGGGTGGGGTCGAAGCCTTGCTGAAGCTGTTCAGCGGTTTCGCCCAGGGTTTCCGCCTGCCGGTGATCGTGGTCCTGCACCTGCCCGACGAGCGCCGCAGCCAGCTGGCCGAAGTCTTCGACCGGCGTCTGGCGCTGGCGGTGAAGGAAGCCGACGACAAGGAGCAGATCGTGCCTGGCACCCTGTACTTCGCCGCGCCCGGCTATCACTTGTCGGTGGAGCAGGACCGCAGCCTGTCCCTGAGCCAGGAAGAACGCCTGCACCACTCACGCCCGGCCATCGACTACCTGTTCGAGTCCGCCGCCGATGCCTATGGCCGGAACCTGGCCGCGGTGCTCCTGACCGGGGCCAACCAGGATGGCGCCCGCGGCCTGGCCGAGGTCAAGCGCCAGGGTGGCCTGACCATCGTCCAGGATCCCAATGAGGCCCATGTCTCGACCATGCCGGACGCCGCCCTGGCCCTGCATCAACCGGACTACATTCTCCCTTTGCGCGGCATCAGCCGTCTGCTTGCCGAGCTGGAAGGAACCCATGTTAAGTAATATTCAAGCCAAGCTGCTGATCGTCGACGATCTGCCGGAGAACCTGCTGGCCCTGGAGGCGCTGATCAAGCGCGAGGACCGTACGGTGTACAAGGCGCTGTCGGCTGACGAAGCCTTGTCGCTGCTGCTCCAGCATGAGTTCGCCATGGCTATCCTCGATGTGCAGATGCCCGGCATGAACGGCTTCGAGCTGGCCGAGCTGATGCGCGGCACCGAGAAGACCAAGAACATTCCCATCGTCTTCGTCAGCGCCGCCGGGCGCGAGCTCAACTACGCCTTCAAGGGCTACGAGAGCGGGGCGGTGGACTTTCTGCACAAGCCCCTGGACATCCACGCGGTGAAGAGCAAGGTCAACGTATTCGTCGACCTGTACCGCCAGAGCAAGGCCATGAAGCAGCAGGTCGAGGCCCTGGAGCAGAGCCGGCGCGAGCAGGAAGCGCTGCTCCAGAAGCTCCAGGCCACCCAGAACGAGCTGGAGCAGGCAGTGCGCATGCGCGATGACTTCATGTCCATCGTCGCCCACGAAGTGCGCACGCCGCTCAATGGCCTGATTCTCGAGACCCAGCTGCGCAAGATGCACCTGGCCCGGGAGAACGCCGCGGCCTTCAGCCTGGACAAGATGCACGCCATGGTCGACCGCGACGAGCGCCAGATCAAAAGCCTGATCCGCCTGATCGAGGACATGCTGGACATCTCGCGCATCCGTACCGGCAAGCTGTCGATCCGCCCCTCGCGGTTCGATCTGGCGCAGTTGGTGCGCGGGCTGGTGGAAAACTTCGCGCCTCAGGTGGAAGCGGCGCAGTCGTCCCTGAGCCTGCAGGCCGAGCAGCCCCTGGAGGGCAACTGGGACGAGTTCCGCATCGAACAGGTGGTTTCCAACCTGCTGACCAACGCCCTGCGCTACGGCGCCAAGAGCCCGATCGAAGTGCGGGTCTATGCCCAGGACGGCGAGGCTCGGGTCGAGGTGCGTGACCACGGCATCGGTATCAGCGAAGACAACCAGAAGCGTATTTTTCAGCAGTTCGAACGGGTCAGCGCCAACCACGTGGCGGCGGGGCTGGGCCTGGGGCTGTTCATTTCCGAGCAGATCGTCACCGCCCACGGCGGCGCCATCAGTGTCGAGAGCCGGATCGGCGAGGGCGCGCTGTTTCGCGTCAGCCTGCCGCTGTAGAGGCCCGTTGGCCGGTGAATCATTAAAAGCGTAACGCGCACGCAACCTCTGCGTGACCCAATGGTCGTAACAGCAGCAATTGACCGAGCAAAGGTTTTCCATGAGTGAAGATGCACAAGACGTCGTACTGATCGTCGAAGATGAACCAGTGATCCTGATGCTTCTGGCCGACTACCTGTCGGGCCTGGGATACCGGGTGCTGCAGGCCGAGAATGGCGAGCAGGCGTTCGAGATTCTCGCCAGCAAGCCGCACCTGGACGTGATGATCACCGATTACCGCCTGCCGGGCGGGATCACCGGGGTGATGATCGCCGAGCCCGCCGTGAAGCTGCGTCCGGATCTGAAGGTGATTTTCATCAGCGGCTACCCCAACGAAATCCTCGAATGCGGCAGCCCCATCACCCGCAAGGCGCCGATCCTGGCCAAGCCCTTCGACCTCAACAGCCTGCAGGAACAGATCCAGCAATTGCTGGCTTGAAGCCCGGCTATCAGTCGCGGATCATTTCCCGCACCTTGGCGGTCAGCAGGTCGAAGGTGAACGGCTTGGTGATCAGTTGCATGCCGGGTTCGAGAAAGCCGCCACGGGCCGCCGCGTGCTCGGCGTAGCCGGTGATGAACAGGACTTTGAGCTCCGGGCGGATCTGCCGCCCGATTTCCGCCAGTTGCCGGCCATTCATGCCCGGCAGCCCGACATCGCTGATCAGCAGATCGATGCGCTGCGCCGAGTCGAGGATCGGCATGGCGCTGCGGGCATCGCCGGCTTCGACAAAGGCGTAGCCCAGTTCGCTGAGCACCGCACAGACCAGCACCCGCACCGCCGGGTCATCCTCGACGATCAGCACGGTTTCACCGTTCTGCGCATTGGGCGGTTGTTGCACCAGAGGGTGTTCGGCCTGCTCCAGGTCGCCGACAAAACGCGGCAGGTACAGGCTGACCTCGGTACCCCGGCCCAGGGTGCTGTTGAGGGTCACATGGCCGCGGGACTGCTTGCTGAAGCCGTAGATCATCGACAGCCCCAGCCCTGTGCCCTGGCCGATGGGCTTGGTGGTGAAGAACGGATCGAACACGCGGTTGATGATCGCCTCGGGCATGCCGCAGCCGTTGTCGCTGACTCGCAGCAGTACGTAGTCCCCCGGCTTGAGGTTGTCGTGGGCCTGGGCGAAGTCCGGGGCCAGGCGCTGGTTGAGGGTTTCCACCAGCAGCCGGCCGCCGTTGGGCATGGCGTCCCGGGCGTTGAGCACCAGGTTGAGCAGGGCGCTTTCCAGTTGGTTGGGGTCGGCTTCGGCCACCCATAGCTGCGGGTCCAGGCGCATGTCCAGCTCGATGCTTTCGCTGAGGCTGCGTTGCAGCAGCTCGCCCATGGAGGTCACCAGGGCGTTCATCTCCACCGGCTTGGAATCCAGCGACTGGCGCCGGGAGAAGGCCAGCAGGCGGTGGGTCAGGCCGGCGGCGCGGTTGGCCGAGGTCACCCCCAGGTCGATCAGGCTGTCCAGGTCCTCGGTGCGGCCCCGGGCCAGGCGCCGGCGCAACAGCTCCAGGCTGCCGATGATGCCGGTGAGCATGTTGTTGAAGTCGTGGGCGATGCCGCCGGTGAGTTGCCCCACGGCCTCCATTTTCTGTGACTGGCGCAGGGCTTCTTCGTTGTGTCGCAGTTGTGCGGTGCGTTCTTCCACCTGCTGTTCCAGGGTCTCCAGGGTGCGTTGCAGGCGCAGTTCGCTCTGGCTCAGGTCGATCAGCCGGTCGCGGGCGTCGTACTGCCGGCGCCTGCCCCGCAGGGCGGCGCTGACCAGGCTGATCAGGGTCGCCGGGTGGAAGGGCCGTTCCAGAAAGCTGACGTTGCCCAGGGGCTCGCTGAAGCGCGATGCCGGGTTCTGCTCGGGGCCGCCGTGCTGGGTCAGCAGCACGATGGGCAGGTCCGACCACGCCGGTTGCTGTTCCAGGTGGCGCAGCAGGGGCTCCAGGTCGACCCCGCGCAAGGCTTCGGCGGCGATGATCACCAGCCCGGCGCCGTGCTCCAGCTGCTCGCACAGGGCGGGCAGGTGCGGGGTGATCAGGCTGTTGAAGCCGGCCTCCTTGAGCATCATCTGCGCCAGTTGGCTGTCACGCCCGTGTGGCGTGAGCACCAGAGCCCGTTCGGAAAAGTCCAGGTCGGGGCTCATTGGCCCTCATCCCTGAGCAGCGGTTTGCTCTCGCCCAGGTAGGTGGGCACGCCCCGCAGCACGCCCTGGAAGGCTTCCAGGGGCTCGCCGATGGTCAGGCCACGAGCGCTGATGCGGTATTCGCGAATGGTCGACTCGTGGCTGCCGGTGCGTTTCTTGATGATGGAAATGGCCCGGCGCACCTTGCCCAGGGCCTCGAAGTAACGCAGCAGGACCACGGTGTCGGCCAGGTAGGTGATGTCCACCGGGGCCTGCATGTCGCCCACCAGGCCATGCTGAGCCACGGTCATGAAGGTGGCGGCGCCCTGGCGGTTGAGGTACAGCAGCAATTCGTGCATGTGCAGCACCAGGGCATTTTCCTCGGGCATCGCTGCCTGGTAGCCGTTGATGCTGTCGATCACCACGGTCTTGATCCGCTCCTGGTCGACGCAGCGTCGCACCCGGTGGGACAGCTCCCCCGGCGAGAGCTCGGCGGCGTCCACCTGTTCGATGATCAGGTTGCCGCTGGCCTGCAGCGCCTTGAGGTCGATGCCCATGTTGCGCATGCGCTCGAACAGCAGCCCCAGTTCCTCGTCGAAGATGAACAGCGCGGCTTTCTCTCCCCTGGCTACGGCGGCTGCGGCGAAGATCATCGAGATCAGCGATTTGCCGGTGCCGGCGGGGCCGAGGATCAGGGTGCTGGAGCCGGTCTCGATGCCGCCCCCCAGCAGCGCGTCCATCTCGGTGATGCCGCTGGTCAGGGTCAGGCGCTGGTATTGACCGCGGTGCTCGGCGGCCACCAGGCGCGGAAACACCTGGACCCCGTCGCCCATGATGGTGAAGTCATGGAAGCCGCCGCGGTACTTCTGGCCCCGGTATTTCACCACCCGGATGCGCCGGCGTTCGGCGCCGTAGCTGGGGGTCAGTTCTTCCAGGCGGATCACCCCGTGGGCCACGCTGTGCACGGTCTTGTCCAGGGATTCGGTGGTCAGGTCGTCCAGCAGCAGGACGGTGGCGTCATAGCGCACGAAGTAGTGCTTGATCGCCAGGATCTGCCGACGGTAGCGCAGGGAACTTTGCGCCAGCAGGCGGATTTCCGAAAGGCTGTCGAGCACCACCCGGGTCGGCTTGACCCGCTCCACCACTTCGAAGATCTGCCGCGTGGCTTCCCCCAGCTCCAGGTCCGAGGAGTACAGCAGGCTTTGCTGGTGCTCGGCGTTGAGCAGGCTTTCCGGCGGGATCAGCTCGAAGATGTGGATGTTCTCGTCCAGTTGCCAGCCGTGGGATTGCGCGCCCTGGCGCAACTCGCGCTCGGTTTCCGAGAGGGTGATGTACAGGCAGCGCTCGCCGGCGGCGGCGCCGGCCCGCAGAAAATGCAAGGCCACGGTGGTCTTGCCGGTACCGGGTTCGCCTTCCAGCAGGAACACATGGCTACGTGACAATCCGCCGGAGAGGATATCGTCCAGGCCTTCGATGCCGGTGGCGGCTTTTTCGCTGAGCAACGCAGATGAGGTCGACAAACAATGCCCTCGCAAATAGGTCCAAGTGATCGGCGACGGCGTCGAGCACCTTGATATCGCTGATAAATCACTTGACCGCCTGCCGCTGGCACGGTTCAACCTTTTGTCGCCGTGGAGCCGCTGCTGAGCACAGCAGGCGCGGGGGGCAAGGGCGCCAAAGGTTCGGCTGGGGATTGCCAGGCAAGGCCCGGGGGCGGCTACAGGCCCTGCTGCAGGGCCGGGTCGTCGGGGTTCTGCTGTTCCAGCTGGGCCAGCAGGACCTGGACGTTCTGCAACTGGCCGCTTTCCTTCCAGTAGCTGATCAGCAGCACCCGCGCCTTGCGGTTGTAGGGCTGGCGCTGGACGATTTCCTCCAGTTGCTTCTGCGCCGCTTCCAGCTCTTGTTCGCTGTGCAGGGTGGTGGCCAGGTCGTAGCGGTAGGCGGCGTTGTTAGGCTCCAGTTCCACCGCCCGGGACAAGCCGAGCAGGGCGAACTCACCCTGGCCATGGTGCAGCAGCCAGAGCCCCAGGGCATGTTGCAGGTAGGCCGAATCCTGCTGTGCCTGCAACTGCTTGGCCAGCAATTGGCGGGCGGCATCGCTTTGGCCCTGCTTGTCCAGGACTTCGATCTGCAGCACCACTGCCTGCAGGTTGTCCGGGGCCAGGCGCAGGGCCTGTTCCAGGGTCTGCTGGGCCTTGATCAGGTCGGCATTGTGCAGGTACAGGCGAGCCAGCTGGTACTGGGCCTCGACGTTGTCGCCGCGGGTCTTGAGCACTTGGGTGTATTCGTCGATCACCTGCTGCAACGGGCCGAAGTACAGGCCCTGGTCGTCGGGGCTCAGGCCCAGCAGGGCGTCCACCGCGGCGAAGCGCACGCTCTGTTCGTGATCGTCCAGCAACGGCCCCAGCAGCAGGCTGCGCTGGCCGCTGGGCACCAGGCCGAGCACGCTCTTGATCGCTGCTTTGCGCACCTCGGCGGAAGGGTGATAGAGGTCGGCGTCCGCCAGTTTCAGTGCCTGGGGGCTGGGGTAGTTGGCCAGCACTGCCAGCAGGCGAATGCGCTGCTGGTCGTCGAGGTCGGGCCGGCCCAACTGCTGGTAGAGCACGCGCGCCGCGCCAGGCTGGCCGTTGCGGGCTTTTTCCAGTGCCGCGCTGTAGCCATGCTTGATGGCCTCGGGAACCTGCGGCGGGCTGCTGCGCAGAAAGCTCCAGGCCAGGGCCAGGACGACGACGGTAAGCAGGCTGATCAGCAGGTAGCGGCGGGGCTGGGACATGCAGGAATCCGGAAGCTGGCAACTTTTGGAAGGCGCAAGCTTCGGTCAGGAACCGGCTTGAGTCAAACCCGGGTTCAGGTCAGCACGTACTCCTGCGGCTCCAGCAGCGGCGGCAGCTCGGTTTGCCCCAGCGCCGCCAGGACTTCGCGCTCCAGGCCGCGCAATAGAGCGCTGCACGGCAGGTCGTTGTCGTCATAGCCGAAAGGGTCTTCGAGGTCGTTGCCGATCTCGTCCAGGCCCAGGAAGGTGTAGCTGACAATGGCGGTGAAGATCGGCGTCAGCCAGCCCAGGGGCTCGGCCATGGCGAACGGCAGGAGGATGCAGAACAGGTAGATGGTGCGGTGCAGCAGCAGGGTGTAGGGGAAGGGCAGCGGGGTGTTCTGGATCCGCTCGCAGGCGGCCTGCACCAGGCTCAGGCTGACCAGCCGGGTTTCCAGCTGGGTGTAGCGCCATTCGCTGATGAGCCCCTGCTGGGCCCACTGCGAGCAGCGCTGGCCGATGCGTTGCAACTGCGCGTCGGTGAGGTTCGGGTGGCCGGGGTCGAGGCTGGCCTGGGCCCAGGGGCGCAGGGCGGCGGCCTCGTCTTCATGGCGCAGGCGGGCGATCAGGCTGTGGGCAAAGCCGCACAGGTCGCGCAGCATGCCCTCGCGCTCGGGGTGGCCGTCGATGATCAGGCTTTCACGGATCAGCGAACGCACCTCGATGATCAACTGCCCCAATTGCTTGCGGCCTTCCCACCAGCGGTCGTAGCAGGCGTTGTTGCGAAAGCTCATGAAGATCGACAGCGACAGCCCCAGCAGGGTGAAGGGTGTGGCGTTGACCTTGGAGAAATAGCTCGGTTGCAGGGTTTCCACCAGCACGATCACCGAGGCCAGCAGTGTGACCAGTACGCAGCGCAAGGCAATGCGCTTGGCAATCGAGCCCTTGAGGGCGAAGAGGATGCCGATCAGGTTCGGCTTGGGGCGGACAATC
Source organism: Pseudomonas sp. NFPP12 (assembly GCF_900103205.1). NCBI lineage: Bacteria > Pseudomonadati > Pseudomonadota > Gammaproteobacteria > Pseudomonadales > Pseudomonadaceae > Pseudomonas > Pseudomonas sp. NFPP12. Next base: position 675,024 of record NZ_FMWW01000001.1, read on the forward strand.
ATGGGGGCTGAGGCCAGGGCGATTACGCGGCGAGTGAAGAGTAGGAGCGCGCTGTGGGGCTGTCCAATCGCAATGGCCAACCGCGTGATCGACGGCCTCTATCAATGGGCTTGGGGTGGGCGGTGTTCTGGCGGGCGCCTTCGCTGGCAAGCCAGCTCCTACCGGGGCCATGCGTTGCGCGGGCTCTTGTAGGAGCCGGCTTGCCGGCGAAGAGGCCCTTGAGCCGGGCAAAAAAAAAGCCCCGCGACCGAATGATCCACGGGGCCAAACATTGGTTGGTTGCGGCCAACCAAAGGAGCTCGTTGCAAATCCTTACTTGCTGGCTACCGTCTCCGGTTGCCAGCCACCACCCAGGGCCTTGTAGATGGCGACGATGCCGCGGTACAGGTCGACTTCGGCCTGGGCCTGGGAGTCCTCGGCGGCCAGGCGTTCACGCTGGGCATCGAGCAGCACCAGGAAGTCCACGGTGCCTTCGCGGTAGCGAATCTCGGCCAGGTCCGCTGCGGCGCGGCTGGATTCGCTCTGGCGAATCAGGGAGATCAGCCGTTGCTGGCGCCTGCCGTAGTCGCTGAAGGCGTTTTCCGATTCCTCCAGGGCCAGCAGCACCTGCTGCTCGTAGCTGGCCAGGGCACCGTCGGCATTGGCGTCGGCGCCGCGCAGGCGGGCTCGCACACTGCCCAGGTCGAAGGCCGCCCAGGTGATGCTCGGGCCCAGGGCCCAGGCATTGGCCGCCGAGGAGCCGATCTGCGAACCGCGCCCGGCAGTGAAGCCGAGGAAGCCGCTGAGGCTGACCCGTGGGAACAGGTCGGCCTTGGCCACGCCGATGCGCGCGGTGGCCGCTGCCAGCTTGCGTTCGGCGCTGAGAATGTCCGGCCGGCGTTGCAGCAGTTCCCCCGGGTCGCCAATCGGCAGGGCCTTGGCAATGGCCGGCAACTGCGCCGGCGACAGGTCGACGCTGAGCTTGTCCGGGCGTTCACCCAGCAGGGTGGCGATGCGGTTGCGCTGGCGGGTCTGCTCGGCCTGCAACTGCGGCACGCTGGCCTCCACCGAAGCCAGGCGGGCGTCGGCGCGGACCACATCGAGCTGGTCGCCGACCCCGGCGTCGCGCAGGCTTTCGGTGATCTTGCGCGACTCCTGCTGGTTGTCCAGGTTGGCCAGGGCGATCTTTTCCCGTAGCTGTGCGCCGCGCAATTGGCCGTAGGCGTCCACCAGCTCGGCGATCATGGTCACCTGCAGTTGGTAGAGGTCGGCCTCGGCGGCCTGCTGGTCGGCGTCGGTGGCTTCCAGGTTGCGCTGGATGCGGCCGAACAGGTCCAGCTCCCAGGCCATGTCCAGGCCCAGGTCGTAGCGCTCGCTGTTCACTCGCTTGGTGGTCTGGCCGGGGATCTGCCCCTTGGCCAGGTCGCTGCTGGCGCGGCTGGTTATGGTGGGCATGGCGTCATTGCTGGCGTCATCGCGAATCGCCCGGGCGGCCCGCAGGCGGGCGAAGGCCACCCGCAGTTCACGGTTGCCCTGCAACGATTTGCTCACCAGCTGGTTGAGAGTCGGGTCATCGAACTGCTGCCACCAGATGCCTTCGAAGCGTGCGCGGTCGAAGTTCTTCTGGCCCGCAGCGCCATCGGTGGCGGCGCTGATGTGCGCCGCCTCGGTGGTTGGGCTCTGGTAGTCCGGACCGACGGCGCAGGCACTCAGGGCCAGCACCAGCAGGCTCGGCAGGAAGACTTTGGAACTCATTGTTGCGCCTCCAGTTGCAGAGCACGGGCGGCTTTGCGCGCCTCGCTGCGCTCCACGTAGTTGCGGATCAGTACATAGAACACCGGAGTCAGCAGCAGGCCGAAGAAGGTCACCCCGAGCATCCCGGAGAACACCGCGACACCCATGGCATGACGCATTTCCGCACCGGCGCCGCTGGAGATCACCAGGGGCACCACGCCCATGATGAAGGCGAAGGAGGTCATCAGGATCGGCCGCAGACGCAGGCGGCAGGCTTCCAGCACCGCGGCCAGCGGGTCGAGGCCTTCCTCTTGCTTGTCCTTGGCGAACTCGACGATCAGGATCGCGTTCTTGCAGGCCAGGCCCACCAGAACGATCAGGCCGATCTGGGTGAAGATGTTGTTGTCGCCCCCGGAGACGATCACCCCGGTAATGGCCGACAGCAGGGTCATGGGCACGATCAGGATCACCGCCAGTGGCAGGCTCCAGCTTTCGTACTGAGCGGCCAGCACCAGGAAGGCCAGCAGCACGCAGAGCGGGAAGACGAACAGCGCGGTGTTACCGGCCAGGATCTGCTGGTAGGTCAGCTCGGTCCATTCGTAGGTCATGCCGTTGGGCAGTTCTTCCTTGAGCAGTTTCTCGATCGCCGCTTCCGCTTGCCCGGAGCTGTAGCCCGGGGCCGCTGCGCCGTTGATTTCCGCGGTGACGAAACCGTTGTAGTGCATCACGCGGTCGGGACCTGCGGTGTCGCTGACCTTGATGAAGGTGGCCAGGGGGATCATCTCGCCCTTGTTGTTGCGCACTTTCAGCTGGCCGATCTGCTCGGGCTCGAGACGGAACTGCTGCTCGGCCTGGACGTTGACCTGGTAGGTGCGGCCAAAGCGGTTGAAGTCGTTGGCATACAACGAACCCAGGTAGATCTGCAGGGTGTCGAAGATGTCGGAGATCGCCACGCCGTGGGTCTTGGCCTTTTCCCGGTCGATGGCAGCATCCACCTGGGGCACGTTGACCTGGTAGCTGGTGAACAGCCCGGCCAGTTCCGGCACGCTGCGGCTCTTGGTGATGACATTCTGCACTTCCTTGTACAGCTCGTCGTAGCCCAGGCCGCTGCGGTCCTCCACCTGCAGGCGGAAGCCGCCGATGGTTCCCAGCCCCTGTACCGGCGGCGGTGGGAAGATCGCCATGTAGGCGTCCTGGATATCCGCGTACTTGCCGTTCAGGGCGCCGGCGATGGCACCGGCGGACATGCTCGGGTCCTTGCGCTCATCGAAAGGCTTCAAGGTGACGAAGACGATGCCGTTGTTCGGGCTGTTGGTGAAACCGTTGATCGAAAGGCCGGGGAAGGCTACCGCGCTTTCCACGCCGGGCTGCTTCAGGGCGATGTCGGACATGCGCTTGATCACGTCTTCGGTGCGGTCCAGGCTGGCGGCGTCCGGCAGTTGGGCGAAGGCCACCAGGTACTGCTTGTCCTGGGCCGGGACGAAACCGGTCGGGGTGTGGGCGAAGCCGAACCAGGTCAGCACCATCAGGCCTGCATAGAGGAACAGGGCGATGCCGCTGCCGCGGATGACCCGGCGCACGGTGCCGACGTAACCATGGCTGGCGCGATCGAAGAAGCGGTTGAAGGGTTTGAACAGCCAGCCCCCCAGCAGCTTGTCGAGGATCTTCGAGAAACGGTCCTTGGGCGCGTGGTGTTCCTTGAGCAATACCGCGGCCAGGGCCGGCGACAGGGTCAGGGAGTTGAAGGCCGAGATCACCGTGGAGATGGCGATGGTCAGGGCGAACTGCTTGTAGAACTGCCCGGTCAGGCCACTGATGAAGGCTGCCGGTACGAACACCGCGCACAGCACCAGGGCGGTGGCGATGATCGGGCCGGTCACTTCACGCATGGCGCGCTTGGTGGCCTCCACCGGGTTCAGGCCCAGGCCGATGTTACGTTCGACGTTCTCCACCACCACGATGGCGTCGTCCACCACGATGCCGATGGCCAGCACCAGGCCGAACAGCGACAGGGCGTTGAGCGAGAAGCCGAACAGGTGCATGACCGCGAAGGTACCGATCAGCGACACCGGTACGGCCACCAGCGGGATGATCGAGGCACGCCAGGTCTGCAGGAACAGAATCACCACCAGCACAACCAGGATCAGGGCTTCGAACAGGGTGTGCACCACGGCCTCGATGGAGCCGCGGACGAAGATGGTCGGGTCGTAGACGATGCTGAAGTCCATGCCCTGCGGGAAGCTCTGCTTGAGTTCGGCCATCTTGGCCCGCACTTCATTGGAGATCTCGATGGCGTTGGAGCCCGGGCGCTGGAAGATCGGGATCGCCACCGCCGGCTGGTTGTTGAGCAGGGAACGCAAAGCGTACTGGCTCGACCCCAGCTCGATGCGGGCGATGTCCTTCAGGCGGGTGATTTCACCGTCCTCACCGGAGCGGATGATGATGTTCTCGAACTCTTCCTCGGTCACCAGGCGGCCCTGGGTGTTGACCGATAGCTGGAAGCTGGTGGCGGTGGGCGCAGGCGGCGCGCCCAGGGCACCGGCGGCGACCTGGCGGTTCTGTTCACGGATGGCGGTGACCACGTCGGTGGCGGTCAGGTTGCGCGAAGCGGTCTTGTTCGGATCCAGCCAGACCCGCAGCGAGTAGTCGCCCATGCCGAACAGCTGCACGTCCCCCACGCCGCCCAGGCGCGCCAGCTCATCCTTGATGTTGAGCAGGGCGTAGTTGGACAGGTAGAGCATGTCGTAGCGTTTGTCCGGCGAGGTCAGGTGGACCACCATGGTCAGGTCCGGAGAGGCCTTGTCCACGGTGATGCCGATGCGCGTTACTTCTTCGGGCAGCTTGGGCTGGGTACGGGTCACGCGGTTCTGTACCTGCACCTGGGCGTTGTCCAGGTCGGTGCCCAGGGCGAAGGTGATGGTCAGGGTGATCTTGCCGTCAGCGGTGGATTGCGAGGACATGTAGAGCATGTTCTCGACCCCGGTGATCGCCTGTTCCAGGGGCGCGGCCACGGTTTCACCGATGACTTTCGGGTTGGCCCCCGGGAAGTTGGCGCGCACCACCACGGTGGGCGGCACCACTTCCGGGTATTCGCTGATGGGCAACTGGAACAGCGAGATGGCGCCGGCGATCAGGATCAGCAGCGACAGCACCGCGGCGAAGATCGGCCTTGAAATGAAGAACTGGGAAAAATTCATCTTGAGAGTCGTCCCTTAACCGCGCGGTGTCGCAGCGGCGAGTTTCACAGCCGGAGCCGCCTTGGCAGGGGTGACCTGCGGCAGGTTGCTGGCTTCCAGTGCTTGGCGTTGTTGGGCCAGGGCGGCGAGGGTTTCCTTGCTGGCCATGGGGATCACTTCAGGCGTGACCGGTGCGCCGGGACGTGCCCGCTGCAAGCCCTTGACGATGATAGTGTCGTCCTTGCTCAGGCCGTTGCGCACGATGCGCAGGCCTTCGATCTTCGGCCCCAGTTCCACGGCGCGGTAGGCCGGTTTGTTGTCGGCGTCCATCACCAGCACGAACTTCTTGCCCAGGTCGGTGCCCACGGCTTCGTCGTTGATCAGCATCGCCGAGTAGGTGCCACTGCCCACCAGTTTCAGGCGAGCATAGAGGCCCGGGGTGTAGCTGCCGTCGCTGTTGTCGAACACCGCGCGGCCACGGATGGTGCCGGTCTTGGGGTTGACCTGGTTGTCGACGAAGTTCATCTGCCCCAGGTGCGGGTGGCCTTCTTCATTGGACAGGCCCAGGTACACCGGGGTGGTCTGGCCGCGCTGGCCCTGGCGGGCGAGTTGGGTGTACTTGAGGTACACGCGCTCGTCGGCGTCGAAGTAGGCGTAGACCTTGTCGGTGGAGACCAGGCTGGTGAGCGGGGTGACATCGGCGGTCACCAGGTTGCCGGCGGTGATCTGCGCGCGGCTGACCCGGCCACTGATGGGCGCCACCACCCGGGTGAAACTCAGGTTGAGCTTGGCCACGTCCAACTGGGCCTGGATCGCATCGACCCCGGCCCGGGCTTCCTGGGCGGCGCTGGTGCGGGTGTCGGCCAGCTCGGCGGAAATCGCGTTGCTGGTCAGCAGGCGCTGGCCGCGCTGGGCTTCGTTGGCACTGCGGGTCGCGGTGGCCCGAGCCTGTTGCAGCTGGGCTTCGAGGCGGCGTACTTCAGCCTGGAAAGGCCGTGGGTCGATCTGGAACAGCAGGTCGCCTTTCTTCACCAGGGCGCCTTCGGTGAAGGCCACCTGATCGATCTGGCCCGAGACCCGAGGTCGGATCTCCACGGTTTCCGGGGCTTCCAGGCGCCCGGTGAATTCATCCCATTCGTTGACCGGCTGTTCCAGCACCTTGGCCACGCTGACTTTGGCAGCGGGCGGGGCGGAGGCGGTCTCAGGGGCTTTGCCGCACGCGCTCATCACCAGTACGGCGAGAACGGCGAGTGGAAAACGTAGGAGTTTGACTGACTGGTCCATGGTGCATCCGCCACTGTATTTGAGATGGGCGGATGATGCTCGGCAGGGTTGTATCTCACGAATCGAATGAAGCGAAGGTAACTATCATTCGGAATGATATAAGCGCCAAGCAAGCCCTCTAGCATGCACCTTTCGTTAGGCTGCTATCAATTCCCTGGCGTGCAATTAGTTATTGCGGCTGACGCAACATTGGCTGTTGTCGCAGGAGCCGGCTGGCTGGCCATCGTAGCCCCGTGCGTCGAGGTCCATGGTCTGCCAGCTCAGTTCGTAGCGCATTTCCAATCAGATGGAAGAGCTGTTGAGTTGCTGAAGCTCAAGTTGCCTGGCGGCACTGGCTTCGAGGTTTGCACGCTCTTGATCCAGGTACCGATAAATGCTTTGGAGGTTGGCGATTTTCTGTTCGATCTCTGCCATCTTCCTTTCAATGAGCTTGGCGCCGTCCGCACAATCGATCATCTGGTTGCGCTGCGCCTCCAGAATCTCGCCTATCTCCCCCAGGGAAAAGCCCATGCTTTGCGCGCGCTGGATAAAGTCCAGGTCCTGCAGCGTTTGTGCCGTGTAAACGCGGTAGTTGTTAGTTCGCCGCTGCGGTGAGATCAGGCCGATTTGCTCGTAGTAACGCAGCGTATGGCGGCTGGCGCCGCTACGGGCCTCGATTTCGCCAATTTTCATGAAAACACCGCTTGACCATAGAGTTGGGTCGATAGTTTACGTTTGGTTCCTTACCTTGAACAAGGAACAGGGAAATGAGCGTGGAGTGCTTTGTCACCGGGGGGACCGGCTTCATCGGTCAGCATTTGCTGGCATGCCTGAGCGCAAAAGGCCACACCGTCGGGGTGTTGATGCGTCGCCCAGAGCGACTGGCTGAATTGCGGGAGCAAGTCGTCAATTTGGGAGGAGACGCAAGCCGGGTATTTGCCGTGGCCGGCGATCTGGAGCGGGATAACCTAGGGCTGAGTCCTGCTGACCGGGAAGTGCTAAGGCACGCCAGAGTCGTATTCCACCTGGGCGCACACTTCGCCTGGGGGCTGTCATTGGAGCAGTCTCGTGCGGTGAATGTCGAAGGGGCAAAACGGGTGGCGCTGTTGGCGGCTGAGCAAAACAGCCGGTTAGTGATGATCGGCGGCTACATGCTGAAAAACCATGAGCATCTGCAACGCATCGGCATCGATCCTCGTTATCCGCGGCGGACGAACTGGCCTGCCGTCTACCGCCATGTCGGTGGTTACGAGGCGAGCAAGCTGGAGGCGCATTTTGCGACCTTGGAGCTCATGTCCGCCAAGGGCGGGGAGATCACCGTTGTCCACCCCGCGACGGTTTGTGGCCACAGCCGCACGGGGCATATCCTTGACGGCCAGCCACTGGTGGAGCTGATCCGCAACCTTGTGCTGGGAAAACTGACGGCAGTGCCCGGTACCGCCCAGCACTGGCTGCCACTGGTTACCGTGGATTACCTGGTTGAGCTGGTGGCGGCTTGTGCTTTTGATCCCGCCATGGCGGGTGAGGAACTGCTGGCGCTGGATGCGCAAACTCCCAATTTGCGAGAACTCCTGGTCCAGGTGGCGCAACCTTTGGGCTTAAAGCCTCCCAGGCATCACATCTCGCTCCGATTGCTGAAGTGGCTGCTGAGCATTCCTCTCGTGGCGCGGTTCATGAATACAAAACCCGAAGCCTTGGACTTTATCCAGACCACTCGATTTGATACCGCGGCCGTCGAGCAATTTGCCAACAGGCATGGGCTGGCCAAGCCGGATATCCGTCAGGCCTTGCGGCACACGGCAACGTTCGTCAACTCATGTTTCATAGCCAAGGGCTAGCCGCTGACTTCTTCCTTGGGGGCATCCCTTTCAAGCAGCCAGGGTTTGCCCCCACTTATGCCCCCGAATACTTCGCAAGCCAGCGGAACCTGAGGGAAAGCCTCAGACCGAATTAGTCGCTAAAGGACTCTTTTCAGAAGAATCTATGGATGCCAGTGGCACTTGATCAAAGACTGTCTGGATCGCCAAAGAACATCTGAATTCTTGAACGCAACCAGCGCTCGCCCGGGTCGTTGTCCTGTGAACCGCGCCAGGCCATGTGCAGTTCGAAGCTGCGTACTGGCAGCGGCGGGTCTTCGGCGCGTACGCCGCCGGCGGCGGTGAGGGCGTCGGCGGTGTAGTCGGGCACGGTGGCAAGGATGTCGGTGCCGGCCAGCAGGGTGCTCAGGCCGTTGAATTGCGGTACGGCGAGCACGACGTGGCGCTTGCGTCCGAGCTTCTCCAGCTCCTCATCGATGAACCCGCTCAGGTCCCCGGCGAACGACACCAGGGCGTGGGGGCGGGCGCAGAAGTCGTCCAGGGTCAGGGGGCCGGGCACGGTGTCGGCCCGCAGCAGTTTGGGCAGGCTGCGGCGCAGGACCTTGCGCTTGGCGTTGGCCGGCAGGTCGGCGGTGTAGCTGACGCCGATGGAGATTTCGCCGGAGGCCAGAAGCGCGGGCATCAGCAGGTAGTTGGCGCGGCGCACCACCAGCACGATGCCCGGGGCTTCGGCGCGCAGGCGTTTGAGCAGCATCGGCAGCAGGGCGAATTCCACGTCGTCGGAAAGACCGATACGGAACACGGCGGTGCTGGTGGCCGGGTCGAATTCGGCGGCGCGGCTGACGGCGGTGGAGATCGAATCCAGGGCCGGCGAGAGCAGGGCGAAGATTTCCACTGCCCGGGCCGAGGGCTCCATGCTGCGCCCGGTACGCACGAACAGCGGATCGTCGAACAGGTTGCGCAGGCGCGACAGGGCTGCACTGATGGCCGGCTGGCCGAGGAACAGCTTCTCGGCGGCGCGGGTCACACTGCGTTCGTGCATCAGTGTTTCGAATACGATCAACAGATTCAGGTCGACACGACGCAGGTCATTACGATTCATCTGGAGTCCTGGCAGAGTCAGCGAGCTTGACGGGAGCGACCATATCGGAACAATGGCCGGCGTGAATCTTACGGGGAAAGGCTGGTACTCTGCATCGGCTAAATGTTGTTTGTTTGTAGCCGGGCAAGGTTCGAGCACGCTGTACGCCCCGATTTTCAAGGGCACGAAATCAATGCCAGGCATGTCGACTATTAATAGGCACTGATAGTCTTGCTTGCAAAGCCCGGATAAAGTTCGCGGCATTAGAGGTTAATTTGACGAGGTTTGCGATGTCCCGCACGATTCGTTTTCACAAGTTTGGACCGGCCGAGGTGCTCAAATGCGAAGAGCATGCGGCCTCGTTGCCTGCGCCAGGCGAAGTGCAGGTACGAGTCGAAGCCATCGGTATCAGCTGGTATGACGTGCTCTGGCGGCAGAACCTGGCGTCGTCCCATGCGCGCCTGCCCTCGGGCCTCGGGCACGAAATGGCCGGTGTGGTCACGGCCGTGGGCGAGGGCGTCGACGACCTGGCGGTAGGTGACAAGGTGGCGAGTTTTCCCGCCGAAAGCCCCAACGATTACCCTGTGTATGGCGAGCTGATCGTCCTGCCGCGTTCGGCCCTGACCCGTTATCCCGATGTTCTCAGCCCGATCGAGGCTGCTGTTCATTACACGCCGCTGCTGATCGCCTATTTCGCCTACGCCGACCTGGCGCGGGTCAAGCCGGGGCAGTTTGCCCTGGTCACCGACGCCAGCCATTGCGCCGGGCCGTCCTTTGTCCAGTTGGGCAAGGCCTTGGGTGTGCGGGTGATTGCCGCCACCAAGACCGCTGAAGAGCGTGAATACCTGCTGTCCCTGGGTGCCGAGAAGGTGATTGTCACCGAGGAACAGGACCTGCTGATGCAGATCAACAAGCTCACCGACAACCGCGGCGTCGACGTGGTGTTCGACGGCTTGGGCGGCCCGCAGATGTCCATGCTCGGCGATGTCCTGGCGCCCCGTGGCAGCCTGGTGCTCTATGGCCTGCAAGGCGGCAACCAGACGCCGTTCCCGGCCTGCGCGGCGTTCCAGAAGAACATCCAGTTCTTCGTCCATTGCATCGGCAACTTCACTGGCAAGCCGGAGTTGGGAATTGTCCAGGATCAGGTCGCGCTGCAGCGTGCGTTGCGCGACATCAACCAGCTCACCGCGGACCGGGTGCTGCTCCCCCTGAAGACTCGGGTATTCGCGTTCAACGAGTTTGTCGAGGCGCACCGCTACATGGATGAATGCCCATGCCGTGAACGGGTCGCGCTTCAGGTCGAACCGGTCTGATCCCAACGCCAGGCAAAGCCTGGCGTTTTTTATTGCCTCGATTTGCCGGCCCTTGCGCCGGCTTTTTAGTTTTCTCCCTGGGAATCCTTTTTACCGGCAAGCGGCTGCTGCATAAAAGCGCTGGGGCGCCGGGATAGATTCCATCGCGCCGCGGTCAAACTGCCAGTAAACTGCGGCCCATTTCCGAACCATCCTTTTCCAGAGGTTTTGCATGACTCTCAGTCCTTTTGCGGGCAAACCGGCACCGGCTGAATTGTTGGTCGACATCCCGCGACTGGTTACGGCTTATTACACCGGTCAGCCTGATGCATCGGTGTCTACCCAGCGTGTGGCCTTTGGCACCTCCGGGCACCGTGGCAGCTCGTTCGATCTGAGTTTCAACGAATGGCATGTGCTGGCCATCAGTCAGGCCATTTGCCTGTACCGCGAATCCCAGGGCATTGACGGCCCGCTGTTTGTCGGCATCGACACCCATGCCCTGTCGACCCCGGCCGGGGCCAGCGCCCTGGAAGTGCTGGCGGCCAATGGCGTGACCGTGATGATTGCTGCCGGCGACGAGTACACCCCGACCCCAGCGGTGTCCCACGCCATCCTCTGCTACAACCGTGGGCGTACATCGGGCCTGGCGGACGGCATCGTCATCACCCCGTCCCATAACCCGCCACAAAGCGGCGGCTACAAGTACAACCCCACCAACGGCGGCCCGGCCGACACCCACATCACCAAGTGGATCGAAGCCAAGGCCAATGAACTGCTGGCAGCCAAGCTGGCCGGGGTCAAGCGCATCAGTTACGAACAGGCGCTGAAGGCCGACACCACTCATCGCCACGATTACCTCAACACCTACGTCGCTGACCTGATCAACGTCATCGACCTGGACGCCATCCGCAACGCCAAGCTGCGCCTGGGCGTGGATCCGCTGGGCGGAGCAGGGGTGCGCTACTGGTCGGCGATCGCCGAGCACTACCGCCTGGACCTGGAGGTGGTGAACAAGCAAGTGGACGCCACTTTCCGCTTCATGTCGGTGGATTGGGACGGGCAGATCCGCATGGACCCGTCCTCCAGCTACGCCATGCAGGGCCTGATCGGCCTCAAGGAACGCTTCGACGTGGCCTTCGCCTGCGACCCCGATCACGATCGCCACGGCATCGTCACCCCGAGCGGCGGCCTTCTGGCGCCGAACAACTACCTGGCGGTGTCCATCGATTACCTGTTCCAGAATCGCCCGCAATGGCGCGCTGATGCCGCGGTGGGCAAGACCGTGGTCAGCAGCGGCCTGATCGACCGGGTCGCTGCACGCCTGGGCCGCCGTCTGTATGAAGTGCCGGTGGGCTTCAAGTGGTTTGCCGATGGCCTGTTCGACGGCTCACTGGGCTTTGGCGGCGAAGAAAGTGCCGGCGCCTCTTTCCTGCGCCGCGACGGTGGCGTCTGGAGCACCGACAAGGATGGCCTGATCCCGTCCTTGCTGGCGGCGGAAATGACCGCGCGTACCGGTCGCGATCCGAGCCAGGCCTACCGCGCCCTGTGCGACGAGCTGGGTGAGCCGTTCTCGGTCCGCGTCGATGCCAAGGCCAACCCGCAGCAGAAGGCCCTGCTCAGCAAGCTGTCGCCACAGCAGGTGACTTCGACCCAGCTGGCCGGCGAGCCGATCCAGCAGATCCTCAGCCATGCACCGGGCAACGACCAGGCCATTGGCGGCCTGAAAGTCATGACGGAGAATGGCTGGTTCGCCGCACGCCCGTCGGGTACTGAAGACATCTACAAGATCTACGCTGAAAGCTTCATCGGCGGCGACCACCTCAAGCAGCTGGTGCAGGAAGCCCAGACCCTGGTGGACACCGCCATCAGCGGCAACTGAGCGTCAGGCAATAAAAAGGGGCGACCATCACGGTCGCCCCTTTTTATTGGCCGCTGTATTTCACGCCAGATCCACCAGCACGATCTCGCTGTCCTGCAACGCCGTCACCCGCAGCACCGGCTCATTCTCAACCGCGACGCCGTCTCGAGCTTCGGCGCGCAAGCCGTTGACTTCAATCGCGCCGGTCGCCGGAACCAGGTAAGCCCGGCGCCCGTCGTCCAGGTGATACTCGGCCGTTTCCCCGGCCTTCAGGTTGGCCGCCACCAGCCGCGCATCGGCGCGAATCCGCAGGCTTTCCTCATCGCCAGCCTTGCCACTGGCCAGGGTCACGAAACCTTCACGCTGGCCCTTGGGAAAAGGCTTGGCACCCCAGGAAGGCGCGGAGCCTGCCTGGTTGGGGATGATCCAGATCTGGAAGATCTTGGTTGGCGTGGCTTCCAGGTTGTACTCGCTGTGGGCGATCCCGGTGCCGGCGCTCATCACCTGCACATCACCGGCTTCGGTGCGGCCCTTGTTGCCCAGGTTGTCCTGGTGGCTGATGGCCCCTTCGCGAACGTAGGTGATGATTTCCATGTCCCGGTGCGGGTGCTGGGGGAAGCCGGTGCCAGGGGCGATCACATCATCGTTCCAGACCCGCAGGTTGCCCCAGTGCATGCGCTTGGGGTCATGGTACTCGGCGAAGGAAAAATGGTGGTGGGCATCCAGCCAGCCATGGTGCGCGCCGCCCAGGGAGCTGAAAGGTCTGAGTTCAAGCATGATCTTCTCCTCATTAAGGGCTCGTCATGGCACGTTGTACCCGGGCCAGAAAACGATAACCGTTGGTTGATGGCGAGCATCTTCCATCAGCTATAGATCGATAAAAAGCGCAAAAAATGCCGTAATCCAATCGTAAAATTAGATGATTATTTTGTCGCAAAGCTGGTGTTAAACCTTCGGTTCATCGCTTAAGTTAATGACCTGCAAGCAATTGGCTGGATACCGTGGAACAATCCGCCGAAGATTACCGCTCAGCCTCACACCCTGGAGTCCGCGTGTCGCAACACACCCCCGATCTGCCCCCCGAGCTTTTGCCCCTGGCCCAGATGCCCTTGTTGAAACGCCTCGCGGCGCGCTTCTTCGGCCATGGCCTGAACCGCCTGCGGGCCCAGCATCGGGCTTCCTGGCTGCATGGTCAGGCCGATGGCTTTCGCAGTGGCCACACTGCCGGCGTGGAATACGGCTACCAGGAAGGCCGGCTCGAGGGGCTGGAGGAAGGTCGCCAGGTGCTGTTGATCCGCGACAGCCGCAACACCGAGCACCGCCCGCCCGGGGTGGATGACCGGCTGTTCGATGACTGGCGCCTGCCGTTGAGCCCCGAGCTGAAAAAGCGCTTCAAGGCCGATGTCGCCCGCCTGCTGCCCGCCGCGGCGCAACCCAGCGCCGCGCAGTGGAAGATGATTTTCAGCGACACACCCGCCACCGCGGTGATCGCCGGGGCTGGCGCCGGCAAGTCAACCTCGCTGGTGCTGCGCCTGCTGCTGTTGCATCACTATCTGGGCTTCGAACTGGACGCCATGACCGTGGTGACCTTCACCCGGGAGTCGCGCAAGGACTTCATCACCAAGCTCACGCAAGTCTTTGCCCTGTGGGGGCGGCAACTGGGCGCCAGGGAAGCCCGGGAGCTGGTGCGGACCTTCCACTCGCGGATTCTGCCCATGGTCCGCAGCCTGCCGGGCTTCGAGCGCCTGCAGGCCTTCGAGAACCTCAGCGATCGGCTCCAGGGCGGCGAAGACGAGGTGGACAGCAACCCATTCGATCTGCGCATCAATGACGCCCAGCGTCGGCACCTGAATGCCTGCTACCAGGCACTGTACCGCGATGACCCGCGCTTTCGCCTGGCGTTGCAGCCGTTGGTGCGCCACGCCCTGCAGCTCAAGGAACTGGAGCGCGATCACCCGGACGTGCAAAAGCGCATGGCGGTGACCGAACTGGCGGCCAAGCGCGATGAAGAGCTCTGCGACACCGTGGAAGACCTGTGGTTTCGCGCGGGCGCCTGGCCGATCAAGGGCATCGAGCCGCAGCGCCAGCGGTTCGAAATCAACGGTGCGACCTTTCACAGCCATGGCTATTGTGCGGAGCTGGACGCCTGGGTGGTGCTGGGTTTCGACCCGCGCGAGAGCCCGCAGCTGACCCGGCCCGGGGCCAAGCTGACGGTGCGGGCGGAGTGGGCTGTAAAACGCACCCTGTTTCAAGCTTTTTGCCGTAAACCATTGATTTGGCTTGATAGTTACGAAGCTTCAAAGCGTTCTGCCGGCGCCTTTTCGGCCCAGGTCAATGGCGGTCCGGGTTTCGATTACAAGGTCAAGGGCGAGCTGGCGTCGGCGCCGCTGCTCGATTGCTTTGTCGCCGCCGCAGGCTTTATCGAGAACCTGGGCTTGGAAGTGGGCGATGCCGTCGCGGGCATGAGTTTTGCCCAGGACGATCCGGACCGGTTTTTCTTCGAGGCCCTGAGCCTGTTCTGGCGAGCGCTGGAGGACCATCTGCTGGATCAGTCGCCGCCCATCATGAGCTACAACCGCATGTTCGCCCTGTTCAGCGAGCGCTCGCCGGAGAACTTCAAGCTGCTCAGCGATGCCTGCCTGCGCCCGATGTCACACCTGATGATCGACGAGTTCCAGGATGTTTCGCCGCAGATCGTTTCCTGGATCAGGGCCAGCCTTGCGGCGATCCGCAGCCGAGGCGCCGCCTTGCACATCGGGCGCGCCGCCCAGCATTCCTCGCTGCTCTGTGTCGGTGACGACTGGCAGTCGATCTACGGCTGGCGGGGCAGCTCGCCCAAGTACTTCATCGAGTTCAACAAGGAGTTCCCGTCCCCGGGCACCACCCGGGTCATGCTCAGCGAGAACTACCGCAGCCATCAGCATGTGATCGATGCCGCGGAGCATATTGTCCGCGCGGCGCCGGCCATTGCCGGAAAGAAGGCCAAGGCCAGCGGCGAAGCTACAGAGCTGTGGCCGGTGCAGGTGCTCGATCGCGATGACCAGGGCCTGGCCCAGTGTCTGGCCGGGCACTATGAGCAGGGTGATTCGATCTTGATGTTATTTCGAAAAAGTAGCGATAAGTTATTGATTGAAAATGTTATTTCACAAATAGTTAATGTTGATTCTAGTCTGCCTCCAGGGTCGCGACGCCTGAAACAGCTGACCTATCACAGCGCCAAGGGACTGCAGGCGGATGCGGTATTCCTGCTGGGCGACTGCCAGCACCTGAGCAGTTCGCCGTACAAGAACCAGGTCTATCGCATGGCCGGTTTGGGCAAGGACGGCGATGCCGAGCCCTACGACAGCGCACAGAAAGACGAGATCCTGCGGCTGGCCTATGTGGGCATCACCCGGGCCGCCAAGCATTGCTACTGGTATGTGGACCGCCAGGAAGGCCCCTCGGGCAATGCGCCCAAGGCTTCGGACCGGGTACCGCGGGACAAGCCGTACTTCCAGGACTTGCGCCAGGCGACATGAAAAAAGCCCGCTGGCGAGGCGGGCTTCGGGTGAGGCAGCGGGGCTTCAGGCCTTGAGTGCCAGGGACGGGGAAAAGGCCTCCAGCTCATCTTCCACCGCCTCGATTATTCGTTCGACATCCGCAGCGCTCATCACCGTGGCACAGGGAATGCCGGCGATGGCGATCATGGTTTCGCCGCTGGCGCGATCGAAGAGCCGGGCGATCATGCTGCCGGGCGCATCCATGCTGGCTTCGAAACCCATGGGATGAAAATGCCAGCGCATCAGCTGGCAGGCGTTGGGAAAGGTGACTTTACTGGCCCAGACTCTGTTCATCGGTGGCCCACCTTGATTCATTGAGCGCTTCCTTGTGCTCGCGGTAGGAACGACCGGATCGTCAATGACCCGATCGGTTGAGGTTTTAAAAATAGCATTGGCTTGTGACGGTTCGCAGTTTTTTTGCCCACCGTCCGGCGGTTCACTCACGGATTATTGATGCAAGTCATGTCGTCTCCCAGGCCCCCCCCGGCGGCTGCCGTATCTGGCCGGCGGCCGGTCGTTGAAGCTCTTGGCGAAGTTCGGCAAGCTGCGCCTTTTCCTGTTCGAGAAACCTATGTCTGCCCCCGATGACGGGCCGCTGCACACCCAGGCCACCGGTGAAACCGTGATGCGCTACCACCTGTGCTGGAAGCACCGGGACCTGGATGGAGTAATGGCGCTGTACCACCCGGACATCCAGTACAACGACTTTTTCCAGAACCGTACCCTGGGCCTGGAGGAACTGCGCGAATACGTGCGGGCCAGCATGCCCCGGGCTCCCGACGAGGCCCTGGAGCACAGCGATCGCATCCGCCTGGATGGCAACACCGCGTTTATCCAGTACCAGGTGACCCTGCGCGGCGGCCAGGGCCTGGTGTCATTTCGCTCCAGTGAAGCGATCACCGTGCGCGACGGGCTGATCTGGCGGGTCAACGAGTACGCCTCACTGGTCCGGGAGCCGGCACCGAGCAAGTCCTCCGCCAGACTGCGCCCGGCGGCCAGCCGGCTGGGGCTGTCGCCGCGCCAGTTGAGTTTCATGGCCGAGGACCTGCAGCAGTATTTCCAGCGCCAGCAGCCGTACCTGGACCCCGAGCTGGACCTGCAGAGGGTGTCCCGGGAATGCGGTTACAGCCGCAACCAGATTTCCTACCTGCTCAACCAGGTGCTGGGGCAGAGCTTCTACCGCTACGTCAACCAGGCGCGCCTGCAGCATCTGCTGGCAGCGCTGGACCAGGCCACGCCGCCGCTGCGCATCGACGAGCTGGCGTTTGCCGCAGGGTTCAACTCGCTGTCGGCCTTCTACAGCTGTTTTCGCCAGCACACCGGCCAGTCGCCCAAGGCCTACGCCAAGCAAATTTCTTTGCGTGCACGCGCGCAAGACAGCCCCTGAGGCCAGGCACTAGGATCGCCGCATTCGAAATTCGGGTTGCGGAGTGCTTGCATGCCAGCGTGGCGCAGTATCAGTTTGTGGATGGACCAGCTCGACGAGCCGCTATTGCCGCGGCCGCAGCTTGCGCAAGACCTGGACCTGGACGTGGCGATCATCGGCGCCGGCTATACCGGGCTGTGGACCGCCTATTACCTCAAGCGCCAGGCGCCGCAGTTGAATATTGCGGTGATCGAAGCGCAAACCGCCGGTTTTGGTGCCTCGGGCCGCAATGGCGGCTGGCTGATGGGCAACCTGCTGGGAGAAGACCGGCTGCTGGCCGCTCTGGCGCCGCAGCAGCGCCGGGCCTCCTTCGACCTGTTGCACGGCATCCCCGATGAAGTGGCCAATGTCATCGAACGTGAGGGCATCGACTGCGATTACCGCAAGGGCGGGGTGCTGTATTGCGCCGCCCGCTACCCGGAGCAGGAAACCAGCCTGCGCCACTATCTGGACAAGCTCTATGCCCAGGGCCTGAACCAGGACGACTACCGCTGGCTCAACCCCGAGCAACTGGCCCAGCAGATCCGCCTGGCCAAGCCCTATGGCGGTATCTATGCCCCGCATTGCGCCACCATCCAGCCTGCCAAGCTGGTGCGCGGCCTGGCCCGGGCGGTTGAGCGCCTGGGGGTGACCCTCTATGAAAACAGCCCGGTGACCCATTGGCAGTCCGGCAGCCTGCAGACGGCCCAGGCTTCGGTGCGCAGCCGTTGGATAGTGCCGGCAGTGGAAGGCTATTCGGTCACCTTGCCGCCCCTGGGCCGCTACCAGTTGCCGGTGCAAAGCCTGCTGGTGGCCACCGAGCCGCTGGCGGAGTCCGTCTGGGAAGAGATCGGCCTGAGCCAGGGCCAGGCCTTCAGCGAAAGCAGCCGACAGGTGACTTATGGCCAGCGCTCCATGGACAACCGGCTGGTGTTCGGTGCCCGGGGCGGCTATCAGTTCGCCAGCAAGCTGCGCCATGACTTCGACCTGACCCGTGACGAAGTGGAACTGCGCCGCTACCTGTTCGGCGAGCTGTTCCCGCAACTCAAGAACGTGCGCATCAGCCATTCCTGGGGCGGCAACCTGGGCATGTCCCGGCACTTCAAGCCGCACATGCTCTGCGACCGGCGCAAGGGCATCGCCCTGTCCGGCGGCTATGGCGGCGAGGGCGTGGGCGCCAGCAACCTCGGCGGCCGGACCCTGGCGGACCTGATCCTGGAACGCGACAGCCCTCTGGTACACCAGCCCTGGGTCATGCCCGAGTGCGGCCTGGAGACCCTGCGGGCCTGGGAGCCGGAGCCGTGCCGCTGGCTGGGCTACAACGCGATCATTCGCAGCTTCGTCCACGAGGACCAGACCCTGGCCAACCCGGCCTCGGCTCCATGGCGGCGCAGGATGGCCAGCCGGATCGCCGGCTTCATGGAAGGTTTCATGCACTGAGCCGGCCTCTATGTACCGAACGCTGTCCGTTCGGATTTTCCGTCGAAAGGTAGAACCATGAGCATCACCCAATTCAAGCAAACCGCCACCGCCACCCTGGCCGAATCCGCACCAGTGGCGGTGCCCCTGGGCACTCCGGTGGCCGTGACCTCGGTGACCGCCGTCGAACGCAGCGACGGGGTCGAGACCGGCATCTGGGAATGCACCCCGGGGCGCTGGCGGCGGCAGATCGTCGCCCAGGAGTTCTGCCACTTCATCCAGGGCCGTTGCACCTTCACCCCGGACAATGGCGAAACCCTGCACATAGAAGCCGGCGATGCACTGATGTTGCCGGCCAACAGCACCGGGATCTGGGATATCCAGGAAACGGTGCGCAAGACCTACGTCTTGATTTTCTGATCCCTTGATTGCCTGCCAACAACAAAACCAGCCACAGGTATCGACTCATGATCCGCAAGACTTGCGCGTTGCTATTGCTCAGCCCGTTGTTCCTGGCCACGTCCCTGGCCCAGGCCGATACGGTGAAGATCTACAACTGGTCGGACTACATCGCCCCGGACACCACCAAGGCCTTCCAGAAGGAAACCGGGATTGGTTTCACCTACGACGTCTATGACAGCAACGAGACCCTGGACGGCAAGTTGATGACCGGAAAATCCGGGTATGACGTGGTGTTTCCTTCCAACCACTTCATGGCCCGGCAGATTCAGGGCGGGGCACTGAAGAAGCTCGACAAGAGCCAGCTGCCCAACTGGAAGAACCTCAACCCGGTGCTGCTCAAGGCCCTGGAGGTCAACGACCCGGGCAACCAGCACGGCTTCCCCTACCTCTGGGGCAGCACCGGCATCGGCTACAACGTGGCCAAGATCAAGGAAGTGCTGGGCAACGATGCCCCACTGGATTCCTGGGACCTGATCTTCAAGCCCGAGTACATGCAGAAGCTGCAGAAGTGCGGGGTGGCGATCCTCGACAATGGCCCGGAACTGATCCCTACCGCTCTCAATTACCTCGGGCTGGCGCACCACAGCAAGAACCCGGCTGACTACAAGCAGGCCGAGGCGTTGCTGATGAAGGTCCGGCCTTATGTCAGCTACTTCCACTCGTCGAAGTACACCAGCGACCTGGCCAACGGCAATATCTGCGTGGCGGTGGGATTCTCCGGCGACATCCTGCAAGCGGAAAGCCGTGCCAGGGAGGCGAAGAACGGGGTGGAGATCGGCTACTCGATTCCCAAGGAAGGCTCGCCGATCTGGTTCGACATGGTGGCCATGCCAGTGGATGCCCCGGATGAACAGGCCGGCTATGCCTTCATGAACTACCTGCTGCGCCCCGAAGTGATGGCCGGCGTGAGCAACTACGTGCACTACGCCAACGGCAACCTGCAGGCCGACAGCCTGATCGACCCGGCCATCAAGAACGACACCAAGGTCTATCCGAGCCCGGAAATGATGGACAAGCTGTTTGCCCTGGAGGCCATGCCGCTGGACATCGACCGCATCCGCACCCGCCTGTGGAACAAGATCCGCAGCGGCAGCTGACCTGACCCCTTCGTAGGAGCCGGCTTGCCGGCGAAGAGGGCCTCAAGCCTTGTGTTGCGCTCGGGGCCGCCTTCGCTGGCAGGCCAGCTCCTACGCCCATCGTTCTCCATGGAGGGCGCCAGCCGGTCCGCCTCTTAGGTGCCGGTGTGGGGGGGCGGCAGTTTCTATAGCTGGGTGTTTTCCGGGAGCAGGGCGCCGCCATCCACCACCAGGGTCTGGCCGGTGATATAGCCCGCTTGCCGTGACGCCAGGAACAGCATGGCCCAGGCAATATCCTCGGCACTGCCCAGGCGCTTCAGGGGAATGCTCGAAGCCAGGGTCGAAGCGTCGCCGAGATTGTCCATGGCCTGGGTGGCAATCAGCCCGGGCTCCACGCCGTTGACCGTGATTGCATATTCCGCCAGCTCCAGCGCGGCAGCGCGGATAAAACCATTGACCCCGGCCTTGGACGCCGCGTAGTGGGCGAGCCCGGGAATCGCCGTGCGCGGGCCGGTGACCGAGGAGGTGATGACGATCCTCGGCTGCTGGGACCGACGCAACGCCGGCAAGGCGGCCCGAGTCAGCCAGAAGCAGCTTTTCAGGTTCACCGCCAGGGTGCTGTCCAGGGTTTCATCCTCCAGTTCGGCCAGCTTCTGCATCGGAAAGATCGCGGCATTGTGCAGCAGCAGGTCGAGGCCGCCGAAGGCCTCCAGGGTTGCCGCCACTGCCTGTTCGGCGGCATTGCGGGTGCCCAGGTCCACAGGCAGCAGTTCGGCGGTGCCGCCGGCTTGGCGAATCAGCCGCAGGGTTTCATCGCCCGATGCCGCGCTGCGGGTCGCCAGCATGACCCTGGCCCCCTGGGCGGCGAACAGTTGGGCGATGGCCCGGCCGATGCCCTGGCCGGAACCGGTGACCAGGGCGATACGCCCACGCAGATCCTGGCTCATGAGGCGGCTCCTGGCAGAACCTGGGCCAGGCACTGGTCCAGCAGGCGGTTGTGCAGGTCGACCTGCGCCTCGCTGGCGGTCGGGCACAGCAGCGCCATGTTGTGGAACGGCGTCAGCAACACCCCGCGATTGAGCAGGTACAGGTGCAGATAGGCTTCGATCAGCCCATGGCGGGCATGATGGGCCTCGCCGCCGTTGCGCGGAGGCTGCTGCATGAACAGGTATTCGACCCGGGCGCCGATGCGGGTTACGTGCCAGGGCAGGCGGTGCTTGTGGATGATGGCTTCGACCCCGGCCCGCAGGCGCTCGGCGAGATGGAACATATGGGCGTAGCTGGCCTCGTTCATCACTTCGCTGAAGGTGGCGCGCATGGCCGCCATCTGCAGGGCGTTGCCGGCCAGAGTGCCGCCGAAGCCGAAATGGTTGATCGCCTGGCCCGGCTGGAAATGCGGCAGCACCTGCCAGATCCGTTCGGCCATGGCCTGGCTGGCGCCCCAGACCGCCGTGGGAATGCCACCGGCGATGGATTTGCCGAGAACGAAGAAGTCCGGCTGCAACCCGTGCTCGCCGCAATAGCCGCCGGGGCCGCAGGACAGGGTATGGGTCTCGTCGATGATCAGCGGAACCTCGTAGCGCCGGGTCAGCTCCCGCAGGCCATCATGAAAGCCCGGGGCTGGCGGCACCATGCCGACGTTGGTCATGAAGGGTTCGGTGAGTACCGCGGCCACGTCGCCATGGGCCAGGGCCGCTTCCAGGGCCGGCAGGTCGTTGAACTCCACCAGCCGCGTGGTGGCCTGGTGCTGCAGGCCGTTGGCGTGCACGCCGTCCCGCGGGATCATCTGGCCCTGGGCGTCGAACTCCACCTGGGACTCGTCGACGCTGCCGTGGTAGTTGCAGTTGAACACCAGGACCTTCTGCCGCCCGGTGATCATCCGGCACAGGCGCAGGACAAAACGGTTGGCGTCGGTGGCCGAGGTGGTGACCTGCCAGTAGGGCAGGCCAAAGCGCCGGGTCAGTTCCTTGCCGACCCACAGGCTGTCGGCCGTGGGCAGCATCAGGGTCGAACCATGCAGTGCCTGTTCGGCGATGGCAGCGGCGACCGCCGGTTGGGCGTGACCGAACATCGCTCCGGTGTCACCCAGGGCAAAGTCCACGTAGTGATGACCGTCGCAATCGGTGAGGGTCGCGCCCTGGGCGTCGGCCACCATGATCGGGTAGGAGCCGGGCCATTGCTGCATCCAGTGCAAGGGCGCGCCGTACAGCCAATGCTGGAGGTTTTCCTGGTAGAAAGCGCCGGAGCGCGGGTGTTTCTCGGCAAACAGTTGCAGTTCGGTCTGGTAGCAACTGGCGACGCGTTGCAGATCGAGGCCCAGAGTCATGGCAGTGTCCTGTGAGGAAGAGGGCTGGCTGGCCCAGGTGCTGGCCTGGGCCGGCAGCCTGGAGCCAGGGGGCGGGTATCAGCGGTGCCGGGTACGGTTGAGCACCTCTGCCAGGGCTCCCACCGGAAAGTTGGCGGCGCTGCTGAAGTCGGCACCCTGGTAGCCGAAGATCTTGCCGTCGCTGCGACCGGCCTTGAGGTCGATCAGCACCAGGCCCAGGGTCGGGACGATCTTTTCTCGCCAGACGAACAGGTACAGCTGCTCGGCGATCTTGTAGTAGTGGCAGCGGTCGGTATCCGCCAGCCCCTGTTCGACGCCCCGCAGGCATTGCCAGCTGTAGAAGTTGGCATTCAGGTAGATGTGCTCGTAGGCCTCGCTGGCGCTGTAGATGTACCGGTTGCGCAGGCCCACCAGTTCATCGGTGGGTTCATGGCGTGGCGTGCTGGTGGTGACCGGCGTGTTGATGGCGCCGTGGAGAAACTGGGCCTTGACCGAGGTCAGCTCGCCACCGGCCAGGGCCCGGCTGAACAGGTCGACGCTGGATTCGGCCTGGCTGGGCATCTGCCCGATGACGGCGCTGAAGCATTGCTGCTCAAGGTCCAGGACCAGGCTCACCGAGTGGATCTGCCCCTGTTCGTGCTTGAGGAAGTCCACCAGGTAGATGCCGGGGCGCAGGCAGGTTGCGCGATAGGGCAACTCGGCGCCGGCCGCTTCCCCGACGTTGTTCCAGCGCAGGGTGTGGGCGGCGAAATGGTGTTCGATCTGCCAGCGGTTGTCGAAGTGCAGGGTCAGGTGGCGACCGGCCAGGTCGTCGACCGCCGGGAGGATGTGATTGTCTTCGGCAAAGCCATCGGCGAGGGCTCCGACGGTGATCCATTCAGGTTGCGGGTTCATGGCAAGGCTCTTGTCAGCAAGGAGAGCTGCATGTTCGGCCGCCAGCCCCGGGTTGCCCATCAACCTTATGGTTGAAGTGCCCGGGCTTTACAGGAACAGCGCCCTGACCAGCTCCGTACGGTTACTGGCGCCGACCTTGCGGAACAGGTTGATCAAGTGGGTCTTGACCGTGGGCAGGCCCAGGTCCAGGCGCCGGGCGATGGTCTTGTTGTCTGCGCCGTCGCGCAGCAACCAGGCGATTTCCCGCTCCCGGGGTGTCAGGCCCGACAGGCGCTCATCGACCTGGGACCAGGGCGCCAGGGCGGCAATCTCCAGCAGGCCCTGCAAGGCATGCAGGGTGCCCAGTTCCTCCACGCTGAAGTGCCCCAGCCCGACGTCGCGCAGCAGCGACAGGCCGGCGACCGGCCGTTCGCCATCGCGGGCCAGGATTTCCACCACATCCAGTACCCCATGGCGCTGCAGGAACCCCTGATAAACCTCGCTCTCGTGATGGCCCTGGTGGGCCATGCCCATGTGCAGAGACAGCACCGGGCGCCCCGCCGCGGCGCAGTGACGAGGTTGCAGGGGGTCGTAGTGGCGAAAGTGCTGCAGGTAGGCCTGGTGCATCTGCTCCGGCATGCGGTACAGCGAAAAATCCCGGGCCTGCAGTTGGGCATCGATGCGGTAGAAGGCGCAGAGGCTGGCGGGTACTACCCGGGTGAAAGCGGCGATGCAGCGGTGGCCCAGTTCATGGGGGCCGGGCAGGGACGCGGGTGCGTTCATCGGATGGCTCCTGGCTGCACCTGGGGCAGTGGCTCGGTGAAAGGGGCGCAAGGACGTGGATTGATCCTGTCCGGAACCCGGACTGGCACAGGGAAACCCTGCTGGGCGTGCCTGGCAAGCCTCCAGCGCCGCAGGCTGCGATCGTGATTGCCTCGATCGCAGCCTGCGGCCGGGGTTAGCGGCGGGCCTTGCTCAAGCCTTCGGCCAGGGCGTCGACTATGGCATCGGCCTGTGCCTGCTGGATTACCAGGGGCGGCGAGAGAATGATCTTGGTGCCCACCGGGCGCACCATGACCCCGTTGTCCCGGGCGATCTGTGCCACCTGGTTGGCGTAGCCGCTCATGGGGTCGATGGGTTCGCGGGTGGTCTTGTCCGCCACCAGGTCCAGGGCCAGCATCAGGCCCTTGCCGCGCACTTCGCCGACGGTGTCGAAGCGCTCGACGAAGGGCTGCAGCTTGTCGAGCATGTAGTCGCCCATTTTCGCGGCGTTGGCCGGCAGGTCCTCCTTGACCACGATGTCCAGGCACGCCAGAGCGGCGGCGCAGGCTACCGGGTGCCCGGAGTAGGTGTAGCCATGCATGATGGCCCCGGTGAAGCTGGCGTTCTTCTCGAAGGCTTCTTCGATGCGCCGGTTGACCACCGTGGCGCCCAGGGGGATGTAGCCCGAGGTGATGCCCTTGGCCAGGCACATGATGTCGGGCTTGACGCCCCACAGGCGGCTGCCGAACATCGAGCCGCTGCGACCGAAGCCGGTGACCACTTCGTCGGCGATCAGCAATACGCCGTACTTGTCGCAGACTTCGCGGATCAGCGGCCAGTAGTTGGCCGGTGGCACTATCACGCCGCCAGCGCCCTGGATCGGCTCGGCGATGAAGGCGGCGACGGTGTCCGGGCTCTGGAACTGGATTTCCCGCTCCAGCAGGTCGGCGCAGATCTTGCCCAGCTCTTCCGGGTCCTGGCTGTAGGGGTTGCGGTACAGCCAGGGGGTATCGATGTGGTAGCAGCCCGGCAGCAGCGGCTCGTAGTTGCGGCGGAACACCGTGTTGCCGTTGACCGAGGCGCCGCCGAAGTGGGTGCCGTGGTAACCCTGGCGCAGGGAAATGAACTTGGTGCGGTCGGCCTGGCCTTCGAGCTTCCAGTACTGGCGGGCCAGCTTCAAAGCGCTTTCGATGGCGTCCGAGCCGCCGGAGCTGAAGGCCACCCGGCGCATGTCCTCGGGTTCCAGCAGGTTCATCACCACCCGCGACAGTTCTTCGGCCCGGGGATGGCTGACCCCGTCGAACAGCTGGAAGTATTCCAGTTCATCAAGTTGCGCGGTGATCGCCGCCTTCACTTCCTTGCGGTTGTGGCCGACGTTGACGTTCCACAACCCGGCAACGCCATCCACCAGCTGGTGGCCCTTGTCGTCATACACATAGCAGCCGTCGCCACGGACGATGCGGATCGGCTCGCGTTGCTTCATTTCGTTGGGGTGCAGCATGGGGTGCCAGAAACGGCTTGGTTCGCTCACGTTGAGTCTCCTGATAACGCACGGACAGCGTGGAGATATTAGTGCGTCATTTATACGCCCCTGGCTTGCCTCTGTGTGCCAGGGCACTTGACCCAGGCTGCCAGTGGCGGGTTTGCGGGCCTGTTCGCCAGCCAATGGCGCGCACCTGCAGGGGCTGGCTTGCCAGCGAAGGCCTTGGCGGGGCTGGCAGCCAGGGCCAAGTTTCGCGGCAGCCAGGGTCAAGACGGCGTGCGCCTTTGCGCTCAAAGTCCATCTCGAACTAGGTCTACCTGCGAGGATTCAAGATGAGCGTTGCCATCGACCCACGTGTCGCTGCATTCATAGACAGTCAGCATGGCCTGCTGATCGACGGTCACAGCCAGCCGGCCCTCAGCGGTGCGCGGATGGCGGTGTACAACCCCGCCAGTGGCGAACAATTGGCCGAGGTCGCGGCAGCTGCCCAGGCCGATATCGACCTGGCGGTGAACGCCGCGCGTCGGGCCTTCGAGGGGAGCTGGAAGGCGCAACGCCCCGCCGACCGCGAGCGCCTGCTGCTGAAGCTGGCGGACCTGCTGGAGGCCAATGGCGAGGAACTGGCGCAACTGGAAACCCTCAACAACGGCCAGTCGATCCACCTGGCCCGGGCCCTGGAGGTGGGAGCGGCCGCGGAGTTCACCCGCTACATGGCCGGCTGGGCCACCAAGATTGAGGGCAAGAGCCTGGATGTCTCCATCGCCGCAGTGCCCGGGGCGCAGTACCGGGCCTACACCGTGCCGGAGCCGGTGGGCGTGGTGGGGGCCATAGTGCCGTGGAACTTCCCGCTGCTGATGGCCATCTGGAAAATCGTTCCGGCCCTGGCCTGTGGCTGCACCGTGGTGCTCAAGCCGGCGGACGAAACCCCGCTGACCGCGTTGCGCCTGGGCCAGTTGTGCCTGGAAGCGGGGATCGCCCCCGGGGTGGTCAACGTGGTCACCGGCAGTGGCGCCCAGGCCGGCGCGGCCCTGGCCGCGCATTCGGGAATCGACAAGCTGGCGTTCACCGGCTCGACCCAGGTGGGCAAGCTGATCGGCCATGCCGCGGTGGACAACATGACCCGTTTTTCCCTGGAGCTGGGCGGCAAATCGCCGGTGATCGTGCTTGACGACTGCGACCCGCAGACCGCCGCCGCCGGCGCCGCCGGGGCGATCTTCTTCAACCAGGGGCAGGTGTGCACGGCGGGTTCGCGGCTGTATATCCAGCGCCGCATCTATAACGAGGTGCTGGAGCGCCTGGTGGCCATTGCCGGGTCCCTGAGCATCGGGCCGGGGCTGGACGAGCAGGCACAGATCAATCCGCTGATTTCCGCCAAGCAGCAGAAGCGCGTGCTGCAGATGGTCCAACGCGGAGTCGAAGAGGGCGCCCGGCTGCTCTGTGGCGGTGTCGCCCATGGCGAGCGGGGCTTCTATGTGCGCCCGACGGTGGTGGCCGATGTGCACGCCGACCAGCAACTGGTGCGCGAGGAGATCTTCGGTCCGGTGGTGGTGGCCACGCCGTTCGACACCCTGGACGAAGTGGTGGGCCTGGCCAATGACAACCAGTACGGGCTGGGGGCGAGCATCTGGTCCAACGACCTGGGGCGGGTCATGCAGCTGATTCCGCAGATCAAGGCCGGCACTGTCTGGGTCAACACACACAACATGCTGGACCCGTCGATGCCCTTCGGTGGCTACAAGCAGTCGGGCATCGGTCGCGAGATGGGCCATGCGGCCATCGAGGCCTACACCGAGAACAAGTCGGTTTGCATCGCTTATTGAGCCGAACGCCTTCGCCGGCCAGCCGGCCCCTGCGGGGGCAGGGCCAACCGGTTTACTGTAGGAGCCGGCTGGCCGACGAAGAGGCCCCTGGATTGGGCGGTGATCTTGCCGACGCCTTCGTGGCGAGCCAGTTCCTACAGGGTGTGAACATGAAGACAGCTGCGTCAGACAGCCAAGCACTCCGCCATCAGGCGTGCCCTTGAAATGCCTAGAACAACAATCATCAACCCATGCTTTCGAGGTTTACCACCATGTCGCTCAACGACAGACTCAGTCGCCACCTGGATCAAGGTGTAGTCGGCTTTCCCACGGCCCTGGCCAGTGCCGTGGGCTTGATCATGGCCAGCCCGGTGATCCTCACGGCCACCACGGGCTTTGGTATCGGCGGTGGCGCCTTTGCCATGGCGATGGTGATCGCCCTGGTGATGATGCTGGCGCAATCGACCACCTTCGCCGAAGCGGCCTGCCTGCTGCCCACCAACGGTTCGGTCTATGACTACCTGGCCTGTGGCCTGGGGCGTTTTTTCGCCATCACCGGGACCTTGTCCGCCTACCTGATCGTGCACGTGTTCGCCGGCACCGCGGAGACCATTCTCAGTGGAGTCATGGCCCTGGTTAACTTCGAGTCCCTCAACACCCTGCTGGAGCAGAGCGGCAGTGCCTGGCTGGTGGGGGTGGGGCTGGTGCTGTTCTTCGGTGCGCTGAACGCCGTGGGCATCACCGCCTTCAGCCGTGCCGAGGTGATCCTGACCTTCGGCATGTGGACCACCCTGATCATCTTTGGCGTGCTCGGGGTGCTCAAGGCCCCGGCGGTGCAGCTCGATGGCTGGTTCGGCGCCTCGATGGTGGGTACCGACCTGCCGACCATCCTGTCCCTGGTGGGCATGGCCATGTTCATGTTCGTCGGCTGTGAATTCGTCACGCCCCTGACGCCGGATGTGCGCAAGGCCGCCCGGACCATTCCCCGGGCCATGGCCCTGGGACTGGTGGGGGTAGCGGTGTGCATGTTCATCTATGGCGCGGCGATGAAGCGCCAGGTGGAAAACATCGCCCTGAGCGAGGATGGCAGCGTGCACCTGCTGGATACGCCCATGGCCATTCCGCATTTTGCCGAGCAGATCATGGGGCCCTTCGGCCGTATCTGGCTGGGCATCGGCCTGCTGTTCGCCGGCGCCGCCACCATCAACACGCTGATGGCCGGCTTGCCGCGAATCCTTTACGGCATGGCTCTGGATGGAGCGTTGCCGAAGGTCTTCACTTACCTGCACCCGCGCTTCAAGACGCCGTTGCTGTGCATTGCCGTAGCCGTGCTGATTCCCTGCCTGCATGCCTGGTGGCTGGGGGGCAGCACCGACAGCATCATGCACCTGGTGCTGGCGGCGGTCTGTGCCTGGAGCACTGCCTATCTGCTGGTCACCTTGTCAGTGGTGATGCTGCGCATTCGCCGGCCGGACCTGCCCCGGGCCTACAAGTCGCCGTGGTTTCCGCTGCCGCAGATCCTGTCTTCGGTGGGCATCCTGCTGGGGATGTGGTTCATCACGCCGCCGGGCATGAATCCGCGGGACATCTATGTGCCTTTCGGCAGCATGCTGGGCCTGACCGCGATCTATGCGCTGGTCTGGACCCTGCTGGTGCAGAAGGTCAATCCGTTTCGCCCGGTGCCGGTGGAGGAGGTGCTGGAACAGGCGCTGGGCCTGGACCCGGATACCGCCCATAACCCACAGGAGAGCGTGCCTGATGAATCTTTCAAGCTGGCGGCAAAACCTCTTTGAACTGTGGAACCGCGCGCCATCGGGCTATCGCCCGGGGCTGACCCTGGGGCAGTTGCGTCGGGATCTGGCGGGGCTCGATTTCACTCCACAGAGCCAGGTGCAGGGCGGTTTTCATTGCCCGCAAAACGGTTTGAGGTTCGAGGTGCAAGAGCGCGCCCAGGCGCAGTTCCTGATGCACATCGTGGCCTGTGAGTGGCGCCTGCCGGTGCCCTGCGACACGGCCCGGCAGGCGCGGATCCGTCTGCGTCACACTGGCGCGATCCGCCGTCAGGGGGTCGCGGCTCGGCTGCTCACGGGGGAGGACGCTGAATGGGCGCCGCTGCTACAGCGCCTGTGCAGTGACCAGCGCTTGCTGGAGCACCTGTTGCCCCTGGATTTCAAACACCTGGAATTGCGGCGCGATGCCCAGGGCTGGCAGGTGCACCTGGAGCATTTCGGCGCCAGCGAAGTGGTCAACCGCCTGCCCGGGTTCCGCCGCTATATCCGCTTGAGCGCTGAACAGCGGGCGGCGCTACTGGGCAGCTTCACTGAGTTGTACAAGCTACTGCGAGATTTCTGAGGGACATAACCGTAAGCGCTGGCATACAGCCTGCTTAAGCCATAACAGACTATCCATGCTGTCAGGCGCCTTGCCTGGCAAATAGATAACATGTTAATGATATCGCCATAACAACAAAGGCGGTTGGAACCGGCTTCTGGAGGTGCACAGTGCTTGCTTCGCATAGTTTCAGTTCCTGGGTGGGCGCCCTGCAGGGCGTCTGCGGTCGATTCGATGCCCGTCCGGCGCGCAATCCCGCCTTGTTCATTGGTGAAGTGGGCATGCAGGATTACGCCGGGCTGGAGGTGGCGCAGATCCGCACCAACGCCGGGCTGATCTCCCGCCAGAGCACCAAGGTCGATCATGAGGACGATCGCCATTGCTTCCTCATCATCCAGCGCAGCGGCCATGCGCGCTTGAGCCAGGGCGGCGAAAGTGTCGAACTGGCCCCGGGGGACATGGCGCTGCTGGACTCCGCCGGAGCCTGCGAGATCGTGCCCCATGGCCTGATCGAGCATGCTTCGTTCCATCTGTGCCGGGAGGAGGTCTATCGCCACCTGCCGGCCCAGCAGCGCAAGTTCGGCAAGCTGTCGCAAAATTGCGCCAGCGGGCGCCTGATGCGTTTGCTGGTGGAGCAGATCTGCGCCGGCGAATTGCAGGGTTGTGCGGCCCAGCAGGAAGGGCAGGCCTTGCAGGAAGCCCTGATTGCCCTGCTCGGTCCGACCTTGCGCCAGACCGTCAACAGCCTGGATGGCTTTGACGAGGGCCTGCATGGCGGATGCCTGCGTGATCAGGCGCGGCAATTGATCAGCCAGTCCCTCAATGAGCCGGGCCTGACTCCGGTATCACTGGCCGGCCAGCTGAATATCTCGGTGCGCCAGCTGTACCGGCTGTTCGAGGAGCAGGGGGACAGCGTTTGCCGCTTCATCCAGCGCTCGCGGCTCAAGCGCAGCGCCGCGGACCTGAGCAATCCGCACCTGCGCAACGAATCCATCACCGACATTGCCTTCAAATGGGGCTTCACCGATTCGGCGCATTTCAGCCGCACCTTCAAGAAGCATTTCGAACAATCGCCCCGGGATTTCCGCGCCCGGTCCCTGAACGCCTGACGGCATGGCCCTTGCGGCCGCCGTCGTTGCCGGCGGCCGCACCGCAAGGCATGCGTCACTCTTGAATGCGCCTTCGCCTGTAGGAGCCGGCTTGCCGGCGAAGAAGGCCGTAAGGCATGCGTCGAACTTGAGGGCGCCTTCGCTGGCAAGCCAGCTCCTACCGATAGCAGATAGCAGATAGCAGATAGCCGTTGGCAGACCGGCAATCACGGATTTTCCAGGTCGTGCCCCAGGGATTGGATAAACAGCGAGAACAGCTCCGGCTGGCTGGAGATATCCAGCTTGGCGTAGAGGTGGCGGCGGTGGACCTTGATGGTGTCCGGCGAGATCTTCAGCCGTTCCGCCATGGCCTTTGAAGAAAACCCCCGGAGGATCAGGCGGGCTATCTCCAGCTCCCGCTCCGAAAGTACGGCGCTGCCGAAATGGCTCAAGGCGTCGCGGATCTGGCTGGCCATTTCCTGGGGCGCGGGGCCTTGGGGGCGGGCCTGGCTGTGTTGCCAGTGCTGCTCCATCAGCGGCAGTACCCAGGCTGAAAAGGTGGTGAGCAGGCCGATCTCGTCGTGGCTGAAGACGCGCTGGCTGCCCAGGGAAAGCGACAGGGTGCCGGCCTCGGGCAGTTGCAGAATCAACTGCACTTCGTCTTCCAGGACGTTGTCGTGGAAGTAGCTGAGAAAGTATTCGCTCTGGCGGAAATGGTCCGGGGCCACTTCTTCCAGGCGGTACAGGCCGCTGGGGTAGCCTTCGCGACAGGCCTGGAAGAAGGGGTCCAGCAGGTACAGGCCGTTGAGGTAGGTGAGCATGGACGCCGGCTTGCTGCTGGGTTCGGCGTCATATTCCTCCAGGGCCCGGGGCGGGCCGTCCAGCGGGTAGAAGATCGCCAGGGCGTTGTCAAACGGCGTAGCCTGGTGCAGCAGCAGGATCAGCTGTTTCCAGAAGCGTGGATTGCCGATCAATGTGAGGGTGCGGCCCAAGCCGGCATGCAGGCCCACTTCCCTGAACAGGTCACTCAAAGCTTTTGCTCCGTTGATCCGCTGAAATGTCGTGGCCCGGTTTCGTCGATTTAACCGCCGTCGTCAAGGGGAGTACTCCAATAGGGGAATTGGGTGATGGTCTGCATCTGCCTAGAGTAGCTCCCAGCAAGTGCGCCCCAGAACGCACCCGCCCGATGAATTTCGTTTCTGCCTCAGACCAACAATAAACACGAGGATAACGATATGAGCTCTCCCTCTGCGCCCGACGGTGCGCTGAAACCTACCTTGAGTGTGTTCGATGTGGTGGCCATCACCGTGTCCGGTGTGACCCCCGCCAGTTCAGTGTTCGTGATCGCCCCCTTCGCCATCCATCAGGCCGGTAGCGGGGTGTTCCTGGCCTTCGTCATGGCCGGGTTGCTGGCCCTGATGTTCGCCTTTTGCTACGCCGAGCTGGGCCGCGCCCACAACAGCGCCGGCGGTGAGTATGTATACGCCAAGCGAGTGTTCGGCGGCATGGCCGGTTATGCCACCTTCCTCACGGTGCTGGTGATGCTGCTGTTCATTCCGCCGGTGCTGGCCACTGGTGCCGCCACCTACCTGAACAACGCCCTGGGCACGAACTTCGATTCCCAGACCGTGGCCCTGGTTATCGTGGTCTGCAGTTACCTGCTGGGCATCCTCAATATCAAGCTCAATGCCTGGATCACCGGCACGTGCCTGCTGCTGGAAGTGGCGGCCTTGCTGGTGATCGTCTGGCTCGGCTTCGGCAATGCCTCGCAGCCGGTGAGCATTCTGCTGCAACCGCAGATCGTCGATCACGGCGCCTTGCAACTGGCGCCCTGGGCACTGGTGATCGGCGCGGTGGGCATCGGCCTGTTTTCCTACAACGGCTACGGCCCGGCGGTGCTGCTGGCCGAAGACATGAAATGCAAGGGCCGCGGGGTGCACAAGGCGGTGCTGTGGTCCCTGGTGCTGGTGGTGATCATCGAACTGGTGCCGCTCACCGCGCTGCTGATCGGCGCGCCGTCCTTGAGCGCGATGCTCGCCAGCCCCGACCCCATCGGTTACCTGCTCACCAGCCATGGCAACGAGACCCTGGCCCGGGTGGTCAGCGGCGGGATTTTCCTTTCGGTGTTCAATGCCATTGTCGCCATCGTCATCCAGATCGGTCGGGTGGTGTTCAGCAGTGGCCGCGATGCGCTGTGGACGCCCACTATCAATCGCCTGTTCACCCGCATTCACCCGCGCTGGGATTCACCCTGGCTGGCGACCCTGTTCCTGGCCATTCCCTCGGCGGTGCTGAGCTTCAGCTCGAACCTGGCGGACCTGACGTCCTTCAGCGTGCTGCTGATCATGCTGGTGTACCTGATCGTCGCCCTCAGCGCGCTGATGAGCCGGGTACTGCTGCGCGACCGCGAGCATCCCTACCGCATGCCGCTGTGGCCGCTGCCGGCCTTGCTGGCGGTGCTCGGCGCGGGTTACCTGCTGGTCAATCTGTTCCTCGAAGCGTCCCTGCGGGACATCATGGTCATCATCGGGCTGCTGGCGCTGTCGGTGATCCTCTATGGCACCAACGGCCGGTACAGCCCGGCGTTTCAGAAACTGTAAGGAGTGGTTATGCGAGCACGTCAATTGGGCATCCGCCTGGGCCTGGGGACGCCAGGCCCGTTCAATGCGATCACCGATGTTCCCGGGGTGCGGGTCGGCCACAGCACCTTGAATGCCAGCGTGGACGGCAAGCAGGTGCGCACTGGGGTTACCCTGGTCCAGCCCCGGGCCGGGCACGCCCGCCAGCAGCCGTGCTTTGCCGGTTGCCATGTGCTCAACGGCAATGGCGATGCCACGGGCCTGGAGTGGATTCGCGAGGCCGGCACCCTGACCACGCCGCTGGCGATCACCAACACCCACAGTGTGGGCGTGGTGCGCGATGCCTTGATCGCCCTGGAGCGCGAGGCGTTGCAAGACCCGGCGGTGTACTGGTGCATGCCAGTGGTAATGGAAACCTACGACGGCCTGTTGAATGACATCTGGGGCCAGCATGTGGGTGTGCAGCAGGTGCGCGAAGCGATGGCCTGCGCCGAGTCCGGGCCGGTGGCCGAGGGCGCGGTCGGCGGCGGCACCGGGATGATCTGCCATGAGTTCAAGGGCGGCATCGGTACGGCGTCGCGGCGGCTGACGGCCGAGCAGGGCGGCTACACCGTCGGCGCCCTGGTCCAGGCCAACCACGGCAAGCGCGAGGAACTGCGGGTCGATGGCTATCCAGTGGGGCGCCGGCTGGGGCACATCCCTTCGCCGTTTGCCGAGCGCGGGACCCCGGGCATGGGCTCGATCGTGGTGATACTGGCCACCGATGCGCCGCTGTTGCCGCACCAGTGCCAGCGCCTGGCCCAGCGCGCATCCATCGGCATCGCCCGCACCGGCGGAGGCACCGAGGATTCCAGCGGCGATATCTTCCTGGCCTTTGCCACGGGAAACCGGGACTTGCCGACGGCGGACTACGGGCGCAAGGGCCTGGGTTTCAGCACGCCGCTGGCGATGCTCAACAACGATCACATCTCGCCCTTGTTCAGCGCAGCCGCCGAAGCGGTGGAGGAAGCCATCATCAACGCCCTGCTGGCGGGGGTGCCCATGACCAGCGCCGACGGCGTGCAAGTGCCGGCCCTGACTGCGCAAGTGTTGCTGGAAACATTGGAACTAACTGGTTGGAACAGAAGTTAACGGACTAAGAAGTGCGACGCGGTCGACATAACTGTT
Source organism: Pseudomonas sp. NFPP12 (assembly GCF_900103205.1). Taxonomy (NCBI): domain Bacteria; kingdom Pseudomonadati; phylum Pseudomonadota; class Gammaproteobacteria; order Pseudomonadales; family Pseudomonadaceae; genus Pseudomonas; species Pseudomonas sp. NFPP12. Next base: position 709,533 of record NZ_FMWW01000001.1, read on the forward strand.
TATATGGATATTTAATAATTAAATTGTAGATTGTCGGACAATGACTGCCGTTAATCAGTTGGAAAAGAATCTTTCGACTGTACAGTCATTGTTTGCTGGAGTTCGCTGGAACAGTGAGATTTGACGTCAAAAAAGTAGTGGACGCCTGATTTCAAATTGTGTCAGTTTTCTTGCGCCTGCTTAGGGCGAGTGATAGGACGATCTCGCCAGGGATTGTCGCTATCTGACAAAAACTGTTCCATTGATTACAAGGAAGTGTGTTTATGTCGAAAGTAACAGAGAACGCTATTGCATCTGCCGAACAACAACTGGTGCCTTTGGCCGCAGCAAGTTCGGCGTATAACCAGATCAATAGCTTCAGCCACCAATACGATCGTGGCGGCAATCTCACGGTCAATGGCAAACCTTCGTTCTCGGTCGACCAGGCCGCCACGCAACTGCTGCGTGACGGCGCTGCCTACAAGGACCTGAACGGTAACGGCAAGATCGATCTGACCTATACCTTCCTGACCTCGGCTTCCTCGAGCACCATGTACAAGCATGGCATCTCCGGGTTCAGCCAGTTCAGCGCCCAGCAGAAGGCCCAGGCAGTCCTGGCCATGCAGTCCTGGGCAGACGTGGCCAACGTCGTGTTTACCGAGAAAGCCTCGGGTGGCGACGCCCACATGACCTTCGGCAACTACAGCGGTGGCCAGGATGGCGCGGCGGCATTTGCCTACCTGCCAGGTACCGGCGCCGGCTACGACGGCACCTCGTGGTACCTGATCAACAGCAGCTACACCCAGAACAAGAACCCCGACCTGAACAACTATGGCCGTCAGACCCTGACCCATGAGATCGGTCACACCCTGGGCCTGGCTCACCCTGGCGACTACAACGCCGGCGAAGGCAACCCCAGCTACAAGGACGCCAGCTACGGCCAGGACACCCGTGGCTACAGCGTCATGAGCTACTGGAGTGAAAGCAATACCAGCCAGAACTTCAGTAAGGGCGGGGTCGAAGCCTATTCGTCCGGCCCGCTGATGGACGATATCGCGGCTATCCAGAAACTCTACGGTGCCAACTACAGCACCCGTGCCGGCGATACCACCTACGGCTTCAACTCCAACACCGGGCGTGATTTCTACAGCGCCAGCTCGTCTTCCGACAAGCTGGTGTTCTCGGTGTGGGACGGTGGCGGCAACGATACCCTGGACTTCTCCGGTTTCACCCAGAACCAGAAGATCAACCTCAATGAAGCCTCGTTCTCCGACGTTGGCGGCATGGTGGGTAACGTTTCCATCGCTCAGGGCGTGACCGTGGAGAACGCCATCGGCGGTTCGGGCAACGACCTGTTGATCGGCAACAACGCCGCCAACGTGCTCAAGGGTGGTGCCGGCAACGACATCATCTACGGCGCCGGCGGTGCAGATCAGCTGTGGGGCGGCTCGGGCTCGGACACCTTCGTGTTCGCCGCCAGCACCGACTCCAAGCCGGGTGCGGCCGACCAGATCATGGATTTTGTCAGCGGCCTGGACAAGATCGATCTGACCGGGATCACCAAGGGCGCCGGCCTGCACTTCGTCAACGCCTTCACCGGCGCGGCGGGTGACGCGATCCTCACCACCTCCGGGGGCGTGAGCACCTTGTCCGTGGACTTCTCCGGGCATGGCGTGGCGGACTTCCTGGTCAGCACCGTGGGCCAGGCAGCGGTCAGCGACATCGTCGCCTGAGTGAAATGAGCACAGGGCCGCGCAGTCGAGCGGCTCTGCGTTCTTGCTTTGGGCCCTGGCCTGAGCGAGTCTACCGGGCGAACGGAGCACCCTATGACCCTGCATATTTCCTGTTGCCGGGCGGCCCGATGGCTGCTGGCGACACTGATGATCTTTTATGGAGCAATCACCATGGCAAGCAGCCTGCGCTTGGCGGACCCCTCGGAACTGGTTGGACATTGGCAGCTGCAACAGGCAGCCGCACCCGCTGAAGGTTGCACCCTGGACCTGTTGCACAACGCCGCCCTGGGCGACGGCGCCGACTGCCTGTCGAAATGGCTCGGGGAAGCCGCGGTGGGCTGGTTCCCGGAGCCCGATGGCATTGCCATTACCGGCCGCGAAGGCTCGAAAATCATTTTCTTCAGTCGCCAGAAAGAGGGCCTCTACGAAGCCCGCCTGAAAGCCGACGGTCTGATTGTGTTACAACGCGCCGCTAATTAAGCGATGAGTGTGTTCGTCTAATAAACGACGGCCATTATATCGCCACTCTCTTGGCCGGCAGGAACATGTTCGGGCTGCTGTTGGATACAGCTGTCCGAATTATTCGTGTCCGCAGGATTCAGCAACTAAGTAGTGCGGGTTGTTAGTTGTAGGCTACATTGGTTCCACGCTAGCGGGCGCGGATTAACAGCTCAGGGAAAATGTTAGAAATGGTGAAGAACAATCATCCTGCACCACTGTTCAAGGCACTGGGCGAATATAAGGGCATCCTCATCAGTGTCGGTTGTTTCACTGCGTTGATTAACGTGCTGATGCTGGTGCCTTCCATCTATATGTTGCAGGTCTACGACCGGGTACTGTCGTCGCAGAATGAAACCACCCTGGTGATGCTGTCGTTGATGGTGGTGGGCTTCTTCGTCTTTATCGGTCTTCTGGAAGTGCTGCGCAGCTTTATCGTGATCCGCATCGGCAGCCAGTTGGAGCGCCGCTTCAACCTGCGGGTCTACCAGGCTGCGTTCGAGCGCAACCTGTCCCGGGGCGAAGGCCATGCGGGGCAGTCCCTGGGGGATTTGACCCATATTCGCCAGTTCCTCACCGGGCCGGCACTGTTCGCCTTCTTCGATGCACCCTGGTTCCCCATCTACCTGCTGGTGATCTACGCCTTCAACGTCTGGCTCGGAGTGTTCGCCACTGTAGGCGCGTTGTTGCTGATTGCCCTGGCGTACCTCAACGAAGCCATGACCAAGAAGGACCTGGCCGAGGCCAGCGGTTTTTCGCAGCGTTCCACCCAGCTGGCCACCAGCCACCTGCACAACGCCGAAACCATCCAGGCCATGGGCATGCTTGGCGCCTTGCGCAAACGCTGGTTCGCCGTGCACTCGCGCTTCCTCGGCCTGCAGAACCAGGCCAGCGATACCGGCTCGGTGATCAGCTCCCTGAGCAAGACCTTGCGTCTGTGCCTGCAATCCCTGGTGCTGGGCCTGGGTGCCTTGCTGGTGATCAAGGGCGACATGACCGCCGGGATGATGATTGCCGGTTCGATCCTCATGGGCCGGGTGCTGAGCCCCATCGACCAGTTGATCGCGGTGTGGAAACAATGGAGTTCGGCCAAGCTGGCCTACGGCCGCCTGGATGCACTGCTGCGCGAGTTCCCGCCCAGCGATACGGCGATGTCCTTGCCGGCGCCCAAGGGCCAGGTGAGCTTCGAGCAGGTCAGCGCCGGCCCGCCCGGACGGCGGATGGCGACCCTGCAACAGGTGAACTTCAGCATCAATGCCGGCGAAGTGCTTGGCGTGCTGGGGGCCTCCGGTTCCGGCAAGTCGACCCTGGCCCGGGTACTGGTGGGCGTATGGCCGACCCTGGGCGGCACCGTGCGCCTGGACGGGGCCGATATCCATCGCTGGAACCGCGACGAACTGGGGCCCTACATCGGCTATCTGCCCCAGGATATCGAGCTGTTTACCGGCAGCATCGCCGAGAACATCGCACGCTTTCGCCAGGCCGACCCGGAGCAGGTGGTCCAGGCTGCGCAGATGGCCGGGGTGCATGAGCTGATCCTGCGCCTGCCCCAGGGCTACGACACCGTGCTCGGCGATGACGGCAGCGGCCTGTCCGGTGGCCAGAAGCAGCGGGTGGCCCTGGCCCGGGCGCTGTATGGCAGCCCGAGCCTGGTGGTGCTGGACGAACCCAATTCCAACCTCGATACCGTAGGCGAAAGTGCCCTGGCGGCGGCCATTGCCCAGCTCAAGGCCCGGGGCACCAGCGTGGTGCTGGTGACCCACCGTTCCTCGGTGCTGGCCCTGGCCGACAAACTGCTGGTACTCAACGAAGGCCGCTTGCAGGCCTTCGGCCCGAGCCAGGAAGTGCTCAAGGCCCTGGCCGGCGGCCAGCAAGCCCAGGCCCAGGAGGCGCCCAAGCCCGTTGCAGCGGCACCCGGCGGCCTCAGCATGAGCCGGCAATACCAGGCTCCGACACGGAATTCAGGCGCATGAGCAAGGACAGCAACATGATGATCGAAGAGGGTTACGCGCCGGAACGGGTCGAGCGTGACGCGGGCTTTTTCGCCCGCATGGGCTGGATCCTGGCCCTGGTGGGGGCGGGCAGTTTCTTCGTCTGGGCGGCACTGGCGCCCCTGGACCAGGGCATTCCGGTGCAAGGCACGGTGGTGGTGTCCGGCAAGCGCAAGGCGGTGCAGTCCATGAGCAGCGGGGTGGTCAGCCGGATCCTGGTGCGCGAGGGCGAAAGCGTGAAGCAGGGCCAGCCGCTGTTTCGCCTGGACCAGACCCAGGTGGCGGCGGACGTGCAATCGCTGCAAGCCCAGTACCGCATGGCCATGGCCAGCCTGGCGCGCTGGCGCAGCGAGCGCGACAACCTCAAGCAGGTGGATTTCCCCGCGCCCCTGAGCGACAGCGACGATCCGCGCCTGGCCCTGGTGCTGGAGGGCCAGCGCCAGTTGTTCAGCAGCCGGCGCGAGGCATTCTCCCGGGAGCAGGCGGGCATCCGTGCCAATATCGAAGGCGCCACCGCGCAACTGGCCGGCATGCGCCGGGCCCGCACCGACCTCGGTAGCCAGGCCGAATCCCTGCGCCAGCAACTGAGCAACCTGCAACCTTTGGCGGACAACGGCTACATCCCGCGCAACCGCCTGCTGGAATATCAGCGCCAACTGTCCCAGGTGCAGCAGGAACTGGCGCAGAACACCGGGGAAAGCGGGCGAGTGGAGCAGGGCATCCTCGAATCCCGGCTCAAGCTGCAACAGCACAGCGAGGAGTACCAGAAAGAGGTGCGCAGCCAGTTGGCCGAAGCCCAGCTCAAGACCCAGACCCTGGAGCAGCAACTGACCTCTGCCGGTTTCGACCTGCAGCACAGCGAGATCATCGCCACCGCCGACGGCATCGCGGTCAACCTCGGGGTGCACACCGAGGGCGCGGTGGTGCGCCAGGGCGAGACCCTGCTGGAAATCGTGCCCCAGGGCACTCACCTGGAGGTGGAAGGGCGGCTGCCGGTGAACCTGGTGGACAAGGTCGGCACCCACTTGCCGGTGGACATCCTGTTCACCGCCTTCAACCAGAGCCGCACGCCACGAGTGCCGGGCGAAGTCAGCCTGATTTCCGCCGACCAGATGCTCGACGAGAAAACCGGCATGCCCTACTACGTGCTGCGCAGCAGTGTCAGCGACCAGGCCATGGAGAAGCTCAACGGCCTGGTGATCAAGCCCGGCATGCCGGCGGAAATGTTCGTGCGCACTGGCGAGCGTTCCCTGCTCAACTACCTGTTCAAGCCACTGCTCGACCGGGCAGGTTCTGCACTGACCGAAGAATAAGGATGTCGCGTCGTATGAGTAAGCTTTCCATTCTCGCGGCGGCTCTGGCGCTGTTGGCCTGCCAGACGGCCCAGGCGGTGGGCCCGTTCCAGATCTACGAACAGGCCCTGCGCAACGACCCGGTGTTCCTCGGCGCCATCAAGGAACGCGACGCCGGCCTTGAAAACCGCGCCATCGGCCGTGCCGGGCTGCTGCCCAAGGTCGGCTACAGCTACAACAAGGGCCATAACAACTCCAAGGTCAGCTACCTGGATACGGTGCGCGGCACCATTACCGAAAAACGCAACTACGACAGCTACGGTTCGTCCCTGACCCTGCAGCAGCCGCTGATCGACTACGAGGCCTACGCCAATTACCGCAAGGGCGTGGCCCAGGCGCTGTTTGCCGACGAGAACTTTCGCGGCAAGAGCCAGGAGTTGCTGGTGCGGGTGCTGAGCTACTACACCAAGGCGCTGTTCGCCCAGGACCAGATCGACATCGCCCTGGCCAAGAAAAAGGCCTTCGAGCAGCAGTTCCAGCAGAACCGGCACATGTTCCAGCAGGGCGAGGGCACCCGCACCGACATCCTCGAAGCCGAGTCGCGCTACGAATTGGCCACCGCCGAAGAGATCGAAGCCCGGGACGAGCAGGACGCGGCCTTGCGCGAGCTGGCGGCCCTGACCGGCGAGCCGAACCTCGATGTGCGGGATCTGGACCCCTTGCAGGAAGACTTCCAGTCCTTCTCCCTGACCCCGGCCAACTACGATACCTGGCACGAGATGGCCCTGAGCAATAACCCGGTGCTGGCTTCCCAGCGCCAGCGGGTCGAGGTCGCGCGCTACGAGGTGGAACGCAACCGCGCCGGGCACCTGCCCAAGCTCAGCGCCTACGCCACCATGCGCCAGAACGAATCGGAAAGCGGCAACACCTACAACCAGCGCTATGACACCAACACCATCGGTATCGAAGTCAGCGTGCCGCTGTATGCCGGGGGCGGGGTCTCGGCCTCGACCCGCCAGGCCAGCCGCTCCATGGAACAGGCCGAGTACGAACTGGACGGCAAGACCCGGGAAACCCTGATTGAACTCCGCCGCCAATTCAGTGCCTGTCTATCGGGGGTGAGCAAGTTGCGGGCCTACCAGAAAGCCCTGACTTCGGCCGAGGCCCTGGTGGTCTCGACCAAGCAGAGCATCCTGGGGGGCGAACGGGTCAACCTCGATGCACTGAACGCCGAACAGCAGCTCTACACCACCCGCCGCGACCTGGCCCAGGCGCGCTATGACTACTTGATGGCCTGGACCAAGCTGCACTACTACGCAGGCACTCTGCGGGAAGAGGATCTGGCCAGGGTCGACGAGGCTTTCGGCCAGCGCGCGCAGCCTTAGGAGGCCTTGCCGACCGCAGGCTCAGGGACAATAAAAAAGAGGAATGAGCATGAGTATCTTCGATTACAAGACCGCCCTTGGCGGTGACGGCAAGGCCCTCTACAGCGAAGCCATTACTCTGGCGCTGTACGCCTCCACACCCACCGGCGAGGCGCTGCCGGGCACCGCCTGGCGCCCCATCAGCGCCAGCCAGCTGGGCTACCAGGGCAACGTCAGCGCCCAGGGCACGATTTCCGGCGAGCAGGCGATTGTCAGCGACGCCCAGGTCGAGGTGCTGGGCAAATACGACGCCAGCGGGCAGTTGCTGTCCATCGGCATCAGCTTTCGCGGCACCGACAGCCTCAAGGACGGTATCAACGACCTGCAGGCGGCCTTCGTTTCCGGCTTTGCCGACAACTACAGCCGCCTGGCCTTCGACAACCTGTTGGGCAAGGTCGCGGCCTTCGCCGCGGCCCAGGGCTTGAGCGGCAGCGATGTGCTGGTCACCGGCCACAGCCTGGGCGGCCTTGGGGTCAACAGCCTGGCGGCCATGAGCAGCGATCACTGGGGCGGCTTCTACCAGGACGCCAGCTACGTGGCCTTCGCCTCGCCGACCCAGAGCGCCAACAGCTCGCAGGTGCTGAACATCGGTTATGAAAACGACCCGGTGTTCCGCGCCCTGGACGGCACTCATTTCAACGCCTCGTCCCTGGGCACCCACGACAAGCCCCAGGAGTCGGCGACCAACAACATCGTCAGCTTCACCGATCACTATTCATCGTTCCTCGGCAAGTTGATTCCCCAGAGCATCCTCAATCCGCAGTCCTGGTCGGCCCACAGCGCGGTGGACTATGCCGGCGGCCTCAACCGCCTGATCAACTCGGATTTCTATGACCTGACCAGCCGCGACTCCACCGTGGTTATTTCCAATCTGTCCGAGGGCAAGCGCGATCAGGTCTGGGTCAAGGACCTCAACCTGTACGCGGAAAAACACACCGGTAGCACCTTCATCATCGGCACCCAGAGCAACGACCTGCTGCACGGCGGCAAGGGCAACGACTACCTGGATGGCGGGGCCGGCGATGATCGCTTCCGCGATGACGGCGGTTACAACATCATCCATGGCGGGCAGGGCCATAACGTGCTGGAACTGCAGCAGCCGCTGAAGAACTTTTCCATCGCCAATGACGGCGACGGCACCCTGTATATCCGTGATGCCTACGGCGGCATCAGCATGACCCGAGACGTCGGCGCCCTGGTCAGCCACGAGACCGGAAGCTGGTGGCAACTGTTCGGCAAGGACGTGAGCCACAGCGTCACCGCCGACGGCTTGCAGAACGGCAACCAGTGGACCGCCTACAACCATTCCCTCAACGGCGATGCCTACGGCAATGCGCTGGTAGCCAGCGTCGATGGCGACTGGCTGTTCGGCCATGGCGGCGATGACCTGCTGAGCAGCGACAAGGCCAACGTGACCTTCGTCGGCGGCACCGGCAACGACGTCATGCACTCCAGCGGTGGCGGGGGCAATACCTTCCTGTTCAGCGGTAACTTCGGCTTCGACCTGATCCACGGCTACCAGAACACCGACAAGCTGGTGTTCATGGGCGTGCCCGGAGTCGATGCCCATTACGACTACAGCCAGCATTTGTCGCAGAACGGCAACGACACCCTGCTCAGTGTCGGCGAGTTCTCGGTGACCCTGGTGGGGGTCGGCATGGACAGCCTTTCGGGCTCGGGCCTGGTCTTCGCCTGACCCTCACCGATATCCAGTGCTAGAGACCCCGCAGCCCCCTGAAAAGGGCTGCGGCGGCGACAGCTTTGCCCGCAAAACGCCATGGCCGCACAGGTGCCCCTGGGCGTGGGGCGCGAACCCTCAAGGAGCCAGTCCCATGAAGTAAGCCGTGGTTGCTGATCGGTTACGGAAAGTCGATCCCAGAACAACAAGAGAAGTCATCAACATGGATGTGAATGTTCATCAGCTCAATGTGCTGGCGGCCGGGGTGTTCCTGGCGTTTGCCGCGAACCTGCCGGGTGGGGCCCAGGCGGCCTACCAGGAAACCGGTCGCCCCGGTGATGCCGCCAGCTGGCGCTCCGCCGAATACCTGCAGGACTGGGGCCTGGACCGGATGCAGGCGAACCAGGCCTACGCCGCCGGCCTTACCGGTAGCGGGGTCAAGATCGGTGCCCTGGATTCGGGCTTCGATGTGGCCCATGCCGAAGCCTCGTCCCTGCGCTTTCACCCGGTGATCGCCAGCGGCAACTACCAGGACGGTAGCGGGTTCCAGGTGTCCGGGGTGCTCAACGCCAACAACGACACCCACGGCACTCACGTCACCGGCACCATGGGCGCCGCCCGCGACGGCAACGGCATGCACGGGGTGGCCTTCAATGCCCAGGTCTACGTCGGCAACACCAACGGCAACGACAGCATGCTCTTCGGCCCGGGCCCCGACCCGCGCTATTTCCAGGCGGTGTACGGTGCCCTGGCCGACGCCGGGGTGCGGGTCATCAACAACAGCTGGGGCAGCCAGCCCAAGGACGTCAGCTACCAGACCCTCCAGGGCCTGCACGCCGCCTATGCCCAGCACTTCGGCCAGGACACCTGGCTCGACGCGGCGGCGCAGGTCTCGCGCCAGGGGGTGATCAACGTCTTCAGCGCCGGCAACAGCGGCTATGCCAATGCCAGCGTGCGATCGGCACTGCCGTATTTTCAGCCGGAGCTGGAAGGGCACTGGCTGGCGGTCTCGGGCCTGGACAAGAACAACCAGCAGAAATACAACCAGTGCGGGATCGCCAAGTACTGGTGCCTGGCCACGCCCGGCGCGGCCATCACCAGCACTGTGCCCGGGGGCGGCTACGCCACCTACAATGGCACTTCGATGGCCGCGCCCCATGCCACCGGGGCCCTGGCCCTGGTGATGGAGCGCTACCCCTATCTGGACAACCAGCAGGCCCTGCAGGTGCTGCTGACCACCGCCCGCCAGCTCGATGGCTCGCTGACCCAGGCCCCTGGCAGCCTGGTGGGCTGGGGCGTGCCGGACCTGGGCCGGGCATTGCACGGGCCCGGGCAGTTGCTGGGGGAGTTCAAGGTCAACCTGGAGGCCGGGCAGGGCGATGTGTGGAGCAACGGCATCTCCGACCAGGCCCTGGCCCAGCGCCAGGTGGAGGATGCCGCCGAGCACCAGGCCTGGCAACAGACCCTCAAGGATCGTGGCTGGGAGCAGGGCCCGGGGGCCCAGGCCAGCCAGCAGGAACTGACCGACTACGCGGTCGGCATGGCCCGGGATGCGGCGACCGCGCAGCGCCTGTACCAGGGCAGCCTGGTCAAGTCCGGGGCCGGCTGGCTGTTGCTCGGCGGTGACAGCAGCTATCGCGGGCCGACCACGGTCGATGGCGGGCTGCTGGTGGTCAATGGCAGCCTGGCATCCGCGGTCACGGTCAACAGTGGCGCGAGCCTGGGTGGCAGCGGGCAGGTCGCGGCGCTGACCGCGACCCGCGGCGCGCGCGTGGCCCCGGGCAACTCCATCGGCACTCTGAATGTGGCCGGCGATGTGAGTTTCCAGCCAGGTTCGACCTACGCCGTGGAGCTGTCGCCGACCGCCAGCGACCGTATCGTCGCCGGCGGCCGGGCGCATCTGGAGGGCGCCCAGCTCAGCCTGAGCCTGGAACACAACGCCAACCTGCTCAGCGCCGGGCAGGTCCGGGGGCTGGTCGGGCGCCAGTTCGACATCTTGCAGGCCGCAGGCGGTATCGATGGCCAGTTCGCCCTGGTGCAACCCAACTACCTGTTTCTCGGCGCGGTGGTCGATTACTCCGCCAGCGGCGTGCAACTGGGCTTGGTGCGCAGCGCCGCGACCTTTGCCAGCGTGGCCGCCAGCCCCAACCAGCGCGCGGTGGCCACGGCGGTGGAGCAGTTGGGCACGGCCGACCCGGTCTACGAAAGCCTGCTGCTGTCGGCCTCGCCGGCTTCGGCTCAAGGGGCGTTGCAACAGTTGTCCGGGGAGATCTACCCGGCCCTGGAGCAGACCCTGCTCAATCAGGGCCGCGACCTGCGCGAGGCCTTTGGCCAGCGCTTGCAGCGCCCGGGGCCAAATGCCGGGGAGGGCGAGGCGAGTTTCTGGATCAAGGGCCTGGGTGGGCAGGCGCGCACTGACGGCGACTCGGGCCACAGTTCCTACCAGAGCAAGGGCGGTGGGGTGCTGCTGGGGCTGGACCGCGACCTGGACGCGGACACGCGGGTCGGCCTGGCCGCCGGCTACAGCGACACCACGCTGCGCATGGGCGGCGCCAGCCACTCCAGCGCGCAGATCGACAGCTACCACCTGGGCGCCTATGCCGGGCGCGACCTGGGCGACCTGCGCCTGAGCCTGGGGGCCAGCCACAGCTGGCATAGCGCCCAGGTGCGCCGCGACCTGCAATACGCCGAAGCCAGCGCCAAGCAGAAGGCCCGGATCGACGGTCGCAGCAGCCAGCTGTTCAGCGAGGCGGCGTATCGGCTGCAGCTACCGGCCCTGACGTTGGAGCCCTTCGCCAACCTGGCCTACCTGCACCTGCAGCGTGACGCCTTCCACGAGAAGGGCGACGCCGCGGCCCTGCGCGCCGGGGACGACAGCGCCGAGGCCCTGCTGGGCAGCCTGGGGGCCCGGGGCCTGAAGCGGCTCAGCCTGAGCCGCGGCCAGCCCCTGGAGCTGTCCAGCAGCCTGGCCTGGCAGCACCGCCTGGGGCATGACACTTCCAGCCAGCACCTGGCATTCGCCAGCGGCGGCCCGGGCTTCGCCGTGGACAGCGCAAGCGCGTCCCGGGATGCGGCGCTGCTGGGGCTTCAGGCGCGCCTTGGAGTCACCGCCCAGCTGGACCTGAGCCTGGATTACCAGGGCCAGCTGGGCAATGCCGAACAGTTCCACAACGTGGGGCTGAACCTCGACTGGCGCTTTTGAAGCGCCGGTCGCCATACCCCGGCGCAGAGCGTCGTCGCGCCGGTCGATTGCCCATACAACTAAGGATGGTCGTAGTGAAGCAGTTTCAACCTGGACAACCGCATCTTCGCAATCCCCGCTCCGGATGGCCTCGCTGCCGGCAGCTACCCTGGGCGTACAGCCCGCTGGCCAGCGCCCTGGCCGGTTGCCTGGCCCTGGCCACTGGTGCCCAGGCGGCGCCCTATGTGGAAACCGGCAAGCTCGGCGACGCCGCCAGTTGGCGCAGCGCCGAATTCAAGGCCGACTGGGGCCTGGGGGCGATACATGCCGACAGTGCCTATGCCGCCGGCTACACCGGCCAGGGCATCAAGCTGGGGATCTTCGACCAGCCGGTGTATGCCCAGCACCCCGAGTTCGCCGGCAGCGACAAGGTCATCACCCTGGTGACCAGCGGCATCCGCCAGTACACCGATCCCTACATTCCGGTAAAGGCTGGAGACGCCTTCCGTTATGACGGCACGCCCTCGGTGGGCTCGGACGGCAAGCTCGGTTCCCACGGCACTCACGTGGGCGGTATCGCCGCCGGCAGCCGCGATGGCGGCGCCATGCACGGGGTGGCCTTCGACGCCCAGATCATCAGTGCCGAGAACGGCGACCCCGGCCCCGAGGACGGCATCATCCTGGGCAACGATGGGGCGGTGTACAAGGCCGGTTGGGACGGCCTGGTAGCCAGTGGCGCGCGGATCATCAACAACAGCTGGGGCATCGGCATCACCGACGCATTCGCCAAGGGCGGGCGCGATCCGGCGTTCCCGCACTTCGGCCTGAGTGACGCCCAGGCCCAGTTCAGCCAGATCCGGCCCTTGCTCGGCACCTTGCAAGGCGGTGCCTATGACGGTGCCATCAATGCGGCCCGCAGTGGCGTGCTGACCATCTTCGCCGCCGGCAACGACTACAACCTGAACAACCCGGACGCCATCGCCGGGCTGGGCTATTTCGTCCCGGAAATCGCCCCGCAGTGGCTGACAGTGGCGGCCTTGCAGCAGAACCCGGACACCAGCAGCGCCGAGCCTTACACCATCAGTACCTTTTCCTCACGCTGCGGCTACACCGCGAGCTTCTGTGTCTCGGCCCCGGGTACACGGATCTACAGCGCCGTGATCGGTGGCACCAGCCTGGAAGACATGACGGTCGGCTACGCCAACAAGAACGGCACCTCGATGGCCGCGCCCCATGCCGCCGGTGCGGCAGCGGTACTGATGGAGCGCTTTCCCTACATGGATGCGGCGCAGATCGCCGGGGTGCTGCGCACCACCGCCCGGGACATGGGCGCCCCGGGCATCGACGAGCTGTATGGCTGGGGCATGATCGACCTGCAAAAGGGCATTCGCGGCCCGGGCATGCTGGTCACCGAGCAGGATATCCCCCAGGAACTGCGGATCGATGGCGCCTATGGCTCGTCCCAGTGGGTAGCCAACCTGCCGGGGGTGGGAGCGCTACTGGACGCCGGCAAGCCCACCCAGCGGCGCTGTACCCAGTTCAACTGCGGCTTCGACATCTGGAGCAACGACATCAGCGGCCATGGCGGCCTGACCAAGGAGGGCATCGGCACCCTGGTGCTCAGCGGCAACAACAGCTACGCCGGCCCGACCCTGGTCAACCAGGGCCGCCTGGCGGTCAACGGCAGCCTGACGTCGGCGGTGACGGTGAACCAGGGCGCAACCCTCGGCGGCAATGGCCGGATCGGCGGGCTGACGGCCAACGCCGGGGCCACGGTGGCCCCGGGCAACTCCATCGGCACCCTGAACGTGGCCGGCGACGTGACCTTCCAGCCGGGCTCGACCTACGCCGTGGAGGTGTCGCCGACCGCCAGCGACCGGATCGTCAGCAGCGGCCAGGTGACCATTGCCGGGGCCAACCTGGCCATGGTCCTGGAGCCTTCGAGCACTGGCAGCGGCAGCGTGCTGGGGCGCCAGTTCGACATCCTCGATGCGGCGGGCGGGGTCCAGGGCCGTTTCGGCACGGTGTTGCCCAGCTACCTGTTTCTTGCCGGCAGCCTGGACTACTCGGCCACTGGTGTGCAGTTGGCGGTACAGCGCAGTGCACGCTCGTTCGCCAGTGTCGGCCTGACCGACAACCAGGTGTCGGTGGCGGCTGCCGCCGAGCAACTGGGGGCCGGCAGCCCGCTGTTCGAAAGCCTGCTGCTGGCGCCGACTGCCGCCAGTGCCCAGCAGGCCTTCCAGCAATTGTCCGGGGAGATCCACCCGGCGGTGGCCAGTGTCCTGATCAACCAGGGCCGTCACCTGCGCGACACCATGGGCGAGCGCCTGCGCCAGGACGCCGGGGCTGTCGGCAACGGCACCCAGAGCCTTGATGAAGGCGCCTGGTTCAAGGTCCTGGGCGCCTGGGGCAAGGCCGATGGCGGGCATTCCCAGGCCGGCTACAACACCTCCATCGGCGGCTTGCTGGCCGGGGTGGATGGTGAAGTGGGCGAGGGCCGGCGCCTGGGGCTGTTCGGTGGCTACAGCGACAGTTCCCTGAACATGGGCGACGGTACCCATTCCTCGGCCAAGGTCGACAGCTACCACCTGGGGGCCTATGTCGGCCAGCAACTGGATGCCGTGCGCCTGAGTGTGGGCGGTTCCTACAGCTGGCACCGCATCGACGTCAAGCGCGAGTTGCAGTTTGCCGGGGAATCCGAGCGGCTCAAGACCAAGCGTGACGCCCAGAGCGCCCAGCTGTTCACCGAGGCCGCCTGGAGCCTGGACCTGCAACCCCTGGCGCTTGAACCCTTCGCTAACCTGGCTTATGTCAATGTGGCCAGCGACAGCTTCAAGGAGAAGGGCGGCGACGCGGCCTTGAGGGGCGCGGCTGACCACCGCGAGGCCTGGCTCACGACCCTGGGCCTGCGCGCTGGCCAACGCCTGCAACTGAGCTCGACCCGAAGCCTGGAGCTGTCGGCTACCCTGGGTTGGCAGCACCACCTGAGCCCCACCGACGCCACGATGAACCTGGGGTTCGTCGAGGGCGGGCAGGGCTTCAAGGTGCAGAGCCTGTCCCTGGATCGCGACGCTGCGGTCATTGGCGCCCGGGCCGGCATGGCCGTGGGCCGAGGGACTCGGGTCAACCTGGATTACAACGGGTTGCTGGGGGCCCGGGACAAGAGTCACGGGGTCGGCTTGACCCTGGACTGGCAGTTCTGAAGGCCGGGTAGCCAGCAGTCCCCCGGCCCTTCACCGAGTTGCCCGAGTCCCGCCATGGGGCTTGGGCGGCATGTGTTTGCTCTGACAATTCCAACAACAGAAGAGGCAATACCATGGGTGTGTTTGACTACAAGAACTTCACTGCAAGTGACTCCAAGGCGCTGTTTTCCGATGCGCTGGCGATCACCCTGTACTCCTACCACAACATCGACAACGGCTTTGCCGAGGGCTACCAGCACAACGGCTTCGGCCTGGGCCTGCCGGCGACCCTGGTCACGGCGCTGATCGGCAGCGGCAATTCCCAGGGGGTAATCCCCGGCATTCCCTGGAACCCCGACTCCGAGAAGGCCGCGCTGGATGCCCTGCACCAGGCCGGCTGGTCCACCATCAGCGCCCAGCAACTGGGCTACGACGGCAAGGTCGATGGCCGGGGAACCTTCTTTGGCGAGAAGGCCGGCTACGGCACGGCCCAGGTGGAAGTCCTCGGCAAGTACGATGCCCAGGGCCACCTGGAATCCATCGGCATTGCCTTTCGCGGCACTAGCGGGCCACGGGAATCGGTGATCAGTGACACCATCGGTGATGTGATCAACGACCTGCTGGCGGCCCTGGGCCCCAAGGACTATGCGAAGAACTATGCCGGCGAGGCGTTCGGCAGGTTGCTGGGAGATGTCGCCGCCTTCGCCCAGGCCAATGGCCTGTCGGGCAAGGATGTCCTGGTCAGCGGCCACAGCCTGGGCGGGCTGGGGGTCAACAGCCTGGCGGACCTGAGCAGCGAACGCTGGTCGGGGTTCTACAAGGACTCCAACTACATCGCCTACGCCTCGCCGACCCAGAGCGCCAGCGACAAGGTGCTGAACATCGGCTACGAGAACGACCCGGTGTTCCGCGCCCTGGACGGCTCAACCTTCAACCTGTCGTCCCTCGGGGTGCATGACGCCCACCAGGACTCGGCGACCAACAACATCGTCAACTTCAACGACCATTACGCCTCGACCCTGTGGAATGTGCTGCCGTTCTCGATCCTCAACATTCCCACCTGGCTCTCCCACCTGCCCACCGGCTACGGCGACGGCCTGACCCGGGTGCTGGAGTCGAAGTTCTACGACTTCACCAGCAAGGACTCCACCATCGTGGTAGCCAACCTTTCGGACCCGGCCCGGGCCAGTACCTGGGTCCAGGACCTCAACCGCAATGCCGAGACCCACAAGGGCAGCACCTTCATCATCGGCAGCGACGGCAACGACCTGATCCAGGGCGGCAGCGGCAACGACTACCTGGAAGGCCGGGCCGGCAACGATACGTTCCGCGACAGCGGCGGCTACAACATCATCCTCGGCGGCCAGGGCAGCAACACCCTGGACCTGCAGCAGTCGGTCAAGAACTACAGCTTTGCCAGCGACGGCGCCGGGACCCTGTACCTGCGCGACGCCAATGGCGGTATCAGCATGACCCGCGACATTGGCGCGATCCAGAGCAAGGAGCCGGGCTTTCTCTGGGGCCTGTTCAAGGATGATGTGATCCACCAGGTCACCGACCAGGGCCTCAAGGCCGGCGGGCAGGTTACCCAGTACGCCTCGTCGGTCAGGGGCGATGCGGGCGACAACGTGCTCAAGGCCCATGCCGGCGGCGACTGGCTGTTCGGCCTGGACGGCAACGACCACCTGATCGGCGGCCAGGGCAACGACGTGTTCGTTGGCGGTGCCGGCAACGACCTGATGGAAGCCGGAGGCGGCAACAATACCTTTCTGTTCACCGGGCATTTCGGCCAGGACCGCATCCTCGGCTACCAGGGTGGCGACAAGCTGGTGTTCATGGGGGTGAGCGGCGTGCTGCCGGACCAGGACTATCGGGCTCATGCCAGCAGCAGTGGTAACGACACGGTGCTGACCTTCGGCCAGGACTCGGTGACCCTGGTGGGGGTCAGCCTGGAGCACCTCAACGGTTCCGGCATCGTTCTCGCCTGATGCCGGCGCGGCGCGGGGCCTGCAATGGGCCTCGCACCGTTCATTGCCGGGGAAAGTGACCTGCCAGTCGATTTGCGACTCCAATAGCGGTAAAGCTGAAACGTATCAGCTCGTTAGTACAGGCAGGCATTCACGCTACGGCAATGACAGGAGAGTTTTGACGGTGAGTAACAGCAAGAGGTATGCGAGCGGTGTGGTGCTGGCCCTGTGGGTGGTCATGGCATCCGCCGAGGAATTGCCTCACAGCTCGATTTTGAAGCGCTATGGGGTGACCCCGGACCAGTTGCCGGCCGGCCAGCCGGCGCCTGAAGTGAAGGAGGAGCCGGCCCCGAGCCGCTTCCATGTGCAACCCGAACAACCCTGGGCCCAGGTGCGTCTGGGGGACGACAAGAGGCCGGATACCACCGGCAACATCAGCATCGACAACGCCGAGGCCCGGGAGCGCGAGCGTTGCCAGCAGGTGCGTAACGAATTGTCCAGGCGCGGCAAGCCCCTGGGGATTTTCTGCGAGCCAGGGCAGGGGCCCTTTCCCTGGTCGCACTGACTTCAACCGCAGCGGATCAGTTTTCCTGGCGGACGGTGGCCACATCGTCCGCCTTGACCCGGATGGTCTTGCCGGAAATGTCCTGGAATTCATAGAAGCCGTCGGCGGTCTTGGTCTTGGGCTGGTCCCGGGTCAGGTATTGGGTGCCGTTCTGCAGGGTCACCACAGTGGGCGAGGCGCAACCGGCCAAGGCCATGGCGCCGCAAGCGGCCAGAAACAATCCCAGGTTCTTCACTTTCATACAGACCTCTCATCAATGATGCGTACGCGCATTGGCGCCGGACACTATAGCCATGGGCCCTTGGTGTAGTGAAGACGACGAAAGTTCGCCAGGGAATTGTAAAAAACTTCGCTGTGCCATTTATCCAATAGTGTTTGCCAGACCCGGTCGCCGGCTGTTATCTGTATGCATAACCAGTATCCGATCAGCCGTGGCGCTTGCGTTCAGTGACTTCCAATCCCCTCGAAAACCCCCTCTATTACCTGCACAACTTCCGCCAGGTATTGAACTGGCTGCAGCTGCGCTATGCCGATGTGCTGAGCGCCGACGAACAGCGCTTCATCCTTGATTTCGCGCAACTGGCCGAGCCTTCCCAGGCCCTGCTGGTGCGCATGGTGATGCGCAAGGGCCGGCACTTTCGCCTGAGCAAGCTCAGCTACCCGGAGATCGGCGACAGCGCCGTGGCCCTGGAGCCGTTGCTGGCGCTGGGCTGGGTCGATGAGCAGGCGCCGCTCTGCCTGGAAGAGCTGTTCGGCCTGCTGCAAAAGGCCGAGATCCTGCAGTGCTTCAACGGGCTTGCGGCCAAGGCCAGGAAAGACCAGTGGCTGCAAGAGCTAACCCAGCAGGGCCTGGCGCCCCAGGCATTCGCCCAGTGGTGCCCGGCGCTGCCCGACCGGCTCCTGAGCCTGACGCTGATGCCGCTGTGCGATCGCCTGCGCCTGATGTTCTTTGGCAACCTGTATCAGGACTGGTCGGAGTTCGTCCTCGCGGACCTGGGCATCTACAGCTACGAGAAGGTCGAGATCAGTGCCGATGCCCGTGGCCTGCGCAGCCGCGAAGACGTGGACGGCTTCCTCTATCTGCATGAGTGCCAGGAAGCATTCGAGGCCGGTGCCGAATTGCCCGAGGTGCTGGCGCACATTGCCCGCTTCCAGACCCTCAACCCCTGGCTGGAAAAACGCCGGGCCAAGCTGCTGTTTCAGCTCGGCCAGCAGTGCGAGCGCCTGGCGCAGTGGGCGCTGGCCCGGCAGATCTACCAGGAGTGCGCCTACCCGGGGGCGCGATCGCGATTGATCCGGGTGCTGGAGCGCAGCGCCGAATACCAGGCCGCCCTGGCGCTGGCCGAGCAGGCCGCTGCCGCGCCCGAGAGCGCCGCCGAGGCCCAGCATCTGCTGCGGATCATGCCGCGGCTGCGGCGCAAGCTGGGCGGGCCGCCGGCGCCCCGGGCGGCCAACCGCGAGGTGCAGCGCCTGGACCTGTGCCTGGCGCGTGACGCCGACGGCCTGGCGGTGGAGCTGCATGTCCAGGCCCATCTGCACCAGCCCCAGGCGCCGGTGCACTACGTGGAGAACAGCCTGGTCAATTCGCTGTTTGGCCTGCTGTGCTGGCCGGCGATCTTTGCCCCCTTGCCCGGTGCGTTTTTCCACCCGTTCCAGCGCGGGCCGGTGGACCTGTTCAGCGAGGACTTCCATCAGCGGCGCAGCGAACTGTTCCAGGCCTGCCTGGCAGAACTCGACGATGGCCGTTACCGGCAGAGCATCCGCCAGCGCTTCGTGGCCAAGTGGGGGTTGCAGTCGCCTTTCGTGTTCTGGGGCGCGCTGAGCGAAGAGTTGCTCGATCAGGCCCTTGACTGCCTGCCCGCCGAGCACTTGAAGCACTGGTTCCAGCGCCTGCTGCTGGACATCAAGGCCAACCGCGCCGGCATGCCGGATCTGATCCAGTTCTGGCCCGAGGAGAAGCGCTACCGGATGATCGAGGTCAAGGGCCCGGGGGATCGCTTGCAGGACAACCAGCTGCGCTGGCTGGATTTCTGCCAGGAACACCGGATGCCGGTGGCGGTGTGCTACGTGCAGTGGCAGGACCCCAGCGCGTGAGTTACCGCATCGCGGTGCGCGCCCTGTGCGAATTCAGCGCCAAGGCCGGCGATCTGGACCTGCGCTTCACCCCATCGCCCACGGCGCTGGAGGGCATTGTCGGGCACCGTACCGTGGCTTCGCGACGCAACCCCGGCTACCAGAGTGAAGTGGCCCTGGAGGGGCAATACGCCGAGCTCTTGGTCAAGGGCAGGGCGGACGGCTACGACCCGGCGCAGAACCTGCTGGAGGAGATCAAGACCTACCGTGGCGACCTTGAGCGCATGCCCGACAACCATCGGCAATTGCACTGGGCCCAGGCCAAGGTCTATGGCTGGCTGCTGTGCCAGAGCCTGCAACTGCCGAGTATCCGTGTCTCGCTGGTGTATTTCGATGTGCTCAGCGAAGGCGAAACCGCGCTGGTGCAAGAGCACAGCGCCGAGGCGCTGGAAGAATTCTTCAATCGCCAGTGCGCGCTGTTCCTGCACTGGGCGCAACAGCAAATGCACCATCGCGCGACCCGGGACCAGGCCACCCGGGACCTGCGCTTTCCCCACGCCGAGTTTCGTCGCGGCCAGCGCCCGCTCGCCGAGTCGGTGTACAAGGCGGTGAGCACCGGGCGCTGCCTGCTGGCCCAGGCCCCCACCGGCATCGGCAAGACCCTGGGCACGATCTTTCCCATGCTCAAGGCCATGGCTGCGCAGCAGTTGGACACACTGCTGTTTCTCACCGCCAAGACCCCGGGCCGGCAACTGGCCCTGGATGCCGCCCGGGTGCTGTTCTCCGGGGTGCCGGGGCTGGCGTTGCGGGTGCTGGAGCTGGTGGCCCGGGACAAGGCCTGCGAACACCTGGACAAGGCCTGTCACGGTGAGTCCTGCCCGCTGGCCAAGGGCTTTTACGACCGCCTGCCGGCGGCACGCCAGGCCGCCAGCCAGGTGCCATTGCTGGATCGTCAGGCGCTGCGCGAGGTGGCCCTGGAGCATCAGGTCTGCCCCTACTACCTGAGCCAGGAAATGGCTCGCTGGAGTGACCTGGTGGTGGCCGACTACAACTACTACTTCGACTTCAGCGCCTTGCTCTTCGGCCTGGCCCAGGCCAACCAGTGGCAGGTGGCGGTGCTGGTGGACGAGGCCCACAACCTGGTGGAGCGCGGGCGTGGCATGTACAGCGCGAGCCTGGACCAGCAGCAATTGGCGAGCGTGCGCAGCAGCGCGCCCCAGGCCTTGAAGAGCCCGTTGCAGCGGCTCAATCGTGAGTGGAATGCTTTGCACAAGGAGCAGGTGGCCGAGTATCAGGCCTATGCCCAGCTACCTGCCGCGCTGCTCAAGGCCCTGGCCCTGTGCGTAGCGGCCCTGGGGGACTATTTCAACGAACAGCCCCGGGGCCTGGACAGCGGTTTGCAGGGCCTGTATTTCGAACTGCTGCAGTTTGCCCGGGTGGCGGAGCTGTTCGATGAGCAGCAGTTCATCTTCGACATCAGCAAGCGCGCCCTGGGCGCCAAGCGCAGCCTGTCGCGCCTGAGCCTGCGTAATGTGGTGCCGGCGGCGCTGCTGGGGCCACGGTTGGCGGCGGCTCGCAGCACGGTGCTGTTCTCCGCCACCCTCAATCCCCGAGGTTACTACGCTGACCTGCTGGGGCTGCCGGACAACACCGTGTGGCTGGATGTGGAATCGCCGTTCGACGCCGGGCAGTTGGAGGTGCAGATTGTCAGCCGCATTTCTACCCGCTATGCCCACCGGCAGGCCTCCCTGGCGCCGATTGTCGAGCTGATGGCCCGGCAGTTCGCGGCGCGTCCGGGCAACTACCTGGCGTTCTTCAGCAGCTTCGACTACCTGCAACAGGTGGCCGGGTTACTGGCGCGCGAGCACCCGGACATTGCGCTCTGGTGCCAGTCCCGAGGCATGGACGAGGCTTCGCGGCAGGACTTTCTCCAGCAGTTTCGCCCAGAGGGGCAGGGTATCGGTTTCGCCGTACTCGGCGGTGCTTTCGGCGAGGGCATCGACCTGCCGGGGTCGAAACTCATCGGGGCCTTTGTCGCCACTCTCGGCCTGCCCCAGCTCAACCCGCTGAACGAGCAGATGAAGCAGCGCATGGCGGCGCTGTTCGGCTCCGGCTATGACTACACCTACCTGTACCCGGGCCTGCAGAAAGTGGTGCAGGCGGCAGGGCGGGTGATCCGTGGCCAGTCCGACCGTGGGGTGCTGGTGCTGATCGATGATCGCTTTGCCGAACCCAGGGTCCGCCAGCTGCTGCCGAGCTGGTGGGCCCTGGACGCGCCGCCGGCTGGCGGCTAGGCCGGGCAGGAGGGGTGTGCCGGTTCAGGCCTGGCGAGCGCGGACAAAGCGGCGCAGGGTCTGGCCCGGGCCCGTGCGGAAATGGCTTGGCCGGGGTTGGCCGGCATCGGCGGCGATGAATACGAACTCATCGTCGCTCAGCTGGTAGCTGGCCGGCAGCGCCTGGCCGGCGTCTGCGCCCATGGAGTCAGTCCAGGTGATCGACTTGGGATGGGTGCTGCTGTCGAGGGTAAAGGTGCCGGCCAGCAGCAGTTCACCGGCCGGGGTCACCACGCGAAAATCCTGCCCTTCGATAAAGGTCAGGGCGCCGGGGGCGCTGTGTTCGTCCGGTGGGTTGAGCACGCCGCTGTCTTCCATCGCGATCTGTTCCCAGGCCCCTTGCAAGCGTTGCAGCTCCAGCAGGTCGGCGGTTTCGGGTGAAATCAAATCCATTTTCAGGCAGTTCCTTGGGCTGGAAATCAGTTGAATATATTGCGGCCAATGCAGTAGGTCAGTAGGTCCTGGTCGCTCTGCACCTCCAGTTTACGCATGGCGGAGATCTTCTGCGCGCTGATGGTCTTGGCGCTGCGGTTCTGGCTGCGGGCGATCTCGCTGACACTCTTGCCGGAAACGAACAGGCGCAGAATCTCGAATTCCTTGGGCGACAGGGTGGAGATGCGCTCATCGATGGCGACATTGGATTCCAGCACCGAATTGGGGGCCGGCTCCAGGCTGCGATACACGGCTTTCTGGGCAATGGCCTTGAGGGCGACCTGGATTTCCTCGTGCAACTGGCTCTTCTGGATCACGCCGACCACACCCAGCTCCCGCAGGCGGGTGAGGATCAACTGATTGGAAATCATGGTCAGGATCAGGATCTGCACGTGCGGGAAGTTGCGCTTGAGGTATTCCACCAGCTTCAGGCCATCACCGTAGGGCGAGTCCCCGGGCATGTTGTAGTCGGTGATGACCACATCCACCTGGCAGCTTTCCAGCTTCTGGATCAGGCCTTGGGAAGACAGGGTTTCGCCGACGATCTCGAAGCGCTCATCACGCTCCATCAGCTCACGTACACCGAGCAACACGATAGGGTGATCGTCAGCGATGATTACTTTCAGTTTTTCCATGGCAAACACACCCGTGTAATAGGCAATTTAGTAAAGGAGCTAGGGAACGTCGGTACATTAAACCCAGCGGGCCATTATTCAAGGGGCAACAGGAGTCTGGACAAGCGTTGCATCAGTTGCCTGGCCTGGGCTTGCAAATCCGCAGTCAGAGCACTGTCCAGCAATCGGCACTCCAGTTCGGCGCACGCCTTGGCCAGTGGGGCTGCCTGCACCGCCCCCATGGCACCGGCGATGCTGTGCAGGCGGGCGGCGGCAGTCTTGCCGGCGCCGCTGTCCAGCGCCTCGGCCAGCCGCCGCAGGTCCTCGTGCATGGTACTGAGAAACAGCGGGCGCATTTTCTCGGTGACTTGAATCCAGTCGCCTTGTGCTGTGTCGGGGGGAGGCCGGGACGGTGCGGCCGGCGGAATGCTGGGTGGTGCGATCGCGGTGCTGGTCGGGCACAACTTCGACAGATGCCCCCGCAGGGTCTGCAGGTTCATGGGTTTGACTATCCAGGTGTTCATGCCGGCGGCGAGGCAGCGGATGCCTTCCTCGCGCAATGCATTGGCGGTGACACCGATGATCGGCAGTTGCGGGTCGCGGCGACGCAGCTCCCGTGCCAACTCGTAGCCGTTCATGAGTGGCATATTGACGTCGGTGATCACGATGTCGAAGTGCTGTGGCTGCCAGTGTTCCAGGGCCTGCTTGCCATTGGCCGACAGGGTCACCTGGCAGCCCAGGGCCTGCAGTTGCTCCTTGATGATTGCCTGGTTGATCGGGCTATGTTTGGCCACCAGGATACGCAGGTTCAGTTGGCCCACGCGGCCGGCTCTGTGCTGTGTCTGTGCCTGGCACAGGGGCAGGCCCTGGTGGGCCAGCACCGCGGCCTGGGCGATGGCTCGAATATCGTGGGCGTCGACCTGCCAGGAGGTGGCCTGCGACAGGCGGCCACTACCGCCCCCAGAGACGGCACTGACGCATGGGCCAGGCCAGGAGGCCAGGCCATCCCTGGGCAGCATGTCGATGAGCACGCCAGTCTGAGGCTCGTCGCTCCAGCCAGGGGGGGCCGGATTGGCCGGGACTCCCAGGCGGCCGAGCCAGTCACAGGTGTTTTTCAGCAACTCCGGCACCGGAGCCCGGACATACACTGGCGCACCTTCGGGCCATGGCAGCAATGGCGGCAGCCCTCCTGGCAGGCAGCGCAGCGTCAGGCGCAAAGAGAAACTACTGCCCAGCCCCGGCTCGCTGGTCACCTGCATCTGCCCACCCATCATCTGGCACAGGCGCTCGCAGATCGCCAGCCCGAGGCCGGCCCCGGCTTCGTTGGAGGCGTCGCGTACCTGGAAGAAGGGGACGAACAGCTGGGGTTGCTGCTGGGGTGAAATGCCGATCCCGGTATCGGTGACCTGCCATTCGATACGGGCTTGCTGGTCGCGTAACTCCAGCAACCGGACCCGCAACACCACCCGGCCGCTTTCGGTGAACTTGATCGCATTGCTCAGCAGGTTGTTGATAATCTGGCTGATTCGCGCGGCGTCCCCTAGCAGCAGATCCGGCAGGTTGGGATCGATGCAGGCATAGAACAGCAGGCCGCGTCGCTGGGCAGAGGCAGCGTGAGCGTGCAAGACGTCCTCCAGCATGTCCAGCGGGCAGAACTCCCGCGGATCGATGCTCATTTGCCCGGCCTCGATCCTGGAGACGTCGAGCACATCGCTGATCAACTGGAACAGGGTGCTGGAGGAGCGCTGGATGGTCTGCAGGTAGTCGCTCTGGCGGCTGTCCAGGCGGGTCAGGCCGAGCAGTTCCAGGGTGCCGAGCACGCCGTACAGCGGGGTGCGGATTTCATGGCTCATGGTGGCCAGGAACAGGGTCTTGGCGGCATTGGCGGCGTCCGCCGAGCGCTTGGCCCGCTCCAGCGCCCGGGCATCTTCCACATGCCGGGTGACATCGTTGAAGGTACACACCAGCACATCCTGGCGTTGGTAGCGGGTCGAGACGAACTCTACCTGCAGGTAGCGCCCGTCGATGTCGAGGCTGGTTTCGCCGCCGTCGATCAGGCTGCGGTCCTGTGCCAGCCGAGACAGCAGTTGCGCCGTGCCTTGCCACTGCTCGGCCTGACGGTTCTGCAGGATTACCTGGAGGTTGGCGCTGCTCACCACGCATAGCCCCGAGGGAACGGTGTCGATGACCACACGGTTGAAGTCTTCGCTTTCATTGAGGCATTGCTGCGCCCGTTGTGCCGGGGCCACCACCTTGTTGCGGTACCAGCGGCTGGTGGCCCAGCCGCAGGCGATGCTGCCTACCCCGAGGGCCAGCAGGCTCAGCATGGCCCACAGCGCGTAGTCGAGGTAGTTCCTGTAGCTGATGGCATAGAGCCCGGTCCACAGCTGCGGAGTCTGGCTGGTCACCTTGACGATCATCCCCTGTAGGCCGAAGTTGAGGCCTTCACGCAGCACGTCGGCAGGCGCCGGGTCGCCGGTGAGGGCGGTGCCGGAAGGTTCGATGAGGGTGAAGTCGTCGTA
Source organism: Pseudomonas sp. NFPP12 (assembly GCF_900103205.1). Classification (NCBI taxonomy): domain Bacteria; kingdom Pseudomonadati; phylum Pseudomonadota; class Gammaproteobacteria; order Pseudomonadales; family Pseudomonadaceae; genus Pseudomonas; species Pseudomonas sp. NFPP12. The sequence goes on from NZ_FMWW01000001.1 coordinate 734,997, forward strand.
GATCGACCAGTGACTGGTGTGCTCGAGGTAATCGAGGTCATCCAGGCTCAGCAGTGACGCGACCACGCTCCAGTCGTTGCCTCCCTGGACATCCAGCGGTGGAGCCGGCTCATGCAGGTTGATGTACGCCAGGAACCTGGCCGGTAGAGCTTCCGACGCGGGCGGCCTGTACTGTTGCCAATGGATCCGGTGGTCGGCAAAGCCGGCGCTCTTCACGATCTGCTGGTACAGCACCTGGTCTGCCACCTTGGTGTCGGGCGCGGTGTTTCCCCCGGGGGGGCTGATGTCGAAATGGCCGAAGGTGTTGAACACAAAGGTTCGCGGAGCGACATGGTGCGAGCCTGACCAGAAGGCGCTGTAGAAGCTCGACAGCTGTAGCCCCAGGGCGAACACCCTGGGCAGCTCGCCGGCCGCCGGCTGTTGGGGGTACAAGCTCAGGCTGAAGGGCGTTGCGAAGGGGGATTGCTGGCCTGCGGTGGGCGGGAAGGCTTGCAGGTTCAGGTGATGAGGGGCGTCGAGGCTCAGGGCGTCGATCGAATGGCGCGCGACCAGGCGTTTGAGAAACCGCTCCTGCTCCTGGATGTTCTCCATCAGTTGGGCGAAATGTAAGCGCACGTTGCTGTTCTGTTCATCGAACAGACGCTCGAGGGTCCAGTACAGGGTGGCGAACAGCAGCAGCGCCAGGCCCAACAGTATGCCCATGTTCAATCGGGGCAAGCTGCGAGCCAGGTTCTGCAGCAAGGTGCTGCTTTCTTTCATCACTGATTTTCCAAACACATATAAGGGCCCTGCCGAGATTCCTATCTCTGGGGCAGGACCGTCAGCGATGAGTGACTGTTGCGCGGGCAGGCAATGGGTTCATCGGTTAATACACCGTGGCCGGCCCGTCTTGGGCCAGCAGTTGCTGAAACTGTTGCGAGGAGACCGCATGGGAAATCAGGAAGCCCTGCACCTGCGTGCAGTCGATCTTGCGCAACAGAGCCAGTTCGTGGGCGCTTTCCACGCCTTCGGCGACGACTGTCAGGCCCAGTTGCCGGCCCAGGGCGATGATGCAGGTCAGGGCCTGGGCTATTTCTTCATTGTTGTGGCAGCCCTGGACCAGTCCCCGGTCGATCTTCAATTCGGTGAAGGGTGTCGACACCAGGTTCATGTAGGAGCTGTAGCCCTTGCCGAAGTCGTCCTGGGACAGGCCGAAGCCCTTGATGCGCAGGCGGCAGGCTCCGGCGTAGAAGTTGCTGATGTGCTCCGGGGTCGAACATTCCATGAGTTCGAAGCAGATCCTGGCCGGCACACCGTTGTGCTGGATCACGAAGTCGTACAGGCGATCGGCCAGGTCGGGGCTGTTGAGCAGGTGGGTCGGCAGGTTGATGGACACCGGGATGTCATAGCCGTCTTCGCGCCAGTGCACCTGGGCCTCAAGGGCCTGCTCCAGGATCAGCCACAGCAGTTCTTCTTCGAGGCGGGCCTCGGTGAGTGCCGGCAGGAAGTCGCAAGGCAGGAGCATGCCATGTTGTGGGTGGATCCAGCGCACCAGGGCTTCAGCGGCGACGATGCGACCGTTGTTCAAGGCTTTCTTGGGTTGGAACCAGGCCTGGATCTGCCCGTTGCGCAGGGCTTCACGCAGGGTCTCTGGGCTGCATTCGACCCCGATCTGTGGGGGGCTGCTGTCATTGGCGAGCCCTGGCAACTGAGCGGTGAGTGCACGCAGTGCAGCCAGGTTCACGGGTTTGGAAATCAACCCGATGACCTTCAGCCCCAGGTTGCGGGCCACCAGGCTGGCGCCCATCAGCATGCGCCGGGATGACGCACTCATGATGGCCAGGGCTGGGCGCACGCGATGGGTGGCCAGGCTCTGGATGAACTGCACGCCATCCATGCCGGGCATCAGCAGGTCTGTCAGTACCAGGTCGAAGTGCCGCTGCTTGAGGCGTTCCAGTGCTTCTTTGCCGCTGCTTGCCACCTCCAGCTGGTAGGGCCCCAGCTCGTTGAACAAGTGTTGCAGGTACATGTACTGAAACGGCTGATCTTCGACGATCAAAATGCTACAGGACTTCATGGGAGGCTCTTTCATAGGGCGCCAGATAGTTGAACAACGCTCTTAATGCAAAGGGCTTCACCAGGCAGTGGTTCATCCCGGCTGCAAGACAGAGCTCTTCTTCTCCGCGCATTGCATTGGCCGTTGCCCCGATGATGGGGATCGAACAGCCTTGACGCCGAAGCTCCTGGGCCAGTTCATAACCGTTGAGTTTCGGCATGTTCACATCGGTCAGCACAACGTTGAAACGACCGGCCTTCCAGATGCAGAGGGCCTCTTCACCGTTCGAGGCCAGCTCCACGCTGCACCCCAGTTCTTCCAGTTGGTCCTTGAGGATCAACTGGTTGATCACGTTGTCTTCGGCCACCAGGACATGCAGGCTGAGCTTTTTCAGCTCGCGGTGATCGGAGTGATCCTCGCTCTGGGCCACCCAGACCCCCTGGGCCTGGCTGACGGCCTGATGGATCGCCCGCAGGTTGTTGGTGTTGATCTGCCAACTGCCGCCGTCGATCCGCGGTTCGTTATGGCCATCGCCGCTGGCGAGCACCAGGGGGCCCTGCCAGTCGGGTTCCAGGCGCTGCTCCACGCTGCCGGGGTGTAGTTCGATCAGTACGTTGCCTCGGGCCCGGTCGGACGGGCTCGGCAGGCTGAACTGGGCCCGGGCACCCCAGCGGCGCAGCCAGCCCGCCACCGATTCGGCCAGTTCACGCACCGGGGACACCACATAGACCATCTCCGGCAGCAATGGGCTGATCGGCGGGGTGTCGCCCTGCACGGCCGAGGCCTCCAGCGGCAGAGTCAGGGTGAAACTGCTACCCAGGCCGAGCTCGCTGACCATGCGGATATTGCCGTTCATCAATTGGGTCAGGCGCTGGCAGATCGGCAAGCCCAGGCCGGTGCCGGCGATCACGTTGGTGTTGCCTTCGGTCTGGTAGAAGGGCTCGAAGATCAGTGTCTGGTCGTCCTGGGCAATGCCCCGGCCGGTGTCGGAAACCTGCCAGAGGATGTTGCTGCGCTCGCCATCGCGGCTTTCGGTGCGGACCCGCAGGACAATGCGCCCGGTATCGGTGAACTTGACCGCGTTGTTCAGCAGGTTACTGAGGATCTGGCGGATCCGGGTGACATCGCCGAGCAGGATCTCCGGCAACTGCGGGTCGACACAGGCATAGAATTGCAGGCCCTTGGCCTGGGCGGCCGCCGCGTAGCCCTGGATGATCTCGTGCACCAGATCCAGGGAGGAGAATTCGCTGAGCTCCAGGGCCAGTTGCCCGGCTTCGATCTTGGACACGTCGAGCACGTCGCAGATCAACTGCAGCAGCGTACCGGAAGAGCCTTCTATGGCTTGCAGGTAATCCTTCTGCTGGTTGTCCAGCTGGGTCCGCGACAGCAGCTCCAGGGTGCCGAGCACGCCATACAGTGGCGTGCGGATCTCGTGGCTCATGGTGGCCAGGAACAGGGTCTTGGCTTCATTGGCGGTATCGGCCAGGCGCTTGGCTTCTTCCAGCGCCGCCTCGATCTGCTTGCGAGCGCTGATATCGCTGAAGGCGCAGAACAGCACGTCCTCACCGTTGTAGCGAGTGGGGGCGGAGCTGAGGTACAGATGGCGCCCGTCGGCGGTTTCAAAGTAGTCCGAGCTGTTGGGGCGGGCCGGGTCGAAGGCCTGCTCGATCCACCCGGAACACAGCTGGTCGCGTTCGCTGCCGTTGCCCAGCCATTGCTGGGACAGGGTGTTTTCCAGCACCACCCGGCCATCGCTGCGGCGCAATACACAGAGTGCCACCGGAGCGATCTGGATCACGTCGCGGCTGAAGGCCTCGCTTTCGACCAGGGCCTGGATCCGGTGCAGGGCGGGGGCGATCAGGCGCACTTCGACCCAGTGGGTCAGCAGGCCGATCAGAGCCATGCCGGTCAGGCTGATGAGCAGCGCCGCCAGCAACTGCGGCCAGAGGCTCTTGAGCAGGTTCTGCAGGTCGAAGGAGTACACCAGTTGCCAGTCGGTGTCCCCCAGCTGTTTGCGGATCACCAGATGGTCGGGCCACCAGCGGCCGCCGAGAAAACCGAAGAAACTGCCGCCCTGGATCTGCTGCACTTCGGCACTCAGCTGGGCGCTGGGCACGCTGCTGAAAATCAGCCCGCCCTGGGAATTGAACATCATGAAGTCCCCGGCGCTCTGGTCGCTGAGGGCGGCGCAGACGCTCTTGCCATCCATCTCCAGGCCAAGCCAGCCGGAGTGGGCGAAGCGTTCGTCGAGGCGAATGAAGATGTACAGGCGGGCGCCCGCCGTGGAGGTGTCCATCAGCCACAGTTCTTCGCCGGCAGGGATCTGCTCGGGCTTGAGGGTGGCCAGCTTGTCCAGCAGCCCGCCGGGCAAGTCGTCGCTTTGCGGCCGGGTGCTGAACAGGCGTTGCACCTGCAGGTCGCGGGTGCCGGGAATGTAGAGCAGGTTCAGTTGCTTGTTTTGCAGGTAGTTGCGCATGCGCAGGGTCAGCCAGATCCCCCACTGGTTGCCTTGCGGCTCACCCAGCTGCAGGTACATCTGTTCTTTGGACATGCCGCTGGCTCCTGACGGGCCGATATGTTCCCCAGGGTCGTGGACCGCCGCCAGGCTCAGGCTTTCCAACAGGGCCGTGCGGCTGGTGAAGAATGCCTGGGCCTCGGCAATGGCACTACTCATGTAGCTTTGCCGTTGTGAGAGTTCGTTGTGCAGGCTGGAGCGAAGAAAGTTGTAGACCGCGCCGAACAGGCCGACCAGAAAAATAAGCGCCACGACACGAAGCAGCCGGCGGGCTGCTTCAGGACTGGAAAATAGGGGATTGATCTGATGCAGGTAGCTTTTTAATCTCATGCGCCAACTGTAATTGGGGGCATGCCAAGCAGGGATCAGACAATTCTTAAATCGCCCGGTACACAGTAGGTTTGTGGCACTTACAGTGTTCAGGCACTTCCTTATCCGTCGAACCTCGCAACTTTCCTCGCCTGTTCAATTTTTCAATGGCTATCGTGCAGCCTTCGCGGTTTGAAAAATGCTCGTTGCGTCGGTGTTGTGCCTAGACCATTTCCAGGCGCTGCTTGCGCCGTGGCGGAGCAAACACCTGATCCAGGGCCTGCAGGTCCTCGTCGGGCAATTGCAATTGGCCGGCCTGGGCATTCTGACGGATGTGTGCCGGGCGCACCGCCTTGGGAATCACCAGCACGCCGTCCTGGCGCAGCAGCCAGGCCAGTGCCACCTGGGCCGCGGTGACCCCATGGCGCTGGGCGACCTGCAGCAGCACCGGTTCGGCCAGCAAAGCGCCACCCTGGCCGATCGGGCAATAGGCCATGAGCGGCATCCGCCGTTGCTGGCAGGCGGGCAGCAGGTCGAACTCGATACCCCGGGACTCCAGGTTGTACAGCACCTGGTTGGTAGCGCAGGCCGGGGAGTCGAGTTCGTCCAGGTCGGCCACATCGAAGTTGGAGACTCCCCAGCGGCGGATCTTGCCGGCTTCGCGCAGGCGCTCCAGGGCGTCGACGGTTTCCGCCAAGGGATACTGGCCGCGCCAGTGCAGCAGGTACAGGTCGATGAAGTCGCTGCCCAGGCGTTTCAGGCTGCGCTCGCAGGCCAGGGGCAGGCCTTTGCGACTGGCGTTGTGGGGGTAGACCTTGCTCACCAGGAACACCTGGTCGCGGCGCCCGGCAATGGCCTGGCCGACCACTTCCTCGGCGCCGCCTTCGCCGTACATCTCCGCGGTGTCGATCAGGGTCAGGCCCAGGTCGATGCCGGTGCGCAGGGCAGCGACTTCCTGATCCCGCAGGTGGCGGTCCTCGCCCATCCGCCAAGTGCCCTGGCCAATCACCGGAACCTGCGTGTCTGCCAGCATCAACGTGCGCATGCTTACCTCCTGGTATCTGTCGAGAGTGATCAGTGCAGGGCACAGGGAAGCAAAGCCGGCGGGCAGGGTCAAGGCTGCACGAGGGCGGGAGGCTGGGTCTTTTATATTCCTAAAAGAGATAACTATCTAATTATTTATTCCTTTTAAGGCTTTTGCCAAAGGCGCATGTTTAGCCCCAGCCGCTCAACTCCTGAGCCCGGTGCCAGCAAAGGACTTTTCAGCATGACCATTCAAGCGATCAACGTACGCAACCAGTTCAAGGGCGTGATCAAGGAGATCCACGAAGGCCAGGTGGTTTCGGAAATCGACGTGCAGACCGCCTCGGGCATTGTCACTTCGGTGATCACCACCCGCTCGGTGCGCGACCTGGAACTCAAGGTCGGCAGCGAAGTGATCGCCTTCGTCAAGTCCACCGAAGTCTCCATCGCCAAGCTCTGAGCCGCACCTGCGGACATCGTCCATTCACAGGGGAGTGAAGCATGCCGCACTCGCTGGATATCACCGCGCTGCCGGTCCTGGACCTGAGCCAATTGCAGGGCCACCCGGAGCAGCGTCGGATCTTTCTCGACGGCTTGCGCCAGGCGGCGCGGGACGTGGGTTTCTTTTACCTGACCGGGCACGGAGTCGACAGCGGCCTGCTGCGCCGGGTGCAGGACCAGGCGCGGGCGTTCTTTGCCTTGCCCGAGGCCGACAAGGCGGCCGTGGGCATGATCCACTCGCCGCACTTTCGCGGCTATAACCAGGCGGCTTCGGAGATCACTCGGGGCCAGCCGGACCTGCGGGAACAGTTTGACCTGGGGGCCGAGCGCCAGGCCTTGCCCCTGGATCCCCACAGCCCGCCCTGGACCCGCTTGCAGGGCCCCAACCAATGGCCGGCGCAACTGCCGGCGTTCAAGCCCGTGCTGCTGGAGTGGCAGCAGGCAATGACCGGGATGTCCCTGCGCCTGTTGCGCGGCTTTGCCCAGGCATTGTCACTGCCGGAACAGGCCTTCGATGGGCTGTACGGCGAACGGCCCAACGAGCACATCAAGCTGATCCGCTACCCTGGCCGCGCGCCGGGGCAGAGCAACCAGGGCGTGGGGGCCCACAAGGATTCCGGGTTCCTCAGCTTTCTGCTGCAGGACCAGCAGGCCGGCCTGCAGGTGGAAGTGGAGGAGGGCCGCTGGATCGACGCGCCGCCCCGGGACAACACCCTGGTGGTGAACATCGGCGAGCTGCTGGAACTGGCCACCCACGGCTATCTGCGCGCTACCGTGCACCGGGTGCAGTCGCCGCCCGCGGATCGCCAGCGGCTGTCCATCGCGTTTTTCCTCGGTGCCCAACTCGATGCCCGGGTGCCGCTGTATCCCTTGCCCGAAGCCTTGTTGCGCGAAGCCCGGGGCCCGGCCAGCGACCCCGACAACCCGCTGTTTCGCGAAGTGGGCTGGAACTACCTCAAGGGCCGCCTGCGTTCGCATCCGGACGTGGCCCGGCGTTTCTACCCCGATGCCCTGGTGCCCAAGGCACTGAGTGCCTGACCTTCATCCGCTGCTCAAGGACACTGCCATGCTGAAGAACACCGTCTGGACCCTGGCGTTGCTGGCCAGCCTGGGGGCGGCCCTGCCGACCACTGCGGCGCAGCCGTTGCGGGTAGCCGCCGACCCGGTGCCCCATGCCGAGATCCTCGCCTACGTACAAAAACTCGACCCGCAATTGCAGCTCAAGATCATCGAGATTCCCAATGGCGTGAACTCCAACGAACTGCTGGCCCACGGCGATGTGGACGCCAACTACTTCCAGCACCTGCCGTACCTCAAGTCTCAGGAACAGGCCCTGGGCCAGCCCTTCGCCGTGGCTGCCAGCGTGCACATCGAGCCCCTGGGGATCTATTCCAAGCGTCACCAGCGCTTCGAGCAGTTGCCCCAGGGCGCCAGCGTCGCGGTGCCCAACAATGTCACCAACCTCAGCCGCGCGCTGTACCTGTTGCAGAGCTACCAGTTGATCCGCCTCAAGCCCGGTTTCACCGACCCGGCCCGGGATCAGGCGACCCCCAGGGACATCGCCGACAACCCGAAACAGCTGAAGATCCTGGAGATCGAATCGCCGCAGATCCCCCGGGCCCTGGACGACGTGGACCTGGCGGTGATCAATGGCAACTACGCCCTGGAGGCCGGGCTGGTGCCGGCCAAGGATGCCCTGGGCCTGGAAAAGGCCGAGCACAATCCCTACGCCAACATCCTGGTGACCACCCCCAAGCTGCAGGATGACCCGCGCATCCGTCAGTTGGCCAAGGACCTCAACTCGCCGGAAGTAGCGGCGTTCATTACCCGCACCTACTCGGGCTCGGTGATTCCCGTCACGGACCGCCAGCCATGATCGAGGTCCAGCAGCTTTGCAAGGTCTACGGCGAAGGCCAGCCCGCGGCACTGGATCGGGTTTCGCTGACGGTTCCCGATGGTGCGGTGTACGGCATTCTCGGGCGCAGCGGCGCCGGCAAGTCGACCCTGTTGCGCTGCCTGAACCTGCTGGAGCGGCCCAGCAGCGGGCGCATCCTGATGGACGGCCAGGACCTTGGCGCCTTGTCCGCGAGCGAGCTGCGCCGGCAGCGCCAGGGCATCGGCATGATCTTCCAGGGCTTCAACCTGCTGCATTCGCGCACGGTTGAGGACAACGTCGCGGTGCCTCTGGAAATTGCCGGCCTGGGCAAAAGCCAGCGCCGTGCGCGGGTTCTGGAACTGCTGGAACTGGTGGGTCTTGGCGACAAGGCCCAGGCCTATCCTTCGCAACTGTCCGGTGGCCAGAAGCAGCGGGTGGGCATCGCCCGGGCCCTGGCCGCCGGGCCGCGTTACCTGCTGTCGGATGAGGCCACCAGCGCCCTGGACCCGGAAACCACGGCGTCGATCCTGCAATTGCTGGCGCAGATCAACCGCGAGCTGGGGCTGACCATTGTGCTGATCACCCACGAGCTGGAAGTGGTCAAGGCCATTTGCAGCCACGCCGCGTCCCTGGCGGGCGGCCGGCTGATGGAGAGCGGGGCGGTGGCCGAACTGCTGGGCAACCCGCAGTCGGCCCTGGGCCGGGCGCTGTTGCCGGGCTACAACCTGCCGTTCAACGGCAGCCAGCCCCAGGCCGAACTGACCTTTTTCGACAACCAGCGCGCGGCGCCGCTGCTGGAGCAACTGAGCCGCCAGCAGGCGCTGGAGCTCAAGGTCCTGGCCGGTGGTGTCGAAGCTGTAGGCGGCCGGCGGGTAGGGCGCCTGCGCATCGCCGCCGCCCCCGCCGACGCCGGCAAATTCCAACAACTGCTGACGGCCCTGGCCCAGCGAGGAATTCGGAGTGAACGCCTGTGAACCGCAGCCTCGATTGGCAGGAACTGGCGCAGCTGCTGCTGACCGCCACGGGTGAAACCCTGTACATGGTGCTGCTGGCCTCGCTGTTCACCCTGTTGATCGGCCTGCCCCTGGGGGTGCTGCTGTTCATCAGCCGCAAGGGCGGCCTGTACCCCATGCCAAGGCTCAACCGGCTATTGGGCGGGCTGGTCAATCTGGGGCGCTCGCTGCCCTTCGTGGTGCTGCTGATTGCGCTGATCCCCCTGACCCGGCTGGTGGTGGGCACCACCCTGGGCAGCACTGCCGCGGTGGTGCCCATCACCATCGGCGCCTTTCCGTTTTTTGCGCGGATCGTCGAGAACGCCCTGGATGAAGTGGACCGCGGTCGGGTCGAGGCGATCCTGGCCATGGGCGGGCACATCGGCCATGTGATCTTCAAGGCGCTGCTGCCGGAAGCCTTGCCGGCCCTGCTGGCGGGGCTGACCCTGACCCTGGTGATGCTGATCGGTTTTTCCTCCATGGCCGGCGTCATCGGCGGTGGCGGCCTGGGGGACCTGGCGATCCGCTACGGCTATCAGCGGTTCAACAACCAGATCATGGTGGCCACGGTGCTGGTCCTGGTGCTGCTGGTACAGGGGGTACAGAGCTGCGGCGACCGCCTGGTGCGGGCCCTGGCCCATCGCCGCTGAGTACATTCGGGGCGCGTTTCAGCGCCCTTCGTGCTGCTTGCGATAGGCCCCGGGCTGCAGGCCCACGGCCTTGGTGAAGGCCCGGGTGAAGGCGGCGATCGACTGATAGCCCACGGCGGCGCCCACTTGCTCCACTGTCTGGTTGGCCTTGAGCAACTGGCAGGCGTGGCGCATGCGCAGGGCCAGCAGTACCTGCCCCGGGGATTGCCCGGCCAGTTCATTGAACCGCTTGAAGAACGCCGAGCGCGAAAGCCCGGTCAGGGCCGCCATGCTTTCCAGGGGCCAGGCTTCTCCGGGGCGCTGGATCAACTGCTCCAGCAGCGGTGCAAACCCCGGGTGGCGGGCCAGGGCCACCAGGCCGCCGAGGTCTTGGTTGGCGTTGACCTGTTGGCGCAGCACATACAAAAACAGCAGATGGCTCAGGCGTTCCAGCAGCGCCGAGGAGGGCGCCGGGGTGCGCTGGCATTCTTCGAGAATCAGCTGGAACAGCGCCCGGGCGGCGCTCAGGGACGGGTCGCCGGCCCGCAGGATGAGCCAGCCCGGCAGGCTGTCGATGATCAGCGAGGACAGCCCGGGCTTGAAATGGAAAAAGCCGCAGACCAGCCCCACACCGTCCTGGGCTCCCGGCTCCAGGGGCGCCATGGGCGTGCGCGGCAGTTGCTGCGCCGCTTCAGCCTGCTGGGCACTGGACAGCCGGTAGCCCAGGTCCTGCAGCAGGAATACCGCGTCCCCGGCATCCAGGCGCAGGGCCTGGGGCGCGCCGTCGATATGCAGCCAGCAATGGCCCTGGACGATCAGGTGGAAGCTGGCCCGGGCCAGGCCCTGGGTGCTGGCGTGCCAGCCTCCGCAGTAGCGTCCGACGTGAAACAGGCTGGCATCGAGTTCCAGGCCTTCTAATAACCAATCAACCAGTGGGCTTGACGAAATCATCTAAGGGAAACACTCAGAAGCAAGTAATCGCTACTTTAGAATATGGATCGGAATTCTTATAACCAACAGACTTGACGCACACCTACACAGCAGGAGTCCACTCCATGTCCCGCGTCACTCTACACACCTTGCACACGGCTCCAGAAGCCGCTCGGCCCTTTCTTGAGAACGCGCTGAAGAACTCGGGCTTTATCCCCAATCTGCTGGGCATCCTGGCCAATGCCCCGGCGGCCCTGGAAACCTACGTCACGGTGTCCGCCCTCAACGGCAAGGCCGAGTTGAGCCTGGCGGAGCGTGAAGTGGTGCAATTGGTGGCCGCCACCACCCATGGCTGCGATTTCTGTGTCGCAGGTCATACCTCGGTGGCCCTGAACAAGGCCAAACTTGCGGACCCGGTGGTCAGCGCCCTGCGCGAGCAGAGCACCTTGCCCGAAGCCCGGCTGGAAGCCCTGGCGGCATTTGCCCGGGAAGTGATCGCCACCCGGGGCAAGGTCAGCGACGCCGGCTATGCCCAGTTCAAGGCGGCAGGATACAGCGAAGGCAATGCCCTGGAAGTGATCCTGGGCATCAGCCTGGCCACCCTGTGCAACTTCGCCAACGTGTTCGCCGGCACTGAACTGAACCCCGAGCTGGCCAAGTATCGCTGGTCAGTGCAAGGTCAATGAGCCAGGGCGCCGGCGGTTGCGCGGCGCCCCCTTTCAAGGAGAAAACCACATGCTCGATGCGCAATTGAGTGAATGGCTGGATGCCCAGGCCCAGGCACTCGACCAGGGCCAGTGCGACCCGCAGCAGGTCCTCGCCCGGCTGGCGGGCGCCGAGGTACTGCGGGTCGGTATCGACCCGGCTCAGGGCGGCAGCGGCGGCGACCTGACCGATGCTCTGGAAGTCATGGCCAGCGTGGCCAGCCATTCCCTGGCGGCGGCCTTTGTCTGCTGGGGCCAGCGAGCCTTTATCGAATACCTGCTGCACAGCCCCAATGCCGGTTTGCGCCAGCGCCTGCTGCCCTCGTTGCTCAGCGGCGAGCTGGCCGGTGCCACCGGGCTGTCCAATGCCATGAAGTTTCTCTCGGGGATCGAGGCCTTGCAGGTCCGGGCCCGGGAACAGGAGCAGGGCTGGAGCCTCAACGGTCGTTTGCACTGGGTCACCAACCTGCGCAAGAGCGGGTTCGTGGTGGCGGCGGCCATCGAGCGCGAGGAGGGCGGCGCGCCGTTCATCCTGGCGATCCCCGATGCCTTGCCCGGGTTGCAGCGCTCCGATGACCTGCAGCTGATGGCCCTGCAATCGAGCAACACCGCTGCCCTGGAACTGAACCAGGTGGCGGTGGCCCGTGACTGGCTGCTGCACGAGGATGCCCGAGTGTTCCTGCCGGCGGTGCGCCCGGCCTTTCTCGGCCTGCAATGCGCCCTGGCCATCGGCCTGGCGCGCCGGGCCCTGAGCGAGGTGGAAAAGCATGTCGAGGGCGCCCGTTCGATCCTCCACGAACCCTTGCTGGAGCAACGCCAGCATCTGGAACACACCGTCGGCGAACTCAAGAGCGGCCTGCTCGACGGGCGCTTCCTGAGCCAGCCCGGGGCGCTGTTCCGGGTGCGCATCGCCCTGGCGGAAGCCACCGCCAACGCCGTGCAACTGGAGCTGCAGGCCAGCGGCGGCAAGGCCTACCTCAGCGAGTTCGGCAGCGGCTTTGCCCGGCGCTGGCGCGAGTCGGCCTTCGTGCCCATCGTCACCCCGAGCCTGGTGCAACTGCGCGCCGAACTGCAACGCCAGGCGCGGAATGCGGCAGCATGAGCGGCCTGTTGAACGCACAGGCGATCAGCCTCGGCTACCCCGCGGAGCAAGGCTGGCACACGGTGCTGGAGGATTTCGACCTGCACCTGCAGGCCGGCGAGGTGGTGTCCATTCTCGGCCCCAGCGGGGTCGGCAAGTCCAGCCTGCTGCGGGTCCTGGCCGGCCTGCAGAAGCCCCACGCCGGGCAGGTCAGCCTGTTGGGCGAGCCCCTCGACGGCCCTCATCCGCGGGTCGCGGTGGCATTCCAGGACCCCAGCCTGCTGCCCTGGCTGAACCTGGAGCACAACGTCGCCTTCGGCCTGGATTTTGCCCGCCAGCCGCACCTGAGCCCGCAGCAGCGCAAGGAACGCATCGACCAGGCGATTGCCGCAGTGGGCCTGGAACACGCCCGCCAGCGCTATCCGGCCCAACTGTCCGGCGGCATGGCCCAGCGCACCGCACTGGCCCGCTGCCTGGCGCGCCAGCCCCAGGTGCTGCTGCTGGATGAACCCTTCGGCGCGCTGGACGAGGTGACCCGCGCCGACATGCAGCAACTGCTGCTCAAGGTGATCGGCCAGCACCGCACCGCGGCGCTGCTGATCACCCACGACATCGACGAAGCCCTGCTGCTGTCCGATCGGGTGCTGCTACTGGGTAACAGCCCGGCGCGCACCCTCGGCCAGTGGCACATCGAGCTGCCGGCGCCGCGCGCCGAGCGGATCGAGGAACTGGGCGCGCTGCGCATCGAGATTCTCAAGACCCTTCGGCGGGCGAGCCGCAACCCCCACACTTCCCCTTTGTCTGCACCGTCGGAGATTGACCATGTGCCTGGACGACTTCACTCATACCCGTCGTGACTTTCTCAAGCTCAGCGCGCTGCTGACTGCCGGCGGCGCCTTGCCGCTGCTCAACAGCCTGCAGGCCCGCGCCGCCCAGGAGCCGGACGCGCCGGTGCGCATCGGCTACCTGCCGATCACCGACGCCACGCCCCTGCTGGTGGCCCACAACAACGGCCTGTTCGAGGCCGAGGGCATCAAGGCCGAGCGCCCGGTGCTGCTGCGCAGTTGGGCCCAGGTGATCGAGGCGTTCATTTCCGGGCAGGTCAACGTGATTCACCTGCTGTCGCCGATGACCGTCTGGGCCCGCTACGGCAGCCGGGTGCCGGCCAAGGTGGTGGCCTGGAACCACGTCGGCGGTTCCGGCCTGACCGTGGCCCCGGGCATTACCGAGGTCAAGCAACTGGCGGGGCAGTCGGTGGCGATTCCGTTCTGGTATTCGATCCATAACGTGGTGGTGCAGCAACTGTTTCGCGACAACGGCCTGGTGCCGGTGAGCAAGGCCGCCGGCAGTGCCCTGGGGGCCAACGAGGTCAACCTGGTGGTGCTGCCGCCTTCGGACATGCCGCCAGCCCTGGCCAGCAAGCGGATTGCCGGCTACATCGTCGCCGAGCCGTTCAATGCCCTGGCCGAGGAACTCAAGGTGGGCCGGGTGCAGCGCTTTACCGGGGATGTGTGGCGCAACCACGCCTGCTGCGTGGTGTTCATGCACGAGCATGACCTGGACAACCGTCCCGAATGGTCGCAGAAGGTGGTCAACGCCATCGTCAAGGCCCAGCTGTGGACCCGCGACCACCGCGCCGAGGCCGCGCAACTGCTGTCCAAGGACGGCGCCAACCGCTACACGCCCCATGCGCCCCAGGTGCTCAACCGGGTGCTGGCGCCGGAGGCGGCCGACCGCGAGGCCTACCTGGCCAGCGGCGCGATCCAGCACAGCCACTGGGACGAGCAGCGCATCGACTTCCAGCCGTATCCGTTCCCCAGCTACACCGAAGAGTTAGTCAAGCGCCTCAAGGACACCCTGATCGAGGGCGACAAGGGCTTTCTGGCCGGCCTTGACCCGGCACACACCGCCAAGGACCTGGTGGACGATCGCTTTGTGCGCAACGCCATCGCCTCGGTGGGCGGGCTGAAGGCCTTCGGCCTGGCGGACAGCTTCGAGCGCAGCGAGGAGTTCGGTCTTTGATGGGCAAGCAACCTTCTTCCCTGAGCCATTGGCTCCTGGGGCTTGCCGGGCTGTCGAGCCTGCTGCTGGGCTGGTGGCTGGGGGTGCACCTGCTGGGCGATGGCAACGGCCTGGCTGCGCGTTTCTCCCCCGAGGCGACCTTCGCCAGCCTGCTGGAACTGCTGGGGCGTGGCGAGCTGTACGAGCATGTGCTGGTGAGCCTCAAGCGGATCCTGGTGGGTTTGCTCCTGGCCTTGCTGATCGGCGTGCCCCTGGGCCTGCTGGTGGGCAGCTACCGGCACCTGGAGGCAGCCACCACCCCGGCGTTCCAGTTTCTGCGGATGATCTCGCCGCTGTCCTGGATGCCGGTGGTGGTGATGCTGATGGGGGTAGGGGACCAGCCGATCTACTTCCTCCTGGCGTTCGCCGCGCTGTGGCCGATCCTGCTCAACACCGCGGCCGGCGTGCGCCAGCTGGACCCGCGCTGGCTGCAACTGAGCCGCAGCCTCAGCGCCACCCGCTGGGAGACCCTGCGCAAGGTGATCCTGCCCGGGGTGCTGGGGCATGTGCTGACCGGGGTACGGCTGTCCATCGGCATCTTGTGGATCGTCCTGGTGCCCTGCGAAATGCTCGGGGTCAGCGCCGGCCTGGGCTACTTCATCCTCGACACCCGGGACCGCCTGGCCTATTCGGAACTGATGGCCATGGTGCTGCTGATCGGCGTGCTGGGTTTTGCCCTCGACGCCCTGGCCCGTGGCCTGCATCGCCGCTGGTCCCACGCCTGAGGCCCGCCGGTGGGCCCGGCGCGACACCGGTGGCGCCCCGTAGGAGCCGGCTTGCCGGCGAATGGGCCCTCAAGCCTTGCACCGCTCCAGCGGGCGCCTTCGCTGGCAAGCCAGCTCCTACGGCCCCGGCGTAATCGCGGCGCTACCTGCGTAGGAGCCGGCGCAGCGCCGGGGTGCCTGGACGATCAATGCCCCACCAGTTCCTCCAGCAACTGCTCTTTGTAGCCTTGCAACACGGGTGAAGAGCGGTCCCGGGGATGGGGCAGGTCGACGCGGATCTCATGCTTGATCCGCCCCGGATGCGCGTCCATGACGATTACCCGGTCCCCCAGGTACAGGGCTTCTTCAATGTCATGGGTGACCATGATCACCGTGCAGCGCTGCTGCACCCAGATACGTTGCAGTTCGTGCTGCAGGCGCACCCGGGTCAGGGCATCCAGCGCCCCCAGGGGTTCGTCCAGCAACAGCACCTTGGGCTGGTTGATCAGCGCCCGGGCAATGGCGCCGCGCTGGGCCATGCCGCCGGAGAGCTGATGGGGGTAGGCCTGCTCGAAGCCTTGCAGGTTGACCAGGGCGATGTGCTCGGCCACCCGGCGCTGTTTCTCGGCTTCGGACAAGGGGTGGTTCTTCAGTGCCAGGGCGATGTTCTGGGCCAGGGTCATCCAGGGAAACAGCCGATGGTCCTGGAACACGATGCCCCGCTCCAGGCTGGTGCCGGTCACTGGCTTGCCGTCCAGCAGCATCTGCCCCTGATAGTCACCCTCCAGGCCGACGATCAGCCGCAGCAGGGTGGATTTGCCGCAGCCGCTGGCACCGACAATGCTGACGAACTCCCCGGGCTGGACGTCCAGGTCGATGCCTTGCAGTACCGGCAGGGCCTGGCCCTGGATCCGGTAGCTCTTGTTCAGGCCGCGGATCTGTAACGCCCCGGTCCGGGCGTGGAGATGAGTGGGGAGCGGGGCGTGTTGGGCGATCGCATTCATGGGGAGGCCTTAACGGGTAGGGCGCCAGCGCAGCAGGCGGCGGCTCAGAAGGGTCAGCAGCAATGTCATCAGGTAGCCGCACAGGCCGATGCACAGCACGCAGAGCACTATCACTTCCATGCGTGAGCCGGCTTCGGCGTTCATCATCAGGTTGCCCAGGCCGGCCCCGGAGGACAGGAACAGCTCGCTGCCCACCGCCGTCACCCAGGCAAAGGCCAGGGCCTGCAACAGGCCGGTGGCAATGCTCGGCAGCGCCGCCGGCAGGAGGATGTGCCGCAGCCGCTGCGCCGGGTTTAGCACCAGCACCTGGCCGACCTCGCGGTAGCGCCGTTCCACCTGGCAAAAGCCCTGGTAGGTGTTGAGCACCATGGGGTAGAAGGCCGCGAGGCTGACGATCAGCATCTTGGAAAACTCACCGTTGCCGAACCACATGGCAATCAGCGGAATCCAGCCGAGCATCGGCACCTGGCGGATCGAATGGAACAGCGGGCCGATCAGGCGGTTGGCCAGGGTCGAGAGGGCCATCAGGGCTCCCAGCATGACCCCGGCCAGGGTGCCCAGCAGCAGGCCGCCGCTGGCCCGGCCCAGGCTGGCCAGCAGGTTGACCGGCAACTCGCCGTTGCCCAGCAGCTCCAGCAAGGCGCTGGCGATGGTGGATAGCGGCACGAAGGCGTAGGCCCCGGCGGCATCCTGGCGGGACAGGTATTCCCAGCCGCCGATCAGCAGCAGGGGCAGCAACAGACCGCGAAACTTGGCCAGTAGAGTTGTCATGCAAGGGCTCCTAGCGGGTTTGCCAGCGCAGCACGCGCTGTTCCAGGCGGCGGAAGGAGAAGTCCAGGGCAAAGCCGATCACGCCGGTGACCACTATCCCCACCATCACCACATCGATGCGCAGCATCTGCCGGGCCATCTCGATCATCTGCCCCAGGCCGCTGTCGGCGGCCAGCAGCTCGGTGGCCACCAGCACCACCCAGCAGCGGGTCAGGCCGATGCGCAGGCCGGTGATGATCGGTGGCGCCGCGGCGGGCAGGGCGATCTGGCGCACCAGGGTCGGCCAGCGCAGGCGGTAGACGTCGGCCACCTCGAAGTAACTGCGGGGAATGGCCTTGACCCCCTCGCTGGCGGCCAGGGCCACGGGGAAGAACGCAGTCTTGGCGACGATGACGATCTTGAAGGTTTCATCGATGCCCAACAGCAGCACGAACATCGGGATCAGGGCGATGCTGGGGATCTGCCGCAGGGTATGGAACAGCGGCGCGCAGTACGCCTCGACGGTCTTGGACAAGGCCATCAGCACCCCGAACACCAGGCCGCCAAGGGCCCCCAGGGCAAAGCCCAGGCCCAGGCGCGACAGGCTGTTGTGCAAATGCTCCAGCAACTCGCCGCTGGCCAGCAGGGTTTCGAAGGTGTGCAGCACCTGGGCCGGCGGTACCAGCAGGTTGCGCGGGAAGATCCCGGCCTGGGCCACCAGGGTCCAGAGCAGCAACAGGGCCAGGGGCGAGACCAGCCAGGTCAGGGAGGTGAGCGTGCAGCGCAAGGAATGAGCCATGGCGGTTCTTATATCGGCGAAGTACCCGATGCCTATCGCAAGACCTGTGCCATCGCGCGCTCGTAGGAGCTGGCTTGCCAGCGAAGGCGTCGGCCGGGGCGATGCAGGGCTTGCGGGCCTGTTCGCCGGCAAGCCGGCTCCTACGGGGCGGGCAGGCCTGCGGGATGTATCTGACCGCTGTAGGAGCTGGCTTGCCAGCGAAGGCGTCGGCCGGGGCGATGCAGGGCTTGCGGGCCTGTTCGCCGGCAAGCCGGCTCCTACGGGAGGAGCGGCGTGTGGGTGGGTTGTGGGCGCTGGCGTGCCAGCGAAACTGATGCCTGGGCAGCAGTCACTGCTGCCAGGGCAACACCCCGGCAGCAGTCCGGCCTCAGAAGTCGTAGCTGAGGCTGGTGTAGTAGAACGCGCCCTGGGCGCCCTCGGGGCTGGTGATGGAGTATTTCGGCACGCCATACAACTGTGCCCCGGATGCCTTGTCCGGGTGGGTATCGAACAGGTTGATGGCGCCCACCGACAGCTTCAGCGCCTTGTCGAAGCTATAGGAAATGTCCAGGTCAGTGACCCATTGCGCGCTGAAGGTCTGGTCCAGGGTCGGGTTGCTGGCGTTGAGGCTCTTCCATTGCCCGTACCGGCGCTGCGCCAGGGTCAGGCCCCAGCTGTCGTACAGCCAGTTGGCGCTCAGGGTCAGCTTGTTCTTCGGGGTGCCGTCCTCGATCAGGCCCTGGGTGGTGCGGCCGACGATCTGCGAACCGGCGATGTTGCCCACGTCCCGCAGGGCGGTGATCCTGGTGTTGTTCTGGCTGTAGCCGCTGGACAGGTTCAGGCGCCCCCATTGCTGCAGGTCCAGTTGGTAGTTGCCGGTCAGCTCGACGCCATCGGTGCGGGTGTCGGCGACGTTGGTGTAGAACGCCGCGCTCTGGATGTTGGCGTAAGGGGTGCCGGCAAAGATCGGCGTGACCACCGAGGCCGGCAACTGGTCGGACAGGGTGATGCGGTTGTCGATGTTGATCCGGTACGCATCCAGGGTCACCGAGGCGTTGGCCAGCGGCCGCCAGACCAGGCCCAGGGAGTAGTTGGTGGATTCCTCGGGCTTCAGCGCCTTGCCCCCCAGCAGCTTGGCTTCCGGGCTGTCGGCGCGCAGGGTGCGTTGCTGCACCTCGACGTAGTTGCCGCTGCCCGGCGGTTGCTCCACCACTTGCACGCTGAACGAGGACAACCCGCTCTGCACCAGGGACGGCGCCCGGTAGCCGGTGCTGGCGGTGGCCCGGGCGGCGAGCTGCGGGGTGAAGTCGTAACGCAGCGACAGCTTGCCGTTGGTGGTGTCGCCAAAATCCGAGTAGTGCTCGGTGCGCACCGCCACCCCGGCCTGGAATTTCTCGGTGACCTGGCCTTCGACGTCGATATAGGCGCCCCAGACCTTGCGCTCAAGGGATGCGGCGTCGACCTGGGTAATGCCCGAGTAGTAGCCGGGAATGCGCCGCCCGGTGATCGGGTCCACGGTATTGAACAGCGGCCCGTTCTGCCAGCCCGCCGCTTCGCCGGCGCTCAGTTCGTAGTTCTCCTGGCGCCAGGCCAGGCCCGCCGACAGGGTCAGGGGCTTGAACAGCAGGTCGGTGGGGAAGTCCCGCACCCAGTCCAGGGTCAGGTTGGTCTGGTCGGCCTCGCGCTTGCCGGTGTAGATCTTCGCCGGGCTGGCCTCGCCCCAACTGGGGTTGATGGCGTTGCGGTCGGCGGATTTCAGGCTGTTGTCGCCATGGTTCAGCGCCAGGTCGAACTTGCCCAGGCGTTCGTCCTCGTAGCGCAGGCCACCGGTCAGGGCATAGTCCTCCAGCGAGTAACGGGTGATCGGCAGGCGGCCGTCGGGGTAGCGTTGCAGGGCGTCGCTGCCGTAGTTGTTGCGCAAGGTGGTGGGCGGGTCGAAGAAGCCTTCGGCGTCGGTGTTCTTGTGGGAGTAGGTGGCAAAACCGTAGGCGGTCAGCCCCTCGCCCAGGCCGAACTCGCTGTTGGCGGCGAAGTTGTACTGGTCCGAGACATTGCCCGAGCCCCAGCGCCAGGTGCGGTAGCGGTTGTTCTGTTCCCGGGGGGTGTTGGTGCTGGTGGAGCCGGGGTAGAAGATCCGGTTGTCGGGGTTGGTGTCACTGGCCGGGTCCTGGCTGCCGGCATCGAAGCTCAGGGTCAAAAAGCCGTCGTTGGGCAGGCTCAAGCCCTTCCAGCCGCTGAGCTTGCGCTGCAGGCCGTCGCCCTTGTCGTAGCCGCCGAAACGGTAGCCGAGATTGCCGCCGTCGTCCTTTTCCTTGAGCACGATATTGATCACCCCGGCGATGGCGTCGGAGCCGTACTGGGCGGCGGCGCCGTCGCGCAGGATCTCCACTCGCTCGATGGCGCTCAGGGGGATCAGGCTCAGGTCCACCGCGGCGGCGCCGCGGCCGTTGACCAGGCTCTGGCGGGTGACGTTGGCGCTGGTGTGGCGGCGCTTGCCGTTGACCAGCACCAGCACCTGGTCTGACGCCAGGCCACGCAGGGATGCGCCCTGGGCGATGGAACCGGCGAAGGCGCCCTGGGGCGACTGCGGGTAGCTGAACGAAGGCGAGAGGGCGGTGAGGGCGCCGGACAGGTCGCTGGCCCCGGTCTGCTGCAACTGCTGGGCGGACAGCACGTCCACCGGTGCGGCGCTTTCCAGGGCCGTTACATCACTGCGCCGGGTGCCCAGCACCACCACCGTGTCCAGGTGATCGGCGCTGGCGCCGGGGGCATTGCTTGAGGTCTGGGCAGCGAACGCGGGCACGGCAAGGCTGCCGACGACCAGCGCCACGGCGCCGGCCAACGGATTGCGATGGAACATCTTTGGATTCCTTGTGAAATGAATGACCCCAACCGCCCCTGTAGGCGCTGGCTTGCCAGCGAAGGCGTCGTCATGGACGGCGCAAGGCTTGCGGGCCTCTTCGCCGGCAAGCCGGCCCCTACAGGGTGGGTGCGGTGGTGGGCGATACCGGCGGCCCGGAAATCAGGGTTCGGGTGGCCTGCCGCGGGCGTCAGAAGCGGCTGGTGACGCTCAGGCCCACGGTGCGCGGGTCGCCGTAGGTGATGACGTATTGCCCCAGGGTGCCGTTGGGCCGGCCATGGACCTGGTAGCGGCGGTCGGTGAGGTTGTTGACGAAGCCGGTGACGCTGAGCTTTTCATCCGGGCTGAACCAGGTCAGGCGGGTGTTGGCCAGGGTGTAGTGGGGCTGGCTCAGGGTCTTGTCGGCGCTGCTCTGGCGGTCGGCGAGGAAGTACTCCTTGTCGCGGAAACTCACGTCGCCGCCGGCCACCAGCTTGCCGCCGATCTCCAGGGGAATGGTGTAGTCGGCCCCCAGGGACACCACGTTGCGCGGCGAGCGCACGAAACTGTTGCCGCTGTAGTCGCCGGTGACCGCGCCGGTGTTGGGGTTGGTGTTCTTGAAGTCGGTGTACTCGGTATCCAGGAACGAGATCGCCGCCCGCAGGTGCAGATAGTCGGTGGGCTGGCCTTCGAGCTCCAGTTCCGCGCCCTTGACCTTGCCCTTGGCGCCATTGGTCAGGGCCGTGGTGAGCACGCCGTTGTTGACCGTCAGCAGGTTCACCTGGATGTCCGAGTAGTCGTAGTAGAAGACGTTGGCGTTGGCCGTCAGGCGGTGGTTGAACCATTCCGACTTGAGGCCGATCTCGTAGGCGTCGAGTTTCTCCGGGTCCACCGTGGTCAACTGCGCCAGGCTGGTGGACAGCCCGGTATTGAAGCCCCCGGAGCGGAAACCGTGGGCGTAGCGCAAGAACACCCGGACGTTGTCGTTGATCCGGTATTCCGGGGTCAGATCGTAGGTCCAGGCTTCCCAGGTCTTGCTCTCGTCGCGGCTGCCATTGCTGCCGGCGGCGCCCAGGGGGATCAGCGGGCCGTTGGCCGTGGCCCGGGTGAGCTGGGTCAGGTCCAGGTCGATGTCTTTCTTTTCCTGGGTCCAGCGCAGGCCGCCGGTCACGGTGAAGTTGTCGGTGAAGTCGTAGGTCAGGTTGCCGAACAGCGCGTAGCTGTCGGTGGTGTGCTGGTAGTTGAGGTCGCGAAAGTCGGTGGCGCCGCCGGTCTGGTTGGAGCCGGTGCCGTTGGGCGTGGGGCCCGGGGTGATGAGGCGCTTGGCCGAGCTGTCCAGGTCCTCATGGAAGTAGTGCACCCCCGCCAGCCAGCGCAGGGTTTCCTGCTGCGGCGAGGCCAGGCGCAGTTCCTGGGAGTACTGGTTGTAGCGGTTGTCGCTGATGGCCGCGCCGTTGACTTCGTAGGGGGTGTAGTCGGCGTCGCTGGTGGACTGCCCGCGAATGTAGTCGTAGGCGCTGATGGAGGTCAGGGTGTAGTCCCCCAGGTGCCAGTTCAGGGTCAGGGACGTACCGTCGTGATCGAGCTTGGCATCCTCGTTGACGTTGAGGGCGATGTTGCGTCCGTCGGGCCGCTGGTAGCCGACGTTGTAGTAACGGCCCACCGGCAGCGAGCCGTTGCTGCCGTCGCCCTTGTATTCCCGGGCGTGGATCTTCAGCAGGGCGTCCAGGTCCGGGTTGAGCCTGGCCAGGAACTGCAGGCGCACGGCCTTCTTGTCGACGTCGCCGTAGGTATGGTCGTCGGTGAGGTTCTTCTGGAAGCCGTCGCGTTCTTCCGAATACAGCGAAAGCCGCGCCGCCAGCCTGTCATCCACCAGGGCACCGCCGATGGCGCCATTGAGGATGCGCTCGCTCTTGCTGCCGATGCCCAGGGTGCCGTAGCCGTCGGTGTCGAAGGTCGGCTTCTTGGAAATCACGTTGACCGCACCGGCAGTGGTGTTCTTGCCGTACAGGGTGCCCTGGGGCCCGCGCAGGATCTCGATGCGCTCCAGGTCGAACAGCGGCCCGCCGCCGGCGATGGGCGCGTTGAGGTAGACATCATCGGCGTAGATGCCCACCGGGAACACCGTGGCCGCCCCGGTGTCGCCCGTGCCCAGGCCGCGGATGTACCAGCGTGGGCGGCCGTCGCCGTCGGGGTTCTTGGCCGAGGCGTTGGGGATGAAGGTGGTGATGTCGCCCATGTTGCGCACCCCGTCGGTCACCAGGCTGGTGCCCTGTACGGCGGACACCGCCACCGGAACCTCTTGCAGGGTTTCCTCCCGGTGCTGGGCGGTGACGGTGACGGTCTTCAGGGCGGGTTCGCTGCTGTTCCCGGTGGTGTCGGTGCCTGTGGTTTCAGCGGCCAGCAGGTCCTGGCTGAATGTGCCCCCGGTGAGCGCCAGTGCCAGCCATAGACTCTTGGTGATCGGATTAAGCTTATGCATGTTGAACTCCCCCATTTAAAGTTTCGCTAAGAGGGCTAGAGCAGAGAACGTGCCAAGAGGCTTAGTGGGTTTTATGGGTAAGCGTTAGTTTGATCAAGTCATTGAAAAACAAGGATTAATTTAAATTCGTTTGAGTGTTTTAGAGAGGGGTTTGGCAGGCGTGAAAAGTTGCGGGCCAGAGGTTTAAAACATCCTGCGCAGGATTCAGCAGAAGTTGCTTGGCTGGTGCTGCTGGAGCAGCACCGATTGCCCGCTGGACTGTTGCTGCGCCAGCACCGGCCCCCCAAGCCCGTAGGAGCCGGCTTGCCGGCGAAGAGGCCCGCGAGACATGCATCGCCTGGGCTGGCGCCTTCGCTGGCGAGCCAGCTCCTACGGGTTCCACCGTCAGTTCGTGGGGTTATACCGCCACGCGGGAGGTGGAGCCGATGACCGTCTCCAGGACACTGAAGTCGATCCACTCGCGCACGTCGAAACGCCGGGGAATGAACTGCCAGCGATGCAGGAAATCGGTGAAGTCCTGCAAGGCCTCGATGGATCGCGCATCCAGGGTGGTGCGCAGGCGTCGGTGGGCATCCTCGCCATAGGCGGCCGCCACCCAGTACTCGCTGGTGTTCAGTTCCCGGGCCAGGAAGCGCCGGGTTTCCTCGGGGTTGGCCCAGGCCCATTGTTCGGTGCGCAATACGGTGTCGACGATCTTCACGCTGGCGTCGAAGTGCTCGCGCAGCAGGTGGGTGTCCACGGTCAGGGTACGCGGGGTGCCGTTGTTGGAGCGGATCAGCGGGTCGGGGTGGGAACCGGTGTCCACCACCACCTGCAGGCCGAACTCGTTGGCCAGGTGCACGGCGTGGGCGCCCTTGAGGAAGATCGCGTCGATATCGCCCCGCAGCAGGCCGATCAGTTCGTTGTTGCGCCGGCTGAAGCGGGTCACCCCAAGGCTCACTTCGGAACCGTACAGGTGCTGCTTCTGCTCGTCGCTGTAGGTGCCGCCGTAGGGGTAGTCCACCAGTTCCACGTCGGCCACTTCCAGGCCTTCTAACCTGAGGGCGTTCTCCAGGCCGCGCAGGGCCTGGGCCCGGGTGAAGTCGATCTGCACGTTGGCCCACTTGGGCAGGCCGAAGCGCCGGTTCTTCAGGTCGCGGATGCTCTTCACGCCGCTTTCGGCGGTGGTCAGGATCAACTGCACCTCGTCGCTCCAGGACAAGCCCAGGACCCGGGTCTGCACGCCGCTGGAGTAGGCCCAGATGGCCGGGATGTTGCCGCCGTGGCGCACCGAGTTCTGCAGGTGGTGGTCGTAGTGGGCCTCGCGCACTTCGCGTTCGCTGGATTCGCGCAGGGACTGGATATTGGTGCCGAACGGCAGGAAGGCCTCTGCCAGGCGTCCGGACTGTACCGCTATGCCGAGCCCGGTGGGCACCGGGCTGTGGGTGTACCAGAGGGTATCGAGTGATTTGCTCATAAGGGTCTTCAGTTCGAATCCATGAAACCTGGCGCGGTCAGCCGGCCAGAGCGGTAGGGGTAGCCAGCAGCGCATCCAGCGGCCGGCGGTCGATCCATTGGCGCACATCCACCTGCTGCGGGATGAAGCGCCAGCGCCGCAGGAAGGCGCTGAAATCCTGCAGCGCGTCGATGGCCTGTTCTTCCAGGCAGGTGCGCAGGCGCAGGTGGGCATCCTCGCCATAGGCGGCGCTGATCCAGTACTCGCTGCTGTTGGTTTCCCGGGCCAGGTAGCGGCGGGTGTCTTCCGGGTGGTGGCGGGCCCAGTCTTCGGCCCGCAGCACCGCGCCGAGAATCCCGGTGGCGACGTCCAAGTGCTGCTCCAGCAGATGACTGTCCACCGTCAGGGTGCGCGGTGTGCCGTTGTTGCAGCGGATCAGCGGGTCGGGGTGGGCGCCGGTGTCGATCAGGGTACGCAGGCCGAACTCATGGGCATGGCGGGCGGCGCTGGCGCCCTTGAGGAAGATCGCGTCGACTTCGCCTCGCAGCAGGCCCTGCAGTTCCAGGTTGCGTCCGCTGCTGGGCTGGGCGCTGACCGGGGTGTCGGCCAGGGTCTGCACCTGGGGGTCGCTGAAGGTGCCGCCGTAGCGGTAGTTCACCAGTTGCAGGTCGCCCACTTGCAGGCCGTCCAGGCCCAGGGCGTTTTCCAGGCCGCGCAGGGCCTGGGCGCGGGTGAAGTCGATCTGTGCGCCGGCCCAGTCCGGCAGGCCGAAGCGTCGGCCCTTGAGGTCCTTGATGCGGTGGATGCCGCTGTCGGCACGGGTCAGGATCAGTTGCACCTCATCGGCCCAGGACAGGCCGATCAGCCGGGTTTCCCGGCCCTGGGCCCGGGCCCAGAGGGCCGGGATGCTGCCGCCGTGGCGCACCGAGTTGCGCAGGCTGTGATCGAAGTGCGACTCGCGCACGGCCTGGTCGCTGGACTCGCGCAGCGACTGCACCTGGGTGCCGAGGGCGCCGAGGCTGTCTTGCAGCCAGCCTTTCTGCACGGCAATGCCCAGGCCCGTGGGGACCGGGCAGCGGGTGTACCAGAGGGTATCCAGAGGATGGGACATGAACGGGCTCCTTATAGGCTCAGGCGCGGGCCTGTAGCGGCGTCGCCTGGGCGACGGGGCGTTGCTGCACCAGGGGCAGGACTTCCTGGCCGATGCGCAGGGCTTCTTCCAGGTGCGGGTTGCCCGCCAGGATGAAGGTGGAGAAACCGGCATCGCGGTACTCTGCCAGGCGCTCGGCAACGTTCTGGTGGCTGCCCACCAGGCCCACGGTGGGCCCCGGCTTGGCCTTGGCGAAGCCGGCCCAGAGGTTGGGGCCGAGGATCAGGTCGTCGAAGCGGTCGACGTTCTGGTGGTAGGCGGTCTGCCGCGCAGCGCCCACCGAATCCGAGCCGCTGGTGAAGTTCTTGGCGATCAGGCTGCCCTTGCCTTCGAGCTTGTCGAACTGGCGGCGCAGGTCGGCCCAGGCCTGCTCTTCGGTTTCCCGGGCGAACAGATCGACCCGCAGGCCGAAGCGCACCGTGCGCCCCTGTTTGTCCGCCAGCTCGCGAACTCGCTCGATGTGGGGCTTGAGCTGGTCGATGGGCTCGGCCCAGTTGAGGTAGACGTCGGCGTGCCGCGCCGCCACGTCCAGGGCCGCATCGGAGAAACCGGAAAAATACACCCCCGGCTTGCGTTCCTGCTGCAGGCCCGGGGGCAGGGCGCCGTTCTCCAGCTGGTAGATATCGCCGTCATAGGAGAAGCGTTCGTTCTGCCACAGGCCCTGGATGATGTCGAGGAACTCGCCGGTGCGCTGGTAACGCCGGTCGTGGTCCAGGTAATCGCCATTGGCTCGCTGGCTGACCGGGTTGCCGCCGGTGATGATGTTCCAGTCCAGGCGGCCGTGGCTGAGGTTCTGCAGGATCGCCGCCTGTTGGGCGGCGTAGGCCGGCAGGGTCCAGGTGGCCTGGAAGGCGATCAGAAAGCGGATGCGCCGGGTTTCCCGGGCCAGGGCCGCGGCCACCACCCAGGGCTCGGGGCCGGTAGGCAGCAGGGCGCCTTCGAAGCCCGCCAGCTCGGCGGCCTTGGCCACCTGGGCGATGTAGTCGATGTAGGTGAAACCGTCGGGCTCGCCGTTGGCCAGGCGCCCGGGGGCGATATGCCCGGCACGGGGGTGGGGGTTGCCGCGATTGTGCTTGTCGGTGCTCAACTGCGGGCCGTCGGTGCCCAGCGGCAGGCGCCAGAAAAATTCAGTGCTCATGGGTGCTCCTGATTCAGTAACCCGTTGCGCCGCGCGGGTGCGAAGACGCCTGTCAGGGAGTAATTGCAACGGCCATGCCATGGCCGTCGCAGCCCACCATGGCGGGGGTTCGGGGGCTTCAGCCGGCCTAGCGCAGGGCCCTGGTGCTGCTGTAGCAGCACCCCGGCAGCAACCGCTGCTGAGCGCGCAACAACCCAGCGCCTCCTTGCCGGCGAACAGGCCCTTGAACCTTGTGCTGTCCTTGCGGGCGCCTTCGCTGGCAAGCCAGCGCCTACAGCTGGCGCGATATCGGCGGTGCTTTTGCAGGAGCCGGCTTGCCGGCGAAAGGGGCCGCGGGGTTTGCGCCGCCGGGTTGGTCGGCGCTACGCAGATAGGCCTGGTACAACGCCGCATAGGCGCCGTTCTGCCGGATCAACTGCTGATGCGGTCCCTGTTCCACCAGTTGGCCGTGGCGGATCACCGCGATCCGGTCGGCGTCGCGGATGGTCGCCAGGCGGTGGGCGATGATGATCGCCGTGCGCCCCTGGCACAGCCGGCGCAGGGCGCGCTGGATGCGCCGCTCGGTGTGGATGTCCACCGCCGAGGTGGCTTCGTCCAGTACCAGCACCGCCGGGTTGGCCAGGTAGGCCCGTACCAGGCACACCAGTTGCCGCTGGCCATGGCTCAGGTGCCCCCCCAGGGGGCCGACCTCGCTGTGGTACTGGTGAGGCAGGCGTTCCAGCACCTCGTCGGCCCCCAGCTCCCGGGCCGCGGCAATCAGTGTTGCATCATCGGCGCCGGGGGCTGCCAGGCGCAGGTTGTCGAGGATACTGCCGCTGAACAGCACATTGTCCTGCAGCACCACGCCCACGGCCCGGCGCAGGTCGTGCTGGGCCAGGTGCCGGATGTCCACGCCGTCGAGCGTCACGGCGCCGCCCTGAACGTCGTAGAAACGGGTCAGCAACTGCACCAGGGTACTTTTGCCATGGCCCGAGGGGCCGACAATCGCCAGCACTTCGCCGGCCTTGATCTGCAGGTCCAGGTTCTGGATCACCGCGCTTTTGCTCCTGGGGTCGTAGGCGAACCGCACCTGTTCGAAACCGACCTCGCCCCGGGCCCGCTGCATGCGCTGGGGCTGGGCCGGGTCGAGGACCTGGGGCCGGGTGTCCAGCAGCAGAAAGATCCGCTGCGCCGAGGCCGAGCCGGTGGCGTAGCGTTCGAACAGGTCAGAGAGCTCCTGCAACGGGCCCAGAAACAGAAACACGTAGAACAGGCTTTCCGCCATCTGGCCAACGCTGATCTGGTTATCGGCCAGCCCATAGCCGCCCACCAGCAGCAGCGCGGCCATGCCGGCGGTGCTGAGCAGCGCGGTGAATGGGGCGAACCAGCTGGAGCGCAGGCTGCCGCGGATCAGCGCCTGGTTGAAGTCATCCAGCAGGCCGCGATAGCGCT
Organism: Pseudomonas sp. NFPP12; assembly: GCF_900103205.1. Classification (NCBI taxonomy): domain Bacteria; kingdom Pseudomonadati; phylum Pseudomonadota; class Gammaproteobacteria; order Pseudomonadales; family Pseudomonadaceae; genus Pseudomonas; species Pseudomonas sp. NFPP12. Next base: position 763,364 of record NZ_FMWW01000001.1, read on the forward strand.
GCAGGTTGGGTTCCTGCTGCCCGCATTGCTGGAGCATGCGCGCGCCGCTGACGCTTTCCACCAGGTGCGCGGTGAAGCGGCTGCGGTTCTCCGCGACCCTGGCCCAGTTGCGCTGGGAGATGCGCTTGAAGCCCCAGGTCGCCAGCGCCAGCAGCGGCACCGTGGCCGCCAGGCTGAGGAAGAAGCGCGGGTCGATGCGCCACAGCATCAGCGCCGCCAGGGCGCAGCGCAGCACGGCCCCCAGCAGCTCCGGCGGACCCTGGATCAGCAGTGGTTCCAGGCTGTCGACGTCGCGGTCGGCGCGGGAAATGATGCGCCCGGCGCGGGTCTGGTCGAAGTAGCTGACGCTCAGGGCCTGGATATGGGCGAAGACCTTGACCCGCAGGTCGTTGAGCACCCGGATCGCCGCGCTGCCGGCGACGAACTGCGACAGCCCGGCCAGGACGAAGCGCCCCAGCCAGCTGGCCGCCAGCCCCAGGCCCAGCCACAGCACCAGGGACTCGTCCAGCAGCCAGTGACCCTGGTCCGGGACCAGCCCGCGGTCCAGCAGTTCGCGCACGAACCAGGGCCGCAGGAACACCGTGAACACCAGCAGCAACTCGATGCCGATCACCGTCAGGATCGGGCCGCGGATCGGCCGCAGCAGGGGCAGCAGGCGCGACAGCATGCTGCGGTCCAGGGCCTGGCGGGCAAGCATTTCCTCGATTTCGATATCGCTCAGGGCCTTGCCGGCGATTGGATTAGCCATGGTCGACTCCCAGCAGGTCGCGGTAGTGGGCGTTGGTCTTGAGCAGCTCGGCGTGGCGGCCGCTGGCGCGGATTCGCCCGTCCTGCAGCAGCAACACCCGGTCCGCCAGGAGAATGGTCGAGAGCTTGCTGGAGATCACCAGCAAGGTGGTGGCCCGGCCCTGGTCTCGGCGCAACTGGCGGATGTTGTCCAGCACCTGGCGTTCGCTGATGGCGTCCAGGGCGCTGGTGGCGTCGTCGAGGCAGAGAATGTCCGGCTCCCCCAGCAGCGCCCGGGCCAGGCTCAGGCGCTGGCGCTGGCCACCGGAGAGGGTGACCCCGCGATCGCCGAGGCGGCTGTCCAGCCCTTGGGGCAAGCGTTCCAGTACGTCTTCGGCGGCTGCCAGGGCCAGGCCCTGGCGCAGCTGCCGGTGGCTGGCGTCGGGGGCCGTGAGGCGCAGGTTGGCCGCCAGGGTGTCGGAAAACAGGAAGCTTTCCTGGGGCACCACATGCACCCGGCGCCGCAGCTGTTGCAGGTCCAGGTCGCGCACGTCCTGCCAGCCGCTGAGTTCCGAGCCCAGCAGCACCCGGCCGGTACCGGCCTCAGTGAGGCGCGGCAGGAGGCTGGCCAACAGGCTCTTGCCGGTGCCGGTGGCGCCCACCAGGGCCACCACCTCGCCGGGCTCAAGGCTCAGGGTGCAGTCATCGAGAATCTTCCGGCCACCGCCGGGGGCGCTGACGCTGACCCCCTCCAGGCGCAACCCCAGGGGCGCCTGGGGCAGTCGGGCGTTGCCACTGCGGATGTGCAGCGGCTCGTCCAGCAACTGCCAGATGCGCTCGGCACTGGAGCGGGCGTCGGCAAAGGTCTGCATCACCCGGCCGATGCCTTCGATGCGAAACACCAGGGTGGTGACGATCAGCAGGGCGCTGACCAGCTCGCCGATCCCCAGCTGCCCGGCCGCCACCTGATGAGCGCCGTAGACCAGGATCCACACGTGGCTGAGGGCGACCACGGCCTGGGGCAGGGGGATACGCGAACTGGAATAGGCCAGGGCCCGGCGCGCATGCTCGGCGAACAGCCCGACCTGGGCGGCAAAACCCTGGATGCGGCTGTGCTCCAGGGCGAAGGACTTGATCACCCGCACCCCGCCGATGCCCTCGCTGAGGTCCTGGTTGACCCGGTCGTAGGCAGCGCCCACTGCGCGGTCGAGGCTCACCAGGTGCTCGGTCTGGCGCACGAAGATCCACAGTCCGCAGGCGGTGAGCAGCAGCGGCACCACCGCCAGCCAGGGGCTGTACCAGGCCAGCAGGCCGACCGTGGCCAGCACCACCAGGGGCGTTTCCACCACCTGGCGCCAGAAGCTGATCAGGGCATCGCGGACCTTGTCTGCATCGCGGGTGGTGCGGGTGATCATTTCACCCATGCCGTGCTGCCAGTGGTAGCCCAGGTGCAGGCCCTGGACCTGCTGCAGGATGCGCTCGCGCAGGCGGGTCAGCAGTTCCTGGCTGAGCACCAGGGACAACACCGTGGCGGCGTACTGCAGCAGGCCGCGGCCCAGGGCCACCGCCAGCAGCAGCCACAGCCAGTACCAGCCCAAGCTGGCATCCAGGCTGCCGTCGGCCAGGTGCTTTACCGCCTGCCCGCTGCTGACATCGTTGACCGCATGGCCGATCAGCCACTGCTGCCAGAACAGTCCGAGGTTGACGGCGACATAGAGCAGCGCCACCAGGGTGAAGCGCCACGGCACTTCCCGGTAGATCGCCAGCGCGCGCAAAAGAGGGTGTTTTTCGATCATGCAGGGCTCGTTCAAAAAATCGGCCACCCCCGTAGGGGCAGACTTGCCAGCACCTAGGGTGTGCGTGATGCCGTGGTTGTGGGTAGGCGCCGGCTTGCCGGCGAAGAGGCCCGCAGGCCTTGTGCCGGGCTTGAGGGCGCTTTCGCTGGCAAGCCAGCGCCTACGGCGGCGTCAGGGTGCGGGGCGGGTCGCGCCCTGTTGCTCCTTGGCGTTGAGGATCGCGGTGTATTCGCCCGGGTCGACGCCGTTGAGGTAGTAGTTGCCCACGTGGTGCAGGCGCCAGCGGATCGGGTCGTGGGTGGTGTGCACCCGGGCATTGCGCCAGAAGCGGTCGAGGTTCCATTTGCTCAGGGAGGAACTGGCCCCCAACAGCGAGAAGATGTCGCTGGAGATCTTCAGCGAGGCGCTGTCGGAATGGGCCCGGGCGGTGGCCACGGACAGGATCAGCTGGTCCTGCAGTTCCTTGTTGTCCGGGTCCTGCTCGTGTTCGTCGAACACCCGCGCGGCATCGCGCAGCAAGGATTCGGCAGCACGCAGGGCCACGGCGTATTCACCGATCTGCTTGATGATGTGCGGCTCTTCGCTGGCGTGGTCGACGCCGCTTTCCACCCAGGGCCGGGCGTGCTGCTTGAGGTAGTCCACCGCGGCCCCCAGGGCTCCGGCGGCGATCCCGGTGTCGATGGCCGCATGGAGGATCTGCGGGAAGGTCAGGCCGGTGCGTTTCATCGGGCCCTTGCGCGGCGAGACAAAGTCTTCGTCCAGTTCGATGTTGTCGAACAGCACCGTGCCGCTGACCGAATTCTGCTGGCCGAAGGCATGCCAGTCGTCCACCAGGGTCAGGCCCGGGGCGTTGCGGTTGAGCAGCACCCCGGCGCCGCCTTCTTCGCTGGCGGCGGTCAGGGAAATCCATTCGGCCAGGTAGGAACCGGTGGAGTAGAACTTGCTGCCGTTAAGGATCAGTTTGCCGTCGGCGCGGCGCTCGATACGGGTCTTGAGGGCGAACTTGTTCTTGCCACCGATCTCCGCCAGGGCATTGCCCAGGCGCTTGCCGGCCAGCACGTCGCTGACCAGGCGGTCGCGCACGGCATCCGGGTAACCGTTGAAGATGCCCCGCAGCATCACGTTGTGGATCTGCAGCAACTGGCCGACACCGCCATCGGCCACCGAGATCAGGCGCACCGTTTCGACGATGGTGGCCACCGAGGCCCCCAGGCCACCGAAGGCCTTGGGCACACCGATGGCGGTCAGGCCGCTGTCGGACAGCAACTGCGCCTGGCGCCGCGGCAACTGGCCGTTGGCCTGGCTGTCGGCGGCGATGGCGGCGATTTCCGTGGCGATTTCCCGGGCCACGGCGATGGCTTCGGCCTCGCTGCCCAGGACACGGACCGGAGTGACAGGAAGGGCTTGAACGCTACTCATGCTGGTACCTCTATCTGAAGAAATCTGCCCCCAGGGGCGTGTGTATCGGCCTGATCCGTAGGAGCCGGCTTGCCGGCGAAAGGGCCCTTGAGCCTGGCGCCGGTCTTGGCAACGCCTTCGCTGGCAAGCCAGCTCCTACAGGGGCGTGTGTATCGGCCTGATCCGTAGGAGCCGGCTTGCCGGCGAAAGGGCCCTTGAACCTTGCGCCGGTCTTGGCGACGCCTTCGCTGGCAAGCCAGCTTCTACGAAAAAGGGCTGGGTTTGAGGAGGCTTGAGCAAGTTCTGCGCCAGGGCCTTTTCAGTGTGCTGAAAATCCGTTGCAGGCCTTGTGCGACAAGGCTGGCTGGCGGGTGCGCAATGGCTTCTAAAACGTCTGCTGCTGCTCCAGCAGCAATGCTCGTCGGCCCGTTGCTCCGACGGCAGCAGTCGCCGCGCAATGCTGCTGGTCGGGCAGCAGTCGGCGAGGTGCCGGTTTCGCGGGCAGCGGCCCCGGCCCCGTAATCCGGGGCCTTGCCCGGTTGGCACGGGCGCTGCAATAGCCCTGGCAACAGCCATTGCACAGGAACTCGTTCATGACGCTTGCCGCCACATTGCCCACGTCCGCTGCCCAGCCTGAACTGGAGCAGATTTGGTTCACCCGCTGCCCGGTGCCCACGGCTTCCGGGATCGCCTACAAGCTGGGCTGGCTCAGCGAGGAGTTTGCCGCCGACGGCCTGCCGGTCGCGACCCTGCAGGAAGCCCGGCAACTGGGCCATCACCACTACGATCACCAGTTGCCGGGGCTGTTTCGCGAGGGCGGCAACGTGCCGGCCCTGGCCGCCCGCGCCGCCGGTTCCCCCAGCCGGCTGATCGGCCTGACCTGGATCGAGGAATGGCAAACCTTGCTGGTGCGCCCGGATTCCGGCATCAGCCGCCCCGAGCACCTCAAGGGCAAGCGCCTGGCGCTGCCGGCCTGGGGCGAAAACCGCCCGGGCAGCATCGCCCGGGCCATGAGCCTGCACGGCTACAAAGGCGCGTTGAGCCTGGCGGGCCTGGGTTTCGACGACGTGCAACTGGTGGAAGTGGCGCTGCAGGACCAGGAGCGTGCGGCGACGCCCCAGGAAGGTTTGCAGCGCCTGTGGTCGGGCCTGGACTACCTGGTGCGCGGCGAGGTGGACGCGGTCTACGTCAAGGGGGCTGCCGCCGCCGATGCCGCGCGGCGCCTGGGGCTGGTGGTGGGCATCGACCTGGACCTGGTCGCCGAGCCGCGCTACCGCATCAACAACGGCACGCCACGGCCGATCACCGTGCACCAGAGCCTCTTGGACAACCACTTCGACCTGGTGGTGCGCTTTCTCGCCCAGACCCTGCGCGCCGCCGACTGGGCGGCCCACAACCGGCCGGCCCTGAACGCCTTCCTGGAAGAGGAAACCCGGGCCGGCAGTGCCGGGGTGAATGAGGCCTACCGCGGCGATTTCCACACCACCCTGGCGCCCGACCTGTCGCCGCAGCGCCTGGAGTTTCTCGATATCCAGAAAAACTTCCTCTATCGCCATGGCTTCCTGGAACGGGATTTCGCCATTGCCGACTGGGTCGACCCACGTCCCTTGCACGCCGCCCATGAACTGCTGGCCCAGCGCCGCGCCTGAACCCGGAGAATCGCCATGACCGTATTGATCAACGAACAACCCATTACCCAGGAACTGCAGGCCTTCATCGATCAGGTGCTGCTGGAGGCCGAACAGGCGTTCACCGTGTTCCGCGAAACCCGGACCATCACCGCCAACGGCACCGTGGGCTTCATCGAACGGGTACCGGGCCAGGAACTGCTGGTGTCGGTGAACTACGGCGGCCCGTGGAACTACCGCAAACCGTTGCAGGCCACGGTCACCGACTTTGCCGGCAAGGTGATCCTGGGCCAGGGCAAGGGCGGCCTGGGACGCTATACCAAGCTGTTCCAGCAGCATGCCGACATCACCACCGTGTCCCATGTGCATTCGCCGTACCTGGGAGCCTGGGCCCAGACCCACCGCACGCTGCCGTTCCACTATGTGCCGGTGCAGCGCTACCAGCTGGCCCGGGAGCTGCCGGTGTACATCGACCGGCGCCAGCCCGAGGTGGACTTCATCCTCGACAGCATTGCCCAGAACCCCTTCAACCTGGCGATTCTCGAAGCCAACGGCGGCTCCACGGTATGGGGCAAGCAGGGCCTGCGGGCCACGGCGGAATTCATCCTGTTGCTGGAAGAGGGCGCGCAACTGCAACTGCTGGCCGACGCCCTGGGTGGCTCCCGCCCTTATGGCCCAGGCGTACTGACCCAGCAATGGAAGATGAGCGGCCTGTACGAGCGCGCCACGGAACTGGGCCTGGTGCCCGCCATCGACCGCCGCAGCTGACCTGCCGCCCCCCGGGCAGCGGCTATCGGAGCTGTTGTAGGAGCTGGCTTGCCAGCGAAAGCGCCCGCAAGGGCGATACAAGGCTTGAGGGCCTCTTCGCCGGCAAGCCGGCTCCTACGCGGTGGGGGTCGGCGGTGGGCGGGGCAGCGATGGCTGCACTGGCTTCAATCATTCAAGGAACAGCTACATGGCAGTCAAGATTCTCTGGTACCTCACCACCCCCGACGGCCCCTATCCCTGGGAGCCGGAAGGGCGCTGGAACACCGATTTCCAGCACCTCAAGCAACTGGCGGTGGCCAGCGATCGCCTGGGCTACTACGGTTCGCTGCTGGGTTCGAGCCCCAATGAAAGCCTGGCGGTCTCGGCGGCGCTGATCGATGCCACCCAGCGCTTGCGCTTTTTGGTGGCACAGCACCCGGGGGAGTTGTCGCCGGCGGTGCTGGCCAAATGGGCGCTGACCTTCGATCAGTTCTCCAACGGCCGCCTGCTGTTCAACGTGGTCAACGGCAGTGACGCCGGGCTGGCCACCCTGGGGGTGCACTATCCCCACGATGAGCGCTATGACTTCAGCCTGGAGTACTGGCGGGCGTTCCAGGGCTTCTATGCCGGGGACACCGACGGCTACGACGGCCGCTACGTCAAGCTGGCGCCGCGCTCGCCGGCCGCGGCCGGCCATCCCCTGGGCGGCTGGCACGCGCCGAGGCAACGCCCCGGCATCCCGCTGTGGGGCGCCGGCACCTCCGGCCCGGGAGTGGCCCATTCGGTGCAGTTGCTGGATGTGTACCTGAGCTTTGCCGACACGCCGCCGAAACTCGGCGAGAAATTCCGCAAGGTGGCCGCCGAGGCGGCGAAGATCGGCCGTGAGCTGAGCTTCGGTACGCGCCTGCAGATCATCGTCCGGGAAACCGAGGAGGAGGCCTGGGCCCACGCCGAGAAACTGCTGCAGCGCACCTCGCTGCAGACCGCCCGGGCTTCCATCGAACGCCAGTTGCCGCCGGGGGAAACCCTGGACAGCTTCCACAGCGACGACCCGCAGATCCAGCGCAATGTCGAGGCGATCCGCACCGGCCGCCTGCCCAAGGCCCGGGACCTGGAGATCTACCCCAATGTCTGGCTCGGCCCGAGCCTGTTCGGCTTCAACATTCTCGGGCCCGCCGCCGGCACCTACCTGGTGGGCAGCGCGCGGCAAGTGGCCGAGCGCATTCGCGAATACGAAGAGCAGGGCACCTCGGCCTTCATCCTTTCGGGCTTTCCGCTGATCGACGAGGCCCACCGGGTGGCCGACCTGCTGTTCCCGCTGCTGGAGCTGGATCACGGTTTCGAGGTGCCGCGCCTGGGCGCGACGCTGGCGGCCAGGCAACCGGCCAAGGCCACCGAGCAGGCCTGAGGAGCGAGCGATGAGCGAGGCATTTTCCCGCCGGGTATTCCTCGGCCATTCCCTGGCCGCCGGTGGCGGCCTGTTGCTGGGCAGCAGCCTGCTCAGCGGCTGTGACAACGGTGCAGCGCCCGGTGCCGCGCCGTTGCTGCCCGGCACCCCGGTGCGCGGCGGGCGCCTGCGGGTGGGGATCATCGATGGCGACCAGTCCGGCAATCTCGACGCCCACAAACCGGTGGGCGGCGGGATCATTCGCGGCTGGGCGCTGTACAGCAAGTTCTGGGAATGGAACCCGGACGTCAGCACCCGGCTGGCCCTGGCGGAGTTCGCCGAGCCCAATGCCGACGCCAGCGTCTGGACCATCCGCATCAAGCCGGGGCTGGAGTTCCACCACGGCAAGAGCATCGGCGCCGACGACATGCTGTTTTCCATCCTGCGCCTGACCGACCCGCAACTGGCTTCGCCCTTTGCCGGGCTGGTGGGGGCCATCGATCGCCAGGCCCTGCGCAAGCTCGATCAGCGCACCATCGAAATCCGCTTCAAACAGGGCCAGAGCTTCTTTCCCCTGGACGAAACCCTGATCAGCTTCGGTGCCATAGTGCCCACCGACTACCACCCACAGACCAACCCGGTGGGCGCCGGCCCCTACCGGCTCAAGCGCTTCATTCCCGGCCAGCGCTCGCTGTACAGCCGTTTCGAGAACTACTACAAGCCCGGCCAGCCCTACGCCGACGAACTGGAGATCATCGAGTTCAAGGACCAGGTGTCGCGGGCGGCGGCGCTGCGGGCCGGGCAGATCGACGTGGCCAGCGGCGTACAGGCCGAGCACAGCGCGCTGCTCAAGGCCGATCCGCGGCTGCGCTTCTACGCCTCGCCGAGTACTTCTTTCACCGGCTTCAACCTCAATCTGGCCAAGGCGCCGTTCCAGGATGTGCGGGTGCGCCAGGCGTTCCGCCTGCTGGCCGACCGCCAGGAGCTGGTGGACCGTGGGCTCAATGGTTTCGGCCGAGTCGCCAATGACCTGTATTCGCCCCACGACCCCACCTACAACCACGGCATTGCCCAGCGGCCCCATGACCTGGAACAGGCCCGTTCGCTGTTGCGTCAGGCCGGGCAGAGCGACCTGCGGGTGGAGCTGACCACCACCCCGGGCCCGGGGGTGAACGCGGCGCTGGTGTTCGCCCAGCAGGCGAAGAGGGCCGGGGTCGAGGTCAAGGTGACCCAGGTTGACGCTTCGGTGTTCAACGGCCCCCAGCGCGAACAGTGGCTGCTGTCGCCCGGGGCCACGCCGGCCCGGGGCTTTCTTGCCTCGGCGCTGCACAACGACGCTCCCCAGGCCATCTACAACCGCAGCAACTTTCACGACCCGCGATTCACCCAGCTGTACCAGCAGGCCCTGGCCCAGCCCGATCTGCAACTGCGCCGGCAATGGGTGCACGAAGCCCAGGCCATCCAGCACCAGCGCGGCGGGCTGCTGATCTGGGGCTTCAACGATGTGCTGGACGCGGCCTCGGTGCGGGTTGGCGGGCTGGTGCCGGAACAGACGACCTTCGCCTCCTGGCGCTTTGACGAAATGTGGTTGAACCATGCCTGACACCTGCCGCAACACGCCCCGTACCCCGGCCTGGCTGTCCTGGTTCGTCGGCCTCCTGGGCTACGGCCTGCTCACGGCCTGGGTCATCAGCCTGGTGGTGTTCATCGCCACCCAGGCGCTGCCCTCGGACCCGGCGCGGGTGATCCTTGGCCCCGACGCGCCCCTGGAAAGCATCCTCACCCTGCAACGGCAACTGGGGCTGGACCGGCCACTGCTCGAGCAGTACCTGCACTGGCTGGGCCAGACGCTGGAAGGCGATCTGGGGCAGTCCCTGGATTCCAGCGCGCCTGTGGCCGACGTCCTCTTCGCGCGCCTGGGCTACACCCTGGCGTTGCTGGCCGGGGTCATCGCGCTGGTGGTGCCCGCGGCGCTGCTGCTGGGGGTGACCCTGGCCCTGCGTCGTGACAGCCGCCTGGACCGCTGGAGCCTGTCGTTGCTGATCTTCCTCAAGGCTACCCCGGGTTTTCTCCTGGCCATTGGCCTGGTGCTGCTGTTTTCCATGCCCCACATGGACCTGCTGCCGGCGGTGTCGATCCTCGACCCCCAGCTGGCACTGTGGCGCCAGCTGCAATTCCTGGTACTGCCGGTGCTGGCCTTGAGCCTGTCGGCCTTGCCCTACCTGACGCGCATGGTGCGCGCGGCAATGATCGAGGCCCTGGAATCGGACTACGTGATCGCCGCGAGGCTGCGGGGCATCCCTGAGTGGCGCATCGTCTGGTGCCACACCCTGGCCAATGCCCTGGTGCCGGCGGTGCAGGGGCTGGCCCTGACCCTGCGCACCCTGATCGGCGGGGCCCTGCTGGCGGAAGTGGTGTTCAGCTATCCGGGGATCGGCACCGCCCTCAACTCGGCGATCCAGATGCGCGATCTGCCGATGATCCAGGCCATCGTGCTGGTGATCACCCTGGGGGTGGTGCTGATCAACCTGTTGGCAGACCTGGCCACGGTGCTGCTGACCCCCAAGTTGCGTACGGCGCGGCGGGCCGGCCTGATCCGCCGCAACCGACGAGGCCTCCAGCCCTGGTGGCGCCGCTCGGCGCCCAAGGCTCCCTGAACCTGCGGCATGAGAACCTATCCATGAACGACTTACGCATTTCCCGCTGGCGCCTGTGGCTGGGCGAACCGCAAACCCGCAAGGGTGCATTCATCACCTTGCTGGTGGTCCTGCTGGCGCTGTTCGGGCCCTGGCTGGCGCCCCATGGCAGCACCGACATGCTGGGCCCGGTGTACGGCGCGCCCGCTGCCGGCGCCTGGCTCGGCCATGACTTTCTTGGCCACGACGTGCTTTCGCGGTTGCTCAGCGGGGGCCTGTCGGTGTTGTGGATGTCCCTGGCGGCGGCCTCCATCGCCCTGCTGGTGGGCAGCGCCCTGGGGTTGCTGGCCGGCCTTTCGCGGCGCCGGCTGGACACGTTGATCAGTTGGCTGGCGGATGTTTCCCTGGCCTTTCCCGACCTGATCCTGGTGCTGCTGATCGTTTCGATGCTAGGGCGCGCGCCTTGGTTGATCGTGCTCACCGTGGCCATCGCCTTCACCCCCGGGGTGGTGCGCCTGGCCCGGGGCAGCGCGGTGGCGGTGGCGGGGCAGGAGTTCGTCGAGGCGGCGCAGATGATGGGCTATTCGCGCTGGCGGATCCTCTCTGGGGAAATCCTGCCGAACATCCTCACGCCGCTGCTGGTGCACTTCGGCAACATGCTGACCTGGGGCGTGGGCATGCTGTCGGGGCTGGGTTTCCTCGGCTATGGGGTGGCGCCGCCGGCCGCCGACTGGGGGCTGATGATCAACGAGAACCAGGCCGGGCTGCTGGTCCAGCCCTGGGCGGTGCTGGCCCCGGCGCTGCTGATCGGGGTGTTCGCCTACGGCACCAACATCCTCGCCGAGGGCATCGGCCGCAGTCAGGCGCGGATCGGGGAGAAAGGCCCATGAACGCCGTGGTGGAAGTGACCCGAGAGGCCCGGGTGCTGCAGGTTGAGGGGTTGCGGGTGGAACTGGCGGGTGGCGTGGAGGTGTTGTCCGGGGTCGGCTTCAGCCTGGCCGCGGGGGAAATTCTTGGCCTGGTGGGGGAGTCGGGCTCGGGCAAGACCACCCTGGCCACGGCCCTGCTGGCCCATGCCCGGCGGGGCGCGCGGATTGTCGAAGGGCGGGTCGAGGTGGCCGGGCAGTCGTTGCTGGACCTCTCGGCGCAGGACCTGCGCCGGGCCCGGGGCGGCCTGATCGGCTATGTGGCCCAGGACCCGGCCACCGCCCTGAACCCGGCGCTGCGCATTGCCGACCTGCTGGAGGAAACCCTGGCGGTGCATCCATCGCACCTGGACCGCCAAGGGCGGCAGCAGCGGATCCGCGACACCCTCAAGGATGTGGGCTTGCCGGCGGATCGCGAGTTCCTGCGGCGCTTTCCCCATCAGCTGTCCGGCGGCCAGCAGCAGCGGGTGATGCTGGCCCTGGCCTTTGTCCTGCGGCCCCGGCTGATCGTGCTCGATGAGCCCACCACGGCCCTGGATGTGACCACCCAGGCGCACATCCTCGGCACCTTGCGCCACCTGTGCAAAAGCCTGGGTGTGGCGGCGATCTATGTGTCCCACGACTTGGCCGTGATCAAGGACCTGGTGGACCGGGTGCTGGTGATGTACGCCGGGCGGATCGTCGAAAGCGCCTCCCGCGAGGCGCTGTTTCGCCAGCCGGCCCACCCCTATACCCGGGGCCTGCTGGCGGCGATTCCCGATGTCGGCCAGCGCCGGCCCCTGCTGGCGATACCTGGGCAGGCCCCGGCGCCGGGGCAGCGGCCGGCGGGGTGTGCCTTCGCGCCCCGGTGCCCGCGCCAGCGTGCCCAATGCACAGCGGGCGAGCCGTTGCTGCAAGGGCTTGCAGCTGATGTCCAGGTGGCCTGTATCGACCCTTATCGGCAGGCGTTGCCCATGCCGGCGCCCGTGGTGGCGGTGCAGGCGGCTGTGTCCGGCAGCGAACGACGGCCGCTGCTGGAGGTCCAGGGCCTGAACCTGGCCTATGACCGCCAGGTGCTGTTCGACGTCAGCCTGCAAGTGGTGGCGGGGGAGTGCCTGGCGCTGGTGGGCGAGTCCGGCTCCGGCAAGACCAGCCTGGCCCGGGCCCTGGCCGGGCTTGGCGAGCACGCCGAAGGCCGGGTGCGGTATGCCGGCCAGCCTCTGAGCCTGTCTGCCCGGCAGCGGAGCAAAGGGCTGCGGCACCAGATCCAGTACATTTTCCAGAACCCCTACCGGGCGCTGAACCCGCGGCACACCCTGTACCAGACCCTGAGCGCACCCCTGGAGCACTTTTTCGGCATCCGGGGGGCCGAGGCCAGGGCGCGGGTCCATGCGGTGCTGCAACGGGTGTCGCTGTCGCCGGCCCTGGCGGACCACTATCCCCACAGCCTGTCCGGGGGCGAACGACAGCGGGTGGCGATTGCCCGGGCCCTGGTGTGCGAACCCAAACTGCTGATCTGCGATGAAGTCACCTCGGCCCTGGACGTCTCGGTACAGGCCTCGATCCTCGCGCTCCTGCGCCAGTTGCAAGACGAAGGCCTGACCCTGCTGTTCGTCACCCATGACCTGGGCGTGGTACGGGCCATTGCCGACCGGGTGCTGGTGCTCAAGCAGGGACGGGTGGTGGAGCAGGGCGCAGTGGACGCCGTGCTGGACCGGCCCGAGCACATCTACACCCGGACCTTGCTGGAGAATTCGCCACGGCTTGGGTGACATCTTCAGAAACCCTTGCACCGCCTTCGCTGGCAAGCCAGCTCCTACAGGGGGGGCATTTGCCGGTGGACTGTGCTGCGCCGGCCCTGGCGTGCGTCTAGCTGCCATAGCCCCGCAGTCGTATCGGTAATGAGCCAGAACATGCAAGACCTGTTGAACCAGATTCTCGATGAAGTCCGCCCCCTGATCGGACAAGGCCAGGTGGCCAATTACATTCCGGCCCTGGCGGATGTGCCGGCCAATCAGTTGGGCATTGCCGTGTATGGCAACGACGGCCAGGTGTTCAGCGCCGGTGACGCCGATACGCCGTTCTCGGTGCAGAGCATTTCCAAGGTCTTCAGCCTGGTGCAGGCCATCGGTCATTCCGGCGAGGCGATCTGGGAGCGCCTGGGCCACGAGCCCTCGGGGCAGCCGTTCAATTCCCTGGTGCAACTGGAGTTCGAGCGTGGCCGGCCGCGCAACCCCTTCATCAATGCCGGGGCCCTGGTGATCTGCGACATCAACCAGTCGCGCTTTGCCGCGCCGGCCTTGTCCATGCGCGACTTTGTCCGGCGCCTGTCGGGCAACCTGCAGGTGATGGTGGACGGTCGGGTGGCCGAGTCGGAGTACCAGCACCGCGCCCGCAACGCGGCCATGGCCTACCTGATGCAGTCCTTCGGCAACTTTCACAATGATGTGGAGGCGGTGCTGCGCAGTTACTTCAGCCACTGCGCCTTGCGCATGAGCTGCGTGGATCTGGCCCGGGCCTTCTGTTTCCTGGCCAACGACGGCTTCTGCAAGCACAGCGGGGAGCAGATTCTCACCCGGCGCCAGACCCAGCAGGTCAACTCGATCATGGCCACCAGCGGCCTGTACGACGAGGCCGGCAACTTCGCCTATCGGGTCGGCCTGCCGGGCAAGAGCGGGGTGGGCGGGGGAATTGTGGCGGTGGTGCCGGGGCAGTTCACGGTCTGCGTCTGGTCGCCGGAGCTCAACAGCGCCGGCAACTCGCTGGTGGGCATGGCGGCCCTGGAACTGCTCAGCCAGCGTATCGGCTGGTCGGTGTTCTAGTTACCAGGCGCCGGGGTTGCTCAGGCTGAGCTGCCCGCGATCGATGAAGCGCTGGGTGCCGAACAGCCCGCCGGCAAGCTTGCCGCGCAGCACGTAGGGCAGGTTGTCCAGGCTCTGGGTCTGGCTCAGGCCCAGGGTCTGGCGCAGCACCGAGAAGGCCGAGACGCTGACCGGGATCACCAGGATGTCTTCCGAGTAGCGGCCGATATGCCCCTGCTGGTCGCTGACCCCGGAGGCCAGGGGGCGGCCGTTGACTTCCAGGTCCAGGGCCACGCCGTTGTAGTCGATGGGGCTTTCGTTGGGGTTCTGCAGACGCAGTTTCACCGCGAAACGCATTTCCAGATCCTGGCTCGGCAGTGGCTCGATGCCCACCACATTGATCGCCAGTGGATCGCGATTGGGCAACAGCGCACAAGCGCTCAGGCTGAGCAGTACCAGGGTCAAGGCGATCAATCTACGCATGGAATACCTGTCGGCAATGGAAATGAATGGCTGGCCGGCACCTTGTAGCCGCTGCCGACCCGCGAGGCTGCGACAAGGCCAGCAGGGCCTTGCCTGGCAAACCCCCGGCCAGCCTTCCACGGCCGAGGGCCCATCACCAGCGCTCGCAGCATAGACGCCTGCGAGCCTCAGGAGTTCGCTTTGCCGCTCATGTCCGGGTCTTGCATGACCTTGAGGGTCGCCGCTTCCGGATCGAACTCGTCTTCTTCCAGCTCAAGGAATTCCTCCGGCAGGAAGATGTTCAGGAAGATCGCGCAGAAGGCGCCCACGGTAATCGGCGACTCGAAGATGTTGTGCAGCGCCTTGGGCAGCTCGCGCAGCACTTCCGGCACCGCCGCCACGCCCAGGCCCATGCCCAGGGAGATGGCCACGATCAGCACGTTGCGCCGGTGCAGCCCGGCCTCGGCGAGGATCTTGATCCCGGCCACGGCCACGGTACCGAACATGATCAGGGTGGCGCCGCCCAGCACCGGCTTGGGCATCAGTTGCAGCACCGCGCCGATCACCGGGAACAGGCCCAGCAGCACCAGCAGCCCGGCAATGAAGTAGGCCACGTAGCGGCTGGCGACGCCGGTCAGTTGGATGACCCCGTTGTTCTGGGCAAAGGTGACCATCGGCAGGCTGTTGAACACCGCTGCCACCGCCGAGTTGAAACCGTCCGCCAGCAGCCCGGACTTGATGCGCTTGATGTACAGCGGGCCTTTCACCGGCTGCTGGGAAATCATCGAATTGGCGGTCAGGTCGCCGGCTGCTTCCAGGGGGGAAATCAGGAAGATCACCGCCAGGGGAATGAAGGCGATCAGGTCGAAGGAGAAACCGTACTTGAACGGCACCGGCACGCTCACCAGGGGCACCTCGGGCATGGCCGCCATGTCCACCCGGCCGAGCATCCAGGCCACCACGAAACCCAGGGTCAGGCCGATGACGATGGAGCCCAGGCGCAGCATCGGGTGGTTGAAGCGGTTGAGTACCACGATGGTCAGCAGCACCAGCGCCGCCAGCCCCAGGTTGCTCGCCGCGCCCAGGTCACTGGCACCGTAGCCGCCGGCCATGTCGGTGACCGCCACCTTGATCAGCGACAGGCCCATCAGGGTGATGATGGTGCCGGTCACCACCGGGGTGATCAGCTTGCGCAACTTGCCGATGAACTGGCTGAGGAACATCTCGATAAAGGCTGCGACAAAGCAGATGCCGAAGATGGTGGAGAGGATTTCGTTGGTGTCGCCACCCCGGCCCTTGACCATGAAGCCGGCACTGAGCAGCACGCTGATAAAGGAAAAGCTGGTGCCTTGCACGCACAGCAGGCCGGAACCGATGGGCCCCAGGCGCCGGGCCTGGACGAAGGTGCCCAGGCCGGAGACGAACAGCGCCATGCTGATCAGGTACGGCAGCTCGCTTTCCAGCCCCAGGACCCCGCCGAAGATCAGGGTCGGGCTGATGATGCCGACGAAACTGGCCAGCACATGCTGCAGGGCGGCGAAGATCGCCGCGCTGAAATGCGGACGGTCGTTGAGGCCATAGATCAGGTCTGACTTGTAGCGGGGAGGGGAGCGGTCGGGTGCGGTCATGGGAAAAGGCCTGCCAGTGACGTGTGAAAACTACGGGGGCACACGTCGGAAAGTGGACGGGACTTGGGCCGCAACGCCATGTCATGGACAAGACGTGCGCACCCGGTCAGAAAAAAGGAGGCGCAGGATGCCAGAAAGGCGCCGCAGCCAGAAGGGCAAACAGGCGGAAAAAGCCAAGTTGGAAAGGATACGAAAGATACTGTTTCTCATTTGCCTTTATGGAATAATCCGCCTCCCCGATCTGCGGACCGCCCCCCGATGCTGCCGACCCCCAGCCTGCTGCGCAGCTTTCAAGAGCATTACGACGACCTGCTGAAGTTTCTCACCCGGCGCATGAGCGATCGCCAACGGGCGGCGGACGTGGCCCAGGAGACCTACCTCAAGTTGCTCAAGGTCGATCCGCAGACGGTAGAGGTGCACAACGACCGCGGTTTCATTTTCCGTGTGGCCGGCAACCTGGCCATCGACACCCTGCGCCGCGAGCAGCGCCTGGCGGCCAACCTCAGCGACGGCCAGGAGCACACCGAAGCGGTGGACCCGGCCCCGGCACCGGAAGCCGTGCTGCTGGCCAAGGAGCGCCTGGCGGTGCTCGACGAGGCCCTGGCGCAACTCTCGGACAACGCCCGCCAGGCCTTGCTGCTCAATCGCCTGGAAGGCCTGACCCAGGCACAGATCGCATTGCGCCTGGGCGTTTCCGAAAGCATGGTGGCAAAATACATCGGCCAGGCCCTGCGCCATTGTCGCGACTGGCTGAAAGTCCACCATGAATGATTCCTTCTTGCCTGCCGCCGATGCCATGACCGACCACCCCGAAAGCCTCGAAGACGCCGCCATCGACTGGCTGGTGCTGCTGCACTCCGGCAACGCCACGCCGGCCCAGCGCATGGCCTTCCAGCAATGGCGCCAGCGCAGCCCGGCCCATGCCGCAGCGGCCGCCGAGGCCCAGCAACTGTGG
Organism: Pseudomonas sp. NFPP12; assembly: GCF_900103205.1. NCBI lineage: Bacteria > Pseudomonadati > Pseudomonadota > Gammaproteobacteria > Pseudomonadales > Pseudomonadaceae > Pseudomonas > Pseudomonas sp. NFPP12. Next base: position 780,433 of record NZ_FMWW01000001.1, read on the forward strand.
GGGGACCTGGGGCAGACCGAGACCGCGCGGCAACACCAGGCGCCGCCCGTCATGGTGCGCCGGCCACGGCGCTTCTGGCCGGCGCTGGCCGCTTCGCTGCTGCTGGCGCTGGGGGCTGGCCTGGGCTGGCAGCAGTGGCCGGCCTTGACCTCGGACTACCACACCGGGGTCGGCCAGCAACAGAGCATCACCCTGGCGGACGGCTCACGGGTCACCCTCAACAGCGCCAGTGCGCTGTCGGTAGCCTACTCGGCGGATGAGCGCCGGGTGATCCTGCGCAGCGGCGAAGCACTGTTCGAACCGCTGGCCGACCCGCAGCGGCCTTTCGTGGTCCAGGCCCAGGCCCAGCAACTGCAAAGCGCTGCCAGTGCCTTCAGCGTGCGCCGCGACGGCCACCAACTGACGGTGGTGGTGCGCGAAGGGCAGGTGCAGTTCAGCGGTGACCACGCACCAGTGCTGCTCCAGGCCGACCAGCGCCTGCAATACCAGCCCGGCCAGCCGCTGCTGGCCCAGCAGACCGTGGACGCCGCCAGCCTGACCGCCTGGCAGCGCGGCAAGCTGATCTTCAACGGCCGCCCGCTGGGTGAGGTGATAGGTGAACTGGAGCGCTACCAGCATGGGCGCATCCTGATTTCCGACGGTCAGTTGGCGGCCCTGGCCATCAGCGGCGTGTTCGACCTGCATGATCCGCAAGGCTCGCTCAAGGCCCTGCAGCAGCGCTACCCGCTGCACGTCACCTATCTGCCATGGCTGGCGGTCCTGCACTGAGTCGAATTTTTTTTGCCTGGGCACTGCAAGTTCCCCTGGGGGAAATCGTCGTAGTGAGACTGAGAAGACAATCATTCTCATTGACGTCATTTCAACCGGCTGGGAAGGAACACGTGAAAGCAATGTTCAAGCTGTCGACACTGGGGCGCGGTCACCACATCATGCGCCGCACATTACTGGCCCAGGCCCTGTTCGCCGGGGCCTTGAGCCCGGTCCTGGCCCAGGCCCAGGAGGCCGCCACGGTCAGCCAGGCCGGCAGCGCCCAGGAGCGCCGGGTCTCGTTGAACCTGCCGGCCCAGCCCCTGGACCAGGCGCTGACCCGCTTCGCCGATCAGGCCGACCTGCGCCTGCTGTATACCACCAGCGATGTCGAGGGCCTGCAATCCACCGCCCTCAACGGCGAGGTCACGGTGGCCCAGGCCCTGCAAAGCCTGCTGGCCGGCAGTGGCATGAGCTGGTCGTTCAGCGACGGGCACACGGTGATCCTGCGTCGGGCTGGCGTGCCGGCCGCCAGCCTCAACCTCAAGCCGACCCAGGTCACCGTGGCGTCACGCACCAGCGCCGCCATCAGCGAGATTCCCGGCACCGTGTGGGTGGTGGAGCAGAGCCAGCTGCGCGAGCAGTTGAGCACCGGGGTCAGCCTAAAGGAAGCCATCGGCAAGTTGGTACCGGGCCTCGACCTGGCCCCGGAAGGGCGCACCAACTACGGCCAGAACATGCGCGGGCGCAACGTGCTGGTGATGATCGACGGGGTCAGCCAGAACAGCTCCCGGGGCCTGTCCCGTCAGTTCGACAGCATCTCGCCGTTCAACGTCGAGCGGGTCGAAGTGCTGTCCGGGGCCAGCGCCATCTACGGCGGCGGCGCCACCGGCGGCATCATCAATATCGTCACCAAGAAAGGCGAACCGGGCCCGGCGCGCTTCGAGACCCAGCTGGGGGCCAGCAGCGGCTTCAACAACAGTGACGACCTGACGACCCGCATCGCCCAGTCGGTGAGTGGCGGCAACGAAGCCATCAGCGGCCGGCTGGCGGTGGCGGGGGAGCAGAACCAGGCGTTCTATGACGGTGCCGGCAAGCAGATCTTCATCGACAACACCCAGACCGACCTGCAGTACAACCGTACCCTGGACTTGATGGGCAGCCTGGCCCTGCAGTTCAACGAAGAGCAGAGCCTGGACCTGCTGGCCCAGTACTACGACTCCGGCAACCATGGCAGCACCGGGATCTACTTCCCCAACCTCAAGTACAAGGCGCCGTCCAACCTGGAAGACGCCGAGCTGCGCGGCGGCTATTCCACCGACCTGGAACCGCGTACCAAGCGCCTGCTGCTCAACGCCAACTACCACCACAGCGACGTGCTGGGCCAGGATTTCTACCTGCAGGCCTCGTACCGCAAGGAAGACAACAACTTCTTCCCGTTCCCCTACTACAACAGCGGCAGCCCCGCAGGCTCCAAGGGTGTGTACTTCGCCGCGTCCCAGCAGAATTTCGAAGTCACCAGCCTCAAGGCGCTGTTCGCCAAGGAGTTCGAGGCGTTCAAGCTGACCTACGGCGTGGACCTGGACCGCGAGCGTTTCAATGCCCAGCAGAGCACCTTCGACCAGGGCATCTCCTCGGGCAGCGGCGGCCTCGACCTGGTGACCCAGAGCAAGGCGCCGCGCTATCCCAGCTACCGGGTCGACGGCCTGTCCGGCTATGCCCAGCTGGACTGGCACGCCACCGACAACCTGACGGTATCCGGCGGCTACCGGCGCCAGCAGATGGACGTGGACGTGGGCCAGTTCAAGAACGTACCCGGCGGCAGCAACGACTATGCGGTCAACCTCTACAACCTGGGCACCATCTACGACTTCAAGAACGGCCACCAGCTGTGGGTCAACTACGGCGAGGGCTTCGATCTGCCGGACCCGGCCAAGTTCTACGGCAAGCCGGGCCTGAGCGTGGACGACAACCCCCTGGCCGGGATCAAGAGCCGCCAGGTGGAGACCGGCTGGCGCTTCTCCGATAGCGACTGGGATGCCCAGGCGGCGCTGTACTACATCTGGTCGGACAAGGTGATCACCACCGACCAGGCCACCCTGACCATCGACGTCAAGGACCAGAAAAGCCGCGACTACGGTTTTGAAAGCGCCCTGACCCGGCACTTCCAGAACGGCTGGGAGCTGGGCGGCACCCTGCATGCCGTGCGCTCCGAGGAGGAGAACAAGAACGGCGGCTGGAGCAAGCGTGACGCCCGTTATGCCTCGCTGTCGAAACTCACCGCCTTCGTCGGCTGGAAGGACGACAGCAGCAGCGTGCGCCTGCAGGGCAACCACGCCTTCACCCTCAAGGACGACGCGGTCAAGCAGATCGACGCCACCCACAGCGTGGATGCGCCCAACACCATCGACGGCTACACCACCTTCGACCTGCTGGGCAGCCACGACACCGAGTTCGGCACCTTCAGCGGCGGCATCCAGAACCTGCTGGACAAGCAGTACAGCACCGTCTGGGGCCAGCGCGCCAAGCTGTTCTACTCGCCGACCTACGGCCCGGACTACCTCTACGACTACCAGGGCCGGGGCCGCACCTACACCCTGACCTGGACCATGGCCTACTGACGCCCCGGGGGCTCTTGCGGCCCCTGTAGCCGCTGCCGAGCCCCACCGAGGCTGCGCAAAGGCCCGCAGGGCCTTGCTTGGCACCCCCCAGCCGAACCCTGCGGCGCAGTGCCTTCGCCGCCTGCGCCAGCGGCTACAGGACCCTGGCAGAACCATGCCTGGCAATGTCCCGCCAACCCCCAGCCTCCTGACAGAAACTGTCAGGAGGCTCTGGTAATCTGCGCCGGTGTTTTTTCCGGAGTGCACCTGCGTGTCGCGAGCCAGTCGTTTACTCACCCTGCTGCAGATGCTGCGGGGCAAAAGCCGTCCGGTGACCGCCGCGACCCTGGCCTCGGAGCTGGAGGTTTCCGAGCGCACCCTGTACCGCGATATCGCCGAGCTGACCGCCCTGGGCGCGCCGATCTACGGTGAGGCCGGGATAGGCTACGTGCTGCGCAGCGGGCTGTTCCTGCCGCCGTTGATGCTCAACGCCGACGAAACCGAGGCCGTGGTGCTGGGCCTGCGCTACGTCGATCAGCGCGGCGACGAGGAACTGAGCAAGGCCGCCGCCGATGCCATGGCCAAGATCGCCGCGGTGCTGGCCCCCGCGGCCCAGGACGCACTGCGCAATCCGACCCTGTTGCCCGGCCCGGCGGGCTACGGCTTCCCCGACAACCCGGTGTCGCTCAATGTGTTCCGTCAGGCGATCCGCCTTCAGGCCAAGCTGCTGATCGACTATGCCGACGTCAACCAGAACCCCAGCCAGCGCCGGGTCTGGCCCCTGGCCCTGGGCTTTCTCAACGAGGCCCGGGTGATCGTGGCCTGGTGTGAATTGCGCGAGGATTACCGCACCTTCCGCACCGACCGCATTGCCGCCGCCCAGGAACAGGGCGAGCGGTATCCGGGGCGGCGCAGCGACTGGCTGCGAGCCTGGCGCAAACGCATGCACAGCGATGAGCAGGGCCGTTTTACTGCTGACAGGAAATGACACGCGGGGGCTTTAGCATGGCCCGCTCATTCAACAGCAAGGAGCTTTTGTCATGTCGGCCACAGTCCCTTCCCTGGCCCCGGCCATCGCCGCTTATGTCACGGCCATCAACAGCGGCGACAGCGCAGTGGTGGCGTCGATCTTCGCCGACCGCGCCCAGGTCTTCGATGAACGCGAGCACTGCGTGGGGCCCCAGCAGATCGCCCGCTGGATGGGCAAAGGCGCGTGCCGCCTGGAAATCCTCGGGGTCCAGCAGCGCACTGGCAAAGTGCTGCTCGACAGCCGGGTGTGCGGTGACTTCCCCGGCAGCCCCCAGGCCCTGCGCCATACCTTCCGCCTGGACGCCCAGGGGCGGATCGAACGCCTGGATATTTCCCGCTGATGTAGCCGCTGGCGCAGGCGGCGAAAAACCTGAGCATGCCCAAGGTTTTGCTGGAGAGCGCCAGGCAAGGCCCTGCGGTCCTTTTCCCAGCTTCGCAGGCTCGGCAGCGGCTACAGGTCGGCCTGGAGCGGCTCATGCTGGCATACTGCGGCTCTTTGCCAGGAGGCCCGAGCCCCATGCCATTCGATTCCCCCATGAGCGCCTACCAGTACGCCCTGGAGCAGCAGGGCTTTGTCGCCGACGCGGCGCAGGCGCGGGCGGTGCAGGCCTTGCAGCAATGCCATGAAGCCCTGCATCAAGGGCGCACGGCGGTGCCCGGGGTCTATCTGTGGGGGGCGGTTGGGCGGGGCAAGACCTGGCTGATGGACCAGTTCTACCAGAGCCTGCGGGTCCCGGCGCGGCGCCAGCACTTTCATCACTTCATGGGCTGGGTGCACCAGCGTTCGTTCCAGCTGACCGGTATTGCCGACCCCTTGCAGGCCCTGGCCCGGGAGCTGGCCGAAGAGGTGCGGGTGCTGTGTTTCGATGAGCTGTTCGTCAATGACATCGGTGACGCGATCATCCTCGGGCGCCTGTTCCAGGTGATGTTCGACCAGGGCGTGGTGCTGGTCTGCACCTCCAACCAGCCCCCGGAGCAGCTGTATGCCGATGGCTTCAACCGCGAGCGCTTCGTTCCGGCGATCAGCGCCATCCGCCAGCACATGCAGGTGGTGGCGGTGGACGGCGAGCAGGATCACCGCCTGCACCCGGGCGCCGCCGAGCAACGCTACTGGCTTGGCGCCGAGGGGCAGCCGAGCGCCCTGGGGCCGGTGTTCGAGCGCTTGAGTGCCGGGCAGCCGGCGAGCAGCGAGCCGCTGTTGCTCGGCTATCGCCCGTTGCAGGTGGTCAAGGCGTGCGGGACGGTGGCCTGGTGCAGCTTCGTCGAACTGTGCGAACAGCCGTTTTCCGCCATGGACTTCATGGCCCTGTGCGACCGCTTCCAGGCCATTCTCCTGAGCGATGTGCCCAACCTCAGCGCTTGCCAGCGCCCCGCACGCATTGCCCGGGGCACCGAGGATGGTGCCGAGCGGGTGGTGGCCGGGGATCGTGAGTTGCCGCAGCTGTCGGTACATGACGACGCGGTGCGGCGTTTCATCGCCCTGGTGGACGAGTGCTACGACCGCAAGGTGCCGCTGTACCTGGAAGCCCGGGTGCCCATGGAACAGCTGTACACCGAGGGCTACCTGGAGTTCGCTTTCCGCCGCACCCTCAGCCGCCTGCAGGAAATGCAGTTGCAGCGTTTTGCCGGTGGGCCCGCGGCCTGAAGGGAAACCCTTCCGGCTGCCGTGGATCCCGGCCACTGCTTAGGATTTTTTCTGTAGTGCGCGGGTTAAAAATCTTCGTTTGGTCAAATCCCCCAGCCTACAATCGAGGCTGCCTGAGCCCTGAGCGCTCACTTTCAATACGTTGATCGAGGATGAACATGGACGTTGCCGATGTCGTGGTGTTGCAAGCCAGTTACAGCAACCCGGTGCATGCCGAAGCCATAGGCGTGTTGCTCAACCACTATGCCGAGGACCCCATGGGCGGCGGCCAGCCCCTGGACGCAGACCGGCTCCAGCAGTTGCCGGCGGAGCTGGCCAAGCGGCCCCAGGCGTTCAGCGTGCTGGCCTTTGCCGGCGGGCAGCCGGTGGGCCTGGTGAACTGCTTCGAAGGCTTCTCCACCTTTGCCTGCCGGCCCCTGGTAAATATCCATGACGTGGTGGTGCTGGACAGCTACCGCGGCCAGGGCCTGAGCAAGCGCCTGCTGCAGAAGGTCGAGGACATCGCCCGGCAACGGGGCTGCTGCAAGGTCACCCTGGAAGTGCTGGAGGGCAATGCCCAGGCCCAGGCCGCCTATCGCGCCTGCGGTTTCGCCAATGCCATGCTCGACCCGGCTCACGGGCGCATGCTGTTCTGGAGCAAAGCCTTGTAATGCACGCCCCCAACCCCTGCGCGCCGGTCCCGGTAGAAACACCCTGGCGGATCTTCCTGGTGTTTCTGCGCCTGGGCCTGAGTTCGTTTGGCGGGCCGCTGGCGCACCTGGGCTACTTTCGCCAGGAATTCGTCCAGCGCCGGCGCTGGCTGGGGGAGGCGGCCTATGCCGAGCTGGTCGCGCTGTGCCAGTTTCTTCCCGGACCTGCCAGCAGTCAGGTCGGCATCGCCCTGGGATTGTCTCGCCGTGGCCTGCCCGGGGCCCTGTGTGCCTGGGCCGGCTTTACCTTGCCTTCGGCCCTGGCCCTGGCACTGCTGGCCCTGGGGTTGGGGGGCGGGGTCCCGGCCGGGGCGCTCAAGGGCTTGCAACTGGTGGCGGTGGCGGTGGTGGCCCAGGCCTTGTGGGGCATGGCCCGCAGCCTGTGCCGGGGCGCCTTGCAGATCGTCATTGCAGTGCTGGCCGCGGCGCTGGTGCTGCGCTGGCCGGGCCTGGGCGGGCAGTTGCTGGTGATGCTGCTGGCGGCGCTGCTGGGCCGCTGGCTGATCAGGCCGGTGTTCCAGGTGCAGGTCCAGAGCCCTCCCTCTGGGGCGAGTCGCCGCCTGGGGGCGTGTTGCCTGGGGCTGGCGCTATTGCTGCTGGTGCTGTTGCCGGGGCTGGTGCTGCTCTGGCCGGGGCGCCTGCTGAGCCTGTTCGATGGTTTCTACCGGGTCGGCGCTCTGGTATTCGGCGGCGGCCATGTGGTGCTGCCGCTGTTGCAGGCGCAGGTGGTGGAGCCCGGCTGGGTCAGCAGCCCGCTGTTCCTGGCCGGGTACGCCAGCGCCCAGGCGATGCCCGGCCCGCTGTTCAGCGTCGCGGCCTTTCTCGGCGCGGCCATCGATGGCTGGAGTGGGGCGGTGGTGTGCCTGCTGGCGATCTTTCTGCCAGGGCTGTTGCTGGTGATCGGCGTGGTGCCCTTCTGGCAGCGGCTGCGCCACCGCCAGGGCATCCAGGCGGCCCTGGCCGGGGTCAATGCCGCGGTGGTGGGCCTGCTGGCGGCAGCGTTGTACCAACCCCTGTGGACCAGCAGCGTGACCGGCGCGCCGGAACTGGTGGCGGTGTTGCTGGCGCTGCTGCTGTTGCGCAGCGGCCGGGTGCCGCCCTGGGCCCTGGTGCTGCTGGGGGCCGGGGCCGGTGCCTGGCTGCTCTAGAGGTCGTGCTGCGCCGGGTCGAGCCTTGGGAATACCAGGCGGAACTCGGTCAGGAGTTCCGGGATGCTGCTGACCTCGGTGCGCCCCTGGTGCAGGTTCATGATCGAACGGACGATGGCCAGGCCCAGCCCGGTGCCGCCTTCGGCCCGGGTGCGGCTGCTGTCGACCCGATAGAAGCGCTCGAACAGATGGGGCAGGTGGCTGGCGGCGATGCCCGGGCCGGGGTTGCCCACGCTCAGGCTCACGGCCTCCATGCTCTGCTCCACCCGCAGGCTGATCTGCCCCCGCGGCGGGCTGTGGCGAATGGCGTTGGACAGCAGGTTGGAAATGGCCCGCTGGATCATCAGCCGGTCCCCCAGCACCCAGGCATCGCCACTGGGCTGCAGTTGCAGCTGCTTCTCTTCGGCGCTCAGGGCGAACAGGTCGATGACCCGGCGCGCTTCTTCCCCCAGCGAGACCCGGGCGAACCGGGCCTGGGACGCCGGCTGGCTGACCTGGGCCAGGAACAGCATGTCGGCGACGATCCGCGTGACCCGCTCCAGCTCTTCGATACTGGCCTCCAGCACCGCCTTGTACTCCTCTGGCGGGCGTTCCCGGGACAGGGTCACCTGGGCCTTGCCCATCAGGTTGCTGATGGGCGAGCGCAACTCGTGGGCTAGGTCGTCGGAGAACTGCGACAGGCGCTGCACGCCGCCGTCCAGGCGTTGCAGCATGACATTGATGCCCTGGCCCAGCTCCGCCAGCTCCCGGGGCAGGCCCTGCAGCTTCAGGCGGTGGGTCAGGTCCTGGGTGGTGACCCGCGCCGCGACCCGGCTGAACTGCTGCAGCGGCAGCAGGCCCCGTTGCACCAGCCACCAGGCGCCGAAACCGATCAGCAGCAGCAACAGGGGCAGGGCGATCACCGTGGAGCGCAGGTAGGCGCTGAGCAGCGCCTGATCGTTGCTGCGGTCCAGGGTCAGTACCACCTGGACCTGCTCGCCGTTGCGCAGGCTCATCTGCCGCAGGGCGCTGAGCAAGGGGTTGCCGCGGCTGTCGCGCCAGTCGACATAGCCATCGCCACCGATATTGCCCAGGGGTTCGGGCAGGGACTCCTGGGCCATGCCGCCGACAATCAGCAGGGGTTCGGCCAGCGGATCGCTGCCGAGGATGCTCAATTGCAGGTTGTCGTGGCCCATCACCAGGTCCAGCAGGGAATGGGGGCGGGCCGCCAGGTCACTGCTCTTGAGGTCGCTGGTGAGGCTGTGCCGGATCTGCTCCAGCTTGCTGTCCAGGCCCTTGCGCGCCAGGTTGTCCAGCTCATGGTTCAACGCCAGGTAGGCCAGGGTTGCCAGCAGCACCACCAGTGCCGCGCCCATCAGGGCGACGGTCAGCCCCAGGCGCATGGACAGGCTGCTGGCCGCGGTGGGGCGCGCTGTCATGGGCGTGCTTCCAGGACATAACCGACACCGCGCAAGGTATGGATCAGCTTGACGTCACTGGCGTCGTCGATCTTGCCCCGCAAGCGGCTGATGGAGACTTCCACCACATTGGTGTCGCAGTCGAAGTTCATGTCCCAGACCAGGGAAATGATCTGGGTACGGGTCAGTACTTCTCCGCTGTGGCGCATCAATACATGCAGCAGGGTGAACTCCTTGGTCGTCAGGTCGATACGCCGACTGCCGCGATAAGCCCGATGACGGCGCGGGTCAAGTTGCAGGTCGGCAACTTGCAGAACTTCCGGTTGGACAATGACTTCACTACGACGCATCAGGGTACGAACCCGGGCCAGCAACTCGGGAAATTGAAACGGTTTGACCAGATAATCATCGGCGCCCATATCCAGGCCCTTGACCTTGTCTTCCAGGCGCCCGCGGGCAGTCAACATCATGACCCGTGCGGGATAGTTTCCCTGCAGTTGCTCAAGAACTTGCCAACCATCTTTGCCGGGCAGGTTGATATCCAGGATTACCAATTCATAGGGCTGTTGTTGAATCAGGTGCAGGCCGTCCACGCCATTGTTCGCCCGGTCCACCACATAGCCACTTTCACTCAGGCCCTGATGCAGGTAGTCGGCCGTCTTGGGTTCGTCCTCAATCACCAGAATGCGCATTGCAATATCCTCTTCAAAGCTGTCGGGGGCTGTCGAGCGAGCGCAGGTTAAAGTCTGTAGTAGCTATAGGGTCAATAAAATAACCCAGCTAATTCAACTGATTAACCAGGCTGTCCGATCAGTGGCGAGCGGCATGGTGCGGCGATACTAATTGAGCCGGGGCACTGCGGGCGGCAGATGACCGGGTTGTCATCTGCCTGTCATGCGGGTGCAAGAGAAGGAGGGCAGCCCCTATGAAAAAGGCGCCCGCAAGGGCGCCAAACATCCACTTCTGGCAAAGGAGCAGATTGCCGGGAATGGGTATCGCTGGAACAGGGGGTCAGGCACCAGGCTGTTGTTGCTTGGCATCCGAGGCGGAATAGTTGGGCTCGGATTTCTGCTTTTCGGCTTTTGCGGTGTTTTCGGTCTTGTCGCCATGAAGTTGCTGCTGGCTAACGCGGAAGTTGTCATAGAAGCGCTGCATATTCTCCGAGCCACCTTCGGCAAAGGCCGCGCTGGAACCTACCAGAATCAGGCCGCTTAATACCAAAGTTGAAAGTTTCATGCTGTTTTTCCTACTTAAGAATGTTCGGTACTTGTTACGTCCCTGCACAAGAAGTGATGGGCGAAAGTTTCACCGAAGTGTATTAAGCGAGGGTTAACGTCAGCCTGAAGTGCTGATTACAATTTCGACATCATGTGTCTCTGCCGGCGCTCGGCCGCGCTGACCGGGAAGGGCACCGCCTTGAAGGCGCCGCCTGCGGACGCTGCCTGGTGCAAAAAAAAGCCCCGGGAACCGGCCAGGGTTCTCGGGGCTGTTTGCCGGCAAGCCGGATCCTGCGGGCGTGGCAGGGGGCTTACTTTTGTACCACCGTGGCTTCGATCGGGGCCTTGGGTTTCATCAGGCTGAAGTCGACCAAGGGCCTGCTCTGGCGCGAGTAGGGGTCGCCGATCAGCAGCGGGCGTGGCTTGAAGCTGTCGCTCACCAGGCTGCGGCTGTGGTCCAGCTCATCGAAACTCAGGCCCGCCAGGTCCGCCCAGGTGTGAATCAGCTGGGAGCTCATGTAGGGGCGGCTGAGGTCCGAGGCAAAGCTCCAGTCATGGGTTTCCCGCCATTTCGGCGAGGCCCAGGCCATGAACGGAATGGTGTACATCGGCGCCGTCGGCCGGGCTTCGTTGCGCCCCAGGGTGTCATGGCCGGCGGAGTCGAAGACGTCCTCGCCATGGTCCGAGAGGTACAGCAGGAAACCGTTGGGGTCGGTCTTGGCGTAGTTCTTGATCAGGTTCGAGACCACGAAGTCGTTGTACAGCACGGCGTTGTCGTAGCTGTTGTAGGTGGGCAACTGGTCGTCGCGCACGCCGGCCGGTACGCCCTGGCGATCATTGAACTTGTCGAAGCTGGGCGGGTAGCGGTACTGGTAGCTCATGTGGGTGCCCAGCAGGTGGACCACGATGAACTTGCGCGGTGCGCTGTCGGCCAGGGCCTTGGAGAACGGTTCGAGCACGTCGCCGTCGTACTGGCGGGCGTTCTGGTTGCGGTTGTTGTTCAGGTACACCTGCTCGTCTGCCTGTTCGGAGAAGGTGGTGAGCATGGTGTTGCGCTTGGTCATGGTCTGCTGGTTGGTGATCCAGTAGGTCTTGTAGCCGGCCTGCTTCATCACGCTGACCAGGGACGGGCTCTTGAGGTACAGGTCGGGGTTTTCTTCGTCGGCGAAGGTCAGTACCTGCTGCAGCGCCTCGATGGTGTAGGGGCGCGGGGTGATGACGTTGTTGAAGATCGCCAGTTGGTCCTTGAGCTTGTCCAGCTCCGGGGTGGTCTGGCGCGGGTAGCCGTACAGGCTCATGCGCTGGCGGTTGGTGGATTCGCCGATGACCAGTACCAGGGTCGCCGGCTGGTTGGCCATGCTGTCCTTGAGGTTGGTCAGGGGCGCGATCTTGCTGGCGCTGGCGAGCATGCCCTGCATGCCGTCCAGTTGCTCGCGGTAGCGGCGATAGGCAATCACCATCTGCCAGGGCACGGCGGGCTCGATGCGGGTTTCGAATTTCTCCAGGCCGGCGGCCAGGGTATCGGCGCGGGAGATCTGCTTGACCAGCGGGTAGCCGACGATGGCCACCAGGATCGCCGCCGCCACCACCAGGGCCTGCCCCCGAGGCAGGTAGACCGGGCGCAGGCGGGTCCAGAGGAAGAAGGCGAATGCGCTGTGGGCGAGGAATGCCAGGAGCATCCACCAGGCAAAGTACTGGGTCAGGTATTCACCGGCTTCCGAGGGGTTGGACTCGAACATGATGAAGATGACGCTTTGCGAGAACTCCTGCTGGTAGACGAAGAAGTAGCCCAGGCTGGCCATGGAGCAGGCCCAGAGCACCACGCCGATCACGGCGGCCATGACTTTGGTGCGCGCCGGGAACAGCAGCATCGGTGCCAGCCAGATGGCGCTCATGAAGAACGCCTGGCGGAAACCGGTGAAACCGGAGGTGTCGGTCAGCTGGATCAGCAGTTGGGTGATGCCGGAGAAATACCAGAAGAACAGGAACAGCCAGAGCAGCCCCATCCAGTCAAAACCTTTCGCAGATGCACTACTGCGTTTGAACAATGCCATTGAGCGCTCCCCAGGGATCCAGATTCATTGCGCGCCAAGGGCGTCGCGAATGAGCGCCGTCTTGTAACAAGACGGCCACAATGGCCGGGAGTATCGATAGGCAAGTGTGAAAACTTTGTCAGCTGAACGTCGCTATTTTGTGGTCTGCAACGGGGGGCTGTGGTGGTGCGCTGGTGTGGCTACGGGCGGCGGCGGGGCGACGAGGTCTGGGACCTGCAGCGGGGCTGAACGCAGGTCGGGCCTGCGTTCAGGGGCGAGGCTCAGCTCGCGGAGGAGAGGTGTAGCGGCGCCGGTTGACCCTGGCTTTGCAACTGCAGGCGCAATTGTGCGAGCTCCCGTTGCAGTTGATCGCGTTCGTCTTTGAGTTGACGCAATTCGTCACGACGAATGGTGACGTACAGGGTTTGTGCTGGTCGTGCCGGTAGTACTGTGCCCATTGCTTCACCTCGCAAATGGCGTGTCTCAACTATGCTTCGCTGGCCGCATCCCTTGCGCAAAGCACTATCGGCGGCAATTTTATTTCTTTTTCGGGCAAAGGGAACTTTTTTATTTTTCGCGGTCGCTGTGTCTTCGCGCAGACTTGCAGCGTTATCCACCCAGGGCCAGGGAAACTTCAGGCGCTGGCACGGGACTAATCTTCATTGTTCTGCTGCCCGTCAGGGGAATTGGCTGGGGCCGGTCGATGGGTAATTCGCGCCGTCGGGGGTAAAAAACTCGGAATCTGCCTGAAGATTGCGCTGTCTTGGGGCTTCTTGCCTTGTATAGTTGCGCCCCTCGGGATTTTGCCCCGGCCCACTGGGCTATAACTTTTTTTGATCAGAATTTTTGCAGTAGGAGCATCAGCACATGCAACTGGGGATTATTGGACTGGGCCGCATGGGCGGCAACATTGCACGGCGCCTGATGCTCAATGGGCACGAGACCGTAGTCTTTGACCGCAACACCGACTTCGTCAGCACCCTGGCCGCTGAAGGCGCCAAGGGCGTCGCCGACCTGCCGGCCCTGGTGGCGGGCCTGGAAAAGCCCCGTGCGGTCTGGGTCATGCTGCCCGCGGGCGCACCCACCGAAGACACCATCGACGCCCTCAGCCAGTTGCTGGAGCCGGGCGATGTGATCATCGACGGTGGCAACACCTACTATAAAGACGACATCCGCCGCGCCCGCGACCTGGCGCAAAAGGGCCTGAAGTACATCGACGTCGGCACCTCCGGCGGCGTCTGGGGCCTGGAGCGTGGCTACTGCATGATGATCGGCGGCGACGCCGCCGAAGTGCTGCGCCTGGACCCGCTGTTCGCCGCCCTGGCGCCGGGCATGGGCACCATCCCGCGGACCAAGGACCGGGTCGCCGATGACGACCGTGCCGAACGCGGCTACATCCACGCCGGCCCGGCCGGTTCCGGGCACTTCGTCAAGATGATCCACAACGGCATCGAGTACGGCATGATGCAGGCCTTCGCCGAGGGCTTCGACATCCTCAAGACCAAGGCCTCGGAAAGCCTTCCGGAAGACCAGCGCTTCGACCTCAATGTCGCCGATATCGCCGAAGTCTGGCGCCGTGGCAGCGTGGTGTCCTCCTGGCTGCTGGACCTGACCGCCGATGCCCTGGCGGGCGATCCGAAGCTCGACGGCTTCTCCGGCTCGGTGGCCGACAGTGGCGAAGGGCGCTGGACCATCGAAGCGGCCATGGAGCAATCGGTGCCGGTGCCGGTGCTGTCCAACTCGCTGTTCTCCCGCTACCGCTCCCGCGGCCAGGGCACCTACGGTGACAAGCTGCTGTCGGCCATGCGCTTCGGCTTTGGCGGCCATGTGGAGACCGGGAAAAAATGACCACCACGCGAAAGAAGTCCAAGGCGTTGCCGGCGCCGCCGACCACGCTGTTCCTGTTCGGCGCCCGCGGTGATCTGGTCAAGCGCCTGCTGATGCCGGCGCTGTACAACCTCAGCCGCGACGGTTTGCTGGATGAGGGGCTGCGGATTGTCGGCGTCGACCACAACGCGGTGAGCGACGCCGAGTTCGCCACGCTGCTGGAAGACTTCCTTCGCGATGAAGTGCTCAACAAGCAAGGCCAGGGGGCGGCGGTGGATGCCGCCGTCTGGGCCCGCCTGACCCGGGGCATCAGCTATGTCCAGGGCGATTTTCTCGACGACTCCACCTATGCCGAACTGGCGGCGCGGATTGCCGCCAGCGGCACCGGCAACGCGGTGTTCTACCTGGCCACCGCGCCGCGCTTCTTCAGTGAAGTGGTGCGCCGCCTGGGCAGCGCCGGGTTGCTGGAGGAGGGGCCGCAGGCTTTTCGCCGGGTGGTGATCGAAAAACCCTTCGGCTCCGACCTGCAGACCGCCGAAGCCCTCAACGGCTGCCTGCTCAAGGTCATGAGCGAGAAGCAGATCTATCGCATCGACCATTACCTGGGCAAGGAAACGGTCCAGAACATCCTGGTCAGCCGTTTTTCCAACAGCCTGTTCGAGGCATTCTGGAACAACCATTACATCGACCACGTGCAGATCACCGCGGCGGAAACCGTCGGCGTGGAAACCCGTGGCAGCTTTTATGAACACACCGGTGCCCTGCGGGACATGGTGCCCAACCACCTGTTCCAGTTGCTGGCGATGGTGGCCATGGAGCCGCCCGCAGCCTTTGGCGCCGATGCGGTACGTGGCGAAAAGGCCAAGGTGGTGGGGGCTATCCGCCCCTGGTCCGTGGAGGAGGCCCGGGCCAACTCGGTGCGCGGCCAATACAGCGCCGGTGAAGTGGCCGGCAAGGCCCTGGCGGGCTACCGCGAGGAAGCCAACGTGGCGCCGGACAGCAGCACCGAAACCTACGTTGCGCTGAAGGTGATGATCGACAACTGGCGCTGGGTCGGGGTGCCGTTCTACCTGCGCACCGGCAAGCGCATGAGTGTGCGCGATACCGAGATCGTCATCTGCTTCAAGCCGGCGCCCTATGCACAGTTCCGCGATACCGAGGTCGAGCGCCTGTTGCCGACCTACCTGCGGATCCAGATCCAGCCCAACGAAGGCATGTGGTTCGACCTGCTGGCGAAAAAGCCCGGGCCGAGCCTGGACATGGCCAACATCGAACTGGGTTTTGCCTACCGCGACTTTTTCGAGATGCAGCCCTCCACCGGCTACGAAACCCTGATCTACGACTGCTTGATCGGCGACCAGACCCTGTTCCAGCGCGCCGACAACATCGAGAACGGCTGGCGCGCGGTGCAACCCTTCCTCGATGCCTGGCAACAGGACGCCAGCTTGCAGAGCTACCCGGCGGGCGTGGATGGCCCGGCAGCCGGGGATGATCTGCTGGCCCGGGATGGCCGCGTATGGCGACCCCTGGGGTGAGTGGCGTGCCGGCGCGGCCTATCGAGTTCCTCCTCAGTGACATGGACGGCACCCTGTTGCGCCCCGACCACAGCCTCAGCCCTCGCACCCTGGATGCGGTCCGTGCGCTGCGCGAGGCCGGGGTGGCCTTCAGCCTGGCCACCGGACGGCCGCCGCGGGCCATGCTGCAGCAGATCGAGGCGTTGGGCGTCGACCTGCCCACTGCCGGCTTCAACGGCGGCAGTATCGTCAAGCCCGATGGCAGTTTCCTGGCTCGTCACCATGTTCCGGTGGAAGCGGCGGTCACCGCCTTGCTGCTGTTCGAACCCTGCCCACAGGTCGAGACCTGGGTGTTTGCCGACAACGAATGGCTGCTGCGCAACCTGGACGGTGCCCTGATGCCCCTGGAGCGCCAGGCGCTGGGTTACGCCCCCAAGGTGGTGGACAGCTTCGAGGAATACCTGCCGCGCATCGACAAGATCGTCGCCGCCAGCAGCGATCACCGCTTGCTGGTGCAGTTGGAGGCCCGCTTGCAGGCCACCACTGCAGGGCAGGCCCAGGCGTCCCGTTCCCAACCCAGGTTCCTCGATCTCACTGCCTTGCAG
Source organism: Pseudomonas sp. NFPP12 (assembly GCF_900103205.1). Lineage (NCBI taxonomy): Bacteria > Pseudomonadati > Pseudomonadota > Gammaproteobacteria > Pseudomonadales > Pseudomonadaceae > Pseudomonas > Pseudomonas sp. NFPP12. The sequence continues at coordinate 796,884 of NZ_FMWW01000001.1, forward strand.
GCGGACAAGGGGCAGGCCCTGGTGACCCTGGCCGAATACCTGGGGGTGCCGCTGGAGCGCTGCGCGGCCCTGGGCGATGGCGGCAACGACCCGGCGATGTTCCAGCGTGCCGGCCTGTCGATTGCCATGGGCCAGGCGGAAGAACAGGTCAAGCGCCAGGCTGATGTGATCACCGGCAGCAACCTGGAAGACGGCGCCGCCGAAGCCATCGAGCGCTATATCCTCATGCGTTGAGGGCCGTGGCCCGGCATCGCGCCGGGCCACGGCCCCCAGTCCTGCACCCATTGCGCCCCATCTGCAGTTCCGAGGCGCCCCAAGCGGCGGTTACAACCAGTAGCTCACCGCGTACCAGCCCAGCAGCCCCATCACCACGGTGTAGGGCAGGGCCATCCACACCATTCGGCCGTAGGACAGGCGTACCAGCGGCGCAATCGCCGAGGTCAGCAGGAACAGGAAGGCCGCCTGGCCGTTGGGCGTGGCCACGCTCGGCAGGTTGGTGCCGGTATTGATGGCGATCGCCAGGGTTTCGAAGTGCTCGCGACTCATCTGCCCAGAGATGAAGGCCTGTTTCACTTCGGTGATGTAGATGGTGGCCACGAACACGTTGTCGCTGATGGCCGAGAGCACGCCATTGGCAATGAACAGCATGCCCGGCTGCTGGTCCGCCGGCAGCGCCAGCACCCACTGGATCAGCGGGGTGAACAGCTGCTGCTGGTGAATCACCGCCACCACCGCAAAGAACACCACCAGCAGGGCGGTGAAGGGCATGGCGTCCTTGAACGCGTTGCCCAGGCGGTGCTCGTCGGTGATCCCGGTAAAGGCGGTGATCAGTACGATCACCAGCAGGCCGATCAGCCCGACCTCGGCCACATGCAGGGCCAGGGCGACGATCAGGATCAGTGCCGCCAGCCCCTGCACCAGCAGGGCCGCGCGCTGGCGCGAGGTGCGCTGGGCATCGTCCTCGGCGGCGTAGTTGGCCAGCACCTGGCGCACGTTGTCCGGCAGCAGGGTGCCGTAGCCGAACCAGCGCAGCTTCTCCAGCAGTACGCAGGTCACCAGGCCAGCCGCCAGGACCGGCATCGAAACCGGTGCCACCTTGCTGAAGAAATCGGCGAAGTGCCAGCCCATTTCATGGCCGATCAGCAGGTTCTGCGGTTCCCCCACCAGGGTGCACACACCGCCCAGGGCGGTGCCCACGGCGCCATGCATCAGCAGGCTGCGCAGGAAGGCGCGGAACTGCTCCAGGTCGTCATGATGCAGAGCGGGCAACTGTTGGTCGTCGGCGAAGGCGCTGTCCTGGCGCGGGTCATTGCCGGACGCCACCCGGTGATACACCGAATAGAAGCCTACCGCGGCGCTGATGATCACCGCGGTGACGGTCAGGGCGTCGAGAAAGGCCGAGAGGAAGGCCGAGAGAAAGCAGAACAGCAGGCCCAGCAGCGCCTTGGAGCGCACCCCCAGCAGCAGCCGGGAGAATAGGTAGAGCAGCAACTCCTTCATGAAATAGATGCCGGCCACCATGAACATCAGCAGCAGGATCACCGGGAAGTTGTGCACCAGCTCGTCATACAGCGCCTGGGGCGTGGTCATGCCCAGCACCAGTGCTTGCACCAGCAGCAGGCCGCCGGGCATCAAGGGGTAGCACTTGAGGGCCATGGCCAGGGTGAAGATGAATTCGATCACCAGGCACCAGCCGGCGGCGGCCGGGCTGACAGCGAAGAACAGCAGAGGGTTGAGCAACAGGAACGCGACAATGCTTGCCTTGTACCAGCGGGGCGATTGGCCGAGAAAATTGTGGGCGAACGCCTGGGCCATTGAACCGGACATTGGCGGCTCCTTGTAGTGAGAAGCGCGCAACTTGCCCCATGGCGGATTGAGAATCAAGAATTGATGAAATCTTTTGCGACAAACTTCGCCATCGCCCCCAGCGGCCGCCAGTGCACGACCTTCCGTAGGAGCCGGCTTGCCGGCGAAGAGGCCCATGAGCCTTGCGCAGTGTTAAAGCACGCCTTCGCTGGCAAGCCAGCTCCTACGGGGGCTGGCGTTGTAGGAGCCGGCTTGCCGGCGAAGGGGGCCTCGAGCCTTGCGCAGCCTTCAACGGTTTCACTCAGTACGCTTGGCCACCAGGGTCAGGATGTCGTAGCTGGCCACCACCTCGCCCAGCTGGTTGCTGACTTCCACATCCCAGGCCACCACTCCTTGCGGCGTGCCCTGGGGGCTGAGCTTGCCCTGGTCGATCTTGCGCTTGCAGGTCAGGCGCGCCTGCAGGGTGTCGCCAATGCCCACCGGGGTGATGAAGCGCAGGGTGTCCAGGCCGTAGTTGGCCAGCACCGGGCCGGGGCCCGGGGAAACGAACAGCCCGGCCGCCGCCGAGAGCACGAAGTAGCCGTGGGCGATGCGCTTGCCGAACTGCGACTCCCTGGCGGCAATCTCGTCGAAGTGCATATAGAAATGGTCCCCCGACAGGCAACCGAAGTTCACCAGGTCGGCCTCGGTCACGGTGCGCCGGTGGGTCAGCAGGGATTCGCCGATCCGCAGGTCCTGGAAGTGCCGGCGGAAGGGGTGGACCTCGGTTTCGATCACCTGGGCACCGCGCACGTACTCGCCGGTTACCGCCGCCAGCATGCTTGGCGAACCCTGGATCGCCGCCCGTTGCAGGTAATGCTTGACCGCCCGCAGGCCGCCCAACTCTTCGCCACCCCCGGCGCGGCCCGGGCCGCCATGCTTGAGCTGTGGCAGGGGCGAGCCGTGGCCGGTGGATTCGCCAGCACAGTGGCGGTCCAGCACCAGCAAGCGACCGTGCCAGGCCGCAGCCCGGGGAATGACCTGGGCGGCAATGGCCGGGCTCTTGGTGACCAGGCTGGCCACCAGGCTGCCCTTGCCGCGAGAGGCCAGCTCCAGTGCCTGGTCCAGGTCGTCATAGGCCATCAGGGTGCTGACCGGGCCAAAGGCTTCGATGTCGTGGGCGCCGCCCTCGGCCATGGGATCGCGCGCCAGCAACAGGGTCGGGGCGAAGAACGCGCCCTGGCTGACGTTTGCGCCTCGGGGCTCGAAGCCGTCCCGGGCACCGAACAGCAGGTCGCTGCTGTGCAGCAGGCTTTGCAGGCGCTCTGCCACATCACGCTGCTGTTCATGGGAGGCCAGGGCGCCCATGCGCACACCTTCCACCGCCGGGTCGCCCACCACCACCTTCGACAGGCGTTCGCGCAACCTGGTGGCCACCGCATCCATTTGTTTGGCGGGGACGATGGCGCGGCGGATGGCGGTGCATTTCTGCCCGGCCTTGACCGTCATTTCCCGTGCCACTTCCTTGATGAACAGCTCGAATTCCTCGTCGTCCGGGCTTACGTCCGGGGCCAGGATCGCGCAGTTCAGCGAGTCGGCCTCGGCATTGAAGGGTACCGAATGGCGGATCAGGTTCGGGTTGGCCCGCAGTCGTCCGGCAGTGCTGGCGGAGCCGGTGAAAGTCACCAGGTCCTGGCCTTGCAGGCGGTCCAGCAGGTCGCCGGTAGCGCCTATCACCAATTGCAGGCTGCCTTCGGGCAGCAGCCCGGATTCATGCATCAGCCGCACCGCGGCCTCGGTCAGGTAACTGGTGGCGCTGGCCGGCTTGACGATGCATGGCATGCCGGCGAGGAAGCACGGGGCGAATTTTTCCAGCATGCCCCAGATCGGAAAGTTGAAGGCGTTGATGTGCACCGCCACGCCACCTCGGGGCACCAGGATGTGGCTGCCGGCAAAGCTGCCAAGCTTGCTCAGGGATTGCGCCGGGCCTTCGTGCAACACGTTGCCCGACGGCAGTTCCCGGGCGCCGAGGCCGGCGTAGCTGAACAGGGTGCTGTTGCCGCCCTCGATATCGATCCAGCTGTCGGCCCGCGTCGCGCCGCTGTGATGGGACAGGGCATAGAGCTGCTCCTTGCGCTCGCTCAGATACAGCGCCAGGGCCTTGAGGCGCTGGGCCCGCTGCTGGAAATCCAGGGTCAGCAAGGCCTTGCCGCCCTGATGGCGACCAAAGGCCAGGGCCTCGGCGAAGTCCGGGGCCTCCTCGTGGGTGCGCGCCACTTCATGCCCATCGATGGCGCTGCGCAGTGACTGGGCCGGATGCTGGCCGAACCAGTGGCCGGCGATGAAGCTTTGCAGGGTAGGAGCCTGTGGCATGGGGATTCCTCCAGAGGGTGAACCGGGTTCGAGCGCGGCAGCCCGCGCTCATGGATGGGGTCAGTGATGAGTGGCGCCGGATGCGCCAATGCCGGTCATGGAACGGATGAACTGCGCCAGGTAGCGCCCGCGCTCCAGTTCGGCCCGGGGCGAGCGGTCGCTGACGGAGAAGGCCCAGGCAAAGAAGAACGCCAGGCTCATGGAAAACAGCGCCGGGTTGGCATAGGGAAACAGCGCCTGGGGGTGATGCAGCACATTGACCCAGACCGCCGGGCTGAGCATCAGCAGCACAATCGCCGAGACCAGGCCAGCCAGGCTGCCGCCCACCGCGCCGCGAGTGGTGAGGCCTTTCCAGAACATCGAAAGGAACAGCACCGGGAAATTCACCGAAGCGGCGATGGCCAGCACCAGCCCCGAGAGAAAGGCAATGTTCTGCGATTCGAACAACAGCCCCAGCAGCACCGCCAGCACCCCGATGCACAGGGTGGCGATCCGCGAGACGCGCATTTCCTGCCGGGTGCTGGCCTGGCCCTTGCGCAGCACGCAGGCGTACAGGTCGTGGGAGACCGCCGAGGCGCCGGACAGCGCCAGCCCGGCCACCACCGCCAGGATGGTGGCGAAGGCCACGGCCGAGATGAAGCCCAGGAACAGGTTGCCGCCCACCGCCTGGGCCAGGTGCACGGCAACCATGTTGGCGCCGCCGATGATCGCGCCGCCGGCATCGCGGTACTGGGGCTCGGTACCGACCATGACGATGGCGCCGAAGCCGACAATGATCAGCAGCAGGTAGAAGTAGCCGATGAAACCGGTGGCGTAGAACACGCTCTTGCGCGCTTCCCGGGCATCGCTGACGGTGAAGAAGCGCATGAGGATGTGCGGCAGGCCGGCGGTGCCGAACATCATGCCCAGCCCCAGGGAAATCGCATCGATGGGGTTCGACAGCAACCCACCCGGGGCCATGATCGCGCTGCCCTTGGCGTGCACCGCGCTGGCCTGGGCGAACAGCGCCTCGCTGCTGAAGCCGAAGTGCTTGAGCACCATGAAGGCCATGAAGCTGGTGCCCGAGAGCAGCATCAGCGCCTTGATGATCTGTACCCAGGTGGTGGCCAGCATGCCGCCGAAGGTCACGTAGCAGACCATCAGCAGGCCCACCAGCATCACCGCATAGAGGTAGCTGATGCCGAACAGCAGCTCGATCAGCTTGCCGGCGCCGACCATCTGCGCCACCAGGTACATCAGCGCCACGCTCAGGGTGCCGAAGGCCGAGGTCAGGCGCACCGGCGTCTGGGCCAGGCGATAGGACACCACGTCGGCGAAGGTGTACTTGCCCAGGTTGCGCAGGCGTTCGGCGATCAGGAACAGGATGATCGGCCAGCCGGCCAGCACCCCCAGGGCGTACAACAGACCGTCGTAGCCATTGAGGAACATCATTGCCGAGATGCCGAGGAAGGACGCCGCGGAAATCATGTCGCCGGCGATCGCCAGGCCATTCTGCAAGCCGCTCATGCCGCCACCGGCGGTATAGAAGTCGCTGGCGGAGCGGGTGCGCCGGGCGGCCCAGCGGGTGATGCCGAGGGTCATCAGGACAAACACCAGGAACATGCCGATGGCGTTCCAGTTCAATGGCCGCGCCGGCGTGTCGGCCGCCAGGGCCAGATCGGTGGCCAGCAGGCAGGGCAGCAGGAATAGAGCGAGCAGGCGCTTCATGGCTGGCACTCGCGCTTGAGCTTGTCGTTCAGCGGGTCCAGCAGGCGGTTGCTGCGGTAGACGTAGAAGCCGGTGAGGGCAAAGGCCAGGCCGATCATAGCCACGCCCACCGGCATGCCGACGCTGGTGGCTCCGCCGGCCAACGAGCGCCCCAGCAGCCCGGGGCGGAAAGCCACCAGCAGTACGAAGCCGTAGTAGGCCAGGAGCATGATCAGGGTCAGCGACCAGTAGAGGCGCTGCTTGCACCGCACCAGCTGGATGAAGTCCGGATGGCGGGTGATGCGGGCGATCTGTTGTGGGGTCATGGCGCGTTCTCTTGTTTTTGTTGTTGGTGGCACGTGAAGGCGCTGCGCGGCCTTTCGCAGCTTCGCTGGGGCTCGGCAGCGGCTACGGGCGGCTGCGGGGAGCGCCGGAGTCAGAGCTGGTCGAAGTCCAGTACCACCTTGTCGCTGAGCGGGAACGATTGGCAGGAGAGGACGTAGCCGGCCGCGACTTCGTAGTCTTCCAGGGCGTGGTTGCTGTCCATTTCCACTTCGCCTTCGATGACCTTGCATTTGCAGGTGGAGCAGACTCCGGCCTTGCACGAGTAGGGCAGTTCGGCGCCCTGGGCGTTGCCGGCGTCGAGAATGCTCTGGCTGTTGCGCGGCAGGTCGAAGGCCAGGGCGCGGCCGTCGCTGATGACGGTGACCCGGCTGTGCCGGGCATCCAGGGCATGGGCGGTTTCCCGGGCCTGGCGCTTGTGCCCGTCGCTGTCGGCGTGGAACAGCTCGAAGTGGATGCGCTCGGCCGGCATGCCGGCAGCCTTGAGGCTGTCGCGCACGGTTTCGGTCATGGCCTGGGGGCCGCAGATGAACGCGGCCTCCAGTTGCTGGACGTCGAGCCAGCGGGAAAACAGCTGCTGGCACTTGTCCTGGTCGATGCGCCCGTTGTACAGGTCGATGTCCTGCCGTTCGCGACTGAACACGAACATCAGGTTCAGCCGCTGCAGGTAGCGGTTCTTCAGGTCCTCAAGCTGTTCGCGAAACAGCGCCGAGTTACTGGAGCGGTTGCCGTAGAGCAGGGTGACCCGGCTGTGAGGCTCGGTTTGCAGGGTGCTCTTGATGATCGACAGGATCGGCGTGATACCGCTGCCGGCCGCCACCGCCAGGTAATGGCCGCGCCGCGCCGGGTCCAGCTCCACATGGAAACGCCCGGCCGGGGGCATCACGTCCAGGCTGTGGCCGGGCTGCAATCGTTCATTGGCGAAGGCCGAGAAACGCCCGCCGGCCACGCGCTTGACCGCGATGCGCAGTTCACCGTCGTTGACCCCGGTGCAGATCGAATAGGAGCGGCGCACTTCCTCGCCTTCAAGCTCGGTGCGCAGCACCAGGTGCTGGCCCTGGGTGAAGTGGAACTGCTGTTGCAGGTGCGGGGGAACCTCGAAGGCGATGGACACCGCGTCGCGGGTTTCATTGCGCAGGTCCTTGATGGTCAGGCGGTGGAACTGGCTCATGGTGGTTCTCCACTGCGGCGCCGGGCCGCTCAGATGCACTTGAAGTAGTCGAAGGGTTCCAGGCAATCACGGCAGCGATACAGGGCCTTGCAGGCGGTGGAGCCGAACTCGCTGAGGCGCTCGCTGTGGGCGCTGCCGCATTGCGGGCAGAGCACCTGGGGCGTTTCTCCCAGCAGGCTGCGCTTGCTGCTGCCCGAGGGCGGTGCAATGCCGTAGGCCTGCAGGCGCTGGCGCCCGCGCTCGGTGATCCAGTCGGTGGTCCAGGCCGGGGTCAGCTGGCGCAGCAGCCTGGGGGCCTTGAAGCCGGCGCGCTCCAGGGCCTGGCGGATGTCGCTTTCGATCACCTCGGTGGCCGGGCAGCCGGAGTAGGTCGGGGTGACCGCCACCTGCAGGTGCCCCTGGTGCCAGTCGAGGTGGCGCACGATGCCCAGGTCGAGCACGCTGACCACTGGCACTTCCGGGTCCATGACCCGGTCGAGGGTGGCCCAGGCGGTGTCCAGGTCCCCGGGCAACGGGTCGCGTGCCCCCAGGTCGCTGCCGATCAGCTCACCAGACCGCATCGGGATAGGCTCGCGGCAGTGATTGCATCTGGGCCAGCAGCAGGCCCAGGTGTTCGGTATGCAGGCCTTTGCGCGCATCCAGGTAGAAGTGGCTGGGCGCTTCGGGCACAGGCAGGGTGGCCCGGGCGAACACCGCGGCGACCCTGTCCTGCCAGGCGGTGGCGACCTGAGTCGGGTCTGCCAGCAGCCCGGCCTGGTGCAACGCGTTCTCCGCAGGATCGGTGGCGATCAGTTCCCCGGTAAAGCGCCACAGCCGCGGCAGGGCCTGGAGCATGCGCCGGTGGCTTTCCTCGGTGCCATCCCCCAGGCGCTCGACCCATTCGCTGGAGCGACGCAGGTGGTAGGTGACTTCCTTGAACGCCTTGGCGGCGACCCCGGCGATGCGTGGATCGCTGGACAGGCACAGGCCACGGAGGGTTTCCAGGTGCCAGGCGTCGTAGAAGAACTGCTTGAGCATGGTCACCGCGAAGTCGCCATTGGGTTGTTCCACCAGCAGCAGGTTGCGGTAGGCGCGTTCGTCGCGGCGAAAGGCCAGATGGTCGGCATCCCGCCCGTCCGCCAGCAGTTCGGCGGCATAGTCCAGCCAGTTGCGGGCCTGGCCCACCAGGTCGAGACCGACGTTCATCAGTGCCAGTTCTTCTTCCAGGGCCGGGGCCCGGCCGCACCATTCGCACAGGCGCTGGCCCTGGACCAGGGCACTGTCGCCCAGGCGCAGCAGATGGTTGAGCAGATCGTTTGCAGGGTTCATGGCCGGCCTCACATGTGTCCGACTTCGGGGGGCAACTGATAGAAGCTGGCGTGGCGGTAGACCTTGTCGTCCGCCGGGTCGAACAGCGGCTCCTTTTCGTCCGGCGAGGAGGCGACGATCTGCGCCGAAGGCACCACCCACAGGCTCACGCCTTCGCTGCGCCGGGTGTAGAGGTCGCGGGCGTTGGCCATGGCCATCGGGGCATCGGCGGCGTGCACGCTGCCGACATGCTTGTGGTTGAGGCCGTGCTTGCTACGCACGAAAACCTCGTAGAGGGTCCATTCAGACATTGCAGTGACTCCACATCAGGGCTGGAGGGCCATTGCCCCTGGGGGCAATGGCCGGGGGTGAACGGGCTCTCAGGCGGCGTCGCGGGCGGCCTTCCGGGCGGCGTGGGCCACGGCGGCAGCCCGCACCCAGGCGCCGTCCTCGATGGCCTGCCGGCGGGTGTCCAGGCGTTCCTGGTTGCACGGGCCGTTGCCCTTGAGCACTTCGTAGAATTCTTCCCACTGGATTTCGCCAAAGTCGTAATGGCCGCGCTCGGCGTTCCACGCAAGCTCCGGGTCGGGGCAGGTGCAGCCCAGCAGCTCCAGTTGCGGGATGGTCTGGTCGATGAAGCGCTGGCGCAGTTCGTCGTTGCTCTGGCGCTTGATCTTCCAGGCCATGGACTGGGCACTGTTGGGGGAGTGTTCGTCGCTGGGGCCGAACATCATCAGGGCCGGCCACCAGAGACGGTTGATGGCGTCCTGGACCATGTCCCGCTGTGCCTGGTTGCCCTCGCGCATCATGGTCAGGAGGATTTCGTAGCCCTGGCGCTGGTGGAAGCTCTCTTCCTTGCAGATGCGCACCATGGCCCGGGAGTAGGGGCCGTAGGAGGTGCGTTGCAGCACCACCTGGTTGACGATGGCCGCGCCATCCACCAGCCAGCCCACGGCGCCCATGTCGGCCCAGTTCAGGGTCGGGTAGTTGAAGATGCTCGAATACTTGGCCTTGCCGCTGTGCAGCCGGGCCACTTCTTCGTCGCGGTCGGCCCCCAGGGTTTCCATGGCGCTGTACAGGTACAGGCCGTGGCCGGCTTCGTCCTGGATCTTGGCCATCAGTTGCAGCTTGCGCTTGAAGGTCGGGGCACGGGTGACCCAGTTGCCTTCGGGCAGCATGCCGACGATTTCCGAATGGGCGTGCTGGGAGATCTGCCGGATCAGGGTCTGGCGGTAGGCCTCGGGCATCCAGTTCTTGGCTTCGATCTTGATCTCGTCGTCGATCCTTTGCTGGAAGCTGCGTTCCTGTTCGGACATCTCGGCCAGTGGCGTGACGCGCTTGACCCCCGTTTCTACCAGCTGTGCGTACATGTGGCGTCTCCCGGTGTGAAGGTGTGGCTGGGCATGGGAATGTTTATATGTGATACGCAAATTAATATCAAACATAAAATAACGTGTCATGTTTGATTTTGGTATCGCATTGCGCCCCTGGGCCTTTGCCAAGGCAAAAAAAAGCCCCGCATCAGCGGGGCTTCCGGGAAGGATGGATTAGCGGTTGCGTTTGTCGATTACTCGGCAGGCCTTGCCTTCGGAGCGCTTGATGCTGAATGCCGGCTGCAAAACGATACGTGAGCTGATACCGATATGGGTCTTTATGTGGCGGCTAAGATCGCCGCAGAGGGCCCGCTGCTGCTCGTCCCCCAGTTGCTGGTGCTCAGGCTTGAGCTCGACGTGGATGTCAACGCTGTCGAGGTTGCCGTGGCGGTACAGGTGGATCTCGTAGCAGGGGGCCAGTTGCCCGACCTTCAGCACCTGTTCTTCGACCTGGGTGGGGAACACGTTGACCCCGCGGATGATCAGCATGTCGTCGCTGCGCCCGGTGATCTTGTCGATGCGCCGCATGGGCCGCGCCGTGCCCGGCAACAGCCGGGTCAGGTCGCGGGTGCGATAGCGGATCATCGGCAGCGCTTCCTTGGTCAGGGAGGTGAGCACCAGTTCGCCCAGTTCGCCATCGGCCAGTACCTGGCCGGTGATCGGGTCGATGATTTCCGGGTAGAAGTGATCCTCCCAGAGGGTAGGGCCGTCGCGGGTCTGCGCGCATTCCATGGCCACCCCGGGGCCGATGATTTCCGACAGCCCGTAGATGTCCAGGGCAGTGATGCCCAGGCGCTGTTCGATGGCACTGCGCAGTTCGTCGGTCCAGGGTTCGGCACCGAAGATTCCCAGGCGCAGCGCCAACTGGTGCGGGTCCAGGCCCTGGCGCTCGATCTCGTCGGCGATGTTGAGCATGTAGGAGGGGGTGACCATGATGATGTCCGGCTGGAAATCCTTGATCAGTTGCACCTGCTTCTCGGTCTGGCCGCCGGACATGGGGATCACCGTGCAGCCCAGGCGTTCGGCGCCGTAGTGCGCCCCCAGGCCGCCGGTGAACAGGCCGTAGCCGTAGGAAATATGCACCTTGTCCCCGGGCCGGCCGCCGGCGGCGCGGATCGAGCGCGCCACCACCTGCGCCCAGGTGTCGATGTCGTTGCGGGTGTAGCCGACCACCGTGGGCTTGCCGGTGGTGCCGCTGGAGGCGTGCAGGCGTACCACCTGGTCCATGGGCACGGCGAACATGCCATAGGGGTAGTGGTCGCGCAGATCGGCCTTGGTCGTGAAGGGCAGGTGCGCCAGGTCTTCCAGGCGCTTGATGTCCTGGGGGTGCACCCCGAGCTGGTCGAAGCGCTGGCGGTACAGCGGGACCCTGTCGTAGGCGTGGTTCAGGCTCCAGCGCAGGCGTTCCAGCTGGTGCTGGCGCAGGTGGTCGATGCTGGCGGTTTCCATCGGGTCCAGCAGCGCGTCGGGCACGGTTCCGGCAATCGGCATGTTCATGGTGTCACTCGAATTGTTGTTGTCTTGTAGCCCGCCGGCGGGCGGGCTCTGAGTGCATGCCCCGGGGCGCAGGCGAGCCCCGGGGGGAGTCTTTTTACTGTGCTTGCAGCCGCTCGCTGATCAGCGCGATGCCCGGGTCGACACCGATGCACATGGTGCACAGCGCGTAGCGGCCCCGGCGCTGCGAATGAGGATACGGACGGCATCGATGAGCAGTGGGTCATTCATGGGAGGTCTCCTGTGTCAGCACCGGGCCGTGCACTTGGTAGGATTTGCCTTGGAGCAGGGCGATGAGCCGGCCCTGCTGGTTTTCCACGCGCACCGCGTAGTGGCCGGTGCGGCCGCCGCGGTTCTGTTCATGGCAGTCGGCGGTCAGGGTGTCGCCCAACTGCGCCGGGGCGATGTACTCGATGCTGCAACCCAGGGCCACTGTGGCCCGGTCATGGCTGTTGCAGGCAATGGCGAAGGCCGAGTCGGCGAGGGTGAAGATCAGGCCGCCGTGGCAGGTGCCGTGGCCCTGCAGCATGTCGGCCCGCACGCTCATGCCCAGGCGCGCCGCTCCGGGCGCCACCGACAACAGGCGCATGCCCAGGGCGTTGCTTGCCGGGTCACGTTCGAACAGGGTCCGGGCGCAGCGCCGGGCCAGTTCCATGGCGTCATGTTCAGTCATGCAGGGGCCTCCTTGGAGTCGCCGTGGTCAGCAGCCCTTGAACACGGGGCTGCGTTTTTCCATGAAGGCGCTGACGCCTTCGCGGTAGTCCTCGCTGCATCCGGCCAGGCGTTGCAGGTCGCGCTCCAGGTCCAGTTGCTCATCGAAGCTGTTGTGCAGGCTGGCATTGAGGCTGCGCTTGATCAGGCCCAGGCCGTAGGTGGGTTGGGTAGCCAGGTGCCGGGCCAGGCTCAGGGCCTGGTCCCGCAGTTGGGCATCATCCACGCACTGGTAGATCAGGCCCCACTGCTCGGCCTGTTCGGCACTCAGGCGGCTGCCGAGCAGGGCCAGGGCCTTGGCCCGGGCCATGCCCACCAGGCGCGGCAGCAGCCAGGTACCGCCGGAATCGGGAACCAGCCCGAGCTTGCAGAAGGCCTGGATAAAGCTTGCCGAGCGTGCGGCCAGTACCAGATCGCAGGCCAGGGGCAGGTTGGCCCCGGCCCCGGCGGCCACCCCGTTGACCGCGCAGATCACCGGCAGCGGCAGGTCCCGCAGGGCTCGCACCAGGGGGTTGTAGAAGGTTTCGATGGAGGCCCCCAGGTCCGGCGCGGCGCCGCCGGGTGCCACGGTGCGCTCGCCCAGGTCTTGCCCGGCACAGAAGCCCCGGCCTTCCCCGGTCAGCAGCAGGACCCGCACCTGCGGGTCATTGCGCACCAGGTCCAGGGCTGCCTGAACCTCGCGGTGCATCGTCGGGTTGAAGCTGTTGAGCTGTTCGGGGCGGTTGAGGCTGAGAAGGGCCACGCCCTCGCTGATGGAGAACAGGATGGTGGTGAAGTTCATGGGCGGGGCGCTCTGTGCTGGGCGATCAGGCGAACACCACCGACAGGCGTGGAGGCAAGGCGTTGAGGCATGGTGAATGTCCTCGGGGTGGCCGGTGGTCGGCTCGATTGTCGGGTCGGCTGGTTGGCCGGTTTTTGTCGAGTATATCGCCAATGCGATACATAAAAACAATAGTGACTTGAATTTAATGTGTCTTGATTTTGAGTATCGGTCCAGCTTTTTTTGTAGCCCCAGGCTCACGACAAAAGCCTCCAGGCTGCCTAAGGCGTTGATAAATACGGGACTGACAAGTCTTTGTGGAGCAGCCAGGCTGGCTGATTGCGGCGGCGCCGGTCTTGTGCGTGGCCAATAATCTGATACAAACTGCCATCCGCAGTTCATCGTATTTCCTGCTTTCAGATGACGTGTTCTTCAAGGAACCTCTCCATGACCTGTTACAGCCTCGATGGATTGACCCCGGTGGTCGACCCCAGCGCTTATGTGCACCCTTCAGCGGTGCTGATTGGTGATGTGATAGTCGGCGCCCATTGTTACGTCGGCCCGTTAGCCAGCTTGCGGGGCGATTTTGGGCGGATCGTTCTGGAGGAGGGGGCAAACCTGCAGGATATGTGTGTGATGCATGGTTTTCCCGACAGCGATACGGTGGTCGAGCGCAACGGCCATATAGGTCATGGCGCTGTCCTGCATGGCTGTCGAATTGGCGCCGACGCCCTGGTGGGCATGAATGCGGTGGTGATGGACAACGCGCATATCGCGCCCCGTTGCATCGTTTCCGCGGCAGCCTTCGTCAAGGCCGGCTTCGAGTGTGCGCCACAGTCGCTGATCATGGGCACGCCGGCCCGGGTCAGCCGCCCGCTCAGTGACGCGGAGCTGGCCTGGAAGCAGGCGGGGACCCGCGAATACCAACAGCTGGCCAGGCGTTGCCTGGAGCAGATGCGGCCTTGCGAGCCGCTGCGGGAGGCAGAGCCCGGGCGCCCGCGAATCGGCAACAGTGCGCTGCGCCCCAAGGCTCGCCCATGAACCTGCCCGGGCGCTATAGCTGCCTGAAACCCGCTATATTCCTTCCTTTTTTGCCGGTACATCCATGTCGTCCCTAGCGCCACTGAACCACCTGATCAAACGTTTCCAGGAGCAGACTCCGATCCGCGCCAGTTCGCTGATCATCACCCTGTACGGCGATGCCATCGAGCCCCACGGCGGCACGGTGTGGCTGGGCAGCCTGATTCAGTTGCTGGAGCCCATGGGGATCAACGAGCGCTTGATCCGCACCTCGATCTTCCGCCTGAGCAAAGAGGGCTGGCTGAGCGCCGAAAAGGTCGGCCGGCGCAGTTACTACAGCCTGACCCTGACCGGGCGCCGGCGCTTCGACAAGGCCTTCAAGCGCGTGTACAGCGCCGGAGTGCCGGCCTGGGACGGCGCCTGGTGCCTGGTGATGCTCTCGCAACTGTCTGTCGAGTTGCGCAAGCAGGTGCGCGAAGAGCTGGAATGGCAGGGGTTCGGCGCCATGTCGCCGGTACTGCTGGCCTGCCCGCGCAGTGATCGGGCCGATATCAACGCCACCCTGGCGGAGCTTGGCGCCCAGGAAGACACCATCGTCTTCGAGACCACGCCCCAGGATGTCCTGGGTTCCAGGGCCCTGCGCCTGCAAGTGCGGGAAAGCTGGAACATCGATGAACTGGCAGCCCACTACAGCGAGTTCATCCAGTTGTTCCGCCCGCTCTGGCAGGCCCTGCGCGAGCAGGAGCAATTGCAGCCCCAGGATTGCTTCCTGGCCCGGCTGCTGCTGATTCATGAGTACCGCAAGCTGCTGCTGCGCGATCCGCAACTGCCCGACGAACTGCTGCCCGGGGATTGGGAAGGCCGCGCGGCGCGCCAGTTGTGTCGCAACATCTATCGTCTGATCCAGGCCCGGGCCGAAGAATGGCTGGCCACTGCCCTGGAGAACGCCGATGGCCCGTTGCCGGATGTCGGCGAAAGCTACTACCGGCGTTTTGGCGGGCTGGTCTAGCCCACTCATCCACGGGGTGCCAGCTGTGATGCCCGAGGCCAGGGGATAGGCCCCGGGCGTTGCAGCCCGGGTTTATCACGGCCCGGATGTTAAATAGTCATTGACCTGCGAATTTGTCCTGATCTAGGGTCACGAACGTATTCAACGCAACTAAGCAGAGAATGTTTCAGCGCTATTGCAGTTGAATGACGTGCACTGCAAGTTTGAAGATATTTGCAATATAGGGAGCATGGCCAGGTACAGGTATTCGGTCCTGCAGGGAAAGCAGACAGATAAAGGAATTATCGATGAAGTGGATTCGCAACCTGGCTACAAAGTTCGGCCTGGCCATGATGTTGGTTATTTGGGGCAAGTTGGCTATTGCTTCGCAACTGGTTCCGGCATTTGGGCTGGCCAATGATCAATATGCCAAGTCTCCGGGGCCCTATGCAGTCAGCACCAATGCTGTTCTGAGTGATTGCCGTGGGTTGTTGGGGGTATTGGCGCGGATCATGCTGTTGGATAACAGCCTGCAATGCAATCAGTCCTTTCCTTACGGATTCTCCAATCCGATCTCCACCAGCGTCTATTATCCGTCCAATATCAAGCAATTGGACAAGTTGCCAGTGGTCAACTTCGTCGGCGGCATTCTTTCCAACCAGGGGCAGTACACAGATCTGCTGCGGCTGTGGGCGAGCTACGGCTTCATCGTGATCATCTCCTCGGACTTCATCAACACCGCCCCCACCATGCATGTGCTCGGCGCCCTGGAACTGAGCAAGCTCAACCAGGACCCGACCTCGCCACTGTTCGGCAAGGTCGACCTGTCGCGCACCATTGTGGCGGGGCATTCGGCGGGAGGAGGCGCATCGATTCTATCGGCAAGCCTCTTGCCAGAGACCTTGAAGGGCATCGACCCGCAGTTGCGCTATATCGGCTCGCTGCCGATCGAACCCGGGCCGATCGGCCTTGGCTCCACGGTGAAGACACCGACCCTGGTGCTCACCGGCGCAGCGGACGTAGTGGTCCCGGCCTGGGCCTGGCCAAGGCTGTGGCAGGGCGGGCTGATCAAGGCCGTGCCGGGCTGGAGCGCAACCGCCCATAACGCCACCCATTTCAGCCCGGTCAGAAGCGTCAGGGAAGATGAGTTTGCCGGTATTACCACGGCCTGGATCTTATATATCGGCAAGAATGACCCGGCCGCCAAAGAATACTTCGTCGGTGAAGATTACAAACTGGCCCGAGATCCGCAGTTCATTCGCCTGCTATTCAACCCGCTGCGGGTCCAGCGCAATGAAGTAGCCGATAGCCTTCAATAGCACTGTGCTTTCTCCGGTAAAACGGATACAGCCCAGGGAGTGTGCGAAGACTGTTTTCTGGCCCATTCAATAGTGCATTTCGCCAGCGCAAAGTTCAGGCGCCGGCGAAATGTACCGGGCGTTTCTTGAGCTCGGGTGTTTTATTCATGAAATATTCTTCCTGCGTTACCTGGCAATGAGTTATTGCCGAACTGGCAAGGTAGGGCAATGGCGGGTAGTTGTACGCTTCATGAACCAACTGCAATGGCAATGTCACTGCATTGTTATTTGCGCCCAATACCTTGGGGGCAGCGTTATATATCGCGCTGCAACCATAAGGACTCAATAACCCATGCCCAGTCTTACACGCAGGAAGCTCTTGCAAGCGGCCGCCATCGGTACTTTCTTTTCCTCATTGCCGGCATCCATCCGCCAGGCCCTGGCGATACCGGCGAACAATCGGACCGGGACCATCAAGGACGTCGAGCACGTGGTGATCCTGATGCAGGAAAACCGTTCGTTCGACCACTACTTCGGCACCTTTCCCGGGGTACGCGGTTTCAGTGACCGCTTCACCATCCCCCAGACCGGTCAACGGGAAGTGTGGGAGCAACAGGGCAAGGGCCGGCTGGTGATGCCTTATCACCTGGACAGCAACAAGGGCAACGCCCAGCGCGTCAGCGGCACCCCGCATTCCTGGGCGGACGCCCACTCGGCCTGGGGCGAGGGGCGTATCAGCGCCTGGCCGACCTACAAGACCAACACTTCCATGGGCTACTACCGCGAGCAGGAACTGCCTTTCCAGTTCGCCCTGGCCAACACCTTCACCCTGTGTGACGCCTACCACTGCTCGGTGCACGCCGGCACCAACCCCAACCGGCTGTTCCTCTGGACTGGCAGCAATGGCGCGAGCGCAGCCAAGGTAGCGGCGGTGGTCAACGAATGGGACGGCCCGGGGCCGGTGAATGTCGGCTACAGCTGGAAGACCTACCCCGAGCGCCTGGAAGAGCAGGGCGTGAGCTGGAAGGTGTACCAGCACCTGCCGGACAACTTCGGCGACAACCCGCTGGCGGGGTTCCGGCAGTACCGGGCCGCCAGCGTGCAGGTCGGCAACCCGGCCCAGCCGCCGAAGGATTTCAATGCCTTCGTGCCCTACAGCGACGGGCTCAACGCCGTGGCGCCGCTGTACAAGGGCAATGGCAATACCCTGCCGGCCAGCAGCGGCAGCAACCTGGAGACCATCATTGGCGGGTTTCGCAACGACGTGCAGGCCGGCAAGCTGCCCCAGGTCAGCTGGATTGTCGCGCCGGCAGCCTATTCCGAGCATCCCGGGCCTTCGAGCCCGGTGCAGGGCGGCTGGTTCACCCAGGAAATTCTCCTGGCCTTGACCAGCAACCCCGAGGTCTGGAGCAAGACGGTACTGCTGGTGACCTACGATGAAAACGACGGTTTCTTCGACCATATGCCGTCGCCCTCGGCGCCTTCGCGGCGCAAGGACGGCAGCTTTGCCGGCAAGTCCACCCTGGGTTTCGACAGCGAACTGTTCACCCACCCGGCCCCGGCGGGCTCGACCCAGCAACCCTTGCCCGATGGCGGCGTATACGGGCCGGGGCCGCGGGTGCCAATGCTGGTGCTGTCGCCCTGGAGCCGTGGTGGCTGGGTCAACTCGCAAGTGTTCGACCATACCTCGGTGCTGCAATTTCTCGAGAAACGCTTTGGCGTGCGAGAGCCGAACATCAGCGCCTGGCGGCGGGCAGTCTGCGGCGACCTGACCTCGGCGTTCAACTTTGCCGACCCCAACCACGAAACCCTTCCCGCGCTGCAGACCACTACCCGCCAGGCCGCCGACAGCCTGCGCCAGCGCCAGGAAAAACTGCTGCCGGTACCGCTGCCCTCGGCCGGCCAGCAACTGGCGCCGCAGCAGCAGCGCCTGGCCCGGCCTTCCCGGGCCTTGCCCTATCGGCTGCATGTGGACAGCCAGGCCGATCCCAAGGCTCGCACCTTGTCGCTGAGCCTGCAGAACACTGGGGAGCAAGGGGCGGTATTGCATGTCTACGATGGCCTGCACCTGAGCGAGATTCCCCGCCGCTATACCGTGGAAGCCGGCAAGGCCCTGCAGGACAGCTGGCCGGTGGTGGAGCGCTATCAGCTCTGGGTCCTGGGCCCCAACGGGTTTCACCGCAGTTTCCACGGCGACCTGAAAACCCTGCAGCCCGAACTGCTGGTGACCACCAGCAACAGCCAGTTGCAACTGACCCTGAGCAATCCGGGGGAACACGGGGTGGTCATCAGTATCGATCGCTGCCCCTACACCCAGCAGGGCCCATGGACCTTGGCGGTACCGGCCCGGGGCGAGGTGCGCCAAGTGTTTGCCTGCGAGGGCAGTGGCGGCTGGTACGACCTGACGCTGCGCAGCGACGGCGGCTGGTTGCGCCGGATCGCCGGGCGCCTGGAAACCGGAGCACACAGCATCAGCGACCCCTTGATGGGCCGGGCATGAAGACCTTGGCAAAAATGAGGGCGCTTTCGAAGTGAAACCGGAAGCCGGGCTGGATAACGACAAGAGCAACTAATACCCGGAAGGTAGAAGTTGTAGAGGAGGGCAGGATAGATAGGGTGCTTAGTTGTTTGCTTTAAATAACGGATCACCCCTTCGGGTGATCCGTTAACAGCATCGCTTACTTGGGCATGGCCCAGGACTGCAAGGTATAACCGTCCTGGCTCAGTTCGGCGCGGGCCTGTTTGAGCAGGTCTTCCAGCTGGGCTGGATCGGAGTAGGCACTGCTGGGAATCTGGGTGTGGCCAATACGGGTGCTGGTGCGGTCGATGACGGTCAGGCTGAGTTCGCCATTACCGTCCTGTGGAGCCCAGGCCACGCATTGAAAAGGCTGGAATGCGCGGTCGGCGATCAAAAGTGCTTCGTTGATACGGAGCGGGGCGTTCATGGGGTCTTCTCTCTGTGTGCCCAATCAAATGATGTGCCGTCGGTTGGGCTTACCGTTCGGCTGGTCATTTGTACTGATGCACCGAGGTAGCACTCGGGTCACACTGAAAAACAAGTTTTTACAACTTTCGTGCACAGGCCTTGTGGCCGGGCCCTTAGTTGCGGGGGCTGGATAAAACAACTGCGACAATCAGTCGCTCGTGAACAGCTTGGAGTCCCACGTTAGTTCCTTTGGTAATCAGCGCTATAAGCAATTGATACATTCCACCGTCAAGTTCTTGCTAATGTTACAGCCAGGTTTTCCAAATCACTGTTTCTAATAACTTTTCCATACCCTGGCGCCAAGGAACAGCCATGCTCGAAGCCCCTGTGCAGCGCCGTTTGCTGGTGGTCGATCCCTGTGACGATTGCCATCGCCTGTTACCCGGTTTGCGCACCATTGGCTGGGATGTCGACAGCTGTGACCTGGAGTCCGCTCGCGAACGCTCCTGCGATGTCGGCTTGCTGCGCCTGCAGCCCTTTCACCTGGAGCGCCCGGAGGCGGTCAAGGACCTGATCAGCCGCAGCGGCACTGAGTGGATCGCGGTATTGAGCCAGGAAGTGCTGCGCCTGCAGAAGGTCGGGGATTTCGTCTGCGAGTGGTTTTTCGACTTCCACACCCTGCCGTTCGACGTGTCGCGGGTCCAGGTGACCCTCGGCCGGGCCTTCGGCATGGCGCGCCTGCGGGGCCAGGGCTCGATCCATGTGGACCAGCCCGAACATGAGTTGCTGGGCGATAGCCGGCCGATCCGCGACTTGCGCAAGCTGCTGGGCAAGCTGGCGCCCACCGAGTCGCCCGTGCTGATCCGAGGCGAAAGCGGCACCGGCAAGGAGCTGGTGGCGCGTACCCTGCATCGTCAGTCCCAGCGCCACGACAAGCCCTTTGTCGCTATCAATTGCGGGGCGATTCCCGAACACCTGATCCAGTCCGAACTGTTCGGGCACGAGAAGGGCGCCTTTACCGGCGCCCATCAACGCAAGGTCGGGCGCATCGAGGCGGCCCATGGCGGCACCTTGTTTCTTGACGAGATCGGCGACCTGCCGCTGGAGTTGCAGGCCAATCTGCTGCGCTTCCTGCAGGAAAAGCACATCGAACGGGTAGGGGGCAGCCAGCCGATTCCAGTGGATGTGCGGGTCCTGGCGGCCACCCACGTCGACCTGGAAGCGGCCATTACCAGCGGGCGCTTCCGTGAAGACCTCTACTACCGCCTGAATGTGCTGCAAGTGATCACCGCGCCGTTGCGCGAGCGCCATGGCGACCTGGGCATGCTGGCCAGCCATTTTGCCCACTTCTATAGCCAGGAAACCGGGCGCCGGCCCCGTAGTTTCAGCGAGGATGCCCTGGTGGCCATGGGCAAGCATGATTGGCCGGGCAATGTCCGCGAACTGGCCAACCGGGTGCGGCGCGGCCTGGTGCTGGCCGAGGGGCGGCAGATCCAGGCCAGCGACCTGGGCCTGCTCAGCCTGCAGGCCCAGGACCTGCCCATGGGCACCCTCGAAGACTACAAGCACCGCGCCGAGCGCCAGGCCCTGTGCGACGTGTTGAACCGGCACAGCGACAACCTCAGCGTGGCGGCGCGGGTCTTGGGGATCTCGCGCCCGACCTTCTACCGTTTGCTGCACAAGCACCAGATCCGCTAGGGCGGGGAGAAACGCCAAGGCCCGCTGCGATTGGGGAATCGCAGCGGGCCTTGGCGTTTTTGCCGGTGGGTCAGAAGTAGTAGGGGAATTTCAGGCTGAAGGTGAAGGCCGGAGCATCCTCGGTCATGCCGATGGACAGGTTGGGTACGATGGTCAGGTTGTCGGAGGCGGCGATCGTCATGCCGACGTTGAAGTAGCCGGCGTTGGCATCGCTGGATACCACTGACTGCCAGTCGCCTCCGTCCTGCTTGAGCTTGCTTTTACGCTGCACCAGGTCGGAAACCGAGAAGGACATACTCATCTTCTCGTTGAGGGCAAAGGCGACACCGGCGCCGATCTGGAAGCTGTCGCCCAGGCGTACCTTGCCGGGGGTCTTGCTGCCCACTGTCGAGCTGATGTCATCGAAGGACTCTTCCAGGTTGTGGGTATAGGCCAGGGTCCCGAACAGCACGGCCGGATCGAAGGTCTTGACCAGAGAGATGCCCGGTGTGACCGACCAGACGCCGTTACCGGTGGGCAGGCTTTCAGGCACGTAGAGGTTGTTGTTGGCAGAGGACCGCACCAGCTTGATGCCGAATGGGTCCTTGCCGGTAGGGGCTTTGACGCGCAAGGTTGCCACCGCGTCGGGCCAGAACTCGGACTCGTCGAGGAACTTGTAGGCCACCCCGAAGTTCACGTCACCCAGGGTCGGGTCGCGGGTGACCGACTCTTCGGTGGTCTGGGTGCCTGAGCCGCCGCCACCGCCGGATTGGAAGGTGGATTCGCGATAGACCACGGGTGCGTTGATATCGAATTGCCAGCGGTTGTTGAGGTTGTAGCGCGCAGTCAGGTCGAGGGTCCAGGTATCGGACTTGATCCGGTCCAGGTTGATGTTGCCGAGAAAGATCGAATCCAGCGCCAGGAAGCCGTTGACTGTCAGTTGGCGGGCATCGTAGCGGGCATAGGTCAAGCCGGTCTCGACGCTGAACTTGCCGCCGCCAAAGAAACCACTGGCCTCGTCGTAGAGGTTGCTGACGCTTTGTGCCGGTTCCGAATCATCCTTGAGGGACTGGCCATAGGAAGCGCCTCCTGCAGCACCTCCGGAAGCGGCACCGGCTCCAGTACCGGCGACCTGTTGATTGCCCTTCAGGTCAGCAGGTGATTTGGCCAGGCGCTTGGGGGGCGGAGCCGCCGGTTGATCCTCCACTTGGCGAACCCGTTGTTCCAGCACCGCGAGGGCCTTCTGCTGTACTTCGTAACGTTGCTTGAGTTCCAGAAGCTCTCGTTTCAGGGTCTCTACATCGGCGTCCGGCGCCGCTTGTACCAGCGCCGCCGGGAATAGAGTGCTTAAACAGACTATTGCGCGCAGTGAAACCGATCGATACATGAAATAAACCGTCCCTTGTGAACCCCAATGGTCGAGAATCAGCGTAGTTCAAGATCAGAATTTGCGTAGAGCGTTGAGCGTACTCAAATTACAGTCCAAAGCACCGGTGCTGGGACCGTTGTTCCTGAGCACCACATTGAGCTGTGTCATGTTGTTCACCAGGTTGCTGTTACCCATCAACTGGGTGTTCTGCAGCAAATTGCCCTGGGCCACTTGCTGCAAGGCACTGCCCTGGTTGCCACTGGCCTGAATGGCCATCTGGATGCCGCCGTTGAGGGCCGACACCGCCACACTGCCGGCGGCGTTGCTGCCGGTGATGGTTTGGCCGCTGATCAATGCCTGCCCCACGCCAGCCGCCAGTGCCGGCGCCTGATTGGCTTCTGTGACATTGATATTGATGTTGTTGTAGGCCGAGTTGCCGTCGCCGGCGGCCCTTACGCTCTGGGTCACGCCCTGGCCGCTGGCCAGCCCTGCGCCGCCGATCACATTGCCGGTCCCGGGGGGCGGTGTAGTGCCGTTGCCGGTCTGGGTGATGGTGGAGACGTAGAATTCCGGTTTGATGGTGGCTTGCTGGATCTGCAGTGAGGTGGTCGCGCCGATCAGATCGCCGCTGGCGTTGCGCCAGGTACTGCTCATGACAATGCCGAAGCTGATGATCCGCCCCGGCATGACGTAACGGCCCCGCAACTGCGACAGTTCCTGATCCTGGATGAGTTCGGGCTTGAAACCAGCATGTGCTGGAAGAGCTGCTGCCAGGCAGGCGGCGGCCAGCCAGTATGAAGTCTTCATCTGCTTGCTGCTCCCGGAGCATCCTGCCCCTTTATAGTGTTTGCGCTTCTAGAAGAAGTCGCTCTGGATGAAACCGAAGTCCATCAAGTCCGCGTCCCTGACCGGGTAGAAGTTATCGAGCTTGTTCTTCGCGGTCAGTGGGGCTGGCGGGTCGAGCAAGGCGTTGGCCTTGTCGTAGCCAGGGCCGATGATGGCGAACACGATACCGTTCCAGCCTTTGACGAAGTCATCATGGGTGTAGCGCTTGTGGCCCAGCACCGGATCACCGATATAGACCCAGCCTTTCTGCGCCCGCTGCATCACCACGAAGTGCTTGTAGCCGCGAATCTCCATCAGTACCACCACCGGGATGGTCACCGCCTCGAGCTTGTCTGGCGGAATCCGGTAGCCCCGGGCGCGCATGCCGATGCTTTCCACGTAGCGCTTCATGTCGAGCATGGAGAACCCCTGGGTACGCACCAGGTTCTGGTCCGAGTTCACCAGCATGCCCTTGATGACGTGCTCTTCATCGACATCGAGCCAGTAGGCCTGGCGCAGAATGGTCGCCAGCGCGGCAGCGCCACAGCTGAAGTCGGTTTTCTGCTCGACGATGTCGCTGAACTTGCGCTCGCGCACGCTCTGCACCTGTTTGAAGATCAGGTTGCCACCGGGCAGGCCGGCCACCGCCATCTGTGCGGCCTGGACGGGGGCGCAGAGGCACAGCAGGAGAGAGAGGATCGCAGTACGCATGATCGTTACGCCTTGGTCGGACTGTGGAAAAGCCCCGTTTCCGGGGCTTTCGTTACGATCGCGATTACATGCAGGCTTTGCAGCCAGCGGCGATGGACAGCGAGTTGCTTTGTTGGTTGCCCACACCGGCCGAGACGTTGGCGCCGCCGTTGCCGGAGAAGCCGTTCATCGAGCCGGTCATGCTGGCGTTGTTGACCACTGGGTTTTTCCAGCCGTCTTTGGTCAGCACTTGCTGGGTCCAGTAGCCAGCCAGTTCGATAGTGCCTTGTTCTTTGAAGGTGAATTTCTGATCGTCGTTGCCGTGGCCTTTGTTGTCGCCATAGCCATGGCCGCTGCCATGATCGTCGCCACCTTCGATTTTGCCGCTGCCGGTGCCTTTGTAGGTGCCAGAGGCTACGAAGCCGCCAGTGAGGGTGTCTTTTTTGTAGGCCTGGACACCTTTGTTGTCTACGACCAGGTTGGTCGATTGCTGGTTGGCCGAAGCAGCGGCAGTGGCTACGCGGCCACCGGAAACGGCGATGGCCAGGTTGTTTTTCTGTTGGTTGAAGTCGCCAGCGGTCACGTTGATGCCGATGTTGCCGGAACCGTTGTTGCCGGAGTTGTTGAGCACGGCGTTGTTCTGAGTCGAGGAGTTTTTCACGTAGTTGTTGTTGTTGACCTGGGTGGCGCTGGAAGCGGCCACGGCACTGCCGAAGATGAAGCTTTCGTCAGCGGTTGCCAGGGCAGCGGCATTGTCTTGTTGGTTGCCGTCGCCGGCGGCGACGTTGGCACCCATGTTGCCGTTGGAGTTGTTCAGGGAGTTGTCGGCCTTGGCGTTGTTGTTGGTGCCCTGGTTTTTCACTACGTTGGTGTTGCTGTTCTGCACGTCGATGACTGCGGCACCGGCTCCAGCGGTGATTTGCAGCAGAGTGCTGAGGTCCGGACCTTGATCGTGATCGCCATGGCCGTTGCCATGACCGCCGTTGTTACCATGATCGTTACCACCTGCCTGAGCAGCCATTGCCATGACGGCGGCCAGTGCGAAAACCAGTGGTTTGAGAGCCATTGTAGGTTTCATGGTGTTTCTCCGGTGCTTATTAGTTGGTTAAGTGTTGGTACTTTCTAATTGCACTACGAGGGGTCAATCTGCGACCCGGATGCTCAGGGTGTTAGCCATTCGGTTCCCCACCCCGGCACTCTGGTTCACCTGAATCACTCCACGGCTGCCGGTGAAGGCCTGGTCGCTGGTAACGACCTGGCGGCTGCCTTGTTGAGTGCCAGTTGCTCCTGAGTCTGGTAACAGCGCCACGTTCTGTTGCGACAGGGCGCTGTCGTCAATGCTTTGCGGATTGGCACTGATGCTGATCCGCAGGGCATTGGCCATCTGGTTGTTGGCCCCGGCCGACTGGTTAACGCCCAGTGCGCCGTTGCCGTTGCTGAAAGAGTTGCCGCCGATGGTGCTGCTGGCGTTGACCGCGCGGCTGGCGGCGGTGGTGATCTTCTGGGTCACGCTGGTGGTTGCCGTGGCGTTGGTGCCGATGGCAATGGCTCGTACGTTGGTCTGTTGCTGCTGGTCGCCGGCGGCCTGGTTGACGTTGAAGTTGCCGGTATAGCCTGCGCCGGAGTTCTGGATGTTCGAGGTATCGGTGACCGGGCTGGCCGAGTCGGCCATGGCCCCGGTGCAGGTCAGCAAGGCGAGGAACAGCAGGGAGCGACTCATGTTATTGCCCTCCAATGTTGCTCAAGGGAGCCATGCCGGAGCTGATGCTGCGGTTGATCGAGTTGGAGATGCTGGCGCCCGCACCGCCGCCATGGCCGGCGGACATGCCGGGCAGGCCGTTGTTGTTGGTCAGCACATTCATGCCGGGTACACCGGCGCTGCCGGACAGCACCGTGCCGCGGACCAGCGCTCCGGTCTTGATTCCGGCAAAGTCGCCATCGCTCATTTCATTACTGGTCATCTGATTGACCAGGACCGACGGGTTGGTGTTGACCGCGATGGGGTTGGGATCTTTTTGCAAAGGTGCGCGGCCGATGGGCTGCGCCTGGACGGTGCGCTGGATGATGATTTCGCCATTCCCCGCAGCCATCACCGGAAGGCTGTACACCGCGCTGACGGCGCAGCCGATCAGCAGTAGGCGGGTGAAACTTTTATTCAGCGTCCCCACGGCGGTATTCCTTCTTCTCAGTGCTGGCCCTAGCCGGCGTTGCGAGGAAGAGAGCAGAAGCCGTGCCGCTTTTTGTTTCCTTTTAAGATTCAACGGCTTGTGAACGCTGCGGGGCGTTGGCTTTCGGGACTGTTTCAGGGATGAGACACCTACCCCCGACGGCCATTGGCCATAACCGGGGCAACGCTCTGGAACAGGGGTTGCTGCGGGGGTGTATCAGGGGCTTAACAGTTTGCCCGGCCGTGGGCGCCACCGCGGAAAATGGCGGCCTGATGGCCAGGCAGGTGTTTCAGGGATGGACACTTGTGGCCCTGCGGCACTGCACCGATCACGCTTGCAGCAGTTGCCGGACCTGCTCGAAGGCCTGTTGCCGGCGGGCTTGCCAGTCGCCGCCAATGATGCGGTACGGCTGGCGGTGTTGCTCCAGCCAATGGTGGGTAGCCTCGAAGAACGCCAGGCGTTCTGCCAGTTGTGGCTGGCAGCGCTGGCCGTCGTCGCTCCAGGCCACATCTTCCGGCGACAGCAGTAGGTGCAGGTCGTAGTGGCGGGCCAGCAGTTGGGGTTCCAGCCACGGCGGGCAGTCGCCGAACAGGGTCTGGCTCCAGAGTTGGTTGCTTAACAGGTGGGTATCGAGAATCAGCAGTCCAGGTTGCTGGGCGCGGGCCTGATCTTCCCAGGCGAGCTGGCCCCGGGCGATCTCGGGAATGTCCGCCAGGCAGGTGTCGCGGCCCTGCTGCTCGATGAAGTGGCGCACGTATTCGCCCACCTGGATGCCACCGAAGTGGGCTTGCAGCTCGCTCGCCAGCCAGCTCTTGCCACTGGACTCGGGGCCGGTCAGTACCAGGACCTTCACGACTGCAGGGCCGGGTCGGCGCGCCAGGCTCGCCAGCCCTGGACGGCCAGCAGGGTGAACAGGGCATACAGCGCCGCCGTCAGGTAGAGCTCCTTGTAGACGAACAGCCCGACGAAAATCACGTCCACGGCAATCCACAGCGGCCAGCATTGCACGCGCTTCTGCGCCATCCACCACTGCGCCACCAGGCTGAAGGCGGTCAAGGCGGCGTCCAGCCAGGGCTGCGCGGCGTCGGTCCAGTGGGCCATGGCAGCCCCCAGCAGCAGGCTGCCCATTGTGCCCAGGGCCAGCCCCTGTAGCAGTCCGCTGGACTGCAACTGGCTGACCGGCCGCCCCTGGTGCTGTTCGCCGCCCCGGGTCCACTGCCACCAGCCATAGAGCTGCAGCACCGCGTAGACCACTTGCAGAAGCATGTCGGAATAGAGCTTGACCTCGTAGAAGATCCAACTGTACAGCAGCACCATGACCAGGCCGATGGGCCAGCACCAGGGGTTCTGTTTGACCGTCAGCCAGACGGCGATCACGCCGAGGGCGGCGGCAAACAGTTCAAGCCCGGACATGGCGGTTCCTTGGGGAAATGGAGGAGGGGGGCGATTGTACCCAGAGTCGGCCCCGGGCGTCAGTCCGGGGCCTTGGGTTCAGCGAGGGGTCAGACGCGGAACTGGCGCAACAGGCCGTTGAGTTGCTCCGACAGGTCCTTGAGGTGGCGGCTGGCGGCGCTGGAGTGCTGGGCCGCCAGGGCCGTGCCCTGGGACAGGCCGGCTGCCTGGCCGACGTTGTGGTTGATGTCTTCCACCACATGGGCCTGTTCCAGGGTGGCGCTGGCAATCGTCGCGTTCAGGCCGTTGAGGTTGCGCAGTGCCTGGCCGATGGCGTTGAGGCTGGCACCCGCCAGCCCGGCCTGCTCGATGGTCAGTTGCGAGGCTCGGCAGCTATCGCCGATGACCTTGACCGCCGCTTCGGAGTGGTTTTGCAGGCGCTCGATCATGCCCTGGATTTCCGCGGTGGACTGCTGGGTACGCTGGGCCAGCAGGCGCACTTCGTCGGCCACTACGGCAAAGCCGCGCCCTTGCTCCCCAGCCCGGGCCGCCTCGATGGCAGCGTTCAGGGCCAGCAGGTTGGTCTGTTCGGCAATCGAGCGGATCACCTCCAGCACCGTGCCGATCTGGGTGCTTTCCGCCGCCAGGGTGCGGATCACTTCCACCGCCTGGTCGATGGTCACCGAAAGCTGGTCGATCTGCTGCAAGCTGCCGTCGATGTTGACCTGGCCCTGCTGGGCCTGGGCCTCGGCCTCGCGCACCTCGGTGGCGGCGTGCTCGGCGTTGCGCGCCACATCCTGGACTGCGCTGGTGACCTGGCTGATGGCGGCCGCCACCTGTTCCATCTGCTGGGATTGCTGCTGGCTGCGCTCCTGGGCGTCGTTGGCGTTGCTACCCAGTTCGCTGGAGGACTGTTCCAGGGCTGCGGCGCTGGATTGCAGTTGCATCACCACACCGCGCAACTTGGCGGTGAAGCCGTTGAAGTGTCGGGCCAGTTCGGTGACCTCGTCCTGACCGTGGGTGTCGAGGCTGCGGGTCAGGTCGCTTTCGCCGCTGGCGATGTTGGCCATGGCGTGCACCGTTTCGCGCAGCGGGCTGACAATGCTGCGCACGATCAGCACCACCAGGGCGGCCATCAGCAGGGCAATCACCAGGCCGATGGAGGAGGCGCGCAGTACCTGGGCGTAGAACTCGTCCTGCAGGTCGTCGATATAGACTCCGGAGCCGATGATCCAGCCCCAGGGCTGGAACAGCTGGATGTAGGAGGTCTTCTGGACCGGTTGCTCGGCGCCGGGCTTGGGCCAGCGGTAGTCCACCATGCCGCCGCCCTTGGCCTTGGCCAGGGTCACCATCTCGTTGAACACCTCGAAACCGTCCGGGTCCTTGACCGCGGCCAGGTTCTGTCCGTCGAGCTTGGGGTTGGCCGGGTGCATGATCATCACCGGCGTCAGGTCGTTGATCCAGAAGTAGTCATTCTGGTTGTAGCGCAGCCCGCGAATCACCTGCAGCGCCTGCTTCTGCGCCTGGTCGCGGGTCAGGCTGCCGGCGGCTTCCAGGCCCTGGTAGTAATTCAGCACGCCGGCGGCGGTCTGCACCACGTGCTGGGTCTTCTGCGCCTTGGCCAGGTACAGGTCCCCATGAATCTGCTTGAGCATCATCACGCCCAGGGTCACCAGGGTCAGCACCGCCACGATCAGGATCAGCCACAGGCGCTGACTGATGGACATCTTGCGTAAGCTATTCATCATCCGGTCACTCCAGATTCTTGTTCTTGTCATAAAAGGCCCGGAGCATCCAAGCACGCTGGCCTTCCAACGCCAACCCTACGGAAGTCCAATAACATCGCGGCGTGTTTTGCGCCTGTCTGTTAGGATTTCGGCGCCTTTGCCGAAAACCTGAACCTTTCTGAACTTTTCACATAATTTTCATGGGCTTGTGTTGATCTTACGAGCGCCGGTTTCTCGGCTACGCTCGACGCAGCAAATGCTTTGACCAATTAAAAAGAGGCATGCCACGAGCATCGCCTCATGGGGGAATTGATGGATCTTTGGACCGCCGCACAGGCATTGATACTCGGGATTGTCGAAGGCCTGACCGAGTTTTTACCCATCAGCAGCACCGGGCACCAGATCATTGTGGCCGACTTGCTCGACTTTGGCGGCGAGCGGGCGATGGCCTTCAACATCATTATCCAGTTGGGGGCGATCCTTGCGGTTGTCTGGGAGTTTCGCCGCAAGATCCTCGATGTAGTGATCGGCCTGCCGACCCAGCCCAAGGCCCAGCGCTTCACGATCAACCTGTTGATCGCCTTCCTGCCGGCGGTGGTGCTGGGGGTGATCTTCGCCGACCTGATCCATGCCTACCTGTTCAACCCCATTACCGTGGCCACGGCCCTGGTGGTCGGCGGCCTCATCATGCTGTGGGCCGAGCGCCGGCAGCACCAGGTGCATGCCGAGACAGTGGACGACATCACCTGGAAGGACGCGCTCAAGGTCGGCTGCGCCCAGTGCCTGGCGATGATCCCGGGCACCTCGCGCTCGGGCTCCACCATCATCGGCGGCCTGCTGTTCGGCCTGTCGCGCAAGACCGCCACCGAGTTTTCGTTCTTCCTGGCCATGCCCACCATGGTCGGCGCCGCGGTGTATTCAGGCTACAAGTACCGCCATCTGTTCCAGCCCGATGACTTCCCGGTGTTCGCCATCGGCTTCGTCACCGCCTTTGTCTTCGCCATGATCGCGGTCAAGGGCCTGCTGAAGTTCATCGCCAGCCACAGCTACGCGGCCTTCGCCTGGTATCGCATTGCCTTCGGCCTGTTGATCCTGGCGACCTGGCAGTTCGGCTGGGTCGACTGGACGGCGGCCAAGCCATGAGTACGGCCCGCCGCCCGGCGCCCTCGGCCAGTGCTGCGCGGCTCCAGCATCCCCGGGCCAAGCTGCTGGCGTTCGTACTGCTGTGCGGGTTGCCGCTGTTCGGTTCGCTGTCGCTGT
This sequence comes from Pseudomonas sp. NFPP12, assembly GCF_900103205.1. Classification (NCBI taxonomy): domain Bacteria; kingdom Pseudomonadati; phylum Pseudomonadota; class Gammaproteobacteria; order Pseudomonadales; family Pseudomonadaceae; genus Pseudomonas; species Pseudomonas sp. NFPP12. The sequence goes on from NZ_FMWW01000001.1 coordinate 827,206, forward strand.
GGTGGAAAGGGATTTCGCTCATTCCCCTGATCGCCTATGGCGCGGTCAGCCTGCTGGCCTTCCTGGTTTACTGGCACGACAAGCGCCGGGCCCAGGCCGAGGGCCGGCGCACCCCGGAGAACGTCCTGCATGCCCTGGAACTGGCCGGTGGCTGGCCCGGGGCCTTGCTGGCCCAGCAGCTGTTGCGCCACAAGACCCGCAAGGTCTCCTACCAGTTGGTGTTCTGGCTGATCGTGGCCTTGCACCAGGTGTTCTGGATCGACCGGCTGTTCCTGGAAAGCAGCCTGCTGAGCCTGTTCTAGAGCAGCAAACCCACCTGAACCCGCTTGGGCAGCTTGCTCACCACCAACTGGTGAGAGCGCTGCAGCAGCGCCTCGAGCTCCGAGGCGCCCAGGGGGTAGGGGGTGTTCATGATGATCCAGTGCGCCCGGGCCAGGTAGGGCGCCGGGGCAATGCCCGGGCGGTCGACATGGCCGAGAAACAGCTCCTGATCGACCTTGAAGGCCAGCGAGTCGCCCCGCAGGTGCTGCACGGCGAACATCTTGTTGCCGGCAATCGAGAACACCCGCACACCGCCCCACTTGTAGTCTTCCCGCGCACCCGGCAGGCCCAGGCAGAATTGCGCCACTTGCTCTTCATTCAAGGTTCGGGCTGTCACAGCAGTCGTTCTCCGCAGCGTTCGAAGGATTCACTCAGGTGCTCGATCCAGGCGCGCACGGCCGGCATCACACCCCGGCGGTGAGGATACACGGCCTGCAGCCAGCCGCCGGGCAATGACCATTGCGGCAGCATCTGCACCAACTGGCCGCTGGCCAGTTCCTCCTCGCAATACAGCATGGGCAGCACAGTGCAGCCCTGGCCAGCGAGGGCACAGGCACGGCGCACGATGAAGTCGTCGATGCCCAGGCGTGCCTCCAGGGCCAGGTCGCAGGCCTGTCCTTGCTGGTCCAGCAGGCGCAGGTGCACCAGGCGGTCGGCCTCCAGGGCACCGAGAATCGGCACGCGCCGCAGGTCTTCCGGATGCTCCACCGGGAATTGCCGGAGGAAGTCTGGGGTCGCCACGATCGCCGTCTGGGCCCGACGCAGGCGCCGGGTCACCAGCAGCGGGTCTTCGTCGCCCAGCTCGCGCACCCGCAGGGCGACGTCCACACCCTCGTTGATCAGGTCGACACGGCGGTTGAGCAGGAGCATTTCCAGCTGCACCTGGGGGTACTTCTCCAGAAAGCTGCTGACCAGCGGTGTCAGCAGTTCGTGGGCCAGGCCCACCGGGCTCGACACCCGCAGGCGCCCGCGGGGTTCGCTGGCCATGCTGGCCACGGCTTCGTCGGCCATCTCCGCTTCCAGCAGCATGGCCTGGCAGTGGCGCAGGTAACGCTCGCCCACGGCAGTCAGGCTCAGTTGCCGGGTGGTGCGTTGCAGCAGCCGGGCGTTGAGGCGTTCTTCAAGCTCGGCGATACGCCGTGACAGCCGCGATTTGGGAATGCCCAGCAGCCGTCCGGCAGCGGCGAAGCCACCGGCTTCCACCACCTTGGCGAAGTAATAGAGGTCGTTGAGGTCTTGCATGATGAGTTTTCGCTCGATTGTCCTGCTGATGGGACGAACTATCGCATTTATGCCGGCTAATCAGCTATTGGTTTCATCTGTAGGATTGCCCACATCCGATCGCCCAGTGGCGGTCCTCACTTGGAGATCCCAGATGAAACTCTTGCATATCGATTCCAGCATTCTTGGTGACAACTCGGCCTCCCGTCAGCTCAGCCACAGTGTGGTTGAGGCCTGGAAAGCCGCTCATCCGGCCACCGTGGTGACCTACCGCGACCTGGCCAATGACGCCATCAGCCACTTCTCCGCCGCCACCCTGGTGGCTGCCGGTACCGCCGCGGAGCTGCGTGACGCCGCGCAGAAGCATGAGGCCCAGCTCAGCGCTCAGGCCCTGGCCGAATTCAAGGCCGCCGACACCGTGGTAGTCGCCGCGCCGATGTACAACTTCACCATTCCCACCCAACTCAAGGCCTGGATCGACCGCATCGCCGTGGCTGGCGAGACCTTCCGCTACACCGAAGCCGGCCCGCAAGGCCTGTGCGGCGGCAAGAAAGTGATTGTGGTGTCCACTTCCGGCGGCCTGCACGTAGGCCAGGCCACTGGGGTGGCCCACGAGGACTACCTGAAAGTGCTGTTCGGCTTCTTCGGCATCACCGATGTCGAATTCGTTCGCGCCCATGGCCTGGCCTACGGCGAGGAAGTACGCAGCAAAGCCATGAGTGACGCCCAGGCGCAGATCAGCCAGCAACTCTTCGCTGCCGCGTAAGGCTTGTGTAAAGAGCCTTTGCTGCACGGCAAGGGCCACTAAACTCTGTATTCTGCTCACCGCATGAAGTGGGCAGGGTGCGGAGTTTTTTTATTGTGGTGTTCAGGGTTTCTGGCCCGGGTTATGCAGCACACGGAGCAATGCTCCCGGCTTGTGCATCCCTGGCTACGGCGTGGTACAGCTGCAAGGCCTTGGCGGCAAGGGATGGCAGGGGAGAACGGCTTTCTCGATCCGGCGGCAAAGGTGGGCGTGCGATGAAACGTCTTTGTGCAATGTTACTGATCTGCCTGCTCAGCAGCCTGCTTTCGGTGCAGGCCGCCCCTGGGCCGCATCCGCACTGGAGCGTGGGCTTTCACGAGATGAGTTTTCTCGACCCTCTGGACCGGCAACCGATGCGCGCCATCGCCTTCTACCCGTCTACCGGTATCGAGCACGGCAGCCAGCTTGAGGGCTATCAGATCGCTGCCTCGCGGGATGCCAAGATCGCCATCGGCCGCTTCCCGATGCTGATGCTGTCCCACGGTAACACCGGCACCCCCCTGGCCCTGCATGACCTGGCCACCTCTCTGGCACGCAAGGGCTTTGTCGTGGTGGCGGTGATTCACCCCGGCGACAACTCCAAGGACCACAGCCGTCTGGGTACCCTGAGCAATCTGTACGGGCGGCCGATCCAGATTTCCGAAGCCATCACCGCAACCCTCGGCGACCCGATGCTGTCGCCCTTCGTCAATGCCGACCAGGTGGGGGTGATCGGCTATTCCGCCGGTGGCGAGACCGCGTTGATTCTCTCCGGCGCCACGCCGGACCTGGACCGCTTGCGGCGCTACTGCCAGGAGCGCCCCAATGATCGGGATGCCTGCAACACCCAGGGCGAACTGATCGTCGACCGCGACGACCTGCAACCGGTGGCCGACCCCCGGGTGCATGCCTTGATGCTGCTGGCCCCCCTGAGCCTCAAGTTCGGCCGCCAGACCCTGGCCGGGGTGCATGTGCCGGTGCTGCTCTACAGTGGTGATGGCGACAAGTTGGTGGCGCTGGACAAGAACGCCGCGGCCCTGGCGCGCAAATTGCCGGTGGCCCCGGACTTCAAGCTGCTGGCCGGCGCCGGGCATTTCGTGTTCATGGCGCCTTGCTCCGCGCAGCAGATGGCCGCGATGCCCGCGCTGTGCACCGATGCCGACGGCGTCGACCGTGAAGACATCCACCGCAACCTGATTCTCGAAGCCGGCAACTTCTTCGCCCATACCCTGGGCCGGCCAAGCCGGGCCGGGATGCAGACCGCCGATCAATGACTCAGGCGCCGGCCCGGCGCTTGAGCATCAGGGTCAGGCCCAGGCCGGTCAGCGAGAGCAGGGCGGCGCAGAAGAAAATCCACGAATACCCCAGGTTCAACGCCACCGCGCCCATCAACGGCCCGGCGATGGCCAGTGCCAGGTCGAAAAACACCGCATAGGCGCTCAAACCTGCGCCACGGCTGCTGTTGGGCACTTGCTTGATGGCCTCCACTCCCAGGGCCGGGTACACCAGCGACAGGCCGAAGCCGGTCAACCCGGCCCCCACCAGGGCCCAGCCGGTGGAGGGCGCCAGCCACAGCAGGGCCAGGCCCAGGGTTTCGACGCACATGCAGGCGATGGCCGAACGAAAGCCGCCGAAACGGCTGATGCAGGAGATGAACAGCAGCCGCGAAAAGATAAAGCACACGCCGAACACCGTCAGGCAATAGGCCGCGCCGGTCCAGCCGCGGCTGAGGTAGAACAAGGTGATGAAGGTGGTCAGGGTGCCGTAGCCGATGGAGGCCAGGCTCAGGCTGGCGCCAAAGGGCGCAATACGCCCGAACACGGCCCAGAACGGCAGGCGCTCGCCGCGAATCACCGGCACCGAGGGTTTGTTGCGGATCAGCAGCAACGCCAGGATTGCCAGGATCGACAAGGCGATGCCGAGGCTGACGAAACCGTATTGCTGGACCATCAGCACCCCCAACGGTGCACCAATGGCGATAGCGCCGTAGGAGGCAATGCCGTTCCAGGAAATAGAGCGCGCGGTGTGCTCCGCGCCGACCTGGCCCATGCACCAACTGATGGTGCCGACCCCGATCAGGCCCTGGGCCACCCCCAGCAGCAGGCGCCCGCCCAGCAGCACGGCGAGACTCAGCAGTGGCCACTGGACGAGCAGCACCGAAACCAGGGTCAGCACCCCGCTGAGGAGAATCCCCAGCAAGCCGTAGATGATCGAACGCTTGGTGCCCACGGTGTCCGACATTCTCCCGGCCATGGGCCGGCTGAGCAGGGTGGCCAGGTATTGCGCGCCAATGGTCAGCCCGGCGACCACCGCGCTGAAGCCCAGCTGTTCGTGGACATAACCCGGCAACACCGCGATCGGCAGGCCGATGCAAAGGAAGGCAATAAAGGTATAGAAGACGATGGAGACGATCTGCAGGGTGATCGCCATGGAGCTTTGAGCGGGCGTTTGTGGCTCGGGCATGAAGGCTCGTTCGCGGGCGGCGGTTAGAGGCCTGCATCATCGCGTGCCGTGAACATAAAAGAAAGCAGGCTAACTATCTATTCCCCGCACCCGGTAGGCGCTGGCAGAAGCGGTACAAGTCTTGCGGGCCTGTTCGCCGGCAAGCCGGCTCCTACAGAGGCCTGTGGGTTCGTGCAGGAACTGGCTTGCCAGCGAAGGCGTCCGCTGGGTGATGCAAGGCTGGCGAGCCTTTTCGTCGGCAAGCCGGCACCTGCGAGCGAGGGGGCATACAAAAAAGCCCCGTCACACTGGACGGGGCTTTTTTGTTGTCGCTTACCGCTTGCCGCTGTCTTTAGAACATCACGCCCTGGCTGCGCAGGTAGTCGTCGTAGGTGCCGCTGAAGTCGGTCACGCCGCTTGGGCTCAACTCGATGATGCGGGTGGCCAGGGACGATACGAACTCACGGTCGTGGCTGACGAAGATCAGGGTGCCCGGGTAGTTCTCCAGGGCCAGGTTAAGCGCCTCGATGGATTCCATGTCCAGGTGGTTGGTCGGTTCGTCCATCACCAGCACGTTGGGCTTTTGCAGGATCAACTTGCCGAACAGCATGCGGCCTTGCTCACCACCGGAAATCACCTTCACCGACTTGAGGATCTCGTCGTTGGAGAACAGCATCCGGCCCAGGGTGCCGCGGATCATCTGTTCGCCCTGGGTCCACTGGCCCATCCAGTCGAACAGGCTGACGTCGTCTTCGAAGTCATGGGCGTGGTCCTGGGCGTAGTAGCCCAGCTCCGCGCTTTCGGTCCACTTCACTGTGCCGGCGTCCGGGGTCAGCTCGCCCACCAGGGTGCGCAGCAGAGTGGTCTTGCCGATGCCGTTGGGGCCGATGATCGCTACGCGCTCGCCGGCTTCGACGGTGAAGCTGAAGTTCTGGAACAGGGTCTTGCCGTCGAAACCCTTGGACATGCGCTCCAGGGTCACCGCCTGGCGGTGCAGTTTCTTGGTCTGTTCGAAGCGGATGAACGGGCTGACGCGGCTCGACGGCTTGACTTCGGCCAGCTGGATCTTGTCGATCTGCTTGGCCCGGGATGTGGCCTGCTTGGCTTTCGAGGCGTTGGCCGAGAAGCGGCTGACGAAGGTCTGCAGTTCGGCGATCTGGGCTTTCTTCTTGGCGTTGTCCGACAGCAGCTGCTCGCGGGACTGGGTCGCGGCGATCATGTATTCGTCGTAGTTGCCCGGGAACAGGCGCAGTTCGCCGTAGTCCAGGTCGGCCATGTGGGTGCAGACACTGTTGAGGAAGTGCCGGTCGTGGGAAATGATGATCATGGTGCTGTTACGCGCCGTGAGGATGTTTTCCAGCCAGCGGATGGTGTTGATGTCCAGGTGGTTGGTCGGTTCGTCCAGCAGCAGCACTTCCGGATCGGAGAACAGCGCCTGGGCCAGCAGAACTCGCAGTTTCCAGCCTGGCGCGACTTCGGTCATCGGGCCGAAATGCTGTTCCAGGGGAATGCCCAGGCCCAGCAGCAGCTCACCGGCGCGGGACTCGGCGGTGTAGCCGTCCATCTCGGCGAATTCGGTTTCCAGCTCGGCCACGGCCATGCCGTCTTCTTCTGTCATTTCCGGCAGCGAGTAGATGCGATCGCGCTCGGCCTTGACCTTCCACAGCTCCTCGTGGCCCATGATCACGGTGTCGATCACGGTGAATTCTTCGTAGGCGAACTGGTCCTGGCGCAGCTTGCCCAGGCGCACGTTCGGTTCCAGCATGACCTGGCCGCCGGACGGCTCGAGGTCGCCACCGAGGATTTTCATGAAGGTCGACTTGCCGCAACCGTTGGCGCCGATCAGGCCGTAGCGGTTGCCGCCGTTGAACTTGACCGAAACGTTCTCGAACAGCGGCTTGGCGCCGAACTGCATGGTGATGTTAGCTGTGGAGATCAATTACTTACCTACCAATGTTTTAGCGCCGACCTTAAATCCACAGGGCGCGATCTGGAGCCTTCCAGGTCGGACCGGTATGGGTGTGGAACTGAGCCAGCGGGCGTACGTCGAGCGCAACATTCCGGCCAACAGGCCAGGTTGCTGAGCGAAGAGTGCGGGGTGCATGTTGAAATTTGTGCGCATTGTCGCATATGTAAACGAGCAGTTGTATGACACAGGGGCAGGGATTTTAGCGTGGGCAGACGATGCTCAACCCCTGCCGGGCATGGCAGCCGCTTCCAGCAGGTCGTTCAGGAAGTGCTGCAATTGCGCCGCTGCCGCGGCCGGCGCGGCCTGGAGCAGGCAGTGGGGCGCCTCGATCTCCACCAGCCGGGCGTCGCTGCGCAGCTGCCGGACCAGGGCCGAAGCCGATGGGGGCACCAAGCGATCCTGGCGGGCCCGCAGGTACAGCAGCGGCACCCGGCTGGCAGCCAGGGCCTGGCGCACATCCACGGCGAGCACCGCCTGCAACCGGGCCTGCAGTACCTTCGGCGCCACCTGGGCGATCGCCGCCGCCAGTGCCTGACGCAGTGCCGGGGTGGAAAAGCCGCCCAGCAGCAGGGCATCCATGGGCCAGAACGGCAGGCGCTGCACCGGCAGAACCTTGAGCAGGGGCTGCAAAGGCGCAAGGCGCGGGCGCGGATTGCGTACAAAGCTGCTGCACAGCACCAGGCCCATCAGCCCTTCGGGATTGCGGGCGGCCACACTCACCGCCACCGGGCCGGAAAAGGACTCGCCCAACAGGATGAATCGCCGGTTCGTCGGCAGTTGCGCCGTCACCCGCTCCACCAGGGCCGGGTAGCCCAGGGGCTGATCGCCGGGATAATGCAAGACCTGTACCGGCCAATGCTGGTCCAGGGCCTGGAGCAGCGGTTCGAACAGGGTGCCGGTGCCATCCATGCCCGGCAGCAGCACCAGGGTTGGTGGGAGATTGGGGTCGATCAAGTCGGGAATCCTTGCCGAAGAGGAGAGGGCAGCGGCGCGCAGGATACCTCGACAAGGCCCGGCAACACAGTCGCTTGCGGGTCGCTACCGGCACCGAGCGGCGTTTGTTGAGCTCAATCAACAGCCGGCGCAATACCCGCATCTTTCAACGAAAGGAGCGCAGCTTTTAACAAATATGAGTTAACCATTGGTTACAAACTGTGGCTAAAATGCCAGCCGACGGCCAGATGCCGAGGGTCGAACCTGCGACGAAGAGCGTCGCCGGTTACGCTTTTTTCAACTCAGACGCTGCAATTTGCCTTTGGCCTTCCGGGCTTTCAGAGGCGCAGCATGTTCTCTTCTGACGTGTGACGATTTCCGTGAAACTCATCATTGCCGCTGTATACGTTTTATCCATTGCGTACGTACACCTGCGGGGGCGCGTGCGCCATAAACTGGGCCGCCAGCTCAGCGATCACTCGACCTTCCTGGCGCCCATCAACTGCTTCCTCTATCTGTTCTCCAAGTACCCCAACCGGCCGTACCTGGACCCGGCCGACTTCCCGGAGATGAACAAGCTGCAGGAACACTGGGAAGAGATCCGTGCCGAAGGCCAGAGCCTGCTGCAGGCCGGCGAGATCAAGCGCTCGGACCAGTACAACGATGTGGGTTTCAACTCCTTCTTCAAGACCGGCTGGAAACGCTTCTACCTGAAGTGGTACGGCGACAGCCACCCTTCGGCGATGAAGCTGTGCCCACGCACCACCGAGCTGGTGCAGAGCATCGGTTCGATCAAGGCTGCGATGTTCGCCGAGCTGCCGCCAGGTTCGCGCCTGGTTCGTCACCGCGACCCTTATGCCGGTTCCTATCGCTACCACCTGGGTCTTTCCACGCCGAACAACGAAGGCTGCTTCATCGAGGTCGACGGTGAGCGTTATCACTGGCGCGACGGCGAAGCGGTGATGTTCGACGAGACCTACATCCACTACGCGGAAAACACCACCGAGCAGAACCGCATCATTCTGTTCTGCGATGTCGAGCGGCCGATGAAGTACCGCTGGGCCGCCGCGTTCAATGGCTGGTTCAGCCGTACGGTGATGTCCGCCGCCGGCGCGCCCAACGATGCCGGTGACAAGACCGGTGGCCTGAACCGTGCCTTCAACAAGCTGTACAAGATCCGCCTGCGGGGCAAAGAACTGAAAAAGCGCAACCGCACGCGCTACTACCTGGAAAAGTGGGCGATCTTCGCTGCACTGCTGTTGCTGTTCATCTACATCTGACGTTGCACCCCCGCGGTGTAGGAGCGGGCTTGCCGGCGAACGCATCCTCGAGCCAGAGGCATGGCCAAAGGGCCCGTTCGCAGGCCAGCCAGCGCTTGCAGATGAAGGCACGGTGGATACCGGGTGTTACATGTTCTGAAGGATTATTTAGTTAACAAAGCCGAACCCTGGGCGTAGCGTGGAATCGAATTCGATACCTTGTCGCTCCTCAGGAGGCTTTTCATGAACGGTCTGGCTCGCGGGTTTGCCGCACTCATCGCGCTGGTTTTGACCAGCGGCGCCGCCTGGGCTGGCGCCCCTGAAGCACCTCCCACCCATCAACTCCCCCTGCAATTGGCGCAGAACCTGCCCAGCAGCGGCAACAACGACCGCTACAGCAACCCCATCCGTCGCGCCAACCCCAACAGCATGCAGGGCACCCAGCCCAGCAGCCCGCCCGTGCGCGGCCCCAGCACCGCTCCGACCGGTCGCCCGCCAACCCTTGAGAACGGTGGCATCGGCAATGGCTACCCGCGTGGCGCGGTGCAACGACCCAACCCTGATCCCCGGGTGCAAAGCCCCCGCGACAGCGATCCCGGCAACCGGCGCTGAAGCACTGTCCTGCCACCCTGGCGGCAGGTGCGAAACCTGCTACCGAGGATTTTCTCGATCGACAAAAGGAAGCGAGCATGTTGCGTAAAACCCTTATCGCCACCTTGTGCTCCAGCGTCTTGCTGGGCAGTGCCGTGCCCGCCATGGCCGCCACACCCCAGGCTTTTCCCAGTGAGCAGGGCACGCTGAGCCTGACTCCGGTGGCCGCCGGCCTTGACCATCCCTGGGCCCTGGCATTCCTGCCGGACCGCCAGGGCATTCTGGTGACCGAGCGCCCGGGCAACCTGCGGCTGGTCGGCGCGGACGGCAAGCTTTCGGCGCCCCTGAGCGGGGTACCCAAGGTCTGGGCCAAGGGCCAGGGCGGCTTGCTGGATGTGGCGCTGTCGCCGGACTTCAAGCAGGACCGCATGGTGTATCTGTCCTATGCCGAAGGTGGCGGCGAGGGCGGGACTGCCGGCACCGCCGTGGGCCGTGGCCGTTTGAGCGATGACCTGAGCGGGCTCAAGGATTTCCAGGTGATCTTCCGGCAGGAACCCAAGCTGTCCACGGGCAATCACTTCGGGTCGCGGCTGGTGTTCGACCGCGACGGCTACCTGTTCGTGACCCTGGGTGAAAACAACGACCGGCCCACCGCCCAGGACCTGGACAAGCTCCAGGGCAAGATCGTGCGCCTGTACCCGGATGGTCGGGTGCCGGATGACAACCCTTTCGTCGGCCAGGCCGGGGTGCGCCCGGAGATCTGGAGCTACGGCCACCGCAACCCCCAGGGGGCGGCGCTCAACCCCTGGAGCGGCACCCTCTGGGAGAACGAACACGGGCCCAAGGGTGGCGACGAGATCAATATCATCGAGCGCGGCAAGAACTACGGCTGGCCTCTGGCGACCCACGGCATCAACTATTCCGGCCAGCCGATCCCCGAGGCAGTGGGCCAGACCGCGCCCGGCACCGTGGCGCCGCACCATGTGTGGGAGAAGTCCCCCGGCATCAGCGGCATGGCCTTCTATGACAGCGACCGCTTCAAGCCCTGGCAGCACAACGTGTTCATTGGCGCCCTGGCCAGCCAGGAGTTGATCCGGCTGCAGTTCAACGGTGATCGGGTCGAGCACGAGGAACGCCTGCTGGGCGGGCTCAAGGCGCGTATTCGTGATGTGCGCCAGGGCCCGGACGGCTACCTCTACATCCTCACCGACGAGGACCAGGGCACGCTGTACAAAGTCGGCCTGCAATAGCCCCGGGCTCCCTTGCAGGCGTCGACAGGGGCCGCGCAAGGCTGCGGGCCTCTTCACCGGCAAGCCGGCTCCTACGGGTGGGCGCGCGGGGGGAAGAGGATCACCGCGGCGCGCAGTTTGCTGCTGCCGAAACTGCACATCTTGGCGAACTCGCCGTGACTCACCGGCAGGTGCTGGCAGTCCAGGGGCTGGCGGTGCTGGCTGTGGTCGACATCCGGGTCGTGGAGGTAGACGAAGTCCTGGTCGCAGTCGGTGACTATCACCCAGTGCGGCGCCTTGGAGCGGGTCAGGCGATAGCTGCTGATCAGCACCAGGGGCTGGCCGCCTTCACGCAACAGGCCGGGCAGGTCCAGCGGCCCGCCGAGCACCTGCTGCACTTCGCTGGCATCCAGTTCCTTGCAGAACTCATCGTGGACCAGGCGCATGACGTCCTTTTTATGTTCGTCGCGCACGCCGTTGAGAAACAGCGGCCCGCTGCTGTTGACCTGCAAGCGCACGGCAAAACCGCGGCGCCAGGCCGCCAGGGCCAGGCCCTGGGGGCTGCAGCCACCATGGCCCGAGGTCATGAAGACGGTGGTGGCTTCACGCCAGATCTGCAGTTCCTCCCGACGCTCCAGGGGCCGTGAAGGTTGCAGGGCGCCCATGGCCATCAGCAGGCAGGCGGGGCCGCAGGTGAAGTCGGTGGTCTGTTGGTAATAGGGCACGCGGATGCTGCGGGTCTCGCGGTGCTGGAGGATGCGTTTTTCCAGGCGCAGGGCGTCGGCGTGGTCCTGGTAATAGTCGGGGACCAGGGCGAAACGCCGGTAGCCGTTGCGCTCGTACAAGGCGATGGCCGCAGGGTTGTCGGTGCGCACCTCCAGGCGCAGGTAGGCGCAGTCATGGGCCAGGGCACAGGCCTCCATGCGTTGCAGCAGGCGCTTGCCCAGCCCCAGGCCCCGGGCGCTTTCGGCGATGGCCAGGGAATACAGGCGCGCCAGGGAGGTGCCGCGATGAAACAGCACCAGGGCATACCCCAGCACCTGCGCCTGCTGTTCGGCCACCAGCAGCTGCCCATGGGCGCGGCTGATCATCCACTGGAAGCTGCGCGGGGTCAGCCGGTCGCTGGTGAAACATTGTTCCTCCAGCGCCACCAGCGCCGGCAAGTCCTCGAGGGTTGCAGTGCGAAAGACAAGATCCATATGACCGCCGTAAAAGTTGCGTAATGAAACGAGACTTCAAAAAAAGTTCGTGCTTAATAGAAAGGGTCAGGTTCTTCAGCGAGAGCGAACTTTATGTCAGCGGTACAAGGTCATTGGCGAGAAGTATCCGGGCAAAGTTTGCCGGCGACAATCACTTCCTCAACTAATATTGCCCGGTTGGACAAAACCTCAAGCCAGGTAATCATTATTGTCGAACGCAAGGAAGACTGGGCCTCGTACTTTCCCAGCGACGACATCCTCACGGCCCAGGAGTACCTCGAGCACAGCCGCGAAAGCGCGCCCGGCAAGCGCGTCCAGGTGATCAACCTGTGCCGCAGCTACAAGTACCTGGGGCATGGCTACTATTGCTCGCTATTGGCTGAAGCCCGCGGCCACCGGGTGATTCCCTCGGTGCGCACCATCAGCGAACTGACCCGCAAGGCGCTTTACGGGTTGGCCCTGGATGATCTCGACAAGAGCCTGGAAAAGGCCCTGAGCAATCATCTTTACCGCGATACCGAAGGCTTTACGCTGACCCTTTACTTCGGTCGAACTCATATAGAGCCCTTGCAGGAATTGGCTCGGCAATTGTTTGAACTCTTCCCTTGTCCGATCCTGTTAGTTGATTTCAAGCGAACTAACAGTTGGCACATCGAAGGTGTCAAGTCGGGGGCATTGCATAAGTTGCGCGAAGACCAGGAAGATCAGTTCGCCAACTCCCTGGACAGTTTCAGCCGCAAGGTCTGGCGGGTTCCGCGCTCCCGGCAAGTGGCCCGTTATGACTTGGCCATTCTCCATGATCCCCAGGAACTGCTGCCGCCTTCCAACCCTCGGGCGCTGGAGAGTTTCATTCGCGTGGGCAAGGGCCTGGGCATCGATGTGGAACTGATCGAGAAGAAGGACTATTCGCGGCTGGCCGAATATGACGCGCTGCTGATCCGCGAGACCACCAGCGTCGACAACCACACCTACCGTTTTGCCAAGAAGGCCGAGAGCGAAGGGCTGGTGGTGATGGACGACCCGGCGTCGATCCTGCGCTGCACCAACAAGGTCTACCTCAGCGACCTGCTCAAGGGCCATCAGCTGGGCATGCCCGCCACCGAGATTCTCTACAAGGAGCGACCGCAGGATTTCGAACGGGTCGGCGAGCGCCTGGGTTTTCCCCTGGTGCTGAAGATCCCCGACGGCTGTTTTTCCCGCGGAGTGATCAAGGTCGAGAGCCAGCAGGCCTTGATGGAAGCCACTGCCGAGCTGTTCGAGCACTCGGTACTGCTGCTGGCCCAGGAGTTCTTTTACACCGAGTACGACTGGCGCATCGGCGTGCTCAACCGCAAGCCGATCTTTGCCTGCCAGTACTTCATGTCCAAGGGCCATTGGCAGATCTACAACCACAAGGCCAAGGGCCAGGACATCAACGGCGAGTGCCGCACCCTGGCGATCCACGAAGCGCCCCGGGCGGTGGTGGATCTGGCGGTGAAGACCGCCAACCTGATCGGCGACGGCCTGTACGGCGTCGATCTCAAGCAGTCCGGCGACAAGGTGGTGGTGATTGAGGTCAACGACAACCCCAACCTCGACGCCGGCATCGAGGATGCCTACCTGCAGGACGATCTCTATGCCCTGGTGCTGGAGGAGTTTGTCCGCCGCCTGGAGCTCAAGCGGCGCGGCCAGGCCTGGTAGGGGCCTTCATTGCGGTTGCAGGGTCAGCACCTCGAAGCCGTCCCGGGTCACCGCCACCGTGTGTTCCCACTGGGCCGAGAGGCCGTTGTCGCGGGTGACCACGGTCCAGCCATCCTTGAGCCCGCGGACCCGGGCGCTGCCCTGGTTGAGCATCGGCTCGATGGTGAAGACCATGCCCTCGCGCAGCTCCAGGCCGGTACCGGGGCGACCGAAGTGGAGGATTTGCGGCTCTTCGTGCATCTGCCGGCCGATGCCATGGCCGCAGTATTCACGGACAACGCTGTAGCCCTTGGCTTCGGCATGGGCCTGGATGGCATGGCCGATATCGCCCAGCCGGGCGCCGGGGCGCACCACCTTGATCGCCGCCCACATGGCCTCGAAGGTGGTGTCCACCAGGCGCCGGGCCTTGGGCCCGACAGTGCCGATCAGGTACATCTTGCTGGAGTCGGCGATGTAGCCGTTCTTCTCCAGGGTGATGTCGATATTGATGATGTCACCGTCCTTGAGCACGGCCTTGGGGTGGGGCATGCCGTGGCACACCACCTCGTTGATCGAGGTGTTGATGCAGTAGGGGTAGTTGTACTGGCCCTTGCTGGCCGGGCGCGCCTTGAGTTCATGGCGGATCAGGTGTTCCACCGCGGCGTCCAGCTCCAGGGTGGACAGGCCGGGGGCGACAAAACCGTCGAGATAGGTGAACACCTGGGCCAGCAGCCGCCCGGCTTCGCGCATCAGCGCCAGTTGTTCCGGGGTCTTGATCAGGGCCTGGGTCATGCGCGCCCCCTGAGCAGGTCGGGCTTGTTCAGCAACAGTTTGTTGATCAGGTCGTTGTAGGCCAGGTGAGGGTTGAGTTCGGCCAGCAGGCCGATCTTCATCCAGAACTCGGCCTGGGCATTGATCGAGCGGTCCATGGCGGCGCTGGCCACGCGGATCTGCTCGTGCAGTTCATCGGAGATCTTGACGATGCCCATGGGGGGCCTCCCTTGAGGAAATATACGAATCATATATGTTTCGTATATTTGGCTTCAAGCCACGGTGCCCAATGGCAGACGTCGCTGTTCAAGGAGGCCGGGAAAAAAGCGTTGACCGGACCCTGCTGGCGCGAGTAATTTCCAGCCCATGACTTTCCCTGCATATCGTTTCCAGCCAAGCATTATTACCGCCATTCCTTATTGGCGGGCTTGCTGACGACTGCACCCAACCCGCCCTGGAGGCGGGTTTTTTCTCTCTGTCTCCCGGGCTTCGTACACAGCCAGGAGATCCACCATGAGTCGCCCCAGCCGTTCCGCTACCCCCCAGCCCAGTGCCGACATGGCGTTGCTGGAGCGCTACGTGAAGATGATTCTTGCGGCGCCGGTCTACGACCTGGCGATCCGTACGCCGTTGCAGGCGGCGCCGGCGCTGTCCGAGCGGCTGGGCAATCAGATCCTGCTCAAGCGCGAAGACCTGCAACCGACCTTTTCCTTCAAGATCCGTGGCGCCTACAACCGCCTGGCGCACCTCACCCCGGAGCAGAAGCTGCGCGGAGTGGTCACCGCGTCCGCCGGCAATCATGCCCAGGGCGTGGCGCTGGCGGCGCGGGAACTGGGGATCAAGGCAAGCATCGTGATGCCCGCCAGCACCCCGGAACTCAAGGTGCTGGGGGTGCGCAGCCGCGGCGCCGAGGCGATCCTGCATGGCCAGAGCTTTCCCTTCGCCCTGGAGCATGCCCTGGATCTGGCCCAACGCACCGGCAGTACCTTTGTTTCACCCTTTGATGATCCCCATGTGATTGCCGGGCAAGGCACCGTGGCCATGGAGATCCTGCGCCAGCAGCAGGGCGAACTGGACGCGATCTTCGTTCCGGTCGGCGGTGGCGGGCTGATCGCCGGGATCGCCGCCTATGTCAAATACCTACGGCCACAGATCCGCATCGTTGGTGTCGAGTCCGAACATTCCAACTGTCTGCAACAGGCCCTGGCGGCAGGGCAGCGGGTGGTGCTGCCTGAAGTGGGAACCTTTGCCGACGGTGTTGCGGTGGCGCAGATCGGTGAGCATGGTTTCCAGATCTGCCGGCATCACGTGGATCAAGTGATCAGCGTCAGCAACGACCAGTTGTGTGCGGCGATCAAGGACATCTACGACGATACCCGCTCCATCACCGAGCCCTCGGGCGCCCTGGCGGTGGCGGGCATCAAGGAATACGTGGCGCAAAGCGGCGTCCGCGGCCAGACCCTGGTGGCGATCGACTCGGGCGCCAACATCAACTTTGACAGCCTGCGCCACGTCGCCGAACGCGCCGCCCTGAGCAACGCCGCCTTGTAGGAACAGACCTGCCAGCGAAGGCGCCCTGCGCAGCGATGCAAGCTTCACCGGCAAGCCGGCTCCTACGACAGCAGAGGGCGCATGAAGCTGCGTTCGTAGCTGAGGATGAAGCGCTTTTGCACCACCGCCGCTACCAGGGCCACGCTTTCCGGGTCATTGAGGGCGCTCTGGCGGTAGGCTTCGTAGTCCGCCAGGGAAGGAAAGCTGAACAGGCAGTAGGCGATATTGCTGGCACCTTCGGAGGGCAGGAAATAGCCGTGGTGGGTGCCGCCCAGCCGCTTCACCACCGCGATCCAGGCCTTGGAGTAGGCTTCGAACTCGGCCAGTTGGTAGGGGTCGATCACGTATTTGACATGGCAGGTAATCAAGGGAGGCACTCCGGCTGGGGGGATGGCTTATTCCTGGCGGGCGTTTTCTGTCTTGTCCGCGGCGCTCCACAGGCGGTAGCGCACTTCCACGTCCTTGGGCGCGTAGATCACGATCGGCAGCTTGCTGTTGTAGCGCAAGACGAAACCGTCACCGGTCACCGGGACGAAATCCTCGCGGGTCTTGCCGTCGGGGCAGGCCATCCGCGTACTTATCGGGCCGCTGACCTGGTCCAGGCGGTAGTAGGGATAACCCCAGCCTTCGAGGTTCTTCTCTAGCAGTTTGCCGCCCAGGCGCTGCAGGTTGCAGTCCACGGTGAGGGTCTTGCCGGCGAGGATCTCGACCTTGTAGCGGTCTTCGTGCTGTTGCTTGGGCAGGTGGATGACCTGGCGGGTGAAGCCGTCTTCGGCCTTGGGGTAGGGTGCGGTGTCTTCGAGCTTGGCGGCAAAGGCCTGGGCGCAGAGAGCCGAAAGCAGGGTGACGCTGGCAAGGGGGAGCAGACGCATGAAGCCTCCTGGCTGATTGAAAGCGCGATACACCCGTTTGAGTGGGCGCCTTGGGGAAAGTCCGGCCCGGGCATTCTGACCGGCGCCCGAGGCGCAATGCAAACGTCCTGGGTAGCAGGGCATTTTGCAAGGCCAACTGCCTGCTTTCTTGCACTTTGCACGGCTACTCGTACGCCGCGTGCCGATTTCGCAGGGCCCTGTGGCGCTGCCGGCCAGGCACGTTTCCTGCTGCCTTATCAATCAGGCCCGCGATTGAGCAAAACCTTGAAACAAGACCAGTTGCACGCAAATGGAGGGATAGGCCGGCGGCCGGTATGGGCTGGCAGCCAACCAAGCGAAAAAACCCGGTGCTCAGAGCGAAATCGAATTTAGCAGCCTCGGGAAAGCGGCTTAGTCTGTAGCTTGGCTCCGTCTGCAAGGATCAAGACCGGGCCCGGATCACTACCGAACACGGACGTCATTGTTGTCAGGTTGTTTGCCTATTGATTGGCCGTCTCGAACAAAGGAGAGAGTCGCCATGTTTCTATCTGCCCTTGAACTGCGCAATATCATTGAAAGCAGCTTTCTGCCCAAACGCTGCCAATGCACCCTAAGCCCCGACCTGTCGATGACCGTGAAGGTCTTCGGCGACCATCAAACCGACCGGGTCGACCTGGTGGTTACCGGCATCGACGCCTCGCAGCTCAACGGCTGTCGGGAAATCAACGAGCTGATTGCCGAATTGCGCTACGACCTGGCGCACAACCCTCGCCAGGTTGCCCCTCTGCGGCGTGCATTCTAGGCGCCTTCGGGAGTAGGGAATTCAACAGGGGGCCGCCAGGCCGCCGCGAAACCCGGCTTGCCGATCGGCACCGGGCGTGATGAGGGGCCGCAGCGCGGCCCCGCGTGAGTGTGTTGCACAGCCTCAATTATCGGTGATGCACGCATCCGACATCTTTCTGTAGGTGATTTCCTCGGGCTTGCCCTGGTTGTCGATGAACTTCATGTCGGCGGTGATCACTTTGCACTCCTGGGTCGCAGGTTCGGTCATCGAGATCACTTTGCCCACATGCAGCGGCATTCCATAGTGGTAGGGCACGGCGGTGGTGCTGTCTGCCTGGGCCAGGCCACTGAGGGCACTCAACAGCAGGGCGGTGGCAGTCAAACCGATACGCAGGTTCATGGCAATTCTCCGATGCAGGCTACGTCAGTTCCGCGCCAATCAGGCGTTAGAACTTGCCGCGCAGCGCTTCAGATTGTTCTGAGCTAGCGCGGTCAATGACACTTTTAGCCTGACGGATTAATTGCCGATTAAATTGCATAGGGAGCTAATGTTTTTTACAGCTCGCTGTAGGCAATGCGTTGATACCCGGGCAATGCCTGTTGCAGCAGTTGTTCCAGAGACTGCTGCGCCGGCAGGTAATCGTCACCGAAATCACCCTCGGCCAGCTGGGTCGGGTGGGCCACCACTTCAATCACGCCGGGCGGGCGAAAACCTTCCAGCAGGTCCCTGGGCGTGCACACGCTCTGGGCCCCGGCCCCGCACAACCAGCGGATACGCCGGTTGAGCGCGCTCTTGAACAACCGCTTGAGGGGCCCGATGTTGCCCCCCACATTGCGCGCCAGGCGCACCGGCACCCCTTGCTGCGCGGCGAAGCGAGCGACGATGGCTGCCACCGGCCACAGGTTGTGCACGTGCTGGTGGGAGTCGATATGGCTGGGCCGCACACCCTGATCGACACAGCGCTGCCACTGGGCCTGCAACTCCTCGCGCACCGCCTCGGCCGCCGCGGCCGGCAGGCGCAGGGCCGAGCGCCGCAGGTTCAGGTCGAACTGCCCCTGAGGGTCACAGAACAACGGCTGGTGGCGTATCGCCGGGCTCAGTGGCGCGCCGTAGGTGAGGTTGAAATGCAGGCCGATGCGTCCCAGCAAACCGTGCTGCTGGGTCAGTTCACAGGCGTCGTTGAACGCCGGCATGTTGGCCATCAGGGTCGCCGAGCTGATCACCCCTCGCTTGAAGGCGCGCAGGGTCAGCTGGTTGTAGTCCAGGTCGAGACCGAAGTCGTCGGCATTGACGATGACCCGGTGGGCCCGGGCGGCAGTCAGGGGGCGGTTCATGGGCGGGATCCTTGTACGGTGTTGGCCTGGCGCCGTTCGCGCCAGGCCTTGAGGCGCGGCTTGAGCCACTGCCAGATGCGTTCGGCGGTACCGGCCAGCAGCGCTCGCGGGCGCCAGGAATAGAAGCTCCAGCGCTGGTGTTCCACCAGGCCGCTCATGCGTTCATGCAACTGATGGCTGGAGCGGCTGAGGCTGACCCGCGAGGCATCGACCCACTGCCAGCCTTCGTCCAGCCCCCAGCGGATCCACTCATCCAGCAGCAGCCGGCCGCTGCCCAGGTTCTTGTATTGCGCCAGGAAGGCGATGTTGTAGTCGTACAGGCGGCCGCGCTCCAGCAGGCCGAGGCGATAGCTGATGCAACGGCCCTGGTGTTCCAGCATCACCACCCGCACACAACCTTCGGCGGCCAGGCCGCGCAGGGCGCTGGCCATCCATTGCCAGCGCAGCTCCCCGGAGAAGATCCCCAGCCCGTCTGCGCCTTTCCAACTGGCCTGTTCCACCTCGCGGAGCATCTCCAACACCCCGTCCATGCCGTCGGCCTGGGGCGCCATGCGGATCACCCGAGCGTCGATTTCCGCGCAGCGTTTCTTCGCCCGGCGCAGCTCGTAGCGCAAGGTGCCGGTGGCTTCCTCGCGGTCGCTGTCGACAATCAGGTGTTCCGGCGCCCGGCAGCTCAGGGCCTGTTCGCTGTACCAGCTGGCCCGGCGCCAGGGCGCCAGCAGGCGCTCGGCGTCCACCAGTTCATGAAGTTGCAGCAGGTCATGGGGCAGTTGCCGGCGGATCTGCTCCAACACCTCGGGCATGGCGCCTTGCGCCGGGTCCGCGACCAGCAGCGCCAGGCGGTCGCTCAGCGGATGCCCCAGGTGGCGTACCACCTGCAGGCGCAGGCCGGCCCGGGTTTCGCGGCCCAGGGTCAGCGGCAGGCAGAGCACCAGGCGCTGGCCATGCCAGCCCAGGAGGATCTGCAAGTGCCGGTGATCCAGGGCCCGTTCCGCCCCCTGTAGCCAGCTCAAGCGATTGAACGGCGTGGCCTGTGGCACTTGCTGGCGCAGTTGCTCATAGGCCGCCACGGGAAAGTCCTGGGTGCAGAGGCTGGCGCACCATTGCCAACGCAGGCTCACGAACGTTCCTTGTCGATAGGGCTGGAACCGCTGGGCTGCTGTGCCAGGCGCCCGCGGCGCAGGTGGTGCAGGCGTGTCTGGTGGTAGGGCCGGCGGCGGTGGAAGTGCAGGCAGCGCAACAGGCAGTAGACATGCAGGGATTCACCCACTTCCTGGAACCCCAGGCGCATGTGCATCTTCAGCGCCGGCTCGTTGCGCACGTTGACCAGGGCCCGGGTGGCCTTGAAGCCGCGCTCGCGGTATTCGTCCCAAAGCAGCTTCTGCGCCAGGATCACCACCCCCGAGCCGCGATACGGCACCGCGCACTCTCCGGCGAACTGATACAGGCAGCCCGGCGGGATGCGCATCCAGCAGCGGTACAACTGGTCGTCGTAGTAATCGCGCTCGCTGATCCACACCATCATCATCACGTTGCCGTCTTCATCCAGGTGTGCGCTGCCGCGGCTGCCTTTGTTCAGCAGGCCGCGAATGGCCGGCAGTTGTGCCTTGAAGTACTTGTCGAAGGCCGGCAGAAGCTCGCGGGTGATGGGCACCTGGGGCCAGCGGCCGGGGTTGATGGGGCAGGGCACCGGCAAGGCCAGGGAACGTTCCAGGGTCAGCAGTTCCCAGTGGTAATAGAAGAAGCGTTCACGCAGCACCCGCAGGCTGCCACGCAGGCCCTTGCGGCGGATTCTGGCCAACAGGCCGGTCAAGCGACTCATAGGGTTTTCCAGGTCAAGGCAAACAGGGTTTCACCGGGCACCTGCAACTGGGCCCGGCCATTGCTGCACTGCACGGCGGCGGAGCGGCTGTGCCCGTCGGCGCCGAGCAGCTCCAGGCTCGGGCCGGCCTGGCAGATCTGCTCGGCGCCGTCCAGGTCGATGGTTTGTGCGCGCGGGGTCTTGGTCACGCCCAGCAGGCTATGGCGCGGGCCATCGCGCAGTGCCAGGGCATCCACCTCGAAGGCCGGGTTGTCCAGCGCCTGGACCTGCCCCAGCCAGTGCCGCTGGATGAATTGCTGGGCCACGGCCACCGGCTTCAGGCTGAAGCGCTGGGCGTCGTGCTGGGCCAGCATGCCCTTGGGGTACTCGGGCTCATCGGCGGCCTGGAACCAGTTGAGCATATCCAGCAGGCCGTCCTGGGAGGCATTGGCCACCACCGACATCCACCACAGGGCGGCGTAGTGAGTGTCCTGCTGATAGGGGCTCAGGTCCGGGCCGCTGGAGATATTGGTCTGGCTCAGCAACAGCGCCTTGCGCGGCCGGCCCAGGTCATCCAGGCCCACCAAGTCGGCGGCGGCGCGCACGCTGGCGCGGTAGCGGCGGGTGGCCAGCAGGTCGCGGACCATCCACTCGTGCCAGGCCATGGCGTCGATATCGGCGCCGTGGGCCTCCAGCAACTGGCGCGCCCAGTCGATGCCGCGGCGCTGCCCGGCACCGATGCGAAACGGCCCGTCCAGCAGCCGCGAACTGACCGGCATGGCAATGCGCACACCTGCGGCCCGGGCCTCGGGGTTGGCCTTGACGTGTTCCAGCATGCGCCCGAAGTAGCTGGCGAACACGGCGTAGCTGGGGTAGTTGAGGTTGGGTTCGTCGGCGAACGCCAGGTAGTGCAGGCCCAGGTTGCCCAGGCGCACGCTGTCCGCCAGCCAGGCGTCGAGGCCGGCGAAGCTCTGGCTGTCGGCTGCCAGCACCGCCCGGCGCCCGGTGCCCGCCAGCAGGGTGATGTCGCGGTCGATCTTGAACGTTTCGCGGTACAGCCGGCGAAAGCCCAGCTCGCGTTGGGGTTCCTGCTGGATCACATCGACGAAGCTGTAGAAGTTGGCCGCCCGCGGCCCCAGGGCCCGCAGCAGTTCAAAGGTCGACTGCGGCGGCTGGGCATAGGGCAGGGCGATCCCCAGGTGCGGGCTGGGGCCGCGCATCTGCGGCTTGAGGCTCAGCTCGACCCGGCCCGGTGTCCATTGCAGCGGGTGCAACTGGCGCAGGTCCTGGGCGAACAGGTTGGCGGTGCCGTCGAGCCAGAACGCCACCTTGCCCGAGCCGCCCAGGGACAGGCGCCAGACCTCGTCCTGCTGGGCCACCGGCAGCGGGATCTGGTCGAACTGACCGTACTGCGGGTGCTCCACCAGCTTCAGGCGCAGCAACTGGTGGTCACTCAGGCGCGTGGCCTGGAGCACGCTGACCCCACCGTAATACTTGCCCGCCAGTACCGCCTGCTCTCCGGCGGCCACGCGAAAATACAGCTCCACGCCACTGGGCACGTCGGCGCTGAAATGCACCTTGGCCGGTTCGAACTGGGCCCGGGTGGCGCTGTCGTGGCTGACCTTGAAGTTGCGAAAGCTGTAGCCCGGGACCTGCAGCCGGTAGTCGCCCTGGGCCGCGGGCAGTTGGACTTCCCGCTGGCCGTAGGGTTGGTCGGCGCGAATCTCCAGCTGTTGCAGCAACTGGCCGTCCGGGCGCAGCAGGTACAGCTGCTCCTGGTTGGCGTCGCTCTGCCAGGCCGGGCTCCAGCGCAGGTGCAGGGTGTCGCCGGCGTCGGCTTGCAGGTACAGGCTGCCGTCGCGGATATCGCCCCATTGCAGGGGCGCGGCGTGCAGGGCAGTGGTCGCCGAGATCAGCATCAGGGCGAGCAGGGAACAGGGTTTCATTGAAGCCTTTCCTTAGGGCGCAATAACTGGCGCACGTAGACGATGTCTCCAGGTAACAGGATCAGGGTGCGGTACCAGGCCACACCGCTGAGGTGGCAATACAGGCCGAGCATGGCCAGGCTCACCGCGAGGTAGGCGATGGACGAGGCCAGGCCGGCGCCGACGATGCCCAGCGACGGGATCAGCAGCGCATTGAGCGCCAGGTTCAACAGGGCGCCACCGGCCAGCAGCAGCGACAGCGTGCCGGGGCGCTGCTTGCCCAAGAGGTCCAGGCGCAGGATGCTCGCGTAGCACAGGCCGAACAGCCCGGGCAGCAAGGCCAGCAGGGCACCGTAGGCCGGGGCGTAGTCGGCGCCGAACAGGGTGACAATCAGCCACTGGCCGATCAGCGCCATGCACAGGCAGGCGCCGAGCATCACCGTGGCGGTCAGGCGCAGGGCCAGGGCGGTCAGTTGCTCGATGCCCGATCCCTGTTGCAGCAGGCGCTTCATCAGTGGCGTGGTCACCGCCTCGGGAATGATCAGCAGCAGCTCGGCGGCGGCGCTGGCCATGGCGTACCAGCCCAGGGCCGCGGGGTCGAGCAGGGCCCCGATGAACAGGTAGTCCGAACGCAGCATCAATTGTTGCGACAGCACCCCGGGGTGGCTCTGGGCGCTGTAGCGCAGCAGCTTGCCCTGTTCCCCGGCCTGCCAGCGCAGGCCCAGGTCGTGGAAGCGTCGCAACCAGCACCAGCCAACCACCACCACCAGCAAGGTGCCCCCCAGCCAGCTGACCAGGGCCGCCGACAGCGGCTGGTCGCGCCAGATCCACCACAGGCCGACGAACAGCAGCAGCGGCACCAGGGATTCCAGCAGGCGCAGGGCATTGAAGGCTTCGACCCGGCCATCGGCGTTGTGCAGGGTCAGCAGGCCGCTCTTGAGCACGGTGATGGGCACCGCCAGCAACAACAGCCAGGCCAGGTCCCCCAGTTGCAGGCTCAGTTCCCACTGGCTGCCCAGGGTGTTCATCAGCGCCAGCCCGGCCAGGGTCAGCAGGCTGGCCAGCAGGCAGCCGTAGACCAGCACCTGGGTCAGTAGCAGGCCCATGGGCCGCTGGCGCGCGGCTTCATAGCCGACCGCGGTGTTCAGCCCGCCGCTGGTCAGGGCGGCAATCAGTTCCGGCAGGGTGCTGAGCAGGGCGAACAGGCCGCGATCCGCCGGGCCCAGCAAGCGAGCCAGCAGCACGTTGCGCAGCAGCCGCAGGCCGATCATCGCCAGGCGCGTGCCCATGCTCAGGGCCAGGTGCCAGAGGTAGCCGCCGCGCTTCATGCCCGGGCTCCCTGCAGCAGGCGCCAGGCCAGCAAGCCGGGGCGGGCGGCGCTGGCGTGGCTGACGTCGATGCGTGGCAAGGCCAGGAGCGGGTTGCCACTGGCCTCGATCAGCCCGGGGCGGGTGCCCAGGGCGTAGCGATAACCCAGCCCGGCGACGGCGGCGCGCACCTGGGCATTGTGGTCGCCATTGGGGTAGCAATAGACCCCCAGCGGCGCCTGGCAATGGTTCTGCAACGCCTGATGGGAGCGTTGCAGATCCGCTTTCAGCGCGGCCTCGTCAAGGCCGGTGAGAATGGCATGGCTGGCGCCGTGGGGCCCAAAGCGCACCAGTGCCGAACGCTCCAGGCGCTGCACCTGGGCCCAGTCCAGGCTGTGGGGGCCGTGCTCGTTGGGGCAACTGTCGGCCAGGGCCTGGAGGGTGGGCCCGGGCAGGGTCTTCAAGCGTTGCAGGTAGCGCCCCAGGAGCCGGCTGCGGGCGTCGCTGTCACCCGGCTGCAACAGCTCGGCCGCAGGTGCCAGTTGCAGCGCCTGCAACTGTTCCAGCAGCGGCCGGGCCGCGGCGCTTGCGGGCCGCAGCCAGAGCGTTTCGCCGATGGACTCCCACCAGAAGCCCTGGGCGCTGCCGATGAAGTCGGTGGAGAGGAAGATGCTCGCCGGCACCTCGTAGCGCTCCAGCAGCGGGTAGGCCACCTCGGCGTTGTCGCGCCAGCCGTCATCGAAGGTCAGGGCCAGGCGCGGCCGGTCGCCGCCGGGGTATTGCAGCAGGTGATTGAGCGGCACACAGTCGAAATGCCGCCGCAGCCAGCGCAGCAGGTGCTCGAACTGGCGCTGGCCGACGCACAGTGGCGCCCGGTGTGGCCGGCGAGCGGCCTGCTCGTCGGCCAGCACCCGGTGCAGCATCAGCACCACCCCGGCTTCGCTGAGGCGGGCGCGGCCGACGCTGTGCAAGTAGGCGTTGCCCAGCAGGCGCTTGAGGTTGAGTTTGAGGTTCATGTCAGCGGTTCTGTTGTGGGTTCCACAGGGCATAGCGCTGCCCGCGGAGAAATTGCCAGAGGCCCATGCTCATGCCGGCCATTGTCACCAGCACGAAACCGGCCAGGCGAAACACCTTGGGCAGGCGCCCGCGGCGGTCCAGCAGGCCCATGATCCCCGCGCCGTAACCCAGCACCTGGGCCAGCAGGGCCAGGCTGTAGAAGGCGCCGGCATTCCACAGCAGCAGGCTGCTGAGCAGCAGTGGCAGCAACAGCACCGGGGCCAGGCGGCGGATCAGTTTGTGGCTGATCAGGGCGATGGCGTAGGCGCCGTGGCGCAGTGGGTTCATCAGCTCGCGGCGCTGGGCCAGGCTCTGCAGGCCGCCGACGGTGACCCGCAGGCGCCGCCGGTACTGCTTGCCGGCTTCGTCCACGCCCTGGTCCAGCACCTGGGCCTCCTCGACATAGACGATCCGCTTGCCGGCCACCGGGGCGCAGGTGCTGATGAAGAAGTCATCGTTGACCTCGGCCGGAACCCGCTGGAACAGTTCGCGGCGCAGGGCCAGCAGCGCGCCGTCGGCGGAGACCATGCAGCCGGTGCGGTTTTCCGCCTGGCGCAACCAGGCCTCGTAGTGCCGGTACAGGCTGTCTCCCAGGCTCAGGTTGTGCCCGGGGTCGGGGATGATCATGTGCCCGCCACAGGCCCCCACCTGCGGGTCGGACAAGGGCGCCAGCAGCTTGCCCAGGGTGTCGTGGGACCACTGGTTATCGGCGTCGGTGAACACCAGGATATCGTTGCGCGCCAGCTCCACCGCGGCGTTCAGCGCCCCGGCCTTGCCCACCCGGGGCAGGTCCAGGACCACGATCCGTGAGTCGCGCACGCCCAGGGCCGTGGCCACGGTGTCGTCGCTGGAACCGTCGCTGGCGAGGATGATCTGCAGGTCGGTGGCCGGGTAGTCCTGCTGCAACAGAGTGCGCAGCTTGTGCTCGATGTGCGGGCCTTCGTTGTGCGCGGCGATGATCACGCTGACCGACAGCGGCGCGCCTTCCTGCACCGGCCGCGGCCTGACGAACAGGCTGAGCAGGGCCAGCAGCAGGGGGTAGCCGACCCAGGCATAGAAAGGCAGTAGCAGGCACAGCCAGAAAAGTGTTTTAGCCACGGTCAGGTCTCTCGACAGAACGGTTGAACAGGGCCTGCACCAGGGCCAGGGCGCCCAGGTGCAGGCGCACCCAGTGCAGCAGCCAGAGTTGCAGGACGAACAGCGGGTCGCGTTGGCGCAGGCCCTGGCGCACGGCCAGGGCCAGGGGCGCCAGGGCCCCCAGCAGCAGGCACAGGCCCGCGGCGCCGGGCAGGCCCGCGAGCAGGCACAGCAACGCCACGAGGCTGAGCAGGGCGCAGGCCAGGCACAACAGGGGAAAGCGCAACAGGCGCAGGCTGAAGCCGCTGCCCTTGAGCAATTGCACGTGGCTGCCCTGGCGCCAGCGTTCCTTGCCGGCCCATTCGGCCCAGCTGGCCTCGTAGCCCCAATGCAGCACCTGGGGCTGGGGCAGGCTCAACTGGCGGGCGCCGGCAGCGTGCAGGCGCAGGCCGAAATCCTTGTCCTCGCCGGTGCGCAACTGCTCGTTGAAGCCGCCGACCCGTTCGAACCAGGCCCGCTGCAGGCACAGGTTGGGGGTGGGCATCCACGGCAGTAGCCGGGGTTGCGGGTCGCCGGCCAGGCTGCGGCGCTGCCAGGCCTGGGCGAACCAGGGGGCGCTGGCGGGTGCCGCGCAGTCCAGGGCGAAGACCTCGGCACGCTGCTCGGCCTGGGCCTGCTGCCAGAGCTGCAGCCAATTGCCGGGCACTTCGATGTCGGCGTCGAGGAACGCCAGGCTATCGCCGGTGGCCACCGCCGCACCGCGGTTACGCAGGGCGCCGATGCCGATGCCCGGGCACAGCAGCACCCGCGCGCCCAGCTCCCGGGCCCGTTGCGGCCCCTGATCGGTGGAGCCGTTGTCCACCACTATCAGTTCGCAGTCCAGGGTCGCCGCCCGGGCGGCGCGCAGCACGCTGTCCAGGGTGCGGGTGATGTGACGCGCCTCGTTGTACATGGGCACGATCACGCTGATCCTTTGCATCTTTGCCTCCCTTGGCCAGATTGCGTTGTTGTCGTGGGCGCCGGGTGAGGGCGCGGTGTTGCTGTTCTGTCGGTGCTGCTCCTGGGGGCCAGAAGGCCCTTCGGGCCTGGTCGCAGCCTGGGGCAGTGGCTACACGCGGCGTTGTCAGGCCGGGGCCGGGCGCGGCGCGGGAGCGTCTTCGGCCTGCAGGCGCAGGACGCTGGACAGGGCCAGGAAGATCCACAGGTACTTGTGGTTCGGCGCGCTGAGAAACAGCAGGAACACCGCCATGGCCAACAGGCTCAGGCCCAGGTGGGTGGCGATATCGGCCTGCTCGCGCTGGCCCCGGGCAAGAAAGCCCTGGCGCGCCCGTTCGAAGTTGCGCAGGCCCATCAGCATCAGCGCCACGAAGCTCAGGCCGCCGGGAATGCCCAGCTCGCTGAACAGCTCCAGGTAGGTGTTGTGGGCCCGGCGGAACAGGTCCGGCTCGTTCATGTTTTCCGAGAAGCTGCTGGCAAAGCCGGTCTGCGCGTAGTGGATCGGGAAGGTCCCCAGGCCCGAGCCCAGCAGCGGGTTCTGGCGGATCATCTGGCCGCCCACCACCAGGTAGGAGGTGCGCCGGCCCAGGGAGGTGTCCGCCGAGTGCGCGCCGGACTTGAGCATGCTCAGGGACTGGATCCGCGCCACGTACTCCGCCGGCAGCACGGCAATGCCCAGGGGAATGACGATGGCCACGGCGAACATGGCGAAGCCCAGGTGCTTGGGCCGCAGGCCCTTGAGCCGGTCGCGGTAGTGCCAGACGCCGATGGCAATGGTGAACAGCACCACCAGCAGGCCCGAGCGCGAGTCGGTCTTGGTCATCCCGGCCATCAGGGTCAGGCTGATGCCGACCCAGAACAGCCGCACCGGCCAATGGGGCGAACGCAGGGCGAGGAAGATCGCCGGCGGCACCGCCATGGCGATCAGCAGGGCGAAGTAGTTGGCATCCTGCAACAGACCGATGGCCCGGCCGCCCACCTGGTACTTGGCCGATACCAGGGCGATCACACAGGTGATGGCCACGCTCACCGCCAGCAGGCGGCAGAGCATCAGCAGGTTGACTTCCCGGGCAATCAGCAGGGTGACGAAGAACAGGACCAGGCCCACTGCCAGCTCCCGCAGGCTGTCCAGCGACACCAGCAGGTTCTCGCTGTACAGCATGCTCAGCAGCAGGCACAGCAGGAATGGCCCCAGGGCCCGCCACAGGTTGCTGCGCAGGCGGGTGTCGGGGATCTGCCGCAGCAACAGCTTGAACAGCATGATCAGGATCAGCGAGGCGCCGAGCAGCTTGGCCCCGGAGAACGCGCTGTCCTTGAACAGGCCTTCGAAGGGCACCAGGGCGCAGATCCCCAGCAGGCCCCAGCCCGGGCGCCGGTACAGCAGCGCCAGGCCGAACAGCCCGACCACCACCAGCGGCGCAAGAAACGGCCAGGGGCTGGCCAGCAGCAACAGTGCGGCCAGACCCAGCAGCAAACCCAGGAACGGAGCGGCGATCATACTCGGGAGCTCTCTCTGGCGACGCGGTACAGCTCATCCCAGCGGCGAGCCAGGGTGGGCAAGTGATAGTGCTTGCGCTGGGTGACCTGGGCCGCCTTGGCCAGCTCCCCGGCCAGTACCGGGTCGTCCAGCAACTGGCCGATGCAGCGCCCCAGCCCGGCACTGTCCAGGGGCTTGGCCAGCAGGCCGTTGTGCCGGTGCTGCAGCACATCGGGAATCCCGCCCACGGCAAAGGCCACCACCGGGGTGCCGGCCTGCATGGCTTCGAGCAGGATCATCGGTGTGCCTTCGGTGCGTGAACTCAGTACCAGCACATTCAGGCGCTTGAGCCAGGGCTGCATGTCGTTCTGATAGCCCGGCAGCAGGATGCGCGTGGCCAACCCGGCTTCGTTGATGCGCTCGCGCAGGGCCTGGTTCTGCTCACCATCGCCCAGCAGCACGGCCTTGAGCGCAGGGCGCTGCTGGCACAGGCCGATCAGCGCATCGAGAAACAGGTCCGGGCCTTTTTCCGCGCTCAGGCGCCCGACGAAACCCACCAAGGGTTCCATTTCGTCGCGGCGTACTTCGGGCTCGCGCAGCGGCGGCCCGTCCAGGCTCGCCGGCAGTTCCAGGGCCGGCTCCGGCAGGCCGTTGGGGATCACCCGCAGCTTGCCCTCGGCGACCCCCGCCTCCAGGTGCAGCAGGGCAATGCTCTGGGCCACGCAGGCTACCCGGCGCACCCGGCGGCTGCGGCACAGGCGCAGGCTGAGCCAGGTGTAGAACTTCTGTTTCAGGCTGCGCGGGGTGAAGCCGTGCTGGGTCATGACCAGGGGCAGGCGCAGGCGCCGGGCGCAGACCCAGGCAAACACCTGGGCCTTGAAGTTGTGCGCGTTGAGCAGCCCCGGCTGTTGCCGCAGGTGCGCCAGCAGTTCCTGCAGGCAGTGGCAGTTGTGGCTCGCCACGCCGGCCTCGGCGAAACGCTGCAGCAGCGCATCGGGGGCATTGATGAACACCACCCGATGCTGCCCCGGGGTGCCCAGGCAATGATCCAGCAGCATGCGCTCGGCACCGTAGAAACCGCCGCTGTGGATCAGGTGCACGATAGGCTGCGCGGCCATGCTCAGGTCGCTCACTGTTTGGCCCAATGCCAGGCCCAGCGCCAGGTCCAGCGCGGGTACGGGTTGACCTGGGGCTGCTCGACCGCGTTGAGCACCATCAGCACCGGCAGGCCGAGGTGATCACTGACCTGGGCCGGGTGCTTGAAGCGATGGTCGAAGAACTCGTAGACATAGCCCAGGGCAATGGCCAGCAGCAGGCCGGTGAGCAGGCCCAGGGGAATGATCAGCATCGGCTTGGGGAACGCCGCTTCGCTGGGTTCGTAAGGCTGGCTCAGGACCCGCGCGTTGGACAGCTCGCCACTGATCAGGCGCTCGCCACGGCTCTCTTCGTAGCGCTGGGTGTAGGTGAAGAAGGCTTTGTGCAAGGCATCGATTTCAGTGTCCAGCTGGCGCAGTTTGCTCAGGACCTCTTGCAGGTCGCGCACCCGCGCCTTGTAGTCGTTGATCCGCGCGGTCTTCTGGGCGATCACCGACTGGGTGATCTGCAAGTCGCTGCTGCGCTCGCGCACGCGGTTCTCCACCACCTTGAGGAACTGCGCCCGGGCCCGCACGATCTGCTCGCGCTGCTGCTGCATGGGCACGCTGTCGGCGCGGTAGGTGTCGGCGGTGGTGCCGTACTGGCTCACCAGGTTGGTCAGCTGTTCGCCCAGTTGCTTGATCTCGCGGTCTTCGTAGGCAACGTTGTCCACGGTGTTGGCGAAGGCGAAGGGGAAGGTGTAGTCGGTGAGGCCGGCCTTGCGCGCGGCAGCCAGGTTCTTCTGCAGGTAATCCAGGCGGCGCTGGTTCTCCAGGGCCTGGTCGCGGTAGCCGTTGAGCGATTGCTCTTCGGTGTTGATGGCGTTCAGGCGGAAGGTGATCTCTTCCTTGGGGTCGGAGGCGTGGGCCGCTTCCAGCAGGGCCTGGCGCTTGCCTTCCAGGTCATCCAGGCGCGACTGGTACTGGGCCTTCTTCTGTTCGTAGAAGGCTTCGGGCAGTTCGTTGGATTGCAGGTCCTGGCGGTTCTTCAGGTAGTTGGCCAGCAGGCGCTCGACAAAGCGCGTGCCTTCGGCGGCATTGGGGCTGGCGTAGACGATGGAGATCACGTTGGAGCCGGGCAGGGTGCCGATCTTCAGGTCCTTGACCGCCTGGTCGGTGAAGGCATCCAGGCTGGTATCGCGCACCGGGTCCACGGCCAGGCCGAAGAAACCGCGCACCGGGTTGATCACATGGTTGCGCAGGGGGTCGATCAGGCCATTGCGGATCGGCTTGACGATCAGCCGGGTCAACAGGCCCTCGCTGCCGCCGAACTGGCCTTCGCGGCGCAACTGGTCGATGGTGTCGCGGATCAGCGTGGGTGAGCGCAGGATGTTGCTCTCGGTCTCCATGTCCGCCAGCGACGGCGGGATGAACTTGTCGGAGTCCGGGGCGAGCACGGTGTTGGCGTCGGTCTGCGAGAGTTTCTTGGACTGCACGATGACTTCGGCAGTGATCTCGAAGCTCTGCTTGAGCACCAGGGGCAGCAGCAGGGCGATCACCGCGAAACCCAGGAACACCCGTTTGATCAGGCGCCGATTGACAAAGAACACGAGCAGGAACTCGTGCAGGTAGTTTTCGATCTTGGTCATCAAGAGGGAACTCAGTTGTTGTTCGTTTCTTTGTTGTCGACGCGGTAGCCGAAGCTGAACCCGACACCCTGGAACATGATCACGTCCGCCAGCTGCTTGCTCAGGGCGCCGGCCTTGGCCAGGCGGGTCTTGGGCACATAGAGCATGTCGTCGGGCTGCAGGTAGGCGAATTGCAGGGCCTTGCCGTCCAGCGCCGCGTCGGCGTCGTAGACCCGGGCTTCGACCTGGTTGCCCTTGCGCCGCATGATCACCACCGAATCCAGGCGTGCAGTGGGGCCGGCCCCCTTGGCCAGGGTCAGGGCCTCAAGCACCGAGATCGGCCGGCGGATCGGGTAGGCTCCGGGCTGGCCGACTTCGCCCATGACGAACACCTCGTTGGAGGCGGTGGTCTTGAGCAGCACATCGACGCTCACCGAACCCACCTCCTTGGCATAGCGCTGGTTGACCAGGGTCTGCAGCTCGCTGAGGCTCTTGCCCTGCAACGACAGGCTGCCCAGCAGCGGGAAACTGGCGCGGCCGTCGGAGCCCACGACGATCTCGCGGCTAAGCCCGGTGGCCGGGTTGGTCAGGCTGGTGCGCAGGTTGTCCAGCTGGGCCATGGCGTGGGAGATCGAAAAGTTGATCTGCGGCTTCTTCAGCACCTTGGCGTATTGGGTTTCCAGGACCTGGCGCGCCTGTTCGGCGGAGAGCCCGGCGACCTGGATATTGCCCACGTAGGGCATGTCGATGCTGCCGTCGGGCAGCACCAGTTTGCTGCCGCCCAGTTCCGGAGCGGTGAGGAAGGTCACATCCACCTGGTCGCCGGGCTGCACGAGGTAGCGCTGCTGGCTGGTGGTGCCGATATGGAAGATCACGTCCAGCACGTCCTGGGGCCGCAGCACCTGCTCGATGGGCACCACCTCGGTGAGCTGGGCCTGGTCGGCCGGGGCGCTGAGGATCTGCACCGGCATCTGCTGCGGCTCGCGATTGACGCAGCCGCCCAGGGCCAGCAGCAGTGACAGGCTCAGCAGGGAAAGTCTTGGCTTGTTCATGGTTACACGGTCCTTGTGCCGGTCAGAGACGGTCATAAACCCACTTGGGCATGTAGTACTTGCGGGCGTTGAACACGCTGCCGATCAACTTGGCCTCGGCCTGGATCAGGCGCTGGGCGGCGGCCTGGGCCACTTCCCAGCGGGTTTCCTCGCTGCGCACCACCAGCACCACGCCGTCGACCTGGGTGGCCAGGGTGAGGATGTCGCCGCTGCTGTAGACCGGGTCGCCGTCGATGATCACGAAGCGGTATTCCTCGGCCAGGGCCTGCAGCAGTTCGCGCAGCAGTTCCGGGGTCAGGCGCTCGCTGTACTGCTGGCGGCGGCCCAGGGGCAGGAAGTCGAAATTCACCGCGTCGCTGCTCTCGATGCACGAGGCCAGGGGCGGCGGGGTTTCGGCCAGTGCCAGGTCGAGGAAGCCGGGCCGCTCATCCAGGGCCAGGCGCCGGGTCAGGCTGCTGTCCGAGAGGCTGGTGTCCACCACCAACACCCGGCCGCGGCTGGTGCGCGCCAGTTCGTTGGCCATGCTCAGGCTGCTGCTGGTGACGCCGCTGTTGCGGTTGGCCGCGGTCAGCAGGATGACCCGCAGTTCCTGGTCGAGTACGGTCACCGCCAGGTTGCTTTCGCTGGGGCTCTGGATCTTCAGACTGGCAAAGGTTGCTGCCGCCATTTCAACTTGCTCCGTGGCCATTGAGGACCTTGAAAGGGGTTTTGATCAGGATCTTCAGGTCGAGCCAGGGGCTCTGCTGGAAGATGTAGGTCATGTCGAGGGTCACGCGGCCGTCGAAATCCACGTCGCTGCGCCCGGAGACCTGCCACAGGCCGGTGATCCCCGGGTAGATGCTCAGGCGGCCGAGGTGGTGTTCCTTGTAGGTCTGGGCATGGAACGAGGTGGGGCGCGGGCCGACGATGCGCATCTGGCCGAGCACCACGTTGATCAGGTTGGGCAGCTCGTCGAGGCTGGTACGGCGCAGGAAACCGCCGATTCCAGTGATCCGCGGGTCGCGGTCGATCTTGAAATCCACCGAGTCGGCGCCGTGCTTGTTCAGGTGGCGCACCGAATCCTTCAGGGCCTCGGCATTGACCACCATGGTGCGGAACTTGTACATGCCGAAGCGCCGGCCGCGAAAACCGGTGCGCAACTGCACGAAGAACACAGGGCCGGGGCTGGTGAGCTTGATCAGCAAGGCCACGACCAGCAGCACCGGCGACAGCAGCACCAGCAGCACCGCGGCCAGAAGCGCCGAGGTCAGGCGCTTGCTGCGCGACAAGGTCCAGGGCCGCCCGCCGTCGCGGCCGGTGATCCAGCCGTGCTGTTGCAGGTCGATGGCGGCCTGGACCTTGCGCCGGAACGGGTCGTTGCGCCGGTCGATGTGCAGCGGGGCGGGCACCTCGGTTGCGGGCGATGAGAGAGGTCTATCCATATCCACCGGGAATACTTCCATTGCAGGGGTTGGGTAAAAACGTTCGGCTGTCGCGGCTCAGGACGCCGCGCCCGGGTAGTAGCTCAGGTACCACTGGACGAACTCGCGCAGGCCTTCCTCCAGGGGCACCTGGGGGCCGAAACCGGTGAGGTTTTCCAGGGCGCTGACATCCGCGCAGGTGTTGAGCACATCGCCGGGCTGCAGCGGCAGGTATTCCACCTGGGCCTTGTGGCCGAGGAGTTTTTCCAGGGTCGCCACGTAGTCCTTGAGCTCCACCGGGCGCTGGCCGCCGATGTTGAACAGGCGCCAGGGCGCCATGCTGGTGGACGGGTCCGGCTGTTCCCGGTCCCACAGCGGATCGCGCACTGGCGGCTTGCCCAGCAGGCGCACCAGGGATTCGACGATGTCGTCGATGTAGGTGAAGTCGCGCTGGTGCATGCCGTAGTTGAACAGTTTCAGCGGCCGGCCCTGGCTGATGGCGTCGGCGAACAGGATCGGCGACATGTCCGGCCGGCCCCAGGGGCCGTACACCGTGAAGAAGCGCAGGCCGGTGGCGGGCACGCCGAACAGGTGGCTGTAGCTGTGGGCCATCAGCTCGTTGGCTTTCTTGCTGGCCGCATACAGCGACAGCGGGTGGTCGACGTTGTCACTGACCTTGTACGGGGTCTGCTGGTTGGCCCCGTACACCGAACTGGACGAGGCGTAGATCAGGTGCTGCACCGGGTAGCGCCGGCACATCTCCAGCAGGTTGAGGAAACCGCTGAGGTTGCTGTCCAGGTAGGCCTTGGGGTTTTCCAGGGAATAGCGCACCCCGGCCTGGGCGGCGAGGTTGATCACCACCTGGGGCCGTACTTCGGCGAACAGCCGTTCCAGGCCCTCGCTGTCGGCCAGGTCCAGGCGCTGCAGGGGAAAGTGCCCTACCTGGCGTTCCACCCAGCGCACCCGGTCGCGCTTGAGCTGGGGGTCGTAGTAGTCGTTGAAATTATCCAGCCCGGTGACCTGGTGCCCATCCTTGAGCAAACGCAGTGCGGTATGGGCGCCGATGAATCCGGCGGCCCCGGTGATCAGGATATTCATGCGCGCAATGCCTCCGGTACACGGTAGGGCAGGCCGATGCTCAGGTAATGCAGGCCGGCATCCGCTGCCTGTTGTGGGTTGTAGAGGTTGCGGCCGTCGACCACCAGGCGATCCCTGAGGGTCTCGCGCAGCAGCGTGAAGTCCACCACGCGAAAGGCCTTCCATTCGGTGCAGATCACCAGCGCGTCGGCGCCTTGCAGGGTGTCGTCACGGGTGGCACACAGTTGCAGGTCATCGCGGTAGCCGTACAGGCGCCGGCATTCGGTCATGGCTTCCGGGTCGTAGGCCTGGACCTTGGCCCCGGCCTCCCACAGTGCCTGCATCAGGTAGCGGCTGGTGGCTTCGCGCATGTCGTCGGTGTTGGGCTTGAAGGCCAGGCCCCAGAGCGCGATGACCTTGCCCTGCAGGTTGTCCCCCAGGTGCGCCTTGAGCTTGCGAAACAGCACATGGCGCTGCTGCTCATTGACGTCGCGCACGGTCTTGAGCATGTGCGGTTCCAGCCCGTGGCTTTCTGCGGTGTGGATCAGCGCCCGCAGGTCCTTGGGGAAGCACGAGCCGCCGAAGCCGGCGCCGGGGTAGATGAAGTGGTAGCCAATGCGCGGGTCGGCACCGATGCCCTTGCGCACGGCATTGATGTCCACCCCCAGGCGTTCCGCCAGGTTGGCCATCTCGTTCATGAAGCTGATACGAGTGGCGAGCATCGCGTTGGCCGCGTACTTGACCAGCTCGGCGCTGCGGTTGTCCATGAACATCAGGCGGTCATGGTTGTGGTTGAAGGGCGCGTATAGCTCGCTCAACTGCTGGCGGGGCAGGTCGTCGGCGCAACCGACGATGATCCGGTCCGGGCGCATGCAGTCGGCCACGGCCGAGCCTTCCTTGAGGAACTCCGGGTTGGAGACCACGTGCACCCGCAGCTCGGATTTGCCCAGGTCCGCCAGTTGTTCGGCGACGGTCTCGATCACCAGATCGGCGGTGCCCACCGGCACCGTGGATTTGATCACCAGGGTCTTGTCGCTGAACATCAGGCAGGCAATGTTGCGCGCCACCGCCAGGACATGGTCGAGGTCGGCGGAGCCGTCTTCGTTGGAGGGAGTGCCGACCGCGATGAAAATCACCTTGCCGTGGCCCACTGCATCGCTGGCCTGGGTGGTGAAGTGCAATCGGCCGGCCTTTTGATTCTCTTCGATCAGGGTCGCCAGGCCCGGCTCGTGAATCGGCGGAATAGAACGTTGCAGCTGGGCGATCTTGTGGCTGTCGATATCGACACAGACCACGTTATGCCCGACATCGGCCAGGGCAACTGCTTGCACCAGGCCAACATAGCCAGTACCAAAAACGCTGACTTCCAAGGGAACGACCTCGTCCATGATGAGTGTTGGGGTGAGGGTGGTTCTCACCTTCTGAAAAGGCGTATGGCACATTGCCGCTATCACGCTCTTTTTTTGACACTACCATAACAGCGAGACGTTTAATTGACGTTTTGCTGTGTTACATAAATGACAGCTGTGTTTTTTTATTTTTCGATTCATAAAATAATGTTTAAAAACAATTAGTTAAGCTTATTCATTATGATCATCATGGAAAGCGTCAAATAGTTGGTTTTTGTTAATAAATGACTGAAAAAACCGACGAACGGTAGTGCGGTGAGACGAAAAGCTAATGCCTTTTTGATATTACCTGCTACGGCAGCCTGGGTTCCGAAGGCGAAGCTGAGCAGTCGGACAGTTTTTTTGACGCTTTTCTGCAGCTTGAAAACTGTTGAAATTGATCGGTTTTTTCAAAGATATGGCTGGCAAGGCGGGACGGGTAGCGCCGGTTATGACCAGGCGGGCGTCAGACTAAAGTCGGGTTGGGAGGGTAGGGGCTATCTGCCATCATTGCCGGTCTTCATTGATTCAATCAATTCAGCTGGCGACCACAGATTCGCTGGATGAATTTCACCTGGGTCTTTTTCTTTACCTCGCGTCACTGATTTGCTGCTGGAGCCTGTTCATGCGTCCCCCTTTCCCCTTACTCAATCCGTGCCCATTGCTGGGCCTCGGCGCTGCCGTGCTGTGCGCGGGTTTTGCCCCCCTGGCCAATGCGGAGGGTTTTTTCGAAGACAGCAGCGCCAAGCTGGAATCGCGCACGATCTACTTCAACCGGGACTTTCGCGACGGCCACACCAGCACCGACCAGGGCGCATCCAAGCGTGAAGAATCGGCCCAGGGTTTTATTCTCAACCTGCAATCGGGCTACACCGAGGGCACCGTGGGTTTCGGCCTGGATGCCCTGGGCATGCTGGGGATCAAGCTCGACTCCAGCCCCGACCGCAGCAACAGCGGCCTGCTGCCCTCCAGCGGTCACGACCCGCGGGGCTCGGCGGACCAGTACGCCAAGCTGGGGTTGACCGCCAAGGTCCGGGTCTCGCAGACGGTATTCAAGTACGGCGCCCAGTTGCCGGACCTGCCACTGCTCAAGTACAACGACGGGCGCCTGCTGCCCACCATGTTCAACGGCGCGGTGCTGACTTCCCGGGAGGTCAAGGACCTGACCCTGACCGCGGCCCGCTTGAACCGCTACACCGCGCGGGACTCCAGCGATGCCCAGGACATCCGCGTGCACTGCAAGAACAAGCGCTACGCCTGCAACACCACGGCGGATCACTTCGACACCTATGGGGTGGACTACAAGTTCAACGATCGCCTGACCGGCCAGTACCACTACGCCGAGCTGGAAGACATCTACCGTCAGCATTTTGTCGGCCTGCTGGCCAACCAGCCCCTGGGGCCCGGGGTGCTCAAAGGCGACCTGCGCCTGCTCAAGAGTGCCGACACCGGCGCCGAGCGCGCCGGCGGCATCGATAACCGCGCCCTGAGCAGCATGCTCGGCTACAGCGTGGCCGGGCACGTGTTCAGTGCCGGCTGGCAGCGCATGTACGGCGACAACTCCATGCCTTACCTGGATGGCAGCAACCCGTACCTGGTGAACTACGTGCAGGTCAACGACTTCGCTGCGATCCAGGAGCGTTCCTGGCAACTGCGCTATGACTATGACTTCAAGGCCATTGGCCTCAACGGCTTGAGCTTCCTGACCCGCTACGTCAGCGGCGACCACATCAAGGTCCCGGGCAGCCTGCGAGAAGGCCGCGAATGGGAGCGCGACAGCGAGCTCAAGTACGTGGTGCAGAGCGGCACCTTCAAGGACGTGAGCCTGCGCCTGCGCAACGCCACCTACCGCAGCAACTACCAGAAGATCGCCCGCGACATGGACGAAACCCGCCTGATCGTCAGCTACAACTTCTCGCTGCTCTGACCGACGACTCTGGTAGAAGCTGGCTGGCCAGCGAAGGCGGTAGCCGCAATTGCGCAAGGCTTGCGGGCCTCTTCGCCGGCAAGCCGGCGGCTACGGGAGTTGATGCCGGTACGGCAGGTCCGGGCCGGTGCGGGTGCAGGTCTGGGCCGCGGCGTTGACGGCGAAACGCAGCAGGGCGTCGGTCTGTTCGCGATCGAGCTGTTCAAGGCCCTGGGGGGAATCCAGGCCCTGTTCGGTCAGCCAGGTGATCAGCGCAGCCTGGAAGGTATCCCCGGCGCCCACGGTGTCGGCAACCTCCACCCGGGGCGCGTCCACCGACCAGTTGCCATGCCCACGGCTGAACACCGTCGCCCCCTGGCTGCCACGGGTCAGGAACACCAGCCGGGCATTGCCTTGCAGCCAACCCCGGATCAGCGTCTCGGGCGCCTGCCCGGGGTACAGCTGGGCCAGGTCTTCGTCGCTGACCTTGATCAGGTCGGCATGGCCGGCCAGTTCGGCGATGCGCTGGCGCCACAGCTGGATATCCGGCTGCGGGTTGAGCCGTACGTTGGGGTCCAGGCTGATCAGCCGCTGCCCGCGCTCACGGCGCACCAGGGCCAGCAAGGTATCGGCAATCGGCTGCACCACCAGGGCAAACGAGCCGATATGCAGCCCGCGCACCTGTGCGTCGAGCTGCGGCAGGTGCTCTTCTTGCAACTGGCGATCGGCACAGCCCTCGCCGCGAAAGCTGTAGTGGGGCGAGCCATCGGCGCCCACGGCCACCATGGCCAGGGTGGTGGGGGCGTCGAATTCCCGCAGGTAGCGGGTATCCACGCCTTCGTTTTCCAGCACCCGCCGCAGGCGCTGGCCCAGGTAGTCCCGGGACAGCCCGGCCAGCAGGGCGACATCGACGCCCAGGCGGCGCAGGCCCACCGCCACGTTGAACGGCGAGCCCCCGGCGATCGCCTGGAACGCCACTTTACTGGCCGGGGCCCCGGCCTCATCCGCGCTGAAAAAGTCGAACAGCGCTTCGCCACACACCAGATACATAGTCATTCGCTCTTCAAAGGCTTGCCAGTTGCTGTCGATAGCGCTGGTACACCGGTTCGTAGGCCGCCACGTGTTCGGCCCGGGGCTGGGTTTCGCTGCCCGGGTCGAGGCGCACGCAGCGCTCGCAGAGTTGTTGCAGGTCCAGGTCCGGATCGTCCTGCCGGCCATGGCACCAGGCTGCCTGGATCGCCGCGCCCAATGCGGCGGCTTCGGCCTCGCGGGGGCAGATCACCGGGGCATGCATGATATCGGCGACCATCTGCCGCCACAGCAGGCTTTTCGCACCGCCGCCGATCAGCCGGATGCTCTGGCTGTGCAGGCCCGCTGCGCGCAACAGGTCGAGGCCGTAGCGCAAACCGAAGGTGGTGCCTTCCACCACCGCGCGGCACAGGTTGGCCGGGGTCAGGTTGTCCAGGGTCATGCCGTGCAGGCTGCCCTGGGCCTGGGGCAGGGCGGGCACTCGCTCGCCGTTGAAGAACGGCAGCAGGCACAGCCCCTCGGCCCCGATGGGGGCCTGCTCCAGGCGCTGGTTGAAAGCGGCAAGGTCCAGGCCCAGCAGTTCGCGCACCAGGGTGGTGGCGTTGGTCAGGTTCATGGTGCAGATCAGCGGCAGCCAGCCACCGCTGGACGAACAGAAGGTCGCCACCGAAGGCTCGGGGCTGATCAGCGGGCGCTCGGCGTAGGCATACACGGTGCCGGAGGAGCCCAGGCTCATGGTGATGATTCCGGGCTGGATATTGCCGGTGCCGATGGCCCCCAGCATGTTGTCGCCACCGCCGCTGGCCACCCAGGCATCCGCGCTGATCCCCAGTTGCCGGGCGACCGGCGCAAGGATCCGGCCCACAGGCTGGTGCGCTTCGAGCAACGGCGGCAAGGCCCGCTCCAGGCGCCCGCTGGGGTCGATATGGGCCAGCAGGGCGCGGTCCCAGTCGCGCCTGCGCACATCGAAATAGCCGCTGCCCGAGGCATCGCCGTACTCGCTGCAGCAGCGCCCGGTCAGCCAGAAATTGAGGTAGTCGTGGGGCAGCAGGATATGCGCAATGCGCTGGAACAGCTCCGGATGCTGCTCCCGGGTCCAGAGCAGCTTTGACACCGTGTAGCCCGGGGCAATGGCCAGCCCCAGGCGCTCCAGGGAGCCCTGGGTGCCCCCCAGCCAGTCCAGCAGGCGCTGGTTTTCGGCGCTGCTTTGGGTATCGCACCACAGCTTGGCCGGGCGCAGCACCTGGCCCTGGTCATCCAGCAGCACCAGACCGTGCTGCTGGCCGCAAACCCCGACACCGAGCACCTGCCGGCCATCCACCCCGGCCGCCTGCAAGGCCTGCCGGGTGGCGCTGGTGCAGGCTTGCAGCCACTGCGCGGGATCCTGTTCGCGGCAGCCATTGGCGCCGCTGATCAGGCTGTGGGGCGCAGCGCCCCGGCCCAGGACGGTGCCGCTCCGGCTGTCGAGGATCAGCGCCTTGGTGCCCTGGGTGCCGCAGTCGAGGCCGAGAAAAA
Source organism: Pseudomonas sp. NFPP12 (assembly GCF_900103205.1). Classification (NCBI taxonomy): domain Bacteria; kingdom Pseudomonadati; phylum Pseudomonadota; class Gammaproteobacteria; order Pseudomonadales; family Pseudomonadaceae; genus Pseudomonas; species Pseudomonas sp. NFPP12. The sequence continues at coordinate 867,811 of NZ_FMWW01000001.1, forward strand.
GCGCGGGTTGAGTCATCGTCGCTCCTGGTGTGGGTGATTACTGTCGAGCTGTAGCCGCTGCCGAGCCTGAGGCGAGGCTGCGCTAAGGCCCGCAGGTCCTTGCCTGGCGATCTGCAGCCGAACCTGCAGCGTCCTTGTAATCGCCGCATCTCCTTCGACGCAGTGCCGCCCAGGCCGTTCGCAGCCTGCGGCAGCGGCTACACGGGCCTGGCCAACAACCGCTCCAGCGTCTTGCTCACGCCATGTTCGCGCAAGCTGTTGAAGCAGCGCTCGAAAGCATCGACAAACGCGCTGGAATGGGGAATCGCCGAGCCGAAGATTTCTTCCACCGCCAGCAAACGTTGGGTCAGCAAGGTATCGTCGGCCACCAGGGCCTGGCAGAACTCGGCCCGCGGGTCGGGAACCCGGTAGCTCAGGCCATTCTCGTCCACGCCCTTGAGGTACAGGGCCCAGGCCGCCACCACCAGGGCCGCACGCTCGGTATCACGGCCATCGGCGATCAGCCGGTTGATGGTAGGCACGGTGAACTTGGGAAACTTCGACGAACCGTCGCTGCACACCCGCTCCAGCTGGTCGGCGATCGCCTGGTTGGAGAAGCGCTGGACCAGGGTGTCCTTGTAGGCCGCCAGGTCGATGCCCGGTACCGGCGCCAGTTGCGGGGTTACGTCCAGGTCCATGTAGGCGCGCATGTAGGCGACGAACAGCGGGTCGTTCATGGTTTCGTGGACGAAGCGGTAGCCCTTGAGAAAGCCCAGGTAGGTCAGGGCCAGGTGGCTGCCGTTGAGCAGCTTGATCTTCATCTCTTCATAGGGCGTGACGTCGTCGGTGAACTGCACGCCGACCTGTTCCCAGGCCGGCCGGCCGTTGCAGAACTTGTCTTCCAGGACCCACTGCACAAAGGGCTCGCAGACGACCGGCCAGGCATCGTCGATGCCGTGTTCATCGTGCAGCTGCAGGCGGTGGGCGGTGCTGGTCATGGGAGTGATGCGGTCGACCATGGCGTTGGGAAAGCTCACGTGGCGCTCGATCCAGTCATGCAGGTCGGCGTCGCGGCGGGCGGCGAAGGCCAGCAGCGCCTTGCGGGTCACCGCGCCGTTGTGGGGCAGGTTGTCACAGGACATCAGGGTAAAGGCCGGGATCCCCGCGGCCCGGCGCAGGGCCAGGGCCGCGCAGAGAAAGCCGAATACCGTGCGCGGCTGTTGCGGATGGGCCAGGTCGTGCTGGATCTGCGGCAGGTGCAGCATGAACTCGCCCGTGCTGTCGTCGATGCAGTAGCCGCCCTCGGTGATGGTCAGGGAGACGATGCGGATCTCCGGGCTGGCCAGCTTGTCGATCAGCGCCTGGGCGTCGTCCTCGGCCAGCAGCATCTGGCTGATGGCGCCGATCACCCGCACCTCGTGGCCGTCGCCATCGCCCAGCTCGTACAGGGTGTAGAGGTAGTCCTGGCCGGCCAGATCGTCCCGCGCGCGGCGGTCTTCGGAGCGCAGGCCGACCCCGCAGATGCTCCAGTCCAGGCCCTGGCCCAGGTTCATCAGGGCATCGGTGTAATAGGCCTGGTGGGCCCGGTGAAAGCCGCCGACGCCAATGTGCGCGATGCCCTGGCGGGTGGCGGTGACGGTGTAGGCGGGTACCCGCACCTGGGGCGGCAGTTGGCTGAGGTTCAAGCGTTTGAGTTTCATGCAGGGCTCTCTGGGATCAGGCGGCGGCGCGCAGGGGGCGGGACACGGCGACCCCCTGGGCATCGAATAGATGGCAGTGCTGGGGGGCCAGGTGCAGGTGCAGCTGTTCGCCGTAGCGGCTCGCCAGGTCACCGCGGATACGCAGGGTCAGGGCTTCACCGCAGCTGCTGCGGACATGGCAGAAGGTGTCGCTGCCCAGGCGCTCGGCCACGTCGCTGGTGACTGCCAGGCTGCCCGGGCCGGGCTCGCCCAGCTCCAGATGCTCGGGACGGATGCCCAGGGTCACCTCGCTGCCCGGGCTCAGTTGCGCACCGCTCTGCTCCAGGCGCAGGCGTGCCCCGGCATCCAGCTGGACCTCGCAGCCCTGGCCATCGACGTGGCTGATGCGGCCCTTGAGAAAGCCCATCTTCGGCGTGCCGAGAAAGCCTGCGACAAACAGGTTGGCCGGGCGATGGTAGAGCTCCAGGGGCGAGCCCACCTGTTCCACCCGGCCACCATTGAGCACCACCACCTTGTCTGCCAGGGTCATGGCTTCCACCTGGTCGTGGGTCACGTAGATCATGGTGGCCTGCAGTTCCTTGTGCAGGCGCGCCAGTTCCAGGCGCATCTGTACCCGCAGGGCGGCATCGAGGTTGGACAGCGGCTCGTCGAACAGGAAGATCTTCGGGTTGCGCACAATGGCCCGGCCAATGGCCACGCGCTGGCGCTGGCCGCCGGACAGTTGCTTGGGCTTGCGTTCGAGCATCGGCCCCAGTTCCAGGATGCGCGCCGCTTCGTCGACCTTCTGCTGCACCAGGGCCTTGTCGACCCCCGCCAGGTCCAGGGCGAAGGACATGTTCTTGCGCACACTCATGTGCGGGTACAGGGCGTAGGTCTGGAACACCATGGCCAGGTCGCGCTTGGCCGGGCTGACTTCGGTGATGTCGCGACCGTCCAGCTCGATGCTGCCGCCGCTGACTTCCTCCAGCCCGGCGATCAGCCGCAGCAGGGTGGACTTGCCGCAGCCCGAGGGGCCGACGAAGACCACGAACTCCTTGTCGTTCACCTCAAGGTCGATGCCCTTGATGATGTCGAAGCCTTCGAAGCCTTTTTGCAGGTTGTTGATTTTCAGGTGAGCCATGGGATGTCTCCGCAATTTCAGAGTTACTTCACCGCGCCAAAGGACAGGCCGCGCACCAACTGCTTCTGGCTGATCCAGCCGAAGATCAGGATCGGCGCGCAGGCCAGGGTCGAGACCGCCGAGAGCTTGGCCCAGAACAGCCCTTCGGGGCTGGAGTAGGAGGCGATCAGCGCGGTCAGCGGGGCGGCGTTGGAAGAGGTCAGGTTCAGCGACCAGAAGGCCTCGTTCCAGCACAGGATCAGCGACAGCAGTGCAGTGGAGGCCAGGCCACCCTTGGCGATGGGCATCAGCACCCGCAGCATTTCCTGGGCCAGTGTGGCGCCGTCCAGGCGGGCGGCTTCGAGGATGTCCCGGGGGATGTCCTTGAAGTAGGTGTAAACCATCCACACCACGATCGGCAGGTTGATCAGGGTGTAGATCACGATCAGCGCGATGCGCGTATCCAGCAGGCCGAAGCTCTTGGCCAGCAGGTAGATGGGCATCAGCACGCCCACCGGCGGCAGCATCTTGGTGGAGAGCATCCACAGCAGGGTGCGCTTGGTGTTGCGGGTTTCAAAGAAGGCCATGGAGTAGGCCGCCGGCACCGCGATCAGCAGGCACAGGGCGGTCGCGCTGAAGGAAATCACCACCGAGTTCCAGGCGAAGGCCAGGTAGTTGCTGCGCTCGTTGATGTGCAGGTAGTTCTCGAGCGTTGGCGTGAAGATGAATTGCGGCGGCGTGGCAAAGGCGTCGATCTCGCTCTTGAAGCTGGTCAGCACCATCCAGAAGATCGGGAAGAAGATCAGGATCGCGATGGCCCAGGCCAGGGTGCCCAGTAGCAGGCTTTGCAGGCGTCGGAATTGTTGCAGGGTCATGGCGGCCACCTCAGCTCTGGTCAGTCAGGTTTTTGCCGATCATCCGCACCAGGATGATCGCGGCGATGTTGGCGATGACCACGGCGATCAGCCCGCCGGCCGAAGCCATGCCGACGTCGAACTGCACCAGGGCCTGGTTGTAGATCAGGTACGCCAGGTTGGTGGAGGCATAGCCCGGGCCGCCGTTGGTGGTGGTGAAGATCTCGGCGAACACCGACAGCAGGAAGATGGTCTCGATCATCACCACCACGGCAATCGGCCGGGCCAGGTGCGGCAGGGTCAGGTGCCAGAAGATGGCGATGGGCCCGGCACCATCGAGGCGCGCGGCTTCCTTTTGTTCCTGGTCCAGGGACTGCATGGCGGTCATCAGGATCAGGATGGCGAACGGCAGCCACTGCCAGGAAACGATGACGATGATCGACAGCAGCGGGTAGTGCGCCAGCCAGTCCACCGGCTGGGCGCCGAACAGTTTCCACAGCGCGGCGAGGATCCCCGACACCGGGTGGAAGATCAGGTTCTTCCAGATCAGCGCGCCCACCGTGGGCATGATGAAGAACGGCGAGATCAGCAGCACCCGGACGATGCCCCGGCCGAGGAACTCGCTGGCCTCCAGCAGGGCGCTGATCAGTACCCCGAACACCACGCTGATCAGCAGTACGCTGCCCACCAGCAACAGGGTGTTGGTGGCCCCGGGCACAAAGCCCGAATCACTGAGGAAGTAGCTGAAGTTCTCCAGGCCGACGAACTGGTTCTCGCCGGGGTACAGCAGGTTGTAGCGGATCACTGAAAAGTACAGGGTCATGCCCAGGGGCACGATCATCCACAGCAGCAACAGCGCCACCGAGGGGCTGACCAGGAACCAGCCGGGGTTGGCCAGGCGGCTTTTGCGAGGCGCCGCCTGCGGTTGCACATGCAGCTTGGCAGTCGAGGTATTCATAAGGGTCACAACCAGTTGGGTACAAGGGGGCGCGACACGGCGCTGGCACGGCCGGGCTGCCCGTAGGTGCTGGCTTGCCAGCGAAGGCGCCCTTGAACACTGCGCAAGACACAAGGGTCTCTTCGCCGGCAAGCCGGCTCCTACAGGGAGAGCCGGGTTATTTCGGGTAGCCGGCGCGTTTCATTTCCCGTTCGGTGCTCTGCTGCGCGGCCGCCAGGGCCTGGTCCACCGTGGTCTGGCCGATCAGGGCGGCGGAAAACAACTTGCCGACCTGGGTGCCAATGGCCTGGAACTCGGGGATGGTCACCAGTTGGATGCCGACGTAGGGCACGGGCTTTAGGGTGGGCTTGCTCGGGTCGGCGACCTTCAGCGATTCCAGGGTGACCCTGGCGAACGGCGCGGCCTGCATGTAGGCCTCGCTGTAGGTGGAGGCGCGGGTGCCCGGCGGCACATTGGCGATGCCATCCTTCTCGGCCACCAGGGCCGCGTACTGCTTGGAAGTGGCCCAGGCACTGAAGGTCTTGGCGGCGTCCTTGGCCTTGGAACTGGCGGGGATCGCCAGGGACCATGAGTACAGCCAGGCGCTGCCCTTGTTAGTGACCTGGTGCGGCGCGTAGGTGAAGCCCACATGGTCGGCGACCTTGCTCTGGCTCTTGTCGGTGACGAAAGAGCCGGCCACGCTGGCGTCGACCCAGATCGCGCACTTGCCGCTGTTGAACAGCGCCAGGTTTTCGTTGAAACCGTTGCTCGAAGCCCCGGGCGGGCCGGACTTCTTCATGTTGTCGACATAGAAGGTCAGGGCGTTCTTCCATTCCGGCCCGGTGAACTCGGGCTTCCATTGTTCATCGAACCAGCGTGCGCCATAGCTGTTGGCCAGGGTGGTGATCAGGGCCATGTTCTCGCCCCAGCCGGCCTTGCCCCGCAGGCACAGGCCGTACTGTTCCTGGTCGGGCTTGTTGAGCTTGGCTGCGAATTCGCCGATCTGCTCCCAGGTCGGCTGCTCGGGCATGCTCAGGCCGGCCTCCTTGAACAGGTCGGTGCGGTAGTAGGTCATGGAGCTTTCGGCGTAGAACGGCAGGGCGTAGAGAGTGCCCTTGACCGACAGGCCCTCGCGCACCGAAGGGAAGACATCGTCCAGCTCATAGCTGGCCGGCAGGTCCTGCATCGGTTGCAGCCAGCCCTTGGCGCCCCAGAGTGCGGCTTCGTACATGCCGATGGTGAGCACGTCGAATTGCCCGCCCTGGGTGGCGATGTCGGTGGTCAGGCGCTGGCGCAGCACGTTCTCTTCCAGCACCACCCAGTTCAGCTTGATGTCCGGGTGCTCGGCCTCGAAGGTCTTGGACAGGCGTTGCATGCGGATCATGTCGCTGTTGTTGACGGTGGCGATGGTCAGGGTCTGGGCGCCAAGGGTGACGCTGCTGAGGGTCATGCAGGTGGTGAGGAGCAGGGCTTTGCTGCAGGGTTTCATCGTTCACTCCTGTCCTGCGCCGGTGAGGGCTGCAGAAGGACGGTTATTGTTGTTATGTCTTCCTCTGCCGAGGAAGAAGGTGGGCTGATTACAGCCCTCAACGACCGCTCTGACAAATCATCCATAACACTGAAACCGATACTTTTTTGCACTGCACTGAAAACGTTCGGCCGGCGCCAGCCGCCATTGGGCAAGGATTTGTCCGGCCTTGCCGGGAAAAATCGAGAAAATTGCGTATTGGTTTGCTGCGTAGTCGGGCTTGCCGGGCGAAAAACCGCGCAGAACGGCGGCGAGGCCCTGGCCAAAAGGGCTTCGCCTGGAGGGGTGGTTCAGAACGAATAGCTGGCTGTCATGATCGCCGAGCGTGCATCGCCGTATTCGATGGCCGAGGAGCGGGCGGTTGAGCCACTCTGCTGGCGTACTCGTTCCACGTAGTCCTTGTCGAACAGGTTATTGACGTTCAGTTGCAGGTCGAGATTGCGGTTGACCTTGTAGCTGAGCATGGCGTTGTGTACCCAGTAGGCGTCCAGCTTGGCCTGGGTGCTGGAGGTGACGTTGCGTTCGCTGACATAACGAGTGCCGTAACCCAGGGTCCAGCCAGCCGGCCATTCGTAGGTGGTCCAGAGGTTGAGCGAGCGCGGTGGGGTATTGCCCAGGGCTTGGCCCTTGCGGGCGATCCCGGAAGCGGTGTCCGCGGCCTTCAGGGTCTCGCTGTTGAGGAAGGTGTAGTTGGCGAACAGGTTCCAATGCTCGGTCACACGCCCCGTGAGGCCCAGCTCGACGCCCTGTACCCGCTTCTTGCCGGCCAGTTGGGTGGAACCGTCGGACATGGTTTCCCGGGCATTGCTCTTCTCCACGCGAAACAGCGCGGCGTCCAGCTCCAGGCGCTTGTCCAGCAGTTCCCACTTGGTGCCCAGCTCCCAGGTTTCGTTCTTCTCCGGCGCCAGTTCCTCGGTATTGGCGTTGAGGCCGCTGCCGGTCGAGGCGAGGTTCTCGGCGGAGGGGTTGAAGGAGTTGCCCCAGGCGGCATAGACCCGCCCGTTCTCGGTTGGCTTGAACACCAGGCCCGTGCGGGCGCTGACCTTGGCGTCATCGGAGGCGCGCTTCGAGGTTTTCACATGGGCCCCGGAGTAGCTGTCGGCCTTGCCGCGGATCTTGTCATAGCGCAGGCCCAGGTTGAGGTCCCATTGTTCATGCAGGGCGATGTTGTCGAACAGGTACAGCGCCTGGTCCGTCAGGCGAGTCTCGGTGTAGCCGCCGGTGGTCTTGCTGATCGGACCATTCCAGCGTCCGGGTGGATGGCCCAGGTCATAGCCGAGGGCCGGGTAGAGGGTGCTGCCCAGGCCGTGACTATAGGTCTTCAGGTCCAGGGTTTCGTGAGACAGCTCCAGGCCCACCGTCAGATCATGGCGCATCCCGGCGAGCTCGAAATCGCCGATGAGGTTGCTCTGGTTGATCCACATCTCGGTGGTAGCGTCGCGCCCATAGGCCTGGGGGCCCGCCGGCAAGTAGCGGCCCGGCGGGACACGGCTGGTGTTGGTATGGGACGCGGAGACAATGGTGTCGCGTGCGGTGTGGCTGTAGCGCGTCAAGTTCTGCAGGCGCAGGTAGTTGTTGAACTCATGCTCGAAGTTGGCGGTGAAGGCGCTCTGCTCGATCTGTTCCTTGTCGAGGTTCTTCCAGCCGAAGTAGGCATCGCGCTTGACGCCGGCCAGCCTCTTGCCGTCGCGCGCCGGCACGCCGTAGTCGGGAAGGTTGTCGTCGCTTTGGTGGAAAACGCTGAGAGTCAGGCGGGTGGTGTCGTTGAAACCCAGCCGCAGTGACGGAGCAATGCCCCAGCGCTGGCGGTCGATCTTCTCGCGGTCGGGCACATCGTTCTGATGCCCCATGAGGTTGATGCGCAGCGCACTGTTGGTGCCGACGCCTTCCAGCGGCTGGTTGCCGTCCAGGGTCAACCGGTAGTAGTTGTCGCTGCCAATACTGCCGCCCAGACGGGTGAAAGCCTGGTCCCTGGGCTGCTTGCTGGCCACGTTGATGCTGCCGCCAGTGGTGCCGGCACCGCCGAATACTGAGTTGGGGCCCTTGATGACCTCGACCTGTTCGACGTTGAACGTATCGGAACGGTTGCTTTGCGCGCTGTCGCGCAGGCCGTCGATCTGTAGGTTGCTGTTGGCCGAAAAGCCGCGGATGTTGATGCTGTCTCCCGAGCCGCCGCCGCCTTCGCCGGCGTTGAAGGTGATGCCGGAGACGTTGGATAGCACTTGGCGCAGGTTCAGCGCCTGCTGCTCCTGGATCACCTGGGAGGGGATCGTGGTAATGGTTTGCGGGGTATCCAGAAGAGGCGCGACGTATTTGGCGGAGGACGAGCGCTCGACCTTGTAGCCGCGATGCTCTTCGGTCTCGATCTTGATGCTGTCCAGCTGCAGCGGTTTCTGCTGTTCTGCGGCGCCGCCAACGCCTGGTACAGAGGCGATCGCGAAGCCGATGGTGGAGGCCAGGAAGTGGCGTGGCGGCAAGGCAGGTGGGGATTTTTTATTCATTGGAATCACTCGTTTGCTTGATGAGATCAAATCGCAAACGAGACTAATTCCTAATAACTGCGCATTCAATGATGCTTATGCGGACCTGGCTACATTCAGTCTTTTCCTAGCAATTCTTGGGATAAATCACTTCCTTATGGGTATTTATCTTGTCCTGGTGGCGACCATTTCAGCGTGGTCTCGGGTTTACTTCTGAACATCGGACGCAGTCCGCTGCTACCGGGCCCTGGCTGGCGGAGAGTGGCAAAGGGCATGCAGGGGGGGGGCCAAAGCCCACTGGCTTTTTCCCGGTCACTGCCTAAGATGGCCATCCCAGGATTGAGTAAACCGTTGGCCGCGATGTCGGAAAAAGACACCATCTCCATGCAACTGGTGCGCGAGGCACTGCTGCAAAGCTGCGCCCCGGGCGCCGCCACCGATGAAGTGCTGCACAAGGTCGGGATCGACCCGGCGGGCCTGCAGCAGGGCACGGCGCGGGTGCCGGCCAGTGCCTATGCACGGCTCTGGCGCCTGCTGGCGCGGCGCCTGGACGATGAGTTCTTCGGCATGGACCCGCGCCGCCTGAAGTCCGGCAGCCTGGCCTTTCTCTGCCGCTCGGCCATGGCCCAGCCGACCCTGGCCAGCGGGTTGGACTCGGTGCTGGGCTTTCTGACGCTGATGTTCGAGCGCATGCCGGCGCAGCTGGTGCACCAGCAGAGCCTGGCGGAAATCGTCCTGCTGGAGGATGAACACGAGCCGCGGCGGGCCTTTACCTACTTCACCTACTGGATGATTGTCCATGGCGTGGCCTGCTGGTTGGCGGGCCGGCGCATTCCGATCCTGGCCATCGAGCTGCGCGGCCCGCAGCCGGATTTCTGCGACGACTACCGGGTGATGTTCTCCGACAACCTGCGTTTCGAGCGGCCGCGCACACGGATGATCATCGCCGCCGACTGCCTGGACCTGCCGATCAAGCGCAGCGAGGAAGAGCTCAAGCGCTTCCTGGCCCATGCCCCGGCCAACATCCTGGTCAAGTACCGCGACCCCGAGAGCCTGGCCAGCCGCATCAAGCAGCAGTTGCGGCAACTGCCAGGGGAGCAGTGGCCCGAGAGCGAAAGCCTGGCCCAGAGCCTGTGCATGTCCGCCTCGACCCTGCGCCGGCGCCTGGCCGAAGAAGGCCAGAGCTACCAGGCGCTCAAGGACAGCGTGCGCAAGGAACTGGCGATTGTCTGGCTGGCCGAGCCGCAGATCAGCTTTGCCGAGATTGCCGGGCGCCTGGGGTTTGCCGACACCAGCTCGTTCTACAAGGCCTTTCGCAAATGGTCCGGTTCCAACCCCGGGCATTACCGCAGCCTGATCCTCAACGACCCGCACCTCTCGTAGGCGCCGGCTTGCCGGCGAAGAGGCCCGCAAGCCTTGTACCGCCCGAGACGACGCCTTCGCTGGCAAGCCAGCGCCTACGGTAATTTCAGGTGCCGCCGCCAACCGTGACGGGGCGTGCTCTTGGCCAAACCGGTCACGCAACTTGATAGCTTTGACCATTGTTCCGCGAGGGCTCTGGCGCCAGTATTTCCCTGATTTTCATGAGGTTCCCATCCTAATAAGAACAGTGAGGGATTCTGGCAATGCGCAACTACCTGTCTGCTATCAAGGAATTCGATTATCAGCACACCATGGAGTCGGCCCTGGCGGGCTCGCTCTCAGCCCTCAATGCCTGTGTCGAGTGCTGCGACCGGCATGCCTTGCCCGGGCGCATCGCGCTGTTCTGGGAAGGCCGGGACGGCAGCAGCGCCAGCTACACCTTCACTGAACTGCAGGACAAGGCCGGGCGCCTGGCCAACTTCTTCCTGGCCCAGGGGGTCGGCAAGGGCGACAAGGTCGCCGGGCTGCTGCCACGCAATGTCGAACTCTTGATCACGGTGCTGGCCACCTGGCGCATTGGCGCGGTGTACCAGCCGCTGTTCACCGCCTTCGGCCCCAAGGCCATCGAGCACCGTCTCAACAGCTCCAAGGCCAAGCTGGTGGTCAGCGACGCGGTGAACCGGCCCAAGCTGGCGGAAGTCGCCGAGTGCCCGACCATCGTCACGGTCGCAGGCGCCAAGGGCCAGGGCATCGTGCGTGGCGATTTCAGCTTCTGGGCCGAGCTGGAACAGTACCCGGCCCAGTGCGAGCCCGTGCTGCTGACCGGCGAAGACCCATTCCTGCTGATGTTCACCTCGGGCACCACCGGCCCCTCGAAAGCCCTGGAAGTACCGCTCAAAGCGATTGTCGCGTTCCAGGCCTACACCCGCGACGCCGTGGACCTGCGCCCGGAAGACGCCTTCTGGAACGTCGCCGACCCGGGCTGGGCCTACGGCATCTACTTCGGCGTCACCGGCCCCTTGGGCCTGGGCCACCCGATCACCTTCTACGACGGCCCCTTCACCCTGGAAAGCACCTGCCGGGTGATCAACAAGTACGGCATCACCAACCTCACCGGTTCGCCCACTGCCTACCGCCTGCTGATCGCTGGCGGCGACCAGTTCGCCCGTTCGATCAAGGGCCGCCTGCGTATCGTCAGCAGCGCCGGCGAGCCGCTCAACCCCGAAGTCATCCGCTGGTTCGCCGAACAACTGGGCGTGGTGATCCACGACCACTACGGCCAGACCGAGCTGGGCATGGTGCTGTGCAACCACCACGGCCTGGAGCACCCGGTGCATGTCGGTGCCGCCGGTTTTGCCTCGCCGGGCCACCGTATCGTGGTGCTCGATGAGCACTATCAGGAACTGGGCGTCGGCCAGCCGGGGATTCTGGCCATCGACCGCAGCCAGTCACCCATGTGCTGGTTCGCCGGTTACGCCGGGGTGCCGACCAAGGCCTTTGTCGGCCACTACTACTTAAGCGGCGACACCGTGGAGCTGAACCAGGACGGCAGCATCAGCTTCGTGGGCCGCAGCGACGATGTCATCACCACCTCCGGCTACCGGGTCGGCCCGTTCGACGTGGAAAGCGCGCTGATCGAACACCCGGCCGTGGTGGAAGCGGCGGTGGTGGGCAAGCCCGATCCGGAACGCACCGAGCTGGTCAAGGCCTTCGTGGTGCTCAGCGAGCAGTACCGCGCCACCGATGAGCTGGCAGAGGAGCTGCGCCAGCACGTGCGCAAGCGCCTGGCGGCCCATTCCTACCCCCGTGAAATCGAATTTGTCAGCGAATTGCCGAAGACCCCAAGCGGCAAATTGCAGCGCTTTATCTTGCGCAACCAGGAAATCGCCAAGGCTCAAGAGGCCGCGGCGTCAACAGCTACCGCATGAACAGGATTTGAATGATGGACATTGCAAACCAGGTGTTTCTCGTCAGTGGCGGCGCTTCCGGCCTGGGAGCCGCCAGCGCCGAAATGCTGGTCGCCGCCGGCGCCAGGGTGATGCTGGTGGACCTCAATGCCGAGGCCGTGGCGGCCAAGGCCCAGCAGCTGTGCTGCCAGAGCGTGGTGGCCGACATCAGCCAGGAAGCCGCGGCCGAAGCGGCGGTGCAGGCCACGGTCAAGGCCTTTGGCGGGCTCAACGGCCTGGTCAACTGCGCCGGCATCGTGCGTGGCGAGAAAATCCTCGGCAAGAACGGCCCCCACGCCCTGGCCAGCTTCAGCCAGGTGATCAACGTCAACCTGATCGGCAGCTTCAACCTGCTGCGCCTGGCAGCAGCAGCCATTGCCGAAAGCCCGGCCAATGCCGACGGCGAGCGCGGGGTGATCATCAACACGGCGTCCATTGCCGCCTTCGACGGGCAGATCGGCCAGGCGGCCTACGCCGCCTCCAAGGGCGCCATCGCCAGCCTGACCCTGCCGGTGGCCCGGGAGCTGGCACGCTTCGGCATCCGGGTGATGACCATCGCCCCGGGTATTTTCGAAACCCCGATGATGGCCGGCATGAGCGACGAAGTGCGGGCCGGCCTGGCCGCCGGCGTGCCATTCCCGCCACGCCTGGGCAAGCCCGCCGAGTACGCCGCGCTGGTGCGGCACATCATTGAAAACAGCATGCTCAACGGCGAGGTGATCCGTCTCGACGGCGCCTTGCGCATGGCCGCCAAGTAAGGAGGATTCATCATGTCCATTGCCCAAGATCCGATTGTCATCGTCAGCGCCGTCCGTACCCCCATGGGCGGTTTCCAGGGGGACCTCAAAGGCCTCAGCGCGCCGCAACTGGGGAGCGAAGCCATTCGCGCCGCAGTCCAGCGCGCCGGCATTGCACCGCAGGCGGTCGAAGAAGTGCTGTTCGGCTGCGTGCTGTCCGCCGGCCTCGGCCAGGCCCCGGCCCGTCAGGCCGCCCTGGGCGCCGGCCTGGACAAGGGCACCCGTTGCACCACCCTGAACAAGATGTGCGGCTCCGGCATGGAGGCCACCATCCTGGCCCACGACATGCTGTTGGCCGGCAGTGCCGAGGTGGTGATCGCCGGTGGCATGGAAAGCATGTCCAACGCCCCGTACCTGCTGGACCGCGCTCGCAGCGGCTACCGCATGGGCCACGGCAAGGTGTTGGACCATATGTTCCTCGACGGCCTGGAAGACGCCTACGACAAGGGCCGCCTGATGGGCACCTTCGCCGAGGATTGCGCCGAGGCCAACGGCTTCACCCGCCAGGCCCAGGACGATTTCGCTGTGGCTTCCCTGACCCGTGCCCAGCAGGCGATCAAGGACGGCCTGTTCAAGGACGAGATCGTTCCCCTGCAGGTGATGGTCGGCAAGGAGTCGAAGCTGATCAGCGACGACGAGCAGCCGCCCAAGGCCAAGCTGGACAAGATCCCCACCTTGAAACCGGCGTTCCGCGACGCTGGCACCGTGACTGCGGCCAACTCCAGCTCGATCTCCGACGGCGCCGCGGCCCTGGTGCTGATGCGCCGCTCCGAAGCTGACAAGCGCGGCCTCAAGCCCCTGGCAGTGATCCACGGCCACGCGGCCTTCGCCGATACCCCCGGGCTGTTCCCGGTGGCCCCGGTGGGTGCCATCGAGCGGCTGATGAAGAAGACCGGCTGGTCGTTGAACGAGGTCGACCTGTTCGAGATCAACGAAGCCTTCGCCGTGGTCAGCCTGGTCACCATGAGCAAGCTGGAAATCCCCCACGCCAAGGTCAACGTGCACGGCGGCGCTTGCGCCCTGGGCCACCCGATCGGCGCTTCCGGTGCGCGGATCCTGGTGACCCTGCTGTCGGCCCTGCGCCAGAAAGGCCTCAAGCGTGGCGTGGCCGCGATCTGCATCGGCGGTGGTGAAGCCACGGCCATGGCCGTTGAATGCCTGTAACGAGGAATCCCGATGTTGCCCAATGACGAACAACTGCAGATCAGCGACGCGGCCCGGCAATTCGCCCAGGAGCGCCTCAAGCCTTTCGCCGCCGACTGGGACCGCGAGCACCGCTTTCCCAAGGAAGCCATTGCCGAGATGGCCGAGCTGGGTTTCTTCGGCATGCTGGTGCCCGAGCAGTGGGGCGGGTGCGACACCGGCTACCTGGCCTATGTCATGGCCCTGGAGGAAGTCGCCGCCGGTGATGGCGCCTGTTCCACCATCATGAGCGTGCACAACTCGGTGGGCTGCGTGCCGATCCTCAAGTTCGGCAACGATGACCAGAAGGAACGCTTCCTCAAGCCCCTGGCCAGTGGCGCCATGCTCGGCGCCTTCGCCCTGACCGAACCCCAGGCCGGCTCCGATGCCAGCAGCCTGAAAACCCGGGCCCGCCGCGACGGCGACCACTATGTGCTCAACGGCTGCAAGCAGTTCATCACCTCCGGGCAGAACGCCGGGGTGGTGATCGTGTTCGCGGTCACCGACCCGGCGGCCGGCAAGCGCGGCATCAGTGCCTTTATCGTGCCCACCGACTCGCCGGGCTATAAGGTCGCGCGCATCGAGGACAAGCTCGGCCAGCACGCCTCCGACACCTGCCAGATCCTCTTCGAGGATGTGAAGGTGCCGCTGGCCAACCGCCTGGGCGAGGAGGGCGAGGGCTACAAGATCGCCCTGGCCAACCTTGAAGGCGGGCGCGTGGGCATTGCCTCGCAATCGGTGGGCATGGCCCGTGCCGCATTCGAAGCGGCACGGGATTACGCCCGCGAGCGCGAAACCTTCGGCAAGCCGATCATCGAGCACCAGGCCGTGGCCTTCCGCCTGGCGGACATGGCCACCCAGATCGCCGTGGCGCGGCAGATGGTGCACTACGCCGCGGCCCTGCGCGACAGTGGCAAGCCGGCGCTGGTGGAGGCCTCGATGGCCAAGCTGTTCGCTTCGGAAATGGCCGAGAAGGTCTGTTCCGCGGCCTTGCAAACCCTGGGCGGCTATGGCTATTTGAGCGACTTCCCGGTGGAGCGGATCTACCGCGATGTGCGCATCTGCCAGATCTACGAAGGCACCAGCGACATTCAGCGCATGGTCATTTCGCGCAATCTCTGACTTTTAGCAGGAGCTGATTCATGAGCTACGAAACCATTCTGTTGGACATCAAGGGCCGGGTCGGCCTGATCACTCTCAACCGCCCCCAGGCGCTGAACGCCCTCAATGCACAGATCGTCGGCGAGGTGAACCAGGCCCTGGATCGCCTGGAAGCCGACCCGCAGATCGGCTGCATCGTCATCACCGGTTCCAAGAAAGCCTTCGCCGCCGGTGCCGACATCAAGGAAATGGCCGAGCTGAGCTACCCGCAGATCTACCTCGACGACCTGTTCAGCGACAGCGACCGCGTGGCCAACCGGCGCAAGCCGATCATCGCCGCGGTCAACGGCTTCGCCCTGGGCGGCGGTTGCGAACTGGCGCTGATGTGCGACTTCATCCTGGCTGGCGACAACGCCAAGTTCGGCCAACCGGAAATCAACCTCGGCGTGCTGCCGGGCATGGGCGGCACCCAGCGCCTGACCCGCGCGGTAGGCAAGGCCAAGGCCATGGAAATGTGCCTGACCGGGCGTTTTATCGACGCCGTGGAAGCCGAGCGCTGCGGCATCGTCGCACGCATCGTGCCGGCCGATGAACTGGTGGAAGAAGCCCTGAAAGTAGCGGCGGTGATTGCCGGCAAATCGATCCCGGTGAGCATGATGATCAAGGAAAGCGTGAACCGCGCCTTTGAAGTCAGCCTGTCCGAGGGCGTGCGCTTCGAGCGCCGGGTATTCCACGCCGCCTTCGCCACCCAGGACCAGAAAGAAGGCATGGCCGCCTTCATCGCCAAGCGCGACCCGCAGTTCAAGGACCAGTAACCCCCTAGGCGCCGGCCAGCTGGCTGCTACAGGGAATAACCAAAAAATCGCAGCCCAGGCTGCGATTTTTTTTGCTGCAGCCGCACCCACTCCCCTGGAGAGCGCTGTAGTCTGGGCCGCTTTTATGAATGACCTGCAACGGCCGCCGAGCAACATCGCGCCGCAGATCCGCGCCAAAGGGAGAGGGCTGTTTCCATGCACCGCACACTGCTGTTGATCGGCTGCCTGTTACAGGCCGGCCACTGGGCTCAGGCCGCCGAATGGCCGCTGATGGCAGGCCGTTGCTTTACCAGCCAAGCCCCCCCGTGACGGCCTATACCTCAGCCAGGGAGGCTTCCACCATGCCTGTTGATCCTCGTTACCGTGCACCCACCGTCTCACCACGATTGGACACCCTGGATGTGCTCAGCGTTGGCATGAGCCTGGATGTCTTTCGCCAGGGACAGGTTTGGCAGGCGCTGCAGGAACAGAGCGCCAGGCAGCCCGAGGCACGGTATGTGGGCAGCATCCTGCCCATCGATACGCAGCGCTATCCCCAGACGGCCGATGACAAGGACCTGGCCTATGAAAAGCGGCAAGCGGATGCACTGGAATTGGGGCTGAGGGATTTTCTGGAGAAGTGGCCGATACCCACCATCACCGCGGTAAGAGGCTGGGACCCACAAACCCCGAACCTTCGCTTTACGCCTGAAAGAACGCAAAAAAGCCTGTCTGCCAAGGTCAATGACTTGCGAATGCCTGCCGGGCTCCATTGGCATCGTATTCGTAATCTTCAGGACGGCATCGTCTGCACGGACACCCCCGAAGACTTGATAGAAAGCCTGCTCCAGCTGTTCGAGCGTCACCCTGACCTTCCGGCGGTGCTGGTTTACGCCAATGAAGGCTTCAACATGTCGTTCGCACTTTCCGCCAGAAAGGCGCCCTTGATCGGTGGGCCGGGGCCGCGCAGACCCGGCGAACTCACCGATTCCATGGTCGCCATGGTCGTGGGGCGCCCCGAGCGGGTCGAGTGGCTGCGCTATTACGCGCCTTTCACCTAGGTCAACCAGAACAGGATCGACCCCGAGTTCAGCGGTTGGGGCTGGCGTAAACCGGGTGTCGAGTTCCAACCTTCAGCGTTCATCCCGCAACCCTGGACCGAGTACGCCTTTGAACAATGGGACGCCTTGCCGGTGCTGGCCAAGCTGCACCGGCCGGTCAGCGTTTCCCTGCTGCGCGCGGACCATGGCGAACGGCCGGAGCGCGATGCCTTGGCCGCACAGCTGGCCAGCGCCTGGAACAAGGCCACTGACGCCGTTGCATCGGCGCCGGCCCGGGTGTTCTACGACGGCGGCCCGAACAGCACACCGCTGGCCGAACTGGTGCCGGCCCTAACGGCTGCCCACAGTTCGCTGGACCTGCATGACTCCCGGAAGAGTTACGACCTCAGCCAACGCCTGGGCGATACCGGTGCGGCTTCACCGTTCGTGGCCATCGCGCTGGCCACCATGGCCAGCTACCAGGATGCCGACACCAGCGTGGTCATTCCCCTGCGTCGCAAGGACCAGGCGACGATCATCAGCGTGACGTCGCCAACCCCGGGTAAAAAGCCCCTTGGCGGCCAGCACTTTGAGGCGAGGTTGCGGCCGTAGGCGGCCCGTGTTTTGCGATAAGTCCTATAGGTTTCGCTTGCCCCCTTTGTTAGGTTGTTGCACTCGCGCTGAGTGCAGCGCTCTTCAGGCTGGATATCAGCTCCAGCCCAGGCATGACAGGGACCGGTCATATGCGCCAAAGGGACTTGAAGTTCACGTTTTCCGTGGTTGCCGCGCAGGTGGAATTCGAAGTCGTGGAATTCACCCTGGAGGAGGGCGTTTGCCTGCCTTACCGGTTGACCCTGGAGCTGGCCAGCGACACCCCCGACATCGATTTCGCGCATGTCCTCGATCAACCCGCTGTGCTGACGATCTGGCAGGGCGGCACTGCCGTGCGCTATGTCCACGGCCTGGTTTCCAGCTTCACCCAAGGCACCACGGGCTTTCGCCGGACGCGTTACCGGGCACTGGTCGAGCCGCCCTTCGCCCGGCTGGGGTTGAGCGGCGACTGGCGGATTTTTCAACACAAGAGCGTGCCCGAGATTCTCAAGTCGGTACTGGATGAGCACGGCGTGCTGGATTACCAGCAACGTATCTACACCGAGCACTTGCCCCGTGAGTACTGCGCCCAGGTGGGCGACAGCGACCTCTACCTGTTCGAGCGGCTGTCGACGGAGGAGGGGCTGTTCTATTTCTTCAAGCACGAAGCCCGCACTTGTACGCTGATCCAGAGCGACAAGCTGTATGTCCAGGAGCGCATCGAGGGCGATCCAGTGCTGTTTAGCGGGCAACCGGCCGGGGATGCCGAGCAGCCGGTGTTGTACGCCTTCAGCTACACGGAAAATGTTCGCACGGCCCAACAGACTCAACGGGACTACAGCTTCAAGCGCCCGGCCTTCAATCAGCAACAGCACGGGCTGGGCGATGACCTTGAACATCAGGCCCAGCACTATGAACGCTATGACTACCCTGGCCGCTACAAGGTCAGCGCCGCCGGTAAACCCTTCACCCGGAACCGGTTGCTGGGCCTGCGCGGCGATGCCCGGGTGGCGACCGTGCAGGGCGATGATCCGCGGCTGATACCGGGCTTTTCCTTCCAACTGACAGGCCATCCGAGGGCTGATTTCAATCGTTGGTGGCGCACGCTCAGGGTCACTCACAAAGGGATCCAGCACGCCAGCCAGCAGGAGGAGTCCGCGGGCGCCGAAGTGGGCGTGAGCTATGACTTCACCGCGCAGATCGTCACCGAGGACACCGAGTGGCGCCCGCAGCCACTGCCCAAGCCTGTGGTGGATGGGCCACAGATCGCCACGGTGGTCGGCCCGGAAGGAGAAGAAATCCACGTCGATGAATTCGGCCGGGTGAAAATCCAGTATCCATGGGACAGAAAGGGCCGGCACGACGCGTTCAGTTCCTGCTGGGTACGGGTGTCGCAGAACTGGGCGGGCGCGGAGTGGGGGCATATGGCAATCCCGCGTATCGGCCAGGAAGTGATCGTCGATTACCTGGATGGCGATTGCGATCAGCCGATCATCACCGGGCGCACTTACCGAGCGTCCCACATGCCTCCCTATCAGCTGCCGAATCACAAGACCCTCAGCACGATCAAGAGCAAGGAATACAAGGGCGCGCGCGCCAACGAGTTGCGCATCGACGACACCACTCAACAGATCAGCGCGGCCTTGATGAGCGATCACGGCAGCAGCGCCTTGCACCTGGGCTACCTGACCCATCCACGCCCGGCTGGTGGAGCGGCTCGTGGCGAGGGTTTCGAGCTGCGTACCGACCAGCGCGGTGCGTTGCGGGCGGCCAAGGGGCTGCTGCTCAGCACCGAGGAGCAATTGAAGGCTGACGGAGGACAGCTGAACCGGGTGAGCGTCGTTCAGGTGCTGGAGGCTGCGCTGCAACTGGCCAAGGGGCTTGGCGAGTACGCCGCCGGGCATGCCGGCGTGGCTCACGACAGCGCGCCTCAGGAAACCCTCAGTGAGGCGGTTCGCGCTCTGGGGCAGGGGGCCAACGATGAGCCGGGCGGCAACGGCGGCAAGCCAGCCATCGCTCTTAGCGGACCTGCGGGCATCGCTGCGGCTTCCCCGCAGAGCATCACCCTGGCGGCTGGCGAACATATCGACAGCGTGGCGCAGCAGAACCAGCAGCTCACCTCCGGGCAAAAAATCGTGCTCAACGCGGGCTCCGACCTGGGGTTGTTTGCCCAGGGTGGCGAGATCCGGCAGATCGCTCATCAAGGGTTGATGCTGTTGCAGGCGCAAAACAACACCATCCGCCTGGAGGCCGACCAGAGCGTGGAGGTCAGCGCGAGCAAGCAGCACGTGCTGATCTCGGCCAAAGAGCACATCACCCTGATGTGCGGTGGCGCCTACCTGACCCTCAAAGGCGGGAACATCGAATTGGGCATGCCGGGCAACTTTACCGTCAAGGCGGCCAGGCACAGCCACACCGGTCCCGCCCATGCATCCACCAGCTTCAACTCATGGGATTCGACGCCCTTCAATGACGCCTATGTCCTACGCGACGAAACCACTCTGCAACCGTTGGCCAACACCCTGGTAGAACTGCAGCGGGGCGATGGGGCGACGATAAAACTCAGCACCGACAGCCAGGGTCGGCTGCCGAAGCAGCAGGATCTTGCCATGGATCAAGTGCAGATACGCATCCTGGCCGATGGCAACGGTGACAAGGAGTCCAGTGCATGAATCAAGCGCGTCTCGATAGTGAACAGGATGTGATCATTCCCCGGGCCCGGGACAATCTGGGCCGTCCGGTTTACAAGGCCCAACTGACTCAATCCGATGATCAACGTGACAAGGTGCTGCTGGTCAAACAGCTGGCCCCCATTCCAGTGATCTTCATCCCGGGCATCATGGGGACGAACCTGCGCAATAAAAAAACCAAGGCCAGGGTATGGCGGCCACCGAACGTTGGAGGGTTCAGCGGCGTCCTGGAGGCTCTTGGGGCTGTGCTGGTCTGGTTTTTTCGCGGCCCCAAGCGCCGCCAGGAGTTACTCAAGGCCGAGGATGTGGAAGTCGATGATCAGGGAACGATCGATCTGGGCGCCTCTGGCCTGAGCGAAGAGGCGGCCCGGAATCGAGGTTGGGGCAAGGTCCACCGCATCGGCTACGGTCCCTTCATGGCGCAAATGGAAGCGCGGCTGGACAGGATCGTCAGCCAGCAGGAGATTCAGGGATGGTGGGGCGAAGAAAGCCAGCGCCCGCCTGCCGACTATGGTGAGGAGCTGGGCAAGGTGGAGGCTCTTGACGAGAAACAGCTGCTGCAGGCCGGCAAATACCAGTTCGACATCTGGTGTGCCGGTTACAACTGGCTGCAGTCCAATCGCCAGTCGGCCCTGGATGTACGTGACTATATCGAAAACACAGTGTTGTCTTTCTACCGTCAGCAAGGGGGCATCAGTTCCGAGCAGACAGAGCAGATGAAGGTGATTCTGGTGACTCACTCCATGGGGGGACTGGTCAGCCGCACTCTGACTCAGATGCAGGGCTACCAGCGTGTGCTGGGTGTGGTTCATGGCGTGCAGCCAGCACTTGGCTCGTCGGCGATCTACCATCACATGCGCTGCGGCTATGAAGGTGCAGTACGGCTCATTCTAGGTGCCAATGCTGGTGAGGTGACGTCAGTGGTAGGCAATTCTCCTGGTGCATTGGAGCTGCTGCCAACCGCCGAGTATCGGCAAGGGAGACCCTGGCTGTTTCTATGTGATGCACAAGGGCAGGTCGTTCACGATGTCGATGGGAGTCGTCGTGCTTACCCGCAAAACAAGGACCCTTATGGGGAAATCTATAAGAGCTCTGCGTGGTATGGGCTGGTGCCGGAGCAGAACAGTAAGTATCTGGATATGTCGGGGACTGTTGATAAAAGGAAAAGTCCACGAACGATGTTCGAAAAGCGAATCGAGCTTGTTGCCGAGTTCCAGGCAGAGCTATCCGCAGTTGGCTATCACTCTGAAACCTATGCCCACTACGCTGCCGATAACTCTCCAGAGCGCCACAGTTGGCGCGACATGATCTGGCAGGGTGAGCCTGGCCCTTTGGAAATGCCTGGTTCGACCCTTAAGGATGATGAGCGGGGCAGTTACAACAGTTGGTTTCGCCGTGGCCTGCCTGCCATCGTCCCCGCCCTTGGTTCGTGGAGTGAGCAAGGAGATGAAGCCTCTGGCAGTGGCGGAGATGGCACGGTACCCACCGACTCAGGCCAGGCGCCAGGACAGGCAAGCATCAAGGCCAGCTTCCGGCACGGCAACAAAGGGCGTGGGAGCCACAACAGCGAACCAGGCTACGAGCATGCGGATAGCTACAACGATAAACGTGCTCAATGGGCTGCGCTCTATGGCGTAGTTAAAATCGCCCAGCTCGCAAACTGGCATCCAGGCGACAAGGACGGCTCATGATTTGCTCTAAGCGCTTACTTACGATTCTTGCCCTGGTCGCTCTGAGCAGTGTGGCCAGCTGTACCTCGTTGCCCTCTTCTCGGAGCCCCACCATGGACAAAACCGGATGGATCACCCATTGCTTTGGACGCTTTCTGATTGATCTGCCGCCCGAGTCGAAGATCAATGCCGGGTACTACCTGTGGGGCGACAATATCGAGCCACTTGATGACACTCCCGCCACCCTGGCAGCCCGAATTGATCAACGTGAACATGAGCTGAGAGGGCTGCGGCACAACACCAAGGGCAGCATGTTTCTACGGCGAATTGAACATGGAAACGGCTCGGCCAGTCTGTGGTCGTGGGACTCAAAGGCAAGTGCGCTGACATACAGAGTGGATTCATATCTAGTATCGACACCGCAGTGGGCCGCCTATCGTTACTCGGGAGAGGTTACTCATGACCGAGAAAAGGGTGGGGTAGAGGTCGCCAATCTCTTAGCTCACAACCTGCACTCTCGCGAACCCACCGAGATCCCCAGCAGACCCGGTTTCTGCATTGATCGGGCGTACATCGCCGGCAATCGTTTTCAATCCGAAAGGTTCGATATCGCCGTGACCTTCCCTAACTATCCCGATGCGCATTTTGAGTTCAGTTCGAGTACCGGAGCCGAGCAGGATCGCTTGCTGGACCGGGTGGGCGGTTTTCTGGCGGGTGCGGCAAGGACGCTCACCGGTATCGAAACCTTGCGTAAACGAGAGCGTGGCGGCCCCGTTCCAGCTGATGAGTACCTGCTCGCCGCCAGCGACAAGGGGCAGCGTGTCTACACCTTTGCCTGGGAAGCCCAGGGCAAGAATGAGTCACTCACGGAACCGAATATCTCTGCGGCCCTCGGGGTGCTGGAGCGCAGCCCTGATAAGCACGGCAATCCGCCACCTCCTGCCTTCAAATCCGATAGAGAGGCGCTGGAGCTTTGGGACGCGATCATCGATTCGATCCGGCTGCGCCCGGTGTCCTGACTGCCCACAGGTTGGAGTCCTGCTGTCCGCCCTGGCTCGATTTCACCGACAACCGAATGAATGTTCTCCAAGGTCGGCAAGGAAAAGGAAACAGATATGGATATTGTCCGGCTTGGCGACTCCACCACCCATGGTGGCACTGTAATAGAGGCCTTCGGCGAGACCGACTTGAATGGCAAGCCCGTGGCGGGAGTTGGCCATCTGGTGATGTGCCCGTTGTGCAAGGGAGCTTTCCCGATTGTGCAGGGCAGCACTTTGTTGGACGTCGGGGGCGTTGCGGTCGCGCTTGATGGGATGAAAACCGCGTGTGGCGCCAAACTGATCGCCAGTGATCCCAAAGGCCAAGCCGAATTCTGATGCTTGTGCAGGCGCTGACTTGCCAGCGAAGGCGTCTCCGAGGGTATTGCATGACCCAAGGACCTCTTCGCTGGCAAGCCGGCTCCGACAGGGAATAGTCAAAAAAATCGCAGCTCAGGCTGCGATTTTTTATGGCCGGTGCTGATGTCTACAGCTGGTAATGCTTGAGCTCGCGGGCAATCAGCAGGCGCTGGATTTCGCTGGAGCCTTCGTAGATCTGGGTAATCCGCGCATCGCGGTAGTAGCGCTCCACCGGATAGTCCTCCAGATACCCATAACCACCATGGATCTGCATGGCCGAGGAGCAGACCTTCTCGGCCATTTCCGAGGCGAACAGCTTGGCCTGGGAAGCCTCCGACAGGCACGGCTGGCCCGCGCTGCGCAGGCGCGCAGCGTGGAGGATCAGCAGGCGGGCGGCATTCAGGCGGGTGTGCATGTCGGCCAGCAGGTTGGCGATGCTCTGGTGTTCGATGATCGGCTTGTCGAACTGCACCCGCTCCCGGGCGTAGGCCAGGGCGGCTTCAAAGGCGGCGCGGGCGATGCCCAGGGCCTGGGCCGCGATGCCGATGCGCCCGCCTTCGAGGTTGGACAGGGCGATGGCCAGGCCCTTGCCCCGTTCACCCAGCAGGTTGGCCTCGGGGATGGTGCATTGGTTGAGGGTCACGGCGCAGGTGTCGGAGGCGCGGATGCCCATCTTGTGTTCGGTGCGGTCGACGATGAAACCCGGGGTGTCGGTGGGCACCAGGAAAGCCGACAGGCCTTTCTTGCCCAGTTCCGGGTCGGTCACTGCAAAAACGATGGCTAGCTGGGCGCGCTTGCCGTTGCTGACGAACTGCTTGGCGCCGTTGATTACCCACTGGCCGTCCCGCAGTTCGGCGCGGGTGCGCAGGTTGTGGGCTTCGGAGCCGGCCTGGGGTTCGGTCAGGCAGAAGCAGCCGATGGCTTCGCCAGCGGCCAGGCGCGGCAGCCATTGCTGCTTTTGTTCCTGGCTGCCGTAGTTGAGGATCGGCCCGCAGCCCACCGAGTTGTGGATGCTCATCAGGGCACCGGTGGCGCCGTCGCCGGCGGCAATTTCTTCCACTGCCAGGGCATAGGCCACGTAGTCTAGGTAGCTGCCGCCCCATTCCTCGGGAACCACCATGCCCAGCAGGCCCAGTTCGCCCATCTTGCGCACCAGGCCATCGTCGATCCAGCCGGCCTTTTCCCAGGCCTGGGCATGGGGGGCGATCTCGCCTCGGGCGAAGTCCCGGGCCATGTCGCGGATCATCACTTGCTCTTCGGTCAGTTCAATGTCGTGCATGAGTTCAGCTCCCGCTGCCGTCAAAACCGCTGAAGAAGCTCGCCACCCGATCGGCGTCGAGGGCCGCCAGGGTGGGCGGATTCCAGTGCGGAGTCTTGTCTTTGTCGATGATCAGGGCGCGTACGCCTTCCATCAGGTCGCCACGCTCGAACCACTGCCGGTCCAGGTGCAGTTCCAGGGCGAAGCATTGTTCCAGGCTCAACTGGCGGCCGTGG
This sequence comes from Pseudomonas sp. NFPP12, assembly GCF_900103205.1. Lineage (NCBI taxonomy): Bacteria > Pseudomonadati > Pseudomonadota > Gammaproteobacteria > Pseudomonadales > Pseudomonadaceae > Pseudomonas > Pseudomonas sp. NFPP12. The sequence continues at coordinate 892,452 of NZ_FMWW01000001.1, forward strand.
CGCAGCATTTCCAGGGTCACGGCCATGGCCAGGGGAGAACGGGTTTCCAGCAGGTCGGCGGTGCTGCGCGCCCATTCATGGCTGTCGGCAACGGTGACGGTACGCAGTTGCTCGACGATGCTGGGTACGTCCGCCTGGGCGAAGAAGTGGTCGATGACCGGGCGCAAGGCTTGCAGGGGCGCATCGGGCAGGGTCTGCACCGCGAGCCTGGCCAGCAGGCCTTGCAGGTCCTTGAGGGGCGAGTCGCTCCAGTGCAGGCGGTCCAGGCGCTGGTTCAGCAGGTCCAGTTTGCTGCTGTCCAGGTGCCAGTCGGCCAGGCCGCAGTACAGGGCATCGGCGGCGCGGATCTGCACGCCGCTGACTCCGAGATAGATCCCCAGCTCGCCGGGTATGCGCGACAGGAAGTAACTGCCGCCAACATCCGGGAAGTAACCGATGGCCACCTCCGGCATCGCCAGGCGGCTGCGCTCGGTGACTACCCGCAGGTCGGCGCCTTGCACCAGGCCCATGCCGCCACCCAGGACAAAACCGTCCATCAGCGCCAGCACCGGCTTGCGGTAGTGGTGGATGGTCAGGTCAAGGGCATATTCCTCGACGAAGAAGTCCTGGTGCAGGCTGTCGCCGCTGTGGTAGCTGTCGTACAGCGAGCGGATATCGCCGCCGGCGCAGAAAGCCTTGTCCCCCGCGCCACGCAGGACGACGGCGTGGATCAACGGATCCTGGGCCCAGTGGTCCAGGTGCTGCTGCAAGGTACGCACCATCGACAGGGTGATGGCATTGAGACCGGCGGGGCGGTTGAGGGTCAGGTGGCCGATGTGGTTGCGCACCTCGACCAGCACCTCGTCCGTGGAGGGGGCGAGGCCCTGGGACGCCTGGGATGAAACCTGAGCAGTCATCACTAACTCCCTGCTTTTATTGTTTTTTATATGAGGCTCGCGCGCGAGCATCGGCGGATCGTAGCAGTGCAAATTTGCCCATTACAACCGTGAAAGCTGCAGGTTGACTGTGCATTTTTGCATGATGAAAAAAACGTTCCGGACCTTGCGCACCGGCGCTGAGTCAAGGTGTAGAGCCTTGGCGACAGAATCGGCTGTGAAATAGCCGTTATCAGCCGATCCCGGCTGTTTCAAGCACCCCTTACGACACCTGGGCCACTGCGGCTGTTGGCATTCTGGCCCTGCGTTGCAGCGTAGACCGCGGCAACCAGGAACGGGGCCGGCTCTGCGCGCCGACCCCGGCCAAGCACAACAAAAATCCGACTGCGGCGACCCCGCACCCACTCTCTGCCCCTGTCACAAGTGGGGCCCGGCCTTGGCGCCGGGCCGCTATAAATCCAAATAATCCGGGACTCTGAAGATGATCAAACACTGGCTGGCTGTGCCATTACTGGCGATTGCGTGCATTTCCACGGGCGCCAGCGCCAAGCAATGGAAGGAGCTGCGCTTTGGCGTCAACCCGAGCTACCCGCCCTTTGAATCCACCACCGCCGACGGCGGCGTGCAAGGCTTCGGCGTCGACCTGGGCAACGCCATCTGCGCCGAGCTCAAGCTCAAGTGCGTGTGGGTCAGCAACGATTTCGACGGCCTGATCCCGGCGCTCAAGGCCGGCAAGTTCGACGCCATCGAATCGTCCATGACCGTCACCGATGCGCGGCGCAAGCAGATCGACTTCAGCGACCGCCTGTACGCCGGCCCCACGGCCATCGTCACCCGCAAGGGTTCGGGCCTGGAGCCCACCGGTGAATCCCTCAAGGGCAAGACCCTGGGCTATATGCAGGGCACCATCCAGGAAACCTACGCCCGGGCCAAGCTGGGCCCGGCGGGGGTCAAGCTGCGGGCCTACCAGAACCAGGATCAGGTCTACGCCGACCTGGTCTACGGCCGTCTGGATGCCTCGATCCAGGACAAGCTGCAAGCGCAGATGAGTTTCCTCGCATCACCCCAGGGCGCCGACTTCGAGAACAGCGTCGGCATCAGCGACCCTCTGGTGCCGTCGGAGATCGCCATTGGCCTGCGCAAGGACCAGGACGAGCTCAAGGCCATGCTCAATGGCGCCATCCAGGCGCTGCATGAGAAGGGCATCTACGCCCAGATCCAGCGCAAGTACTTCGGCGACCTCGACCTCTACAACAACTGATCGCCCACGGCGGGCCCCGGGACTGTTACCCAGTATCCCGGGCCCGGCCGTGGCCCGAGCAAGGTGATTGGCGTGAATACCTTTCTGACTCTGTTGGGCCTGGACCTCGAGGTCCTGCAAGGCTATGGGCCGCTGTTGCTGCACGGCGCCTGGATGACCCTGAAGCTCTCCGCCCTGGCGCTGCTGGTGAGCATGCTCCTGGGGTTGCTGGGGGCGGCGGCCAAGCTTTCTCCGCTGCGCCTGCTGCAGATCCCGGCGACCTGCTACACCACCTTGATCCGCGGCGTACCGGACCTGGTGCTGATGCTGCTGATCTTCTACAGCCTGCAGGGCTGGCTCACGGCCCTGACCGAACTGCTGGACTGGCCCTATATGGAGATCGACCCCTTCGTGGCCGGGATCGTGACCCTGGGCTTCATCTACGGCGCCTATTTCACCGAGACCTTTCGCGGGGCAATCCTCAGCGTGCCCCGGGGCCAGCAGGAAGCCGCGGCGGCCTTCGGCCTGAGCCGCATGCAGCGCTTTCGCCACGTGGTGTTCCCGCAGATGATGCGCTTCGCCTTGCCGAGCCTGGGCAATAACTGGCTGGTGCTGCTCAAGGCTACGGCGCTGGTGTCGATCATCGGCCTCACCGACCTGGTCAAGGTGGCCCAGGAAGCCGGCAAGAGCACCTTCAACATGCTGGATTTCCTGCTCCTGGCGGCGGCCCTGTACCTGCTGATCACCAGCGCTTCGAACCAGCTGCTGCGGCGCCTGGAACGGCACTACAACCAGGGCGTGCGAGGGCTGTCGCGATGATCGAACTGATCCAGGAATACTGGCGGCCGTTTCTGTTCACTGACGGCGAGAGCCTTACCGGGCTGGCCATGACCCTGTGGCTGCTGGTGGCCAGCCTGGCCATGGGGTTTGTCCTGTCGCTGCCCCTGGCCATTCTGCGCACCTCGCACTGGGCGCTGCTGCGCTGGCCGGTGCAGCTGTTCACCTATGTGTTTCGCGGCACGCCTTTGTACATCCAGCTGCTGATCTGCTACAGCGGCCTGTACGGCATTGCCGCGATACGCCAGCAGCCGTTGCTCGAAGCCTTCTTCCGCGATGCCATGAACTGCACCTTGCTGGCCTTCACCCTGAACACCTGCGCCTACACCGTGGAGATCTTCGCCGGGGCCATCCGCAGCATTCCCTATGGCGAGATCGAGGCAGCCCACGCCTATGGCCTGAGCGGCTGGCGCCTGTACTGGCGGCTGATCCTGCCTTCGGCCCTGCGCCGGGCGCTGCCGTACTACAGCAACGAGGTGATCCTCATGCTGCACGCCACCTCGGTGGCCTTCACCGCCACCATCCCGGACATCCTCAAGGTGGCCCGGGACGCCAATGCCGCCACCTTCATGACCTTCCAGGCCTTCGGCATCGCCGGCCTGTTGTACCTGGGGCTGTCCTTCGGCCTGGTGGCGGCCTTCCGCCTGGCGGAGCGGCGCTGGCTGAGCTTCCTCGGCCCGGCTCACTGACGCTCCTTTCCTCTTTTTCCTATCCAGAACCTTGCTGCCAGCGGCGGGGTTCCAGGAGTCTGCGATGTACAAATTGACCGTTGAAAATCTCTACAAGCGTTTTGGTGACAACGAGGTGCTCAAGGGCGTCTCGTTGAAGGCCCGGGCCGGAGACGTGGTGAGCATGATCGGCGCCAGTGGCTCGGGCAAGAGCACCATGCTGCGCTGCATCAACTTCCTGGAGCGGGCCGATGCCGGGGCCATTGCCCTGGACGGCGAGGCGATTGTCACCCGCGAGGCCCCTGGCGGCATGCAGGTGGCCAGCCCGGCTCAGTTGCAGCGCCTGCGCACGCGCCTGGCCATGGTGTTCCAGCACTTCAACCTGTGGAGCCACCTCAGCGTGCTGGAGAACATCATGCTGGCGCCGTGCCGGGTGCTGGGCATTGGCCGCAAGGAGGCCGAAGCCAGTGCCCGGGCCTACCTGGACAAGGTGGGCTTGGCGCAACGGGTGGCCGAGCAGTACCCGGCGTTCCTGTCCGGTGGCCAGCAACAGCGGGTGGCGATCGCCCGGGCCCTGGCGGTGGAGCCGCAGATCCTGCTGTTCGACGAGCCGACCTCGGCGCTGGACCCGGAACTGGTGGGGGAGGTGCTGAAGGTGATCCAGGCCCTGGCTGAAGAAGGGCGGACCATGCTCATGGTCACCCATGAAATGAGCTTTGCCCGACAAGTGTCGAGCCAGGTGTTGTTCTTGCATCAAGGGCGGGTCGAGGAGCAGGGTAGCCCGGCGATTCTCGACCAGCCGCAGAGTGAACGTTTGCAGCAGTTTCTATCCGGCCGTTTGAAGTGAGGGAAGACATCCATGGCGGACATCCGCGACCTGTCGATCGTGCTTGATCGAATCGACCAGGCGATCATCGAGGTTCTGCGCCACGAAGGGCGCATCACCTACCAGAAACTCTCCGAGCGCGTGCACCTGACCCCCAGGCCGTGCCTGGAACGGGTGCGCAAGCTGGAGCAGCTCGGGGTCATCCGTGGCTACGGGGCCATCCTCGACGAAAAGAAACTCACCCCGGGGCTGTCGCTGCTGGTGCTGGTGGCCTTGTCCAACCAGAGCGGGCGGGCGGCGCAGAAAGCCTTCGAGGCCAAGGTCCGGGCCTGCCCCCAGGTGCTGGAATGCCGGCTGATCAGCGGCGCCTTCGACTACAGCCTGCGCATGCGCTGCCGGGACATGGAGCACTACCGGGTGCTGACCGAAGTCTGGTTCGACGACCCGGATCTGCACATCGACAAACTGGTCAGCCACCCTGAGCTGGCGATGGTCAAGACCGGCATGGAATAACCCCCGGTACGCCCCCGCCGCCGGAGCCGGCTTGCCGGCGAACAGGCCCGCAAGATCGCCTTCGCTGGCAAGCCTGCTCCTGCAGGTCGCATATCGATGTTTTCAGGGGGTGCGAAATCGGCTGGGGCAACCCGTGCTTTCAGCCATTTCCTGCCGTGCAGGCCCGCCGTTCAGCCGGGTTTTGTCCCGACAAAAAAACACAATGGGCCCCTCTGAAACCTCATTGATTGCGTGCCCCATGCAGACTACCCATAGCGTTTTGATGATTCGCCCCACGCGTTTTTCGTTCAACCAGGACACTGCCGGCAACAACCATTTCCAGCGCCCGCCCGGTGCCGCCGAAGACGTGCAGGCCAAGGCCCTGCAGGAGTTCGACGGCTACGTCGCGACGCTGCGCGAGCATGGGGTCCGGGTGCTGGTCCATGAAGACGGCGCCGCACCCCATACCCCGGATTCGATCTTTCCCAACAACTGCTGGAGCAGCCACCCCGACGGCACCCTGGTGCTGTACCCGATGCAGGGCCGCAACCGCCGCCTGGAGCGCTACAAGGGGGTACTGGCGCACCTGCACGAGCAGTACCAGGTGAACCGCACCCTGGATCTCACCTCCCTGGAGCAGGAGGAACTGTTCCTCGAAGGCACCGGCAGCATGGTCCTGGATCGCCAGCAGCGCATCTGCTACGCCGGCTACTCGACCCGCACCCACGCCCGGGCCCTGGACCAGCTGGTGGCGCACCTGGGTTATGAGCTGTGTGCCTTTCATGCCCGGGACCGCCAGGGTGAGCCGATCTATCACACCAACGTGATGATGAGCGTCGGCAGCCAGCTGGCGGTGGCCTGCCTGCTGGCCCTGGACGATGCACAGGAGCGGGCGGCCCTGCGCCAGCGCCTGGAAAGCAGCGGCAAACAGCTGCTGCCCTTGACCTGGGCCCAGCTGGAGTCCTTCGCCGGCAATATGCTGGAAGTCCACAACAGTGCCGGCGAGCCGCTGCTGGTGATGTCCCGCAGTGCCTGGCGCTCCCTGGATGCCGAGCAGCGCCGGCTGATCGAGCGCCATGTGCAGCCGGTGCCGGTGAACATCGACACCATTGAACGCATCGGCGGCGGCAGCGCCCGCTGCATGCTGGCGGAAATCTACCTGCCCGAACGTCAACCTCAGCTGGAGCTCTCGCGATGATCGTCCGTCCCGCCACCCTGGCCGATTTGCCGGCGCTGCTGGCCCTGGCCCACAGTGCCGGTGCCGGCCTGACCACCTTGCCCGCCGACGCCGGGCGCCTGCGGTCACGCCTGCAATGGGCCGAGCAGACCTTCGCCGGCCAGGCCTCGCGGGCCGATGCCGACTACCTGTTCGTGCTGCAAAGCGCGCAGGGCGAAGTGGTCGGCATCTGCGCCCTGGCCGGCGCCGTGGGCCTGCGCGAGCCCTGGTACAACTATCGGGTCGGGCTGTTTGTCGCGGCCTCGAAAAACCTGGGGATCAACCAGCAACTGCCGACCCTGTTCCTGGGCAACGACATGACCGGCCATTCGGAACTGTGCTCGCTGTTCCTGCATGCCGACCACCGCCAGGGGCTCAACGGGCGCCTGCTGTCCAAGGCGCGCTTCCTGTTCCTGGCCGAGTTCCGCGAGCTTTTCGGCGACAAGGTGATCGCCGAGATGCGTGGCTATTCCGACGAGCAGGGTGTGTCGCCGTTCTGGGAAGGCCTGGGCCGGCACTTTTTCAAGATGGATTTCGCCGACGCCGACTACCTCACCGGCCTTGGCAACAAGACCTTCATCGCCGAGCTGATGCCCAAGTTTCCCTTGCCCACCTGCCTGCTGCCGGAGCCGGCACGGGCAGTGATCGGCCGGGTGCACCCCAATACCGAACCGGCCCTGGGCATGCTCAAGGCCGAAGGTTTTGCCTTCAAGGACTACATCGACATCTTCGACGGCGGGCCCCTGATCGAATGCGCCACCGGCGACATCCGCGCAGTGCGCGACAGCCAGGTGCTGCAACTGAGCATCGGCACCCCGGGGGAGCAGGCCCAGCCCTACCTGGTCCACAACCGCCAGTTCGCCGACTGCCGGATCAGCGTGGCGGCGGCGCGGGTCGCCGCCGGCACCCTGATTGTCAGCCGTGACAGCGCCCGGGCCCTGGGGTTGCCGGCCGGGGCCTCGGTGCGGGCGGTGAGCCTGGCGGTGCCGGCGCGGCAAATGTCCGCAGCCTAGAAGCGTCGTGGCGCGAGCGCCGCTACAATGGCGCTCGAATTTTCTGCCGGCGAGGCACCATGGACATCGATCTGGCCCGCACCTTCCTGGAAATCGTCCGCAGCGGCAGCCTGATCGCTGCTGCCGAGCGCCTGCACCTGACCCAGACCGCCATCAGCGCCAGGGTGCAGAACCTGGAAGGCCAGCTCAACTGCAAGCTGCTGGTGCGCAACCGCGCCGGCGCCCGGCCCACCGCCGACGGCGAGGCCTTCATCAGCTACGCCAACCAACTGGTGCAGACCTGGGAAGCAGCCCAGCGCGACCTGCCGCTGCTGGCCGGCTACCGCAATGTGCTGCACATCGGCGGCGAGCTGAGCCTGTGCAACCCGCTGATGCTCAACTGGGTGCGGCGCCTGCGCCAGGCGTTGCCCAACCACGCCGTGCGCACTCAGATCGGCGAAGGCGCCAGCTTGCAGCGGCAACTGGAGCTGGGCGTGCTGGACGCCGCGCTGGTGTTCCAGCCGCTGTACTCGCCGGGCTTGCAGGTGGAGCAGTTACTGGAGGAAAAACTGATCCAGGTGCGCTTGGCGGGGCGCCCCGAGCCCTATGTGTACATCGATTGGGGCGAGGACTTTCGCCGCCAGCACGACGCCGCGCTACCTGCGCAGGCCAAGGCGGCAGTGGGCTTCAACCTCGGGCCGCTGGCCCTGCAGTTCATCCTCGATGCCGGTGGCAGCGGCTATTTCCGCACACGGGTGGTGCAGAGCTACCTGGACAGCGGTGTGCTGGAGCGGGTGGAAAAAGCCCCGGAGTTCAACTTCCCCACCTACCTGCTGTACGCCCGCGAGCGCGATACCCCAGAGCTGCAACAGGCGTTCGCGGTACTGCGGGAAGTGATAGAAAGCGACACCGACTGGTCCCAGCGCTGGTCGCCGATGGTCTGAAACCCGGCAACCTGGCAGGCGAGGAGGCCCTTGAGTGATGGGTTGTCCTTGAGGGCGCCTTGGCGGGCAAGCCGGCTCCTGGCGCTGGCTGTCAGCGGCGTGAGGCGAGCACCTGGCCGATGCTGCGGCGCCGGGCGTGGGCCTCGCTGGCATGAATCAGCTGTTCGAGGTCTTCGGGGGTGACGTCGAAGAACTCCTCCATCTCCGCCAGGGCCAGTTTCAGGTCCTGGGCCGTGATCGCCAGGCTGTCGCCGGCAGCGGTTGCTGGCAGGAGCGCCGGAGCTTCGCTGGGGCCCTTGGGGTAACGGGTGCGCGTCAGGTTGTTGTAGGCCAGGGCGCTGAGCAACAGGCTGGCGGCGGCCAGCATCACCGGCCCCAGCTCGTACCAGTCCAGGGCCACGCTGGCCGGGTCCGCCAGTACCAGGGTCAGGGCCAGGGCGCCGGCCGGCGGGTGCAGGCAGCGCAACCAGCACATCAGCACCAGGGCCATGCCCGCCGCCAGGCAGGCACTGCCCAAGGTACGGCCCAGTACATGGGCCACCGCCAAGGCCATGACGGCGGCACAGAGGTAGCCGCCAAGAATCGACCAGGGCTGGGCCAGGGCGCCTGAAGACACCGCGAACAGCAGCACCGCCGACGCGCCCAGAGGGCCGATCAGGTGCAGGGCCACCGGCATGCCGAAGACCTGGGCACAGAGCCAGACACTGAACAGGGTGCCCAGGGCCATGCCGATGGCGGCGCGGCTCCATTCCAGTGGGCGGGTATTGATGGCGGCGGGTTTCCAGCGGGCGAACATCGGTAAACGCTTTCCAATCCAGAACGACAGGCAAAAAGAAGGGCTTGCCTGGATGACCAGAAAGCCCTTGAACGTTCCAACATTTGGGGGAGGAACCGGCACAGTGTGCCGAGGAATCTAGCGCCTGACAAATTCATAATAATGCTGCTTCAGTGCATTTATTTTGCACTTAAATACGACAGCCCCTGTAGGAGCCGGCTTGCCGGCGAAGAGGCCCTTGAGTGTGGTGTAGCCCTGGCGGACGCCTTCGCTGGGAAGCCCGCGAAGACAGCCGATTCCTCACCGGTTTCTACAGCGTAAGGCGCATGGCGCAGCGGCGCGCCGCGGGCAGGCCGTACCGGGCTTCATCGGCCAGCACCTGGCACAGCCGTGGGCCCAGTTGCGCCTGTTCGAGGGTGACAAAGCCCTGGCGCTGGTAGAAGGGTTCGTTCCAGGGCAGTTCGCGAAAGGTGCTCAGGGTCAGGGCTTCAAGCTGCTGCTCCAGAGCGTATTGCCGCGCCGCCTGCAACAGGCGCTTGCCGATGCCCTGGCCCTGGTGGCCGCGGGCGACGGAAATCTCCCACACGTGCAGTTCCCGGTCGCAGGCTTCGGCGTTGAGAAAGGCGCAAGGGGTGTCATCCGCCGTCACCGCCACCCAGACCGGGTGGCGCTGGATATTGGCGCGGTGGCTCGGTGCGTCGGCCACTGCGGCGTCTGCCAGCCAGGCCAGTTGCGCATCGGAGCGAAACAGTTCGGCAGCGCAGGTTTCAATGGCGGGAAGAAAGTCGGCGTCGGTCACCCGCGCCCGGCGGATCTCAATAGTCATGGGCGCGAGTGTAGGCAGCGGGCAGGGGCCGTGCAACGCTTTCAGGGTTGCGCGGCGGTTGGCCCGGGCAGGTGCAGGAGGACGAAGTCGTTCTTGTCGAAACGCCCGCTCAGCATTGGTTCAAGTGCCGCCAGTGGCGTGCCTTGCAGGCTGGCCAGGTCGCTCTGATCGAGGATGACCCAGGCCGGGCCGGGTACCTGAGCCAGGGCGTCTGGGCTTTCGGTGAACTGCGGTTGCAGATCCCGGTCCAGGTTGACCATGAACTTGATGGCCTTGGCATCCTTGCCCATGCGGTGCAGGACCACCGGTGCCGGGTCGGCCTCGATCAGTTGCATGGCGCTGTGGCTGAAGGTGCGCGTGTCATAGAGACGGTGCTCCACCGGCTCGAAGACTCCGATGTAGCAGGCCCAGACTGCCAGCACTGCGCTGTAGGCCAGGCCCACGGCACGCCACTGGCGCTTGAACAGCAGCCCCAGGGACAACAGCTGCAACAGGCCGAGCACCAGCAGCATCGGCGTCGACGAGTCGAGTTGCTCGGGGAATTTGCGCCGCAGCACCAGCAAGCCGATGATCAGCAACCCCGGCAGCAGCAGCCACAGGCCCTGGATCGTCCCGCGCAGCCAGGCCAGCAGCCGTCCGCGGCCGGCCTGGAACGGATAGGCGGCAATGATCGCCGCCATGGGCAGCATCGGCAGCAGGTAGCGGGCCTTTTTCGCCTGGGGAATCGACAGGCCGATCATCACGATCAACCCGGCCGCGGTGCACAGGCGCAACAGTTTCAGGCCCGGGCCCTGTTCCGTGGCGCGGGTCAGCAGCACGGCCAGCCACGCCAGGATCGCCAGGGGGTAGGCCAGGGCGTAGTTGCCCAGGGAACTGGTGAAGTAATAGAGGACATCGCTGGAGCCTTCGCTGCCGTCCATGCGCCCCATGAACTGCATGCGGATGACATCGTCGACGAAGGCCTGGCCGCCACTGAGCTTGGCCAGCCACAGCAGCAGGCCGACGCAGGCCACCAGCAGCGCCAGGGCGCTGAAACCGACGCTGAACAGCCGCCGCCACTGGCCATTGAGCAGGTAGTAGCTGCACAGCATGCCAGTGGGAATCACCAGGCCGATGGGCCCGCGAATGGCAAAGCCCAGCACCAGCAGGAGGAAGATCCAGCCCAGGCGCCGGTGGGTACCGAAATGGTCATGGGCGTAGCCCAGGTAGAACACGGCCAGGGACACCGCAGCCAGCATCTGGTCCAGGGACACGGCGCGGGTTTCACTGATAAAGGTGTTGCTGAGCAACAGCAGGGCAACGCTGAGCAGGGCCCAGGTGCGGGAATAGGGCGCCAACAGGCGATAGATCAGGCTGACGATCAAGGCTGAGGCGATGGCCGTGGGCAACCAGGCGGTAAGGCTGGTGACTTGCCCCCCTGGCAGGGAGAACAGCCAGACCAGCAGGGTCGAGGCGCTGGAGTAGTCGGCGTAGGGCTGGCCGTAGGTGGTGGGGAAGAACCCCGGCCCGTGGCGCAGCATTTCCTTGGCAAACAGCACGAAGCGCGAATCGAAGCCGATCGCCGACTGGTGGTCGGCGCCGACGCAGAACAGCAGCAGGGCCAGCAACCCCAGCCCCAACGATTGCCAAAGAAGAGTGTTCGAAGGGGAGGAGTGACTGGTGTTCATTCAGGCCTCAGCAGACCACTGCTGGTGGGGGATCGGCAGGTTGCGCGATTCACCGCGGCCAATCGGGAAGTAGGTGAAGCCGTTGCGCGCCAGGCGCTCGGCGTCGTACAGGTTGCGCCCGTCGAAGATCACCGGCGCCTTGAGACGCTGCTGGATCAGGTCGAAATCCGGTGCCTTGAACTGCTGCCACTCGGTGCAGATGACCAGGGCGTCGGCGCCCACCAGTACCGATTCCGGGGTGCCCATGAGCATCAGGCGCGACTCGTCCGGGTACAGGCGCTGGGTTTCCTGCATGGCTTCCGGGTCGAAGGCCCGCACCTGGGCACCGGCGGCGAACAGCGCATCGAGCAGTACGCGGCTCGGGGCGTCGCGCATGTCGTCGGTGTTGGGCTTGAATGCCAGGCCCCACAGGGCAAAGGTCTTGCCTTTGAGGTCGCCCTTGTAGAACGCATTGATGCGTTCGAACAGCTTGTGCTTCTGCCGCTCGTTGATGGCTTCCACGGCTTGCAACAGGTCGCTGGAGCAGTGGGCTTGCTGGGCACTGTGGATCAGCGCACGCATGTCCTTGGGGAAGCACGAGCCGCCGTAGCCGCAGCCCGGGTAGATGAAGTGGTAGCCAATGCGGGTGTCGGCGCCGATGCCCAGGCGCACCGCTTCGATGTCGGCCCCCAGGTGCTCGGCCAGCTCGGCGATCTGGTTGATGAAGCTGATCTTGGTCGCCAGCATGCAGTTGGCGGCGTACTTGGTCAGCTCGGCGCTGCGCAGGTCCATGAACATGATGCGGTCATGGTTGCGGTTGAACGGTGCGTACAGGTCGCGCATCACATCGCGCACTTCTTCGCGCTCGCAGCCGATGATGATCCGGTCCGGCCGGCGGCAGTCGGTGACCGCCGAGCCTTCCTTGAGGAATTCCGGGTTGGAGACGATATCGAATTGCAGCGCACGGCCATCCAGGACCTTCTCGATGTGGGCCTTCAAGGTGTCGCCCGTGCCCACTGGTACGGTGGATTTTTCCACCAGGATTACCGGCTGCTCACGGTGGCGGGCCACCGCGTCGCCCACTGACAGCACGTAGCGCAGGTCCGCCGAACCGTCTTCGCTGGAGGGCGTGCCCACGGCGATGAACAGCACCTGGCCATGCTGCACCGCGAGTTTTTCATCGTGGGTGAAGTGCAGGCGCTTGGCTTCGAGGTTTTCCTTGACCAGGCTGGCCAGCCCCGGCTCGAAGATGCTCACGTGTCCCTGTTGCAGCTGTTTGACCTTTTGCTCGTCGATGTCCATGCAGATGACATCGTGGCCGACTTCAGCCAACACGGCAGCCTGTACGAGGCCGACGTAACCACTTCCAAATACACTGATTTTCATGGGGTATTCCTGGGACTTGTCGCGGGTGCAGATCGAGAGTTGATGGTAATGACCCCGAGGATGACCAGGGCCACCCCGAGGGTTTTGGAAAGCGTGAAAGGTTCGTTGAACAACGGCAGGCTGGCGGCCAGCAGGTAGACCAGGGCGTAGCTGATGCTGAGCAGCGAATAGGCCCGGCCCAGCGGCAGGTCGCGCAAGGCCAGCAGCCAGCAGAGCATCGACAGCGCATAGGCGGCGATGGCCGCGGCCACCACCGCCAGGGCGGCCAGGTCGACGCTGCCGGCACTCAACGCCGGCAACCACTGATCCGGAGCGGGCAGGCGGGTCATGCTCCAACGCATGCCCAGCTGGGCGCCGCTGACCAGGGCCACGCTGCCCAGGGCGAAGGCAAACCCCTTGGCCCGGCTCATGCGTGGCGACTCAACAGCAGCACGCCGCCGATCACCAGGGCCACGCCGAACCAGTGGCGCCGGTCGATGTGCTCACGGAATACGAAGTGGGCAATCAGGGTGATGAAGACGAAGTTCAGGCTGAGCATCGGGTAGGCCACGCCCACCTCCATGCGTTGCAGCACCAGGAGCCACACCAGCAGGCCCAGGCCGAGGCTGAACAGAGCCAGCCACAGCCAGCCCGAGCGCAGTTTCTGCAGGGCGCTGGAAGGCCGACCGCGCCAGCTTTCCACGGCGAACTTCTGCGCCACCTGGCCCAGGCAGGTCAGCCCGCAGGCCAGCAACAAAAGCAGCAGGCTCATGGCTGGCCCTGGGGAATGATGAAGATCACGATGTTGCCTTGCTCGTAGCGCTTGGCATCCTTGGGCAGCAGCTCGACTTCATGTTCCTCGTCACTGCTCTTGACCCGCATCACCACGCCGATCGAGCCCTGCTTGCGGGCCTCGGCGATCCACGGCTGGACCTGATTGAGGTCGACCTTGCGCGCGGCAGCGTCTTCGTAGCCCAGGCCGTATTTCACTTCGCCTTCGGTGTTGTACAGGGTCACGTCGGGGCGACGCAGGCGCCAGGCCAGGGCGGAAGCAGCTCCCAGGTCGTTGCTCAGCAGGGCCTTGGCCTGGCCCAGCTCGGCCACGTGATCGATGATGAACTGGTCGGGGATCTTGTTGTAGACCACCGAGTTGGGCAGCGCTGCCGGGGCCAGGGCCACCAGCAGGAAGCTGCCCAGGGCCGGCGTCGCCCACAGGGTCAGGGGGCGCATGGCTTGCAGCAGGTTGCTGAGGATCCAGCCCAGCAGCAACACATACACCAGCACCAGGTGCTGCGGCTCGTCCACATACACCGGCTTTTTCATCTGGAAGTACACCAGGGCCAGCAGCCCCAGCAGGCCGGCCACCAGGTTGAGCACGCCGTTGAATGCCAGCAGCCGGGTCTTGCCGGCAGCCAGGCGGTCCACCAGGGTGTTGCCCATCAACAGCGCCAGGGGCAACAGGCACGGCAGGATATAGGCCGGCAACTTGCCCTTGCTCAGGCTGAAGAAGGCCAGGGGCAGCACCAGCCACAGCAGCAGGAAGCCGCTGCTGTTCTGGCGCCGCTGTTGCCAGGCCTGTTTCAGGCCGGCCGGCAGCAGCAGCACCCAGGGCACGCTGAACCCTACCAGCAACGGCAGGTAGTACCACCACGGCGAGGCGTGCTGGGCATCATCACCGGCAAAACGGCGGATGTGCTCGTGCCAGAAGAAGAAACGCCAGTAGTCCGGTTCCTGGGAGTGCACCGCCAGGGCCCAGGGCAGGCTGATGAGAATGGCCACCAGCACACCGATGCCGCCATAGATCAGCAGCGAGCGCAGGCGCTTCTGCCAGATGGCGTAGGGCAGGGCCACCAGCACCGGCAGCAGCCAGGCCAGAAAGCCCTTGGTCATGAAGCCCATGCCGCAGGCCAGGCCCAGCGCCACCCAGGCCAGCACCTGGCCGCGGGTTGTCCGGCAGTCGAAGGTGAACCACAGCGCCACCAGACTCAGGTTGACCCAGAAAGTGAATTGCGGATCGAGGTTGGCGTAGCCGGCCTGCAGCGCGACCACGGTAAAGCTCATGTAGAGCAGGGCGCTGGCCAGGCTCTTGCGCGGATCGTTCCACAGGCGCCGGGCCAGCAGGTAGGCCAGGACCACGCTCAGGCCGGTGCTCAGGGCCGAGGCCACGCGCACGCCGAACAGGTTGTCGCCAAACAGCGCCTGGCCGATGGCGATCATCCAGTAGCCGGCCACCGGTTTCTCAAAATAGCGGATGCCCATGAAGTGCGGCGACGCCCATTTGCCGGTCAGGAGCATTTCCTGGCTGATCTGCGCGTAGCGGGTTTCATCGGGAATCCACAGGCCGTGGGTGGCCAGGGGCAGCAGGTAGAACAGGCCGAACGCGATAAGCAGCAACGGCAGAGCCCAACGTCTGGTCATGCGCCTTGCACTCCCAGCCAGCCTTCACGTCCTTCCAGCGCACCGCGCACCACCTTGCCCGCGGGCAGGCTGGCCAGATCCGCCGGGAGCATGTTGCCCAGGGGTTGGAAGTGGATGTCGCGCTGCCTGGCGCTGGCCAGCAGCTGGCGGAAATCGTTGGCCATGAGAATCCCTTCTACTTCTGCATGCACGGTATAGACGTTGAGTTTGTCCGGGCTGAACCGGTCGAGGATGTAACTGTTGAAATCCTTGGCGGCCACCACCGGCCCGACCACTTCGTCGAAGGTCGGCAGGTCCACCGGAATCTGCGGGGCGCCCAGGCTGCCGTCCGCCAGGCGTGGCAGGAACAGGCTCTGGCCGCGGCAATCGCTGTTGTAGCGAAAGCCGAATTGTTGCTTGGCTTCGATGACGCGTTCGTCGGCGCGCCAACCGGCGGACGCCGAGCAGCTCACCGCTTGCCCGAGAATATCGTTGAGGCTGTCGACGCCACGGCGGATCTGCTCGATCAGCTGTGCCTGGCTCCAGCGCCCGGTATTGGCCTGCCAGCCGTGGTGATCCCAGGCGTGCAGGCCGACTTCATGACCGGCGGCCAGGGTCTGGCGCATCAAGTGCCCCAGGTCCCGGCCAATGGGTTTACCCGGCCAGGCCGTGCCGGCCAGGAGAATGTCCCAGCCGTACAGGCCCGCGGCATTGGACCGCAGCATTTTCCAGAGGAACTGCGGACGGATCAGGCGCCACAGGTGGCGCCCCATGTTGTCCGGCCCGACGCTGAAGAAGAAGGTGGCCTTGACCCCGGCTTCGTCCAGCGATTCGAGCAGCCGTGGCACCCCCTCCCGGGTGCCGCGGTAGGTATCGACATCAATGCGCAGACCTGCCTGCATCAGCGTGCTTCTTGCTTGGCGCGGTCGGCGATTTCCAGCATCGCTTCACGCAGGAAGAAGTCCAGGGTATTGCCGATGGTTTCGCTCATTTCCACGGTCGGCTCCCAGTTCAGCAGACGCTTGGCGTTGTCGATGCTTGGCTTGCGGTGTTCCACGTCCTGGTAGCCGGCACCGTAGAACGCCTTGCTCTCCACATCGCGGAAACCGGCGAACGGCGGGAAGTTGCCGCGCAGCGGGTGAGCTTCGAACTGGCGCAGCAGCTCTTCGCCCAACTGACGGATGCTGGCTTCGTTGTCCGGGTTGCCGATGTTGATGATCTGGCCGTTGCAGCAGTCGTTTTCGTTGTCGACGATGCGTGCCAGGGCTTCGATGCCGTCGGCGATGTCGGTGAAGCAGCGCTTCTGCTCGCCACCGTCGAACAGACGGATCGGGGTGCCTTCCACCAGGTTGAGGATCAGCTGGGTGATGGCCCGGGAGCTGCCGATGCGTGCCGAGTCCAGGCGGTCCAGGCGCGGGCCCATCCAGTTGAAGGGGCGGAACAGGGTGAAGTTCAGGCCCTTGGCGCCGTAGGCCCAGATCACCCGGTCCAGCAGCTGCTTGGAGACCGAGTAGATCCAGCGCTGCTTGTTGATCGGGCCGACGATCAGGTTGGAGGTGTCTTCGTCGAAGTTCTTGTCCTGGCACATGCCATAGACTTCCGAAGTCGACGGGAAGATCACGCGCTTGTTGTACTTGACGCAGTAGCGAACCAGCTTGAGGTTCTCTTCGAAGTCCAGCTCGAACACGCGCAGCGGGTTGCGGGTGTATTCGATCGGGGTGGCGATGGCCACCAGAGGCAGGACCACGTCGCACTTCTTGATGTGATATTCGATCCACTCGGAGTGAATGCTGATATCGCCTTCGACGAAGTGGAAGTTCGGATGGCTGCGCAGGCGCTCGATGGCGTCGGAGCCGATGTCCAGGCCGTAGACGTCGTACTTGTCGTCACGCAACAGGCGCTCGGACAGGTGGTTACCGATAAAGCCGTTGACGCCCAGGATCAGTACGCGGGTGCGACGTGGCTTGCGCCCCGACTCGGCGCCGCGCAGCAGGGAACCGTCCACCAGGCCCAGTTCGTTGGCCAGTTGCGGGCCACCCAGGAACAGGCCGTTGGCGTTGCGCTGGCCAGAGGTGATCACCAGGGAGTCCTGGCCACAGGCGATGCGCAGCGGGTCGACGCTGATGACCCGGCCCGGGGCCTGGCCTTCGTTGCCCTTGGCGACTTCGGCGCTCCAGACGATCAGCTTGTGCTCGCCCACGGCGCAGAAGGCGCCCGGGTAGGGTTGAGTCACGGCGCGCACCAGGTTGAACAGCTCTTCGGCCGGGCGCTGCCAGTCGATCTTGCCGTCCGCCGCGGTGCGACGACCGAAGTAGCTGGCCTTGGACTCGTCCTGGGCAGTTTCGGTGATCTTGCCCTGGGCCAGTGCCGGCAGGGTGTCGCGCAGCAGGCTGGCGGCCGCGTCACGCAGTTTGTGGTGCAGGCTCAGCGCGGTGTCGCTGCGCTCTATGGCCACACGCTCCTGGGCAATGATGGCACCGGCATCGGCACGCTTGACCATGCGGTGCAGGGTCACGCCGGTTTCGGTTTCGCCCTTGACCAGCACCCAGTTGGCCGGTGCGCGGCCACGGTAGCGCGGCAGCAGCGAGCCGTGCAGGTTGAACGCGCCCTTGCTGGCAGTGGCCAGCAGCGGCTCGCTCAGCAGGTTGCGGTAATAGAAGGAGAACAGGTAGTCGGGGTTGAGCTTGGCGATGCGCTCGATCCACAGCGGGTGGTTGGCATCTTCCGGGGCATGCACGGCAATGCCCTTGCGGGCGCAGAGCTGGGCCACCGAGCCATAGAAGGTGTTTTCCTTGGGGTCGTCGGCATGGGTGAACACGGCGGCGATCTCGTAACCTGCGTTGAGCAGGGCTTCGATGCCAGCACAGCCAATATCGTGGTAGGCGAAGACAACAGCTTTATTGCTCATGGCGAAACCTGATCAGTATGAGTGGAAGTTAAACCGTCGACAGTCACAGCAGGGGCCGGGGCCGCAGGCTGGCTGCGCAAGACTTTTTCGATGAAGAAACGCGGGCGGGCCCGCACGTCGCTGTACATGCGTCCCAGGTATTCACCCAAAAGACCCATGCCGATGAACTGGCCACCGGTGAACACGAACAGCACCGCGAACAGCACGAAGGTGCCGTCGCCGGCCCAGGTGGCGCCGAAGATCAGGCGCAGCACGATCAGCATCAGGGCAAACAGCGCGCCGAGGCCGGCCATGCCGAAACCGATGATGCTCAACAGCCGCAGGGGCGTGGTGGTCATGCAGGTGATCAAGTCGAACATCAGGTTGATCAGGCGCATCGGGCTGTACTTGGAGTCGCCGTGCTCGCGCTCGGCGTGCTCCACCAGCACCTCGGTGGTGTGCCGGGCAAAGCTGTTGGCCAGGATCGGGATGAAGGTGCTGCGCTCGGTGCAGGCCAGCATCGCGTCGATGATGGTCCGGCGATAGGCCCGCAGCATGCAGCCGTAGTCGCTCATGGCGACCCCGGTTGAACGCTGCACGGCCAGGTTGATCAGCTTCGAGGGCCAGCGGCGGAACGCCGAGTCCTGCCGGTTGTTGCGCACGGTGCCGACCACGTCGTAGCCCAGTTCGGCCTGAGCCACCAGGCGCGGAATTTCCTCGGGCGGGTTCTGCAGGTCGGCGTCGAGGGTGATCACCACATCGCCACGGCACTGCTCGAAGCCGGCCATGATCGCCGCATGCTGGCCGTAGTTGCGGTTGAGGATCACCGCCACTACCGGGCTGTCTTCGCGCTCGGCGGCAGCTTGCAGGATGTTTGCCGACTCGTCGCGGCTGCCGTCGTCCACCAGGACGATTTCAAACTCGTGCTTGAGCTGGCGGCAGGCCGCTTCGGTGCGCCGCAACAGCTCGGGGAGGCTCTGTTCTTCGTTGTAGACCGGGATCACGATCGACACGAACTGAATCGGATAAGGTTTCAAAGGCTTCAGTCCAAAAGGTTTGCAATGGCACCGGTCACCCGCTCGACATCGTCGAGGGTCATGTCCGGAAACAGTGGAATCGAGCATAGCCGCGCCGAATTCCATTCGGTATGGGGCAGTTGCACTTCAGGGAAACGCTGTCGGTAATAGGTATGCAGGTGCGTCGCAATGAAGTGGATACCGGTGCCGATACCCTGTTCCTGCAGGCCTTTCATGAAGGCTTCGCGGTCCAGGCCGCAGCGTTCGGCGTCGATGCGCAGGATGAACAGGTGCCAGGCATGCTGCTGCGGGTACTGGGGCAGGAGCAGGGGCTGTACCGGCAAGCCTTCCAGGCGCTGCAGGTAGGCCTTGGCCAGCACTTCACGCTTGGCGTTGATCTCGTCCAGGCGTTGCAGTTGCACCAGGGCAATGGCGGCGTTCATGTCCGCCAGGTTGTACTTGAAGCCGGGCTCGATGACCTGGGCCTGTGGCTTGCGGCCATGGGTCAGGCGGTCGTAGGCGTCCACTCCCAGGCCGTGGAACTTGAGCATGCGCACGCGGTTGGCCAGGGCTTCGTCATCGCTGACGAACATCGCGCCTTCGGCGCACGTCATGTTCTTGATCGCGTGGAAGGAAAAGATCACCGTGCCCCGGGCGCCGATGGCGCGGCCGCGGTAGGTGGTACCGGCGGCGTGGGCGGCGTCTTCGATCACCGCGATGCCGTGCTTGTCGGCCAGGGCATAGAGCGGGTCGAGGTCGAAGGCTGCGCCGGCGTAGTGCACCGGGATGATCGCCTTGGTCCGCGGGGTGATGGCGGCTTCGATGGTGGCGGCGTCGCTCATCAGGGTGTCGGGGTCGACATCGACGAACACCGGGGTGGCGCCCAGCAGGCAGATCATGTTGGCGGTGGAGACCCAGGTCTGCGACGGGGTGATCACTTCATCCCCGGGGCCGATGCCCAGGGCCAGCAGGGTGACGTGCATGGCGCCGGTGGCGGAGGACAGTGCCACGGCGTGGCGGGCGCCGACGCGTTCGGCGAACTGCTGTTCCAGTTCCTGGTTTTTCGGGCCGGTGGTGATCCAGCCGGAGCGCAGAACCTGCTCCACTGCAGCAATCTCTTCTTCGCCAATACTCGGGCGCGAGAAAGGAAGGAAAGCCTGGTTCATGGTTACCTCGGGTTTACACAATGCGAATTACTGGAATACGGGTTGCTGCGGGTGAACGGACAGTTCATGGAAAGCGGGGAGGTCTTGCAGTCATCAAGGCGCATCCAGTTATTGAACCAACAGGGCATTCCATGCAACGAATCAGTAAAGAATAGGTTTGTGAAAAGTAAAGGCGGATCAAGGTGTTATCTTTACAACCTGAGAACAAACTGCACTCGGACGGTGGTCTGTCGGGGGCTGAGATTAAGCCGAAAATTGTGAAACGAATATGAAAAATAAGGTAAAAGTCCGTTTTTCTGCGAGCCAGACAGCTAGTGTTCAGTTTGTTTCCAAAGTTATCGAAGTGCGCAGCCCTGGCGGCTTTTGTAACCAGCTTTCAATGGGTATCGAATGGGCCTGCGGGAGTGTTTTTTTCACCTCGCCAAGGCGCTGCCCGGTACAACCTTGCCCAGCGGAGCATCCATGAGCCCGCCGGGCCATGACCGCGCCGCCGGTCTTGACGCGCCCAACCCCTTGAGCCTGTACCTGAAGCGCCTGGCCCCCTCCAGCCAGTCGACCCTGCGTTATGTGCTGCAGGACGCCGCCGACCGCCTGGGCTACGCCGAACAGAACCTGGAAGAAATCCCCTGGCACCTGCTGCAACCCGAGCATGTCACGGCCCTGGTGGCCACCTTGCGCGAAGACGGCTATGCGCCCAATACCTCATCGCTGTACGTCAACGCCCTGCGCGGGGTGATGAACGAGGCGTGGCGTGCCAGCCTGATCAGCCAGGACCACCTGCTGAAGATGCGTTCGGTCAAGGCCATCAGCGGCACGCGCCTGGCCCGCGGGCGCAACCTCAAGCGCGGCCTGATCCACGAACTGATGGCCGTGTGCGCTTCCGACCCGCGCCCCCAGGGCGTGCGCGATGCAGCGTTGATTGCGCTGCTCTATGGCTCGGGCATGCGCAAGTCCGAGTCGGTCAACCTGGACCTGGCCCAGGTGGATTTCAGCGAGCGCAGCCTGCAGGTCCTGGCCAAGGGCAATCGTCAGTTGGTCAAGTACGCACCCACCTGGGCTTTCGACAAGCTGCAGGCCTGGCTGGAGCTGCGCCGCCGGCATCTGCCCGTGGGCCAGGTAGACGACCCGTTCCTGTTCAACCGCATCCGCCGGGGCGGGCACATCACTCGCGAGCGCATCACCAAGCACGCCATCTACTACATTGCCCGGCAACGCGGTGCCGAGGTTGGCGCGCGGATCATGCCCCATGATTTCCGGCGCTCGTTCATCACCCGGGTGATCGAGGAACACGACCTGTCGCTGGCGCAGAAACTGGCTCACCACAGCAACATCCAGACCACCGCCAGCTATGACCTGCGCGATGACAACGAACGGCGCCGGGCCATCGACCGCTTCGATCTGTAGGCCGTGGCAGGGTCAGAGCGAGGGCAGGGTGGGCGACAACTGCCCGGTGAGGTCCCAGGCTTCCAGCATCTTCGCGTACTCGAAGGCATGGCTCGGGTCGCTCTGCAGCCAGTCCTCGAATGCCCGGCGCTCGGCCAGGCTGCAATCGGCCTCGCGCAGGCGCATGCACCAGTGCGCGGCCTGCATCATCAGGTATTCCTCTGCTTGGCTGGCAGAATCAGTCATGGTTCATTCCTTGTTCAAGGTGGAGCCGGTAGCCACGGTGTACAGCGGCATGGCTGAAGTATCGGAGCGATTGCCGCGCCTGACCATGATCAAGGGCAGCATCCTTCTTTGGATGCATCAAGCCGGAAGAATCGAGCCGTCGGGCAGCTCGAACAATAGGAATCATTTGCAAATGAAAACTGCGCGCAATGTAGAGCGGCAAACAAGAAAAAATCGTCAAATTCATGGTGAATTCCCGTGATGCCCGGAGGTTCTCGCGGTAGCCGGTCAACGCGTCTGTCTTGAGCCCGTGACGCACTCGACAGCGTGGGCCCCGGGTTGCTTTATAATCACGCGGCGAAAAACGCAGTAAATGGAATTGACCGGTCAACCGAGGGAACAAACGTGAGCGCCAGACTCTGCAACAACATCAGTGCCGTGACCTTTGTCAGCAAGTACAAGGCGGTGTGCCAGCCGATTGCCGACCAGTTGGACCTGCCAGTGGAAAACCTGCTGGGCCTGGCCGCCCAGGAAAGCCAGTACGGCACCGGGCGCATTGCCCGGGAACTGAACAACTACTTTTCCATGCACGCACCGGCCCCCCTGCAGATCGGCGCCGAGGCGCCCTTGGGCAACGCCAGCATCAAGGTGGCCAAGTTCGACTCCTTCCAGAAGTCCGCCCAGTCCTTTGCTTCGAGCTTTGGCACGGCAGTACGTGGCCAGCGTGACCCCATGGCATTCGCCCAGGCGCTGGTACGCAGCGGCTACAACACCGGCAACGCCAAGACCGGCGGCCGGGATGGCTTCGCCCGCTACCTGGCGGACATCATCATTGCGGTCAGAGGGCGCATGGCGTGCTGAAACTCAAGAGTCCTTCCTGGGTGCTTGGCCTGTCCGTGGCCTGCACCACACTGGTGGCCTGTGCCACCGATAGCCTGCAGCCGGCCCGGATCAAGGACAGCGGCCTGACCCGCGAACAGGCGGAGCAGGTCCTGCGGGTGGCCCTCAAGCACCAGGACTATCAGTTGCAGCGCCCCGGGGTGTTCATCGACGGCGACCTGCAGGACGAAAACGGCAAGCCGCCCCATCCCGGGTACTACGACTTCAGCCTCGGCTACAACGACCCCAAGGCCGGGGCCACCGAGTACTGGGGCCTGTTCTCGGTCAGCCTGAACACGGGCGATACCTGGGAAATCAACAGCTGCAAGCGCCTTGATGGCGCCGAGCTGCGAGCCTTGCAGCGGCGGGTGATGGCCCGTACCGGCAAGAGCCTGGCGGATGAAAAAAGCCAGCGCGAGGGCCTGGGCTGCGAAGACCAACAATAAGCCTAGGAGCACCGTCGCCGCGTGCTCTTCCAACCTCTGGCTCATCACTCGGGCAGCCCTGCGGCAAAGGCTTGCACCGGCGCCTGCTGCGTGGCCGGCGCCGCTGCAGCACCGAGCAATAGGCGTTTGGGCCGCCGGAAAGCATCCAGGGCCCTGGGAGACAGGTCGCCGGCCAATTGCGACAGGGTCCAGTGGTGCTCGCTGTCGGGGTGGTTCGGCACGGGCGGCGGGTTGATCCGCACCCGGGCGCTCAGTAAGCGTTGGGCCAACTGCACCGCGTGCGCCGGATCTTTGCTGAACAGGGTCACCTCAAAGCTTGCCGGGCAATCGTTGGCCAGTTGCGCGGCTGCGCCAAGGTCACTCACCCGTCGGATGACCGCCACCGGGCCCAGGCACTCTTCCTGGGTGATGACCATGTCGTCGTCGATCTCGGTGAGGATCACCGGCGGTTGCAGGCTGCCGGGCAGCGGGTTTTCGAGTGCCTGTTCTCCGGCCAGCAGTGCGGCGCCCTTGGCCAGGGCGTCACGCACCAGCCGCCGGACTTTGTGTCGTGCGGCCTGGCTGATCAGCGGCCGCACCGCGCTGCTGGAGTCGTGGCCCGGGTTGCGGGTGTGCTCGATGAAGTGTCGGACGAACTGGTCATGGACCTGCGCCTCGACGAAAAAATGCTGGATCGACAGGCAACTCTGGCCACCGCGGCTGAAGGCGGTGCGAGCTCCGTAGGCGGCGGCGAGCGCGACGTCGGC
This sequence comes from Pseudomonas sp. NFPP12, assembly GCF_900103205.1. NCBI lineage: Bacteria > Pseudomonadati > Pseudomonadota > Gammaproteobacteria > Pseudomonadales > Pseudomonadaceae > Pseudomonas > Pseudomonas sp. NFPP12. Next base: position 916,299 of record NZ_FMWW01000001.1, read on the forward strand.
ATCCTGGGCAACGATCATCGCGCCGCGGCCGGTGCTCTCGATCGCACAGGGCTTGAGCAGTTCGGCGCAGGTCACCGCCACCGCGCTGGCAGCGCCGACACTGCCGGTGAAGGCTACGGCATGGGTGCCGCTGGACTGCAGCAGCCATTGCCCGGTGGCGGCGTCCCCGGGAATGCATGAGACCAGCCCCGCCGGCAGGCCAGTGAAGTGCTGCATGAAGGCCAGGGTGGACAGGCTGGCGTTCTGCGCCGGCTTGACCAGGCAACTGTTACCGGCCGCCAGGGCCGCGGCCAACGTCCGCCCCAGCAGGGCAATGCCCAGGGCGAACGGCAGGATATGCACGCTGACGCCATAGGGTTCGTACCGTAGCCGGCACTGCGCTGCACCGCTCGGGCTCGGGGCCGAAATATCGCTGTCGGCCAGTGCCCCGTAATAGCGGAACACGGCTGCGCAGTGATCCAGCTCGGCCCGGGCTTCGGCCACGCAAAGCGCCAGTTCCCGAGTCATCTGCCGGATGATCTGCCGGTTCAGTTCACTGTCGGCGGCCATGCTGTCCGCCAGTTGCAGCAACAGCGCCTGACGCTGATCCGTATCCAGCAGGCGCCACAGGGTGTGGGCAACGTTGGCCGCCGCCACCGCGGTGTGCACATCGTCCTTGGTACAGCTGGGGTTGAGCCCGATGGGCTCGCGGGTGTCCGGGTTGAACACCTGGTGCGGGGCATCGCCGGAAGCCGGCAGGTACAGCGGGTTGATATAGAACTGCGGGTTCCAGGGTTGAAAACCGTGCATTGGAAGATCCCTTTCCAAGTGTGCCGGGACTGGCAACGATGGCAACGCCGGGCCACCGCGGCGCGGTGGTCATTCAGCGGGGAGTCTAGGAAGGGGAGTGCAGAGGCGTCTTGTACGATTGTGCGAGGGCCAGGTGCTCAGAGGCGGTAGCCGACGTTGACCATCACCGCCGCGGCCCCCAGCACCACCAGCTCTGCGCCCACCGGGCCGTAATGGGTGCCGATGGCCGGGATCAGCACCGGCGCCACGCCAAAGTGGTTCAGCGGGATCTTGTCCTTGTAGTCGCCCTTGTAGCCCTGGATCAGGCCGCCACTGAGCTTGGCGTAAACCGGCCAGTCGGCATTTTCCCAGGCCTTGCCGACATAGGCGTAGTAGGAACGCTGGGAGAAGGAGTTGCGAAAGGTGCTCACGCCCCACAGTTCACCGTCGGCGTAGTTGCGCTCCAGGCCGATCAGGTCCTGGTGGTTGTTGTGGTCGGGGTCGTTGCTCCAGTGGTTGGTGTACACGCTGGTCTGTACGTACCAGAAGTCCTGTTGCTGGTCGGCCTGGGCACTGGCCGCCGCGCCCAGCAACAACAGGGCCGCAGCGGCGGCTTTCAGAGTGCGGTGCTTGGGCATTGGCAGGCGCATGGCCGGAGATTGAAGCATGGGGATCATGGGCTTTCCCTGCCATGGCGGCAGTTGCGCCCCCTCGGAAATCAAGGAGGGTAGGGGCGGCGAAACTACCACTCGGGCATTCACGGGATCAATCAATGAACTGTTGCTTTATCTATCTGCGCCTCGATGCGCTGGATCAGGTAGGGGTAGAACGGGTTCGCGCTCAGGCGCATCAGCTCATCCATGGGCACCACCAGCACACCCCGTTCGCCACGGGCGGCGATGGTGCCCAGGTGCACGCCAAAATCCTCATCGGGGCTGGGCTGGGTGCCGTACAAGCCGTCATCGACGGGGAAGGGCAATGCCACATGGGACAGGGAAAACACCCCCGGCGGGTAGGCCAGGCCAAGGGGCCGCCGGCTGCTGTCCGGGCTCAGGGCGGGGGTGCTCACTTCTTCCAGTGTCGCGCTGCCCGTGCCTTCGTTGCTGAGGATGCGGGTGGTGTAGTTGCGTGGCGCGGGCGGTAGCAGGCTGGCCAGGGAGGTGACGCTGGCCGGGTCCAGCAGCCCTTCGAAATCACGCTCGCGGTTGAGGTCGAAGATCACCAGTTCACTGCCGTTGGCCGGCAGTTGCCGGTACAGCCCACTGACCAGGGCCGGGGTGCTGACGGTGGCGTCGGTCAACGACTGGAAGCTGAGGATAGGTGGCAACCGGGCCAGCCGTGGATCGCCCACCAGGGCCAGCAGCTGCTTTTGCAGGGTGTCGGTCAGCAGCCAGGACTGGCGCGCGGCATTGGCTGGAAACGAGTTGTACTTGAACGGGTTGTATTCGGGCCGCAGGTTGAGCCACGCCGCCTTGCTGAAGGCCGGGAACACCGCAGGCAAGGCGGCCAGCCCGGCAAAACGGGCGGACGAGGCGACGCCGATCATCGGGGAAATCAGTACCAGGCGCTGGGCCTGGGGCAACTGCGGGTCGCTCAAGGCATCCAGGGTGTACTTGACCGCCAGTGCGGCGCCGTTGGAGTAGCCCACCAGGTGCAGCGGAGCCGGCACCGGCACTTCGGCCCGGGCGGTACGCAGGGCCAGGCGGGTGGCGGCCAGCCAGTCCTGCCACTGGGCATCGGTCAGCCCCGCCGGCACCGTGCCATGGCCGGGCAGGCGCAAGCCGATGGCCAGGTAACCGTGCTCGACGTAGCGCTGGGCGACATGCCGCAGGCTGTAGGGCGAGTCGGTCAGGCCGTGCAGCAGCACCACCACGCCCCGGGGCGTACCCGCTGGGCGCAACAGGTAGGAACGGTTCCAGTTCGTGGCAAAGCGTGGCGGGTAGGCCCGGCTGTCCTGGCGGTAGCGGTTGAAGGGCGGTACCTGCCCGGGGTCCAGCCGCTCGCTGACCTGCTGCCGGACCTCGGTGAATACCCGGTCCTCGGCCTGCAGCCAGGCGCCCCAGTCGGCGTGGTCCAACTGCTCCACGCTCAGTTCATGGGGCACCTTCAGGTGCCAGGGCTGCAGCGCCGGGCCGCGCTCGCTGTCGTAAGCCCGCCAGGCCAGCAGGGTCAGGGTGGCGACGCCGAGGATCAGCGCGCCCTGTTTGAGCAGGCGGGACAGGACTGGCAGGGGCACGGGCATCAACTCACTGGGGTGGCACGGATGCGATAGACGCAGCGTCGATCGCCGGTAATCAGGTGTTCCACGCGCTGCACCTGGCCCAACTCGCCGATGGCGGCCTGGAACACTTGCAACTCGGAACGGCAGAAGCCCTGGCACTGCTGGGCTGCGACGCAGATCGGGCAATGGCTCTCGATCAGCAGCCAGGCATCGCCGTCGGCCTCGACACTGGCCATGTAGCCGGCCACTTCACGGATCTGCGCCAGGGCCCGGACTCGCTGCTCCAGGGTCGGCAACGGCGCGCAGACGCTGAGGTACTCGGCGCTGTTGGCCCGCTCCATATCGCTGACGATGCGCTCCACGCCGTCGGCGCCATACACCGCGCGGATCGAATCGATCAACTGCAGGGTCAGGTTGGCGTGGGTATCGGGAAAGCGCGCCTGGGCCAGCTCGGTGAGCACCCATTTCTGTGAGGGCCGCCCGGCGCCCTGGGCCGGCATCAATTGGCCGACGATCAGTTCGCTGTCCACCAGCTTCTGCAATTGCTGGCGCGCGGCTTCCTGGGACACCTTGAGCAGCGGCGCCAGATCGGCGGTTTTCAACGGGCCACGGGTTTTCAGCAGAAACAGGATCCGCTCGGCGGTAGCCCCGGGGCTTTTCTTCTCGGTGGAGGGGGAAATCGAAGACATCTGAGCCATTAACCAATGCACAGGTGGGGTATCAGGAGCGTCCATGACGCCGGCAACCACGCAAGCATAACAGGCTCGGGCGCAGGGGCTCGCAGGTTGTCTATCCATTGCCTGCTGCTGGGGGGAATTGCCGGGACGGCTGGAAAAAACAATTATCAAAGTATTTACTTGTGTATTACATTCACCCAACAGCGAACAACTCACATGGAGAACGGCATGGCATCGACAAGCGGATGGTCGGCACTGTTACTGGGCAAGAACGGGCTGCGTTCTGCGGCCCTGGCTGGTGGCGTGGCCCTGCATGCAATCAACGTCTATCTGGTAACCACCCTGTTGCCTTCGGTGGTCAAGGACATTGGCGGCCTGGACTACTACGCCTGGAACACCACCTTGTTCGTGGTGGCCTCGATCATCGGCTCGGTGCTCTCCACCCGGGCCCTGGCGCTCCTGGGCCCCAAAGCCGCGTACGGCCTGGCGGGCCTGGTGTTCATGCTCGGTTGCAGCCTGTGCGCCCTGGCGGCGGACATGGGCTGGCTGATCCTCGGGCGCAGCGTCCAGGGGCTGGGGGGCGGCCTGCTGTTCGCCTTGCCCTACGCCATGATCCGCCTGGTGTTCGACGAGCCGCTGTGGCCCCGGGCGATGGCGTTGATTTCCGCCATGTGGGGCGCAGCAACCCTGATCGGCCCGGCGGTCGGCGGAGTTTTCGCCGAACATGGGGCCTGGCGCGCGGCGTTCTGGGTGCTGCTGCCCTGCACCTTGCTATTCATGCTGCTGGCCGTTGCACTGTTGCCGGGCAAGAGTCGGGAAAGCGCGCCCCGTAGCCCGATTCCCGCCCTGCAACTGCTGTTGCTGACCGCCGTGGTACTGGCCATTTCCATCGGCAGCATCACCCCATCGCCGCTGTACAACGCCCTGGGGCTGGGAGCCGGGCTGGTTTTGCTGGCGCCGGTATTCGCTCTGGAGAACCGCGACGGCGCGCGCTTGTTGCCGCGCAATAGCCTGAAGGCCGGGAGTGCCTTGCTGGCGCTGTACATTTCCATGGCCCTGTTGGTGGTGGGCATGACCAGCGAGGTCTTCGTACCGCTGTTCCTGCAAGTGCTGCATCAGCAGACGCCGTTGCTGGCAGGTTATATCGCCGCACTGATGGCCGCCGGCTGGACCCTGGGGGCGATCTTCAGCTCAGGCCTTGGCCCGCGGGGCGCGGCCCGGGCGATTGCCATCGGACCGTTCCTGGTGGTGGCCGGGCTGCTCCTGGCCTGCCTGTTCATGCCTGCCACCGCCACCCCGGCCCTGAGCCTGGGGGCGGTGTGCCTGGCCATGTTGCTGGTGGGCGTCGGTATCGGCCTGGCGTGGCCGCACCTGCTGTCCCGGGTTCTGGAACAGGCCCCGCAGGATCAGAAGGAACTGGCCGGCGCCTCGATTACCACGGTGCAACTGGTGGCCACTGCCCTGGGGGCGGCGCTGGCGGGAATGATCGTCAACCTGGCAGGCCTGACCTCCACGGGCGGGACTGCTGGCGCGGCCCAGGCTGCGGCCTGGCTGTTCGGCCTGTACGCCGGGCTGTCGGCGCTGCTGTTTGTCTCGGTGCGCCAGGTGCGGCGCAACGGTTCACCGCACCTGGCCCAAGCCTGAACCCTGTCGGGCGTGCGCCTGGCGTCATTGACCTGTAAGGAAACCACGATGAACAGCCTTGCCACTGATGCGCCGCAACCGGCCTTGATCCTCGATCCGGGGCTGGCCCCGCACTTGCACCACCTGCAGCTCAGGCAGTTGGGGGGAAGGGTGATCGGCATTGCCGACAACCGCTTCACTGACTTGCTCAGCGTTGTCGGCGGGCCCGGCTGCGCGGTGCGCAACGGCAACCCCTGGGACCTGCGCCGGGAGAATATCTGCCAGCTCGGCTATCGCCTGGGCGGGCAGGGCGAATTGACCCGTGCAACCGCGCCTGCGCCGGCGGCGCCCCCATGGCCGGTGGCAACGCCGGTCCCGCCCCTGGAGCTGGATTTGCCAGCCCTGCGCCTGGGCCGGCAAAGCCGCTATGGCTTCCTGCCCCTGGGCCAGAGCACACACCGCGAGAACATTTCCCTGGATTCCATCGATACCCCGGCGACCCTGCTGACCCTGTCCCATTGGCCGGCGAACAAGACGCCTGTCGAGCACAAGGCCAATCTCTCCACCACCAGTGCCCTGGGCTTTCTCCAGCAGGGGTTGACGGTGGACCGGGCGCAGGTGATCACCAGCGATCATTTCGACCTCGACGGGCTGGCTTCGGTGTATGCGTTCCTGGCGCCGGAGCATGCCCTGGGGCACCGCCAGTTGCTGATCGACATTGCCCGCCTCGGTGATTTCTCCCGGGGCACTTCGGCCCAGGCCCTGCACTGCGCCTTTGCCCTGCATGCCCTGGCGGCCCGGGTGCGCGTCGCCCCACAGGCCAGCAACGACCGGCAATTGCTGACACGCTTCGCCGCGCTGCTGCCGCAGATGGCCGATGTACTCGACAACACCCGGCGCTATGCGCCCCTGTACGCTCCGGCCATGCTCGCGCTGCAACGCAGCGAGGCGCTGCTGGCCGATCCGGGCACGGTGATCGAGGAGTACCCGGGCATTGATCTGGCGGTGTTTGTCCTGCCCGAGCAGGGCTGGGACGGTTTGGGCGAGTATTGCGGCCTGTCGCCGGTGGCGGTGCACAACCGCAGCCGTTGCGGGGTGCTGGCCATGGTCCGTCAGGGGCGGGTGGAGATTCGCCAGCGCTACGAGAGCTGGGTCGAGCGCATCAGCGGCATTGCCCGGCCCCGGCGCGACCTGGCGATCTTCGCCCGGGCCCTGCAGGAAGCCGAACGCACCCCGGGGCAATGGCGCTACGACGGCGTGCAGGAAATCATGCCGGCCCTGAGGTTTGTCGCCAGCCGGCCCAGCAGCCACGCCAGCAGCACCCTGCTGGCCGAACTGCGCCAGTTCCTCGAACAAGCCCCTGTCGCCTGGGATGCCAACGCCTGAGCAGCGGCCCGCTCCTACGAGGGAGGCGCAGGGCTACCAGGTATCGACAAAACCCTGGGCGCGCTCGGTCCAGGGCACCGGGCGCGGTGCGGCCCGCAGGCCACGCAGCAGCCACGCTCGGCTTTCCAGGGGGTCGATCACCGCGTCGATCTCCAGGTAGCTGGCCATGTTCAGCGCCTTGCCCCGGGCGTAGGCCTTGGCCACCAGCTTGTCGAACAGCGCCTGTTGCGACTGCGCGTCGGGCTGGGCCGCCAGTTCCTTGGAGAAGCCCAGGCGCACCGCACCTTCCAGGCCCATGGCGCCGAACTCGGCGCTGGGCCAGGCGACGGTGAACAACGGGCTGTGAAAACTGCCCGCCGCCATGGCCTGCGCGCCCAGGCCGTAGCCCTTGCGCAGCACCAGGGTGAAGAACGGCACCGTGAGGCTGGCGGCACTGACAAACATCCGTGACACATGGCGCACCGTGGCCTGCTGCTCCGACTCCGGCCCCACCATGAACCCCGGGGTGTCGCACAGGGACACCAGCGGCAGGCCGAAGGCTTCGCACAGGCGCATGAAACGTGCGGCCTTGTCCCCGGCCGCGGCGTCGATGGCGCCGCCCAGCACCGCCGGGTTGTTGGCCAGCAGGCCGAAGGCCCGGCCTTCGACGCGGATCAGCGCGGTAATCAGCCCCGGGGCGAATTGCCGGCGCAACTCCAGCACGCTGTCGCGGTCGGCCAGGGTCTCGATGACCCGGCGGATGTCGTAGACCCGCAGGCGGTTTTCCGGAATCAAATGCCGCAGCTCACGCTGGTCGGCGCAATGCCAGTCCTTGAGCGGCCCCTGGAAATAGCTCAGGTACTGCTTGGCCACCTGCACGGCCTCGGCTTCGTCGGCCACCAGCACGTCGATCACTCCGTTGGGGCCTTGTACCGACACCGGGCCCACCTGTTCCGGGGTGAAGCTGCCCAGGCCGCCGCCTTCGATCATCGCCGGGCCGGCCATGCCGATGCTGGCGTTCCGGGTGGCGATGATCAGGTTGCAGCAGCCGAGCAGGGCGGCATTGCCGGCAAAGCAGCGCCCCGAGGCGATGCCCACCGTGGGCACCCAGCCGGACAGCCGGGCCATGGCGGCGAAGGTATGGCAATCCAGGCCGGCGACCCCGAGAAAGTCGCTGTCGCCGGGCCGGCCACCGCCGCCTTCGGCAAACAGCACCACCGGCAGCCGCCACTCCTGGGCCAGGCTCAGCAGGCGGTCGGTCTTCTTGTGGTTCATCACCCCCTGGGTGCCGGCGAACACCGTGTAGTCGTAGGCCAGGGCCAGGCAACGGGCGTCCTGGCCGTCGAACAGCCCGGCATTCACCGTACCTATGCCTCCCACCAACCCATCCGCCGGGCTCAGGGCCTGCAACTCCTCGACGCTGCGCCGACGCCTTTGGGCGGCCAGGGCCATGGCGCCGTACTCCATGAAACTGCCCGGGTCCAGCAGGTGTTCGAGGTTCTCCCGGGCGGTGCGCTGGCCGTTGCGGCGACGCTTGGCCAGCGCCTCCGGACGCTGGGCATCCTCCAGCAAGGCATGGCGTTCGCGGACTTCGGCCAGGTCGGCGCGAATCAGTGCCAGGTCCAGTTGCTCTTCGCTGTGCTGGCCCTGGTCGGCAAACTCCGCCGGCTCCAGAAAGAGCAGGGGCTGGCCTTCGCCCAGTGCCTCGCCAACCTGGACGGCCAAGGCCCGGACGATACCGCTGCTCTGCGCCTTGACCTCGAACTCCATCTTCATCGCTTCCAGCACCGCAACCCGCTGGCCAATCCGCAACTCATCACCCACGGCCACTTCCAGGCTCACCAGCACCCCGGTGCTCGGGGCGTTCAGCGCCGCCGTGCCCGGGGGCGCCTGGACATCGCTGCGAGTGCTCTGCGCAGTGGCGGCCTGCCTGGCAAAGAACATCGGCCGGTGTTGCCCGGCGCAATCTTGCAGCAACTGGGCCCAATGGGCTTCGACGAACCTGGTGTCCACCTGATAGTCCAGCACCGCCGGCTGGCGCAACAGGTTCAACAACAGCCCCAGGTTGCTCGGCACGCCCTCCAGGCGAAACTCGCAAAGCCCACGATAGGCCCGGCCCAGGGCCGCGGGAAAATCCGTACCCTGGGCGATCAGCTTGGCCAGCAGCGAGTCATAGCCGGGGTTCACCGGGTAACCGGCATAGCCGTAGCCGTCGACCCTCAGCCCGGGCCCGCTGGGGGCTTCATAGGCACTGAGGGTGCCGGCCACCGGCCCCATGCCGCCATCGGCCAGGGGCTGTTCCAGGTTGATCCGCGCCTGCACGGCAAAGCCTTGGGGCTCTGGTGGCCGGCTCAGGCCCAGGCTGGCCAGGGAGGCGCCCGCGCCAAGGCGCAGTTGGGTGTGCAGCAGGTCGACGCCGGTGATGGCCTCGGTCACCGTGTGCTCCACCTGGATCCTTGGGTTGGCCTCCATGAAATAGAAGCGCCCCGGGTGTTCCTGGTCGAGAAGGAATTCGAAGGTGCCAATGCCCTGGTAACGCACTCGCGCGGCCAGGGCCAGGGCGGCGTCGATCAACTGCTGGCGCAACTGCGGGGCAAGGTCCGGGCTGGGGGCGACTTCCACCAGCTTCTGGTGCCGGCGCTGCAGGCTGCAATCGCGCTCCCACAAGTGGCTGACCGCGCCGCTGCCGTCTCCCAGCACCTGGATCTCGATGTGCCGCGCCCGCTGCAGCAGTTGTTCGACATACAGCGCGCCATTGCCGAAGGCCGCCTGGGCTTCGGACTGGCAACGGATGAAAGCCTGCTGCAGTTGCCCGGCCTCGGTGACCGCGCGCATGCCCCGGCCACCGCCACCGGCCAGGGCCTTGAGCATCACCGCGCCATGGCGTTCGAGAAAGGCTGCGGCCTGTTCCAGGCTGACTGCTCGGTTGATGCCCTCCAGCAAGGGCACCCCACAATCTTCGGCCAGGGCACGGGCCGCGGCCTTGTCGCCAAACAGTTGCAGCACCTCGGGGCCGGGGCCGATCAGGGTCAGCCCGGCTTCCAGGCAGCCCCGGGCAAAGTCGGGGTTTTCCGCGAGAAAGCCGTAGCCCGGGTGAATCGCCTGGCAGCCCTGTTGCAGGGCCAGGGCGATCAGTTGCTGGCGGTCGAGGTAGGCCGCCACCCCGCGGCCCTTGAGGGGCAGGGCCAGATCGGCCTTGCGCGTGTGCAGGCTGGCGGCGTCGTCCTCGGCAAATACCGCGACGCTGCGAACGCCCAGGTCGGCGCAGGCCCGGGCGATACGGATGGCGATCTCGCCGCGATTGGCGATCAACAGACTCTGGAACATGGCAATTCTCGCAATGCTGAAAAGGAAGGGCTCAGAGCTGTTGTTCCAGCTCGTTCTTCTTGACCTTGCCGGTGGCGGTCATGGGCAGGCTGGCCACCAGGCGGATCTGCGGCACCTTGTAGGCGGCCATCACCTCCAGGCACCAGGCTGCCAGGGCATGCGGGTCCTGGGGCGCATCGGGCTTGAGCACAACGAAGGCCACCGGCTGCTGGCCCCGACGTTCATCGGCGCGGCCGATCACTGCGCTGGCCAGCACCTGCGGGTGCTGGCCGAACAGCGCCTCCAGCTCGCTGGGAAACACGCTCATGCCATTGACCTTGAGCATTTCCTTGCGCCGGCCCAGGTAGCGGATAAACCCTTGTCCGGTGATCTGCCCCAGGTCACCGGTGTGCAGCCAGCCGTCGCGCAGGGCCGCCGCGGACGCCTCCGGGCGCTGCCAGTAACCCTGCAGCAGGGAAGGGCTGCGCACGCACAACTCGCCCTCGGAGCCCAGGGGCAGCAGGGCGCCGCTGTCGAAGTCGCAGACCTTGAACTCGGTGCCCGGCACCGGCAGGCCGACGAAGGTTGGCGCGCTTTTGAGGTCGAAGTCGTCGGTCTGCAGGCCGGCGGTAAAGGTGTCGCAGGTGTGGGTTTCGGTCATGCCGAAGCTGAACTCGAACAGGGTGCAGCCGGTTTGCGCGCGCCAGCGCTGGCGATAGTCCGGGGTGAGCTTCTTGACGAAGGAGATGCAGCCGGTGGCCTTCAGGGAGCTCAGGTCGTAGTCGGCGACGCTTGGGTGCTCCAGCACTTCGGCGGCGCTGTCCACCAGCAGCCCGCAATGGCTGACCCGGTAGTGCGCCACCGCCGCCATGAAACCCAGGGCGTCCCAGCGCGCCAGCAGCACCAGGCGGCAGCCGGCGTAGATGGGAAACAGCAGGCCGGCGTTTTCCCCGGCGATCCAGAACTCGGGAAGGAAATTGAGCAGCACGCTGTCCTGCCTCAGGCCCAAGGCCACCGGCACGAAGCTGGCGCAGGTGTAGAGCATGTCGCCGTGGCTATGAATGCAGCCCTTGGGCATGCCGGTGGTGCCACCGGTGTAGTTCAGTGCGGCCATATCGCCCAGGGCAGGACGGTGGGCCGGGGTGGCGGCGCGACAGGCCTCCAGGGCGGGGAAAAAGTCGATCACCCCCGGGGCCAGGCGCTTGGGCGCCCGCAGCAGGTCCGGCAGGGGAATGCTCGGGGTGGCCGGGCACAACTCGCTGAGGCTGGTGGCCAGGATCGCGCTCAACTCGCAGGCGTCGCTGACCGCCTGCACCACATCCAGCAGTTGGTCGAAGCACAGGATCACCCGGGCGCCGCTGTCCTTGAGCTGATACTCCAGCTCCAGGGTGCGCGCCAGGGGGCTGACCGGCGCGTACACGGCGCCGCACTTGAGAATGCCCCAGAAGCCGATATGCAATTGCGGGCAGTTGGGCAGGTACACCGCCACCCGGTCCCCGGGGCCGATTCCCTGCTCGCCGAGCAAGGCGGCGCACCGGTCGGACAGCCGGTCCAGCTCGGCAAAGCTCAACTGATAGCCATAGAAGTCCAGGGCCACGGCACTGGCTTGCGACTGCGCCCAGGCCCGCAGGTATTCGGTAAGGGGCTGCTGGCCCAGGGGGTACTGCGGGGTACGCGGCGCGCCTTCGGGCCAGGCGGCCTGCTGCAGGGCGTGAAGGTGCTGCTGATAGGCCGCAAGGTCCATGGTGCCTCCTGAATTGTTGTTATCGGCACGACCATCTTAGGCAGCGCCCGGGGCACCACAGAACCGACGGTTATTCATCGAGATTCATGAATGCGCTACATGGTTCTGCCGGCGCCGGCCCGCTGCTAGCCTGCTACGGGTCGAGACTGCGAGGGCACAACCATGAACTCACCGCATGAATGGTCAGGGCTGAGCCGCCTGGACCTGAACCTGTTCCGGGTCTTCGAGGTGGTGTACCAGGAGCGCAACCTGACCCGCGCCGCCTCGGTGCTGCACCTCAGCCAGTCGGCCATCAGCCACGCCCTGGCGCGCCTGCGCGCCCAGCTGGACGACCCGCTGTTCGTCCGCGAAGGCTATGGCGTGGCCCCCACGCCGCTGGCCAAGCAACTGGCCCCGGGGATCCAGGACGCCCTCAGCGGTCTGCGCCGCAGCCTCAACCCGGCCCAGGCCTTCGACCCGTTGCGGGACCGCCGGCGTTTCACCCTGAACATGCCGGAGCAACTGGAACCGGTGATCCTGCCCTTGATCCTGGCGCACCTGAACCGTGTTGCCCCGCACCTGGAAGTGCGCAGCACCAGCGTGCACTGGGCCGACCTGAAGCTGGAGATGATTGCCGGGCGCATTGACCTGGCCATCGAACTGTCGCGGCTCACCGACCCGCAACTGCAACAGCAACTGCTGCTGCAGGATTCCTTCTGCGTGATGGCCGGCCCCGGCTTCAGCGGCGAACTGACGGTGGAACGCTACCTGGCGGCCGAGCATGTGGCGGTGACCTCCAGGCGCCGGGGCATCTGCGTCGAAGACCTGGCCCTGGGGCACCTGGGGGTGGTACGGCGCATCCGCCAGCACTGCCAGCACTTTCTCACCGCCGCGCAATTGGTGGCCCAGGGCGATGGCCTGCTGACCCTGACCCGCAACAATGCGCAGTTGATCAACGCCGGGCTGGGCAACCGGATTCTCGACATGCCCCTGACCCTGCCCGAGGTCTGCCTCAACCTGTACTGGAGCAAGCAAGTGCAGAACGAGTCGGCCAACCGCTGGCTGCGCGGGCAGTTGCTGGAGCTGGCAGGGCGCAGTTGAACGGTTTGACGCCCGGCCCAAGCGCCGTTGTGCTGCAATTTGCGGCCACATACGCACAAGGAAACCTGTGGATGCACGAGTCCGCCCGTCATATCGTCGATCTGTACCAGCGTCATGCTCGGGCCTGGGACCAGCGTCGCAGGGCCAACCCCGAGGCCTTCGAGGGAGAGCAGGCATGGCTGGAGCGCTTTCGCCGGGTCATGGCGCAGGGCGGCCAGGTGCTGGACCTGGGTTGCGGAGGTGGCGAGCCGATTGCGCGCAACCTGGTCGAACACCAATGTGCAGTCACCGGCGTCGACAGCTCTGCCACCTTGCTGGACCATTGCCGCCAGCGCTTTGCCGGGCAGCAATGGATCCACGCTGACATGCGCAGCCTCGCCCTGGACCAGGATTTTGCCGGCATCCTTGCCTGGAACAGCCTGTTCCACCTGAGCCCGGACGATCAGCGCGCCATGTTCGCCGTTTTCGAACGCCACGCCGGCCCGGGCTGCGCCCTGATGTTCACCAGCGGCCCCGAGGCAGGGGAGGCCATCGGCGAATTCGAGGGCGAAGCCCTGTACCACGCCAGCCTCTCCCCGGGGGAATACTGCACCTTGCTCGACACCCATGGTTTCGAGGTGGTGCAGCACATCAGCGAAGACCCGGACTGCTGCGGGTTCACCGTTTGGCTGGCGCGGGCGATTGACTGGGGATGAAAAAAAACCGGCCCAAGGGCCGGTTTTTCTTCACGCTGCTGTCAGTGCTTCATCATGCTGTGGTCCGGCGCATTCAGCGCTCGGGCTTGGGCTTGGACCTTGATGGTTTCCTTCTCGCCCTTGGCGTTTTCCACGGTCAGGGTCAGGGGCACTATGTCGCCGGCCTTGATCTGGCCGGTGAGCTCCATGAGCATCACGTGGTAGCCGTGGGTGTCCAGGCTGACTTTCTGTCCGGCCGGCAGGGCCACGGCGTCCACTTGCTGCATGCTCATCACGTCGTTGTGCATGCTCGACTGGTGGATCTGCACGTTCTTGGCCACTGGCGATTGCACCTCAACCAGCTTGCTGTCGCTGCTGGCGGTGAGGTCCATGAAGGCGCCGCTGGCGTGCTGGCCGGCTACGGTGGCGCGGACCCAGGCGTTGTCCACTTGGGTCGCGGCGCTGGCGGTGCCGCCCAGGCCCAGCAGGGAAACCAGCAGCAGGGCAGCTTTGAGACGGGATGGGCGCTGTAGGGAATGCATTAACAAACCTCCATGACGGTGAGCAGGTCTTCCGCGCACTCTTGGGCGGTAAGGGACTGGGAAAGCCCCAGGCGTAAGGTGCCCCGGGAGTCGAAGACGAAACTGGTGGCGGTGTGGGACAGGGTGTAGGTCGAGCCGCTGGGGATCTTTTCGTAGAACACGCCGAATTCCTTGGCGGTGGCAGCGGTCTGCTCCAGGGTGCCGTACAGCGCCTCGAAGCTGGGGTCGAAGGACTTGACGTAGGCGTCCAGCACTTCGGGGGTGTCGCGCTCCGGGTCCAGGGTGATGAACACCACTTGCAGGCGGTCGCCATCACGACCCATCAGCTTCTTGGCCTGGGCCGCGCGGGCCAGGGTGGTGGGGCACACGGCCGGGCACTGGGTGAAGCCGAAGAAAATCATCGGCATCAGGCCGCGGTAGCTGGACAGCGACTTGGTTTCGCCCTGGGAATCGGTGAGTTTGAAGGTGCGGCCAAGAATCTGATTACTCAGGTCCTTGCCGTATTTGAAGGACAGTCGGGGACTGTTGTCGCAACCGGCGAGCAGGCCCAGGCCAAGCACTCCGGCGCTGGTGAGCAGGGTGCGGCGAGTCAGCAGAACACTCATGAAATAACGCCCTTTGAACAGCCAGACAGGCAAAAACCCGCGCATGGTAACAAACAGACGAAAGCGGCGGCGGGCTAATTAGACCAATGCCTGCGGCCATCGGTCGCAGGTCGGGAAGGGCCGGGGCGTGGCGGCTCAGCTTTCCAGGGCGGCCATCTGCACCAGGGCGCGCACGGCGCTGCGGGTGGCCTGGGTCAGGGGTTGGGGCAGGCGGTCGAGCTCGAACCAGGCCACATCGCTGTGCTTGTGCGGCTCGCAATTGCGCGCCGGCATGGCCGGGGCCGAGGCCAGGTACACCGGTGATACCCAGTGCTCCTGGCGCAGCGGGTCGATCTGGTCGACCACGCACAACAGGCCCACGCCTTGCAGGGTCAGCCCAAGTTCTTCGTGGATTTCCCGGCGCATGGCCTGTTCCACCGGTTCCAGCCAGTCGACCTTGCCTCCGGGCAGGCCCCAGCAACCGGCTTCCGGGTCGCGCAGGCGCTTGACCAGCAGCAGCTGGCCGTCCCGGACAATCGCGACACCGCACCCCAGGCGTGGCTGTTGTTGCATGGCAGGTCCTCCTTGCACTGTTTCGGCGGGGCAGATACCGGGCAATGCCCGGCAGGCCCGTTCACCGTTGCGACAATATCGGCAGCGGCGCTTTCGGCAGATTATTGCTTTGTTGTTTATTTGTAATGACAGTTGGAAGTCACTGCCCGGGGCGTGGATCAGTGACGCCACACAGTGGCGCCGATCACCAGCAGCGCCAGCAGGGTCAGCACCACCCCGGTGCCCCGTTCCAGCCAGGGCAGGGCCCGGGCAAAGCGCTCGCGCACCCGGCGGTTGCCAATGGCCAGGGCCACCAGCACGTCCCACAACAGCACGGCGCTGAACATCCACAAGCCATAGACCAGCTTCCAGCCGGCACTGGTCTGGGCCCCCACCAGGGACGCCAGGCTGACATAGAACAGAGCGTTCTTGGGGTTGAGGATGCCAGAGAGAAAGCCCATGCCCAGGCCACGCCACCAGGTGGCCCGGCCCAGCGGCCGGGCTTCGCCGTTGCCGTCTACCGCGGCCAGTGAACTGGCGCCGGCATGGCGGATAAACAGCCAACCCATATAAAGCAGGTAGCCGCACCCGGCCAACTGGATCGCCAGGAACAGCGGGCTGCCTGCCCGAAACACCGAGACCCCGGCAAACGCCAGGACGATAAAGGCACCATTGGCCAGGGCGATGCCCAGGCAGGCGCCGGTGGCCGATCGCCACCCCGCGGCCATGGACATGCGTGCCACCAGGAAGAAATCCGGGCCGGGGGAGAGCAGGGCGAGAAAGTGCGCGGCGGCGACCAGCAGGAACTGTTGAATCATGGGTAGAGCCTTCCAGTGACGTGAAAGCCTGGAAGTCTGCGGCGCCGAGAGAGCCGGGGTATTGAAGAAAATTGCGCGGCCTCAGGCCTTGTACAGGCCCGGGGTTACGCCGACATGAGCCTTGAACACTCGCTGAAAATGCGCCTGATCGGCAAAGCCCAGGCGCTGGGCCAGGGCTGCCGACGCTTCCCCGGCCTGCAGCGAAGCGCGGGCCTGGATGATCCGCTGGTTCAACTGGTAGGCATGGGGCGTCATCCCGGTGGCCGCGCGAAAGGCGCGGATCAACTGGTAGCGGCTGATTCCCGCCAGTTCCGCCAAGTGCTCCAGAGGCCCGGCCTGCTGCGGATCACACTGGAGGAAATCCACGACCCGGCGCACGCCTGCGCTGGCCCGGGCCGGATCGGCCGCCAGGGCAATCACCGGTTGCTCCCGGGTGGCCAAGGCGCCGATGAACTCGATCAGCGCGGCCTCCTTGTGCTGCCAGCTGGTGCTGGAAAACAACAACTGGTTGAGCCGGCAAAAAGCCTGGTAGAGGCCACTGTCGTGGCTCAGCACGACCTGGGAAAGCGCCGGCCCATGCTGCTGCGCTTCTTCGCGCACAGCGTCCACCCAGCGCGGGTCCAGGTGCAGCATCTGGTAGCTCCAGGCGCTGTCGGGCAGGGGGTTGCAGGCATGGGCGCAATCGGCCGGGACAAACACCACGCTGCCAGCCTGGATCCGGGTCGGGCCCTGGGCGCCGCCGCTGAACACACTGACGCCCCGGTCCACGGCGCCGATGGACACCGTCGGATGGCTGTGGGCCTTGTAGTTGGCGCGGCTGTCACAGGCCCGGCGGCTTTCGACGTAGGGCAGGTTCGGGTCGCGCCAGAATTGGGCGGTGGAGGACATGGTGCGGATCCGCGAAAGGGCTGTAGAGACCGCGGCGACGCGGTGGGCGGGTTAGCCTAACAGGCCCCCTGGCAGGCTTGCCACAGGGTTGAAGGCCGATGGGAAGCCTTGACCGATCGGAGATTGCCAGCTATTTGATTCAAAAAAATATTTCAATGCTGTTTTTGAATTTCGCCCAGGGCGGAGGACTTTCCTTGGCGCCTTGGCCGCTCCCGTGAAATGCAACCGACCTGAAGCTTGGCTGGAAAGGGACGTCCTGCCGTTTTCATGACCTCTCGATCATGGCCATTACCCCGGCGAAACACTTCGCCCTATGCGTGAGGAACAACAATGAAAAGCTTGAATAGCCTGATGATCGCAAGTGCGCTTGTCATAGGGTTGTGCTCCACGACCCTGGTGGCCGCTGCACCACACTTTTCACCCCAGGGCCCGTTCTACGGCAACAATGGCACCCTCTCGATAAAACTGCCGTCGTCGTTTCAGGCACAGGTCACCTGTGGCATCAGCCTGAGCGGTTCGATCAACACTCAGGATGAAGCCAAGATCCACAGTGTGTTCATCAGCGGTAGCGGAATCTGCAAGTCCTTGCAGGCAAAGAACCTGCCCTGGACCTTGAAACCGGAAAACGTGTTTTCCTTGAAGCTGGAGGGCGTCAGCTTTGTCGTCTCCAATTTCGTGCCTGCCAGCAATTGCGGGGCCAATGACATATTCGTGACCTGGAACGGTCCCTTTCAAAAGTTGAGTGCCTTCAACCAGACCCTCACTGGCAATTGCACACTGGCCACGCTGGATATCACCCTGCAGCCGCCACTGACCCTGGTCCCGTAGCTCCCTCGCGATACCCCGAGCTCCCGGGCCTTGTGGCCTCGGGCGCTCGGGGCACATTGCCTCGGCAGCGTAGAAACCGCTCAGGCACCTTGAAACTTGAAGGCGGGGGTGACCTTGAAGTCGCCGGAATAGGTGATGGACTGGCCCTTGCCCAAGTCGAGCTTCTTCACCTGGCCCGTAGTGCTTGCGAAGTCGATCTTCTTCAGGTCGACCCAAAAGGTATTGGGGGTCAGTGCCGACTCGAAAAAGTACAGCTTGCGTTGATGGTCCACTACAGTGCGTCAGCGAGTGGAGGAAATATTCGGTTCACCCGGGGTGGAGATGCCGTAAGGCACAGAGACATTTCTGATCACGCTGAATACGCTGGCCAGGGAGACCTGTGGGCTCTCGTCCTTGGGAAAGGAGGCCCGGGCGAAGCGATCCGCGGCGCGGTTGGTGCCCGGCAACATGACGGTGCCGCCAATGGATTTCCAGTAGGCATTGAGGGCCAGCTGTTCATCAAAGGTCGGGGAGTTGGCTCCCACCTCACCATTGCGCTGCATGCCCTGCGGGAAGATCCACAGATGGGTCGCCACATCGGTTTTCCAGTCCATGGAACGGGCGGTGATCACGCTCTGGTTGCTCCCCAGGTGGGTCAGCCGGGTGCAGGTCTAGGCGAGGGGCAGGGACAGGATGATACTGCTGAGGGCCAGGACTAAGGCCCTAGGCACGACTTTCCTGGGCAGTGGCAATACCTTCATTACCTTCATGGTGCTGATTCCTGTTTTATTCGGCCGAGAAGGCGCGGGTCTCTGAATTCATACCAGTCTTTTTCCTTGTCAAGAAAGCCCGGAGTGACCTGAAAATCGCCATAACCTCACTTTTAGCACTGCCTATACTGGATTGCGCAGCCGTTTCACCGCAGGACACAGATAAGCAGGAGCGTTTATGACTTTCAGCGAAATAGCCTATGAGCAGTCCGGGCCCGTGGTGATCATCCGCTTCAATCGTCCCGAGCAGCGCAACTGCATCGGCCCGGTCACCCACCGCGAGCTGATCGAGGCCTGGACGCGTTTTCGCGAGGATGACAACGCACTGGTGGCAATCATCACCGGCACCGGCGACCGAGCCTTCTGCGCCGGCGGCGATCTCAAGGCGGCCGGGCAACTGGTGCCCAGCAGCGCCGAGGAAATGGCAGCCCACGACCGTGGCGAACGCCCGGGCATCATCGGCCCCAGCCGCTGGACCGAGATCTACAAGCCGATCATTGCCGCGGTCAACGGCGTGGCCTATGCCGGTGGCCTGGAGTGGGCCTGTTTTGCCGACATCCGCATCGCTGAAGAACACGCCTCGTTCGGCGTTACCTGCCGGCGCTGGAACATCGGCCTGGCGGATGGCGGCACCCAGCGCCTGCCACGGATCATCGGCATGGGCCGGGCCATGGAACTGATTCTCACGGGCAAGGTGATCGACGCCCAGGAGGCGTACCGCATCGGCCTGGTCAACGAAATAGTGCCCAGTGGGCGCTCCCTGAAACGGGCACTGGAGCTGGCCCATGTCCTGGCCGGCCTGCCGCAACCGGCGATGCGTTCGGACAAGGAAGCGGCCGTGCGCGGCTATGGCTTGCCATTGGCGGAGGGCTTGAAGATCGAAGCGCAGTGCTTCAACCGCTCGATCCATCAACCGGAAACCCAGGAAGGGTTGCGGCGGTTCATCGAGCGCGATCATCCGGATCGGGCCAGCCAGCAGTCGCCCGGGACGCCAGGTATTGTCAGGAACTAACCCCCAGGGCGTTGCGGCCTGCACCCGATGCGGTGCAGACGGCAGGGCTCAGCCTGCTTTCTTGCAGATCATCTCTTCAGCCCCATGGCCCCAAGTGACAGCGGCCTCGCCCTGATGCTCCCGGAAGCTCTCGTTCTGCCCTAGGTAACGTGAGCCGCTGGCAGAGCTGGTCTCCAGCATCAGCGATTGCCGGCCTTTATATAAGGCGGTGAGGGAGGGCGGTTCGGTCTGGAAGAAGGTGACACTGATACGGCCATTGCTCGCGCAATCGAACATGACCGGAGCGGAGGAGGTGACCAGCCCATAACCCGTCTGCAGTTCGACGATGCGCCGACGATAGCTATCAGTCACGCAGGCTTGCTGATCATCGATCTTCCAGCACTCGTCGCGGCCCTTGATCCAGCCACGCTGTTCGGCCTTGAGCACATTGCCGCGCTTGCCGGCATTCTTCAGGGCGTCGCGATAAATAGTGGCCAACTTGCGGTCCAGTGCCGCGAGACCAGGGTTCTGGCAGATCAGTGCGGTTATCGACCCGGTCATCTTCTCACTGCAGTTGAATGAAGGACCTTGTTCGGCCGTTGCCAGAGAAGTGGCCAGCAGGGCCGAAAAAGCGACACTGCTCACCATTGTTCGAAGGGGAAAGCTCATGGGTAACTCCTGATATCCAATATAACTAAACTAAATATTCATTTAGTTTAGTTATTTATAAGCGTCATATTGTAAGGGCAGGGTAGCTCATCCCGCGAGCCATATCTCGACACCCGGCAGCACTCGGCAAGACCCGCGGCGAGGTGTATTTGATAAAGGGCAGATCGAAGCTATCCTCACCAGGGGCAGCAATATCGATTATTTAAACTGCATATTGAACAACTAGGCAGGAGCCAAGAAACATGACAGGGGAAGATCCGGTCAAGGCAATAGAAAACAACGCAACACTCATGGGGCTGAAGGATTGTCCTTCCGTGCCCATTCAAATGAGCTGCGCTGTCTACGGGAAGGTACAAAATGATGTTGGAAACGATGTCATTACAAATAACGGAAGCATGAAGTACCAAATCGATCAGGCTCTTTTATTTCGCGGCCTGCACTCGGAGACAGCTGTTTGGCACTTTAGTACGGGACCAGTGGTTCATCATTTTGTCGTGATCCCTTGGTACAGGCAGTCAGCCCCTCAAGGGACCGTGTATACGGTATTTATGGCCTACGAAGGAAAGTACCTGCTGGTTAATTATGTAAAACATAACAGCCCGGCCCCTGGTGAGGTTAAAGGCTACAAGACAGCCTGGACGGAAAACGACTTGAGAACCATGCTCTCTGACTTACTCACCAAGAGTAATGCCTGGGAAGAATACTTCGGCAATGTCGGACCGGCCCAGGCGAATATAATCCACTACTACAAATACAAAACAACAACACTAGACTCTGCAGTTTCCAACGTGAATCGATACAGAGAGCTCTGTCGGTAGATTCCTTGGCCGTCCCGGCAATTACCCAAAGCCCACCTTCAATAGTTCGATATGCAGGTGGGCCACAGTCAGCAACCACCTGAGTTTGAAATTCTCCCGCTCGAACTTTGACAGGCGTTACGAATTTCGAAAGACACACACCACGTGTTCGTCCGCAGTCGGAATTCGTGGGTGTCATGCAACTGGAAGTTTTTCGGCCCAGGGCCGGTGAAGTCCTGGGTTGGCTACAAGGAGCAAAGAAGTCAGGATTCGTTTGTCCAGGATGTCATTGCGAAGGCCCAGACGCGAGCGACAGCAGAGTGATCGAAGCCTGGCTTCAGAAGCTGTCCCTGAGGGTAGGAAGCGTTGCAGTTGAGCCTGGGTAATTCTTGGGTAACGTGACCCACATGAATATGTCAT
Organism: Pseudomonas sp. NFPP12; assembly: GCF_900103205.1. Taxonomy (NCBI): domain Bacteria; kingdom Pseudomonadati; phylum Pseudomonadota; class Gammaproteobacteria; order Pseudomonadales; family Pseudomonadaceae; genus Pseudomonas; species Pseudomonas sp. NFPP12. Next base: position 937,595 of record NZ_FMWW01000001.1, read on the forward strand.
ATCTACGCATAATGTATATTATGTTAAATAGAATAACTCCAAGGCTCACAGAACCTGAGATCAGCTATCAGGCTTGGATCACGCATCCGGGCGCTTTCGACGCTTTGAATTGGCGTACCCGAGCTGGTCATTTCCAGTTTTCGAAACCACTCACTGCTCAGATCCACCGATGGCTCGCTCTGCACCTATTAGGCTTCGACCAAGCCCATGGACCTGACGCAGCGAGCAATCGCATAGCTCCCACCCCATCATTGGAGTGCTTCACCATCGAATCGGATTGGCTGACGAACCCTGTACTCTCATGAAGTCCTGGGTACAGCAAAGACCCTTACAATTTCTTCAGCGCAAGCTGCGTCATAAGATCTGCTTTCATAAAAATCAAAAGCAGTTTCTGCCCCACAGTTGGAAAAATGTTTTTTCACTTCCTTCATCTCCTTCGACGCAAGCCCTTTATCATGTTCTCGTACTTTTTCCAAAAAACTGACTGAAGCTGGCTTTGCGTAAATAAAAATATTGGGTATGTGAACACCTTGCTGCTCCAGCCCTTCAAAGTCTGTAAAAGTCACGGCAAAAAAAACATCTTTACCTGTTGAAACCTCCAAGACTCTTAAAGTATTTAAAACAAACAAAGCGAGCCCTGTCAGAAAATCAGACACCCCGTCGCTGCTCATTTCATCCATCAGGTGCTTTAAGCGACCATACCTTGATACAAGCGGAATCTCTTCAAAGCTTTCATAGCTCTCGAAGAACACGTCCATATCATTGTACGGTTCTTTACTGATTACCTTGTTATAGAGATCTGTAAGCTTCATTTCCAGGGGATACTCCATCCGTCGCAGGATGTTCGGGTGGAACGTCAGGAAGTTCAATCAACGAGGGTACGTTCTGGCTAGAACCACTTTCACTGGGATCGCCTAGCCCTCAAGCTCATAAACCTCGATATCACGACCAACAACATATAGATCCCCTTCTTGGCGCACTTGATCAATAGATACTGGATCAGCATCCAAAGCGTAATTTCCATCAATGTCGACACACCAATACTCGTCAAACTTCAACAACCGAACCCCCGAGCAAATTGAATTGAATTGATGGCCGCTAACTTTCGCACTCAGCTCTTCGACGCCACGGACAACCACTTTGACTTTCTTCCAAACATTTCCGTCAATACGGTGATCTCTGGCATGAAATACAACCTGTGCTGCGAGTCGTTCGCCTGGCGCATAATCAAACTCAAACGACAATAGCAAGCCATCTTCAAAACGGTGAAAAGCTTGTAATACCTCACTTATTTTTTCTGCAGTTTCTGACATTTTCATTTACCTGGTGATTTCTGGCCGTGACTTTCAAGTTGGTTTTTTTTCAAGAGGATAGAGTTTGAAACGCCTCATGCATCGCGTCGCCATGTCCCCCTGGACCACTCACCCCGTCACCGCCTGATAAACAACCCGATGCGCCTCGGTGGGCAGTGGCACTTCCCACTTGAACAGCATGCGGCGGATATCATCGTTGCGCAGCGAGGTGTCGCGCTGCTGGTTGCGCCGCATGATCTCGCCCTCGGGGCGCTCCAGGTAGAGAATTTCCACCTGCGCGCCGTAGCCGTAGAGCAAGTCCAAGGTGCGGTTGCGCATCTGCGCCGACAGGTGCGTCGAGTTCCACACAAAGGGTTTGTGCTCTCGCAGCAAGGCCTTGGCCCGGTCGATGGCGTAATGCGCAGCGGCGCCTTCATTCTGGCCATGGCGCAGGCCCAGGGCCTGGCGGGCGTCGTCGAACGACACCACCGGCAGCTCCGGGTGATGCTGTGCGGTCCAGGTGTCCTTGCCGCTGGCCGGCAGGCCCGAGAGCATCACCACCGACGAACCCTGCGGCGCGTGCAACGGGTAGTCGGGATGTACCCGGGCGCCACGCAGGTACTGAATGCGTGTGTAGTCGTCGGCAAAGGCCCGCGGCCCGTACAGGCAGCCCTCCTCCTGCGCCAGTTCGCGCCACAGTTCGATGGCGTCCAGTACATCGGCCTTGCCGGCGTAGTTGCGGCCCTGCATATCGGCCTCGGCGACGGCACAGAGCATCCACAGCGGCAGTTCCCAGGACAGTTTGTGCAACAGGAGCTCAGGGCTGCGGCCGCTGCGATCACCCTGCAGGGCGAAAAACGGCACCTGGTGCACGGCGATGATGCGGCAGATCTGCTCGCGCAGCTCGAACGGCACACCGGCGCGCCACAACAGCAGCCGCGCATCCACCGCCCCCCGGCGTGAATGACCGGGCTGGCCGATACGCCCGGTATCCTTGTCGATCACCGTGGTGTCGGGCTTGGCGATGTCGTGCAACAGGGCCGCGAAGAACAGCACAAAGCGCTGCTCGGCGCTGGCCTGCTGGTAGGCGGGTTGCGCCAGTAATGCTTCGACCACCAGGCAGGTATGAATCCATACATCGCCCTCGGCGTGGTAGATCGGGTCCTGCGGTGTGTCGGCCAGGCGCGCCAGGGCCGGAATGGCCGACAGGCAGGCGGCGGTGTCCATATCGCGCCCCGGCTCGGGGACCAGTTGGCGCAGTTGTTGAATATCCATTTCGGGATGCTCCTTCAGTAGCCGTGGCGTGGGCCCTGCCAGTCCATGGACAGGCGCGGGGCATAGAGGTCGACACCGGCGGCCAGTTGATTGGGGATAAAGGGTTGGCTGGCATGGTGCTGGTCGGCATCGAGGATGGCCTGGACGAAGTCCTGGCGTACCCACTTGAGCCGGCCGAGGGTCTGCTGCTCGTCCTCAAGCTTCAGGTACAGGCCCTCCATGCGGCTGGAGCGGTCGCACTGGCGCCAGGCACGGGCCAGGTCGAGGCCTTCGCGGTGCACCACCTGCTCGAACACCTGGCGCCAGCGCTCGGTCTTGGCCAGCGAATCGCTCACCAGCGCCAGCAGATCGGCATGCCGGCGCGGTGCCGGGCCTTCGTACAGCACAGGCACCGACAGCACCGGCCCACCTTCTAGCAGGCGCCGGCGCGCCGCGGTGGAGAGGAACAGCCCTGTGGCGCGGTCCCACACATCGAACTCGCAGAAGTAATGTGGCAAGTGGTCGTAGAACACCGAGTGCTTCTTGTGCAGCCACTCGCCATACAGCACGAAGCGATCTTCCAGGCGTTCCAGCAACCAGTGCTCATGGGCCGAGGCCCACTGCTTGAACAGATTGAACTGGCGCTCGCGCCCACCGCCGGTGAGGTAGTGACCGCGAGATTGCAGGAGCAACTCGCCGCCTGCGCCAAAGCTGATGCCCGCGTTGGCACCATCGAGTTTTTCTTCCACCACCAGCCACTGTCCGGCCAGGGCGCCATAGCGCACCTGGCCAGTGTCAGTGTCGCCATCTTGCAGGCGCGAGCCTTGCAGGTGGGGCGTACGGGGGTATTTGAGCAGTTCCAGGTTGTGCGCGGTGGCACGAATATCCGTGTGCATGGGTTTGTCCTCGAAAACAGAGAAAAACCAACGACAGGATCAGGCAGGCATGGCAATGAAGCGCCGCCGTGCATAGGCACGGGCAGCCATCAGGCAGGATGGACCGTCGTCGGTATCAGGCGTGTTGGCTGGCGTAGGGCACTGGCTTCACCACTTGGAGAAAAGGTTGCAGAGGCTTTAGGGCGCGCATTCAACAGCAGATGGCGGCGTCAGGTCAAGCCCCGAGAGGACAAAACCCCAGCGCCCCTGCTTGCGCGAAACACCCGAGCTTTTGTCATGAAAAAAACCGCCTGGGGCTCATAGGGTGCAGCCAGTCATAACCCGATAAGGAATCGATCATGAAACGTTCAAGCGTGCTGATGGCTGCAGTCATTGGCCTGGCACTTGCACCTTTGGCCCAGGCCTCGTCCATGGCTGACAGCGAAGAGAAAGCCCAGTTGCGCAAACTCTTCTGCGAGTCGAAGGGCGGCGCCGATATCACTGCGCTGGGTGAATTGAAGAAGTCCGACGACGTCGGCGCCGTGGTGGTGTGCAAGCTCCCGCCCTCGCCCACCACCGTGGTGGAAAACCAGGCGGCATCAAGCCTTGCCGCGCTGCCATTGACGCCTGTCACGGCAACGCTTGCGCCACCGTCGGGGGTCTACAAGCTCGCCCCGGGAGCCAGCAGCGTCAACACTTCATGCTCGGCCAACCTGGCCATCGCCAAATGGGCGGGTTTTCCCAATACCAGCAACGGCAACGCCACCTTGAACTGTCGTGGATACAATGCCGGCGCAGCAGGCGGTACGCTGGGTTGCAAGATCGAATGGACCGGGCCGACCCAGGTCGCCATCGGGGTCACTCCTTATGGCGGCCAGGTCGCGGTGAACTTCAATTGCCAGGCCCTGTACTTCGGTTCCGTCGGCACGGTGATGGATTTCAGCTACGCCGACCCGACGTATCCGCGCATCCGCTATGGCTCGGTCCAGGCCACCAGCAGCATGACCATCACCCAGTGATGCCGTGCCAGCCTGGCTGAGCTTCGATCAAGCGCCGGCAGGGCTGCTCCCTGCCGGTCACCCTCCTCTGCTTCATTGCTTGCCGCGCATGCTGTTGCGCCATATGCGGTAGGTCCTGATCCCCGAACGCACCGAACCGAACAGCAACTGGCTGTCCATTTCCCGGGTCATCCCCGAACGTTCCAGCATCGCCAGGAAAGTACCGCGGGCACGGGCGATAGCGAAGTAGATGCCCTGGGCGGCCAGGGTCTCGCGGATTTCCCGCAGCACCGCGATGCCGCTGACATCGATATCGGTCACCGCCTCGGCATCGAACAGCACCACCTCGGGTTGGCTCTCGCGCTGCACGGTGTCCAGCAGGCGCATCTTGAAGTAGTCGGCGTTGAAGAACAGGATCGCGTCGTCGAAGCGATACACCACCAGGCCGGGCACTGTGCGGGCTTGCGGGTACTGGCGGATGTCCACCTGGCCTTCGATGCCCGGCATCCAGCCCAGCACCGCGTCGGTGGGTTGGTAGATGCTGTACAGCAGGCGCAGGATGGCCAGGGTCACGGCGAACATGATGCCCGGCAGCACGCCCAGCCCCAGCACACTGACGGTGGTCAGCAGGCACAGCCAGAACTCGAAGCGGCTGAGTCGGTAGATTTGCTTCAGGGACTTGACGTCGAGCAAGCCCCAGCCCGCCATCAACAGCACCGCGCCCAGGGCCGGCTGCGGAATCCACGCCATGGGCGCGGTGAAAAACAGCAGAATCAGCGCAATCGCCAGGGCGGCGATGATGCCCACCAGTTGGCTCTTGCCTCCGGCCATGTCATTGACCGCGGTACGCGAATCCGCACCGCTGATGGCAAAGCCCTGGGAGGCACCGGCGGCCAGGTTGCTCAGGCCCAGGGCGATGAATTCATGGTTGGCGTTGATCGCGTAGCCATGGCGCGCGGCGAAGCTGCGGGCTGTGAGCATGGCGCTGCAGAAACTCACGGTAGCGATGCCCAGCGCGTCGCGCAGCAGGCTCTTGCTTTCCTCCAGGGTGGTCTTGGGCCAGGACAACTCCGGCATCCCGGCCGGCACATGACCGAGGATCGCCACTCCGAGGCGGTCGAAGCCCAATAGCCCGGCCAGCAAGGTGAACAGCGCCACCGTCAGCAGCGCCGCAGGTACGCGCGGATAGCGTCGCGGCAGCCAGATCAAAAGGCCCAGGCTGGCCAGGCCGACGGCCAGGGTCAGGCCATGGATCTCCCCCAGGCGCTGGAGAAAGTCCGCCAGCCCCAGGATGAAGCCGTCGCCTTCGATCTTGAAGCCCACCACCTTGCCCATTTGCCCGGCGATCAGGCTCAGACCGATGCCGTTTAGGTAGCCGATGAGGATCGGCCGCGAGAAGAAGCTGGCGATAAAACCCGCCCGGGCGATCCCGGCGGCAATCAGCATCAGGCCCACCAGCACGGTGACGATCATCGACAATTCGACGGTACGCTGCAGGTCGCCCATGGCCAAAGGCGCCACGGCCCCGCCGAGCATGGCGCAAGTGGCGGCATCGGGGCCGACCATCAGTTGCCGCGAGCTGCCGATCAAGGCATAGACGATCATCGGCAGCACACAGGCGTAAAGCCCATACTGCGGTGGCAGGCCGACAATCTGCGCATAGGCGATGGCGATCGGGATCTGGATAGCCGCCACGGACAAGCCGGCCCGCAGGTCGGCGCGCAACCATTCGCGGCGGTAGTGCAGCAAGTTGGACAGGCCAGATAGACAGCGGGATAACGACATGCCGGGTCCTTTCGAAATATTCCGTTTTATTCTTTGGCTGCGCGCTTGTCTGGCAAGGCGACGCGGGGCGTTATTCAAGCGAATCGGGCAACTTAGCGCCATGAGCTGGAGCAGCTTTTGCTTCGATTCACCCAGGTGCTTGGCCATGGGCAACCCGCTGAGGCGCAGGTGGTGGTGAGCTTGGGCCGCTATGGATGAACAACCCCTCCCATTCATGGGCCGCCAAGCCAGCTATAACGGCGCGTTGCCTTGATGACGCGCCACCTCCCGGTGCATGTCGTTGCGCTCGTAGCCGGGCAGCAAATGACCGTCGGTCACCTACCGTGAAACGGCTCGGTGTTCGCTCCATTGGTCGGAGAGTTTCTTGACTAGGATTAAACCGCGCTAAGACTTTAACCGGAATTGTTAGAGGTGATGCCCAAGTGGCTCTGGACAGAAGGTTAATCCGCAGGAGCCGGATTGACTCGTACGTTCGCTTTGACTGAGTGCCTATGAGGCCGATATGGAGATCATCTCTGTGGTGGATGTACCGCGATGGATGGACACGATTTCCCCTGACCCCGCGAGACGGACGACTGACGCCCGAACACGAGCCAGAGGAAGTCGTTTATGGCAATAACGCAAAACAACCGTTTGGTGCAGGTCGACAGTCCCCTCGGCGGCGATGTCCTGTTGCTGCAGAGCATGGAAGGCAACGAAGAGCTGGGGCGATTGTTCCACTACGAATTGGACCTCACCTCCGAAAACCGAGCGATCACATTCGACCAGTTGCTGGGCAAGCCCATGGGCCTGACCCTGGAGCTGCACGACGGCAGCAAACGCTATTTCCACGGCATTGTCTGCAGCTGCCGGCAAGTGAACGGCCACGGTCAGTTCGCCGGCTACCGCGTCAGCCTACGGCCCTGGTTATGGCTGCTCACGCGCACTTCGGACTGCCGGATTTTCCAGAACAAAACGGTGCCGGAGATCATCAAGCAGGTGTTCCGCGACCTCGGTTTCTCCGATTTCGAAGACAGCCTGAGCGGCAACTACCGCGAGTGGGAATATTGCGTGCAGTACCGCGAAACCAGCTTTGACTTCGTCAGCCGGTTGATGGAGCACGAAGGCATCTATTACTACTTTCGCCATGAGCAGGCGCGTCATGTACTGGTGTTTGCCGACGCCTATGGCGCCCACTCCACGGTGGCCGACTATGACTCGGTGCCCTTCTACCCGCCCGATCGGCAAATGCGCGAGCGCGACCATTTCTACGATTGGCAACTGGAGCGGGAAGTCCAACCCGGTTCTCTGGAGCTAAACGACTACGACTTCAAGCGCCCCCGCGCCAGACTGGAGGTGCGCTCCAGTGTGTCGCGTAGTCACAGCAACGGCGACCACCCGCTCTACGACTACCCCGGTGAATACGTACAGAGCAACGATGGCGAGCACTACGCGCGTACCCGCATCGAAGCCATTCATAGCCAGTTCGAACGCGTGCAGCTGCGCGGCCGCGCCCGCGGGCTGGGCTGCGGCCATTTGTTCAAGCTGACCGGCTACGAGCGCGAGGACCAGAACCGCGAATACCTGGTGGTGTTCGCACGCTATCAGATCCGCCAGGAACTCTATGAAAATGCACAGCTGGACCTGTCCGAGCAGTTCACCAGCGAGCTGGACTGCATGGATGCCAGCCAGGCCTTCCGCCCTCTTCCCCTGACCCCCATGCCCATTGTTCGCGGGCCGCAGACCGCCGTGGTGGTCGGCCCCGATGGCGAGGAGATCTGGACCGACCAGTATGGCCGGGTCAAAGTGCATTTCTACTGGGACCGCCACGACCAGTCCAATGCCAATAGCTCCTGCTGGATGCGCGTGTCCCAGGCCTGGGCCGGCAAGAACTGGGGGGCGGTGCAGATCCCGCGGATCGGTCAGGAAGTGATCGTCAGTTTCATCGAAGGCAACCCGGATCGGCCGATCATCACTGGCCGCGTCTACAACGCCGAACAGACCGTGCCCTACACGCTACCGGCCAATGCCACTCAGAGCGGGGTGAAAAGCCGTTCGAGCAAGGACGGCTCACCGGCCAACTTCAATGAAATCCGCATGGAGGACAAGAAAGGTGCAGAGCAACTGTTTATCCATGCCGAGAAGAACCAGGACATCGAGGTCGAGAACGACGAGACCCACTGGGTCGGCCACGACCGCAGCAAGACCATCGATAACGACGAGACTGTGCATGTCAGACACGACCGCACCGAAACCGTCGATCACAACGAGACCATCACCATCGGCGTCAACCGCACCGAAAGCGTGGGCAACAACGAGGACATCAGCATTGGCGTCAACCGTACCGAAAGCGTCGGCAGTAACGAGACGATCAGCATAGGCCTCAACCGCACCATCAGCGTGGGCGCCAGCGAAACCGCGACCGTGGCCCTGCAACGCACCCATGCGGTAGGTATCAACGAGACGATCGCCATCGGCGCCGCGCAGGAAGTTGTCATCGGCGCCTTTCAAACGGTGAATGTCGGGGCCTACCAAAACGTCAACGTGGGCCTCTACCAGTCGACCAATGTGGGCACCAACCGCTCGGTGGACGTCGGAGCCAATCTTTCAACGACGGTAAAAGACAACGAATCGCGCCAGGTCGGCGCGGGACGCACGACCGATATCGGCAAGGACGATGAGCTGACGGTGGGCAAGAACCTTGTCATCGATGCCGGTGACTCGGTGACCATCATGACCGGCAAAGCCAGCATCGTCATGAAGAAGGACGGCACCATCAGCATCAGCGGCAAGGACATCACCATAGACGGCTCTGGCGTGATCAACATCAAGGCCAACAAGAACGTGGTGATCAAGGGACGCAAGATCCTGCAAAACTAGGAGTAACGCGTATGACGGTTCAATACTCACTGCCCACGCAGGCCCGTATCGATGGCGTAGTCGTCGGTGTACTGCTCGACCTGCCACAGGCCAGTGCGCCCTGGGTGACCTACCCCGGCTGCCCCGAGCAACAGAGCATCGCCGCCCGCAGCACCACCCTGCTCTCCCCAGAAGACATCGGCAGCCAAGTGGCGCTGATGTTCGAAGATGGCGACCCTTCCCGCCCGCTTGTGATCGGCCGCCTGCTGAGCCAGGCCATGGCACCCGAACCGGTTGCCAGCGTGCAACTGGACGACCAGCGCCTGGAACTGCGCGCCGAACGCGAGATCGTGCTGCGTTGCGGCAAGGCCAGCATCACCCTGACCCGCGCGGGCAAAGTGATCATCCAGGGCGCCTACCTGTCCAGTCGCTCCAGCGGGGTCAACCGCATCAAGGGTGGTTCGGTGCAGATCAACTAGACAGGTAGTCGCCTATGGAATTGCTCAACGCCAGCAAACTGCTTGCTGCCTATACCCAGGGCATGGAGCCCGATGGCCGCGAATCCCTGGTGGTGGTGGCCAAAGGCACGTTTAATCTGCCGCTGGACGGCCGCGCGGCGACCCTGGCCGAGACCCAGCAACCGCTGCTGATGGCCGATACCTTCCTCGGCGAACCCGGTCTCAGCGCCCCCCTGCAGGAAATGGACTTCGCACCGGTCAAGCCGTTCTGCGATGTGCTGGTGCGCGGCAAGGCCTATGCCCCAGGCGGGCGACCCGTGAGCCAGATGGCTGCGGGCATTCGCGTCGGTCAGATGAGCAAGGCCTTTTCCGTCCTCGGCCCCCGACAATGGCAATTGGGGCTACTGGGCGTTTCTCCCGGCTTGCCGCAGCCCTTCATCGAGCAGGACATCTCTTATGCCCAGGCCTTTGGCGGCAGCCATCCGATGGCGGAAGACTCCGAATTGCGTTACAGCTACCTGGACAATCCGACCGGTTGTGGCTGGTTTCCAAGCCGCATGGGTAGTGCTGCCATCGTCGGCATGCCGATGCCGAGCACCGAGGAATTGGGCAAGGCGATCGACAGTCCCTCTGGCGACTTCCGTCCTATGGCCCTTGGCCCCATCGGCCGCAGCTGGCCGCAACGTGCTCGCTTCGCTGGCACTTACGACGATGCCTGGCTGGCCGACCGCTTTCCGTTTCTGCCGGGAGATTTCGACCGTCGCTACTTTCAGGCGGCCCCTGACGATCAGCAGATTCCTTACCTGCGTGGCGGCGAGGATGTGTTGCTGCTCAACCTCACACGCCAGGAGCGCGCGGGCTTTCGCATCCCCGAAATGGACGTGCCGGTGACCTTCTTTCTGAAAAAAGGCGGTCACGAGACTGTGCAGGCGGTGATCGATACCCTGCTGATCGACACAGACGCGCTCCAGGTGCAACTGACCTGGCGTGTCTCTCGTGCACTACGACACAACATGTTCGAGATCGCTCAGGTGCTGGTCGGCACTATGTCCACAGGCTGGTGGCGCGCCCGCGAACTGGGCAAGGATTACTACCCGTCGCTCTCCTCCCTGGTAAAAGCCAGGCACGCCCCCGAGGAGACAGACTGATGACTGCACTTTGCATCATCGGTTCCGGCATGGTCAGCGCCGTTGGCCTCAGCGCACCCGCGAGCTGCGCGGCGATTCGCTGCGCTATCGATAACTTCCAGGAAACCCGCTTCATCGACTGCGGCGGCGAATGGCTGATCGCTGCCAGCGTGCCTCTGGAACAGCCCTGGCGTGGGCGCAGCAAGCTGATCAAGATGGCCGCCTGCGCCATCGCCGAGGCGCTGCAAAGCACCCCTAACGTCGACCCGGAAAAGACCCCGCTGCTGCTGGGGGTGGCGGAAGTCGAGCGCCCCGGCCGCCTCGACGGCCTCGATAAGGGGCTGCTGCACGCCATCGAAGCCGAACTGGGCCTGCGCTTTCATCCCAGTTCCAACGTCATCGCCTATGGACGGGTCAGCGCTGCCGTGGCCCTGCTTGATGCGCGTACGCTGATCTACCAGGGCGGCCATCGCCACGTGCTGATTGCCGGCGTCGACTCCTTCTTGAATGGACCGACGCTGGCCGCTTTCGAAGCACGCGAGCGCCTGCTCACTAGCCAGAACTCCAACGGATTTATCCCCGGCGAAGGCGCCGCCGCCGTGGTGCTGGCCGCCCCCGTTGCCAGCGAAGAGCCGCAATTGGCCTGCCTCGGCCTGGGGTTCGGCGTGGAGAAGGCCACCGTGGAGGCCGAAGGTACTCCCCTGCGTGCTGAAGGTCTGACTCAAGCCGTACGCGCTGCCCTGAGCGAGGTTGGCTGTGGGTTGGAGCAAATGGATTATCGGCTCACCGACATCTCCGGCGAGCAGTACTACTTCAAGGAAGCCTCCCTGGCCCTGAGCCGTACCCTGCGGGTGCGCAAGGAGTTCTTCCACCTCTGGCACCCGGCCGACTGCATTGGCGAAGTCGGCGCCGCCATTGGCCCGACGATGCTGGCCGTGGCCCTGGCCGCCAGCCGCAAGGGCTACGGTGACGGCCCGAATATCCTCTGCCACCTCGGCAACGACGCCGGCCAACGCGCCGCCGCCCTGCTCAGCTACCAGACCGTGAGGGCTGCCTGATGGCCAACGAGGTGTATGCCAACAATATGGAGATTTCCTGCAAGGCGGCCGATGGCAAGTCCGTCGCCTGCTTTCCGGATGTCTGCTTCACCCCGCCCGTGGCTCCGCCGACACCGATAGGGGTACCCATTCCCTACCCCAATACGGGTATGTCCAAGGACACCACCCGGGGCACACGAACGGTCAAGATCACCCGCAAAGAGGTGATGCTCAAGGACAAGAGTTACTTCAAGACAAGTTATGGGGATGAGGCTGGGAATGCGCCCAAGAAGGGGGTCATCACTAGCAAGATCAAGGGGAAGGTGTACTTCACTTCCTGGTCGATGAATGTGAAGTTCGAAGGTCAAAACGTAGTACGGCACCTTGACATGACGACGCATAACCATGCTTCACAGCCAGGTAATACCCCTCCCTGGCCTCACCTTTCCAAGATGTCGCCGAGCACCCAGGGAAAATGCAAAAGGGAGAAAAAAAGAGAAAGAAAATCCTGCCAGGAATACAAACCGTACGGTGAAAAGAATGTTTGTAAAGAGGCCGAGCTGAGCGGTGCAATGGTCAATGAAAGCGCTTGGGCCAGCAAAACAGCGACAAGAGCCAAAGCAAACAAATGCTTGTCGGCTCGCCGCTGTCAGTTAGTGCCGTACCGCCCTAAGGACGAAGCAGGTATAGCCGGATGCTGTCCAGCACAAACACCTGACCATGTCATACCGAAAAGCTCATTTTCTGTAGGAGCGTTCAGTAACAACAAGCGCCAGCCCGGCTGGGAAGAGTATTCGAAAGATACAGCGCCTTGTATGTGCGTTGAGGGCTGGGGGAACACTCATGGGAGTCATGGTGTCCGACACAGCGAGCATAAAGCTCTGGGGGTTATCGCTGGGGTCAAGAAAGGCGATATGCGCGAATTCAGTAAAGAGGCCTCCATGGCGGCCCAAAGTACTCGTGGCGCGTTTCCCGAGTCAAACTGTAGCGAACGCTGCCTCACGGCACAGTTGGCCGACGGGCATAAAAAAATGCTACCGCCAAATACGCAGCCCCCTAAAGTAAAACATTCACCAAGCGGAAGAAGTAAGCCAGCGGTATTGAACCGTACTGCGAGAAGACCCTCCCCTTGAGCCACCACCCAATAAACGGATATTCATATGGCTGACGAATGGCTGGAAGATTATTACTACGCTTATGTTGCCGCCGTAGACGCACAAAAATCTTTTTTCGCTTTTCGGGAAATCGGACTAGAAGCCCAAGACGTTTCGCACACTATTTTCCTGGAGTACAACTCTGGAAAGTGGCGAGAAGCTGGCGAGGCGACTTGGGATACCGTTGCAATGACCACCGACCGGTCACAACAGATGCTGGCAATATCCGAAGAGGGTGAAATCGGGGAAGGCTATCTCGGCTCGACCCTCAGCTTGTCGCAAATGGATCCGCCACCGCTAATGCTCAGAGGGATAAGCTCGATAGGCGAATATACCTACTTGTGCGGAGTGTCCCGAGAAGTGTATGTACGCCATGGATCTTCTGCCTGGCAGCCTATCCATGCCCCAAAGCCTACGAGTAAAGACAGTGTTTTTGGCTTCGAAGCACTGGGCGGTTTCTCCAATGATGAAATCTATGCCGCCGGCTGGAAGGGAGAAATATGGCTGCGAGAGCAAGGCAACTGGCGGCAAGTCGACAGTCCAACCAACTTTAAAATAACTGCATTGATATGCGCCTCTGATGGTTATTGTTATGTATGTGGCCGCCAAGGCACTTTGTTGCGTGGCAGAGCAGACACATGGGAAATTATCGATCTCGAAGAGTTCACCGATGATTTCTGGAGCATTGCTGAACACCAAGGAAAAATCTATTTAGCCACCTTGTTCGAAGTATACGTTCTCGATGAAAGTTCTTTGCGGCCAGTCAACTGGAATATGCCAAAGCCCAATACTTGCTACTGTCTTTCCGCTAAAAACGGGGCGCTTTGGTCTGTTGGCCAAAAGGATATCTTGGTACATGACGGGCAGAGCTGGAGGAAACTTGCTTAACTCACTATTTCTCAAGACTTTGAAATGTACTCGAACTTGATTCCGCTGATTCTGGATCAACATGTCGAAGAAGCCAGCTTCCTCGCCGTCCTGCGTGACTATGCCCTGGGCGCACCGCACTACGACTTCGACCACCTCAGCCAACTCGACGAGCGCATCGACGCCCACCTTGACGGCCTTCGCGTCGCCGGCACCTGCGGCCTGGAAACCCTGTTGGCTCAACTTGGGCCACACGCCATTGGCGAGCTGTTCGCCAGTGTGGTGCTGGCCTTCGAGGCGGGTAACGCACAGGTGTTGTCACGGCTCAGCGAGCATTTGCGAAGTGCCGTAGAAACGGAGAGCGGCTACCTGATGGCCTTGGGTTGGCTCGACTGGAAGTGGGTATCGCCCTGGATCGATCGCCTGCTCGCCTCCCCCGACCCCCTGTTTCTGCGCCTCGGCCTGGCCGCCTGTGGCATGCACCGCCACGACCCCGGCGCTGCCCTGCTTACCGGACTGTCCCACGCCGACCCAAGCGTCCTGGCACGTGCCGCCCGCACTGCCGGCGAGCTGCGCCGTCGAGACCTGATGCCGACCATTCGCAGCCACCGGCAACACCAGGACACCGCCACGCGCTTTTGGGCCAATTGGGCCACCGCGCAGATGGGCGACGAGGAGGCGCTGGAGCCGCTGCGGCAGTTCGCCGAGCAACCGGGCCAGTTCCAGTACCGCGCGCTCTGTGTACTGCTGGCCTGGCAAAGGCGTGAGCACAGCATCGCCTGGATACGCCAGTTGATACAGAACCCCGAGCAACAGCGCGTCGGCATCCAGGCCGTTGGGCTGCTGGGCGACCCGGTCAGCGTGCCCTGGCTGATCCAGCAGATGAGCGACCTGCCTCATGCCCGCGTCGCCGGCGAGGCCTTCAGCCAGATTACTGGGGCAGACCTGGCGTTACTCGATCTGGAATTGCAGGACCTGCCGGATTTCGATGCAGGCCCGAACGACGACCCTGAGGATGCCAATGTCGCCATGGACCCCGATGAGAATCTACCCTGGCCCGACCCGCAGTTGATCGCAGCCTGGTGGCAGGCCCATGGAGGTGATTTCCAGGCGGGCGTGGGCTATGTGCTGGGGTTGGCGCAGCGCGAAAGCAGTTTTCAGCAAGCGCTTGTCCGGGGCCAGCAACGCCAGCGTATTGCCGCCGCCTACGGCATCGCCCGCTTCCGGCCGACCGAAGTGCTTTTTCCCACCAGCGCACCGGCCTGGCGGCAAAAACGGTTGTTGTCCGGAGGATGAGCAGGCGATTCATTCTCTTCGACTGCGGCAGCTGGACGCTAGGTGCCCATAAACCAAATACGCTAGACTGCCGGCCTATTTTGTTCAGGCCCCCTCGTCATGCCCGCAGAGCATGTTCCCAAGCCCTATACGCTCCTGGCCATCGACGATGATCCGCAATCGTTGATCGTGCTGTCGAAAACCCTGACCGCCGAATATGAAGTGCTGCTGGCAAAGAACAGCGAACGTGGCCTGGCCCTGGCTCGCAGTGCCAGCCCCGATCTGATCATTCTCGACATCCTGATGCCGGAGATGGATGGCTTCCAGGTGCTCAGCGAGCTCAAGAGTCACCCGGCGACTGCAGCCATTCCGGTGATTTTCCTGACCTCGCGCAACAGCGTCGAGGACGAACGCCTGGGGCTGCTGCTGGGCGCCGCCGATTACATCGCCAAGCCGATTTCGCCCCCTGTGGTACTGGCCCGGGTGGCAACGCAACTGGGCTACCGCAACAAACCCCTGCATGACCTGCAAGCAGTGGCCGGACCTTGCGCCGGCAGCGACATGCGCGACGGTTTTGTCAGTGCATTGACCCTGCAACTGGCCGGCAATCCGCAGATTCGCCTCCAGGCCCTGCTCGATACCCTGTCGATTCTGCTGCGCAGCAGCCCGAGCCGGCGCGACCCCGCGGCCTTGCGCAGCGCTGCCTGCCTGGCGCTGATGGGCCTCAATCAGCCGGGCAGCCGTATCGATCAGGCCCTGGGTCACAGCAGGCTGCTGATTGAAGAGATTCTCGCCCACGCCGAGCCGGAAGACCCGATCCTCAACCTTGCCTGGAAAATCACCCACGCCGATGCCTTGCTCAAGGGCCCTGGCGAGCTGCACACCTGCGAGCGGTTGTCCCTGTCGGCCCGTCTGTTCGCCCTGGCACTGAACTACCACCTGAGCCTGCTCCAGGCCAGCACCGAGGACCTCCACAGTCGGCATGCGCAAGCCATGGGCCAGATGTACCGCCAGCCCGGGTTCGAGCAGTGCATCGCCGGCGACCCGGAGCCGCTGTCGGCGGCCTTGCTGAGTTCGTCACAGAGCTTTTTCGGCCGGTGAATGGATGGTGAGCCTGGCCAATGCCTAACTTCGCAGATCTGGAGCTGTTCATTCTGATCGCCGAGCTGCAGGGCCTGTCCCCCGCCGCTCGCGTCATGTCGATCACCCCGGCTGCCGCCAGCCTGGGGCTCAAGCGCCTGGAAAACCGCCTCGGCGTGCGGCTGTTCACCCGCTCCACCCGCACCATGAAGCTCACCCCCGAAGGCGCACGCTACCTGGAAAGTGCCCAGCACGCCTTGAAGATCCTGGCCAACGGCAAGCGCTCGTTGCGCCACGATGACGGCATGCTGGAACTCACGGTGTCTTCCGACCTGGGCCGCAACCTGCTGCTGGACATGCTCGCCCGGCTCAAGCAGGAACGGCCGCGCATGTACATCAAGCTGGCGCTGAGCGACAAGGAAGAGGACCTGCTCAAGGGCCGCTTCGATGCCGCGTTGCGCTACGGCAAGAACCTGGCCCTGGATCTGGTCGAGCTACCGGTGCTCAAGCAGCATTACTTCATCGCCTGCGCCGCGCCCGATTACCTGGCCGAGCATGGCCAGCCCGAGTCGCCGGAACAGCTGAGCGAGCACGAATGCATCATCTGCCACAGCATTGGCCGCCCGGAGAGCCGCTGGCGTTTCCATGGGGCCGGCAAGGTCGAGGACGTGCCGGTGCAAGGGCATTTTTGCTGTGATGATGGCGATGCCGCACGGCGCTGGGCCGTGGCTGGCCATGGCGTGGTCAACCTGCCGCTGCTCAATGTCGTGGAGGACCTGCTCGCCGGTCGCCTGCTGCCGTTGCTGCCCGGTTGGCAGTCCGACGCGGCACCGCTGAATCTGGTGGTCTCGCACCGCTCGCAGATCACTTCGTCGTTGCGCGCCTTGCATCAATGCCTGGTCGAGCACTGCACCGACCGCATGGCCCGCTATCAGGCCCTGACCCAGGACACCCGCTAGCCCTGGAAGTCGACAAGCAGGTCATGGGCCTGCTGGAACTCCAATCGGTAGATCCGCTCTTGAATGGCCCGCAGAGGGTCACAGGGGTATTGCTCGTACAGTTCATCGATCAGCGCCAGGGCCTGGGCATTATGGCTGCGCAGCAGCTTGGCCAAGCGCTCCAGTGCCAACACCTGCTCAGGGTCCAGCCCCAGCTGCTGCGGTGCCAGATCCCCGTCGGCTGCCCCTGGCAGGGACGCCAGGCCGGCCAGCACCGGTTCCAGGCAACGCGCCAGCTGCTCGATCAGCGGCCCCAGCGCTGCCGGCCCGCCCGCCTGTTCCTCCAGTTGTCCAGCGGCCTCTTTGACCGCCGTGGCACCGATGTTCCCGGCGTTGCCCTGCAGGCTGTGGGCCAGAAAGCCGAGGGCGGCTAGGTCCCCTGCGGCATGGGCTTGCCACAAGCGTTCGATGACCTGCTGCTGGCTGTCACGAAAGTCGGCCAGGAGTTTGCGGTGCAGGGCCAGGTCCTGGTTCACCACCGCCAGCCCGCGCGCGGTGTCGATGCCTGCATAAGTCGAGTTCAAGACCCTTGTACCCGGAGGCGGCGGAACTTGCGCTACTGGCATGTCTGTCGCTTTGATCCAGCGCACCAGGGTCCGATAGAACGCCGCGACCTCCAGGGGCTTGCTCAGCAGATCGCTCATGCCAGCCGCCACCGCCCTGCCCTGCACATCGGCCTGGCTACTGGCGGTCACGGCAATGATCGGCAGCCACCGCAGGTGCGGATACCCGCGAATCTTGCGGGTCGTGGCGAAGCCGTCCATGACCGGCATCTGACAATCCATCAGCACAGCGTCAAAGCGCCCCTCCTCAAGCAACAGACGCAGGGCCTGCGCACCGTTCGCCGCCAGCACCACCTGGACCCCCACGCGCTGCAGCAGGCCCTGCAACACTTCCTGGTTGAGCCCGTTGTCCTCGACCACCAGCACCCGCGTCCCCGCCAGCCAGCGTACCGGGTCATTGATCGCGCCCTGCCCCGCTGCGGCACCAGTGGCTGGCGTG
The DNA here is from genome assembly GCF_900103205.1 of Pseudomonas sp. NFPP12. Taxonomy (NCBI): domain Bacteria; kingdom Pseudomonadati; phylum Pseudomonadota; class Gammaproteobacteria; order Pseudomonadales; family Pseudomonadaceae; genus Pseudomonas; species Pseudomonas sp. NFPP12. The sequence goes on from NZ_FMWW01000001.1 coordinate 955,635, forward strand.
GTGCAGTTTTCCTCAAGTGGTAACGGCGACAGGCTCAACTGCACGCTGAACTTGAATGTTGCGCCCCGCCCTGGCTGGCTTTTCACCCAGATATCACCTTGCATCAGTTGCACGATTTTCTTCGAGATGGTCAGCCCCAGGCCGCTGCCGCCATAACGCCGGCTGATGGACCGGTCGGCCTGGACAAAGACATTGAACAAGCGTGCCTGCTGCTCGTCGCTGATGCCCACCCCGGTGTCGGTGACGCTGAAGCACAGCAGCGCCTGATGATCCCACTGGCGCACCAGGCACACACCGATACAGACATGGCCGGCCTCGGTGAACTTGATCGCGTTGTCCACCAGGTTGGTCAGCACCTGGGCCAGACGCAGCGGATCACCCACATAACGGCGCGGCAGTGAAGCCGGAATATCCAGTTGCAGCCGCAGCGCCTTTTCTTCCGCGCGCTGGCGGACCAGCAGCAACACATCGTCCACCAGTTCCCGCAGGTCGAAGCCCACTTGCTCCATGCTCAGCTTGCCGGCTTCGATCTTCGACAGGTCGAGCACGCCGTTGATGGTGCCCACCAGGTGTTTGGCCGCACGGTCGATCTTTTCGATGTAGTCGCGCTGCACCGGCTCCAGCGGCAGGTCCAGTGCCAGGTGGGCCATGCCGATGATCGCGTTCAGCGGCGTGCGGATCTCATGGGACATGCAGTCGAGAAACTCCGACTTGGCCTGGGTCGCCCGCTCGGCATCCTGTCGTGACTGTTGGATTTGCGCTTCCACCGCCTTGCGCTCGCTGATGTCTTGCAGCACCCCGGTGACCCGCGTCGGCGCTCCACTGGCGTCGCGCTGCATGATCTTGCCGATGTCCAGCACCCACAGCCATTGCCCCTCTTTGTTGCGCATGCGGTACTCAGCGCGGTATTCGCCGACTTCATCGTTCAGGTGCGCCTTGAGCCGGGCCATGACCGGCTCGTAGTCGTCCGGATGCACCAGAGCGGTCCAGCGCTCCAGGCCATGGCCGAAAGCCTGTTCCATCTGCTGTTTGCTGTAGCCAAGAATCTGCAGCCAGACATCGTTGTTGATGACCGTCCCCAGGCTGAGGTTCCAGTCCCACAGGCCCAGGGCCCCGCTTTGCAGGGCCATGTCCAGGCGCTGTTCGCTCTGCTCGATCTGCGCCACGTCGCGCTTGTGCCGCCGGGCATCGGCCAGGCGCCGCAGGCCGCCCCACAGCAACAGCAAGAACACCAGGGCACTCAGCCCCTCGATCAGCAGCACCTGTTCCCCCGGCAACAGCGTATCCAGGTCGCCCAGGGTGATCAGGGTCCAGGGACCGCTCGGGTCATTCCAGTCGAAATCCACCCGGGACAGGCTATAGCGCCGGCCGTCCAGCTGGATCACCGACTGATGGGCATCGAAGGGCAAGCGTTCGGGCACCCCGTTGGCAAACCGATAGTCGCTGAACTGGCGGCGGATCTCCCCCGTGAACCGGTTCCAGGGCCAGGCGCGGTCGGACTTGAGGATAAAGGCCGGGGAACTGGCGGCCAGCACCACGCCGCTGGGGGACAGGATCATCTTCAGATCGTCGCTGTACGGCTTGCTCAGGCTGGCATCGAGCCTATCGGCATCAAAACGCGCCACCAGCACCCCGATCACCTTGTCCTGACGCGTACGCGACTCGAAGATCGGTACCGCCATGTAGAACATGCGAGTGCCGGTGGTGGCGCTGATGGCGCCGTAGACACTGCTGCCGCCATCGAGAGCCACCTTGAAGTAGGGGCGGAAGGCCACGTTCAGCCCCAGGGGCGTCTGCCCGTGCTGGTCATGGGCCGCTACCACCACCCCTTCCCGGTTGAGAACAAACGCATGGTTGGCTTCCACCACCAGGGACAGGGTCTTGAGGGGAATGGTGGCCCGCTCCATCAGGTCCGCAGAGGGTTCGGGCTCCAGGACAATGCGTTTGAGCGAGGGGTTGTGACGCCCGAGGATCGACAGTGCGCCAATGGCAAAACCGTTGGATTTCCATTGTTCCAGGTCCTGGGCCTGCTCCCGGGTCTGCATCTGGATGCTGGCCCGGTAGACGTCTTCGACCTGCACACGGTAGTAGTTGCCCAGCGCCCCTGCGGCGCCGCCCGCGATCATCACGCCCAGGGCATAACAGCAGCGCCTGTGACTGTCGAAGAAGTCCAATAACCCGTACAACCCTGTCCCCCTTTACCTGAAAAAAATCGGTGCCCGCCAACCCTTGTCCGAGGCATTGCCTGGCCCTGTCAGCGTTTTGCCAGCCGGCGTGGAAACTCCGGCGGCAGAAAATCGCGGTCCGGATCGTAGTCGGCCTTGAGGTAATCACAAAGCGCCTTGAGGTCCTGGGGCGACAATGTCCCCACCGCCTGCTTGAGCCGCAGGGTGTCGAGAATGTAGTCATAGCGGCTGTTGTTGTACTGGCGCACGGCGTTATAGAGCTGACGCTGCGCCTCCAGCACATCGACGATATTGCGGGTTCCGACCTGAAAGCCCATCTGCGAGGCCAGCACGGCGCCCTGGTTGGAGATGATCGACTGGCGCCGCGCCTGCACCTGATCGACACCGCTGTTGAGACCGCGATGCAGGTTGCGGGTCTGCTCCACGACTTGACGCCGCAAGCCGTCGTTGAGGTACTCGCGCTGGTTCATCCGCTGGTGGGCTTCGCGCACCTGGGAGCGGGTCTGGCCGCCACTGAACAGCGGAATGTTCAACTGCAGACCGACGGTGCGCTGCTCGACATTGCCACCGTAGCCATTGCCACGGATATCGCTGTTGCCGTAGCCCAGGGCGTCGTTGTCCCCGGTCTGGTAGCGCAGCACCGCGTCCAGGGTCGGCGCGTGCCCGGCCTTGCGCGCGCTCAGGGTCTGCTGCGTCGCCTCCAGGGCAAACTGGCTGGCCTGCAGGGTCAGGTTCTGGCGCACCGCCGTGTCCACCCAGCGCCGGGCGTCGTTGGGTTCGGGCAACAGCACCGGCATGTCGTGGCGCAACCCCTGGACTGCCTGGTACTGCTGATGCGTCAGGGTGTCCAGGGCTTCGAAGGCATCGTCGGTCTGCTTCTGCGCCACGATGCGGTTGGCCCGCGCCGTGTCATGCCCGGCCTGGGCCTGCAGCACATCGGTGCGGTCCGACAGGCCCAGCTGCAAGCCCCGTTCGGCCAGTTGCTGCTGGCGCTTGAGCGCCGCTTCTTCGGCCTTGGCCGCCGCCAGGGCGTCCTGGGCCTTGAGCAGGCCGAAGTAGGCCTGGGCGCTGTCGAACATGAGTTTCTGTTCGGCGGCGGCCAGCTCCAGCTGGGCCTGCTGGTCTTCAGCTTGCGCGGCCTTGAGGGTGAACCAGCGATCGGCGCGGAATATCGGCTGGTTCAGCACCGCCTGATAACTGGTGCCACTGCGCCGGGTGTCCTGCCGCGGCTGCTGCAGGGAGGTGCTGGTGGCATTGAGATCGGCACTGGCGGACAGCGTGGGCAGCAGACCGGCCCGGGCCTGGGGCACTGCCTCGGCACGGGCCGCCTGATCGGCCTGGGCCGCCGCCAGCTCGCTGTTGTTCTGCCGGGCATCCAGGTACACCCGCCACAGGTCGCTGGGCAGTGCCTCGGGTCGGGGTTGTGACAGGTGTTGCAGGTGCTGTGAGGCCGCCTGCGCCAGGGGCGCCACCAGCAGTGGGACGACAAGCAGCCAGCCGGCAAGGGCTCGCTGCCGCGAATTCATGGGTTTGCTCATGGTTGGATCTAACACCGGGAAAAGAGGGCGCCGCAGACAGGAGGGGCTTTGCGCCCCTCCTGTGTTTCTCCTGCGAGGTCAGGTCAGTGAAGGCACCAGCACCGCCTGCGCGGCCTGATGGTTTTTCGGCAGTTGTTCGCGAGCACCGCCAGTGTCAGCGAAGGCCGCCATGGCCCCGCTGAGTTTTGCCAGGCTGGGGCCCCGACCATCCGCCGCCGAGTCCGGCACATCCGCCGCCGAGCTCAGAGCGTTCGCCGCCGGCAGCGTCTCGCGCTGGCTCCAGGCCAGTTCGAACACGCGGTCCCCGGCCGATCCGCTCGGACCAAAGCCCTTGAGCAGTTGCTCGACGCTGAGCATCGACGAGTCGCCTTTGAGCTCGATCAGCAAATGCCCATGGGCGGCCGCCTGGCTGCCCAGCACCTGGCGCAGCACCAGGGCCGTGCCATTGCCCGTGTCGGTCAGCTGCACGTCCTCGCCCCGACGGCTGACGAGGATGTTCTTGCCATCGGCAACCGGCAGGATCACCCGATCCAGGGCCAGGCCCGGATCATCGTTGTCGATGACCACCGAGCGGTAATGCGCCCACATCGCCGGGCTGAAACGATAGGTGTCATCCCCGGCGCCGCCGTGCAGCACCACGCTGTCGACCCCGGCAATCAACGGCGGCGCCAGGTCATCCTGAGGAGCATTGCCGCTGGCTCCCTGAAGCAGCAGCGAGGAGCCGATGCGCTCGACATTTGCGTAATGGCCCAGCTGCAGCGCCTTGCCGTCCTTAACCTGATACAGCGCCTGCGCCGTCGGGCTGTAGACATAGGCCGAGTTCGGCGTCCCGGCAGCGACGCCGATAAAGCGCAAGTCGCTGCCACCCGGGATGCCGTTGCTGGCGAACATCTGCCCACTGGCAATATCGAACCAGCCGCGGGTGTCGCCGTCCTGCAAGCTCAACACGCCTTTGGCGCGCCACTGGCCAGCCACGGTTGCCAGGGCCTGGGGCAGATTGCCCAGATGTGCCTGCTGCCAGCCTTTGTCCACGGCCACCAGTTGCACATCGCCGTTGTTGCTGCGCAGCAGCACTTCGCCTTGCACCGTGGTCAGGCGCAACCCGGCATCGACCTGGACTGCCGAACGCAGCGGCTGCTTGGGCATCCAGTCAATGGCGGCCGGCAATTGCGCCGAGGCCTCAAGCACCTCGTCGTTGCCAAACGCGGTGGCCAGTGCTTGCGCTGTCAGCGGCGGCTGCAGATAGAGCTTGCCGCTCTCGGGCTCGAACAGCCGGGCACTGGCGCTGGCACTGTCGAAGCCGAGAAACTGCAGCGGCTTGCCTTGCAGCGCGGACGATGCCACCACCACCTGACCGTTGTGGTACCACACCGGCAGCGCACTCTTGCCGTCGGCGGCCTTGACCCCGAATACCGCCAGGGTGGCATTGCTGCCGGCGACCTCGGCGAGGTTTTTCCACCAGTTACTGTGGGCCTTGAGCCAATGCTCGTTGACCGCCTCATAGCTCAGCCGTCCCGTCGCCTCGATCCGGGCCATGCGCCCGTCGTTGGTCACGGCCAGCAGATGGCCATTGAGATTGAGCACATTGGCCAGGGGCGGCGTGCTCAGCCGCAAGGCGCTTGGCTGGCCGGCATCGAGCACCTTCTGCCCCGGCCCTTCCTGGCGGAACAGCACCTGCTGCGCCTTGCTGTAGAAATAAAACACTTCCTGGCCACCGGGCTGCGCCTGGCTGCCCGCCAACACCAGGTCGGCCGGAATCTGCCAGGCGCTTTGCACCTGCCCCGGGGCATCGGCGCGCGGCGCCTGCCCGGCCGGTGGTGCCAGGTTCGGCTTGATCACGATGCCGTCGCTGCTGCGAACCCAGTAGCGGTGCGCGACTTTGGCGTTGTCCAGGCCAAACACCGTGATCAGCTCTGCCGCAGTCGGCTCCAGCACGGGCGCGCCCAGGCTGTACACCGGGGTGTCGCGCTGGGTGGCCTGAGTCTCGTAGCCCTTGAGCAGGGTATTGAGCAGGGTCTTGGCGTCCTTGCCATGCTGGCTGTTGCTTGCCGACAGTTGCAGCAACGACTCATCGCCGACCACCCCCACCAGCTCCATGCGGTCACCAAGGATACGGAAGCTCAGTTCGGCTTCCCGCTCCTTGAGCTGATAACGACGGGCCAGATACACCGCATCGCCCTCTTGCCAGAACCGGCTGATCTGGCCGGCGCTCTGGTTGAACGCAGGGGCGAACTGCGCATCGACCTTGCCGCTGGCAATATCGACCCGCCACGCGGCGGCGTTCTCGGCATCGACGAAGTAGGCATGCTCGCCGATGACCGCCCCCAACTGGGCGTTGCGCGCCTGTTGCACATCGGTGTCGGTGAATAGCATGCGGTCCTTGGCAACGTCGTAGTACGCCCGACCGACATTGCGCTCACCGTGCTTGTAGTTCTCCACCACCACGTATTGGCCGTGCAACTGATGGGCCTGGGCCAGCTCCTTGAGGTGCTGTTCGATGCGCTGCCCGGACACCTGCCATTGGCTGGCGTCTTCCTTCACCACGTAGGTGGTCTGGCCGGCAAAATCGGCTGCCCGTACTTCGCCCTTGGCGTTGACCAGCAGCACCTGCCCGCTCTGGGCCGGATCGAGCCTGACCTTGACCCCACCCACCAGCAGGTGGTCCTTCGCCACGGTGATGCTGTCGCTCTCAAGCTGGCTGCTGTCGATGATCCAGCGTGACGGCTGACGACCGGCCTGGTTACTGAGCCTGACCTCGGTGCCTTCGTTGAGGCCGATCAGGTATTCGCCGCCTGCGCCCTGAATGTCGTAGCGCAGGTAGCCGTACAGCTCCTTGGGCAGCTGCGGCACCACCAATTGCCGGTTGTGCCCATCGAGCAGCACTTCTACCGGCGTCTCGACGTACTCCTGGTGAATCCGCCGGATCGTCTCCTCGCTCGGGAAGATGTAGAAGTCGTAGTCGAAGCGCCGGTCCTGCTCGAGCTTGCGAATCACATCGAAGCCCGTGTCATGCCGGGTGGTGGCTCCTGGCAGGATCATGTACTCGTAGCTGATGTAGGACTTGGGCGTGCCCGGCAGGATCACCGTCCTGCTGTCGCCGTGGTCGAGTCTGGGCGGCTTGGCGCCGTGGCCAATGCCGCTGCGCACTTCGATCGCCTGGGCGCGGTCGTGGATCATCCGCGGAAAGTCCCCGACCCAGAAGAAGTAGTTGATCGCCCCGGAACCGGTGGAGCCGTGGTGAGTGCGGTAAATGTACTGGCTGTCGAAACCTACCTCGTTCGAGCGCAGGTCGAGGCGCTTGACCACAGCCCCGGCCAGGGGCACCAGCACCTGCTGTTTCTCGTCATAACGGTAGCCGTTGCCTTGGTAGGCCTTGTCCAGGGTGTCGAAGTAACGTCCCACCGCCTTGGCATCTTCGGCCACCGCGCCAAAGGCCTGGGCCAGTGCCGTGAAGCCTACCGCCAGGCCACCGAGGATCACCCCCGCGCCGCCCAACACCGCCGCCGTTGTCGAAGCGCCGATCAGCCCGGCACCGATACCCGCCGCGCCACTGACAAAACTCGCCGAATCGAACGCCAGCTGGGTGCCGAATACGGCTTTCTGCACATCGTTCTCGGCATGGGCCAGCTCATAGGCATCCAGGCCGACCATGGCCCCGCCAAACAGCACGCCTGCGCCCTCGTTGACCGTGTGCCCCAGGGTCGAGGCAAAGTCCTTGAGCGAGGACTCGGCGGCCAGGGCTTCGCCGCGCAACGCGGTTTGCACCAGTTGGGTGACCTTGGCCACATCTTGCAAGGTGCCATGGCCAATCTGCGCCAGGCCCAGGTAGCTATGGATCTTCAGGGCGGTGGCCAGGTCCGGTGAAACCACGCCTTGGGCCGCATCCTTGCGGTTCTTGTCGGCAAACCACTGGATCAGCGTCTGGACCGCAAAGCCCGCGTTCAGGCCGTCCACATGCGCCACTTCGCCGACACCGCCGCGGGGCCGGATCTGCCCATGTTCCAGGGTGAAGTGCTCGTTGAGCACGCTCATGTGCTCATCGACGAAACGACGGAATTCGACAAAGGTGCCATCGTCGGTGCTCAGCCAGCGGGTCTGATCGGGCTGGTCACGGTTGATGAACTGCACCCGATAGCCGCCCTCCGGCTGTGGCTCGGTGTTGGCGATGATCGGTATCCACTGGCTGCTCAACTGGTGCTCCCGGGCCAGCCGGGTGCTGGCGGCGTCGAAGCGCGCCCCCCATTGCTCGGCGTCGAACGTGGTCAGCGCTGCGCCCAGGCGCAGGTCCTGGCTGACGCGCTGCTGGGCACCCACCGCCTGCTCCACCTGGCGGCGTTGGCCGATGACACCGGCCAACTCCTCGGGACGGGACAGATCGGCAACGTTCAGCCCGCTGCCCACCGGCACCTCGGCCATCTTGTGGGTGTCGATCTCGATCAGGTTGAAGGCCGGCTGCGACTGGCTGCCGAACGAGCCGTAGTGCGCCGCCAGTTTTCGGCGCACCAGGTGCTGCTCCATGGCCTTGGCCAAGCCCTTGCTGGAGTCGAAAGCGAAGATCCCCACGTTCGGGTCATAGAAGTAGTAGCGACGGCCTTCGGGGCCCTGGGTACTGCCCACCATCATCGAGTGGTTCTGGGTGTTGAGGGCAAACATCGAGTCGCTGCTGCCGTTGGCCAGCCGGGCCACCACGTCGGACAACTGGAACTGCCCCAGCGCCTTGGAGGCCTGGACCGCGTCGACATTGGAATGCAGCCGGATCAGGCTGTTCTTGAGCAAGGTCGAGCTGCCCGCCTGGGGATCGGCCGAGGCCAGGAACAGCTTCTGCACCAGGCTGTTGACCCCCGCCTCGCCGCCCCTGGCCAGGGCGACGGCCATGGCCCTGACCAGCGGGTAGCAGCGGCCTCCGGAGCGGTCCCCCACCAGCGACAGGTAGAAGTCCTGGGGCGCCAACTGGCCGAAGACACTGCCGGCGCCCCGGAAGTCTTCACTGAGGGTCGCGGTCTGGCGCAGCACCTTGTCGATGTATTCGGCCTGGCTGGTTTCACTGATGCGAGCACTCAGGGCGCCACGCTGCCCAGGCGTGAGCTGGCCGTCGAGAAACAGGCGCTTCATCTCCAGGGCCGACTTCTTGTCGTCCAGCCCGGGGATCTTGATCTCGCGAAAATCCCGCACACCGTCACTGAATGCCGTGCCCCGGGCCCCGCGCTGATAGGCCTCGGCAATGGCGTAGCGCTCGCCCACGCTGGTGCTGCGCTCATCGCCCCCGCCCTGGATCGCCGTGTCGTCGGTGCGCACCACCGCAGCAGTACCCTGCTTGGCCTGGATCTGCTGCCAGAGCCAGGTCTTTTCCACCGAAGCGGCCTCACGCAACACCGGTTCGTACTGCGCCCGGTAGAAATCCTGGGTGAGGTTGAGCTGCTTGATCTGCTGGTCGATCAAGCTCTTGTCGCTGGCCCCGCGCCGCTGCTCCTGGAGTTGATAACGCTGGTTGCCGAGCTGTTCGATGTCGGCGCTGACCTTGGCCTGGACCGCATCGCGCAGCCGATTCCAGGCGGCAATGGCCGGGTGCTCGGGAGAAAAGTCGCCGCCGCTGTAGACGCCATCGGCCACCCCTTCGGTGGCCACGCCGAACTGGGTCGCCACCTTCTTCAGGTTCTGGTGCACCTGTTCGCGGTACTCGGCGAACTGGGTCCGGTTGCGTTCCTGCACCTGGCTGTCGGCGGTCTGGATGGAAAGAGGCTCTGCACCCTCGCGCAACTTCGGCCAGACCATCTGCCCTTCGCGCTGGTACTCCTGGCGCTGGAACACCAACTGCCACTGGCCGTCGACGACCTGCATGTACGCCGCAGCCAGGCCCTCGGCGGTGCCGGCCACTTGGTAGTCCTTGTAGTCGACCGCCATCACCACGTTGTCGTACAGCAGCGAACTGTTGACCCGACCGTCGTGATAGACCCGATAGGTAGTGGCGTCCAGGCTGGTCACCACCAGCGAGCAGCCCGACAAGGTGCCGGTAAAGAGGAAGCTGCCCGCGCGCGCCTGCTTGGGAATGTCCACATAGGCCGGCGCGGCGTTGGCCTGGTTCGGCCCGTTGTAGCCGAGGAAATACGCCGGCACGCTGTCCGGGCTCCCGCTCACGGAGTTGGCGCTGTGCTCGGTGTATTCGAGCTCATACAGCTTGGGCGCGACTTCCACCAACTGCACGTTGCCCTGGGCCGGCAAGCGCCCCGCCTTGACCAGGGCCTCGGCACTGAGGGTGTGGGTCTGGGCGAACTGCACCGGGTCGGCGGCAAACTGGTGAATGTCGGCGCTGCCCTGGCGCGGTTCGAAGCCGGCTCCGAGCGATGCCAGCCCGGTCTTGAGTTGCCGGTCCTTGGCGGCCTGCCCCAACAGCGCGGGCAGCGGCCCCAGGTCGGTGAAGCGCGGTGGATGGAACTCCTCGCTCGGCGCCAGGCCTTGATTGACGATGGGCAGGACCCGGGCCATCACGGCGTCGTACAACTCTCCATGCAAAGCCTCCCGGCGCCCTTCGGCACGGTAGCGGTCGAAGGTCTGCAGCAGGTCCTTGCCGATGCTGTCCGGCCCCTGGGGTTCATAACGGGCGGCGACATACAGGGTTTCGAAGAACGAGTGGTAGCCGTTGCGGATCATGAAGGCCGCGTTGGCCATCTGGAACTGCCAGTACTGCTTGATGCTCGGCGCGCTACCGAACAGTTCCGGCAAGGCATTGCTGACGGTCTGGGTGGTCCCGGAAATGCCCCCCACGAACGGGGTGTCCAGGTCGTTCATGTAGCGTGTGGCTTCATTGTTCGGATCGGGGCGGAACTGGCTGTAGCTGCGGTACTTGTCGTCCTGGATCAGCAGCGCGGCATCGGTCCGGGCCTGCTCCGGGTGGGTATTGAGGATCAGGTAGGGGTCGGGCTGGTTCAGCCGGTTGTTGATCATGACCTTGTCGGCGCCGGTTTTTGGCGTCAGCGCGGCATGGGCATTGACCGGCACCGCGGCCTTGGAAAAACTGTCGGCCACGGGGCGCAGGGCATGGAACAACGCCTGCTTGCGCAGGCTGCGGCCCTGGTCGCCGGACAACAGCGCCTCGACCGTCGGCCGCAACGCGACGTCGGCCGGCGCCAGGCCCCGGGGGCCGCTCAACAACAGGTTCAGCAACTTGCTGTCCAGGCCGCGCTCCACCGCCACCTGATCGAAAACATGCACCTTCGGGTTGCCTGGATGCTGCCCGGCGTTGGCGCTGGCCACTCGCTGTGTTTCCACCTCGATCGCCTGGGCACGCCACTGTTCATACAGCGGTGCCAGCAGCAATTTGGCCTGGGCAATGTCGCTCTGCAGATAACCACCTTGCAGGACTTTGCTCAGCGCCTGGTTCTTCACCAGGTTCTGCCCCAGGCCGAACAGCAGCTCATCGTTGTCGTGGCTTTGCCAGACCGACGCGGCGAAGGCCTGTTCCCACAGCACCTTGTTCAGGTTGTTGCCCTTGATATCCCGCAGGCTCGGGCGGCTGTGTTGCGCCAGCAGCACCCCGGCCGGGGTGATGTGGTTGCGTTCGAGCAGGCGCGTCAGCTGTTGCACGAAGGTGGCGCGCTCGCTGCTGCCTTCGAACAGCCGGCTGGCCTTGAAGCCCTCGCCGCGCAGTTGTTCCAGGCGCTCGAAAAACGCCGCGTTGTATTGGTACAAAGCCTCGGTCTGGGCCTTGCTCAGGTGGCTGCTGCTGACCTTGTCGCCCTCGACGGTCATCACGGCAAAAGGTGTCGCCGAACGGTAAGCGTCACCCTGGGGCATTTCCAGCAGGTACTGATGCTCGGCAAAGCCGACCGAGCGCTCCAGCTCATGAATATTGACGAACAGGCCGTCGCGGTCCGGATGGTAGCTGTTCTGCCGATAGTCTTCGACGCCCAGTGTCTGGAAGCTGGTGATGTCCGCGTTCTGGTTGATCAGTTCGCTCAAGGCGCCGGCCAGAGGCACTTCGCGGGTCACGCTGGTGCCGGGCGACTGGCCCGAGACCTGGATGCCGACCTGGTTGGGCACTTTGCGATCGACGCCGGTCAACAGCAGCTTGCGGCCGTTGCTCAGCACCTGGGCCTTGAAGCCTTCGCGCAGGGAGCTTTCCGACACCAGGTGGTTGGCGAAGTACTGCTCGACGAACCCGGTCTTGACCAGCACCGAGCGAATCGGTGCATAGGTCGGCGAGCGCATGGACGGTGGCTCGCTCTTGAGCCGGTACTGTTGCTGCCAGGCCAGGGAACGGGCGGCGGTGCCAAAGGAGAAATTCAGCACGCCGTCGGTGGGCACCACCAGCCGGCCGTGCTCCAGGTAGAAGTCCTTGAAGCGGCCATCGGTGCTGGCATTGACCAGCGCCACGTTCATGCGGATGTAGCCCGGGCGCTCCTCCATCATCAGCAGTGAAAGGTTCACCGGCAGCTCGTCGGAGGCCCGGGGCGGCTTGGCCAGTGCGTCCAGGCTCGCGGCCTGCTGCTGCGGGGCGGCCTTGAGCCAGGCGTTGTAGCGGGTACTCACCTCCTTGTAGGCCTGCAGCTCGGAGAACAGGGTCACGTAGGTCTGGCTGAAGGTGGAGTCGGCCACCTGCAGGCTCAGGTGCTTCTCCAGGCGGTTGATCCGGCCCTTGAGCTCTTTCTGCTTGGCCGGCGCATCGGCTTGCAGGACCTCGGCCTTGGCGCCACCGGGACTGAGCAGCCGCAGGGCCTTGTTCCAGGTGCTGTCATAGTGGCTGATCGCCGTGTCCTGACGGCTGTACAACAGGATGTCACGGTCCAGTTGCTGCTTGTAGGCAATGGTGGCCGGGGTGTCGGCGATGGCCTTCATTTCTTTGCGGCGTTGTTGCAGCACCTGCAACTGATCGCCCACCGAGACCGGGTTGTCCTGCATCTGGTAATGCTGGGCGGCCAGCACGCTCAGGGTGCTCTGCTGCATTTCCAGCAGGCGCTCGCCGACCTGGCCGATGTACGCGGCACGCTCGTCGGCGCTCATGTTGAACCATTCGGTTTGCCGCCCTGCCGTCTTGATCTGTTGGTCGATCAGGGAATTGAGCAGGCGCGTGAAGTCCTTGGACATAAAAGCCATTGCAATGATCCTTTGTCTGTTTTGAGCCAAGCCCTGCGTCTCGCGAAGGGCTGCCTAGGGGTATGGAACTGCGGGGTGGGGAGACATGACGGGTGGGCGAGTCCTCCTGCCGTCGGTGGGGTCAGTCCTTCATCTGCAGCGCCCACTGCCGGGCATACAACCCGTCCAGGGCGAGCAGCTGTTGGTGTGTGCCTTGTTCGAGCACCCGGCCCTGATCGATGACCAGAATCCGGTCCGCATGGCGCAGGGTAGTGAGGCGATGGGCGACGCTGATCACCGTGCGGCCGCGGACGATGCCCTGCAGGTTGGCCATCACCGCCGCTTCCGACTCGTAGTCCAGGGCACTGGTGGCTTCGTCCAGCAACAGGATGCCGGGGTTGGTCAACAGGGCCCGGGCCAGGGCAATGCGTTGACGCTGGCCGCCGGAGAGCTGGCCGCCACGCTCGCCCACCTCGGTCTCGTAGCCCTGGGCCAGGGCCTCGATAAAGGACGCCGCCCCGGCCAGACCGGCGGCGTGCCGCACCTCGGCGTCGCTGGCTTGAGGCCGGCACAGGCGGATGTTCTCGGCAACGCTGCCGGCGAACAACACGCTTTCCTGGAGCACCACGCTCATGTTGCGACGCAGGGCCACCGGGTCGGCGATGGCCAAGTCGATGCCGTCCACCAGCACCCGGCCGTGCTGGGGCACATAGAGGCGCTGCAGCAGGCGGGTCAGGGTCGATTTGCCGGAACCGGAAGGCCCGGTGATGCCGACGAACTCGCCCGGCTGGATCTCCAGATCCAGCTGGCGCAGCACCTCCTGGCCGTCTTCCTCGTAGCGAAAACGCACCCCCTGGAAGCTCACCCCGCCCTGCAACGCCGGCACCGAGGCCAGGCCGCCGCTGCCGCTTTCACAGTCGCTGTCGAGAATGTCCCCCAGGCGGCGCAGGGAAATCAGCGTGTGCTGGAAGTCCTGCCAGACCTGGGCCAGGCGCAGGATCGGCTCCACCACATGCCCGGCCAGCATGTTGAAGGCCACCAGTTGGCCGGGGCTCAACTGGCCATCCAGCACCAGCATCACGCCCCACCACAGCAACAGCGCCGCGGTCAGCTTCTGGATCAGGCCGATGCCCTGCCCGGCCCAGATCCCGACGATGCGGGTGTGGAACGCCGCACGCACATAAGCCGCCAACTGGCGCTGCCACTGCTGCTGGAAGGCACTTTCGATGGCCCCGGTCTTGATAGTCTCGATGCCGGTCACGGTCTCGGTGAGAAACGCCGTGTTGGCCGCATTCAACTCGTATTCGCGCAAGGCCCGGCTGCGCAGCAAGGGCCCCACGCACAGCCAGAAGAGGAAATACAGGGCCAGGGAGCCCACCACCACCCAGGTCAGCAGCGGTGCGTAGCTGTACATCACGGCGATGAACAAGCCGCAGAACGCCAGGTCCAGCACCAGGGTCAAGGCCGAGCCGGTAAGAAACTGGCGGATCTGTTGCATCTCACCGACCCGGGCGATGATCTCGCCGCTCTGGCGCCGCTGGAAATAACCCAGCGGCAACTGGATCAGGTGCTGGTAGAGGCGCGCGGACAGCTCGGCGTTGATCTTGCTCGCCACATTGCTGAACAGCCAGGACCGCAACAGGCCGAACAAGGGCTCGAACAGCGCCAGGGCCAGCATGGCGATCCCCAGCACTTGCAGGCTCGACAGGCCGCGACTGACCAGGACCCGGTCGATGATGTTCTCGAACAGCAGCGGCGTGACCAGCGCTACGCCTTGCAGCATCAGCGACACCAGCAGCACGCTGCGAAACTGGCGCCCATGCTTGAGGATCGACGGCAGGAACCAGGAGACGCCGAAACCACCCGTCTTCAGCTGCACATGCCGCTCCGCCAGCAGCAACACCTCTCCCTGTCCCTGATCATGGCCTTGCCAGAGCGTCGCCAGCTCCTGGCGCGACAGGGTCTGGCATTGCCCCTGCAGCGGCCAGAACACCCGGACCCGGTCGCCCTCCACCGCGTCCAGCACCGCCCAGCCCCGAGTGGTGTCCAGCAGCGCCGGCAGCGGCAGGTGATGCAAGCGCTGCACCCGGCTCTGCACTGCCCGTGCGCGCAGGCCGATCCAGCCGGCGCAGCGCCGCAGGTCAAGGCTGTCGGCCGGACCTTCAACCCGCCCCAGGCGGTGAGTCAGTTGCGCCACGCTGATGCTCAGGTCGAAGCGCCGGGCGGCCCAGGCCAGGGCGTGCAGGCCGGTGTCGAGCATTGTCGGTGAGGGTTCAGAAGCGGCATCGAAAGCGCGGGTCATGTTCAACGCTCCCGCAACGCTTCGGACTGATACTCGCGAATCGGGCTCAGCAGGTAATTGATCACCCGCCGCTCGCCGGTGCGAATCTCGCCGGTCACGCTCATCCCCGCCTGCAAGGGCATCCAGCCCTGCCCCGCGGCAATGGCCGCACGCTCCAGGCGAATCCGCGTGGGGAACACCAGCCCCAGCTGTTCGTCCTTGATGGCGTCACCGGAGACATGGGCCACGGTGCCGCGCAAGGTGCCGTAGCGGGTATAGGGAAACGCATCCACCTTGATCTCCACGGGCTGGCCGGCCCTGACGAAACCGACGTCCTTGTTCAGCACCATGACCTCGGCATCCAGCTCGGCCCCCTCGGGCACGATCACCAGTAACTGCTGCGCCGCTTGCACGGCGCCGCCCAGGGTATGCACCGCCAGTTGCTGGACCACACCGTCCACCGGCGCCAGCAGGGTTTGCAGGCGCTGCCGGTCGCGGCCACGGATCAGTTGCTGCTCAAGCACGGCGATCTCCTGTTGGCTGCGGTTGAGCAATTCATGCTGTTCGCGCTGGGTCCTGGCCAGGAAGCTGTCGCGCTGCTCCCGACGGTTCTGCGCCTGGGCCTTGAGCACCTGCAGTTCGGCCTGCTGCTGGGCCAGTGAACGCTCGACGTCCAGTTGCTCCTTTTCCTGCTCAAGCAATTCCACCAGGGGCATCAGCTGTTCGGCGGCCATCGCCCGGCGTGCATGGAGCCGTTTGCGCACATTGCTGGCCAGCTTGCCCAGGGCGCTGATCTCGCTGCCCCGGGCCCTTTGATTGGCCTGATTGATGGCGATTTCGGCGTTGAGGCTGTCCAGGTTGGCGCTGATTTCCTTCCAGGTACTGAGCAGTTGCTCCCGGGCCGCCGCGGCTTGCTGTGCATCCAGGCCAGCAGGCGTCTGGTAGCTGTGCAAGGGGTCCGGGGTCAGCAGTGCACGGGCACGGGCCAATTCCAGACGCTTGAAATCCAGTTGCGTGCGCAACTCGCTCAACTCGGCGTCGATGCCGATCGGGTTCAGCGCCACCAGCACCTCGCCGGCCTTGACCCGCTGCCCGTCACGCACATGGATGGCGCGAACTTCACCCGCCTCGTGCGCCTGAATCACCTTGGTGTAGCTGGAGACCATGAGGCGCCCGGCGGCACTGGCATGAATGTCGAGAAAGCCGAGGATCGCCCAGCCCAGGGCCAGCAGGATCGCCAGGATCAGCAGCAGTGCCGTGCCACGTGCCCAGGGCGCGGGTGGCCGCTCGACAATTTCCAGGTAGCCGGGTTGGAACTCGTATTCGTCGCGGCTGCGCTTGAGCAGCGTCCGCGCGTCACCCAGGCGCTGCCAGGCGCGGCGCCAGCGAGACAACAGTGCACCGGACCTCATGACGCCTCCTTGCACAGCGCCTGTTGCAGCGCCCACAGGCGCGAGTAGCAACCGCCGTTGGCCAAGAGTTGCTGGTGGCTGCCGGATTCACTGATGCGCCCCTGTTCCAGAGCGATGATGCGTTGGCAATGCCGTACCGCAGACAGGCGATGGGCAATGATGATCACCGTGCGTCCCTGGGCGATGCTCGCCATGTTGTCCTGGATCAGCGCCTGGGATTCGTCATCCAGGGCGCTGGTGGCTTCGTCGAAAATCAGGATGCGCGGGTCGCCCATCAGTGCCCGGGCTATGGCGATGCGTTGCCGCTGGCCGCCGGACAAGGAGCTGCCGGCTTCGGCCAGCACCGTGTCGTAGCCCAGGGGCAGGCGCAGGATGAAATCATGGGCACCGGCCAGGCGCGCCGCGGCGATCACGCTTTCCAGGGAGGCGGTGGGATGGCGCAGGGCGATGTTGTGGCGCACGCTGCGGTTGAACAGGTAGTTTTCCTGGAGCACCACGCCAATCTGGCTGCGCAACCAGGCCGGCTGCAACTGATCCAGGGGCAAGCCGTCGATCAGGATGCGCCCGCCATCAGGGGTGTAGAGTTTCTGCAGCAAGCGGGTCAGCGTGCTCTTGCCGGACCCGGACGGCCCGACGATGCCCAGGGTCTGCCCCGCGGCGATCTGCAAGTCCAGGCCGCGCAGCACCCACTCAAGTTCCGGGCGGTAGCGGAACACCAACTGTTCGATGCGCACTTCGCCACGCAACGCCTGCGCCGGGCGCAGATCCCCCTCGGCCTGCTCCACCGGCAGGTTGAGCATGTCGCCCAGCTTGTCCACCGACACCCGCACCCGGACGAACTGCTGCCAGACTTCGATCAACTTGGCCACGGGCTGGCTGACGTGGGACAGCATCATGTTGAAGGCAATCAACTGGCCGATGCTCATTTGCAGGTCGATGACCCGGCTAGCGCCCCAGCAGATCACCGCCACCGCGGTGACTTTCTGCAACAGCATCACGGTCTGGCTGATGGCGCTGCCCAGGGTCTGGCTGGCAAACCCGGCCTCGACCATCTGCGCCGTCTGCGACTCCCAGCGACGCTGCATGCGCGGCTCCACCGCCAGGCTCTTGATGGTTTCGCTGCTGCTGACGCTTTCGTTGAGAAAGGCGGTGTTGCGCGCAGCACTGTAGAACTGGCGCTCGATGCGCTTCTCCAGCGGGCCGTTGCTGAACCAGGCCAGCAGCGCATACAGGGGCAGGGTCAGCAGCACCAGCAGGGTCAACGGCCAGGAAATCCAGGCCATGACCGCAAAAAACACCAGGGTGAAGGCCACATCGACACACAGGGTCAGCAGCGAGCCGGTGAGGAACTCGCGGATGCTGTCCAGTTCCTGGACCCGGGTGATGATCGCCCCCACCTGGCGTTGCTTGAAGTACAGCAGCGGCAGGCCCAGCAGATGGCGCAAGAGCTTGACCCCAAGGCCAATGTCGATGCGATTGGCGGTGTGCGCCGCCAGGTATTCGCGCAAGCCCTTGAGCAGCACCTCGAACAGGCCCACCACCACCAGGGTCATCACCAGCACGTCGAGGGTCGACAGCGCCCGGTGCACCATGACCTTGTCCATCACCGCCTGGAAGAACAACGGCGTCGCCAGGGCCAGCACCTGCAGCAACAGCGAGCACAGCAGCACTTCGCCCAGTATCCGCCGATGGCGCAGCAGCTCCGGTACGAACCAGGACAGATCGAAGCGCAAACCGCTCTGGCGCAGGCGAATCACCTCCCCGCTCCACTGCTCGGCCAACTGCTGGCGATCGAGCATGTCCGGGGTCGGCATTGAAGGTCGCTGCACCAGCGCCTGGGTGTCCGAGAGCCGCGCCAGCAACATGAATTCGCCGCTCTGGTTGCGCCAGGCAAGGGGCAGCATCTTCGGGGTCAGTCGGGTCAGCGCCAGGCGTTCCAGGCGCAGATCGACACCGGCGTTGCGTGCGTAGTCCCTGACCGCCTGGCGCAGGTCCCGCGAAGGGTCAGGGTCCAGGGATTGCGGGGCCGCGGCTTGCGGTACGCGTTCCTGGGCCAGTTGCAGCAGCAGATGGCAGCAGGCCAAGGCTGAGTGAACGGCCGTATCGGCCGCGGATGATGGGGCAGACAGCGCCGTCATAGCGGAACATCCGCTGAGGACAGGCTGCGGGTTGTTGCAGTATTGACTGGCATAGACCGCTCGTTGCTTGCTCCAGGGAGCATGGAGGCACGAACGCAGTCTGAGTCAGCCAATTACGAATGATAATCAGCAGTTTGATTGAAGCGTTTTAACTAAAACTTAAGGCTGTCCCGCAAATGCCCCGCATGTTCATACGGCGCATGCAGAGAACCCTGGCCCCAGGCTGGAGAGGGAGGTGAGAGTGGCGAGGCTACTGATATTGCGCTGCCCAAGGCTGTTCAACGTGAGTATCAGCGCGTACCAGTCGCTGCCCTCACCGGTTGCCCCAGCCCTGAACCGCGAGAGCAATCTCGGCGGTCAAAAAAAGCCGTCAAACCCAACCGTCTCTGCACATAACCCTCTAATCTTGGCGGCATGTTTTGCAGGTCGTTGCGTGTCGGTCTCTGCACGTGTCGAATATGCAGCGTTAATCCGAGAGCATGAAATGCCACTGTTTGTTGAGTTACTGCCATGACTCATATGATCCAATCGTTGCGCCAGCGGGGGGCGCTGATCCTGACGACGCTGCTCGTTCTGACGGCCTGGGTGCCCTCAGTGTCTGGCGCCGAGTCCCGTAGCTTCGACCTGTACATCGCCGAAGCGCCGCCTTTATCGATGCTGGACCCGTCCGGCCTGCATGGCATCCTCGGCGACGCGACGCTGGAAGCGGCGACCCGAGCCGGATATACGCTGCACTTTATAGAAGTGCCTTGGGCACGAGCCCAGCAAAGCGTACGCAAAGGCGTCGACAAGCTGATCATTCCCCTGTCGCGCACGCCAGAAAGAGAGGCCGATTACACCTGGATCGCGCCCATCATGACCATGGACAGAGCGTTTTTCAGCCTCGACAAACGCGTCCAGAGCATGCAGCAGGCACGGGAAACCTTTGCCCGTATCGCCGTTGGCCGAGGCAGCGCCCAAGAGCAAAAACTGCGGGCAGAGGGCTTTAGCGATACCCAGATTTATCCGTTTGAGATTGGTGAGAATCCGGCGCAATTGCTGCTGATGGGGCGCGTCGATGCCTGGTTCAATGGCATTCCCGAAACGCAAGCTATCTGGCGCAAGCTGTCAAACAGGACGTTGCAGGTCAGTCCGTCCTTGATGAAGACCGATCTGTATCTGGCCTGCTCCAGACAGTGCGATGCGGTGCTCGTACGCCACTTGCAGGCGGCAGTCGAGACACTGCGCAAGGACGGCACGCTGGAGCGGATAAAAAACGCCTACCTGAAAGAGCCGTGATCCGTTCGGCCCTGTACCAGGCTTGCGCTGGCGTCATGAACGCGAGCCTGGAGGGGGCCCGTGCACGCCTCAACGCGAGAGCATGAACGTCTCGTACTCCAGGTCATCCAGCGCCGTCGACAGCCGCGTCAGCCCCAGCAGCACGCAGATCAGCAGCGACAGGGTAAAGCCATAGCCGAAGAAGCTCGGCCCCAGGTGCAGGCTGAGCAGGGTCAGGGCGGCATTGAGCGCCACGAACAGCAGGCACAGCTCCAGCACGATGGCGCGTTTGTCGAGGTAGAAGAACACGTTGAGAATCGCCATGAACACCACCTGGATGCTCACCCCGATCAGGTCGATGTAGAACAGCGGCAGGTAGTAGCTGGACATCCCCAGCCACTCCAGCAGGCGCGGGCCGAAGAGGAACAGCAGGACCACCGTCAGCCCCTGGACCTTGCAGATTTCCAGCAGGCCCTGGCGGATCGAGAAGGTCATCTCGGCCTTCAGCGAACCGATGTGCTGCAAGGTCTCGCCATCGCGCACGGCACGGAACAGGCGGTCGTACCATTCGGCGAAATCGGTTTCGATGCGCACCAGGAACACCGCCATCCCGGGAATGATCGCCAGGTAAGCAAGGAAGATCGGCAGGTCGTAGAGAATTGACGCGCGCATCGGCCCGATCACCTGGCTCGAAGTTTCCGGGTTGAACCAGAAGATGAACTTGTCGATCCAGATCCCCAGGTTGTAGCAAAGCCCGGTCAGCAGCAGGCTGACAAACACCTGGCGGCGGTCGAGAAAGTCGAAGGCCACCAGCTTCTCGGCCCGGTACTCGCGCAGGATGTCGTAGAGAAACAGGAACAGCAGCGTGCTGTGCCCCAGCAGCAGCGCCAGCAACAGCCCTTCCATGCCCATGTAGCGCAGGTAGAAGGCGCTGCCGACCATCAAGCCATACCCCACCAGCATCACCAGGAGGATGCGGTTATAGGCCTTCATCCCCGAGAGGAAGATGATCACCAGCCACAGGTTGCACAGCACCACGAAGTTGGCCAGGGTCAGCAGGCGGTAGATCAGCGCCTGGTCGAACAGGGTCACCAGCAGCAGGATGCCCAGCGCCCCGGAGCCCAGGGTCACCAGCAAGAGTACGCCCACCAGGTTCGGCAGGATCTGCTCGTACTTGCGCTCGAACAGGCGGTCGGACACGAAACGGGTGAAAAACAGCTGCAGGCCGCCGGTCAGGATCAGCGACGTGGCCATCAGGTAGGTGACGGTGATCAGGAACTGGCGGATCAGGACCTCCGGCACCACCAGCCCGAGGCTGATCACCCCCACCAGCATCACGCTGAGGATCGACAGCACCCAGGGCCCGGAACTGATCAGGCCGGCATAGACATAGGCGTGCAGGGTCGCCGTGTAGGAGTCGCGGGAGAGAATCTTGCGCAGTTCGAAACCGATGCCGGCCATTTACACAGCCTCCTTGTGTGGGGTGCCGATGGCCGTGTGATAGAGCGTGCGATAGCGGTCGAGCATCAAGCGCTCGCTGTAGTAGCGATGTACCCGCAACAGGCCCGCCGCCTGGGCCGATTGCCAGCGTTCGGGGCTGCGCAGCAGGTCGATGATCGCCTGGGAGGTGGCCTGCGGATCGGCGATCGCCACCACTTCCCCGGCCCGCCCCAGGTCCCGGTCGGCCGCCTCGCCGCCCTCGATCAGCTCGCGGCAGGAGCCCACGTCACTGCTGACCACCGGCGTGCCGGCGGCCCAGGCTTCGAGAATCACCAGGGGCTGGGCCTCGCTGATGGAGGTCAGCACCATCAGGCCCAGTTGCGGCAGGATGTCCTGGATTTTCTGGAAGCCCAGGAACAGTACCTTCTGCTCCAGCCCCAGGCTCGCCACCAGGCTGCGGCACTCGGCGACGTACTCCGGGTCTTCCTCTTCCGGCCCGACGATCCAGCCTTCGACCTCGGGCATCACGCTGACCACCCCGCGCATGGCCCGCAGGAAGGTCTTGACGTCCTTGATCGGCACCACCCGGCCGATCAGCCCGACCACCGGCGCAATGCCTTCGGCCCGGGCCTCCAGGGCCTGGGTCCAGAGCTGCAGGTCGATGCCGTTGGGGATCACCTGGGTGCGCTCGGGGGGCGCGCCGTCCTTGATCTGGCGTTGGCGGTTGCCGTCGTACAGGGCAATGATCTGGTCGGCGCTTTCATAGACCAGATGCCCGATGCGTTCGAAGAAACGCACCCAGAGCATGCGGATATAGCCGGAGCCGGAATCCATGCTGTCGTTCAGCGCCTGGTTGCTGCTTTCGGCGATCCAGCTGGCCTGGGCCAGGTCGATCTTGCGCTCCTTGGTGTAGATCCCGTGCTCGCTGAGCAGGAACTGGCAGCCCCACAACTGCTTGAGAATGCAGCCCACCAGCCCGGCGTAGCCGGTGGAAATCGAGTGCAGCACCCGGGCCCGCGGCATGTGCCGGGCGGCATTGGCCAGCATCAGCAAGGGCGACTGCATGGTGCGCAGGGTCCAGAAGTAGTTGACGAAGGACGGATCGGCGCAGTGCTGCTCGTAGCCTTCGGTCAGCGCTTCCCAGCTGGGCCGGCTGTAGAGCACGTCGTCCAGGGTGATGCGCCCCTGGGCCAGGGATGCCAGCACTTCGATGCCCAGCTCGGCGGCGGGCTTCTGCGGGTTGTGCAGGTAGCGGTACAGGTTGCTCAGTTCCTCCAGGGACGCGCTGTGGGCCTCGCGCTTGTGCCTGGGGTTGCGCCAGGCCTCTTCCAGGTACACCTCTTCGATATGCACGACGTTGGCCGGAATCTCATAGCGGCGCTGACCATAGGCCTCGCGCTGGCCGCCAATGAACAGCACCGAAAACTGCAGCTGCGGCAGGCCGAGGATCATCTGGTGGATCCAGCTGGACACGCCACCACGCACATAGGGCCAGGTGCCCTCGAGCAGCAGGCAGACATCGGCGATGGGGGTTGAGTCGGGGGTTTTCTTCATGTCCAGGTCCTTACCAGCCCAGCAAAGGGCGGACGTTGCTGCATTTGCGCCGGCAGGCTTCGCAGCAGCCCGGGAATCTCGGCATAGCGGCCGGTTTCAAAGGCGATTTCGGCGCGGAACGGCAGGACCTTGGCCGGGTCCATGCCCGCCTCCTCGGCCTGGTGCATGTGCAGGCGCGCCTTGCCGACGTCACCGCGTTCAAGGGCGATGCGCCCGGCCAGCAACAGCAGCTCGCCGCCCTCCCCCAGCTTCAGCGCCTGTTCGGCATGTTCGCCGGCCTGGCCCAGCACGTGCTGCTGCACACTGCCCTGGGCCAGGCCCAGGTAAGCCAGTTCCCAGTACCAGCGGGCCAGCGTCGCGTGCAAGGCTCCGGCCTTCTGCGGCGCCGCGCCGGGCAGTTGTTCCAGGGAGGACTGGATCCGCTGGTTGATGTCGGTTTCCTGCTTGTCGAGCATCGAATACGCCAACAGCCGCACATCGTCGCTCGGGTCACCCAGGGCCAGCTTGAGGATCGGCACCGCTTCCTTGCCCGGCATCCGCCGGGTGGCGAGCAAGGCCGCCAGGCGCTGGTCGGGGTCCGGCGCATGACGCAAGACATCCTGCAGCCCGCTGTCACCGAAGGTGGGCGAATGCAGTTGAGTCTGAGCGCGAAACGGCAGGTCGGGAATGCCCACCGCCTGCCACGTCTGCGCCTCGCGCTTGCGCGGCAGATACAGCGCCGGAAAGATCGCGGCAATCACTCCGACGGCCCCGATCAGCGGCACAAAGAACGCCAGGCTGAAGATGAACAGCGGGCTCCATGGCAACGGCCGGCGATAACGCGCCGGCAGCAGCAGCCAGACCGCCGCGGTCAGCAGGCCACAGGCGATGCCATGGGTCATTGCATACAGCAGCGCGGTCTGCAGGTCGGGCAACTGCGCCGTCAGGCTGGCCCAGCTGCCGATCTCGAAAAACAGCGCTCCGCTAAACAGCCACTTGCTGATCATTCAGGCCACACTCGTTGTACAGGAAGTTACGCAGCCCATCGCGTTGCCGGGCCGACTCCAGGTCGTAGGGCAGTACCTTGACCCCCAGGCCGGCCAGCTCCACGCTCATGCCGAAGTGTTCGTGGACCAGCTTGCCCAGGCGTGCCAGGTAGCCCTGGGCGCCCTCGGCGCTGGTCAGCGGCAACAGCACCAGCAACAGTTCGTGCCCGCGTGCATTGGCCAGGCTCAGGTGCAGGTCCAGGCCTCGCTGGCTGCGCTCGAACAGCCGCGCCAGTTCATCATTGGGCTGGGTCAGCTCGAAGGCATAGAGGCAACCGGACAGGCCGTGGCGCTCGACATCCACCAGTGAACGCTTGAGTTGGCGGGTGAAGTGCTGGGCATCGGCGCTCTGCAGTTGCAAAACCTGCGGGTCCGGGTGCAGCAAGTCGGCGATATGTCCGGCCAGCAGGGCCAGCAGGCTGAGGGTGCGTTCCTGGAAGGCAAAGAACGGCATCTGCCGCACCGCCAGAATCGCCAGCACCTGGCCCTGGGTGTCCACCAGCGGAACACAGGCCTGCAAGGACGACACCGAGGCCTGGGCGCCGCTATCCAGCAGCTCCTCACGCACACTCACCAGCTCCTCGCGCTCCAGGCACATACGCACCAGCAGGTCCTGGCTGTCCAGCGGCCCCATGGTGCCGATCGAGGCCAAGAGGCTCAGCTGTGGCGCCGCACTGGCGCCCTGCTCCACCCGGTACAGCCCGGCCACCCGCAGCGAGCCGTACTGGCCGAGCAGGGTCAGCACCGGCTCGGCCAGCAGGCTCAGCGGGTCGCCGCCATTGGGCGCCGCGCGCAGCCGATCACGCAGGCCCAGCAGGGAACTGCGCAAGCTCTGGTCGCTGCCCGCCAGGCGCTGCTCCAGGCGGTCATGGGAGACCCGCAGAATCTGGTGCGCCCGGGTGAAATCATCGAGCCGATACTGGCGGTACTCGTTGGCCATCTGCAAGCGCAGCAAACGCCGCTCCCAGAGGTCGCGCACCTCGCCCACCAGCATGCCGCAGACCAGTACGCCGACAATGTAGGACGGCGCGACCTGGGCGTAGCTCGCCAGCCCCGAATGGCGCAGGGCAAAGAACGCCGCTACCAGCAGGCTGGCACTGATCAGGCCGCGGACAAACCCGTAGCGCACCCCCAGCAGCAGCGGCGCCAGCACCGACCAGGGAAACTCGCCCTGCACCTGCAAGGGGTCCTCGGGAGTCAGCCACAGGCCGACGCCGATGACCAGAGCGGTCACCAGAAAGGTTTCCAGCCAGGACGCCGGACCGCTGGCGCGGGGCGCCAGCGCATAGTCCATGTGTGGAGAGTTCATGGCAGTCACTCGATCCGAAGGCCACCGACAAGCTTGTCGAGCACCTTCTGGGCGGCCCCGGCCAGGCTTTCCCGGGACCAGCCGGCGCGGGCCCCGCTATTGCTCCACAGCACCTTGCCGGTACCGGCCTCGACCACCCGCAGGCTGATGCCCACCGCCGGTTCGCCATCCAGGCCGTTCTTGTACTGCCACTCCTCGACGCTGCCGGACACCACATAGTCGAGTTTCTGCTCCCGGGCCCAGTCCATGGCCCCGGCCAGACGCTCGTTGTCGTCGAGCAGGGCCTGTTCGCCCTGCCCCGCCGTACCGGTGTAGACCTGGGGTTGCAGGCCGCGGCTGCTCAGCACGCTGAGCAGAATCTGCTCACTGCGCTCGCCGGCCTGGGGTGTCTGGGAATAGTTGACCAGCGGCAGCACGCCCCAGCGCGCACTCTTGGACAACTCGGGGCTGCTTTGCCCGGTGAAGCTGCTGCACCCGGCCATCAGCAAGGCGACCATTGCCAGACTCACGCAACGAATGGATTGCATAAGGTTTACTCCTCTTTGAATTCCATGATCAGCGTCCGAAACGCACGCTGTAGCTGACACCTGCAGTGCCCCCGGACTTGCCTGCCCCGCCTTGCGGCGCGGACTGGTAGCCAAGGGTCACTGCCAATTCGTCATCCCCTATCACCTCGGTGCCGACACCGGTACTGATGGCGTAGTTGATGGTGTTGTCGGTCCACTGCCAGCCGGTGCTGACATCCACCAGCCAGGTGTATTGCCCCCGTGTGCGGTTCAGCGCCCCCGGGAAACCGCGCCGCCAGGAACTGCCGAAGAACAGCTGGCCGTAGCGCTTCTGCAGCAGGGTCTGGCTGGTGATCTGCTCCGGATTGTCGAGATCGGCCCCGGCCAGATCGATGCCTCCGCCCAGGGTATTGGCCAGGTCGGGCAGCGAACGGTTGTTCAGGCTGTTCTGCTGGTAGTCGATACCGCTGCGCAATTCCCAGTTCGGCCCTTCGAACTGCAAGGTGTGGTCGAACTCGATCTTCAACGCCTGGCCGCTGCCCAGGTCATCGCCGCCGCGGGTCGAGAACCAGCGCTGGGCCAGGTTCCAGGACAACTGGTCACGGGCCGAATAGCGATGCCGGCCGCCCACCCAGACATCATCCTGCTGGCCGAAGGTGCGCATGTATCCGCTGTCCTCGTTCTTGCGGTGCCAGTCGGCACCGACGTCCAGCTCGTTGCCGCTGTCCAGTTGCCAGGTGCGGCTGGCACCCAGGCCGTTGCGGTCATCGTCCTTGCGCAGGCTGCTGTCGAAGATCAGCTTGTAGTTGCCGTTCTCCAGCTGGCGCTGCAAGGTCAGTTCGGTATTGGTCTCATTGCCCAGGCGCGACTCATCCAGTACATCGCCGCTGTAGCGGCCCTGCTCCAGGACCAGCTTGGCGTACCAGTTGTCGTTCAGATAGCGCGCGGCGGTCAGGCGCGGGCCGTTGAACACCAGGCCGCCGTAGTCCTGGCGCTCCCAGGCGATTTGCATACCCTGGGGCGTGCGCTCCGTCATCTCGATGGCCTGGCGGCGCAGTTGCTCGCGCAGCGCCGCCGGTTGCTCGTCACCCAGTGCCGAAAGGCCCACCGCCAGCGCTTCGCCGCTGCGGCCCAGGCTGTTCAAGGCCTCGACCTGCTGCGCCGGGTCCAGGTCGCCGCTGGCCACCAGGCGCTCCAGGGCCTGGCGATTGCTGCCGCGCAGGGCTTCCTGGATCTGCTCGTAGCGGCTGACCTTCAGACCGCGGCTGCGGGCCCAGGCCAGCCACTCATCCTTTTGCGCCGACTGATTGAGGTCATCCAGGCGCGCGAGGAACTGATCGAACCACAGCTGCAGCATCGGCTTGGAACCGTCCTGCCATTGCATGGCCTTGTTCTGCGCCTTGCGTGACGAATAGCTGCTGGCCAGCAGGCGCAGCCAGGTGGCATAGCCCTGGGGCGTGGCGCGGATCTGCTCCGGGCTGACCTGGCGATCGAGCCGCAGGCGCAAGCGCTGGGCCGAATCGGCATAACCGGCGCCCTCCAGGGCATCGGCATAGGCGGCCTGGACCATCCAGTCCCGGGGGTTGGCCTGCAAGTACAGGCGATACCAGGCCAGGGCCTCGGTATTGCGCCCGAGCAACTGGCTGGCGGCGGCGAACGGCAGCCACAGGCTGCTGTCACTGCGGGCCAGGGAGCGCCATTGCTGCAACAGCGGCTTGATCTCGCCCGTGCGGCCCAGATCGACATACAGCCACAGCAGCCGCTCACGGAAGGTGTTGTCGTCCGGGAAGCGGCTCAAGCCCTGTTGATACAGGCGCAGGGCCAGATCGGTCTGGCCCTGCTGCACCGCCAGCGCGGCGCGGGCGGCCAGCACCTGGGACTGGTCGCTGGCCCCCGGGTACTGCTCGGCCTCCTTGAGCAAATCGACCACCAGAGGCCAGTCCTGGAGTTCCTGGGCCAGTTGCAGGGCGGCCACCAGGCGCTGCGGGCTGTGGCCCTGGCGCCAGCTGTCGACGGTCAATTGCAGGGCCTTGCGCGGATCGCGGGTGCGATACAGGGCAATCAGCTCGCTTTCGTCGCCTGTATTGAGTGAGCCCTTGATCGCCAGCATCTTCTCCAGCGCCAGCTGCAGCTCGTCGTCCAGTTCCAGGTCCCAGGCCAGGGCGGCGCGGGACTGCCAGTAGTTGAAGTCCTTGATCTTGTTGCCATCCACCGCGGTGATGACTTTCCAGGCCCCCTGGCTATCGAACAGCTTGAGGTGGTTGTTGGCCCAGTCCACACGTTCGGTGCTGGTGAGCGGATAGCGCTTGGCGAACTGGTTCCAGACCACCAGGCGCTGCGGGTACTGCTCGGTGTTTTCCAGGTTCTGCAACAGGCGCACCCAGGCCAGACGCTGTTTCGGGTATTTGGCGACATAGCGGCGCAGCCACTTTTCTGCCTCCTCGGGCGTCCCCCTGGACTCTTGCGCGTAGACCAGGGCATCGAGCTCGACGTTGGTCAGGGCGCGGCTGTCCATGATCCCCGCCAGCAGTGGGATGCCCCGGTCGAAGTCGTAGGTCTGCATCGCCAGGCGCCAGGTGTGCTCGAACTGCGCCGGGTCCTTGCTTAGCGTGCTCAGGCTGATCCAGTAGCCCAGGGCGGCGGCCGAGTCGCCCTGCCATTCGGCGAGATGGGCCATCTGCTCCAGCAACTGCGGGTCATCCGGCCGCTGTTCGAGCAGTTGCAGGCCCACCGCATGGGCGCCGGCCAGGTCACCGAAGGCCAGGCGCTGCTTGAATTCCTTGGCGAGGATTTCCGGGCTGTCGGGCTGCACCTTGCGCCAGGCACTGAAGAACTGTTCCGCCAGGTCCACGCGGTTGTGCGCCACGGCCACATCCACGCCGCGGTCCAGCAGCGCCGGTTCGAATTCCACGTCCGGCTGTGCGGCCAGCTCTCGGGCCAGCAGCTCCACTGCCTGATCGCCGCGATCGGCCGCCACCAGGGTGGTGAAGGCCTGTTGCAGAAACTGCCGACGCGCCTCGGGGGGCTGGCTGGCATCGAGCAACTGCACATAGAGATCGGCCGCGCGCCCCGGCTGTTCACTGGCCTGGTACCACTTGGCGGCTTCAGGCAGCCACTGCTCGCGCCGTGTCGGGTCGCGCCGCGCCAGCTCGGCATAGGCATCCGCCGCCAGCCCCGGGGCCTGGGCGCTCAGGGCCAAAGTGGCCAGGCGCTCCAGTTGCGGCGATGGCAGCGGCTTGTAGTCAAAGGCCTTGAAACGTTCGGCCAGAGCCTGCAGGGCCGCGCTGTCGGTGCTGTTGTTCAGCGCCAGGGCATCGAGCTGCAAGCGGTAGTAGGCCTTGAGCGCCGGATCGGGCCGCTGCCACTGGGCCAGGTGTTTTTCCGCCTTGGGGTAGTCCCCCAGCTGAATCAGCAGGTCGAGCAGCTGGGTGCGCAGCTCATTGTTTTCCGGGTGTGCGGCCAGCAGCACCTCGGCGTAGCTGGCCGACACTTCGTCCGGCTGCCCGCCCTTGGGGCGGAACGCCTCTTCATTGCGAAAGGTTGCCCACAGCAGCACGCCGACGGCGATCGCCACCAGCAGCAAGGCCCAGGGGTTGAGCAGCCGCGCGCTGGGCGCCTTGGCCTTAGTTGCAGAGGAGTTGGGCATCACTCACCTGCTTCATGGGAAGTTGGAAATGCCACAGGCCCTGTTCGGACTTGCCGGCGTAGCGTTGGCCCTGGACCTCGACCCGACAGGCGCTGGCCGAACGCACCGAGAATTCCAGGTTGAACTGGCCGGCAAAGGAGAAGCTCACCTGCCGGTCATTGACATAGCGCCAGTCGCGCAGGGGAATATTGGCCAGCTCCAGTGCCGGGCGCGGATCGCGCTCGGGGCGCAGGGCCAACAGCGCATGATCGCTGCTCAAGGCTACATAGCGCCCCTGGGGCAAGTCGCGCACCCCGGCCACCCCCACCGAGCGGCCGAGGTCCGGCCAACCCAGCGCCGGGTCCAGGCGCAAGGTGCGCAGGCCGTCCATGCCGCGTACCTGCCAGTCGCCATTGGCGGTCCGCGCCAGGCTTGCCTGGTACAGGCCGTGGACCCGGTCCAGGTAGTCACTCATCCACAATGACAGCGGCTGCTGGCCACGCATGAACTGGTAGATGTCGGTCATGGCCTTGATCGACGCCTGCTTGGTGCCCGAATAGAAGTGGTAGTACAGGTGGATGCCGCGCAGGCGCCGTGGGCTGTCGGTCAGCTCGAAGGTGTCGATCACATCGCGAAAGCCGTAGTACGGGCCTTTCCAGAGGTTGGTGTACATGTTCTCGTTGATCACCGGAGCGTAGTACTGCAAGCCGCCCGAGGTCGGCCGCAACAGCGGGTACAGGCCGGTGAGCGATGAGTTGGCCTTGGTCAGAATGGTCTGCCCGCCGTTGACGTTTTTCAGCCCGGCGTCGTAGGCCAGCTTGATGGTCTCGGCGCTGGGCAGCGCATCCCCCGGCCAGAAGACCAGCTTCACCGGTTTCTGCGCGGTGGTCAGGCGGCTGTTGATGTAGTCCCGCGAGCCGAGGATCTCGCGCTTGTAATCCAGGGTCTTGTACCCCGGGATATTCAGGCGCAGGCCGTATTCGGCGTGGAAATCCTCGTCCTTCTTGGCCTTCTCCGGCTGCATGTAGAACGGGTGGCTGTAGGTGTGGGTGGCCACTTCGACCTTGGGGTCGGCGAAGATCTCCTGGGCGATGGGCTCCAGCTCCCGCGCCAGGAACGGCGACATGCCCTTGGGCCCGACTTCGCCTTCGATGATCGAGACCGAGGTCAGGAACGGGTTGGGACGAATGTAGTCGTCCAGCACCTGGCGCCCGGAATACGGGGTGCCACGCACTTCGGCATGGGACGGGAAACCGTCACCGTCGATATGCACCGTGGCGATCCGCCGACCGTTCTCGGTGGTGGTGTCCGGGCGTGGCTGGGACGGCAGGCGCAGGGCCTTCTGGATAAAGGCGAACGGGTCGAGGATCCAGCGGCTGCGCTCCACATTGGCCTCCACCACGTAGGGGGCCAGGGCCATGCCGCCCCAGGCGGCGGTGGCCACCGGGACGTACTTGCCGCCCTTGTCATCGCCCAGCACCAGGGCTGGTTTCGGCCCGTCGGGCAGCAGGCTCACGCGGGTCAGTTCACGGCTGCGCGCCACCACCGGGGCCTCGAAGGCGCCGATCAGGCTCTTGTCCTGGCTCAGCACATGCAGGGCATCGCGAGCCCCCGGCGCCGCCAGGTTCAGCCCCAGGCGCTTGAGCAGCGCCCGGTCCTCGATCGGCAGGCCGGCCATGATCGCCAGGGGCACCTGCTCATCCAGGCGCTGGCCGACCCAGCTATAGAAGGCACGGCTGTCCTCGGGCGGGCCGCTGGTCATCCACAGCACCACCCCGGCGTAAAGGCCGGCGAAGCTGTAGGCAGGCAGGCTATCGTCCACCGGGAAGTAGTCCACCCGGTAACCCAGGTATTCCAGCAGGCCACCGAGCATGCGGTGCCCGGCGTGATCGTAGAGTTCCCCTTCGCGCGGGTCATAGAGCATGGCGATGCGTCGCGGCTGGACTTCCACCGTGCTCATGCTCAGGGCGTTGAGGTCCGGGGTGGTGACCACCGGGATAAAGCCTTCCTGGCTCAATTGCCGGACCAGCTTGCGCGCCTCTTCCCGACGGTTGGCCGGCAGGTAATCGATGGCCACCAGCGGGATGTTGCGTGCGCGCAGCGGCTTGAGTTCGCCTTCAAGCCAGGTGCGGTCGGCTTCGGAAACCGGGCGGTAACGCTTGGCCGAGGCATCCCAGCCGGCGTGGATGGATTCCACCGCCACGGCCGAGGCGACGCCATCGAGCTCGCCCAGTACCTCGAAGCCCCGGTTGAAGAACAGCTTGAGGTTGGGCAGCCGGCTGTGCAGTTCCCGCAGGAACGAGGCCAGGGCCTTGCGTTGCGGTTCGCGATCGGCCTCGGGGAGCAACTGGAAACTGTCCAGGGTGTCCAGGAACAGGCCGGCGTAGCCCTGGTCCTGCAGCGCCTTGGCACGCTTGAACAGGTGTTCGCGCCAGGCCGGGGTGGCGATGTCCATCACCTGGCTGTCCCAGGCCTTGTTGCGCACGGGGCTCGCGCCCTGGGCCAGGGCCTGCTTGGCCAGGGCAGCGCGGTTGCCGTCGAACTCCCCTACCGACAGGTAGGCGAACGGCTGGCTGCCGAGCTTGCGCAAGGTAGCGACATCGGCGCTGGCCATATGGCCGGGCTCGACCACTGCCCATTCGAACTGCGCCAGCTCCTGCAAGGGTGGCTGCTCGGCGTACCAGAACCCGACACTGGCGGGCGCCGCGGGCGCGGCCTGCACCAGGGTGTTGGTGGCACACAAGGCCAATGCGGTAAACAGGCGTCGAACCACTTTGCAGACATGCCCCCTGCGAAACTCGATATCCATAACTCACTCTTCAGTAGATCAATCTGCACAACATCAGGCTCTAGGGCAGCCGCCATGGCGCGCCCCTAAGGCAACGAACTAAAGGCTGCGGTAAAGCCGTTCCAGGCCCTCGGCCAGGCTGCTGGGCGTGCCCAGGTCGAAGCGCTCGCGCAAGCGGCGGTTGTCGGCCTTGGAATGGCGGATATCCCCGGAGCGGGTCGCGCCGTGGCTCACCTGCAGCGGCTTGCCGCTGATCTGCTGCAGGGCGCCAATCAGATCGTTGAGGGTGGTCACCCCGCCGAGCCCGACATTGGTGGCATCGGCTGCCGGCGCGGGGCATTCCAGGCCCTGCACCAGGATCTTCACCAGGTCCGCGACATAGACGAAGTCGCGGGTCTGCCCGCCATCGCCGAACAGGGTGATGGGCCGCCCGGCCTTGGCCCGCTCGCTGAAAATGCTGATCACCCCGGAATACGGCGATGAAGGGTCCTGGCGCGGGCCGAAGATATTGAAAAAGCGCAGGATCACCGGTTCCAGCCCATGCTGGCGGCGGTAGAAGTCCAGGTAGTACTCGCTGGCGAGCTTGTCCGCCGCGTAGGGCGTGAGGGGAGATTTAGGGGTGTCTTCGGCAATCGGCGTGCCCTCGCCGTTATTGCCATAGACCGCCGCACTGGAGGCGAACACCACGCGGCGGATACCGGCCGCGGTCATCGCCTCGCACAGGCGCAGGGTGGCGATGAAATTGCTCTGGTGGGTGGCCACCGGGTCTTCGACCGAAGCCTGGACCGACGCCACAGCGGCCAGGTGCACCACGGCATCGCAGCCCTGAACGGCATCCGCCAGGAGTGCCGCATCGGCGGCATCCCCCACCAGCAGTTCCAGACCAGCATCGCCCATGGGCAGATTGCCGACCTTGCCCGTGGAAAGGTCGTCCAGAACCCGCACCGCATAACCCTTGGCCAGCAGTGCATCCACGAGGTGAGAACCGATAAAACCAGCGCCCCCAGTAACCAGTATCCGTTCGGCAGACATAGATCATTCCAAAGAGAAAAATCGCGGCTACGCCGTCTGAAGCTAGCACAGCCAACGGATCAGCCCTGGCTACTTGCCATCTTGGCCATCATGTTTTGTTTGGCTGCTCTGCCCCATAGGCTGTTTCGCCTTTTTTTCGGAGCAGAGTTCAGAGCTTTGGCGTCAAAAAAAACTCAAGATAATCAATCGCTCAGCGCCGACATACTGGGTCAGAAAAGCAAAATCGTCAATAATGCGTCGATATTTGTTGATTATTTAAGCGCCAGGAAAAATAGGTCAATATATTGACTTTCCTGGTATGAAAGCGCTGAAAGCGCCGCCGTAGCTGGCCACATGCCATTGACGCAAGGGCTCGGCAGTGCTCATATGCGCGCCAGTTTCAGGTGTCCCATGCCGCCGTGCATGGGGTTAAACGGGAAGCCGGTGCGTCATTTCGATGATCAGTCCGGCGCTGCCCCCGCAACGGTAAGCGAGCGAAGCATTCGACAGACCACTGTGCCAAGGCATGGGAAGGTGAATGCCTCATGACCCTCGCAAGCCCGGAGACCGGCCCGCAACTTCGTTTGACAACCCCGCGGTGGGCGGGCGCAGTCCGGTTTTCGTGGGCGCGGCTGCCCGCGATTCCCTATGCGTTGTTCCCTCCGGGATTCATTCATTCCTTACAAGTAGTAGGAATCGCATGTCCCGCACCTCCTTGCTGCAACACCTGGCGAGCCCCTCGCTGTGTTTCACCCTCCTGCCTTGCATGGCCTACCCGGCCCTGGCTGAACAGAAAACCTCCCTGGTCTTGCCCGAGACCCAAGTGCGCGGAGTCTCCAGCGCCCCGCAAACCTCTCTGGACACGCCCCTGCCCGCCGGCTCGCGGCTGAACCTCACGGCCCTGGAGACTCCGGCCAGCACCAGCAGCCTGGGCAACGACGCCATCAGCAACCGCAACAACCTCACGGTGCAGGATGCCGTCACCCGCTCCCCCGGCATCACCAGCATCGCCACCCCGGGCAACGGCAATACCGCACTGTCGGCCCGCGGCTTTACCGGGCACTCCTCGGTGATGACCCTGTTCGACGGCGCGCGCCTGTACACCGGCGCCGGCAGCCAGACCTTCCCGGTGGACCCGTGGATGGTCGAGCGCATCGACGTGATCCGCGGCCCGGCCTCGGTGCTGTACGGGGAAGGCGCCACCGGCGCGGTGATCAACGTGATTGCCAAGAAGCCCTTCGACGGTGAGATCCACAACCGCCTGCGCCTGGGCTATGGCTCCCATGATCGCCAGCAACTGGGCCTGGACAGCGGCGGCTCGCTGACCGACACCCTGAGCTACCGCCTGACCCTGAACCAGCAGCAGAGCAATGGCTGGGTCGACCAGGGCCAGTCACGCAGCCTGGCACTCAGCGCGGCGCTACGCTGGCAAGCCACCGACGACCTCGGTTTCACCCTGGCCCATGAACGCGGTGAAAGCGAACCCGCCAGCTATTTCGGCACGCCGCTGATTGCCGGCCAATACCGCGACAGCCTGCGGGACAAGAACTACAACCTGCGCAACGCCGTGCAGCGCTACAACGACGAATGGACCCGGCTCAACA
This sequence comes from Pseudomonas sp. NFPP12, assembly GCF_900103205.1. Classification (NCBI taxonomy): domain Bacteria; kingdom Pseudomonadati; phylum Pseudomonadota; class Gammaproteobacteria; order Pseudomonadales; family Pseudomonadaceae; genus Pseudomonas; species Pseudomonas sp. NFPP12. Next base: position 990,378 of record NZ_FMWW01000001.1, read on the forward strand.
CCGACTGGACCCTGAGCGACAACCTCAGCGCCAGCAACCAGCTCTACTACATCAAGAGCCGCCGCCACTGGCGCAACGCCGAAGCCTACAACTGGGTCAGCTCCCGGGAGCAGTTGCTGCGCGGCGACTACCTGGAGATCAAGCACGATCAGGAGCAGATCGGCGATCGCCAGAGCTTCACCTTCAACCACTCGCTGTTCGGCCTGGACAGCAGGACCGTGATCGGCCTGGAGTACAACAGGATTCGCTTCGGCGTGGCCAACAACTCGCCCTACAAGGATATCGGTAGCGACTATATCGACCCGTGGAACCCGGCACCGGGCTACTTCCAGAGCCGCTCGCCCTTCTCGCCCCAGACCGACAGCAGCACCCGCACTTTCGCCCTGTTTGCGGAAAACCGCCAGCAACTGACGGAGCGCTGGTCGCTGGTGACCGGCATCCGCCGCGACCAGAACCATATCGATCGCAGTGATCTGCGCACCGGCACCCGCACCGATCGCAGCCTCACCGGCGGCAACTGGCGCGCCGGCCTGGTGTTCGCGGTCACCGATCAACTGTCGCTGTACGGCCAGTACTCCACCAGTGAAGACGGGGTCAGCAACCTGATCAGCCTCAACCCGAGCCAGTTGCAGATGGACCTGACCGAAGCCAAGCAGACCGAGTTCGGGCTCAAGCAGCAGTTCTGGAACGGCCGTGGCGAATGGACCCTGGCGGCCTACCACATCGTCAAGAAAAAGCTCTTGACCACCGATCCGGTGACCCGCCTGGCGCAGCAGGTCGGCCAGCAATCCGCCGACGGCCTGGAAACCTCGCTGGAGCTGGCCCTGGATCACGGCTGGCAAGTCTCGGCCAACGCCTCGGTGGTGCGCGCCGAGTACGATGACTTCGATGAGGTGGTCTCTGGCAAAGCGGTGTCCCGGGCCGGCAATCGCCCCACCAACGTGCCGCGACGCACCGCCAACCTGTGGCTGAACAAGGCCCTGGCTCCGAGCCTGGAAGCCGGCATGGGCTTGCGCTACGTCGATGCGCGTTATGCCAACACCGCCAATAGCGTCGATGTACCCGGCTACACGGTGCTGGATGCCAACCTCGGCTGGCAGGCCCTGCCCGACGTGCGCCTGGGCCTGCAGGTGAACAACCTGCTGGACCGGCGTTATGCCGCGGCGCAACAGAACAGCGGCCAGCAATGGCTGATGGGTGAACCGCGCTCGTTGTTCGTCACCGCCGACTACAGCTTCTGATCGAGGGGTTGCCGCAAGGCCCTGGGCTTTGCGGCGCCATTTCAGGCGTGCAGTGAGTTCGCCAGCCACTGGCCCGGGCCAGCGTCGGACAGCGACCAATCGGCACTTGCACCCACGCAGTCGATGGATATGCTGAGCGCCTTTGTCCCTGCACTGCCCGCGAGAGCCCCATGCCCTGCCTGAATGCCCGAGATGTCTGCCAGCGCCTGCGCGATGCCGCCCTTGGCGTTTACCCTCTACAGCCCGGCGCCAGCCATTCGGGCGCTGGCCAGGTGCAGGTGGATATCGAGGGTTGGCAGTTGCTGCTGGATTTCGATGGCCGGCATCTGCATCACTGCCAGAGCTGCCGCAGCGCCGAAGGCGATGTCTGGCAGCTCGATACGCGGCAACGCTTCGGCACCGACCCGGTGAGCCTGCTCAGTACCTGGGAGCTGGCGCAGATCGAGAAGTTACTGAAAGAGGCGGTTTAACACGGCTGGCTACAGGCATTCCTGGGCCGCGCGTTCGAAGCTCGACGGGGCGAAGCTGGAGGCCAGCAAGTGCCGCTCGTAGAGGAACACCTTGCCGCCATTGGGCGCCTTGTAGGCTTCCAGTACGTTGTCTGCAGCCACCTTGCTGGCAACGACAATGCGAAAACCGCGCTGGGTCTGGGAAACCGTCGGGCTCTGGGCGTTGCCTTGCAGCTTGGGCACCACGCACTCGGCATATTCGGCCGGGGTTTTCCGGGTCTGCATGACCAGGGTCGGGTCGTTGGGCGCGGTGGCGCAACCGGCCAGCAGCAAGGTGGCCAGGGTCATGGCGGGAGCAAATAGAGGGCGCATCGGTAAGTCCTGAAAATGTACAGCCTGGTTCGGTGCGCAACGGTTCAGCGTCACGGGCGCTGCCGTTGCGGTCATGGTTTTGGGTCGGGGGCGATTGTCCATGGTTGGCGCCCAAAGCAGAACTTGCGTTGCTTGATTGTCACTATTACTTGAACCGATAGTTGCCCCCCGGGCAGACTGCCCGGCAGCCCGACTACAACTAAAAAAAGGATTTCCCCATGCGCACCTTTGACTTGATTCGCGACGCCGTTCTCCCGGAATTCCGTGAGCGGGTGGCGGACTACCTGGTGGAGTACGAACAGGTGCTGGGTGACAGCAGCGCCGACCCGCAAAGCCTGCGGATCGCCGCCTATCAATTGCGTGGCTACCTGCGTGGCCTGAACACCACCCGGGTCCTGGGCATGGCCGACTGGGAAGAGCTGGACCGGCGGGTGCTGGAGACATGGCTCAACCACTCGCAGTGACGTAAAGACACTCAAGGATGACATCGGTGAATACAGCCATTACCGAGTCGCTCCAGGCGTTATCGGTCCCCTGCCATTTCTACTTCAATTTGGAGCCTCGTCTTTATGAGTAGTGGATTTGTTTACATCATGATCAACCCGGCCATGCCTGGATTAGTCAAAATCGGATTAACCGAGAGAACGTCTGATGACCGGGCCAAAGATCTACGAAGTACGGGGTTGCCGACTGATTTCATTACCGTTTACGACGAGCTTGTGACTGACTGCAAAACTGTTGAAAAACGGATGCACGCGCGTTTTGACTCTTTTCGCTATCAACCGAATCGCGAGTTTTTTGAAATTCCAGTCAGGCAAGCGATACGTGGATTAATGGAGGAATCCGTCGGATATCTCGTGCCTCGGATCGGGACAAATTGTGGTGTGGAAATACTCCCTGACTTGAAGAAGAAGTACCCGGACTACCTGAAGCCGGACTTCCACTCGATTAAACTTACTCATAGCGACGGTGTTGTTTATCTGGAGTCGGTGCGTTATCGCTATTCAGGTTTGAAGGACGAAATCATTGAGCGAAAAGACCTGAGCTTCATCGACGGCTCGACAAGCGAAATGTTCTCGGCCTCGAGAAGTCCAATGGACAATGCTCGCCTCTTTGTGCATCAACTCGATGAGTACTCAATGATTCATTGCACAGACCTGTTCACTCATGAAGCCTGCATGGACATAGCGCAAAGGCATAAGTCTTAAATTGAACTGTCGCCTGACTGATCTTTCCGACCAACCGTAGCGAGTGCGACCGCTGCGCCCTTACACAAATCAAGAGATCCCCATGGCCAACCAAGACCTGAGCTTCACCCCCGACCCGGACGCCGATTCCATTTCCTCCGACGTGGTCGGTTTCAACGGCATCCTGGTCTCCACCCAGATCCCTACCCGCGCCGACGGCAGCCTGGAACTGGGGGACATCACCCTGCAGAGCGAATGCACGCTGCAGGCGCTGAAAGTGGCCCTGGAGCGCGCCGGCAGTTCCATGGACCGGGTCATGCACCTGACCATCTACCTCACCGACATGGCCGACCGTGCGGCATTCAATGCGGTCTACCAGCGTTTCTTCGCCAAGCCCTGGCCGGTACGTGCCGCGGTTGGCGTGGCCGCCCTGGCGGTGGAAGGCATGCGCGTGGAAGTCACGGCAATGGCCGCAAAGGCCTGAGGCAGCGCTTCAATCGGCGGCCACGCGCAAGGCGTGGCCGCCACCTGGCAGCACACGGGTGCCGGGCAAGCGTTTCGCCGCTACAATGCGCGCCTTGACCCTGATAAGCCTGACTAAAAAAACATGTCCTTGCCCAAACATCACCTGGAACTGCTCAGCCCTGCCCGCGATGTGAGCATCGCCCGCGAAGCCATCCTGCATGGCGCCGATGCGGTGTACATCGGCGGCCCGAGCTTCGGCGCCCGCCACAACGCCAGCAACGAGGTGGGCGAGATCGCCCAGTTGGTGGAGTTCGCCCGCCGCTATCACGCCCGGGTGTTCACCACCCTCAACACCATCCTCCACGACAACGAGTTGGAACCGGCGCGCAAGCTGATCCATCAGCTGTATGACGCGGGGGTCGATGCGCTGATCGTCCAGGACCTGGGGGTGATGGAGCTGGATATCCCGCCCATCGAACTGCACGCCAGCACCCAGACCGACATCCGCACCCTGGAGCGGGCGAAGTTCCTCGACCAGGCCGGTTTCTCCCAGCTGGTCCTGGCCCGCGAGCTGAACCTCAAGGAAATCAGTGCCATCGCCGCCGAAACCGATGCCGCCATCGAGTTCTTCATTCACGGCGCGTTGTGCGTGGCCTTCTCCGGCCAATGCAACATTTCCCACGCCCAGACCGGCCGCAGCGCCAACCGTGGCGACTGCTCCCAGGCCTGCCGCCTGCCCTACACCCTCAAGGACGAGCACGGCGGCGTGATCGCCTATGAAAAGCACCTGCTGTCGATGAAGGACAACAACCAGAGCGCCAACATCCGCGCCCTGGTGGAAGCCGGCGTGCGCTCGTTCAAGATCGAGGGGCGCTACAAGGACATGGCCTATGTGAAGAACATCACGGCCTACTACCGCCAGCGCCTGGACGCGGTTCTGGAAGATCGCCCCGACCTGGCCCGCGCCTCCAGCGGCCGTACCGCGCATTTCTTCGTGCCCGACCCGGACAAGACGTTCCACCGCGGCAGCACCGACTACTTTGTCAGCGAGCGCAAGATCGACATCGGCGCCTTCGACTCGCCGACTTTCACCGGGCTGCCGGTAGGCACCGTGGAAAAGGTCGGCAAGCGCGACCTGCAGGTGGTGACCTTCGAGCCGTTGTCCAATGGCGATGGCCTGAACCTGCTGGTCAAGCGTGAGGTGGTGGGTTTCCGCGCCAACATCGCCGAGGCCCGTGGCGAGTTCGAAGAAGATGGCGAGAAACGCTACCGCTATCGGGTCGAACCCAACGAGATGCCCGAAGCCCTGAGCCGTCTGCGGCCCAACCACCCGCTGAGCCGCAACCTCGACCACAACTGGCAGCAAGCCTTGACCCGCACTTCCGCCGAGCGGCGCATCGGCCTGTCCTGGCTGGCACGCCTGAGCGAAGCACGGCTGGAACTGACCGCCACCAGCGAGGAAGGCATCAGCGCCAGCGTCGCCCTGGATGGCCCGTTCGGTGTGGCCAACAAGCCGGAACAGGCCCTGGGGCAACTGCAGGATCTGCTGGGCCAGCTGGGCACCACCCATTACCACGCCACCAGCATCAAGCTGGACGCGCCCCAGGCTTACTTCATCCCCAACTCCCAGCTCAAGGCCCTGCGCCGGGAAGTCATCGAAGCCCTGGACGCCGCACGCATCGCTGCCCACCCACGGGGCTCGCGCAAGGCCGAAAGCAGCCCGCCGCCGGTCTACCCGGAATCGCATCTGTCATTCCTGGCCAACGTCTACAACCAGAAGGCCCGGGATTTCTACCACCGTCACGGGGTGCAACTGATCGACGCGGCCTTCGAGGCCCATGAAGAGCACGGCGACGTGCCGGTGATGATCACCAAGCACTGCCTGCGCTTCTCCTTCAACCTGTGCCCCAAACAGGCCAAGGGCGTGACTGGCGTGCGCACCAAGGTGGCACCGATGCAACTGGTACACGGCGATGAAGTGCTGACCCTGAAATTTGACTGCAAGCCGTGCGAAATGCATGTGGTGGGCAAGATCAAGGGTCATATCCTCGACCTGCCGCTACCGGGCAGCGCCGCCGAGGCCGTGGTCGGCCATATCAGCCCCGAAGACCTGCTCAAGACCATTCCCCGCGCTCCGCACTGAGTGACCGGCGAGCGTGGCACCCAGGTGCCGCGTTCGCGTGCGCGGCACACCGGCCAGCTGGCGCCCATAGGCCGGTAGCGTTGTGTCCCGCAGCGCAGGCAGCGGGCCTGCGCCCTCAGGAGCCCGGATTGGTCACCTGGATATACACCGCCCAAATCCCCAGCAGCAGCCAGAACGCCGCGAACAACCAGGGCGAACGCATGGAAAACAGCAACGACTTGCGATAGCCCTTGTGGCTCGACTCGCTTTCGCAGAACAGCGGCGATTCGTCATAGGCCAGGCCCATTACCGGTTCGCTGTGCAGCAGGTGGCTCTGCTTGAAATGCCAGTGATCGATGATCTCATAGGCGGCCCTGATGCCAGGCCAGGCATTGAGAGAGCTGAGGATCCCCAGCAACGCCAGGAAAGGCGGCACGGACAGGGTAAACAGCTTGCCCCACTCCGGATTGAGATTGGCCATGCACGAAGCGAAGGCGATTACCAGGAATGCCTGGGCCGTCAGGTAGGCATCGGTGCGGTTGGCCAGGATGCTGGTTTCGTATTGGATCTCCCGGCGATAGAAGTCCAGCCGTTCCTTGGGCGAGCCGAACATCTTGGCGTTGTGCTCGGTGAGCTCGGCTTCGTCCACATGGGATGTAAGAATTCTTGGCATGTCGTGATCAACCCTTCAGCGGGTTTGCCCCCCGTTTTCAGCTTCTGCCGCGCTCGACCGGCGCGTCCCGGTTCAGGGCCTTGGGGCCGACCATCAGCCAGAGCAACAGCCCCAGCAGCGGCACGAAGATGATCACCACGATCCACAGCCCCTTGTTTTCCGCCCGCGCACCGCTGCGCAGCAGGCTTCTGATGGCCCAGATCTCGGCCAGCAGCACGATCACGGCCAGTACGATCAACAGGTATTGCACTTGCATAAGATTCCTCCCGGTCTGTACTGCCTTAGTGCGGTGCAGGCGACGAGGGTTCACAAAGATTGCCGTGGGCGTTCATGGCGCAGGAAAGATCAGCATCCTGTGACATCCGGATTGAATTTAACCGCTGTGGCAGCGGTCTATAACGCGCCTCTTCATCGGCAAACAGGTATAGTTGCCGGCTTTATCGGCCTGGCTAACGCCGAAGTTTCGGGCCCCCTGGCCCCGTCAAGACATAGTGGATGTCGTGTGTTCGCAAGATTGCTTTTCATCGCATTGCTCCTGACCCTGTCAGCCTGCAGCTCCAGCCCTTCCAACTCCGGCCCCCTCAAGGCCGGCGAGTACCGGGTCAAGCGCGGCGACACGCTGTATTCCATTGCCAGCCGCAACGGCACCAACTGGAAGGAGGTGGCGCGGCTCAACGGCCTCAAGGCGCCTTATACCGTGGAGGTCGGCCAGGTGCTGCGGGTAGGCGGCGCGGCCAGGACCACCCGGGTGGTCAGCAGCAAGTCGCGAACCACCGCCAGCAAAGGCCGAACAGCGCCCCCGGCTCCTGCACCCATGCCCAAGGTCACCCTCAAGGGCTGGAGCTGGCCGTTGCGCGGAGTGCTGATCGGGCGCTTCTCCCCCACCGGCAAGCTCAACCAGGGCATCCGCATCGCCACTACCCAGGGCCAGCCGATCCACGCCACCCTGGGCGGCAAGGTGGCGTTCGCCGGCTACATGCGCGGTTACGGCAACCTGATGATTCTCCAGCACGGCCCCTCCTACACCAGTACCTACGCCTACAACAGCCGGCTGCTGGTCAAGGAAGGGCAGATGGTGATCAAGGGCCAGAAGATCGCCGAAGCCGGTTCCCAGGACACCGACCGCGCCCAGCTTTACTTCGAGATCCGCGCCAACGGCGTGCCGGTGGATCCGCTGCGCTTGCTGCCGCCGGGCTGAGCGAGCGGCTCACCGCGCTGCACGTCTGCCCTCCTGCCTGGCCCCTGCGCCGCCCCCCCATTGGACGCAGCAAGATGAACTCTGGGGTTTCAAGCATGGTAGTGATCGGCTCAATCGCTATCATTTGCTTCAGGATTTGAGCGACGCCGGTACTGCCGGCGCCACTCGATTCACAAAGCCCGAGAGCCCCTGCAACCCCCTTGAGTGACTGCCTGCGCGACAACGTGCCTGTCACTGCGCTGTAGGGCGCCGGTGCTCTCTTCGCCCCTTCCAACAACCTCAACTGCCATGCCCCCACAGTCATTGGCCTGGATAAGTCATGTCCGCGAATCCGCACGCCTGCAATAAAGCTCCATCGCGGCTGCTCCTGCTGTTTCTGGCGCTGTCATTGATGGTGTCCCTGATCAACAGCAGCGTGCCAACGCCGCTCTACCCCTTCTACAAGCAGCAACTGCAATTGAGCTCGGTGCAGTTGACGCTGATCTTCGGCGTCTATGGCGTCGGCGTACTGCTGTCGCTGCTGACCCTGGGCGGGCTTGCCGGCCGCCTGCAAGATCTGCGCAAGTTGCTGGTGCCCGCGGCAGCCCTGGTGTTCTGCGGTGCCTGGTTGTTTTCCCGGGGCGAGGCGCCCTGGCAACTGGGTGCCGGGCGCCTGATTGCCGGTATCGGCTCGGGAGCCATGACCGCCGGGGTCAACGTCGCCCTGGTGCGCTTCGGCCCCGCCGACCACGGCAAGCTGGCGGCGCTGCTGGCCACCCTGGCGATGGTCATGGGCCTGGCCCTGGGCCCGTTGCTCAGCGGTGCCGCCCTGCAACTGGACCTCTACCCCATGGCACTGCCCTTCTGGCTGATCATGGGCCTGACCCTCGTCGCCACCTGCGGCGTACTGGGCGGCTGGCCCACATCGGTACAGGTCGCCAACGCCACACCGGATGCTATGCAGGCCAAGGCCCCGGGATTGCTGCAAAGCCTCAAGGGCATTGGCATGCCCTTCCATCTTTGCGCCTGGTCGGTGTTCTTCAGTTGGTCGTTTGCCGCCTGCGTGTTCGTCATCGGCCCCGGGGCCGCCGAGCAGCTACTGGGCCTGGGTGATCGCGGGGTATTCGGCTACAGCATTTCGGCTTACCTGCTGATCGCCGGGGCCAGCCAGTTGTTCTGCCAGCGCCTGGACGCCCGGCGTGCCCTTCTGAGCGGCCTGCTGAGCCAATGCCTGGCCTTCGCGGTGTTGCTACTGGCCTTTTTCCAGGCGTCGCTGCTGCTGGCGGTGCCGGCCCTGATCATCGGCGGCTATGCCTATGGCGCGATATTCGTCGGCAGCGCGCGGCTGATCAATCAGCTGGCCAAGGGCAAGGGCCACGGCAGGCTCATCGCCTACTTCTACATGACGGTCTACCTGTTCAACGCCGTCCCCGTGCCCCTGGGGCTGCTGGTGGACGCAACGGGCATGGCCCCGGCCGTGCACGGTGCCCTGATGCTGTTTCTGCTTCTGGGGACCGGTCTGTTGCTGATGGCGTACCGAATCAGGTTTTCCCCAGCAAGGCTTTAACACCGACGCACGAGCCCATCGTCCGTCGCCCCCTGTCATTCACTTACCAGTAGTCAGGATCATGAATAGAAAACTCAAATTCTCCGCTGGCGCTGCCGTAGCGCTGGCAATGCTCGCGGTCGCCTGCAAGGTGCTGTATGCCCCCGCTCCCTCAGGTTCGGACGCCGGCAATAGCTCGCGCCCGGCCACCAAAGTGGCTGTTGCCCAGGTAATGCTCGGCAATGTGCCCAACGTACTGAGCGGTATCGGCGAGCTGGAAGCCACCCGGCAAGTCATGGTCAGCGCCGAGACCAGCGGCCTGATCAGCGCCATCGCCTTCGCCCCCGGAGACCGGGTGCGCGCCGGCCAGGTGCTGGTGCAATTGAACGCCGAGCCGCAACTGGGCGAACTGGCGCGGCTCCAGGCCCAGGCCAGCAATGCCCAGGCACAATTGCAGCGTACCCGCACGCTGCTGCCGCAACAGGCCGCCACCCAGGAGCAGTTGGACCAGGCTCACTGGGCCTATCAGCAGGTGCTGGGGGACATCCGCCGGGTCAAGGCCCTGATCGAGCAAAAGCGCATAAAGGCGCCGTTCGACGGCGTACTCGGCGTGCGCAAGGTCAACCTCGGCCAATACCTGCAAGCCGGTGAACCTGTGGTGTCCCTCACCGACGCACGCACCCTGTACGCCAACATCACCCTGCCCGAGCGCTCCCTGGCCGCACTGGCCACAGGGCAGGACATGGCCGTGGCGGTGGACGCCTATCCCCAGCGCTCGTTCAAGGGCCGGGTCGGCACCCTGGAGCCGCGCATCGATCCTGGCACCCGGACCGTACTGGTGCAGGCCGTAGTGGCCAACCCCGACCACCTGCTGACCCCGGGCATGTATGTCCATGGCCAGGTGGCACTGCCGCCGGGCCCGCCGCGCATGAGTGTCCCGGAAACAGCCGTCAGCTACAGCGCCTACGGCGACTTTGTCTACGTGGTGCAAGGCACTGATGACAGCGCCCTCAGTGTGCGCCAGGCGTACGTCAAGACCGGCGAGCGCCTGGATGGCCGCGTCGTCCTGCAAGAAGGCGTCCAGCCGGGAGACCGGGTAGTGACCTCGGGCCAGTTGCGCCTGCAGAACGGCGCCCCCGTGCAGATAGCCAACCAGGACAGCCTGGCCCTCGATGCCCCGGCTACCGCCGCCCGGGCCCAGTGAAACACCAAGGATCCCATCATGACCTTCACTGATTTATTCGTCCGGCGCCCGGTACTGGCGCTGGTGGTCAGCACCCTGATTCTGCTGATGGGGTGGCTGGCCATCGACAAGCTGCCGATCCGCCAGTACCCGCTGACCGAAAGCTCGACCCTGACCATCACCACCCAGTATCCCGGCGCCTCGCCGCAATTGATGCAGGGCTTTGTCACCCAGGCCATTGCCCAGTCGGTGGCCACGGTGGAGGACGTCGACTACATGACCTCCACCTCGACCCAAGGCCGCAGCGTGATCGCAGTGCGCATGAAGCTCAATGCCGACTCGAACAAGGCCATGACCCAGGTGATGGCCAAGGTCAACGAGGTCAAGTACCGGCTGCCCGCCGAGGCCTACGACCCGGTGATCGTGAAGTCCTCCGGGGAAGCCACGGCCGTGGCCTATGTCGGCTTTTCCAGCCCGACCCTGTCCACCGCGGCGCTGTCCGACTACGTGACCCGGGTGGTGCAGCCACAGCTGTCGTCCATCGAGGGTGTGGGCAGCATTGACTTAAACGGCGGGCAGAAAATGGCCATGCGCATCTGGCTCGACGCCAGCCGCCTGGCCGCCCACGGTGTGTCCGCCGGCGAGGTGGCCCGGGCCCTGCGCGACAACAACGTGCAGGCCGCGCCGGGCCAGGCCAAGGGGCTGTATGTGGTGTCCGACATCCAGGTCGATACCGACCTGGTGAACGTCGCCGAGTTTCGCCAGTTGGTGGTCAAGAGCACCCCTGCCGGCCTGGTGCGCCTGGAAGACGTTGCCACGGTGGAACTGGGCGCGGCCGCGACGGATACCAGTGCCCTCATGGATGGGGTCAATGCGGTGTACTTCGGTTTGAATGCCGCCCCCAATGCCAACCCTTTGGTGATAGTCGACAAGCTCGACGAGCTGCTGCCGGGGATCCGCGCCAATCTGCCACCGGACGTGAAGGTAGCGGTGCCCTTCGAGCTGGCCCGCTTCATCAGCGCCTCCATCGATGAAGTCTCCGGTACCCTGATCGAAGCGATAGTGATCGTGGTGCTGGTCATCTTCCTCAGCCTGGGTTCGGTGCGGGCGGTGCTCATCCCGGTCATCACCATCCCGCTGTCGATGCTCGGCGCCGCGGCCTTCATGGCGCTATTTGGCTTCAGTATCAACTTGCTGACCCTGCTGGCCATGGTTCTGGCCATCGGCCTGGTGGTCGATGACGCGATCATCGTGGTGGAGAACGTCCACCGGCATATCGAAGAAGGCAAGTCCCCGGCCCTCGCCGCCCTGATCGGCGCCCGGGAGGTCGCCGCGCCGGTGATCGCCATGACCCTGACCCTGGCCGCGGTCTATGCGCCCATCGGCCTGATGGGCGGCCTTACCGGGTCGCTGTTCAAGGAGTTCGCCTTCACCCTCGCCGGTTCCGTGGTGGTCTCCGGGATCATCGCCTTGACGCTGTCCCCGGTCATGAGCTCGTTCCTGCTCGATAGCCAGATGAACGAAGGCTGGATGGCGCGCCAGGCCGAACGCGCCTTCGCACGCCTGGGGGCGGCCTATGGCCGGGTGCTGAGCATGTCCCTGGAACATCGCCGGGTGATCTGCGTCATTGCCCTGCTGGTCCTGGTCAGCGTGCCGTTGCTGTACAACCAGGCCCGGCGCGAACTGGCACCGGTGGAAGACCAGTCCACGGTGCTGACGGCCATCAAGTCGCCGCAGAACGCCAACATCGACTATGTAGAGAAATTCGGCGAGAAGTGGAACCAGGTGATGGTGACCCTGCCCGAGCAGAGCAACCTGTGGCTGATCAACGGCATCAACGGTGTCTCCAACAGTATTGGCGGGGTCAACTTCGTCGACTGGGAGCAACGCCAGCGCAACGCCGACCAGATCCAGGTGGACATGCAGAATCGCGCCAATGACATCGAGGGCAGCAATGTCTTCGCCTTCCAGTTGCCCTCGCTGCCCGGCTCCACCGGCGGCCTGCCGGTGCAGATGGTAATCAAGAGTGCCGGCGACTACCGGCTGGTCTACGAGGCCATGCAGGAGCTGAAGGACGCCGCGCGCAAAAGCGGCCTGTTCATGGTGGTGGACAGCGACCTGGACTACAACAACTCGGTGATCAGGATCCGCATCGACCGGGCCAAGGCCAACAGCCTCGGGGTCACCATGAAGGACATCGGCGACACCCTGGCGGTGCTGGTGGGCGAAAACTACGTCAACCGCTTCGGCATGCAGGGCCGCTCCTACGATGTAATCCCCCAGAGCCTGCGCAATGAGCGCCTGTCTCCCGAGGCCCTGGCGCGTTTCTACGTCACCAGCGCCAGCGGCGGCCAGGTTCCGCTGGGCAATCTGGTAACCCTGTCCACCGGGGTGGAACCCAACCAGTTGACTCAGTTCGACCAGCTCAACTCGGCGGTCTTCCAGGCGATTCCCGCACCGGGAGTGGCCATGGGCGATGCCGTGGGCTTCCTCGAACAGCAGGCACGCAACCTGCCGCCGGGCTTCACCTATGACTGGCTCTCGGACGCTCGCCAGTATCAGCAGGAAGGGGGGGCGCTGATCATGGCCTTCGTGTTCGCGATCATCGTCATCTACCTGGTATTGGCAGCCCAATACGAAAGCCTGCGGGACCCGCTGATCATCCTGATCAGTGTTCCGCTGTCGATCTTCGGCGCCCTGATTCCCCTGGCGCTGGGGCTGTCCACCATCAACATCTACACCCAGATCGGGCTGGTCACCTTGGTGGGCCTGATCAGCAAGCATGGGATCCTCATGGTGGAGTTCGCCAATGAGCTGCAGGTCAAGGAAGGCCTGGACCGCCATGAGGCGATAGTGAAGTCGGCGAAGATGCGCCTGCGGCCGATCCTGATGACCACCGCGGCCATGGTCGCCGGGCTGGTCCCCCTGCTGTTCGCCAGCGGTGCTGGTGCCCACAGCCGCCATGACCTGGGGCTGGTGATTGTGGTGGGCATGCTGGTGGGCACGCTGTTCACCCTGCTGGTGCTGCCCACCATGTACTCGATCATTGCCGTGGACCATCGCAGCGCGGCTAACACTCCCCGGGCGCGCGAACTGGCATCCCTGGATGCCGCAGCCCCCGCCATGGCCCCTCGGGTCTAAGGAGCAACTCATGCGTCACTTTGCAATCAACCCGCGGCAGCCCCTGTACTGGCTGCTGCTGTCACTGGGGCTGGGTGGCTGCACCCTGGGCCCCGATTATCAGCCACAGGTTGCGACGCCGCTGCACCTGTCCCAGCAACCGGACCCGGCGCTGTACTCCAGCGAGCAATTGCAGCGCGACTGGTGGCGGCAATTCCAGGACCCGCAACTGGACCAGTTGATGGACCAGGCCCTGAGTCGCAATCGGGACATTCACCAGGCCCAGGCCCGGTTGCTGGAAGCGCGCGCCGAGCTGGACCAGCGCCAGCTCGACCGCTTGCCGACCGTGACCGCCGGCGGTGGTTATTCCCGCAGCCTGGCCCAGGACAATCCAGGGCCCGCCGGCGAACGCAACCTGGCCAAGAGCTACCGGGCGGGGTTTGACGCCCAATGGGAGATAGACCTGTTCGGCCGCTTGCAGCGCCTGTCCCAAGCTGCGGCCGCCCGTGATCAAGCCGCCGTGGCCGATCTGGCCCAGGCGCGGATAGTGGTAGCGGCCGAAGTAGCGCGCAATTACTTCGAGATGCGCGGTGCGCAACGCCAGCTGGAGGTGGCCCGGGCAGCCCTGGATAACCAGACGCACATGGTGCAGGTGGTGGCCGCCATGGTCGCAGCCGGGCGTGGCGCCGAAGACGAGTTGGCCAGTGCACGGGCCGAGCGGGCACGCCAGCAGGCCTCCCTGGCGCCCCTGTACACCCGCAGCCAACTGGCCCGCTATCGCCTGGCGGTGCTGGTGGCCGCCCAGCCCGGCGAGCTGAAAGCCCTGGATCGTCAGGCTGCCCTGGTACCGCTTGCGACCCGCCTGCCGATCGGCAACCTCGCCGATCTGCTGCGTCAGCGCCCGGACATCGCCAGTGCCGAGCGCGACTTTGCCGCCTCCAGCGCCGACATCGGTGCGGTGACCGCCGAGTTGTATCCCCGGGTGGACCTGGGGGGCTTCCTCGGCTTCGTGGCCATCCGCGGCGCGGACCTGGGCGCCGGCAGCAGCCGGGCCTTCAGCTTCACCCCCGGCATCAGCTGGCCGGCCCTGCACCTGGCTAGTGTCAAGGCCCGGCAACGCCAGGCCGAGGCGCGCAGCCAAGGTGCCCAGGCTCGTTACGAGCAGGTGGTGCTGCTGGCGGTGGCGGAAGCCGAGAGCGCCCTGACCACCTACAGCCAGTCCCAGCAACGCCTGGGGGATCTGCTGGAAGCCGCCCGGCAAAGTAGCCGCGCCGCCACCCTGGCCCAGGTGCGCTACACAGCAGGTGCGGCGCCCTATCTGCTGGCGCTGCAGGCCCAGGCCAGCCGGCTGCAGGCCGAGGATGCCCTGGCCCAGGCGGATACCGCGTCCTATGTGAATGTGGTGGCGCTGTACAAGGCGCTGGGGGGCGGCTGGCGAGCGCCAGAGGCAACCAGCGCCGCCGCTGTTGCCACTCGGGACTAGCTACCGCTCTTGACCTTGCTCCAGACCCGGGTACGCACCCGCTCCAGTTTCAACGGCAGCGGTTCCAGGGGGAACAGAGTGTCGAGCACCGCAGCGCTCGGGTAGACGCTGGGGTTGTCACGGATCTGCTGCTCCACCAGCGCCTTGGCCGCCAGGTTGCCATTGGGGTACTTCAGGTAGCGGGTGGTCGCGGCGATCACCTGGGGGCGCAGCATGTAGTCGATGAACTGCAAGCCCTGCTGCGGGTTGGGTGCGTCGTTGAGCAACACCAGGCTCTCCACCCAGATCGGGGCACCCTCGCGGGGAATCCGGTACTCGATCTGGCGGCCGTTGCCGGCGGCCTCCGATGCGCTCTTGGCGTCAAGCACACCGCCGGCCCAGCCCACTACCACGCAGATATTGCCATTGGCCAGGTCGGTGATGAACTTCGAGGAATCGAAGTAGCGCACATAGGGGCGCAGCTTCAGCAGCAGGGCCTCGGCCTTGCGGTAGTCCTCGGGGTTCTGGCTGTTGTAGGGCAACCCCAGGTAATGCAGGGCAATGGGGACGATCTCGCCTGGGGCATCGAGCATGGCCACACCGCACTGGCTGAGCCGGGCGAGGTTCTGCTCCTTGAAGATCAGGTCCCAGGAATCCACCGGGGCGTCCGGCCCGAGGATCGCCCGGACCTTGTCTGCGTCGTAGCCAATGCCCGTGGTGCCCCACAGGTAGGGTACGGCATAGCGATTGCCCGGGTCGTTGCCCTGCACCTTGGCCAGGATCTGCGGGTCCAGGTTGGACCAGTTGGGCAACTGGCTGCGGTCCAGTTCCTTGAGCACCCCTGCCTTGATCAGGTTCGGCAGCAGGTCGCCGGTGGCCACTACCACGTCGTAGCCGCTGCGGCCGGCCATGAGCTTGCTCTGCATCACGTCACCGTTGTCGAACACGTCATAGGTCACGGCGACGGAGGTCTGTGCCTGGAAGTCCTTGGTGGTCTCGGGGGCAATGAAGTCGTACCAGTTGTAGATGTGCACCTTGGGTTCGGCGCTGGCGGTAAAGGCCAGGCAGAAATTCAAGGCCAGGGCCAGGGGAACGCAGTGAAGGGTTTTCATCGTCAAGCTCCATAGCGTCGGCCCCTGCTCCATGGGGAAGGTGGCCGCGCCTGCTGTTTTTGGGATTGTTGTGGCAGGAATCAGAGCAATGGGCAGGAATCAGGGAATCAGCAGCTCGCGGCGCCCGTCCGGGTGCTCCACCTGTTCACCGGGTAGGGGCAGACGGCGGTCGCTGAGGTAGTGGTAGTCGCGGCGCGAGGCCTTGAGCTGGTGCAGGTCGAGGCTCACGCGCTGCTGGCACGCCTCGCGCCCGGCTTCCCACAGCACCTGCCCGAACGGGTCGATGGCAGCGCTGCCCCCGGCGAAGACCAGGCCGTCATCGCCCTCGCCCACCCGGTTGACCATGACCGCGAACAGCTGATTTTCCTGGGCTCGAGCCATGATCGCGGTGCGGTGCACCGGGCCGTAGGGGTCCATGTTGCCGTTGGTGACGATGATCAGTTCGGCCCCCAGTTGTGCCAGGGCCCGGGCCGTTTCCGGCAACTCGATGTCGTAGCAGATCAGGATGCCGACCCGCAGCCCCTTCCACAGCACCGTGGTGAACCGGTCGCCGGGGCAGAACGCACCGCGCTCCGAGGGCCATAGGTGGGTCTTGCGGTAATGCAAGGCGATGCCCTCGGGGGTCAGCAGCAGTGAGCTGTTGTAGTAATGCTCCCCGGCCCGCTCGGCCAGGCCGATGACCACCGCGACCTGACGCTCACGGACCTGCTGCAGCACCGCCTGGACACTCGGCCCGTCCAGGGTTTCAGCGCACTCGGCCAACTGCACGGCGCTGAGGAAGCCGGTCAGGCAAGTTTCGGGGAACACCAGCAGATCGGTGTCGCCAGCGCAGGTTGCAATGGCTTCGAGCACCCGGTCCAGGTTATAAGCGGTGTCGCCGTCACGGCCGGCCAGTTGTACCAGTTCAATGTTCATTTCTAATCCTTGCACTCGTTGGCGACGCCCGGGGCTTGCGACCGCAGGTGCCGGGGACGGGCCGAGTATGGAGCGCCGCGACGCGGCAAAAAATCACTTCGATGGGGTACCCCTCAATGGGTAGTGAAACGCGCCTGACCTTGCAGGACGTGGCCTGGCACGACGCCGTGGGCCGCGTTATCGAGACCCTGGACCGGGACAATTTCTGGAGCGCCCTGGTGCGCCTGCTGCAGCACTATGTGCCGGTGGACAATTGGGTGGTGCTGGTCTTCAGCGGCGGCCGGCCCCGGTTACTGGCCGAATCCCCGGCAACGGACGGCGAAGCCGACTCCCTGTTCCAGGACTATCTCAAGGGGCTGTACCTGCTGGATCCGTTCTACATCCACGCCAGGGAACATCCGCGCAGTGGCCTGTTTCGCCTGCAGGACGTGGCCCCGGAATGCTTCGAGCAGACCGATTACTACCAGCGCTATTTCTGCCTGAACGTGCTGACCGACGAGGTGCACATCAACATCCTGCTGGACGGCGAGCGTACCCTCAGCCTGTCGCTGGGCAGCCAGTCGCGTTTCAGCCCTGAGCAGACTGCCCTGCTGAGCCTGGTGCAACCCTGGATCGCGGCGCTGATGCGCCAGCGCCTGCATTTCGAGTCCGAGCCCCAAGCCACGACGCCCAGCGCGCCCAACTGGCAGAGCCGCCTGGAACAGGCCACTGCCCAGTTGAGTTCGCCCCTTTCGGCGCGGGAGTTGGATGTGGGCCAGTGGTTGCTCAGTGGCTGCTCGAACAAGGAGATTGCGCGCAAGCTGGGGATTTCCGCCGAGACGGTCAAGGTTCACCGCAAGCACATGTACAGCAAGCTGGGGATCAAGTCCCAGTCCGAGCTGTTTGCCCTGTTCCTCCAGGCCCAGGACGCCTGATGCCTGGCCGTGGGGGCGCAGCGGCCAGCGCCCCGCCCCCCGCAGTTTCAGGCATTAGAAGCGCAGGTAGTTACCTCGCCCCGGCGCCTGGTAGGCCATTTCCGAGAGCCCGGTCCAGACGTAGCTCGGAGCTGTCCACTGGACCTGTGCGTAGCCGTAGGAGCCATGGCCATAGGCCGAAAGCACGGCAGGAGCCGGCTTGAGCGCCACGCTGGAGACAGGAGTCGCCGCTGCGCCGGACTGGCGTGGAGGCTCGGCATAACCGCCCCCCAGTACCCCTTGATTGCGCTGGCTGCCGACCCAGTTGGTGAGCCTGCCGCGACTGGTGATGGTACCGCTGGCAGTGTTGTCCAGGCGGCTGCCCAGGAGCGTCAGGGAGGCGCCACTGTGAATCACCTTATCGTTGAACAGCGTGCTGTTGTTGAGGGTCATGGACTGCTCGCTGCGCAGGGTGCCGTGATTCTCCAGGGCGCCGTAGGCAGTCAGCGAAGCGCCGCTGTGGATCAGATTGTCGTTGAATACCTTGCTGGCGTTGAGAGTCATCGCCTGCCCGCTGCGCAGGGTGCCATGGTTTTCCAGGGCGCCTTGCAGCGACAGGCTGCCGTGCGCCACGAGCGACCCCTGTCGACCCTGAAGCGTGTCGCCGTTGACCGAGACCCGGGCACCCGAAACCCGGCCCTGGTTGTCCAGGCCGCCGGTGATCGACAGTGCCTGCCCGGCTTCCAGGACCCCACCAGCGGCCACCTGCACCTTGCCATCAGCGGTGACAGTGAGGTTGCCGGTCAGGGCCTTGACCTGCCCCGCCACATTGACCCCGACACCGGCGGATCGGCCCAGCATGCGGATCGAGTCCGCGTGCATGCTGCCCAGGCGAGCCACATCGATGGCGACCTCGGGAACAACCGTCTCAGCCACCACCTCCGGCACTGAAACGCCAGCCGCCGGCACTGGCGGGCCGGAAACCACCGGGGTGTTGCCCTTGCCGAACTGGCTGCTGTTGAAGGGTTTGTCGGCAAAGTCGGAACCCGATTGCACCTGGCCATTGATGATGATCTGGTTGCCGGTAAAGCCCTGCTCCTTGCCGTTGATGATCACCCCCACCGCGGACTGTCCAGCGCTGCCGGAGCTGGCCAGGGACAAGGTGTTGCTGGCACTCACATCGCCCTTGAGTGCGGACAGGTTGAGCTTCTGCGCCTGCAGCGCCGCATTCAACTGAATGGTACGGGCTACCAGGTCCACTTCATTGGCCCCGGAACCATCCAGGCCCGCGCCTTCGATACGGATCTGGCCATTCTCGGTATGCAGGCGCGCAACTCCACCCTGCCCGTCCAGCACAGCGTTGCCGGCCACCAGGGTCACTCGATTGGCATTGATGAACCCCGCGCCCTGGGTGGAAATGCCGTTGGGGTTGGCCACGATCACCCGCGCATTGGCACCGGCGACTTCAATCACGCCGTTGAGCTGGGAGGCCATTTTCCCGGTTACCTCGTTGAGAATGACGCTTGCCGACTGGCCATTGAGCAGGCTGTTGCCGGCTATGGCGCCGCCCAGGCTGGTCTGCACACCCGTGGTGCTGTTGTTGAGGATCAGCCCGGCCTGGCCGACGTTGAACTCGGTGAACTTGTTGTGGGACAGGCCCGCACCATTGGCAGCGACGATGTTCACCAGCGGCGTGCCGTTGCTGCTCGAGAGCACCGGTCGCAGCGCCGCGGACGGGTCCACCACCAGCCCGGGCTGGGCCAGGGCGCTCTGCTCCAGGAGCGGCAGTGCCAGCAGGATGGCCAGCGCCAGGCGCTGTGCCCCGAAAGCGGGCTGTGGCAGGTGCGGGGTAGATTTATTCTTGGTTTTCATATTGATCTCGGTGGTGTTGTTGGCATAAGGCGTGCGCTTGAATCGGCGGGCACGCGGGTAACAGGTTCGGCGGTGGTGGCACCTCCTGGTTCAGGGCTGGAAGACAGGCCGCTTGGCGAAACGCTATGGCCTAGAAGCGGCTACGCAACGAGAAATCCAGGGTGGGAGTACGGCTGTTGAGGTCGTCGGGCTTTTTCAACGGCAGGCCCAGGGCAATGTCGTAGCTCAGGGCGCTGAAGCTGCCGCGCAGGCCGACGGCGCTACCGATCAGGGTGCGCTCCCCTGACCGCAGGCTGGCGCTGGGTACTACCTGGCCGGCATCCAGGGCCGTGTAGAACTGGCTGCCCCAGCCTGCCGCCACGGCCAGCTCGTTGCGCCAGGTCCAGCCACCCGGGCTGGCCAGGGTGCTGTTGCCATCGAAGCCGCGCACCGTGTAGCGGCCACCGATCTGCAGGTACTCGGTGGGCGGCACCGGCACCGGCGCGTACTGCACGAACAAACCGCTCTGGTAGCCCAGCATGCTGGCGCCCACGCCAAGGGCACCGGCCACTGCCGCCTTGCCGGTGAAGATCCGGTAACGACCGTTCCAGTACTGCTCCTCGTAGACCGCCCCCGGCGCTGCGCTCATCCCGGGCAGGCTGCCGCGCAGGCCGAGTTCGAAATCCAGGGTGCTGGCGTTCCATTTTTCCCGGTGGGCCATGCTCAGTTCATAGCCGGTGATGTCCCGGTAAAGCTGGCCCAACTCGGTGTTGCCGACCCAGGCCCGGTCCTGGCGACGCACCAACCGCCCCTGCAAGGTGCCCCGGCTGTGGGCCGAGCGGTAAGTCACCAGGCTGAGGCCGGCATCCAGGCGTCGGGTCCTGGAGATGAACCCCAGGCGCTGGTCGGCGTCTTTGAACAGTTGCTGGCGGCTGCCCCACTCACTGGCGCCCAAGGACAGCGCGGTGTAGCCCAGAGGCAGGTTCCAGGCCAGGCTCCTCGACCAGGAACCCAGGCTGTGGTCGGCGAATGCGCTGTCCGAACTGGCGGTCAGCAGCAATTGGTCATACAGGGCCAGGGGCGAATCGATCGCCAGGATGGCACCCAACTGATTGCGCCCGGTGGCGTCGATGCCGGCGTTGTCCAGGGTCAGCATGCCCATCACCCGGCGTACCTCCTCGGGTTGCCGGATGACGATATCGGTGCTGCCCAGGGCCGTCCCCGGAATCAGGTCAAAGGCACTCAGGGCCTGCCCCGGCAGGCGCCGCAGGTTTTCCAGGGCCTGGTCCAGGTCGCGCACATTCAACAGTTGGCCCTGGCCGGCGGGAAACAACGGCCGGGCCCAACCGATACCCTGGGGTTGCTGTTCAATAGTGCCGATCCGCCCGGCGATCACTTGGATCAGCAGGCGTCCACCGGCCAGGTCCTGGGCCGGAATGGCGACTTGAGTCGTAAGGTAGCCACGCAGTATCAGTTGCTCCGCCAGCCAATGGCGCAGCAAGCCCAGGCCGTTGCCGCCGACGCACTGGCCAATGATCGGCGAGGTAGCGGTCATCCAGGTAAAGGCCTCGGCGCCCTGCCACTGCACCGAGCGGATCAGCACACAGGGCGACTCGGCCGGCAGGCGCAGCGAGCTGCCGGCCACCGGGGCCTGTTCGGCAAGCATGTCCACCGGTTTCAAGGCCTGGGCCTGCAAGGCTTCCAGTTGCTGGTCCTGATGCCGCGAGCCATTGCCCAGTGAGCCCAGGGCCGGCGCGCCCAGGCCCTGTTCCAGAGGGGCAAGCAGCACCAGGGCGATCAGGCCGCGCAAGGGCCAGGGGCCTTTCCATCTCGACAACTGAGGTCTCTCCGCAGGATGACAATGCAGCCCCGTCCGATGAGGGTTGGAGGCATGTCAGGGCAATTGCGGCGAAGTCTAAGAGTGGATGTTGCGGCCCCGGAATAAGAGTGGGAGACAGCGACTCAAGGAATAATCGTCAAGACTGTGCAGATAAATCGAGCATCCGGTGCACAGTCTCAACCCCGTGTGCCTGCTCCTGTCACTGGCCCCGTGGTCGCCAGCCGACCTGCTCCAGGGCAGCCAGCAAGCGTTCGGGAGTGAGCGCAAGGGCCTGGCTGCCACAGCCCGACAGATCGCGAGCGGCCAGCATGGCGTTGAGAATGGCCTCTTCCACCGCATCGGCGGCCGCCACGAACAGCGCTGAAATGTAATCGTTGTTGACCATCTGCAAGGCGCTGGTCGGAGCACCGGGGTGGCCGTGATTGGCCACCGGCAGGTTGCGATTGCCCACCGAAAACGCCAGGAAGATGTCTCCGCTGGAATCCTCGGTGCCTCCCCCGACCCGCGCCAGGCCGATGCTGGCCCTCTGCGCCAGGCGCGTGCACTGGTGTGGCAGCAGGGGCGCGTCGGTGGCGATGGTGATCACGATCGAACCCATGCCGGCCTCACCGACCGGAGTCGGGCCCTTGAACGGTGACGCCACGTCCCCCAGTACCGTGCCCACCGGGTAGCCGGCCACCCGCAACGCTTCGCGCACTCCATAGTTGGCCTGTACCAGGACGCCCACGGTCCAGCCACCCTGCTCCTGGCTCAGGACCCGCGAAGATGTGCCGATACCGCCCTTGAATTCGTGGCAGATCATGCCGGTGCCTCCTCCGACGTTGCCCTCCGCCACCGGCCCGGAACTGGCCTGGCTCAGGGCCGCGTGGAGGTGTTCGGCCGTCACGTGCTGGCCCCAGATATCGCTGAGCACGCCGTCGTAGGTTTCCAGCACCACCGGCATGCACCAGTAAGTATGTTGCCTGGCCATTTCTCGCTCGGCCGCCACCAGGGCGTCACGCACCACGCCAACGCTATGGGTGTTGGTGTAGGCAATGGGTGTGGCCAGCAAGCCAGCCTCGCGGATCCACTCCAGGCCCGTGGCATCGCCGTTGCCATTGAGCACATGGACCCCGGCGAAGCACGGCTCCAGGTGGGCCGAACCGGCCCGCGGCTCGATCACTGTGACGCCGGTATGGATCGACGCATCGGCGGTTTCCAGGTTGAGGGTGTGATGGCCGACACGCACCCCCGGCACATCGGTAATAGCGTTGTAGATGCCGGGGGTACCGGTGCCGAGGGTGATGCCAAGGTCGCGTATACGCATGGTTGCGGTCTCCACTGTCGAACAATCAAGGGGTCGAAGTGTAAGAATCCGCACAACCGCTGACGATTACCCCGTTGCATTACCCCCGGCGGGTTAGCCGCTCAGAGCTGGCTGATCAGCCGCTCGACCCGTTCGATGAATCGCTGCAACTGGCCCTCCTCCAGCCTGGCACCATGGCCGCCCACCGAGGCTTCAAGGCTGGCGCAAACCAGGATAAGGCTCTTGGCCTTGCCCACTGCCAGGGCACCGCGAATGCGGTGCAACTGGTCCATCAGCTGCACCTTGTCGCCCCCTGCCAGCGCGGCCTTGAGCGCCTCCAGGTCCTGGCCGATGGTGAGCTGGAACAGCTCCAGCATGCGCTCGGGCACGCGCAACGGATCGTCCTGGGGTAGGCCCGTTGCCTGGACCGCGTCGGCAACCACGTGCTGCAACGGGATCTCGATGGCCGCCTTGAGACACAAGTAAAGCCCCTGGATATCAATCGGCTTGGTCAGCCAGTTGTTCATCCCGACGCGGATGCAGTGCTCCCCCTCCTCGCGCAAGGCGTTGGCAGTGACACCGATGATCGGCGTGTCCAGGTTGCGTTCGCGCACGCTCTGGGCGAAGGCATAGCCGTCCATGAGCGGCATGTTGACGTCGGTGAGGATCAGGTCGTAGGCCTGCTGGTCAAGCAGGTGCAAGCCTTCGATGCCATTGCTGGCCACATCCACCAGGCAGCCGATGGTTTCCAGCTGTTCCTTCATCAGCAACTGGTTCACCGGGCTGTCCTCGGCCAGCAGCACGCTCAGGCCCAGCGGTTGTCTGCTCGCTACACCGGGCGTGGTGTCGGGCTCGCACACCTCCCCCGTCAGCGCCATGTTCAAGGCCTGGAGGATGGCCGGCAGGCTGTGCTGATTGACCAGGATGTCCTTGCCTATGACCTGAGGCTGAAGATTGAAATCGTGCTGGGCAAAGACCTTGGTTCCGGCCCAGTCCAGGCCGGCCAGGGCTTCAGGCATCACCTCCAGCATGACATCGGGCATGTCGCCCAGAGCCTCGGGCTGGGTCGACACCCGCGCCCCGTGCTGCTGCAACCAGGCGCCGAGGCTGGCGCTCAGATCGGCGAACGGGGTACGCAGGTGTACGCGCTTGCCCTGCAGGCGCAGGTCCACCGGGTCGGCCTCCTCGGACTCCGCCAGTTCAAGGTCGAGGGCGAAGCTGAATGTACTGCCCTGGCCCTCTTCGCTGCTGAAACTCAGGTGCCCCCCCAGCATCTGGCCGAGGCTGGCGCAGATCGGCAGGCCCAGTCCGGTACCGCGTATGTTCGGCTGCCGGTTGTCCCGCTGGTAGAAACGTTCGAACAGGCGCGCCTGCACCTCCTGGGGTATGCCAGGCCCGCTATCGGCCACCTGCCATTGCAAGCGAGCCCGGCCCGTTGCGCACTGCACCTGGTTCAGGCGCACCGCCACTCGCCCGTGAGCGGTGAACTTGATGGCGTTGCTGATCAGGTTACCGACGATCTGCCGGATGCGCAGGCTGTCCCCCAGGACCTCCACCGGCAACGGCTGGTCGATGCAGGCGTACAGCGCCAGGCCCTTGCTCGCGGCCATGGCCGAAAAGCCCCGCAGGGTTTCTTCCAGCAGCTCCCGTGGGTTGAACCTGACCGATTCAGGCACCATTTGCCCGGCCTCGATCTTGGACACATCCAGCACATCGCTGATCAGTTGCAGCAGCACCGTCGATGAACTGTCGATGGTGCGCAGGTAGGCGCGCTGACGCTCGCTCAGGTCAGTCATCGCCAACAGCTCCAGGGTCCCCAGGGCACCATACAAGGGTGTTCGGATCTCATGGCTGACGGTGGCGACGAAGTTGCTCTTCTGCTCGTTGGCGGCATCCGCCGCGTCCCGGGCCATGATCAGCGAGGCCGCGGCTTCGCGGTGCGACGTGATGTCGGTAAAGGTGCACAGCAGCACATCCTCACCCTGGTAATCGGTGGGCGCAAAACGCACGTACAAGGAACGCGGGCCGACTTCCAGGCAGCCTTCTCCAGAAATCGGCCAGCCCTGGTCGAACATTTCCCAGTGCTGCATCAGCAAACGCAGGTCCGTGGCTTCTCCCAGCCAGGCCCCATACAAACTGTTATGCGTTACCGGCTGCAGCGTCGGCCCCCTGACCACACACAACGCCAGCGGTACGGTCTGCAGGATGGAGTGGTTGAAATCATGGGTAACCAGCAATTGCCGAAAATCGCTGCCGGCCGGTTCCACCACCCGCCGCCGATACCACTCGATCACTCCCCAGCCACCGAAGACGCACGTCAGCAGCAGCCCCAACAGGCTCAGCAGCGGCCAGAATCCGTCCTCCAGCAGGCTCTTGTAGCTGATCCGGTACAGCGCCTGCCAGGTGCCCTGGGTACCGGCGCTGCGCTTGATCAGCAGCCCCGATGCGCTCAGGTGCAAGCCGTTCTGATAGTCCCGGATATCACTGTCGGCAGCGCCCACCAGCAAGCGCCCGTCGGGGGCCAGCAGGTCGATGGACTCGAAGTCCGGCCGCTCATAGAACTGCCTGTCGATCCGCTCGCCGAAATCGTTGAGCTCACTCAGCTCCAGCAGGGTGGCTGCCACCACCTCACGTGGCGCACGCCCCGCCACCCGGTACTCGTCCGCCGTCTGATCGAGGACATAGGCCAGCAGGGCCTGGCGCCCGTTCATCATGAACGGCTCGGCGGGGCTCCAGCGCACGATCAGATCGCTGTTTTTCGGTGGGTCGCGGCGGATCGCCGCCTTGACCCGGCTCAGCACCAGCAACAGGTCGGGCTGCGTAGCGCCAACCTGCTGCGGCTGGGTTTCGATCCAGGGAATGGCGATGTCGAAGTGACGGTCCAGGTCGAACAGGAACATCTGTGGCGCGGTAAAGGACGAACCGATCCAGAAGTCGCTGTAGACATTGGCAAGGCCCCGGGCCAGCCCCAGTTGCCGGTTGATGACCCTGGGGCCCAGGCGGTCGGTGTGTTCGGGCAGGACCACGGACACCTTGGTCAGGTACTGCGACGCCAGGCCCTCGTAGATGCGCACATCACCCTTGGGCATTTCCGTGAAGATATAGCCCCGGTAGTCGGTCTCGGGCCGGTAGGTGCTGGAACCGCTGCTCTTGATGGCACGCAGCAAAAAGGTCTCATGGTCGTTGGCCCGGGCCACCAGGCGCAGGAAGTGGTAATTGACCTTGACCAGTTCACCTCGCATCACCTTGTAGGTCGCCCAGTAACCGGCACTCACGAAAAACACCAGTAGCAGGAAGGAAATCACCAGGCCGAGGTTCAATCGCAGCGACACGCGCTCCAGGCGCTTGACCCTGGATTGTCTATAGACCATGGGAGGGTGAACCGGCGAAACCTGCTGTTTGTTGCATCTCATGCTCCCCAAAGGTCCTTCATCAACATCACCCCGCACCCGCGAGGGTCACGCACACTACCTGAACTTGTTGCCATTGTAGGAGCGGTCCTACATTTATCATCGAAAACGCCGACTGACAGTCTGATCGAGCTACGCCAATGTGGGTAGACCGTATTGGATCGTCGAGCACCATGAAAAACTCCTTCCTCAACCGCACCGCCTTGCTTGACCGCGCGCCCGTGCCCGCGGCGCGGCGAGCGCAACACGGGACGCCCAGATCCGACGCCGGATCTTTCAGCCCTGTACCACTGGCCGCCCCCAGTGCCGATGAAGTGCTCCTGGGCCTCAGGCGCCACGAGTTCGTCGCCTATTACCAGCCCAAGCTGTCACTGCTCGATGGCAGGCTGGCCGGGGCCGAAGTCCTGGCGCGCTGGGACCACCCCGAGGCTGGGATACTGGCACCGGAGCATTTTCTGCCCGTGATGTGCCAGGCCGGCCTGGTGCACCTGCTGTTTGCCCAGCTCTTCGAGCAGGGGCTGCAATTGCAGCAGATCCTCGCCGAACTGAGTGTGACCATGGAGCTGGCGTTCAACCTGGAGCCCCAGCAGTTGAGCAGCCCAGGGTTCAGCAAGGGTGTCAGCGATCTGTTGCGCGAGTACCGCTGCCCGGCCGAAGGCATCATGTTCGAACTGACCGAGACCGGCTCCATCCACTTGCCCGCCGTCAGCCTGAAGAACCTGCTGCAACTGCGGGTGCTGGGCTGCGGCTTGTCGATGGACGACTATGGTCGCGGCTTCTCTTCGCTGGAGCGGCTGTGCGACCTGCCGTTCAACCAGATCAAGCTGGACGCCTCGTTCGTACGCAAGCTGGACTCCCATCCCACCTGCCGCAGCGTGGTGGAAAGCACCGTGCGACTGGCCGCCACCCTGGGCCTGTCACTGGTGGTCGAGGGAGTGGAGACACCAGCGCAGATGAAGCAGCTCAAGGCCCTGGGTTGCCCCGTCGTCCAAGGTTTCGCCATCGGCCGGCCGATGCCGGAGCAGCACCTGATCAACTACTGCCTGCACAACGCCCGCTCGCGACGTTCCATAGCCTCTGCCTGAGTAACTTGCCCATGCCTTGCGATCCATGGAGCCCGCGCCCCTTCATCTCGCCCCCCTAACCGACCGCTTTATCCCTGGTAGTCGTCCTATGTTCATGACCAAGTCACTGATCACGTCCTGCGTGCTTTGCCTGACCCTGTTGCTCGCCCTCCGCAGCCACGCAGCGCCCGTGCCGGACCACCTGCTCCTCACCAGCCAACTGGCCAGCGAGCCGCAGAAACTCCAGCTGGACGCCGAAGACTGGGCCTGGTTGCGGGAGAAGCGCCGGCTGGTGTTGGGGGTCGCCGGGCCTTCCTCCCTGCCCATGGATATCATCTACAGCAACGGTGACTACGAAGGGGTCAGCGCCGATGTGGTGGCCCTGCTGAAACAGCAGTTGAACATCGAGATCCAGGTCCTGGGCTTCGATGACGCCCAAGACGCTCTGAGAGCCCTGCGGACCGGCAAGGTCGACCTGCTCAGCCGCGCCAGCGACTACCAGCGCCAGACTCCAGACACCGCCCTAAGCTTGCCCTATGCGCAGAACGCGCCTTCGCTCTATCGACGCCAGGGCGATGAGCGAAACCTGCCCGAGGACCTGCGGGGGATGACCATCGCCGTGGTCCAGGACTACCTGCCCGCGGAGCTGTTTCGCAGCCACTTCCCCGAGGCGCAGATTCTCAGCTACAGCAGCGCCGCCCAGGCCATGGCGGCGGTGGCCTTCCAGGGCGTTGACGGCTATATCGGCGACTCCCTGAGCGCCCACTATCTGATCAACCACAGCTTCTTCAACTACCTGAAATTCAGCCGTTTCATCGACCTGGAATCCGGGGGCTACGGCTTTCTCCTGCGCGCCGACGACCAGCGCCTGATGCACATCCTCAACCGCACCCTGACCTCGCTGGGCGCCTTGCGCATGAGCTTTATCGTCAAGCGCTGGACCGGTGGTGGCATCGTCATGCCCGAAGACCGGGTGGTCCTCGACGATCAGGAGCGGCGCTGGTTGGCTCGGCACCCGGTAGCCCGGCTGATGATCAACGACGACATGGCCCCCTCCGCATTCTTCGATGCCGACGGGCGCTTCAACGGGGTGATCTCCGACCTGTTCGAGATCATCACCCAGCGCACCGGCCTACGCTTCGAGGTGCAGCGCACCTCCAGCTTCCAGGGCATCCAGAAAGCCTTGCGCAACGGCGAAACCGACCTCGCGGTGCTGACACCGAGCATCGAGCGCGAGGAAGCCTTCCGTTTCACTCACCCCTTTGCCACCAGCTCCTTTGTCCTGGTCACTGCCCAGGGCCGGCAGGACATCGCCAGCCTCGCTGCGCTGTCCGGAAAACGCCTGGCCATCGCCCGGGGACATGTGCTGAGCGCCAGCCTGGGCGTCGATTACCCGCAGATTCATCTGCTACGCCCTTCCAACAATCTGGAGGCAATGAGCATGGTGGCCAGCGGGCAGGCGGACGCCGCCGTCATGGCGCTGTCCATGGCGCGCTACTACACCGCGCGCCTGTACGAAAAGAAACTGCGCATCGCCGCCATCCTCGACGGCGATGCCGCCACCGCCAGCTTCGCCATGCGCCGCGGTGACACCCAGCTGCAGTCGATCCTCGACAAGGCGATCCTGAGCATCCCGCCCGATGAATTGAACGCCATCACCATTCGCTGGCGGGCCAATGCCGCGATGAGTGGCCAGAGCTGGCGCGACTACGGGCGGGTAATACTGGAAATTCTCGGCTGCGCTCTACTGGTGATGACGGTGTTCATGATCCGCATCTTCCAGCTGCGCCGGCAGATCCGCCGGCGCCTGCTGGCCGAGAAAGCCCTGAGCGATCAGTTGCAGTTCCAGCGCACCCTGGACGACTCCATGCCCATTCCCATCTACGTGCGCGACCGCAAGGGCCGCCTGCTGTCCTGCAGCCGCAGCTATATGCAGGTGATGAACCTGCGTCAGGACCAGGTACTGGGCAAGACCGCCCTGGAGATGCCCATCGAGCACTTCGAGGTGGCCCTGGCCCTGCACAACAGCTACCTGCAAGCCATGGACAGCGGCATCACCATCGAGCGCCAGTATCAGATCGTCATTGCCGGCAACAGCCTGTGCATCGAGCACTGGATCCAGCCATTTCGTGACTCCTCGGGCGCTATCAAGGGAGTGATCTGCGGCTGGCAGGATATTTCCGAACACCAGCGCCTGGTCCACGACCTGCAACAGGCCAAGGGCCAGGCCGATGAAGCGAACCAGGCGAAAACCCAGTTCCTGGCCACCATCAGCCATGAAATACGCACCCCCATGAGCGCGGTGATCGGCACACTGGAGCTGGTCCTGAAACGGGCCGATCAAGGGGTGCTCGACCGCTACCACATCGATGTCGCCCACAGTGCGGCGAAGAACCTGCTAGAACTGCTGGGCAATACCCTGGACATCGTGCGTATCGAATCCGGGCGCCTGAGCTTCTTTCCCCGGCGTACCCGCCTCAAGGAACTGCTGGAGCCCGTGGCCCGGGTCTTCGAAGGCCTGGCGCAACAGAAGAACCTGGAACTGCTGTTGGAAATGGACGCGGGCAGCAATCTCGATGTGCTGATCGACCCCATGCGTTTCAAACAGGTGCTGACAAACCTGGTGAGCAATGCGATCAAGTTCACCGATCAGGGCCGGGTGAGCATCCGCCTTGAAAGCGCACTCGATGGCGAGCAGATGCTCGACATCAAGTTGCAGGTACAGGACACCGGCCGAGGCATCTCGGTGGAGGACCGCCAGTTGCTCTTCCGGCCTTTTGCCCAAGTGGCCCAGCCCTCCCTCGGTGGCCAGGGCGGCAGCGGCCTGGGCCTGGTGGTATCGCGATCGCTGTGCGAAATGATGGGCGGCGCCCTGGAGATGCTCAGCACCCCAGGCAAGGGAACCACAGTGACCGTCACCCTGCGCCTGAAAGTGCTGGAGCCGGTGCCCGAGGCCCCCGCGCCGACAATCAACAAGCTGCGTTTCGCAGCACAGCGGGCCACCCGAGTTCTGGTGGCTGACGACAACATCCCCAACCGGCAGATGCTGCGGGCCCAGTTGGAGTTCCTCGGCTGCCAGGCGGTGGAAGCCGAAAACGGCGTGCAGGCCTTGCAGCTATGGCAGCAGAATGCGTTCGACCTGCTGATCACCGACTATCACATGCCACAAATGAATGGCGTTGAACTGGCCCTGGCCATTCGCCGCGAGGAGCATGAGCAGCAACGCCCGCGCACCCTGATTATCGGGCTGACCGCCGATGCCCAGCAGGAGGAAATAGAACGCTGCATCAATGCCGGCATGCGTGACTGCCTGATCAAGCCGGTGAGCCTCGCGACCCTGGAAGAGCGCTTGTCGACCTTGTTGCCCCAGGACCAGGCCCAGACACTGGCCTACGAGGAATCCCCGCCGCCCGGCGCCATCCTCCAGGCCCATGGCGATGCCAGCCAATCCCTCAACAAACTGAGCAACAACCCGACACTTCAGCAACAGTTGCGCCTTGAACTACTCAAGAGCAATCGCCGGGACCTCGAAGAGCTGCGGTGGTTATGCGAAGAGATGAATGTCAACGCCCTGGTGCGCCTGTCGCATCGTATCCGCGGCAGTGCAGCCATCATGCGCAATGCCCGGCTGACACAACTGTGCAAGGACCTGGAGCGGGCTTGCACGGAACACAATCCGGACACCTTGCCCGGTAGAACCGCGGAGCTGGAAGCCGAGCTGCTGCGGATCGAAAAGGCTTTCGCCCTGCCGCACTGAAGTCCAGGCAAAAAAAGGCCGGCGCAGGTTCTCCTGCGCCGGCCCTACCGGGGGTCACACCAGGCCGTTGCGCTTGGCCAGTTCCACCATGGCGATCAGGTTTTCCACGCTGAGTTTCCTCTGCAGGCGCACCTTGTACGTACTGACCGTCTTGTGGCTGATCATCAACTGCTGGGCTATATCCTGGTTACCCATGCCACGGGCCAGCAGCTTGAGCACGGTAATCTCGCGATCGGACAGCTGTGCCAGCTTGAGGCTTTCCTGAGACGCAGCCTGGGAGTTGTCCCGCAGCATGTGAATAGTGTTCGCCGGAAAATAGCTGTATCCGGCCAGTACCGCCTTCACCGCCCCGGCCAGTTCATCGAGGCTGTCGTCCTTGCACACGAAACCTGCGGCTCCCGCCTGCAGCGAGCGCATGGCAAAGTTGCGGGCGTCGCCCGAGGTGAGGATCAGCACCTTGGTGGAGATACCGATGGAGGTCAGGTGCGCAATCACCGAAAGACCGTCCATCTTGGGGATGCTCAGGTCAAGCACGATCAGGTCAGGCAGCAACTTGCGGATGATTTCCAGGGCATCCACGCCGTTGTCGATTTCCGCCATGATGGTATGCCCTTCACTTTCGAGCATGACACGCACGGCCATGCGCATCAGTGGATGATCGTCGACTATGACTATGTTGCCCATGATTTGGTTGTTCCTGATTTCTTGACTCGGTGGATGATGCCGTAGGCGACTTGAGAATAATAGTGAATGCATGGCTTGAAAAAGATTATGCGAAACAGGCTAGTCACTAGTGACGGTAACTGAAACTGCCGCATTGCCTGCTCCTGGGATTACCTTGTCTTCGGTGCGGATATAACGAACGTCAAGCACTTTACTGATTTTTGTGGTGCCGGCCGGCGTATAGCCAATAACATTACTGGACGAGACGCCTAGATTAAGGAGCTTCCCGGCATTCATCAGTTGCAAGGCGACTCCCGAAGGTTGGGTGGCGTGGGTAGTAAATGTCAGGTTCGACGAGTTACTCCAGGGGGTGGCCATATCAATCATATTGACGCTGATTCTATTGCTGCTCATGCTGCTCTCGCAGCCTATATCCAGGCGGACTGTTCCCGCGTCCACCGTTGAGCCTCGAACTGGCAGTGCCGATAAACTGATTTTTTTCAGTTTCACTGGAGCATTATTATAAAGCTGGCAAGTTCTCGCCATGACCAGAAATGAAAAGTCCAGCGCCTTGGTTCCCCAATAACCGAAATTAACCGAAGGATCACCATTGTTGTAACTGAGCAGCCCGGCAAACAGATCTTGCCCGGTGATGCTGTATAAGCCCGGAAACAGCTTCTGCGACGGGGAGTAATACCGCACATAAATGATCATCCCGAAGCCGGCAGCTCCTGTGCTGCTTACAGATACGGGCGTGCGGTTCAGGTCGCCCAAAGGGCGAGCTATATTATCCGGACCAGCAGCCTTGGCGATGAACATCACATCAGCGGAACTAGTCTTGTAAAGCTTGTAGTTGGCGCCCTCGAAATAGAGGCTCTTCCCCGAGTCGCCCGCGGTTGCATAGATGTTGTTAAAGTACTTCCCATATGCCACCAGACCGCTACAGGACACCAAGACCGTTGCTGATGCCCAATAACTGGAGAGCATTCCTGTCGCTCCTTGCGAGACTTCCGGTATCGCCGGTTGAAGCGTCTGGCCAAGCACCTGAGAACATCCGGCAATGGCGTACGGGACACCCCCCAGAACCATGCACAGCCATATTCTTGCAAAAAAAACACAAACCAGCTTCATCCACTTACCTCGAAGCCATCATTGGCTACTTGAACTAATTACTTCAGTGCTCGCCATCAAGGCCTTCGGAGTACTGCAGGAAAACTCAAACTTTTCGTAAATCATCTCTTTGTTCGCCGCGGGCAACTCATAATTCACCTTGCAGTGCTTTGTACCCCAGCGAACATCCAGCTCACCTTTATCCCCGATACCAAACAGCAACAGCCTGGACAAGTTGTCGACGACACCCAGCAAGTTTCCCTGGGAGTCATAGGCCTGAGCGCCAAATGGTATTTTCTGGCCATCTACTGTGTGCAGGTCGAACTGCAGGCGGCGCCCGGACGTGGACTCGAAGCGACTCTTGACTACCGCACCCCGGGTGGGCACCACCATGCGCGAACTTTCTTGTATTTCTACATCACTGCCCAGGGTGTCGCTGTCAAGGCTGATCCAGTTGTAGCGATAGGGTTGTACATAGGGAACGATGGCATAACCCTTGTCATCGGTACGTGTGACAGCGCTGCTATCGACCCCTACCCCCTTGACCCCGGATACCTCGACCAGGGCAAAGGTTTCCCCCACCGAGGGGCCCAAGGTGATGCCATTTGCGTGGGCCACCAGCGCACCCGCAGCGCCCAGACTCATGTGCTTGCTGGCGGAGCCTTGGCCGTAATTGCCGCTGACCTTCGCTGCGGGCCCATCCCAGCTCAGGTCGAGGTTGGCGGAACGTCCACCCTGCCGGCTCTGGCTGCCCTGGACCGAGTAGTTCCAGGCATTTCGCTGATCCAAATTGCCCGAGACTCCAGTCTGAACCGACGAATCCCCCTGGGACGACGACGTCACACTGCTATAGGCCCGCTGGTGCCGGCCCGAGCCACCGAATGGCACGCTCAGCGATGCGCTGAGCTGGTTATCGGCGCCCTGCTCCATGCCCTGGCCTTCTGTACGCGAAAGGGCTAGGTTGTAGCTGACGTCCAGATAGTTACCGTTGTAGCCGAACTGCCAGCGCCGGGTACTGCCCTGACGATTCCAGTAGCTGGTTTCTCCCATGCTGGCGAACAGCGAACCCGATTGCCCCAGGGGTTGGTTGACGTTCAGGTCAAAGCGGCTTTTCTGCCGTCCGTAATGGCTCCCACCGACGTCGCCGGACTCCTCCACATGCTGGCTGAAGGTCCGGTAGTTCTCGGTGGAGTAGCGATAGCCAATCATGGTGAAGCTGGTATCGGTGGTGCCCAGGGTCTTGGAGTACAGAGCGCGGGCACTCTGCCCCCGGCTCATCTGGCCCCGCAAGCTCTCGGAACTGGATTGGGTCACGTCGAACGACACCCCGCCCCAGGGCGAGTTGATGCCCAGCCCCAGGTTCAGGGCCTTGTACCCCGTGGCCGCCAGCAGGCCGCCGTAACCGGTAAAGTTGTCGCTCATGCCATATACCAGGGTGCCTTGGCCGAATCCTGGCGCAGCCTGGTCATGGTTCTTGTATTGGCCAGCGGCAACACTGTAGCGAGCACTGCCGTTGCGGATCATGACCGGCAGATAGGAATAGGCCTGTGAATACTGCCGTTCGCGACCGTCAGCCTCGATGATCTTCACCACCAGGTCGCCGTTGGAGCCACTGGGATAGATGTCCTGGATCTCGAAGGCGCCCGGCGAGACGCTGGTGGAGTAGATGACGTAGTTGTTCTGGATCACCTCCACCGTGGCGTTGGTCTCGGCAATGCCACGCACCACCGGTGCGTAACCGATTTCCTCATCCGACAACATGCTCAGCTCGGAACTGAGCTGCACCCCGCGAAAACGCACGCTGTCGAAGACCTCGCCCTGGGTGTACAGCTCTCCCGCTGCAAACCGGCCGTTCAGAGAGGCAACATCCCGCTCGATGTAACTGCGGTTGCTGCTGAAGGTGTCGCGCACACCGGTGTAACCCGACACTGAAGACTCGTTGCGCAACCGCCAGGCACCCAGGTTGAAACCGTTGCGCAACCCCAGGAAGCGGTAGTCGTTGTGGTAGCCCTGGCTGATATTGCGGTTGAAGTTCAACTGATAGTCGGTGAAGAGCGCGGTAACACCATCGTCCCACAGGGAGCGATCCACCGAATGACCGGCACCGCGCTGGATGTATGCCTGGGGCACGCTGATCTTCAGGGCCAGAGCGCTGACATCAAACTCGACGCTGGCACCACTGACCAGCCTGGCAATGTCGATGATCGATTCATCGCTGCTGTCGGTAGCAATGAGCCGCTCTTGCGCAAGCCGCGAAGTATTGATGCCCATTGCTTTGAGAGTGCCCAGACTGATCTGCGGGCGTACTTCAGGCGAGTTGCCTGTTGCAATGAAGGTGACACTCTGCCGAACTACCATCGCTTGATTGAGATAGATATCGACGTTGTAGTTTCCAGGGGAGATACCACTCCCCGATTCGAAGTACTTCAACTCTACCGGGGCTCCACCCTTGTTCAGGAAAACCTCATTGAACTCTACTGACAACGCGGCCACAGGCGTGGCCATGCTCATGAAAAATAAAAAGGAACAACCTGTATTCTTCAGATTGAGCTTTTTCCTGAAAACGTGCACAGGCGCAATCCCTTATACCAGTGATTGAACATCAGCCTGCTCTCTGCAAAGCAAGTATCGAATAAACCAGCGAGGCAGCCACTTTCAATAAGTGACAGTCGCCGTACCCTTGATTGGAGTGCCGTAGTCGTTAATGCTATGAAACTCAACAAGCGCCCGCTGGCCTGACTGAGCCGCAGGCTCTCCTGCCACAGCAAACTTGCTGACACTTCCGGGCTTCACCATATCCAACTCAACGGGATATTTCTTTTCGCCCACACTTAACACTCCCGAACTAAAGGAGATGTGATAAGGCGAACCATTAGAAACTTGCAAATAGTTCTTCCCATTCTCGCGGAGCATTTTCCACTTCAAGTTGCCGACTGCCTCCTGGGAGTTTTCCGTCAGGCTTTTCGGGCGATAGAACACCTTGATGCGCTGACGCACGGCAATTTGCAGGGTATTTTGTTCCGCAGACTTTTGCGGGATTTCCTGCACGTTCAACCAGAAGATCGACTCTTTATCAGTTGGTAAACCCTTGCCGTAATAAAAGATCCTCAACATCTGTTGGTTATTCCCGGCAAGGCGACTCAAGGAAGGGGTCAGAGCAAAGGGAATACTCTGTTCATTATGCAGTTCATTGGTTTCCAGCCAGGATTGAATCATGATGTCCTGCGAACCAGTGTTCCTGACCAGGATGGAAACTTCCTTGCTTTTTTCCGGGTATATCACTCGAGTTCCATCGAGGGTAATTCCGGCACAGGCAAGGCTACTGCCGAACAAGGCGAAGCCCAGCAGCAAGTATCTGGAAATTGCGTTCATTGAATAGACACCACCCGTGAGCAAGAGAGGCATGTTCAGCCTCTCTTTTTTTTACTATTACTTGTAAGTCAAGCTAAACGGCAGGGTGCCATCAGCCTTGCCTGCGACAAAGTCTTCAGCATTGGCAACATAACCGGCACGCAAGCTGATGCTACTCTTATAAGTGCCAGTACTTGGAGGTGACTGGGTCAATGTTCCACTGATGATTTCGTTCGCGGACATATTTACTATTTGATTATTTTCATTATAGATCGCGATACCTACACCTTTGCCCGCCCCCAGAGTTTTCAAGAGCCTGGGGTCCTTGAGATCAATGCCAGAACCGGCAGCAGGGTCAAACTTCATATCAACTGTGCTAAGACCCGATCCGGTTGAGCCGCAGTCCAGATTTAGATTGATTCGAACAGTTGAGGCGATAGTGCCCTCTGCGGGGTTTTTTATTGAATCAATACTGACTTTCCCCAAAGGCACGGTAATGGTTTGAGCACCACCCCCGCCTGTGCCTCCGCCGGCTGTAATGCTGCACGATACGCTGCTGATTTCACCCGTGAAGTTGATTGTCCCGTCAGCCGCCATTGCGGAACTGGCAACAAGGCCAGAGGCAGTAATTGCCAGAATAGCTCTCATGGGATTGAACACTGTCATTTCCTTGTTCTGTGTAAGTTGATGGCTTTAATTGCTCCTTAAAGGAAGCGAGCAAATTCTTACCCAGGACAGAAAGTGCAACAATCGTAGGAATCGCCCTATATCTAAAGATAAATCATCTAAATATGTAGGACTAATCCTACAAATCCATAGCTTGTTTAATTGATTACAAAAGAAAAACCGCCTGTTCCCGGAGGGAGCAGGCGGTTTAATGACACTCGCGATTCAGCGCGGTGCAAACCAGGGCGCCGGCACCTCAGCCTGGACCGTGATGGTCTTGATCTGGGTGTAGGCATTCAGGGTTTCGCGGCTGAACTCGCGGCCAATACCGCTGTTCTTGTAGCCACCGAACGCCGTGCCGTCGCTGATGTTGGAATAGCGATTGATCCACACTGAACCGGCCTCCAGGCGATTGGCGGTATCCATGGCGTGCTTCAGGTTGCTGGTGTAGATACCGGCGGCCAGACCGTATTCAGAGTCATTGGCCTGGGCGATCATCTGCTCGTAATCGCTCCAGCGGATCAGTGACAGCACGGGGCCGAAGATCTCTTCCCGGCAGATGCGCATGTCATTGCGGACCTCGAAAACCGTGGGCTGGATAAAGTAGCCCGCCGGGCAATCCGGCACCTCGACCCGGGCTCCGCCCACCAGCAGCTCAGCCCCCTCCTGCACTCCGAGGGCAATGTACTCCAGGACTTTTTCACCCTGCCTGGCCGATACCAGGCAACTGACCCGCGCATTTTCATCCAGCGGCGAACCCACGCTGACCCGCTGGAATGACTCGATCAGCTTTTGCTTGAACGTCTCGAAGATAGCGTCATGGACGAACAGCCGAGTGCCGGCCAGGCATGACTGCCCGTTATTGTGGATCGCTGCGAAGGTGGCGTTGTCTACCACGGCATCCAGGTCATCGATATCCGGGAACACGATGTTGGCGCTCTTGCCACCCAGTTCCAGGGTCGCCGGCACCAGCCGGTCGGCCGCTACTCGCGCAACGATGCGCCCCACTTCGGTGCTGCCGGTAAAGGACAACTTGCGCACCTTGGGGTGCTGGCTCAGGGCTGCACCTACGACTTCCCCCAGGCCGGTGACGATATTGACCACCCCAGCCGGGAAAATCCGCGTGATGTGCTTGCCCAGTTCCAGGGTCGACAGCGAAGCATTTTCATCAGGCTTGAGTACCACGGTGTTGCCAGCCGCCAGGGCTGGCGCCAGCTTGAACGATGCCATGATCGCCGGCGCATTCCAGGGGATGATCTGCCCGCACACCCCCAGGGGCTCGCGCTTGCCCAGGGCGTAGCCACCGGGGATCTCTCGGCCATGGTCTTCATGGGCCATGATCACCGAGGCAAAGTAGCGGTAGTGACGTACCGCAGTCTGGTAATCCTTGCGTACCTCGCTGATGCAACGCCCCACGTCATGGGCATCGATCCGCGCCAAGCGCTCACTGTCCGCTTCCACCGCGTCGGCCAGGGCATTGAGCAATCGACCCCGTTCCTGCTGACCCAATGCATTCCATCCGGCAAAGGCCGCCTGCGCCGCATTCACCGCTCTATCGACGTCTTGAGCGTCACAGTAATGAATAGTCGCCAGGCACTTTCCGGTGGCCGGATCCAGGGCGGGCAATGCCTGTTTGTCACGATTCTCAAATACACCGTTAATCAACGGACCATAGACTTCATCTAATTGGATATTCATGTTTATTCCTTTTCAAGTTACAACTTTCATAACGATTTCGGGCAAGTCGATGCGCGACTTTATATATCCATCAGGATAATCACGGTGTTAACATTCACCTCCCATTTTCAAAACCCTCAAAGGGCAACCAATGGATCCGCTTTCAGGCGTTCTTTCTTTATTGCGAATTCGCAACTATCACTCCGCAACATTAAGAATGGCGGGTGATTGGGCGTTCAGTTTTCCCGAGAATGCCGGAATCAAGTTCACTACCGTAGTTCAAGGTGGCTGCTGGCTATTAGTTGCAGGCGAACAACAGCCGCAACGCTTGCAACAAGGTGACTGTTTCCTCATGACCCGGGGCGTGCCCTTTGCCCTTTACAGCGATATGAACCAGGTCCCGATGGATTCCGCCTCCTACTTCCAACGGATCGCTGAAGACGAAATCACCCTTGACTACTGCGGCGCCGATACCCAGTTGGTAGGTGGACGCTTCGAGTTCACCGGGGTCCCGGCCCAAGTCCTGCTCAGTACCCTACCGTCCCTGGTGCACCTGACCGGTGTCTCGGCCCAGGCCTCGATTCTGCGCTGGGCCCTGGAGCGCTTTACTTCGGAACTGCACCAGCACAAGCCGGGACGTTCATTGATGACCGAACACCTGGCCCACATCATGCTGGTGGAGGTGCTGCGTGCTCACCTGGGAACCCTGGGCAGCGATGGCACCGGCTGGTTCGCCGGCCTGGCCGACCGACACCTGAGTGCCGCCATCAGTGCACTGCATGGTGAGCCAGCGCGGCGCTGGAGCGTGGAAGAACTGGCACGCCTGGCCAACATGTCGCGCTCGGCCTTTGCTCAGCGGTTCAAGACCGTAGTCGGGGTTGCTCCCATGGAGTACCTGACCCGCTGGCGAATGCTGCTGGCCAGCGACCGCTTGCGCAATTCCGACGACAGTATCTCCAGCATCGCCTTCTCCCTGGGCTATGAGTCCGAAAGCGCCTTCAGTACCGCCTTCAAACGCGTGATGAGCGAAGCCCCGCGCCATTATCAGCGCGGCCAGCAGAGCCTGTAGCGCTCAGCGCAAACCACCGCCGATGACCAGGGTTTCGCCAGTGATCCAACTGGCATCGTCCGAGGCCAGGAAGGCCACCGCCGGCGAAATGTCCCGGGGCACGCCAATGCGCCCCAGAGGCGTGAGTGTCTCGATCTTGGTGCGGAACTCATCTGCGAAGAAGCCGCTGGAGAGCACCCCCTCAGTCATCACAAGCCCCGGGTTGACCGAGTTGACCCGGATGTTCCTGGGTCCCAGCTCATTGGCCAGGGTGCGAGTTATCGCATCCACCGCCCCCTTGGAAGCGGTGTAGATCGCCGAATTGGCCGGGGTGAAGGAGGTGACGCTGGAACTGACATTGATGATGCTCGCCCCTTGTGGGTTGAAGCAGTCCAACGCCGCCTGGCAACACAGAATCAGACCCAATACGTTTAGGTCGAAATGCCGATGGAACTCGTCTTCAGTGACCTGCACCAGTGAGCCGGTGGAATAGACCCCGGCGTTATTGACCAGGATATCGAGGCGGCCGTACAGATGCCCTATGGTCTTGAACAGGGTCTTGACCTCAAGGCTCCTGGCCACATCGGCCTGGATCGCATAGGCCCTGCCGCCCTGCTCCAAGATCTGCGCCACCACAGCGTCGGCGTCGGCCTTGCTGCGAGCGTAGTTGACGATCACCGTGGCGCCGTCGCGAGCCAACTGCTTGGCGATGTCCGCGCCAATACCCTTGGAAGACCCTGTCACCAGTGCAACTTTCTTTTCCAATCTTTTCATGCTTGAGCTTTTCCCTTCGGGGTTCAATGACCCAATTGCCCGGAGGCACTGGACGAGAGGTTCAGCTTAAGCATGGGGTACGAGGCTGTTAATGGCTGAGAAGCCAGGAAACTTGCGTCAGCGTCCAGAGCGTTCATCGGCGATCTGGACAGTGCTCCGGGCCAATTAAGGGGGCAG
Organism: Pseudomonas sp. NFPP12; assembly: GCF_900103205.1. Taxonomy (NCBI): domain Bacteria; kingdom Pseudomonadati; phylum Pseudomonadota; class Gammaproteobacteria; order Pseudomonadales; family Pseudomonadaceae; genus Pseudomonas; species Pseudomonas sp. NFPP12. The sequence continues at coordinate 1,030,968 of NZ_FMWW01000001.1, forward strand.
TTGGGACGCGTCGTCCTGGGCAAGCTCGTCTGCCGGCTCGCGGGAAGCAATATGCAGGTCCAGCTTGCGCTGCACCTTGAACAGCTCGGCGTCGGTACGGATCCCCAGCTTTCTGAACGCGGCCTGCTTCTGCCCGCTGATGGTCTTGATGCTGCGGGAAAACTTGCTGGCGATCTGCGAGATCCGCAGGCCATCCAAAAAGCAGCGCAAGACTTCGTTTTCCTTGGGGGACAGGGTCTCAAGGCTGGTCAATGGTGGGCTGCCCGGCTCGGCGGCGGGGCCGATTGGCGGGTGCTGCACGGCGAAAGCCAGCAACGGCGACAGATAGAGCCGCTTGCTGGCTACCGTGCGGATAGCCGGAATCAGGTCATCCAGGGATTGTGATTTGCCGAGAAAGCCATTGGCTCCGATATCGATGATCTGCTTGACGAAAAACGGCGTCTCGGTGGCCGAGGACACCAGGATCAGCAAATGCGGGTATTTGTTGCGCAACAGGCGGATCAGGCGCAGGCCATCCAGGTCGCATTCCTGCAGCTGGTAATCGAGCACCAGCAGGTCCAATTCGGTATCTCGCAGAGCCGAGATCAGCTCACCACTGCTGGCGTACAAACCCACCAGCTGGAAATCCCCTACACTCTGCAGCTGTAGCTGCATTGCCATGCGAATCAATGCGTGATCGTCCAGCACTGCAATGCGCAAGGGCTTGTTGACAGCAAGTGACATAGCGCCTCCAGAACGTTCGATGGTGGTCTTCAGAACTGGATATTCCATCCGCTCAAGCCTCTAGTCCGAGTGGTCCTTGTCCACCGACTGTCACGGCCTTGCGACAGTCTTTCAGGTCACCAGTGCCGGGTACTCTAGAGCGCCGGCCGCCTCGCCATAACAAGAAACGTCTTGAAGTTTTCCAAAGAAAATCTTGAATCGAGGGCGACGCGGTCTATTCGGCTAGGCGTCGTAGAGTGGCTTTTCCATGCTTGCCCGGCCCTCGCTGAACATGGCATAGCGCTCGCCGCGGGCCAGGCTTCGCAGCGCATCAGCGTAGTCCGGCAAAGACTGCGTCTTGGACATCACCCCATGTGCGCCCACGGCCTGCAGGCGCGAGGCAATTACAGGATCGGGACGGTTCAGCAGCACGAGTATTTTCAGATCGGGGTAACGGATATTCAAGTTCCGTACCAGATGAATCGGGTCGCGATCCATCAGATGGCCGATCATCAACACGTCCAGTTGCTCTTGTTCCAGTGCCTCCAACATGTCGGCGAAATTGAAAAACTCACTCAGGCACAGAACCGACTGTCTGGACAGCTGCGTGTACAGGCCGTGACGGACAATATTATGTTGCTCCAGTACCCCTACCCTTAACTTCAACATCGCTTGGTTCGACCTCAGGAAAATAGTGGGCCGTCACACCGCTGGCACAGTGCACTAGAATGCAGCCCTCCACTCAGGCTCGCCCTGTGCCTGCCTGAATGACAGGGCAAGATAGGCTCTGCGTTGGGGATGGGCTTTAGGAATAGTCTTGAATTGCATTCATCTAGTCGAGATCGCTGCCAAGAGCCCGTCAACCCGAAGCAATGGATTCGAAAACAGGAATTTTCTTGGCAGTACTCAGGTTGCTTCCTGCTAGCCTGCCAGTGACATTCTGATGACCCTGAGGGGCTTATTCGGCATCATTTTCTTATTTGGGCTTTCCTCAAATCCGCCCTAGGTCAGAGAAAAATCTCAACCAGCCTCAGATTTCATCAAGGCGCTGACCGTTGTTGGCTCACTTAATTACCTAGATATTTTGATTCTGGATAACCTGGCATGAGTAAAAGTGTACTGATCGTCGATGATCACCCGGTAGTCTGTGAGGCGATTCGCAAAACCCTGGAGACTCAGGGCTACTCCATTGTTGGCGAAACTGCCGACGGTATCAGCGCTCTGAACATGATCCTGTCGCTGAAGCCGGACATCGTAATCCTGGATGTCAGCCTGGAAAAAATGGACGGCCTCACGGTGCTCAAGCGCATCGCCCAGGCGAACCTGGATGTGCGGGTGCTGGTGTTCACCGCCCAGTCCGTCGACACCTATGCCATGCGCTGCCTGCAAGCCGGAGCCAGTGGTTTCGTGAGCAAGAACGAACCCCTGACCAAACTGCTCAAGGCAGTGGACACCATCGTCGAGGGCTACGTGTTCTTCCCAAAGAAGTCGATGCCGTTCAGCGATGGCGGCCGCGGCAAACACAGCAGCGACGTCCTGGCGGCGCTGACCAATCGCGAACTGGAAGTCCTCAAGCTGCTCGCTGAAGGTCTGACCAATCTTGAGATCGCCGAGAAACTGCACCTGAGCAACAAGACCGTCAGCGGCCACAAGATCAATATCTTGAGCAAGCTTGGGGTCACTTCGGTGGTGGATCTGGTGAACATCGCCAGGCAGAACGAACTGGTCTGAGTAACCTGATGTGAGGTTACTGCCGCGCTCACTGTTTTTCGTACTGATATTGTGGTTGGCCCTGCCGGTATTCGCGCAGGACGGGGTGAAGATCCGTGCCCGCCAGCCGCTGGACTTCCTCGATATTCGCCCCAGCATCGATGAGCAGACCTGGCTGCGTAACAAAGAGGCCCTGTTGGTCGGCATCGTCAGTGGCGACCTGCCCCCCTACCGGGAAATCAACCAGCGCCATGAACTCGAAGGCATAGGGGCCGACTACCTGGGGGCCTTGCAGCGCGAGCTGGCGATCCCCGTAGAAGTCCGCACCTACCCCAATACGGATGCCGCCTATCACGCCTTGCGCAGTGGCGAGGTCGACCTGGTGGACAGCGCTACCCAGGTGGAAGCCGAGGATTACCAGGTTCGGCTGAGCCCGAGCTACGCGGTCACCGAACTGGCCCTGTATGCCGAGAGCGGCGACCTGCGGGACTATCGCGCGAACATCTCCAGGACACGGATCGCCGCGACCCGCGGCATGGCCCTGGAGCTCTATCTGCGCACCGGTGGACGGGGCCTGATCCAGCTGTACGATTCCCCCCGCGCCGCCATGGGCTCGGTACTCGATGGCGACGCAGACATCTACCTGGGGGACTCGCTGTCTACAGGGTATCTATCCAGCCAATTGTTCAGCGACCAGTTGGTGATCAGCCACAGTGCACGGTTGCCGGAAATCCGGGTCGGGTTTGCCGTGGCCCGTGACAATACCCACCTGCAACAGCTGCTCGAGCGAGCCCTGGGCGGCATCAAGCGCTGCCAAGTGATATCGGCGCTGCAGATGTGGGGGGGTACGGGTAACTGCGAACCCAACAGTTTTCGCGAACGCCTGGACGCCGATCAGCGTCTCTGGCTGGAGCATGCACCGCCGGTGCGACTGGTGATCAGCGACGACCTGGCGCCCTATGCGTTTTTCAACAGCCGCGGGCTGTTCAACGGCATCGCTTCGGACCTTCTGGACCTCATCCGGCGCAAGAGCGGGCTGCGCTTCGAGGTCTCCCGGGTCGGCTCGCTCAAGCAGGTCGACACCCGCCTGCGCGAAGGCCGTGCGGACCTCAGCGTACTGGCCCGCGCCAACCCCAGGCGTGCGTCCTACCTGTATACCCGGCCTATCGTCACCACGCCCTATGTGATTGTGCGCAAGACCGATGCCCCGCCCCTGGCACCGCTGAACCGCGACTCCATCGGCTCCGTGGCGCTTGCCTCCGGCTACCTGCAGAGCGAGGACCTGCGCGAGCGCTATCCACGGCTATGGGTCCAGCAGACGTCCACCGTTGCCGAGGCCCTCAACCGGGTGCGCCAAGGCAAGGCGGATTTCACCCTGGCACCGGCCAACCTGGCCAACTACTACCTGTCCTTCAGGCTCCAGAACAGCCTGAAGATTCACGGCATGATGCAAGGCCAGGAAGCCCGGATCGCCTTCGCCGCACCGCAAAGCCAGCAGCAACTGATCGCCATCATCGACCAGGCCATGGCCGAGATCAGCCCTCAGGAATACCTGCAGGTCCTGGGTCGCTGGCGCGCCAGCGGCAGCACCGACGACAGCTACTGGAAAGGTGTGACGGCCTTCACCTGGAAAATCCTGGGCAGCCTGGGCCTGATGCTGATACTGGCGGCCTGGTGGATTCTGAGCCAGCGACGACGGATCATTCGCAAGCGCCTGGACCTGCTGCAGCGCCAGTTGATCCTCGACCAGTTGCGCGATGCCAAAGAAGCCGCAGAGCATGCCAGCCGCAGCAAGACCGTGTTCCTGACCACCATGAGCCATGAGATCCGTACCCCGCTGAGCGCCATCGTCGGGATGCTGGAGCTGGTGCTGACCCGTGACAACGACCGCGAACTCAATACCCGCTCCGTGCATATCGCCTACGAGTCGGCGCAGAACCTGCTGGCGCTGATCGGCCATATCCTGGATATCTCGCGGATCGAATCCGGGCGCCTGACCCTGCGCCCGGAAGCCGCCAGCCTCAAGGACCTGATCGAATCGGTGGCCAATGTCTTCGATGGCCTGGCTCGCCAGAAGCACCTGGACATCCACCTGCAGTTCGATGCCTGGGCCGCTGTGCAAGTGTGGATCGATGGCCTGAAGTTCAAGCAGATCATCTCCAACCTGCTGAGTAACGCGATCAAGTTCACCGAACAGGGCGAGATCCATATCCGTTGCCTGGGCCAGGTGAAAGATGAACACTTTCTCAACTTCCATGTCGAAGTGATCGACACCGGCCCGGGGATTCCGGCTTCGCAGATCCAGAAGATCTTCATCCCGTTCTTCGAGGTCGACAGCGTGGTCAGCAACCCCAACGCCGGGTCGGGCCTGGGCCTGTCCATCAGTCATTCGCTGACCCAGCTGATGAACGGCAGCCTGCAAGTCCAGAGCGAACTTGGCGTAGGTACCCGCATGACCTTCAAGGCCTGTTTTCAGCGCGTTGCCGACGAGCGCAGCAGCGCCACCGACAGCGCGGAACAAGCGGTGCTCAACAGCACCGACCAACCCCTGTGCGTGTTGATCGTCGAGGACCACCTGCCCAGCCAGTACCTGCTCAACCAGCAGATCAACTACCTGGGACACGAGGCCCTGATCGCCTACAACGGCCTGGAAGGCCTGGCGATGTGGCAGGAGCATGACGTGGATATCATCATCACCGACTGCAACATGCCGCAGATGAGCGGCCATGAGATGAGCCAGGCGATCCGGCGCATGGAGGGCCAGATGGGGGTGCGCCCCTGCACCATCATCGGCCTGACCGCCAGCGCCCAGCTTGAGGAACTGGAACGCTGCCTGGCTTCGGGCATGGACAGTGCCCTGGCCAAGCCGATCAGCCTTGCCGGGCTGAACCGCCTGATCCCCAAGCTGAGCCTGACGCCCCCCCAGGCGCAGAACGCGGTGCCGTCGTTGAACGGCGACATCCACGCCGCTCTGGCCGAGCACGTGATCAACAGCAACAACGAGGAACTGCAGGCCTTGAGCAAGGCCCTGGCCAGTGGCAATCGCCAGGCCCTGAAAGCCATCGCCCACAAGCTCAAGGGCACGGCCTACCTGCTCAATACCCAAGGTTTGCTGGAGCTGTGCGTCAGCCTGGAAGAACTGGTGGTCGAGGCGGCCCAGGAGCAGCAATTGTCCACCGCGGTGGCCCGGCTGGATAAGGCCCTGCGCGACCTCAACCAGTCATTGCAAGTGTACTGAGAGCTCGCCCGCAAGGCCCGGGCGCACGCCCTAGCGACGCGGCACGGCACTGCGTTTCAGGGTCTGGCTCGGCAGCTCCTTGAACAGCGCCCGGTAACTGCTGGAAAACCGCCCCAGGTGCCAGAACGACCAGTGCATCGCCACCTCGGCCACCGTGGTCTCAGTCGGCCCTCGGCTGAGCAGTTCGCGGTGCGCGCTGTTGAGCCGGCGCAGGCGCAGCCATTGGCTGGGGGCCATCCCGGTAAAGGCCTTGAACGCACTCTGCAACTGGCGCAGGGACACTCCGGCTACCTGGGACAGCTCCAGCAGGTTGAGGGTTTCCTCGGGCACGTCGGCGGCCCACTGCGCTACCCGTTGCATGATCCCCCGCTCCTCGCTGCGGCGTTGCAGGCCGCCGCGGTCCAGGCGCACGCAGGCGTTGTCGAGGATGTACAGGCAGTCTTCCAGGAGTTGCTGAGTCAGGGCTTCGCGGCTGGGCGGGTCGAGGGTCTGGGACAGGCGGGTCAGGGTCGAGCTCAGCCAGCGGCAGAACAAGGCGTTCTGCTGGCTGTTGAGGGGCGCCATGAACAGCCCGTCGAGGCGCTCCACACCCAGGCCGTGGCCGCGGACGAACTCGGGGCCGAACACCACCGCCACTTCCTGATAGTTCTCCGGGGTGATCCAGATATTGCGGCTCTCGCCATTGAGCACGTACAGCGCGTTGTCGCTGCGGTCGAAACAGAACGCCAGGGCGCCTTGGGGGGCACTGAAATTCTGCTCGACCCGGGTGTTCATGCATTCCTCGTAGATCTCCACGCCCTGCAGGTCCAGGTAGCGCACCAGGCCGTTGAAATGGCCAGGGGACATCTGCTGGTAATGCTGGACCCAACCCGGGGTGGCACGGATCTGATCGGCGACATCGAAGGTGTTGAACGCTTGGACCTGAAGCGGATTGGACGCTGTCATCGGGGGACCTTACGCACTCGTTTGGTGCGTTTTGGTTCTGCTTAAAGTGGATAGATGGAACAACAAGGCTCGCCCAAGATAGTCGCCAATGCGCCGCAGGGGAAGCCTTGCCGGGATACTCCCGCTCACCTCGGAGCAGATAAAACCAATCATCGAGGTCTTTATGAACGCCCCTTTCGATCAGCTTTCCTCCTGGCTGAAAGATCACAAGATTACCGAAGTAGAGTGCGTGGTCAGCGACCTGACCGGCATTGCCCGCGGCAAGATCGCACCCACCAACAAGTTCCTGCATGAGCGAGGCATGCGCCTGCCGGAAAGTGTCCTGCTGCAAACGGTAACCGGGGATTTTGTCGACGACGACCTGTACTACGAACTGCTGGACCCGGCCGATATCGACATGGTCTGCCGCCCCGACTCGTCATCGATCTACCTGGTGCCCTGGGCCATCGAACCCACCGCCATCGTCATCCACGACACCTTCGACAAATTCGGCAACCCCATTGAACTGTCGCCGCGCAACGTGTTGAAGAAAGTGCTGCAGCTGTACACCGACAAGGGCTGGAAGCCGATCGTCGCCCCGGAAATGGAGTTCTACCTGACCCAGCGCTGCGAAGACCCGGACCTGCCGCTCAAGGCTCCCCTGGGCCGCTCCGGCCGAGCGGAAAGCGGTCGCCAGTCGTTCTCCATCGATGCCGCCAACGAATTCGACCCGCTGTTCGAAGATGTCTACGACTGGTGCGAAGCCCAGGGCCTGGACCTGGACACGCTGATCCACGAAGACGGCCCGGCGCAGATGGAAATCAACTTCCGCCACGGCGACGCCCTGGACCTGGCGGACCAGATCACCGTGTTCAAGCGCACCCTGCGCGAGGCGGCGCTCAAGCACAACGTCACCGCCACCTTCATGGCCAAGCCGGTGGCCGACGAGCCCGGCAGCGCCATGCACCTGCACCAGAGCGTGGTGGACATCGACACCGGCAAGCCGATCTTCGTCGATGCCAACGGTGAGAAAAGCAAGCTGTTCCTGCACCACATCGGCGGCCTGCAGAAATACATCCCCAAATTGCTGCCGATGTTCGCCCCCAACGTCAACTCGTTCCGCCGCTTCCTGCCGGACACCTCGGCCCCGGTGAACGTCGAATGGGGTGAGGAAAACCGCACCGTGGGCCTGCGGGTTCCGACCGCAAGCCCCGACGCCATGCGCGTGGAAAACCGCCTGCCCGGCGCCGACGCCAACCCCTACCTGGCCATTGCCGCCAGCCTGCTGTGCGGCTACCTGGGCATGGTCGAGGGCATCGAGCCCAGCGCCGCGGTGGAAGGCCGGGCCTACGAGCGGCGCAACCTGCGCCTGCCGATCACTATCGAGGACGCCCTGGCGCACATGGAGGACTGCCCGACCATCGAGCAGTACCTGGGGCGCAAGTTCGTGCGCGGCTACGTGGCGGTCAAGCGTGCCGAACACGAGAACTTCAAGCGCGTGATCAGTTCCTGGGAGCGTGAGTTCCTGCTGCTCAGCGTCTGACAACCCACATTCTGCAATCAACAAAAACAACCCGAAGAGGTGTCGATATGCGTCTTTTGAAAGCAGTGGTCCCGGCAGCGTTGGCGGTCTTGTGCAGCACCGCCGTCCAGGCACAACCCAGCGTCAGCGTGTACAACTGGACCGACTACATCGGCCAGACCACCCTCGCCGACTTCCAGGGCAAGACCGGGGTCAAGGTGATCTACGACGTCTTCGACTCCAACGAAACCCTGGAGGGCAAACTACTGGCCGGGCGCACCGGCTACGACGTGGTAGTGCCCTCCAACCACTTCCTGGCGCGCCAGGTGAAGGCCGGCGCGTTCCTCAAGCTCGACCGCTCGCAGTTGCCCAACTGGAAGAACCTGGACCCCAAGCTGCTGGCCCTGCTGGAGCAGAACGATCCTGGCAACCAGTACTCGGTGCCCTACCTCTGGGGCACCAACGGCATCGGCTACAACGTCGACAAGGTCAAGCAGGTACTGGGCATCGACCAGATCGACTCCTGGGCGGTGCTGCTGGAGCCTGCGAACCTCAAGAAGCTCCAGCAGTGCGGGGTATCGATGATGGACTCGCCGGATGAAGTGTTCCCGGCGGTGCTCAACTACCTGGGCCTGGACCCGCGCAGCGAGAACCCCGAGGACTACAAGAAGGCCGAGGCCAAGCTGTTGACCCTGCGCCCTTACATCACCTACTTCCACTCCTCCAAGTACGTTTCGGATCTGGCCAACGGTGATATCTGCATTGCCTTCGGCTACTCCGGCGACGTGTTCCAGGCCGCCAACCGGGCCAAGGAAGCCAAGAACGGGGTGAACATCGCCTACTCGATTCCCAAGGAAGGCAGCAACCTGTGGTTCGACCTGCTGGCGATTCCCGCCGATGCCGGCAACGTCAAGGAAGCCCACGCCTTCATCAACTACCTGCTGGACCCGCAAGTGATCGCCAAGGTCAGCGCCTATGTCGGCTACGCCAACCCCAACCCGGCTTCCCAGCAGTACATGGAGACCGACCTGGTGAACAACCCCGAGGTCTATCCACCTCAGGCCGTGCTCGACAAGCTGTACATCTCCACCACCCAGTCGCCGGCCATCATGCGCTTGATGACCCGCTCCTGGAGCAAAGTGAAGTCCAACAAATGATTCAGCCAAACCTTTCGGGCAGCGCCAACGGGCATGCCCGCTCCTACTACGCCGCCTCGGCCGGCAGCCTGCCCGGCTACCCATCGCTGGAGGGCCAACCGAGCGCCGACGTCTGCGTGATCGGCGGCGGTTTCACCGGGGTCAACACCGCCATCGAGCTGGCCCGGCGCGGGCTCTCGGTGATCCTCCTGGAAGCCCGGCGCATCGGCTGGGGCGCCAGCGGGCGCAACGGCGGCCAACTGATCCGCGGCATTGGCCACGAGGTCACAGGCTTTGCCCGCTACGTCGGCCAGGAAGGGGTGAAATACCTCGAGCAGGCCGGCATCGACTCGGTGGAGGTGGTACGCCAGCGCATCAGCGAACATGCCATCGACTGCGACCTGCGCTGGGGCTTCTGTGAGCTGGCCAACACCCCGGCCCAGTTCGCCGCCTTCCAGGCCGAGCAGGATAGCCTGGTCAGGCTGGGCTACCGCCACCCCACTCGGCTGGTGGCGCCCCAGGACATGCAGCAGGTGGTGGCCTCCTCGGCGTATGCCGGGGGGCTGGTGGACATGGGCTCTGGGCACTTGCACCCGCTCAAGCTGGTGCTGGGCGAAGCGCGGCTGGCAGCGTCCCTGGGGGTGAGGATCTTCGAGCAGAGCCCGGTGCTGGAACTGACCCACGGCGACAGTGTGAAAGTGCGCTGCGCGACCGGCACCGTCACTGCCGGGCACCTGGTGCTGGCCTGCAATGCCCACCTGGAAGACCTCGAGCCGCGGCTCAGTGGCAAGGTGCTGCCGGCGGGCAGCTACATCATCGCCACCGAGCCGCTGGCCGAGGCCCGGGCCAGGCAACTGATCCCGGACAACCTGGCGCTGTGCGACCAGAAAGTCGGCCTGGACTACTACCGCCTGACCGCGGACCGGCGCTTGCTGTTCGGCGGTGCCTGCCACTATTCGGGGCGTGATCCGGCGGATATTGCCGGCTACATGCGACCCAAGATGCTCAAGGTCTTCCCGCAGTTGCAGGATGTGGCGATCGACTTCCAATGGGGCGGCAAGATCGGCATCACCGCCAATCGCTTCCCCCAGGTCGGGCGCCTGTCGCAGTACCCCAATGTGTACTACGCCCAGGGCTATTCCGGGCATGGCCTGAACGTCACCCACTGGACTGCGCGGCTACTGGCCGAGGCCATCCATGCCGGCCACAGTCGCGGCCTGGACGTGTTCAGCGGCGTACCGCACATGACCTTCCCCGGCGGCCCGGCCCTGCGGGCACCACTGCTGGCCCTGGGCATGCTCTGGCACCGGATGCGGGAAATGCTCGGTTGATCGGCCCCCTTCGCTGGCACCACCCGGCCTCGTAGCAGCCGGCTTGCCGGCGAACACCTTGCGCCGCACCTGCTGGCGCGTTCGCTGGCACGCCAGCTCCTGCGGGGCGGCAGGCTCCCTAGGTGAACCGGCGCTGCAGGAAATCCAGCAACAGGGCATTGACCTGCTGTGGCCGTTCGTTCTGGATCCAGTGCCCGCAGTCCGCCAGCAGGTGCTGCTCAAGGTCCGCCACCTTGCCCGGCATGCGCTTGAGGGTATGGGCTTCCAGTACACCAACCGGGTCCTGGTCGCCCAGCAGGAACAAGGTCGGTTGCTGGACCTGGGTATCGGCCAGGAACTCGGTGCGCTTCCAGGTCCGCTCGAAATTGCGGTACCAGTTCAGGGCACCGCGAAAGCCGCGCCCGGCAAAGGTCTGGCGATAGGCCTGGAAATCCTCCTCGCTGCACCACTGCGGCAACCCTGCGGGCACCGTCACCCCGTCGAACAACCGGGCATCGGCCGGCTTGGGTTGCAGCAATGCACCGACATTGCCCATGAACAGGCGCAGGCTGGCGTCTATATCGGCGTCCAGTTCCGCCTCGGCCACTCCCGGCGGCTGGAAGTAGAGGATGTAGTTGAAATGCTCGCCGTGCACCTGGCGCATGATCTCGCTGGCCGGGCGTTTCGGCCGCCCGGCAAAGGGCACCGACAGGGTCACCAGCGCCGCCACCCGCTGCGGCTCCAGCAGCGCCAGGTGCCAGGCCACGGGGGCGCCCCAGTCGTGGCCGACGATGCACACCCGCTGCTGGCCGAAGGCGTGCATGGCCTGCTGGATATCGGCGCACAGGGTCAGCAGGTCGTAGGCCTGCACCGCCTCGGGAGCCGAGCTGCGGCCATAGCCACGCATTTCCGGGACGAACACCCGGAACCCCGCTGCCACCAGGGCCGGCACTTGATGGCGCCAGGAATGCCAGCACTCGGGAAAACCGTGCAGCAGCCATACCGGCTGCCCGTGTTCCGGGCCGCTGACCCGCACACTGAGTTCGATGCCGTTGACGGCCAGAACATGCTGTTGGGAGGAACTCATGGCGAATGCTCCAAGGCAGATGCAAGGAGCAGAACCTAGCAGATGTGGGCACCTGCCCCGAGAATCATTGACGCTCCGAATGATCCTGCTGCGCTGTCGGGGCCGGGCGGCTCAGCCTGGAATCAGCCGGCCAGGGAATGGGATTGCTGACGGATCAGGCGCTGGGTATCGAGGACTTTCTCCAGGGCCTGCTCGGAATCGGGGTCCTGCATGGGGGCGCGAATCGCCGCCGACACCAGGCTGATGAGCTTGGCCATGACTTCAGCATCGGTGGCCGGGCGTCCAAGGCTCATGGCCTGCATCAGCAGGCGCAGCTCGGTGCCGGCCATGACGCCGGAAATTGCCTTGAGGGCAAATTGCAGGCGCACCCCCAGCTCGTTGCGCGGCAGGTCCGGCAAAGCCAGGGCAAAGGCCTTGAAGAAGCGCTCGAACACCGGCTGGTAATGCTCCTTGAGGTATTCCTGGATAAAGGGCGAAGTGTCGCTGTAGACCCGGCCAAGGAAGCGGATGAACGAGCGTCCTTCCACGCCGCCACTCTCGTCGCTGCGCTCGAGGCCCATGGCCGGGGCGAACAGCACCCCCAGCAGGGTTTCGCAGTCCAGCGGGCCCTCGGCCTGTTCCTCGCACTTGGCCAGCAGTTCCAGGCGCTGATCATTGAGTGGCCCCAGGCGCTGCATCAACAGGGCCTTCATCAGCGAATCCTTGTCGCCGAAGTGGTAGTTCACCGCCGCCAGGTTGACCTTGGCCCGCTCGGTGATCTGGCGCAGCAGCACCGCGTCGTAGCCGTACTTGATAAATAATGCCTCGGTCGCTTCCAGCAGTCGGGTCTTGGTGACATTGGGGGCACTGAGTTTCTTGGCGACCATGGAGGACTAACCTTTGCTGGGATGAAAAACTGACCGTTCGAACAGTGTTTTAAAAAAAAATTTGATTTTTTATACCTGCGAGAAGCCCTAAAAGCAAGCGCCCGAGGGACCGTCACGGTGGCCACCGGCCTTTTTGTGACCCACGGGTTTCTCCGCAAAAAAACCTGGAAAAAGCCCTCAATTACCCGGTTCAGACGGCTGGCGTGGCAGGATGAACGCAGTTACTATTCAAACAATGTTTTTAAAATAATAAATAAAACCAGAGCTTGGCCCTGCCCCTGAATACCCCTGTTGCGTGATCCCTGCGCCCCGTGGTTGTTCAAGCAGCCAGTCGAGCCAGCCGGCGCGGTAAGCGATGACAGAGACGATAATCGAGCAAGGTTTTATCTCCCTGCAGGGCATAGGCAAGAGCTATCGGCTGGCGGAGCAACCGCTCCACATTCTCAAGAACGTCTCCCTTTGCATCGACGCCGGTGAAAGCTGCGCCATCCTGGGTTCCTCCGGTTCCGGCAAAAGCACCCTGCTGAACATTCTCGGCCTGCTGGATCTGCCCGACAGCGGCGACTACCACTTTGCCGGCCACGATATCTTCCGCGCCAGCCCCGACCAGTTGGCGGCGATCCGCAACCAGCAGATCGGCTTCGTGTTCCAGAGCTTCAACCTGCTGCCGCGTCTCAGCGCCCTGGACAACGTCGCCCTGCCCCTGAGCTACCGCGGCGTGGCCCGGCGTGATTCCCTGGAGCGGGCCATGCACATGCTCGACCAGGTAGGCCTCGGGCAACGCGCCGACCACCGCCCGGCGGACCTTTCCGGCGGCCAGCGCCAGCGGGTGGCGATCGCCCGGGCACTGGTGGGCGAACCCTCGGTGATCCTCGCCGACGAACCCACCGGCAACCTCGACAGCCACACCGCCCAGGACATCATGGACCTGCTGCTGGCGCTGAACCGCGAGCGCCGGGTGACCCTGATCATCGTCACCCACGACCCCAATATCGCCCAGCGCCTGGAACGGCAGATCCGTGTCACCAATGGCGTGGTGCAGGAGGTCTGCCCGGCATGAGCCTCAAGGTCGAGCAAAGCGCCAGCCAGTTGCTGCACGAAGCCTTCGTCAGCCTGCGCACCCTGGGCAAGCGTTCGATCCTGGCCCTGCTGGGCATCGTCATCGGCAGTTCCTCGGTGGTGGCACTGATCAACATCGGCCACAACGCCGCCGAGGATGCCGCGGCGATCTTCCAGAACATGGGCACCGACACCCTGGTGGCCCGCTTTCCCGCCAGCGCCGACAGCCGCACGCCACTGCCCGCGGCCCTGGACACCCGCGCGCTGAGCCAGGCGGTGCCTAGCCTGGTCAACATTGCCCCGACGGTGTTGCTCAGCGCCACGCTGATCCGCAATGGCCGCTCCGCCAACGCCAGTGTGGTGGGCGCGACCGCCGAGCTGGCGCCGGCCATGCGCCTGCAGTTGCGTGAGGGGCGCTTTCTCTCGGACTTCGATCAGAACGAAATCTATGCGGTGATCGGCTATCAGGTGGCTCAGACCCTGGGCGCCGCCGGGGCCCCGCTGCAACTGGGGGACCGGGTGCGGATCAACGACTACCTGTTCCTGGTCATCGGTATCCTGCAGAACCAGCCCAGCGCGGTGCTGGTGCCAATCCAGGCCAATGATTCGGTGTTCCTGCCCCAGGGCAGCATGCGGAGGATTTTCCCTTCGCCACAGATCGACAACGTGGTGACCCGGGTCGCCGGTGGCCAGAACATGGAGCAGGTCGCCGCGGCCATGACCCAGGCCCTGAAAAAAATCCTGCGCGGACGTGAGGTGGAAGTGCAGGTCCCGCAGCAGATCATCGACGGCATGACCCGGCAGAGCCGCACCTTTGGCTACCTGCTGATGGCCCTGGGCGGCATTTCCCTGGTGGGGGGTGGCGTGGGGGTGATGAACGTGATGCTGATGAATGTCTCGGAGCGCCGCCGCGAGATCGGCATCCGCATGGCCCTGGGCGCCCGGCAAAAGGACATCCGCAACCTGTTCCTGCTGGAGGCGGTCAGCCTGACCGCAGTCGGCGCCCTGTCGGGGGCGATACTGGGCGTCGCCTCGGCCTTTATCTACGCCCGGATGTCCGGCTGGCACTTCTCCCTGGCGGGAGCCGCACTGCCGCTGGGGATCGGGAGCACCCTGCTGGTGGGCCTGTTTTTCGGCCTGTACCCGGCCATTTCGGCATCCAGACTGCAACCGGTGGAGGCGTTGCGCGATGAATGACTGGCGCCTGCGAACACTCGCCTGCCTGTGCCTTTTGTACTTGCCGGCGCTCAGCGCCGATGAGCGGGTGGATCGCCCTTCCGCTCCCACCATGCGCAGCGACTACTCGCGCAGCGCCCTGCTCAGCCAGCAGGTCACCGACCTGACCCTGGGGGACGCGGTCTACCTGGGCTTGCGCAACAACCGCAGCATCCGCAGTTCGTACCTGCAGCGGGTGGCGCAGAAGTTCGACCTGCGGGTGGCCGAGGATGTGTTCAACCCCAAGCTGCTGATCACCGGCAACTACCGCACCACCCGGGGCAGCAGCGACACCACGCAGAACCTCAACATGGCCCCGGCCACCAGCCTGTTAAGCGAGTACGGCACACGCCTGAGCATGGCCTGGATCCAGGACCTGAACAAAGCCGATCGGGCCGGCCGCCAGCGCAGCGACGGCCTGGACCTGGCGATCATCCAGCCATTGCTGCGCGGCGCCGGCTGGGACGTGACCACCGCGCCGTTGCGCCTGGCGCGCATCACCGAACAAAGCAACCGCCTCAACCTCAAGGCCGGGGTCGCCCAGACGATCACCGCGATCATTACCACCTACCGCGAGCTGCTGCGCTCCCAGGAACAGCTGACCATCGCCCAGGAAGCCCTCAAGCGCGCCAATGCCCTGCTGGAAGTCAACCGCGCGCTGATCAGCGCCGGGCGCATGGCCGAGTTCGAGATCGTGCAGACCGAAGCCGACATCGCCAGCCAGGAGCTGGGGGTGGAGGAAGCGCGCAACCAGGTGGACGTCAACCGCCTGTCGCTGCTGCGTCTGCTGGCCCTGGACATGTCCAGCCGGATCCACGCCAGCGAGGCCCTGCAGGCGGCCAAGATCAGCATCGACCAGCGCGAGGCCCTGCGCCTTGCGCAGATCCAGCAGCCCGAATACCTGGCTACCCTGCTGGGCAGCCAGCAGGCCGATCTGAACCTGGTGATCGCCAAGGACCAGTCGCGCTGGGACGTATCCCTGGTGGCCGGGGCCAACCAGACCCGCAGCCGCTATGACAATGACACCAGCAACGGTTCGGACCGGCGCTGGGACAGCTACGCCGGGGTCCAGGTGCAGATTCCCATTGGCGACCTGAGTACCCGCCAGGCCGAGGTCCACGCCCGGGTCAATGTGGAGAACCAGGAAATCCTCCTGGCCGATGCCCGCCAGGTGCTGGAGCGTGACGTCAACAACGTGGTGCGCGACCTGGGCACCCGCTGGCGCCAGTACGAGATTGCCCAGCGCGCCAGCGAACTGTCCAAGCGCAAGCTGGACATCGAACGGGAAAAGCTCAGTGCCGGCCGTTCCAGCAACTTCCAGGTGCTGAGTTTCGAGGGTGACCTGCGCAACGCCGAGAATGCCCGGCTCAATGCGCTGATCGCCTACCTGAACGCCCAGACGCAACTGGACCTGACCCTGGGCATGACTTTGGAGAGCTGGGACATTGCGCTCAATGACTTCTGACAAGCCGCAGGCGAGCAAGCGCCGTCGCCATACCCTGCAAGCGCTGGCCCTGGCCGTCGCCCTCGCCGTGGGCGCCGCTGCCCTGGTCACCCTCCAGTCCCCCGCCAGCACTCCGGCCAGCGAGGCCCGCTGGGTCAGCGTGCAAGGCACGGTACTGACTCACCAGATCGGCCTGGTGGGCAAGATCGAACCCCAAAAGACCGTGGTCCTCACCGCCCCGTTCGAAGGCAATGTGCAGGCCAGCCTGGTGGAACAGGGCCAGCGCGTAGAGGCCGGCCAGGTCCTTTTGCAGATGGACCCGGGGCTGGTGGAGATCCAGTCGCGCGAAGCCCTTTCCACCTTGCTCAAGGCCCGCCGCACCGTCCAGGAGCTGCAGGACTGGAACAACGGCGCCGTGGTCACCCGGGCCCGCCGTACCCTGCGCAACTCGCAGATGTCCCTGGCCAATACCGAACGCAAGCTGCGGGAAAGCCAGAACCTGTTCCAGCGCGGAATCATTCCGCGCAACGAGCTCAACGATCAGGAGCAACAGGCACAGATGCAGCGCCTGGACCTGGCCGCCGCCCAGAGTGAATTGCAGCAGGCGCTGAACCAGGGCACAGGGGAATACCGGCAGATTGCCGAAATGGAGTTGACCAACGCCACGGTCAAGTACGACGCCCTGCGCAAGCTGCTGGAGCACAAGAACGTGGTCGCCCCCTTTGCCGGCATCGTGGTGCCGCCACCCAATGGCGGCGCGGGCCCGAACACCGCCGGTGCCGCCAACGGTCCGGTGCAGACCGGTTCACGCCTGAGCCCGGGGCAAGTGCTGTTCGGCCTGGCCAACATCGAACAGCTGAAGATCGTCAGCAAGGTGTCGGAGCTGGACATCAACCAACTGCACCAGGGGCAGCGCGTGGAAATTCTCGGTGACGGATTTGATGGTGAACGCCTGGAAGGCGTGGTGGATATCGTCAGCAGCCTGGCCCTGCCCAACGAAACCGCAGGTGCCGGAGCGCAATTCCCGGTGACCCTGTCGGTGCCCAAGCTCAGCCGCGAACAACTGCAACGGGTGCGCCTGGGCATGAGCGCGCGGCTGACTATCGTCACCTACCGCAACGACCAGGCCATCGTGCTGCCGCCTGCGGCGATCCAGCGCGACGCCGACGGCATGAGCGTGGAATACCGGGCAACGGCCGATCAACCAGGCCAGCGGGTGCCGGTGACCGTGGGCCAATCGACCCCGGAGGGCGTGGAAGTGTTTGGCCTGCAACCGGGCCAGGTCCGCCTGCCCAACGCCTTGTAGGCGCTGGCCTGCCAGCGAAGGCGCCCTTGGAAACGGCGCAAGGCCCAGGGGCCTCTTCGCCGGCAAGCCGGCTCCTGCGGGTCAGCGCAGGGCGCGGCGCAGGACTTTGCCCACGGTGGTCTTGGGCAGCTCTTGGGTACGGAACTCTACATAGCGCGGCACTTTGTAGCCGGTGAGGTATTCCCGGCAGTGGGCCAGCAACTGGTCCTGGGTCAGCGCCGGGTCCTTGCGCACGACGAAGATCTTCACTTTCTCGCCGGTCACATCATCCTCGACGCCAATCGCCGCCACTTCCGCCACCCCGGGGTGCAGGGCCACCACATCCTCGATCTCGTTGGGGTACACGTTGAAACCGGAGACCAGGATCATGTCCTTCTTGCGGTCCACCAGGCGAATGAAGCCCTGCTCGTTCATCACCCCGACATCCCCGGTGGACAGCCAGCCGTGGCGGTCCAGAACCTTGGCGGTTTCCTCCGGGCGCTGCCAGTAGCCCTTCATCACCTGCGGCCCGCGTACCTGCAGCTCGCCCTCCTCGCCCAGCTCGGCCAGTTGGCCGTCCTCGCGCACGAAGCGCACCCAGGTCGAAGGCAGCGGTACGCCGATGGTCCCGGTGAAATCGCCTTCGCGCATGCGCGCAATGTCGATCGGGCTGATGCTCACCACCGGCGAGCACTCGGTCAGGCCGTAGCCTTCGATGATCGGCACCCCGGTGACTTCCTTCCAGCGCCGGGCCACCGAGGTGTGGGTGGCCATGCCGCCCGCAATCGCCAGCTTCAGGTCGGAGAAATCCCGGCCGCGAAACTCTTCGTTCTCCAGCAGGCCATTGAACAGGGTGTTGACCCCGACGATGCCGCTGAACTTTTCCTTGCGCAGGATCATCTGCACCCGTTTCACATCACGCGGGTTGGCGATGAGGATGTTGCGCCCGCCCAGGCACATGAACATCAGGCAGTTCACCGTCAGCGACAGCACGTGGTACAGCGGCAACAGGGTGACGTTGGTTTCCTGCTGGTTCTCGTCCAGCTGGTCACCGACCCAGGCCTTGGCCTGCATCAGGTTGGCGAGGATGTTGCGGTGCGTGAGCATGGCACCCTTGGCATCGCCGGTGGTGCCGCCGGTGTATTGCAGGAAGGCGATGTCGTCCTGCTTGAGTTCCACCGGGCGGTGCTCCAGCACGCTGGCCAGCTTCATCATCGCCGGAAAGCGGATGGCCCCCGGCAGGTTGAATTTCGGCACCTGCTTTTGCACATGGCGCAAGGCGAAGTTCAGGGCTGCGCCCTTGAAGGTGCCCAGCAGGTCACCGATGGCGGCCACCACGATGTTCTTCAATTGGCTGCCCGGCATCGCCTGTTCCAGGGTGTGGGCGAAATTCTCGAAGATCACCACGGTCTCGGCGCCGCTGTCCTTGAGCAGGTGCCGCAGTTCGTGAGCCGTGTACAGCGGGTTGACGTTGACCACCACGGCCCCCACCAGCAGGGTGCCGAACAGGCAGATCGGGTATTGCAGGCAGTTGGGCATCATCAACGCCACCCGGTCGCCCTTCTTCACCCCCTTGGACTGCAACCAGGCGGCGAAAGCGAATACCCGCTTCTCCCACAGGTCGTAGCCCATCTCGGTGCCGATGCTCACATAGGCCACCCGTTGGCGATACTTGTCCACGTGTTCGAGGAACACTTCCCGCAGCGACGGGTAACGGTCGATCTCGGCTTCGATATCGCTGGGCACTCCCGGCAGGTAAGCGTTCAGCCAGATACGCTCGACGGGTTGCAGGCTCACGACACTCATTGGCAGTCTCCTTGTTATTTTATTTTTCGACGATGGCGGTTACGCCCAGCCCGCCTGCTGCACAGATGGAAATCAGCCCGCGGCCGCCGCCGCGCTCATGGATCGCCTTGGCCAGGGTCGCCAGTTGCCGCCCACCGGTGGCGGCGAACGGATGCCCGCAGCCCAGGGAGCCGCCGTTGACGTTGAGCTTGCTGCGCTCGATGCTGCCCAGAGGTCCGTCGAGGCCGAGCTTGTCCCGGCAGTAATCAGCGTCCTCCCAGGCCTTGAGGGTGCACAGTACCTGGGCGGCAAAGGCTTCGTGGATCTCGTAGAAGTCGAAATCCTCCAGGCTCAGGCCCTCCCGGGCGAGCATGCGCGGCACGGCATAGGCCGGGGCCATGAGCAGCCCTTCACTGCCGTCGACAAAGTTCACTGCGGCGGTTTCCCCGGTACGCAGGTAGGCCAGCACCGGCAGGTTGTTGGCCGCCGCCCAGTCTTCGCTGGCCAGCAGCACCACCGAGGCGCCATCGGTAAGGGGGGTCGAGTTGCCGGCGGTCAGGGTGCCGTTGTGGCGGTCGTAGGCCGGGCCCAGGCCGGCGAGCTTCTCCAGGCTGGCGTCGGCCCGCAGGTTGTTATCGCGTTTCAGGCCGCGGTACGGGGTGATCAGGTCATCGAAGAAGCCGCGCTGGTAGGCCGCATTCAACTGGTGGTGGCTGGTGAGGGCCAGTTCATCCTGGGCCAGGCGCTTGATCTGCCAGCGCTTGGCCATTTCTTCGCAGTGCTCGCCCATGGACAGCCCGGTGCGCGGCTCGCCGTTGCGTGGTAGCAACGGCTTGAAGAACATCCCCGGGCGCACCTTGAGCAGGCTGCGCAGCTTGTTGCCGGTGCCCTTGGCGCGATTGGCCTGGAGCAAGGTGCGGCGCAGGCCTTCGTTGATGCCGATGGGCGCGTCGGAGGTGGTGTCGGCGCCCCCGGCAATGCCCACTTCGATCTGCCCCAGGGCGATCTTGTTGGCCACCAGCAGCGCCGCCTCAAGGCCGGTGCCGCAGGCCTGCTGCAGGTCATAGGCCGGGGTCTGCGGCGACAGGGTGGTGGACAAGAGACTTTCCCGGGCCAGGTTGAAATCCCGCGAATGCTTGATCACCGCCCCCGCGGCGAACTCCCCCAGGCGCTGGCCCGACAGGCCGTAGCGATCCACCAGGCCCTGTAACGCCGCCACCAGCAGGTCCTGGTTGCTGTCATTGGCATATACCGTATTGGAACGGGCGAACGGAATCCGGTTACCGCCCAGGATCGCCACCCGGCGTACCGGCGCCGGATTGAAACTGTACTCAGCCATCAACGAGCTCCCCAGATAAATAGACCGCGCATGTGGGGCTTGTCCCCCGCGTTGTTGCGCACTTCGAACTCATGGCGCGGGCCGTCCGACAGGCGATTCCACAGGGTCACCGCCGCCGGCAGGAAGATCGGCAGCTTGAACTCGCAGTCCAGCTGGGCCGCCGCCAGTGGATGGGGCGGTTGCTGGGCCGCCAGGGCCCGGCCCAGGGTCCACATGCCGTGGGCAATGGGCCGGCGGAAGCCGAACAGCCGGGCGCCCAGCCATGAGGTATGGATCGGGTTGAAGTCGCCGCTGACCTGGGCGAAACGCCGTCCAAGGTCGCCCCCCAGGCTCCAGCGCTGAGTGCGCACCAAGGCCTGCTCATCCCATTGCAACGAACCCTCCCAGGGCTCGCCGATGGGCCCGGCTACACCGCGGCGCAGGTACAGGCTGTCGCTTTCCCAGACCAGGCTGCCACCACTGTGGGCCCGGGTGGCAATCGACAGCGCCTGGCCCTTGGGATGGGCCAGCCAGCGCTCGGCGAACACTTCCAGGCGCAGGGCCTGGCCCTCCTCCAGCCGTTGGTACTGGCGGATGCGGTTGGCCAGGTGGACCATGCCGCTGGCCGGGTAGGGAAACGTCGGGCGGGTCAGCAGCAACAGGTGCAGCGGGAACGCCAGGGTGTGGGGAAACGCCAGCGGCACCCCATGTTCCCGGCGAAAGCCGCAAGCCTGGGCGTAACGGGCTATTTCGTCGGCCTTGAGCTCTACCGCCGGGCGCACCAGGCGCTCCGTCGGCAGTTGGGGCGCGGCGTCCGGCTTGGGCTTGCGCAGGCTGCGGATGCCGTCGTAAAGCAGCTGCCCCCGGGAGGGCGGCGGCTCGATGATGCGAATTGCGGTATCAGCATTCATGGCTCAGGCCCCCAGCAGGCTTTGCCCGCAGACGCGGACCACCTGTCCATTGATCCCGCCGGAGGCCGGATGGGCCAGCCAGGCGATGGTTTCCGCCACATCCACGGGCTGACCGCCCTGGGACATGGAGTTCATGCGCCGCCCGGCCTCGCGGATCATCAGCGGGATCTTCGCGGTCATCTGGGTTTCGATAAAGCCCGGTGCCACAGCGTTGACCGTGATCTGCTGACGCGCCGCCAGGGGCCCCAGGTTCTCCACCAGGCCGATGACCCCGGCCTTGGAGGTGGCGTAGTTGCTCTGCCCGAGGTTGCCGGCGATCCCGGAAATCGACGAGACGCAGACGATGCGCCCACCGGGATTCAGGCCCTGGCCTTCCAGCAGCGCCTGGCTGAGCAGCAGCGGCGCTTCCAGGTTGACCGCCATGACCTTGCGCCACGCTGCCTCGGTCATCTTCGCCAGGGTCTTGTCCTGGGTGATGCCGGCGTTGTGCACCACGATATCGAAGGCGCCGTGCTCGCCGACGAACTCCAGCAGGCGTTGGCCGGCGTTGGCCGCGGTGATGTCCAGGGCCAGGGCGCTGCCCTTGATCCCGGCAGCCGCCTGCTGCAGCTCGGCCTCGCTCTGGGGAATGTCCAGGCACACCACCTGGGCGCCCTCCCGGGCCAGGACCTTGGCAATGGCCAGGCCGATGCCGCGGCAGGCCCCGGTGACCAGTGCCCGGCGCCCGCCCAGGGGCTGTTGCCAATCGATGTGCCGGGGCACTTCCACCGGTTCGCCGATGCGCACCACCTGCCCCGATACATAGGCCGAGCGGCGCGACAGGAAGAACCGCAGGCTGCTGTCCAGCTCGGCTTCGGCGCCGGGCTCGACGTACAGCAACTGCACCGTGATGGCCCGACGCAGCTCCTTGCCCAGGGAACGCACGAAGCCTTCCAGGGCCCGTTGCGCCACCGCCTGGGCCAGTTCCTTGCAGTGCTCCGGCGGCGTACCCAGCACCAGCACCCGGCCGTGGGCTGTCAGGCGCCGCACATTGGCGTGGAAGAAGCGGTACAGCTCGTCCAGCTGGGCGATGTCGGCCACCCCACTGGCATCGAACACCAGGCCCTGGACCTTCACCGTGGAAGGCGCGGTGATGCTTGCGGCCTGGGCTGCCACGGTGTCGGTGGCGGCGAAGATCCGTTGCAGCTCGCCCAGCAGGCGCCCCTCGGGCGCTGCGGCGAGGACCACCGGGTTGAGCAGGTTGCCGCCCTGCCCCTCGCGGTGCCGTTGCAGCGGCACCGGTTGCGGCAGGCCGGTGCGCTGGGCCAGCCAGCGGCCCCAGCCGGAATTGACGAACGAAAGATAACCGTCAGACATAAAGAGATCCCGATCCAATCCTGTAGAGGGTCAATAGGCCGAATCGCTGGCGGCCACCGCGTCTTCGCTGCTGGCCGCGCGTTTGCGCGAGGCCGGCTTGGCGCTTTGCTCGAAGTGCGCCTGACGCTGTTGCAGGGCTTCGAGCAGACCGAAGTCCTGGGGGAAATCGTCGACCTGGATCGCGTGGTCGCCGTATTCCACATAGCGCCCCAGCAGCTCGTCCTCGTCCGGGCTGATCAGCTGCAGCTCCAGGGCCTTGACCCGCCAGATCACGAAGGCCTCGCGGGAGATCGGCAACGGCGCCAGCGTGCCCTGCTTGATCGCCGGCTTGAGCCGCGCCTCGATCAGGTCCACCTGTGGCTGCAGGCGGAACGCCAGTTCGCCATAGGCCAGCTTGTCGATGTCCGGCTGCGGGATGTAGGAGTCGGCCAGCAGGCGGTCGCGGGTCGGGCCCGGGGTCTGCACCAGTTCGGCGACTTGCGCCAGCAGGCGGTCCGACGGCTTGCGCTGGGGAATGCCCAGGGGAAAGCTCAGGCCACGGATGATCCGCGCGGCAGCCTTGGACGGATAGTTGTCCAGCACTTCGGCCAGGGCTTCATGGGCCCGCAGCAGGCAGTCCTGGGCGGCCCAGTGCACCAGCGGCAGGTCGGCCTGCGGCCGGCCATCGTCCTCGAAGCGCTTCAACACGCAGGACAGGATGTACAGCTGGGACAGAATGTCCCCCAGGCGCCCGGTGATGCTTTCCTTGCGCTTGAGGGCACCGCCCAGCACGCCCATGGAAATGTCCGAGGCCAGGGCCAGCACCACCGACAGACGCTGGATCTGCCGGTAATAGGCGGCCAGGGCCTTGTCGGTGTTGCCCGGGGCCTTGATCAGGCGCCCGCCAGTGACCGCATGCACCGCGGCGCGCACGGTGTTGGCGAAGACGAAGCTGATATGGCCGAACATCGCGCTGTCGAACGCTTCCAGGCCCTTGCGCCCGCTGTCCCGGGCCGCTTCCATCTCGCGAAAGACATAGGGATGGCAACGGATCAGCCCCTGGCCGTAGATGATCAGGCAGCGGGTCATGATGTTCGCGCCTTCCACGGTGATGGCGATCGGGCTTTGCTGGTAGGCCCGGGCCAGGAAGTTGTTGGGCCCCATGCAGATGCCCTTGCCGGCAACGATGTCCATGCCGTCATTGACCATGGCCCGGGCGCGCTCGGTGACGTGGTACTTGGCGATGGCCGAGATCACCGAGGGCTTCTCGCCGGCATCCAGGGACGCCACCGAGACCTTGCGCACCGCGTCGCAGGCATACAGGTGCCCGGCCATGCGGGCCAGGGGCGCCTGCACCCCTTCGAACTTGCCGATGGGCAGGCCGAACTGCTTGCGCATCGCCGCGTAGGCCGTGGTGCCGCGCACCGCCACCTTGCCCAGGCCGACGTTGGCCGAGGGCAGGGAAATGGCGCGCCCGGCGGCCAGGCATTCCATCAGCATGCGCCAGCCGTTGCCCACCTGGTCGCCACCGCCGATCACCCATTCCAGGGGGATGAACACATCCTTGCCGGTGGTCGGGCCATTCTGGAACACCGCGTTCAGCGGCCAGTGGCGACGCCCGGTATTGACCCCGGGATGAGTGGTGGGAATCAGCGCGCAGGTGATCCCCAGGCTGCCCTTGGTGCCCAGCAGGCCGTCCGGGTCCTCGGCGCGAAACGCCAGGCCCAGCACCGTGGCGATCGGGCCCAGGGTGATGTAGCGCTTGTCCCAGGTAACCCGGAAGCCCAGCACTTCCTGGCCCTCGAACTGGCCCTTGCAGACCACGCCGGTATCGGGAATGGCCCCGGCGTCGGAGCCGGCGTACGGGCTGGTCAGGGCGAAGCAGGGAATGTCTTCGCCCCGGGCCAGGCGCGGCAGGTAGTGCTGGCGCTGGGCCTCGGTGCCGTAGTGCAGCAGCAGTTCGGCCGGGCCCAGGGAGTTGGGCACCATCACCGAGATTGCCGCCGCCGAGCAGCGGGTGGAGAGCTTCATCACCACCTGGGAATGGGCATAGTGGGAGAAGCCTTTGCCGCCGTACTGCTTGGGAATGATCATCCCCAGGAAGCCGGCGTCCTTGGTGTATTGCCAGGCCTTGGGCGAGAGGTCCTGCCAGACCTGGGTGGTTTCCCAGTCGTTGGCCATGTCGCACAGGGTTTCCACTTCGTTGTCCATGAACGCCTGCTCTTCGGCGCTCAGGCTGGCCGGCGCGGCGCCTATCAGGCGCGACCAGTCGGGCTTGCCGCTGAACAGCTCGGCATCCCACCAGACCGTGCCGGATTCGATGGCCGCGCGCTCGGTGTCGGACATGGCCGGCATGATCTTGCGGAACATGACCAGGGCACGACGGGTGAGCAAGGCCCGACGCAGCGGCTTGACGCTCAGCAGCGCAGCCGGCAGCACCACCAGCAGCGCCGCGAGGCTGATGCCCAGCGAGCCCACCAGGCCCAACCAGTGCCCTGCCCCCAGCCAGACCAGGGCCGAGCCCAGCCACCAGGATGCCGGGGCCTGCCGATAGGCCAGTGCGAACGCAGCGGCGAGTCCCACCAATAACCAGACAATCATGGAATACCTCTCTTGTTCTATGCAGACGACCACTTGGAGCCTGGGCGTTGTGCCGGCCCCTCGAAGATCACCCTACAAAGGAAACTGCCGCGTTTCAAATTTTATTTTTAAATATTGTTTTGAGTGATTTCAGCAACGCACAACGGCCGAACGATGTCAGCCAGGGCTTGGGGGAATGGCAGGTCAAGACGGGTCCTGAGGTGACCCGTCCCGCCGACGGCAGTAGCACAATCCCTTTGTACTGCCGTTATCTCGAGGCGTGGGTAAAGCCTTTACCCTCAGAAGTGATAGGTCGCGGAGAGACTCACCACCTCGCCCTTGGCGTCGACCTTGCCATCCAGGCGCGAGGCACCGAGACGGTCCACGTTCTGGGTCTTGATCTTGGCTTCCTTGACGAATTGCCGGGAATAGGCACCGTCGATGGTCAGGCCGGGGATCGCCCTGATGTCATAGCCGAAGCCCAGGGAAGTGAACCAGCGATCGTTGTCGGGAATCCGCGGGTCACGTGTGCTGTTACGGGTTGGTGTCTGGTCGTACGCCACACCGGCCCGCAGAGTCAGCTGGTCGGTGAAGCGGTAGTCGCCACCCAGGGAATACATCATGGTGTCTTTGTACTTGTACGGGATGGAGACCAGGGTATTGCCATCGGACTTCAGGGTCAGGTCCTTGAACGACGACCATTGGGTCCACAGCATGCTGGCGCCCAGGGTGAAGCGGTCATCGAACACGTGCACCCAGTCCAGCCCGGCGGAGGCTGGAATGTCCAGCTGGGCACTGGCGTTGGCGCCGTCCGGGTTCAGCTTCAGGCCGGGATAGGCCAGTTCCACCAGGCTTTCACCATTGGGCCCGGCCGGTTGGGTCATGTACTGGCGGCCTACCGCGTCGGCACGCACGTTGTACTTGCCGTCCATCTTGTTCTTGATCTTGGCGTGGTAGTTCAGGCCCAGGGTGTCGCGGTCGGTGGGTTTCCAGACCACGCCGGTGAACCAGCCTACCGAGGTATTGTCCACCTTGACCCGCATCAGGTTCGCCCCGACGCCGGACGGCAGCGGGATCCCGCCCAGGCCGGGAGATACCGCCGCGGCACCGGTCAGGTTGAGGTTCTGGCTGACGAAGCCCTTGCTGTGCTGGACGATGACCCCGGCCCCCAGAGAGAAGTCGTCATTGACCTTGAACGACAGCGAGCCGGTCAGGCCCACGGTCTCGATCTTGGTATCCACCGAAAAGTCGCGGATTTTTGAATTGTCGTTGTCCCAGGTGCTGCGCATGCCCATGGGCACGACCTGGCTCAGGCCGAAGGCAAACTGATCGTTGATCGGCATTACCATGAAGCCGGTCGGCAACCAGGCGGTGAAGCCGCCCTGGCCACCATTGCCCTCCAGGGGCACCGGGCCACCGGTGGGGACGCCGGATGCATCCACCGGCAAGGTGGTGGCCGGATTCCCTTGATAATCGTAGGCATCGCCTTTGTATTTCATCTTGATGCGGGCGTAGTCGACCGTCATCTGTGCCACGTTCTGATCGATAAACGCCATGGCCGCCGGGTTGTTGTAAGCCGCGCTGGGGTCGTTCTTGAACAACGAACCACCACCGAAGGCCCGGCCCCATCCGGGAGCGCCGTAGGTAGGCGTGGTGAAGCCGCCTGCCTGAACAGTGCCGATCGCACCAAAGCCCCCCAACAGGGCAAGTGCCACCGCGATCTGCAACTGTTGTTTCTTATTATTCATGCCCCACTCCTTATTATTATCGATAGCAACCGACACTACAGGGCCCTCCTGATCTGCAGATCACCGCCTCTTGCGAGGCGGTGTCCTTCAGCGGGTGATCAGCCCTTGGTTCCTGATAACGCTTAAATCACGCTGACCTGTGGCGACGGCTTGGCGTTCAGTACATCTACGGAGCAGCCACCGCTCAGGGTCTGAGGCGTGCTCAGGCTCAGCGAGTGAGTCACGTTGCTCCAGGCCACGTTGATGGTGGTCGGACCGCAGTTGGTGGCAGGGAAGAAGGAAATGGTGTAACCCACATTGGTCACGGTACCTGCGGTGGTGCTGGAGGCACTCAGGGTCCATGGCAAGCCAGTGATCTTCGGCAGGTTGCACAGCGCATTGCTGCCGCTGACGGTGGCGCCGGTGATGCTGGCCACGCCGCCGGCGATGTTGCCGCTGAAGTTGATGTTGCAGGTCACGGGCTGGTTGAACGAGGACGGCGAGCGCACGGTGATGGTGCCGCCAGGGGTAGTGAACGGACCATCCGGGTTCGCACCATCAATGGCGATGGATGCAGCGCTGGCCATGGAAGCAGCTCCCAAGCAGGCAACGATGGCGGTGGCGGACACGAGAGTTTTGATGCCTTTCATTGTTGTTTTTCCTCACATGTATGGCGATTCATTTCGCCGGGGTAATGGCCTTGAGCGAGACGACACGGAGAACAGCGACCGAGCTTCCCTTTCCAGCCAAATCTTCAATTCGATAAAGGTGTGACGTGCGCGTCAGGGTGCAACCCGGAACGTGGGTGGCATCTGGATCGATACGGTCTTGATGGTGCAGCCACCGTCGAGGCTGACCTGGGCCGCCTCCAACTTGCCGGTGCTGTTGTTCCAACTGCCTTCGGCGGTGGACGGCCCGCAGTCGCCGCCCACCAGGGGCGCGTGCACGGTGACCTGGATACCCGACATGGCGCCGCTGGTTTCGTCCTTGGCGATCAGCTTCCAGGGCAGGTGCGTGGCTTCCACCTGGCCGCACTTGAGGCCGCCGCTGAAGTCGACTTTCTCGACGCTGGCGAAGCTGCCGTCGGGGCTGACCTTGCCGCTGACCTGGATGGTGCAGTCGGCATTGATGATGCTCTTGGCAAAGCTGATGGGGCCCTTGGCGGTGAACTCGGTGTTGGCCGGTTCAATGCGCGCGGCTTCGGCGGCGCCCATCAGGGAGATCCCCACCAGGACCACGAACAACTGGGCAGTGAATAGCGGTGAAATAGACATCCGTGACTTCCTTACAGTTGCTTATTGTTGTTGTCGGTCAACTTGCTTAAGGACTGCCTACTGCGTTGCTCACCCTTCAAGCGGGCACATCACAGGCGAACACGACCGGTTCACCAGCACTTGCAGGGGTGAGCGGTACAACTAAAGAGCGGTGTCTGAATCGGTGTTGCTGAAGCCGTAGCGCTTGAGCAACTCGTCACGCTTGGCCGGGTGCATGTTGGCCAGGCGTACATCACCCGAGTAGTGCGCCAGCACCCGGTGATCCATCAGGCGCCGCCAGAGGGCCGGCACATAGGCCCAGACGATCATGGTGGCGTAGCCATAGGGCAGCTGTGGCGACTCATCGAAGTGACGCAAGGCCTGATACGCACGGGTCGGGTTGGCGTGGTGGTCGGAGTGGCGCTGCAACTGGAACAGGAAGATGTTGGTGACGATCCGGTTGCTGTTCCAGGAGTGGCGCGGCGAGCAGCGTTCATAGCGGCCGTTGGGCTGTTTCTGGCGCAGCAGACCGTAGTGCTCGACGTAGTTGACCACCTCCAGCAGAGAGAAGCCGTAGACCCCCTGGATCACCAGGAAGGGAATCACCGCCGCCCCCAGCCAGGCGATCAGCACGCCCCACAGCACCACGCTGTACAGCCAGGCGCTGAGCACGCCGTTCTTCCAGTGCAGGGTCGGCAGGCCGAGTTTTTCCAGGCGCTGGCTTTCCAGATGCCAGGCCGAACTCAGGCTGAACCACACGGTGCGCGGCAGGAAACTCCAGAAGGATTCGCCCAGGCGCGAACTGGCCGGGTCCTCCGGGGTGGCCACCCGCACATGATGGCCGCGGTTGTGCTCGACGAAGAAGTGTCCATAGAAGGTCGAAGCCAGGGCCAGCTTGGCCAGGAACTTGGCCATCCCGCGGTTCTTGTGCCCCAGCTCATGAGCGATGTTGATGGCAATGCCGGTGGCCGCGCCAGTGGACATCGCCATGCCCAGGTAGGTGAACCAGCCGATACTGCCGTGCAGTTGCGCACGCTCGGTGAGGAAGGCGGCGAAACTCGCCAGGCTGCCTTGCAGGTGCAGTTGTTCACTCAGTTGCAGCAGGCCGCCGGCGATGATCCAGTCCACCCCGCTGATGGCCATCCAGGCGGTCACCACCAAAGACAGTACCGAGAGCACGGCACAGCTGTAGACGATAAAGCGGTAGTAGGGTTGTTTTTCCAGATCGGGAACGGCGGATTCAGGCGGGTTGCTGGCATCTTCCCCCATCAGGCCGTCAATCAGCGGGATCAGGCCGAAGATCACCAGGACCCCGCTCCACCAGAACACTTGCACCCCGGTGGTGAGGGCGAAGATCCCCGACAGCAGAGGGGTGATCATGGGCAAGGTACCCAGCCACCACAGGTGACGCTTGCTATCGGTCCAGACGCCGGGTGCCGCCACGGAAACAGTCATGGCAGCCTCCGCAGGATGGCAGTCGAAACAGGTGCTATAAAGGACAGCGCGGCTGCGCTGTGCAGAGCGTGAAGGGATGAAAAAACAAAAGCGTGAAATGGCGTTATTTTCATTATTTTTAATCGCTCAATTGCACTTTCAAAAAAAACATTCAAAACATTTTTTTAAAAAAATAGCTCGGGTTCGTTAGCTCGTCAACTATTTTTTCGGCTTGTTTCGAATGTCGCCCGTGAAGCATTTACAGCTGCTGTCGACGCCGCGGCAGGGGCGCTCGAAACCGCCCCCCGCCACGCCCTCAACTTGCTCTTGAAGCCGCGAACGGCGGGTGCAGGATGGTTGCGCTGCGTTGTGGCGCAGCCTGGGAAGCGACGTGCTGGACCATGGCCACCACCCGCTCGACTGCGCTAATGGGCAACATGTGGCCCCGGCCCTGGACGATCTCCAGGGACAGCCCCGGCACCTTGCCGACCATTGACTCACCGTGCCGGCGGTAACTGAGCACCGGGTCCGCCGAGCCATAGATCAGCCCTACCGGAAGCTTCAGGCTGGGGTAATGCTTGACCATGCCCGGCAGCGAACGGTTGACCACGGCGATTTCGCTGGAGGCGTTGTAGAAGCTGTCCGAACGCATCCCCAGCAACCCGCCGCCACGCTCGGCGAAATCCTCGGGCACCGGGTCCGGGGCGAACACCGACTTGACCAGGCCACGGCGCCCGAGCATGGCCATGGGCGCCGCCAGGGTCAGGGACATCCAGCGCCGCAGCAAAGCCGGGCGCACTGCCAGGGACAGGAACACCAGCGGCAACATGCGCTGCGGATGGGTCAAGGGGGCCACCAGGATCAGCCCGGACACCGATTGCCGATGGTCCAGGGCCAGGGACAGCGCCACCGCACCGCCCAGGGAATGCCCCAGTACCAGGGGCTGGCCCAGGTCCAGGGTACGAATGAACCTGGCCACCAGGCTGGCCTGGGCCGGCAGGTCTGCCGCGGCGCCCCGGGCCCGGGTGGAATAGCCCGAACCGGGACGATCGATGGTGATCACCCGGAAGCGTTCGCGCAGCTGCGGGGCCAGGGAGTGGGTCAGGTTGCGCCCGCAGCCGGTCAGGCCATGGATCATCAATAGCGCCGGGCCCCTGCCCTCATCGGTGTAGTGAATGCGCTCGCCACCGACCTCGAGAAAGCGTCCGTTGATCGGAACCTGGCTTTCAATCCGGCGGTTGATACGAAAACTCACCACCCAGAGCACCGCACTGACCGCAAGGAATACCGCTGCCGCTACCAGCCACTCCATAACCCGCCCCCTCAGCTTCCCTGCGCCGTTAGCCCGTGATCGGAATGACCTGGCGGTGTGGCGTGTCGCCCTGGCCTGGTGCCGCCTGTGACGCCTCACCCATGGCCTGGATGAGCCCCGCAAAATCCACAGGCGACCAGCGCAGGTGACATTTTCAGGTAATTTATTTAAATTAATTTTTAAAACATTATTTTAAATTGTGCAATCCTGAGTTTTCACCCACTGACGAAAGTCACCCAGCAGCATCATTACAATCGAGGTACACACCATGAATGCGTACTCGCCACCCAACGACCCCGAGGTCGTTGACATCGCCATCATCGGCGCCGGCTTCGCCGGGCTGTGCATGGCGATCAAGCTCAAGCAAGCGGGGATAGAGGATTTCTTCGTCGCCGAACACGCCGCGTCCCTGGGGGGCACCTGGCGCGACAATCATTACCCCGGCTGCGCCTGCGACGTGCAATCCCACGTTTATTCCTTCTCTTTTGCGCCCAACCCGAACTGGACCCGGCAGTTCGCGCCCCAGCCGGAAATCCGCGAATACCTGGAAAACTGCGCCCGGGATTTCGCCCTGGCACCCTACCTGCACTTCAACATGGGCCTGCAACAGGCGGTCTTCGATGAAGCCCGGGAGCGCTGGCACCTGCGCTTCAGCAATGGTCGGGAAGTCAGCGCGCGGGTACTGATCTCCGGCATGGGTGGCCTGTCGCGCCCGGCGATCCCGGACATCCCCGGGCTCGACACCTTCACCGGCAAGCGGTTTCACTCCCAGCAGTGGGATCACCGCTACGCCCTGCAAGGCAAGCGGGTGGCGGTGATCGGCACCGGCGCCAGCGCCATCCAGTTCGTGCCGAAAATCGCCCCGCGGGTGGCTCAGCTCAAGCTGTTCCAGCGCACCCCGCCGTGGATCATGCCCAAGCCCGACCGCGAGCTCAGCGCGGTGGAACGCTGGGCCTTCAAGCACCTGCCCTTCACCCAGCGGCTGGTGCGCTCGGCGCTGTACTGGGCCCTGGAAAGCCGGGTGATCGCCTTCGCCCGCCGGCCCAGACTGATGAAGGTGGTGCAGCGCGTGGCCCTGCGTCATCTGCGCAAACAGGTTCCCGACCCGGTGCTGCGCCAGCGCCTGACCCCGGACTACACCATCGGCTGCAAGCGCATCCTGATCTCCAACGACTACTACCCGGCCCTGACCCGGGGCAACGTGCGGCTGATCACTGATGACATCCAGCGCATCGACGGCGACGCGGTGATCACTGCAGACGGCAGCCGCCACCCCGTGGACTGCATCATCTTCGGCACCGGTTTCCAGGCCACCGACCCGATCCCCCGAGGCCTGCTGTTCGGCCGCCATGGCCAGGACCTGATGGACAGCTGGGCCCGGGGCGCCCACGCCTACCTGGGCACCTGCCTGCCGGGCTTCCCGAATTTCTTCATGATCGTCGGCCCCAACACCGGCCTGGGGCACAACTCGATGATCCTGATGATCGAGGCCCAGGTGGACTACATCCTCAAGGCCCTGGGCCAGATGCAGCGCGAACGTATCGCCAGCATCGAAGTCCGGCCCCAGGTCGAAAGCCAGTACAACCAGCGCCTGCAGCAGCGCCTGGCCGGGGCCATCTGGTCCACTGGCGGCTGCCGCAGCTGGTACCTGGACCCGCGCAGCGGGCAGAACACCACCCTCTGGCCGGGCTCCACCTGGAGCTTCAAGAAGACCTTGCAGCACTTCGAGCTGCAGGACTACCAGGCCAGCCACCTGCCCCACGCCCAGCCCGCCGCCGCACCTGCCGCCGCGCGCCCCCTGCACCTTGAAGAGGCCGCTCTCAATGAAAAACTTTAACGGTAAAGTCGCCGCCATCACCGGCGCCGCCTCCGGCATGGGCCGCGCCCTGGCCGTCGCCCTGGCCCGTGAGGGCTGTCACCTGGCCCTGGCCGACAAGAACCCCCAGGGCCTGGCACAGACCGTGGCCCAGGCCCGGGCCGCGACCCTGTTGCCGCTGCGCATCAGCAGCCAGGAACTGGACGTCGGCGACCGCGAGGCGATGTTCGCCTGGGCCGCCGCCAGCGCCGCCGAACACGGCCAGATCAACCTGATCTTCAACAACGCCGGGGTGGCGCTGTCGAGCACCGTGGAAGGTTCGAGCCTGGCGGACCTGGAGTGGATAGTGGACGTCAACTTCTGGGGCGTGGTCCACGGCACCCAGGCCTTCCTGCCCTACCTCAGGCAATCCGGCGACGGTCACATCATCAACACCTCCAGCGTCTTCGGGCTGTTCTCCCAGCCCGGCATGAGCGGCTACAACGCCACCAAGTTCGCCGTGCGCGGCTTTACCGAATCCCTGCGCCAGGAGCTCGACCTGCAAGGCCACGGGGTCTCTGCCACCTGCGTGCATCCGGGGGGCATCCGCACCGATATCGCCCGCACCAGCCGCATCAGCGACAACGTCAAGGGTTTCCTGATCGACAACGAGCAGCAGGCCCGGGACGACTTCGAAAAACTCTTCATCACCTCTGCCGAAACCGCCGCCAAGGTGATCCTGCTGGGGGTGCGCAAGAACAAGCGCCGGGTGCTGATCGGCCGCGACGCGCACTTGCTCGACCTGTTCATCCGCTTGCTGCCCAGCGCCTACCAGGCCCTGGTGGTGTGGGCCAGCCGGCGCATGGCGCCCAAGCCGGGCAAGACGCGGCCGGCGGTCTACGAGCCCCAGGACGAACGCGGCCTGTAGCGCCGCCCACCCTTTTTCATGTCTAGAGGAGCGACAGCCATGCTGCCCATCCGCCGCGACATCAAGGTCGAACTGCCTGCCGAACGCGCCTGCGACTGGCACGAGCAAGGCAGCCACGTGACCCACTTCTTCAATGCGTTGTCCCTGCTGTTTCCTTCCGGCGAGCTGTTCTTCATGGACAGCGTGCGCCACTACCGCGAACAGATTCACGACCCCGAGCTCAAGCGCCAGATCCAGGGTTTCATCGGCCAGGAAGCCATGCACAGCCGCGAGCACCTGCGCTACAACGACCTGCTGCAGGACGCCGGGCTGCCGGCCCATCTGCTGGACCGGCGGTTGCGCTTCTTCCTCGATTTCCAGAAGAAGCACTTCCCGCCGGCCTTCAACCTCGCGATCACCGTAGCCCTGGAACACTACACGGCAATCCTCGCCGACCTGCTGCTGCGCGACCCCAGCCGCTTCGGCAATTCGGTGGCGGGCTACCGGCAGATGTGGCTGTGGCACGCCCTGGAGGAAACCGAGCACAAGGCCGTGTCCTACGACGTCTGGAACAGCGTGATCAAGCCCGGGCCCAAGCGTTACCTGATCCGCACCGGGAGCATGCTGTTCACCACCCTGGGCTTCTGGCTGGTGGTGTTCGACTTCCATGTGCGCATGCTGATCGCCGACCGCCGTCGCGGCGGCCACTGGCGCGGGTTGTGGCAGGTGGTCAAGTACCTCTACGGCCCCAAGGGGGTGTTCCCGCGGATCGCCCTGCCCTGGCTGCAGTTCTTCAAGCCGGGCTTTCACCCCTGGGACCACGACAACCGCGAGCAACTGCAACGCATCGACGGCCTGGTGCAGGACATCGAACGCACCCGCGCCGCCGCGGCCAAGTGACAAATGCCGGCACGGCGCAACAGCGGCGTGCCGGCATCCCCTGGCGGGGCTGCTAACCTGCAACGCACCCTTAGGTGCTGCGAGCCCGCGCGATGATCCTGATTCTGCTGCCCCACGCCGACTACGACCCCAGCGAAAGCAGCCTGCCCTGGCAGGCTGCCCGGGACGCCGGTTTTGCCGCGCAGTTCGCCACCCCCCTGGGGATGCCGGCCTACGCCGATTCGCGCCTGGTGAGCCTGGGGTTCGGCCCGCTCAACCCGTTGTTGATGACCCCGGCGGCCGACCTGGCGCGCTACCACGCCATGACCCGCGACCCGGCCTTTTGCAGCCCTCTGCCCTATGCCGGGGTCGACCCGGCAGCCTACGAGGGCTTGCTGATTCCCGGCGGCCACGCCCGGGGCATGCGCAGCCTGTTGGAATCCGAGGAGGTGCGGCGGATCATCCTGGCCTTCTTCCAGGCCAACAAACCCGTGGCCGCGGTGTGCCACGGCCCCCTGGCCCTGGCACGCTGCATCGATCCGGCCAGCGGGCGCTCGGTGCTCCATGGGCGCAAGGTCACCGCCCTGCTGGCCGGCCCCATGGAACTCGCGGCCTGGCTGGTCACCGCGCCGTGGCTGGGGCGCTACTACCGCACCTACGACCACAGCGTCGAGCAAGAGATCAAGGCGGCCCTGGCCAGCCCGGCGGATTTTCTGCCCGGGCCCTGGCTGCCCCGGCGGGATTCGGCACAGCACCCCGAACGCGGTTTTGTGGTCCGCGACCGCAATCTGCTGACCGCACGCTGGCCCGGGGACTGCCACCGCTTCGCCAATGAATGGGCGAGCCTGCTGCAACAGGCTCGCGACGCCCAACCTCAGGCGCAGCAGGCAGAGCGCTGACCCGGCTTGAAGGCATGGCTGCGCGCGCCCCAGACCAGCATCAGGCCCACCAGCGCCAGGGCGGCCATGGCCCAGGGAAAAGACGCCGCGCCATAGCGTTGCAAGAGCAGGCCGCCGACCATACCCCCGCAGGCAATGCCCAGGTTGAAGATGGTCACCAGCATCGATTGCGCGACATCCGCCCCCTCCCCGGCCACATCCGCCACGGCGGTCTGGAGCAAGGTCGGGGCGCCACCGAAGGTCAGGCCCCAGGCGCCAATGCCGAGCCAGGCCAGCCAGGGCTGGCTGGCAGCGATCCCCAGCAGCAGGCACGCCAGGGCGAAACCGGCGAGGCTGCACAGGGTCAGCCCGCGCAGCCAGCGGTCGACCCCGAGCCCGATGAGCCAGATCCCCACCAGGGAGGCCAGGCCGAACACCAGCAGCGCCCGGTCGAGAGAGGCCGCCAGGCCCAGGGACGCGAGGAACGGCGCGATATAGGTGTAGAGGATGTTGTGGGCCAGGATCCACACGAAGATCACCAGCAGCGCCTGGGGCAGGCCCCGGGTGAGAAAGATCCGCGCGATCGGCTGGCGCTGGTGGGCCGGCTGGCCGGGGTAGTCCGGCACTGCCAGGCGCACCCAGAACCACAGCAGCAGAGCCAGTAGCGACAGCCCCCAGAAGATCTGCGGCCAATCCATGCGGGTGCCCAGCCAGGCCCCCAGGGGCACCCCCAGGCACAGCGCGATCGGCTGGCCCACGCCCACCACCGCCAGGGCCCGGCCCTGCAACTCGGGCACCACCAGACGCCGGGCATAGCCGGCCAGCAGGCCCCAGACCAGCCCCGCCGCCATGCCCGCGGCAAAGCGCGCGGCCAGGGTCAGCAGGTAGTGGGTCGACAACGCGGTCAGGCTGTTGAACAGCAACAGGCCGCCGATGGCCAGCAACAGCAAGGGCCTACGGCGCCAACTGCGAGTGGCGGCGATCAGCGGAATCGCCGCCGCCACCGAGCCCAGGGCATACAGGCTGATCAACTGCCCGGCCATGGCCTCGCTGATGCCCAGGCCCTGGCTGATCTGCGGCAACAGCCCGGCAGGCAGCGTCTCAGTGACGATGGCGATGAAACCGGCCAGGGTAAAGGCCAGCAGGCGCCAGACCGGCAGCCTGCTGGAGGCGGTCGGCAAAGGTACGCAAATGTTCATGAAAGAATGCTCACACAAGAAAACCAGAGATCACCGCAGGAACCGGCTTGCCGGCGAAGAGGCCCTCAGCCCCTGCGCCCGACTCACGGGCGCCTTCGCTGGCAAGCCAGCGCCTGCATCAGCGCTAGAAGAAACCGCTCAGCCGAGGTAGGAGGCCGCCATGTCCTTGTCGCCATGGCCCTGCTCCAGGGCGCGCTGGAAACGCTGGATTCCGGCCTCGGCCAGATCCAGCCGGACCCCGGCTCTGGCGGCCGCCGCTACCATCAATTCGGCGTCTTTCAGGGCGTTGGCCAGGGTAAAGCTCGGGCTGTAGTCGCCACTGAGCATGGCCCGGGTCTTGGCCTGGAAATAGCCGCTGTCCAGGGGCCCGCCGCTGACCAGTTCCACCACCAGCGCCGGGTCCAGCCCCAGCCCCTTGGCCAGGGCCAGGCTTTCCGCGGCGCCGTGGGTCAGGGCCAGCACCCAGCTGTTGAGGGCCAGCTTCAGGCGGCTGCCGGCTCCCGGCTGTTCGGCAACCCAGAGCACACGCTTGGCGATGGCCTCCAGCAGCGGCTGCAACGCCGGCCGATGAGCCTCGGGGCCCGCGCCCAATACCACCAACTGGCCCTGCTCCGCAGGCTGGCGCGTGCCCAGCACCGGGGCATCGTAGAAGACCAGCCCGCCATCCCGGGCAAAGCCTTGCAGTTGGTCGTTGGCCTCGATCCCCACGGTGGCCATCTGCAGCCAGAGCGCCCCAGGCTCGAAACCGTCCCGTGCCTGCTGCATGGCTTGCAGCACGGCGGCGCCGTCCTTGCCCAGGGTGATGATCACTTGCGCCCCGCGTACCGCCTCGGCGGGCTCGGCAAATACCTGGATATCGTCCGCGATCAGCGCCTGGGCCCGCTGCAGCGTGCGGTTCCAGGCTCGTACCGCAAAGCCCTTGCGCCGCAGATTGCGCGCCACTGCGGCGCCCATGATGCCGATGCCTAATACCGCAATGGATCCTGGTTGCTTGGCCATCTGTGTCTCTCCCGTGTTGAATTAATTATGGAATGATCATTCCAATAAAAGGCAAAAAAAAGCCCAGCCCTATAGGCGCTGGCTTGCCAGCGAAGACGCCCTGGAACCTGATGCAGATTGTGAGGGGCCCTTCGCCGGCGCGCCGGCTGCTACAGGCTGGCCAGGACCACCTCGACCACATCCAGCAGGCGCTGGCGTCGTTGCTCCGCCAGGCTACCCTTGGCCAGCACCCGCAAGCCCTGCACGGTGCACACCACAAAGCTGGCCAGGGCCCGGGGATTCTTCTGCGGGTCGATCTCCCCCTGCTCCTGGCCGCGACGCAGCACCTGCTCCAGGGCCGCCTCGATACGCTGGAAATTCTGCGCCACGAGCTGAGCCACCGCCGCGTCCTGCCCGGCCATTTCCAGGGAGGCATTGGCCGCCAGGCAGCCCAGGCGCCGGGTGTCTTCCAGCTCGTTGTCGACGATGTGCATCAGCAATCGCCGGACCAGTTCCCTGGCGGGTGCGTCGGCGCCCAGCAGCTCGATATTGGCGCTGGTCATCTGCTGGTAGCGCTTGAGGGCACAGGTGTACAGGCCGTGCTTGCTGTCGAAGGCGTTGTACAGGCTGCTGCGGCTCAGGCCGGTGCCTTCCACCAGGTCCTGAATGGACGTGGCGGCGTAACCGCGCTGCCAGAACACCTGCATGGCCGCATCGGCAATCTGCTCGGGGTCGAACTCCTTGGGACGCACGGCTATTACCTTTCTGGAATGATCGTTCCAAAGACTAAAGATCAAGCCGGCAGGCGTCAACCGCCCCGGGCAAAAAAAGCCCCGGGCCGGTTCTCGGGTCCAGGAAGCGGATCTAGGAAGCGGAAGTCGCCAGGGGCTTGTTCAACTCGCCGATCTTTTCCAGCCGAGCGCGCACGATGTTGCGGCTGATGTTGAGCAGGCGCCCGGTCTGCAACTGGTTGCCATGGCAGTAGCGATAGGCCTCGCGAAAGATCGTTTCCTCGATGTGCTCGTACAGGTCGGGAATGTTCTGCTCGAACAGCGCCTGCAAGGCCCGGCCCAGGTCTGCCGGCGCCTGAGGCCCCGGGACGGCCAGGGGCGCCTGTTCCTGGCGGATGCCGGAGGAGCGCATGTCCACCAGGTGCAGATCCCCCGGTGCCACCCGTTGCTGGCGGCACACCAGCAAGGCGTGGTGGATGGCATTTTCCAGTTCGCGAATGTTGCCCGGCCAGCTGTGCTCCAGCAGCTTGCGTTCAGCCTCTTCGGTCAGCGAGGCACGGTTGTAGCCCAGGCGCTGGCAGTGTTCCTCAAGGAAGAATTCGGCCAGGGGCAGGATGTCCCCCGGGCGCTCGCGCAGCGGCGGCAGGCGGATGGTGGCCACGTGCAGGCGGTAGAACAGGTCTTCACGAAAATGCCCGGCCACCACGGCATCGGCGAGGTTGACGTTGGTGGCCGCCACCAGCCGCACATTGATCGGGATCGGCGTGCGCGAGCCCAGGCGCACCACTTCTCGCTCCTGCAGCACCCGCAGCAGCTTGACCTGCATGTTCAGCGGCAAGTCGCCGATCTCGTCGAGAAACAGCGTGCCGCCGTTGGCCGCTTCGAACCAGCCGGCCTTATGGGTGGTGGCGCCGGTAAAGGCGCCTTTTTCATGGCCGAAGAGTTCGCTTTCCACCAGGGTTTCGGCAAAGGCCCCGCAGTTCACCGCGACAAAGGGCTCGCGCCCGCGGCGGCTCAGGTGATGGATGTGGCGCGCCACCAGTTCCTTGCCGGTGCCGGTCTCGCCAATGATCAGGGTATTGGCCTCACTGGGGGCCAGGCGCTCGATGCGACTGAGCAATTCCTGGGAGCGCGGGTCCTTGAACACCAGAACGGTGGCCCGTACCGACTTGGTCAATTCACGGGCGTTTGGATGAGTGATCAGCGACATGGTGCATTCCTGGCAGTAAAAGCGCGGGCTCAATAGTGCACGAAGATATTTAGACTAAATAATTATTAATTAATCTTTAGATATTCCTTTTATGAATATATCTGGAGGGTGCTCCCCACCTGCTGCTGGAGCAGCAATCGGCCAGCACCTGCCTGTTCGCAGATCAGCAGCGGCGGCTTGGGCCAGGGCCTGTCGATCTGCCTGAAGCCCTTGCCAGGCAAGGCCTGCAGCGCTTTGTAGCGGCCCTGGCATGCAATCTGCTCTATCCCTTCCGACACCAGTACCCACCACCGCCCCTCGTAGGAGCTGGCTTGCCAGCGAAGGCGTCCGCAAGGGCGAGGCAAGGCTCAAGGGCCCTCTTCGCCGGCAAGCCGGCTCCTACAGGAGAACACCGCGATATCTGTTGCAGGAGCTGGCTTGCCAGCGAAGGCGCCCGCAAGGGCGAGGCAAGGTTCAAGGGCCTCTTCGCCGGCAAGCCGGCTCCTACAGGAGAACACCGCGATATCTGTCGCAGGGCTGGCGGGGCTGAGGGCTTATTTTTTGAGGGAGAGTGCAATGCAAGGTTTATGGCGCAATACCCTGGCCGTTATGGCCGGGCTGCTGATCAGTGTCACGGCCCTGGCCAACCCGGCCCCCGAGTCGGTGAAGGTTGCCATCGTCGCCTTCACCCAGGGCGGCAAGCCGGTGTTCGGCGGCATCGCCGGGCGGGTGATCGAGGATGGCTGGCTGGAACAGCAACTGAGCCAGCGCGGCATCAAGCTGCAGTGGATCGCCCTGCCCCACGCCGGCGCCGGGCCGCAGATCAACGAAGGCTTCAGCAACAACAGCATCGACTTCGCCGTGCGTGGCGACCTGCCGTCGGTGATCGCCGGCGCCGGCGGCGTGCCCGGCAAGCTGATCGTGCCCGGCGGCAGCGGCAACAATATCTACCTGGTGGTGCCCACCCAGTCCACGGCCAAGAGCATCGAGGACCTCAAGGGCCAGCGCCTGGCCCTGCATCGCGGCCGGCCCTGGGAGTTCGCCTTCAGCAACTTCCTGGCCAGCAAGGGCCTGAAGCTCGACGACTTCAAGATCGCCAACCTCAACCCCCAGGTCGGTGCGGCGGCGGTGTCCGCCGGCAAGGTCGACGCCGCGGTGCTGCTCAGCGAGGCCTATGCCCTGGAAGACAAGGGCGTGGGCCGGATCATCTGGTCCACCAAGCAAGGGGCCAATGACTGGCGCCTGGTCTCCGACCTCTGGGGCACCGACAGTTTC
The DNA here is from genome assembly GCF_900103205.1 of Pseudomonas sp. NFPP12. NCBI lineage: Bacteria > Pseudomonadati > Pseudomonadota > Gammaproteobacteria > Pseudomonadales > Pseudomonadaceae > Pseudomonas > Pseudomonas sp. NFPP12. The sequence goes on from NZ_FMWW01000001.1 coordinate 1,071,952, forward strand.
ATCGAGCAGCACCCGGAGGTTACCCAACTGCTGGCCACCGCCTGGGTCAAGGCCGCCTGGTGGATTTCCCAGGAGCAGAACCAGGACGCCTACTACCAACTGTCCTCCCGCGCCGGCACCGCCGAGAGCGTGCTGCGCCGCGACGACCAGGGCGACCCGGTGGCCTGGAAGGAGCGCTGGGCGCCCAAGAGCGACCAGCAGCTCAAGGCCCACTATCAGGCACTGAGCGACTACGCCCTGGCCAACCAGCTGATCCGCACGCCCTACGACATCACCCCGGCCCTGGCCACCGGTTTCACCAACCAGGCACTGATCGATCTGCACCTGAGTGATTACTGGCCCGCCCTGCGCGGCCAGGTCGCCACCCATCCCTGAACCCTGAGCACGAGTCTTCTTGATGAAACTGTCCGCAAAATTCACCTTTGGCCTGAGCCTCCTGGCGCTCTCCCTGTCGGCCCTGGCCGGCCCGACCTACGCGCCCAAGCCCGACCCGTTGCAGGGCGACGGCCGGGTCTCGGCCTTCTACACCTGGCAGGACGCGATCCCCCCGACCCCGGGCAAGCTGCTGCGCAGCGAACCCCTGGAAGCGACCCTGAGCCTGCCCAACGCCGCCAGCGCGCAACGGATTCTCTATAGCTCCACCGACGGCATCGACGGCAAGACCCCGGTGGTGGTCTCCGGCACCTTGTTCCTGCCCAAGGGCAAGGCCCCGGCCGGCGGCTGGCCGGTGGCCTCCTGGGGCCATGGCACGGTGGGCGTGGCGGATGTCTGCGCGCCGTCCTGGCAGGGCCGTTCCTACCGTGACGTGCAGTACCTGAGCCGCTGGCTGGACGAAGGCTTTGCCATTGTCGCCACCGACTACCAGGGCCTGGGCGTGCCCGGCGGCCATCCGCTGCTGAACAACCGCATGGCCGCCTACGGCATTCTCGACGCCGCCAAAGCCGTGGTCGCCGGGGTGCCCGGGCTGGCCAACAAGGTACTGATCGTCGGCCAGTCCCAGGGCGGCGCCGGCGCCTTCGCCTCGGCCGCCTACGCTTCCACCTACGCGCCAGACCTGGGGGTCAAGGGCAGCATCGGCACCGGGGTGATCTACACCATCGGCGCGAAGAATGTCGGCGAGCAGGACCCGAACAAGGTCGATGCCTCCCTGGCCTACGGTTTCTACACCTTGCTGGCCGCCCAGCAGTACGACCCCAGCATCAACCCCCGGGACTTCTACACCGACAAGGCCCTGCCGCTGTTCGAACAGGCCCGTACCAGTTGCCTGGCGTCCCTGGTCAGCGACGTGGTGGGGGTCGGCCTGACCCCGGCCAACGCCAAGAAGGACTATCAGGGCAGCCAACTGGCGGCCTGGCAGAAACAAGTGTCCTACCCGACCCTGAAAACCGCCCAGCCGGTGTTCATCGGCACCGGCGCCGAGGACAAGACCCCGGCCGCCGCCACCCAGGTGGCCCTGATGCAGGACGCCTGCAAGGCCGGCTCGGTGGTCGAGGGCCACTTGTACAAGGGCCTGGGCCACAGTGAAACGGTCAATGCCTCCCTCAAGGACTCGGTGCCGTTCGCCCACAAGGTGATCAACGGCCAAGCCATTACCCCCGTCTGCAACCCCAGCGTGCAATAGCCAGGAGGCCCAGCCATGAGCATCGAATTCTTCACCCGCCTGCCCCTGCACGGCGAAACCCAGTTCCTCCCCGGCGACCCGCGCAACCGCGGCGACTGGCACCGGGGCGGGCCCAGCACCGGTGCCGTCTCAGGCTTCAGCGTCGGCGACCACTTCACCTACATCGACTACCTGGGGCAGATCGCCCGGGCCGCGGAAATCAACGGCTTCGGCGGCGCGCTGATGGTCAACGCGCCCTCCGGCGAAGAGCCCTGGACCGTGTGCTCGCTGCTGGCCCGGGAAACCCGCACCCTGAAGTTCGTCACCGCCTTCCAGCCCTATCACTACACGCCCTGGGTTGCGGTGCAGCAGGCCGCCACCTACCAGCGCGCCACCGGCAACCGCCTGGTGTGGAACATCATCAACGGCGGCTCGGATGCCATTCAGCGCCAGGTCGGCGATTTCAGCGACCACGATGAGCGCTATGCCCGTGCCACCGAGTTCATGGACGTGGTCAAGGGCTACTGGCACAACGAGAACTTCCACTACCAGGGCCAGTTCTACCGCGCCGAAGGCGGCGGCCTGCGCGGCCCCTTGAAGAAGGCCGAGCTGCCGCTGATCTGCACCGCGGGATCGTCCATCGCCGCTCGGGAATTCGCCGCCAAGCATGCCGACTTCTACCTGATGCGCGCCGAGCACCCGGACGAGATCGCCGCGTTGATCGCCGATATTCGTGAGCGCGCCTTGCAGTACGGCCGCAGCGATATCCGCTTCGGCCTGTCGATCGACGTCATCACCCGGGAAACCGAGGAACTGGCGCGCACCGAGGCCAAGCGCTTCTTCGACGAGGGCATCGCCAAGGGCGCGGTCAAGGCCGTGGCCGCCCATGCCGGGCTGCGCACCGCGCGCAAGCTCAGCTACGAGAACGGCTTCGCACAGAAGAACGAGACCCAGGGCTTCGAGGATTTCTTCATCCACCCCAATGTCTGGACCGGCTTCGGCTACATCGGCATACCGCCGGGCTGCGCCCTGGTGGGCAGCTACGAAAACGTGGTGGCGCGGATCCGCGAGTACCACGCCATCGGTATCGACCTGTTCTTCCTCGCCGGCTACCCGCACCTGGAGGAAGCCTACCGCCTGGGCGAGCACATCCTGCCGCACTTTCGCGGCGAGCGCGCGGCCCTGAGCCGTCAGCCGCAAGCGCCGCTGGAGCTGCGCAGCGCCAACGGCCCGGCAGGAGCCTGACGCCATGAGCCAGGACTACTCGGGCTTGAGCCGCCGTCGTTTTCTCGGCCACAGCGCACTGTTCGGCGGCGGCCTGCTGCTGGGCAGCAGCCTGCTGGCCGGCTGCGACGCGGACAATTCCAGCACCCCGGGCACGGTCGCCAGCGACCAGCCGCGCTACGGCGGGCGCCTGCGCCTGGGGATTCTCGACGGCAACCAGAGCGGCAACCTGGACGCCCACAAACCCATCGGCAGCGGCATCGTCCGAGGCTTCGCGCTGTACAGCAAACTCTGGGAATGGGACGAGCAGATGCAACCTCGCCTGGCCCTGGCGGAGTTCGCCGAACCCAATGCCGATGCCAGCGGCTGGACCCTGCGCCTGCGCCAGGGCCTGGAATTCCACCACGGCAAAAGCATCGACGCCGATGACCTGATCTTCTCCATCCGCCGCCTCACCGACCCGCAGCTGGCCTCGCCCTACGCGGCGCTGCTGCACTGGGTCGATCGCGACAACCTGGTGCGGCTCGACGAGCGCACCGTACGCCTGAGCTTTCGCGAGGGCCGCAGCTACATGCCCCTGGCGGAAACCTGGGTCAACTTCGGCGGCATCGTCCCGGTTGACTACCACCCGGTGACCAATCCGGTGGGCGCCGGCCCCTACAAGCTGAAAAGCTTCACCCCCGGCCAGCGCTCGCTGTTCACCCGCTTCGACAACTACTACAAGGACGGCCAGCCCTACGCCGACGAACTGGAGATCATCGACTTCAAGGATCAGGTGGCGCGCCTGGCGGCCCTGCGTTCCGGGCAGATCGACATGGCCAACGTGATGCCCACCGAACAGTTGCAAGTCCTGCAGCGCGACCCGCGGGTGCGGCTGCTGAAATCGGTGACCGGCAACTGGCTGTCCTTCGACATGAACCTGGACAAGCCGCCGTTCAACGACCCCAGGGTGCGCCAGGCTTTCCGCCTGCTGGCGGACCGCGAGGAACTGGTGCGCCGCGCCCTGAACGGCCAGGGCCGGGTGGCCAACGACCTCTATGCCCCCAGCGACCCGACCTTCAACCACAGCCTGGGGCCCCGCCCCCACGACCCGCAGCGTGCGGCGCAACTGCTCAAGGAGGCCGGCCAGGAAAACCTCGAGCTGGAACTGGTGACCACCCCGGGGCCGGCCCTGACCTCGGCCCTGGTGCTGGCCGAACAGGCCAAGCGCATTGGCGTGACCCTCAAAGTCCGCCAGGTGGACCTGGCGACCTTCCAGGGCCCGCAACGCAACGACTGGACCCTGAGCACCGGCGGCAGCATCGGCGCGCCGTTCCTGGCCAGCGCGATCCACACCGACGCGCCCTTTGCCGTGTCCAACAAGACCCACTTCAACGACCCACAGTTCAGCGAGGTGTTTCTCGCGGCCATGGCCCAACCCGACCTGCAACGACGCACGGCCCTGGTGCACCAGGCCCAGCAGATCCAGTACGAACGGGGCGGCATGCTGATCTGGGGCTACGCCGATCTGCTGGACAGCGTCTCCACCCGCGTGGGCGGCGCCCGGGAAGAACAGTCGCTGTTCAGCACCTGGCGTTTCGAAAGGTTGTGGCTCAACAACAGCGCCTGACCCACCGCCCGACCGTAGGAGCTGGCTTGCCAGCGAAAGCGCCCGCAAGAGCACCGCGAGCCTCAAGGGCCTCTTCGCCGGCAAGCCGGCTCCTACAGAACATTCATGCGATTCAATATGAGGCTCATGTGCCATGCCCTCCAACGCCTTCGCTCGCCCCGCATTCGGCCCGGCCCTTGCCGTAACGGTGTTTTCTTCCCTGGCGCCGCCGCTCTTCGCCGCCGATACCCAGTTGCAAACCGTCACCGTCCAGGCCAGCAGCCAGGCCGATGACGATGCCCTGCCCACCCGGCCACCGACCTCGGTGTATGGCGGCACCGAAACCAAGGTCCTGGACACCCCGCGCTCGATCACCCAGGTCAACGCCGAACAGCTGGCCAACGACCCGATCCACAGCGCCGACGACCTGGTCAAGTACGCCCCGGGCATCACCCGCGGTGGCGGGCAGAACGCCGGTATCGCCCCGCAGTTCCGCGCCCAGGGCTCGGAAGTGTTCCAGGACGGCCAGCGCGCCTATGGCGTACGCCATCCGGCCAACTTCAACGCCTACGAGGGCGCGGACATCGTCGCCGGCCCTTCTTCGGTGACCTACGGTTCGGTGTCCGGCAGCGGCGGCTACGTCAACTACCTGAGCAAGAAACCCGATTTCAGCGGGTTCAAGACCCGTCTGAGCGGCGAGCTCGGTGCCTGGGTGCCGGACGGCCAGTCTCGGGACTCGCGCAAGTTCAGCATCGACAACACCGGCCCCCTGAGCGACCAACTGGCCTACCGGGTGAGCATCACCCAGCAGCGCCAGCAGGACTACTACGACAACGTCGACAACAATTTCGATGCCTTCTACGGGGCCCTGGCCTGGCGCAACGACAACCTGCGGGTGGACTGGAACGCCAGCTACGACAACTACTACGACTACAACATCACCCACGGCTGGAACCGCGCCACCCAGCAACTGGTGGACAGCGGCAAGTACTATGCCGGGCGCGCCACGCCGATCATCCAGAACGGCAATACCCTGTGGTCGCCGGTGCTGGCCTCCGGTGCCGCCAATGCCCCGACCCTGGGCTGGGTGCAGCGCCAGCGCAACGCCCAGGGCCAGTACAGCGTGGTGGATGGCAGCTTCCAGGCGGCCTCGCCCAACACCCAGGCCAGCCACGGCACCCTGCGCGGCTGGGTCTACGACCCGAGCCTGGCGGGCAACGGCTTGACCTCCCTGTCGCCCCAGGCCGGCCAGCGCGGCGAAGACCAGAGCAGTTCACGGCGCTTCACCACCCAACTGCGCATCGAGGGCGACCTGTCCCCCAGCGTGACCCTGGCCAACAGCACCTTCTACCAGCGCTCCCGGGACCTCACCGACGCAGTCGGGGCGTTCCAGGTGCAATCCCGGGACAACCTGCTGGACAACCGCTTCGAGCTACGCTCGGGCAATGAAACCCGGATCGGCGACCTGACCCTGCGGGACGACAGCAACAGCGGGCTGATCTACCGCCGCGAGTTCAACCAGTCGATCGCCGCCAACAATCATTTCGGCTCCACCATCAACGCCTACGACCTGACCCTGGACCCTTCGGGCAAGAACCCCGGCGACCTGCTGGGGCTCACCGGCAGCAACCCGGCCGGCGGCAACGGCGCCTGGATCGGCCAACCCGGGGTGCCGCAATACTCCAACTACTACGGCTGGCTCAACCTGGCGGCCATGTACCCCGCCGGCCACGGCCTGTACGCCGAATCCCTGGCGCCCTACACCGCCGAAAGCACCTGGACCACCAAGACCCTGTTCAGCCAGCACAACCTGCGCCTGGGCGAGCGGGTGGGCCTGAACATCGGTGCCAGCCGCAGCTGGATCGACGCCCGGATCGACAACCCCTTCGTCCTTGCAGGTGGCAGCGACCGGCGCGACAGCCACAATTACCGGCTGTTCGCGTTCCAGGTCAGCCCCTACGTCAAACCCACCGAGAACAGCACCCTGTACTACACCTTCGACCGCTCCCTGGCGGTCAACACCGGGTTCTTCTCCAACGGCCTGGGCTGGGGCAGCGGCAGTGGCGCCAACCAGCTCAACCCCCTGGCGTTCCAGAGCCTGAGCGTGCTGCATGAACTGGGGCTGAAGGTCGAAGCCATCCCCGACCAGCTGTTCATGACCCTGGCCACCTTCAAGCAGGCCCGGGACCAGTCCCCGGACAGCAACAACAACATCACCCGGCTGATCATCAAGGGCACCGAGGCGACCCTGCGCTACCAGCCAGACCCGCACCTGCGCAGCGGCCTCAACCTGTCCCGGCTCAGCGCCTACAACGAATTCACCTCCCAGGCCGGCTTCGCCTCCGCCGGGTTCATCCCCGACAACGGCACCGTGTTCGGCGACAACAACAGCCTCAACCAGCGGCCCTCCGGGCGCTTCGACGCGGTGCAGATCCCCGAGTACACCGCCAGCGGCTACCTCGACTACCGCTTCGACTCGGGCTTTGGCGCCGAGCTCTCCGGCTGGTGGACCAGCAGCTGGTACCTGAACCTGAGCAAGACGGTGAAGGTCCCCGACGAATACAACCTCGACCTGGCCCTGTACTACCGCCAGCCCCAGTGGAGCACCACCCTGCGGGTGCTCAACCTGACCAACGAACTGAACTTCGTCAGCGGCCTGGCCGGCTCCACCAATACCTTCCTGCAGCCCATGCCCGGACGCACCGTGCTGGCCCAGGTGGACTACCGCTTCTAGGCACTTTCATTCTTCTGCGACCTCAGGACACTCCCCATGAGCATCGAATTCGTCGGCATGATCTTCCCCCGTCAATGGTCCGAAACCCGCGGCGTGCGCAGCCCGGACTTCGACCTGGCATTCATCCGCGAGCACGCGCGTGCCCACGAACACGCGGGCTTTGACCGGGTGCTGATCGCCAGCGGCCCGGGCAGCGCCGACAGCCTGCAGATTGCCGCCTACGCCGCGGCCCACACCGAGCGCCTGGGCTTCATGATTGCCCACCGCCCGGCCCTCAGCGCCCCCACCGTGGCGGCCCGGGCCTTCGCCACCCTGGACCACACCACCGGCGGCGGGCGCATCCGCCTGCATGCCATTACCGGCATCACCGCCGAGCCCCAGGAAGGCGACACCCTGCTGGACAAGACCGAGCGCTATCGACGCACCGACGAGTACCTGGAGATCGTGCGCCGTACCTGGACCGCCGAAGAACCCTTCGACTTCGAAGGCCGCTACTTCAACCTCAAGGGCGCGTTTTCCCCGGTCAAGCCGCTGCAGCAGCCGCACATCCCCATCTCTTTTGGCGGCTCCTCGGACATCGCCTACCAGATCGCGGTCAAGCACGCCGACCTCTACGCCCTGTGGGGCGAGCCCCTGGAGGGGGTGGCCGAACAGATCGGTAAACTCAAGGCCGCGGCCAGCGCCGCGGGGGTGGCCGCGCCCCGGGTCAGCCTCTCGGTGCGGCTGATCCTGGGGGCCACCGAGGAATTGGCCTGGCAACGGGCCGAACAGATCCTGGCGCAGATCCGCGCCAACCCGCAGTTCGCCGCCGGCGGCCCCTGGCAGAAGCGCCTCAAGGGCACCGGCTCCGAACGCCTGCTGGCGGCCGCAGCCCGCGGCGACCGCCATGACCGCGCCCTGTGGATGCCCACCGCCAGCGCCGTTGGCGCCTACGGCGACACCACGGCCCTGGTGGGCACGCCGGAGACCGTGGCCCAGGCCCTGCTGGACTACGTCGACCTGGGCGTGACCACCTTCCTCAACCGTGGCTACGACCCTTATTACGACACCATCGACTATGGGCGCTGGATCATCCCCGCCGTCCGCGAAGCCGCCGCCCGCCGCAAGCAATACCTGTAGAAGGCGTTTACGAGGCTGGCATCCGGCTTGGAGGCCCTTTCGCCGGCAAGCCGGCTTCTACAAGTGCGTTGACCTTTCCCACAACCCTGTAGGAGCTGGCTTGCCAGCGAAGGCGCCCGCAAGAGCACTGCCCGGTTCAGGGGCCCTTGGCCGCCTGCCAGCGCCTGCGCAAGCGGTGGCCGGGGAATCGGAATGCGAGTGATAGTCGATCATTTTCAACACTTTATCGGCGCCAGGCCGATGACCCAGATCACCACGAATACTCGCCAAAGCGTTAACATCCCAACCGGCCTTTGGCTTTAAACCTGTCATATCCACTTTATGCATCGCGCCCTTTGCTGCGCCATGACGGCATTTCCTCACCGGAGTCATGCACTTTGAAAACCTGGCACACACTTGTCGGCATCCTGCTGATCACCACGGCCACCCTGCTGCTGGAGATCCCTTCCGCCACCTGGCTGACCTCGGCCACTCTGAGCATGATCCTGGGCACCGCAGCCCTGGCCTACATGGCGATGTCCTGCCTGCTGGCCAGCCGCTGGGGCTGGGTCGAACGGCTGTTCGGCGGCCTTGACCGGGTCTACGAGGCGCACAAGTGGCTGGGCATCTGGGCCCTGGCATTCGCCAGCTACCACCTGGTGTTCAAGGCCAACCTGGATGAATGGAACAGCGTGCCGATCCTCGAACTGTCCAAATACTGGACGCGCCTGGTCCGCCAGCTGAGCTACGTGGCCCTGGGCCTGATCGTGCTGCTGGCACTGAACCGCAACATTCCCTACAGCCAGTGGCGCTGGTGGCACAAGCTCTCCGGCCCGCTGTTCCTGATCGTCATCCTGCACTGGCTGAGCTTCAAATCGCCCATCACCCTGGATTCGCCCTCGGGTATCTGGCTGGCTCTGCTCTGCGTCCTCGGCGTGCTCGGCGCCCTGTACAAGCTGCTGCTCTACCCCCTGGTGGCCAAGGCCGGCGAATACCAGGTGACGGCGGTCCGGGTGGAGAAGAACTCCCTGCACCTGGAGCTGATTCCCCAGGGCCGGGGCTTTCCTTTCAAGGCCGGGCAGTTCGCCTTCCTCTCGATGCAGGAAAAAGGCCTGCGCGAACCCCATCCGTTCACCATCGCCAGCGCCCAGGCCCATGACGGGCGCATCGAATTCGTGATCCGCGCCCTGGGGGACTACACCCAACGCCTGCGCCGCCAGGTCAAGGTCGGCATGCGAGCGGACATCTACGCGCCCTATGGGCGTTTCAAGCGGCCGCAGGCGGCTGCCCGGGAGATCTGGATCGGCGGTGGCGTGGGCATCTCGCCATTTATTTCCTGGCTGCAGGATGAAGCTGCCGGGCAATTCGACAAGGCCACCCTGGTGTACTGCTACAACCCGTCCCGGGCCTTCCCCAGTGTCGACACCCTGCAGGGCATGGCCCAGGCCCGGGGAGTGAACTTCGTGGCCAACTGCGGCGGCACCGAGCCCCTGGCCCAGACCCTCAAGCGCACCGCGGCCGAAACCGATCCGCAGCAGATCCAGGTCAGCTTCTGCGGGCCCAAGGGCTTGCTGGGCCAGGTCCGGGAACTGATGAGCGAGTGCCGGATTCCCCAAGGCAACCTGCACTACGAATTCTTCGAGTTCCGCTGATCAAGCCGCTGGCGGCCCTGGCTGGCGCGGCTCGCGCAGCGTCACCCAGACCACCAGCGCCGCCAGCAGGGTCATCAGGGTCAGCACCTGCAACAACTGGCTGAAAGCCTGCCCGTACAGGGCCAGCAACCCCTCCCGGCCCAGCGCCGGCAAGGCCGCCAGAGTACCGGGCAGGTCACCCCCGGCCAGTTGCCGGGCAGCCCCCATCAACGTCTCGGCGGGCAGCGCCTGATCCGCCAGGGCGTGCTGCAGCAGCCCCGCCAGCAGCGCCACCACCAGGGCCAGGGCAATGCCCTCGCCGGCCACCCGGGTGGTGCTGAAGATGCCGCTGGCCATGCCCGCGCGCTCCTTGGGCACCACGCTCACCGACAAGCCGTCCATCAGCCCCCAGGGCAGCCCGCTGCCGAGGCCGATCAGCAGCAGCGGCCAGATCCGATCGGCCGGCGCCTGGCCCGCAGCGATCCGGCTCAGCCACCACAGCCCGGCGGCAGCCAGCAACAGGCCCAGGCTCGACAGGTTGCCGGCGCTGCACCACCGGCTGAGCCAGCCCGCGGCGAACGGCACCACCAGCATCGGCGCCGACAGGGCAAGCATCAGCAGCCCGGCATCGATGGCGCTGTAGCCTTCGACGCCGATAAAGCGGATCGGCAACAGGATCAGCAGCACCACGTAGCAATAGCAGGTGGCGATGGGCAGCACCTGCACCCCGACAAAACGCGGATAGCGAAACAGCGACAGATCCAGCATCGGCCGCGCTGCACGCCGCTCGACGACGATGAACAGCCACAGTGCCAGCAGCGCCCCCGCCAGCAACAGCAGAACCCAAGGGCTGCTCCAGCCGTTTTGCGGGGCCTGCAGGATGCCCCAGGTCAGCAGCACCAGGGCCAGGGTGAAACTCAGGGTGCCGGGCCAGTCCACGCCCTGGGCGTCGGGGTCGCGGGACTCTTGCATGCGCGGCACGCCAAAGGCCAGGGACAGGCCGCCGATCAGCGCCCCGGAGACAAAGATCCCGCGCCAGCCGGCCTGTTCCACCAGGACCCCGGCGAGGATCGGGCCAAACGCCAGGCCGACACCAAAGGTGGTGCCCAGCAGGCTGAAGGCACGGGTTCGCGCCGGGCCGTCGAAGGCCTGGGCCAGGGCCGCCGAACCACCGGCCAGGGCGGCGGCACCGGCCAGCCCCTGGACCCCGCGCAAGAGGTTCAGCCACAGCAGCGACGGTACGAACACCAGGGCCAGGGAGCTCAGGCCGAACAGCGCCACGCCGAGGCTGAACAGGCGCTTGCGGCCAAATTCGTCGGCCAGGGTGCCGGCGGCCATCAGCACGCTGCCAAAAGTCAGCATGAAGGCATTGGTGGTCCAGCTCAGGGCCAGCGGGCTGCCCCCCAGTTCATGGCCGATGGCCGGGGTCGCCACCGCTACCCCGACAAAAGTCAGGGGCAGCATCAGGGCCGCCAGGCACACCGCGGCCAGCACGCCATGGGCGGACTGCCGGCGACTTTGGGCGGCCTGCCCCAGGGGTAATTCGAGTTCGGGATTCACACGGACCTCTCAAGCCCTGGCAACCAGGGGTGGGCTACGAAAAATCCATGGTAGGTATGCCGCAATCACTGAAAAACAGGGCATTCTTCCGCTCTTTACGGACAAAAACGCTGCAATCGAGGTGAACGATGGACAACCTAAACGGCTTGCAGGTGTTTGTCAGCGTGGTCCAGAGCGGCAGCCTGGTGGGCGCCGGCGAGCGCCTGGGGCTGTCTGCCTCGGCGGTGGGCAAGGCCCTGGCGCGCCTGGAGCAGCGCCTTGGCGTGCGCCTGCTGAACCGCAGCACCCGGCGCATCAGCCTGACCGATGAAGGCGCGCTGTTCTATGAGCGCGGCCAGCGCATCGTTGCCGAAGTCCAGGAGGCCGAGGCCGAACTGGCGCGGATCAGCGACAAGCCCCGGGGCCGGCTGCGGGTCAGCCTGCCGGCCATCGGCTATCGGATGCTGCTGCCGATCCTCCCGGAGTTTTCCGCGCGCTACCCGGACATCGAGCTGGACCTGGACTTCAACGACCGGCTGATCGACGTGATCGCCGAAGGCGTGGACGCGGTGATCCGCAGTGGCGAGCTGCCGGACTCGCAACTCAAGTCCAGGAACCTGGGGCCCTTCGGCTTCGTGCTGGTCGGCGCCCCCGGCTACTTCGCCCGGCGCGGCACCCCGTGCACGCCCCGGGATCTGGAGCAGCATGCCTGCCTGCGCTACAAGTTCCCCGGCGGCAGCTTGCTGCAGCAATGGAGCCTGCGCCTGCCCGACGGAGCCCCGCCGCTGGTGCTGGGCAGTGCCCTGACCAGCAACAACCTGGAATCGCTGATCCACGCCGCCACCCAGGGCCTGGGCATCGCCTACGTGCCCGAGTTCGTGGTCTGCGGGGCCCTGGCCGATGGCAGCCTGATCGCGGTGCTGGACGACTACCAGCAAGAGCGCGGCAAGTTCTCCATCCTCTGGCCCAGCAGCCGTCACCTGCTGCCCAAGCTGCGGGTGTTCGTCGACTTTCTCGGTGAACGGCTGGAGCTGGGCAAGCACCACGCTTCCCGCTGATATCCCCTCGATGCCGGGGGCTGGCCGGGCAGTCGCCGGCCCCTGCAATACATCAGCAAACTCAGATGCCAGCTTACCAATCCATGTATTCATCTTGATGTTTGCCCGCCGTAAGCTCGTCCTGGCCTGCTGCTGCAGGCCAGGCAATGTCGGTACGCCAAAAACAACAGCTAAAGGCCATCCCAATAACAATCTGATCTGCCGACTCCAGGAACCGCTATGTCAACTACCCCATCACGCCGCCCTTGCGTCGGCCTGCATCGTGGCGCCCGCCCCTTGAACGAGGTGCGCCATGACTGACTTCCAGCCCGCTCCGGGCACCGATGAACACTTGCTGCACCACCAGGGCTATCGCCAGGAGCTGCACCGCGGCCTGTCCCTGTGGTCGTCGTTCTCCGTGGGCTTTGCCACGGTCTCGCCAGTGGTGGGGATCTATTCGGTGATGGCCCTGGGCGCCATGAGCACCGGCCCGTCCTGGGTCTGGATCGTGCCCCTGTGCCTGGCCCTGCAGATGCTGGTGGCGCTGGTCTATGCCGAACTCGCCTCGCAGTACCCCCTGGCCGGCGGTTGCTATCAATGGGTCAAGCGCCTGGCTGGAGACCGCTGGGCCTGGTTCACCGGCTTCATGTACCTGGCCTCGGCCCTGGCTTCCCTGACTACCGTGGCCTACCTGGGCGGGTTCTGGCTGTGGCTGTTCGTCACCGGCACGCCGCCTTCGGCCAATGCCCAGGTGGCCAGCGGCGCCGTGCTGCTGGCGTTGGGGCTGGGGGTCAACCTGTTGGGGATCAACCCGCTGAAGTACTTCGTCAATGCCGGGATCATCGCCGAAGCCATCGCCTCCATCGGCATCGGCGTGCTGTTGCTGCTGTTCTTTCGCAACCACTCCTGGTCGCTGCTGCTGGAAGGCCTGGGCAACAGCGTCAGCGGCGATGGCACTTACCTGAGCGGCTTCGTCACCGCCATGGCAGTGGGCGGCTGGGCCTTTCTCGGCTTCGATGCCTGCTCCCAGGTGTCCGAGGAAACCGCCGATGCCCGTACCTCCACGCCGCGGGCCATCCTGCGCTCGATGCTGCTGGTGGGGCTGACGGTGATGCTCACCGCCTTTGCCGTGACCCTGTCGTTCACCGACACCGCGGGCCTGGTGGCCGGCCAGGTGGTGGACCCGGTCACCCCGGCGGTGGTGGATGCCTTTGGCGCCTGGGCCGAGCGGCCCTTCGTCGGCGTGGTGCTGGTGGCGTTCATTGCCTGCGTGGTCTCGGTGCAGACCTATATCGGCCGCGCGGTATTCGGCATGGCCCGGGACTCGATCCTGCCCGCCTCGGCGTTCCTGCGCCGGGTGGATGGGCGCAAGGTGCCCTTCGCCGCCATGCTCCTTTGCACCCTGTTCGCCAGTTTTGGCCTGGCCCTGGGCCTGAACGCCACGGCCGTGGGCACCCTGATCGCCTTCGGCAGCGGGGGCTTCTTCATGGTGTTCCTGATCGTGATCGGTTGCGCCCTGGTCCATCGCCTGCGTGGCCGCTGGCGGCCCGACGCCGGGGTCTTCAACCTCGGCCGCTGGGGCCTGCCGGTGAACCTCGCGGCCTTTGTCTGGCTGCTGTTCGAGAGCGTCAACGTGGCCTGGCCCCGGGAATCCCTGGCGCCGCCCGGAGCGCCCTGGTTCCAGGTCTGGGCAGTGGTGCTGGTGTTCTCGACCCTGGCCGTGCTGGGCCTGATCTACATGGTCCTGGCCAAGCCCTACCTGCGCCGCGACAGCAGCGCATCCGACCGCGGCTGAATCCTCATGCGCTGTCAGCGACAGCGCATTCCCTCCCCGCTACTGGCCCGGCGCCTGCTGCGCCGGCCGCTTCACGCCTGATGTTTCTGGAGACCATCGATGCCCCCGTCCATCCATTACTGGAATTACCCCACCGAGATCTTCTGCGGCGCCGAGGCCCTGCACGGCCTGGCCCAGCGCTGCGCCCTGCTGGGCATGGCCAGGCCCTTGCTGGTCACCGACCCGGGCATGCTCGAACTGGAACCCTTTGGCCTGTTGACCGCGCACCTGGAGCAAAGCCGCCAGGGCTTTGCGGTATTTGCCGAGTTGGCCAGCAACCCGAGCCTGGACGATGTGCAGCGCGGCGTCCAAGCCTTCAGGGCCGGCGGCCACGACTCGCTGATCGCCCTGGGCGGCGGCAGCGCCATGGACGCCGCCAAGGGCATCGCCCTGGCCGCCGTGGACCCGCAAGGGTTGCAGCGTTTCGAGTGGTCCCAGGTGATCGAGCATTACCCGAGCCTCAGTGACTTTCCACGCCTGGGCCTGCCGCCCCTGATCGCCCTGCCCACCACTGCCGGCACCGGCTCCGAACTGGGCCGCGAAGCGGTACTGACCGACAGCCAGCAGCAGGTCAAGCGGGTCATCAGCCACCCCGAACTGCTGCCCGCCTGCGTGATCCTCGACCCGCTGCTGACCCGCGGCCTGCCGCCCGCGCTGACCGCCGCCACCGGCATGGATGCCCTGACCCACCATATCGAGGCGTTCTGCTCGCCCCTGTACCACCCGATGTCCAGCGCGATTGCCGTGGAAGGCATGCGCCTGGTGCAGCAGCACCTGCGCCGGGCAGTGAGCCACGGCCAGGACCTGGACGCCCGGGAAGGCATGCTGGTGGCCTCGGCGATGGCTGCGGTGGCCTTCCAGAAGGGCCTGGGGGGCGTCCACGCCCTGGCCCACCCGCTGGGCGCCCGCTATCACCGTCACCATGGCCTGCTCAATGCCGTCCTCCTGCCCTATGTGCTGGTGGCCAACCAGCCGGTGATTGCCGAGGAGATCGGGCGCCTGGCCCGTTACCTGGACTTGCCCCGGGGGGATTTCCAGGGGTTCCTGGACTGGATCCTGGCCCTGCGCTCCGAGCTGGGCATCCCCCACTGCCTGGCGGATATCGGCCTGGACAGCCATGAAGCCGAGTGGGTCGGGACCCAGGCCCTGGCGGATATCTCGTCCTCCGACACCAATGCCCGACCGCTGAGCGCCGCCGACTACAGCCAGATCTTCCGCAACGCCGTGCACGGCGTCCTGCCAGGAGCCCGCCCATGAAACCGGCCTTGTTTATCGATGGCCACTGGGTCGATGGCGACGGCGCGCCGATGCCGGTGCATGACCCGTCCCTGGGCCAAATCATGGCCCAGGTGCCGGCGGCCAGCGCCCATCAGGTGAACCTGGCGGTGCAGGCCGCGCGCCGGGCCCTGCCCGGGTGGCGCAGCCTCAGCGGCGCCCGGCGTGCCGAGTACCTGCAAGGCTTCGCCCGGCACCTGCAGCAGCGCCGCGAAGGGCTGATCGCCCTGCAGATGCGCAATAACGGCAAGCCGCGGCACGAAGCCGAACTGGACCTGGACGACGCCATCGCCACCTTCGACTACTACGCCGGCCTCGCTGCCCAGCTGGACGCCCGCCAGGATCAACCGGTGCCCTTGCAGGCTCCGGGCTTCAGTGCCCACTGCAGGTTCGAGGCCCTGGGCGTTGTGGGGCTGATCGTGCCCTGGAACTTCCCCCTGGTCACCAGTGCCTGGAAGCTGGCCCCGGCCCTGGCCGCGGGCTGCACGTTGGTGCTCAAGCCCTCGGAAGTGACGCCTCTGATCGAACAGGTCTACGGCGAAATCGCCGACGCCCTGGGCTTGCCGGCGGGCGTGTTGAACCTGGTGGCCGGCGCCGGAGAAACCGGCGCAGCCCTCAGCCAGCATCCGGGGCTGGACAAGCTGTCGTTCACCGGCAGCACTGCCACCGGCCAGCGAGTGATGGCCAGCTCCGCTGCCTTCTGCCGGCCACTGACCCTGGAGCTGGGGGGCAAGTCGCCGATCCTGGTGTTCGCCGACGCCGACCTGGACCAGGCGGTGCACTGGATCATCGGCGGCTTTTGCTGGAACGCCGGGCAGATGTGCTCGGCCACCTCGCGCCTGCTGGTCCACGAGTCGATTGCCGATGCTTTGCTGCAGCGGTTGCGCAGTGCCCTGCTGGCCCTGCGGGTCGGCAACCCCCTGGAGCAGGAAGTGGACATGGGCCCCCTGAGTTGCCAGGCCCAGTGGCGCACGGTGTGCACCTACCTGGAACAGGCCAGGAGCGAGGGCCTGGAATGCCTGGTGGGCGGCCATGCCCTGCCCGGGCCGGGCTGGTTCGTGGCGCCCACGGTGTACACCGATGTGCCCACCAGCAGCAGGTTGTGGCAAGAGGAGATCTTCGGCCCGGTGCTGTGCATGCGCCGTTTCAGTGACGAAGCACAGGCCCTGGCCCTGGCCAACGACAGCGCATTCGGCCTGGTGGCCACTGTGATCAGTGCCGATCTGCCGCGCGCCGAACGGGTCGCCGCCGCCCTGGACGTGGGCCACGTGTGGATCAATTCACTGCAGGCGGTGTTCGTCGAAACCTCCTGGGGCGGCACCAAGGGCAGCGGCATCGGGCGGGAACTGGGCCCCTGGGGGCTGGCTGCCTATCAGTCGATCAAGCACCTGACCCGCTGCCTGGGCTGAAGCGCGGGGTCAGCCGCCATGCTCTGCCAGCAGGTCGGCGATAAAGGCCTTCAGCGCTTCGCCACGGGCATGCCCGGCGTGGGTGATCATGCTGTGCTGCACCTCGTAGCGCAGCGTCTCGGGGTGCAGCACGCGCATCTGCCCGGCCGCGACCCAGGGCTGGGCATAGTGGCTGGGCAGGTAGCCCAGGTGGGTGCCCGCCAGTACCCCGTGGACCACCGCCTCCATGTGGTAGGCGGTGGCCGAGGCGCGCTGGGGCGTTACCGGCAGCACCTGGCTGGCGGGCAGGAAACCGTGCTTGATCCAGTCACAGGCCTTGATGTGCGCAAGCTCTGGCTCCAGGACAGGAAACAGCGGGTGCGAGGCGCCGCAGAACAGGGCGATTTCCTCGGCGTACAGCGGCTGATAGTCGAGGGTCGGCAGGCTGCGGCTGAAATAGGAAATGGCCAGGTCCAACTGGCCGTCGATCACCGCCCGCTCAAGCTCGGTGGGCGAATTGATGAACACATGCAGGTGCAGGTCGTGCTCGCGGCGATAGAAGCGCGCGATGGCCGCGTCGATGCGTGCCGCGGGCAAGGTGGCGATGTTGTCCGCCAGCCCCAGGTACAGATCCCCCACCAAACGCCCGGACAATTCCTGGGCCTCGCTCTTGAACGCCTCCACCGCGCCGAACAGCGCCTGGGCCGCCGCCAGGATCCGCTGGCCCTTCTCGGTCAGGCGAAAACCGCCCTTGCCGCGCTCGCATAGCCGATAGCCGAGGCGTTTTTCCAGGCTGGAGATGTGCATGCTGATATTGGACTGGCTCATGTTCAGTTCGGCCTGGGCCGCGGTGAAACCGCCGCACTTGACCACTACGGAGAAAATCCGCAGCAGGCGCAGGTCCATGTCGGTGACGTTTCTAAGCACAGGGGGTTTCCAGGAGTCGCGGGGCTGAACCAGGGGGCTATTCAACGGCAGCGCCCGGGCCGCGTCAAATCCATCGCGGCTTGCGTGATCGATGACATTGCAGGGACTATGCAACGCCTTCTTGCCACCTTGGATCGCTTGCCAATGGACTCACACCCCACGCCCACGCTGTGCACCGAACGCTTGCTGCTGCGCCCCCTGGAACTGGCGGACGCCGATGCCATCCAGCAGCTATTCCCCCAGTGGGAGGTGGTGCGCTACCTCAACGCCCTGGTGCCCTGGCCCTACCCGGCCGACGGCGCCCTGAGCTTCCTGCGGGACATGGCGCTGCCGGCGATGGCCCGGGGCACGGAATGGCACTGGACGCTGCGCCTGCGCAGCAACCCCGGGCAGATGATCGGCAGCATCAGCCTGATGGACGAAACCGACAACAACCGCGGCTTCTGGCTGGCCCCGCCGTGGCAGGGCCAGGGCTACATGAGCGAGGCCTGCAAGGTGGTGGACCACTATTGGTTCGAAGTACTGCAACGGCCCTTGATGCGGGTGCCCAAGGCCGCGCCGAACCAGGGCTCGCGGCGGATTTCCGAACGCGCGGGCATGCGCCTGATCCGCTCCGAGGACGGTGAGTTCGTCAGTGGCCAATTCCCCGTGGACATCTGGGAAATCACCCGCGAGCAATGGCGCCGGCTCAGGTAAAGCGCACCCCGGGACGGGGGCGCTGGTCCACCGTCAGTTCGAACACATCCGGGCGAGCGTAGTGGCCGACCACGTCGTAGTCATAGCGCGCCCGCACCAGGTCGGCGGTATCGATCTGCGCGCTGATCAGCCCGGCCCGGCCCACCAGGGGGCCGGCCAGTACGTCCCCCATGGGCCCGACGATCACGCTGCCGCCGGCAATCAACGGCCGTTGGGCCGGCCAGTTGGCAATCTCCAGCCCCAGCTCTTCGGGCGAGGCCTGCACCTGACAGGCGCTGACCACGAAGCAGCGCCCCTCGTGAGCGATATGGCGCATGCTCACCTGCCACATTTCCCGCTCGTCCACCGTAGGCGCACACCAGACTTCGATGCCCTGGGCGTACATCGCGGTACGCAGCAGCGGCATCATGTTTTCCCAGCAGATCACCGCGCCCACCCGGCCGACCTGGGTGTCCAGCACCGGCAGGGTCGAGCCGTCGCCCTTGCCCCAGATCAAGCGTTCGGTCCCGGTGGGCATCAGTTTGCGATGCTTGCCCGAAAGCCCCTGCTGCGGGTCGAAATACAGCGCCGTGCAGTACAGGGTGCTGCCACTGCGCTCGATGACACCCAGCACCAGGTTGGCTCCGGTACGGGCGGACAGCGCGGCCAGGGCATCGGTTTCCACCCCGGGGACCTCGATGGCATTGGCGAAGTAGCGGGCAAAGGCCTCGCGGCCCTCCGGCAGGCGATAGCCCAGCTGGGTGCCGAAGCCTTCGCCCTTGGGGTAGCCCCCCAGCAGCGCTTCGGGCATCACCACCAACTGCGCTCCGGCTTCGATGATGGCGGCCTCGTACGAGAGGATCTGTTCCAGGGTGGCGGCCTTGCCTTCAGGCAAGGCCCCGATCTGCAGGGCAGCGACAACGGACTTGGGCATGGGATGACTCCTTGAGCAATCAGGTGTTGCCCATTCTGCTGCGGCCCCTGATCATCGATAAACCCTACTCCAGTGCTTAATGATATGAACCAGATGAATATCGCCAGTGTCGACCTCAACCTGCTCAAGGCTTTCGAGGCGCTGCATGACGAGTCCAGCGCCAGCCGCGCCGCCTTGCGCCTGGGGGTGACCCAGTCGGCCATGAGCGCTGCCCTGCGCCGGCTGCGCGAGCTGTATGACGACCCGCTGTTCGTGCGTACCGGGCGCGGGCTGGCGCCGACCCTCAAGGCCAATCAGTTGAAGCCCGTGGTCAGCGAAGCCTTGAACAAATGCCGCCAGAGCCTGGCCATGGTCGCCCCCGACACCGCCGACTATCAGGGCCGCTCGGTAACGCTGGGGCTGTCGGATGATTTCGAGATTGCCTATGGCCGGCAGATGATCGAGGCCGTGGCCCGGCGGGCGCCGAAGCTGCGGCTGATCTTTCGCCAGAGCCACAGCCAGATCGTCGCCGAGGCGCTGTTGCAGCGCAGCGTCGACCTGGCCATCAGTGCCGGCGGCTTTGCCGAACGCCTGCTCAGCCGCCAGGTGCTGGGGGAAGGCCATTACCTGTGCCTGGCAGATCCGGCCAGCCTGGCCCCCGGGCAACAGCAGATCAGTCTTGAGGAGTTTGTCGCACGGGAACACCTGCTGGTGTCGTCCCAGGGGTTTATCGGGATTACCGATGAAGGCCTGGCCAACCTTGGGCTGAGCCGCCAGGTGTGCGCCTCGACCACGCACTTTGCCGCCTTGCCCTTTCTGCTCAAGGGCAGCCAGGCGGTGGCGACCATTCCGGCCCATGCCGCCCGGCGCATCGCCGAATTCACCGGGCTGCAGTTGCTGCCCTGCCCCCTGGCCCTGCCGCGCTACCCGATCGAGCTGGGCTGGCGCACCAGCCCGCAGACCGACCCGCTGCTGGTGAAGGTGCGCGAAGCGATTGTCGAGAGTTTTGCCCTTACTTGTTCGCCGCCATCAGGCGATTGACTTCACTGCGCACCATGTTCGAGTACTCCGGCGGCGACATGCCGTCGAGCTCGGCGCGGACCCACTCGGCCCACTTGCCCTTGCGCTTGCCGCGCTCGCCGAACAGCCGCGCGGCCTCGCCCTTGGCCTTGCCCAGGTTGCTCTGCCACAGGTCGAACAGACGGGACTTCTCGTCCTCGATGGCGGCGCGCTCGGCCAGGGTCTTGTTAGCCAGATTGAAACTCATGGGAAATTCCTGCTGCGTAAAATAGGCGCCATCTTACACTGTAGGGGCTACGGGTTTTACCCCGGGGTCGCCAAGGGGGCGTAAAACAACTGCAACTTTTGCCCCCGCGCCGGACTCCATTGCTTGCTACCCATTCACCTGTAGCCGCTGGCGGATGCGTTGTGCACCAGCGGCGATATTTCCAAGGATAAAACTTCATGGCTCGTAAATCTGCCGCGCAAGCGGAAAACGATCAAATCAAGGACCAGGCCTTCAGCGAACTGCAGGCGCTGATCGAAGAATCGGAAAAGCTGCTCAAGGGCAGCGCCAGCCTGGTGGGCGAAGAAGGTGAGAGCCTGCGCCAGCAAGTCAGCCTCAAGCTCAAGCAGGCGCTGGATTCGGTCAGCAATGTGCGCGAGCGCAGCAAGCCGGTGGTGGATGCCACCGAGCAGTACATCGGTGGCCACCCGTGGCAGACCGTGGCCATCTCCGCCGGTTTCGGCCTGGTGGTAGGCCTGTTGCTGGGCCGTCGTTCCTAAGCGCCCGCGCAACGTTGAGGCCAGGTACGCCAATGGCGGCCTGGCCTTTTTCATGCCTTCAGTCCTGGGCCAGCGCCCGCAATTGCTGCAGCTGCTCGACGGGAATGGCGATGCCCGCGTGCTGCGAACGCTCGCGCTGCTGATGCCGGCGATCCCCCGGCAGGCGCTTGAGCCCCACCGCGTGCATCTGCCGCACCAATTCCTGGCTGCGCTCGGCAAAACTCTGCCCGGCAGCCTTGCTCGGGTCGATGACGATCAACAACTGGCCAGTCCAGGGCGTCTTGGCCCCCGGGTGGCCGGACCAGTCGAATTCGAAGGAGAAGTTGCCCCCGGTCAGGGCTGCCGCCAGCAGCTCCACCATCATCGACAGAGCCGAGCCCTTGTGCCCGCCAAACGGCAGCAAGGCGCCACCCTCAAGAATCGCCTTGGGGTCCTGGGTCGGCTGGCCCAGGCTGTCGACACCGATGCCCGGCGGCAGGCGCTCGCCCTTGCGCGCGGCGATCTGCACGTCGCCATGGGCAATGGCGCTGGTGGCCAGATCGAAGACGATCGGCTGCCCCTGGGCCTGGGGTGCGGCGAAAGCGATCGGGTTGGTGCCGAACAATGGCCTGTCGGCGCCGTGGGGCACGACGCAGGTCATGCTGTTGACCACGCTCAGGGCCACCAATCCTTCCTCGGCGAAGGGTTCGACATCCGGCCAGAGTGCGGCGAAGTGGTGCGAATTGCGGATAGCCAGCACGGCGATACCGGCGCTGCGGGCCTTGCTCACCAGCAGCTCGCGGGCGGCAGCCAGGGCCGGCTGGGCAAAGCCGTTGCCGGCGTCGACCCGGACAAAGGCCGCCGCCACATCCTCCACCACCGGCACGGCCTGGCCGTCGACCCAGCCACTGGCCAGGGTCGAGACATAACCGGGAATGCGGAACACGCCATGGCTGTGGGCTCCGTCGCGCTCGGCGCCGGCACAGTTCTCGGCCAGGCAGCGGGCCACTTCGGCACGGCAGCCGTGGCGTTGGAAAATCGTTTCCAGCAACTGCACCAGGGCCGGTAAAGAAAGGTATTGGGGCGGTGTTTCAACAACCACGGACGATGCAGACATCTGAAGCTCCAGAGTAATTATTGGAGGGGGCGACAGCGTGTGAACCTGGCGATTAAACAACGCCGCACTCCAACCCTGTCAACCACTGCCGGCGCCTTGCAGGGAAGGTGCCAGGATGGCCGGAACAACCATCCCCCCGGAGCAAGAAAAAGCCCCCTGTGCACTGCCGTGGCAAGGCACAGGGGGCTGTATCAGCCTGGTTCAGTCCTTCTGGTCGCGCAGCACATTGCCCGAGGCGCCGTCGATGCGAAATTCATAGACACTGCCATCGGACTTGCGCCCTTCGCCTTCCCAATAGCCATCGTTGTCCGCTTCGATCTTGTAGATCTCCACGTAGCCGGCTTTGGTCTTTGCGGTTTCAATGGCTTTTTCAATGGTGATCCAACCGGCCCCCGGGCGGTCGGCCAGGGCCGCTCCGGCGCCCAGCAGGCTGGCGGTGGCAAGCAATGCGACAAGCGTCTTCTTCAACATGGTCCATCTCCTTGTGTATTCACTTTCGATACAGAGCCTGGTTTTAGGGCGTGCCAGATGAAAATAAGTTCACTTTGATGCTCATTAGCCATGACGGTTGTTCTCCAAGACTTGCCGCGGAGGGTAGAATGCGGGAAATCAGGAAGAGTCAATGAGCGAACAGATCCTCTCAGAAGCCGAATACGACGCCATCACCCAAGCGGCAGCCCAATGGTGCATGCGCCTGCATGAACCCGACTGCAGCGACGCGGAGCGTCTGGCCTTTCAGCAATGGCATGATGCCGACCCCCTGCACGCCTTCGAATACGAGGCGATGCGGGAAATATGGGAAGTGGCCGATCAACTGCCCCCCTCCACCCTCACTGCCGCACCAGCCCCCGCACCGGTCAAGCTCGTTCCCCGGCGCACCTGGCAGCAGTATGGCGTGGCCGCGGCCATCGCCCTGTGCGCCCTGCCCCTGGCCGCCTACAGCGGCTGGGAACTGGGTTGGGTGCCGTCCTCCTACCAGCGATTCGAAGCCGGCGACAGCCTGCGCAGCGTGACCCTGGCCGATGGCAGCCAGGTGCAACTGAACCTGGGCAGCACCCTGACCTACAGCAACTACAAGGACCAGCGCCGGGTCACCCTGAAAAAAGGCGAAGCCTTCTTCAAGGTCAGCCACGACGCCAGCCACCCGTTCGTGGTCAAGGCCGCCAATGGCCAGGTCAAGGTCACCGGCACCCAGTTCAATGTGTGGATGTACGAGGACCAGGTGCGGGTCACCCTGCTCCAGGGCTCGGTCCTGGTGAGCAGCAACACCGCCCTGCCCGGCGAAGGTTTCCGCCTGGAGCCGGGCATGCAGGCCAGCTACAAGGCCGGCGACTACCAGCCGCAGATCAGCCAGACCTACAGCAACGACAGCTCCCTGGCCTGGCGCGAAGGCAAGCTGGTGCTGGACAACCTGGCCCTCACCGACGCCCTGCCGCTGATCAACCGCTACCTGGACACTCCGGTGCAGGTCGCCGACGCCAACACCGGCAAGATCCGCGTCGGCGGCATCTACAACACCCGGGAAATCAAGAGCCTGCTGACCTCGCTGCCCAAGGTGCTGCCGGTCTACCTGACGCGCAATCGCGATGGAAACCCGGTAATCAACTCACTGCCCCAGTCCCCGCCAAAAAGCTGAAGGCCGCCCCGTTGCCGGGGCGGCCTCCTCTTGATGCTCACGCTCAATCGTTACTGGCGCGCCAGTACCGCCCCCTTGCGCGGCTCTTCGATCACCTGCAACTGATACTGGCCATCGGCACGGATCTGCGCTTCGGTAAAGGGCAGCACGCTCCACTGGTTGCGGGCGAAAGCAGCGGTCTGGTCGCGAAAATGCGCTGAGGCCGGGTCGCTGGACAGGGAGAACGCCAGCAGTCCCAGGGCGCGCGGCCCCTGCTCGTCGAAGCTGACCACGTTCAGGTAGCTGGTGCCGCTGACCACTTCACGCTTGCCATCGGCCGCCGGCACGCTCTGGATGGCGTTGTACACCCCCAGGCTTTCAGGGCCGCCGGGCACCGGGGTCGGCTGGCCGCCCTGGCTGACCTGCTGGATATCGCCCCAACGAACGTCACTCCCCAGCCCGGCCTCGGCGACCTGCTGCGCCGAAGCCAGCATCGACTCGCGCAGTGCCCGGGCCACCGCTGGCCGGCCAATGGCCAGGCCCCGTGGGGTGTGCTGTGGATCTTTCGGGTCAAAGGCCACGCGCCACACGCTGGGGTCCTGCAACAGCGGCTGCATGATGCCCTGGAAGTGCACGAAGCCCAGGCCGGCCTGCAACCCCGCGCTGCGGTCCCAGGCTTTCAGGCTGGCGCACACCGGCCCCAGGCGCTGGGCATCCGCCCCCAGGTCCTGCTCACAGAACTGCAGCAGATCGGGCATCACCTGGCCGGCCAGGTACACCTGATCGTCCGTGACCAGGTGCTGCAGGTCGCTGACCTGGGCCTTGTGCATCCGGCTCAGGCGATCCAGAGCAAAGCGCGCGCGCATCTTCAGCGGCACGTCCTGCTCGCTGATCACCG
Organism: Pseudomonas sp. NFPP12; assembly: GCF_900103205.1. NCBI lineage: Bacteria > Pseudomonadati > Pseudomonadota > Gammaproteobacteria > Pseudomonadales > Pseudomonadaceae > Pseudomonas > Pseudomonas sp. NFPP12. The sequence continues at coordinate 1,096,809 of NZ_FMWW01000001.1, forward strand.
GCGAAAAGCCTTGCAGCGGCGCCGCCGGGTTGACCATCCAGGCCGAATCGTTGGAATGCTGCAGGTAGTCGTTGCGCGCCAGTTGCGGCAACTGGCTGGCGGCGAAGATCCCCGGTTGCGCCGCTGCCGGGTCGATATCCCAGGCGCAGGCACTGCGCGAGCCATCCAGAACGATGACCCGGGTGCCGGCCCGCGGATCACTGCACTGCGCCAGCTTGGCCTGGGTAACGTTGGGCACCACCGACTGGTTCATGTACAGCGCCCGGCCCTGGTCGTCCACCGCCAGGGTGTTGACCCAGGGAATGCCCTGCAACTGGTGCACGCTGTCTTGCAGGCCGGCCACGCTGCTGGCCTGGTTCATCGCGTACCACTGGGCCAGCACCCGGCTGTTGTCCAGGTTGGCGTCGCGCAGGCTGTAGGCATATTGATGATCCCAGTCCAGTTCCCCCGGCCACTGCACGATCGGGCCGAAGACCGAGCTGTAGAGCGTGCGCGTACGCGGCTGCAACTGGCCGTCCGGGCCCTTGCTCTGCACGGTCAGGGTCTGGCGCTCCAGGGGCAGCGAACGGCCGTCCAGCAGGTAGCGGGTCGGGTCCTTGGGGTCCAGTTGCAAGCGGTACAGGGTGAAGTGCTTGGAGGCGTCCACGGTGTGGCTCCAGGCCAAGTGCTGGTTGAAGCCGATATTGATCAGCGGCAGGCCGGGCAAGGCCGCGCCCATCACATCCAGTTGCCCGGGAATGGTCAGGTGCATCTGGTAGAAGCGCATGCCGCCGACCCAGGGGAAATGCGGGTTGGCCAGCAGCAGCCCACGGCCGTTGAACGAACGCTCGCTACCGATGGCCACCGCGTTGCTGCCACGGTCCAGGGCGAAACGCTGCTGGCGTGCCGCCGCCAGTTGCCAGTGCTCGGCCGGCAGCCCGGCCTGGGCCGTGGCTCCAGGTGGCGTGGCCCCGGCCAGGGCCTCGGCGAACTGCCCGGCACCGCCTTCCACCAACAGGCGTCGGGTCAGTTTCACCAGGTCCGAGGTGGCCAGCGGCCGCACCCAGTCACCCCGGCATTGCTCGGGCAGGCCCTGGGCCTGGCGCTCCGCCAACTGGCGGTTGTAGCCCTCGACGTAACCCTGCATGCGCTCGCGCATCGCCGGGGTCTGGGCCTGCCAGAAGGCCGCCACGGCCTGGGGAGTGTTGAGCCAGCTGAAGAACAGGTCGCTGCTGAGGTTGTCGCGCTGTTCCAGGGTCTGGCCCTCGGCGCCGAAGTATTGCGAGCGCTGGGCGTTGACCGTCAGCACCTCATTGGCCATCAGGCACAGGTTGTCCTGGGCGTAGGCGTAGCCGATGCCGTAGCCCAGGCCGCGCTCGTCGTCGGCACGGATGTGCGGCACACCAAAACTGGTGCGGCGAATCTCGGCGCGGGTCTGCTCGGGCTGCGCCAAGGCATGGGCGCCACCGCTGAAGCTTAGAAACAGGGCTGCAAGGCAAAAACTCGGTAACTGCCTGGAAATGATCACGCCGACTCCTGATGCAAAAATACAGAACCAGGACTGGTGTGCAGGAGCGGTTGGCAACGCCGCCAGTCTGGGAATCCAGCCGCGCACGGATCACCCGACGCCTGCCTGCCCATAAAGACGAAATGCTTGAAAAAAATTTAATCCGCAAAGGCCAAAAGCCCCGCCATCACATGTCAGCGACCTGATACCGACAAATTTTCTACATTCAGGACTTCATGATTTGCCGTGCTCGTTCGTCTAGTTACTAGAGCATCCATCATTCTTTTCCTGATCAGGCTCTGATAAGGAGTTTTTGCATGTACAACCCGCAACTGCCAATGGACGGCAACACCGTGAACAGCACGCCTTCCCTGAATGCCGGCGCCGGTGTCTTCGGCAAGAACGCCGAGCGCAACAGTAATGAACGAATCAAGCACCTGCTCAAAAGCTTCGGCCTGCGTACCAGCCTGATTCGCCTGAAAGTCATCGACGCCCTGCTCACCGCGGCCCAGAGCGACCGCTCCCTGGGGGTGCGCGGCATCCACAGCCAACTGCTGGAACTGGACATTCCCCTGTCCTTTCTCAGTGTGCGGGAGGTGCTCAAGCGACTGTGCAGCGAGGGTGTACTGACCCTCAATGCAGACAAGAGCTACAGCCTGCACCAGCAGGCCGCAGCGGTGCTCGACGGCCTCTCCTGAGGCCGTCGAGCCCGGGCTCAGGGCTTGACCTTGCGGCGCATCACGCCGTTGATCACCACCACGACCACCGCCACGCCAATGGCGATGTACTGGAACAGCTTTTCGCTGATGACGCCGTTGTTCTGCAGGTAGGAAAGGCCAAGCATGATTCCCAGTACCACCAGGGAAATCAGAATCGAGTAGATCAAGCGTTGTTTCTGAGTCATTGCCGGGTCCTGAAGCTGAAATTGTATCTGCCGTGTATCAAGATCGATGCCAAGCACATACCCGGATTCGGGGATGTGCCGGGCAAATCGGGGTCACATGGTACAGGCGCGAAGGAGTTTTTTCTTCCTTGTCGTCCTGCCGTGTTCCCCGAGCCCTTTGAGGATTGATCCATGTTTCGTCGAATCACGCTGCTGATTCCCCTGCTGGCCATGCTGACCCTGTCGGGCTGCATCATCATGCCCCACGATGGCGGGCACCACCGCTACTACGACGGCGGCCCGGGCTACTATCATCGCTGAGTCATCCGGCTAGCCCATCGGCCCCATGAGTCGCCCGATCTCGCCACCAACGCCCGCCTTGTCGCGGGCGTTTTGCTGTCTGGCGCCCGCCCCTTCAGGGGCAGGAAATGTGATTGCCCGGGCGGGCGAACAGCTCCACCAGCCAATCGATGAATACCCGCAGGCGGGTCGACAGGTGCCGCTGGGGCGGGTACAGCGCGGTCAGCGGCAATGCAGGCAGCGGGTAGTCCTCCAGCACCCGCTGCAGGGTCGCGTCCTGCAACTGCCGGGCAACGTGGTAGTACGGGGTCTGGATCAGCCCGTAGCCGGCTTCGCAGGCCGCCAGGTAGCCATCGGCGCTGTTCACTGCCACCCGCTTGGGCAACTGCACCGGCTGCAACTGGCCGGCGAAGAAGAATTCCAGGCCATAACGCTTGCCGCTGACATTGGAGAAATACTCCACCATCTGATGCCCTTGCAGCTCTTGCGGAGTACGGGGAACCCCCCGCTGGCGCAAGTACCCGGGGCTGGCACAGGTGACTTGCTGCAACTGCGCCAGCGGCCGCGCCACCAGGCTCTCGTCCAGGGCCGGACCGCCGCGCAGCGCACAGTCCACGCCCTCGCGGATCAGGTCCACCGGGCGGTCATTGAGGCCGATCTCCAGTTCGATCTGCGGATAGCGCGCGGAAAACTCCGGCAACGCCGGTATCACCAGCAACCGGCCGATGCCCACCGGCATATCGATACGCAACAGTCCACGGGGGTTGTGCCGGGCCAGGGAGAACGCCGCCTCACTCTCCTCCAGGTCCGCCAGCAAGCGTACGCAACGCTGGTAATAGGCGGCTCCGTCCAGGGTCGGGCTGACCTGGCGGGTGGTGCGGTGCAACAACTGCACCCCCAGATGGGCCTCCAGTTGCTTGATCAGAATGGTCACCGACGCCGGCGGCATCTGCAGACTGTCGGCAGCCTTGGCAAAGCCGCCCAGCTCGACGATACGGGTAAAGACGCGCATGGCGTTGAAACGATCCATGGAGCAAACCTGCGGTTTATTTAGAATTTAATAATAGTGATAGCACTTTTAGCCTGTTTATCGGTTTTTTGTCGAGTAGCACACTGCAGGCTCTTTCCCCTTACCGGAGCATTCATCGATGCGCACTCGACAACTGGGCCAGGACGGCCCGCAGGTTTCCGCCATTGGCCTGGGCTGCATGGGCATGAGCGATTTCTACACCACCGGCAACGATCCCCGGGAAGCCGTCGCCACCTTGCATCGGGCCCTGGAACTGGGCATCAACCTGCTCGATACCGCCGACATCTACGGCCCCCACAGCAACGAAGAGCTGATCGGCCGGGCCATTCGCGGCAAGCGCGAACAGGTGTTCCTGGCCAGCAAGTTCGGCATTGTCCGCGACCCGGCCAACCCGGCGGCCCGCGGGGTCGACGGCCGGCCGGAATACATCCGCGCCGCCATCGACGGCAGCCTGCGGCGCCTGGGGGTGGACACCCTGGACCTGTACTACCAGCACCGGGTCGACCCGGACGTGGCCATCGAGGAAACCGTCGGCGCCATGGCCGAGCTGGTCCAGGCCGGCAAGGTGCGCTACCTGGGCCTGAGCGAAGCCTCGGCGGCGACCCTGGAGCGGGCGCACAAGGTGCATCCGATCAGCGCCCTGCAAAGTGAATATTCGCTATGGAGCCGGGATCAGGAAGACAACGGCTGCCTCGCCGCCTGCCAGCGCCTGGGCATCGCCTTCGTGCCCTACAGCCCGCTGGGCCGGGGTTTTCTCACCGGGGCCCTGAAAAGCCCGGAAGACTTCGCCGCCGACGACTACCGGCGTTTCAACCCACGTTTCCAGGGCGAAAACTTCCAGCACAACCTGCGCCTGGTGCAACAGGTACAGCAGTTGGCGGCGGACAAGGGGGTGAGCAGCGGGCAGTTGGCCCTGGCCTGGGTGCTGGCCCAGGGCGATTACCTGATTCCGATTCCCGGAACCAAGCAACGGCGGTATCTGGAGGAGAACGTGGCGGCGCTGGAGGTGAGGCTGAGCGCCGAGGAACTGGCGTCACTGGAGCAGATCTTCAGCCCGCAGACCACCGCCGGAACCCGGTATGCCGAAGAGGTAATGGGCTTGCTGGGGCGTTGAAGGCAGAGCTGTGGCGCGCACCGGAAGGCAGTGCGCGCCATGGGGATCAGGCCTTGGTGGAGACGTTCTTGTCAGTCACCGTGGTGCCGTTGCCCTTGCCATAGTTCTGCAGCCCCTGAAGTACATAGATGGCTTTCTTGTACTCGGGGATCAGGTAGTTGGCGTACTTGTTGCCCTTGAGGTTGTTGTTCTGGATGTCATCGAGCTTCATGGCGAAATACTCGAGGGCATTGAACGGCTGATCGGGGTTCTTCGGAATCCCGAAACGGTCGAACTGATCGCCCGCGTTGATCAGGTTCAGCGCCGTGACATCGGAAATCAGGCCATTGTTCTTGAGAAAGGTACTCATGCCGCCCAGGGACTTGGCGGTGACGTTGGTCGGATCGAAACCCTTGATCTGCTTGTGCAGCTTCAACTGATCCATCTTGCGGATGTCGAGCACGGTAGGGTTCTGGCCTACCAGGCTGAGCATCTGCCGTACCTTGGCACTCTGCGAAACCGGTTTGGCCGAGCTGCCACCGTTTTCCTGCACCAGCAGACCAGCCTTGCTGGTCCAGCCGCCGACGTATCCGATTGCCATGCTGTAACTCCTGTAGTCCGGCCTTCCAATCACCTTTTTCAGCACCATGAAACTTCTGACAAGGTGCCTGAATAAGGATGTAAGCCGTGTTGAAACATCTGAATGGGCGCAAGTATCAACGCCGTGGCAAGCACCAACAACGCTTTATTTCCTGAATTTACAATTTTTGTACAAACTCGACACAATTGCCGCAAAGGCCCTGTTTAAAAGGCCCGGCAAGTTTTCCCGTACATCAAGGCGTCATCTTTTCATGCCTGGCCTTGCCCTTGACCGGGCGCCTTTGCCCTACCCCACCATCCCTGGGCGCAGTTTTTTTCCAGGGCATGTCTTTTTTTGGACGATCGTACTAAAGAGCGGAAAAACCGCGCCGACATCCTGTGGATGCCCTGACAACGCATCGCATTCCCGAATAATAAAAATCGCTCGGTAAGGACAGGTCCCATGCCCGCTTTGCGCACGATTCAAGCCCGCTACACGCTGTTTCTGGTCCTGTTCATTGTCTTGATGCTGATACTCACGGTAGTGGGCATCAGCCAACTGGTAGCGCCCAAGCTGCGTCATACCGAAGAACAGGTAGCCCTCAACCGCATCGCCGAAGTGGCGCAGCGCATCCAGGGCGAACTGAACAAGGTCCAGGCCCAGCAACGCAGCATCACCCAGACCATTCCCCTGCTCGACAGCGACAGCATCGACAAGGTCCTGCCGGGCCTGGTGGACCAGTACGGTGAACAGAAAGTCTTCGGCGGCGGCATCTGGCCCCTCCCCGGCCAGCGCACCCCGGGGCGCAACAAACACAGCACCTTCTGGCACCGTGACGCCTCCGGCAAGCTGGTGGTCAACACCTTCTGGAACAGCGACCCGGCGCCCAACTACTACGAGCAGCCCTGGTACCTGGGCGGCATGCAGACCGCCCCCGGCCAGTGCGCCTGGGCTGCGGCCTACAAGGACGATGCCAGCGCCGAGCCGCGCACCAACTGCGCCATGGCCATCCGCCGCGACGGCCAGCCCTGGGGCGTGGCCACCATCGACGTGACCCTGGGTTTCTTCAACGACCTGGTGGCGCGCCAGGAACAGGCACTCAAGGCCGAGATGCTGATCGTCGAAGCCGACGGCAAGATCATCAGCAACAGCTCGCGGATCAACGGCCCGATCGTGCTCAAGAACATCCGCGACCTGAGCCCCGGCTCCCCCTTCGCCGCCCAGGTCCAGGCCGCCCTGCAGCAGCGTGACCAGGGGGCACGGCGCGTCGAGTTCGACAATGCCGGGGTGCCCAGCACCTTCTTCATGCGCGCCATCGAAGGCACGCCCTGGTTTCTCGCCAGCGCCCTGCCGACCCAGCTGATCACCGCCCAGCGCGACGACGTGCTGAGCACCCTGAGCCTGTTGCAGATCCCCATGGTGATCCTGCTGGTGTTGCTGCAGGTCTATGCGATCCGCCAGCTGGTGCAGCGTATGAAGATCCTCAAGGGCAATATCGACGCCCTGGCCACCGGCGACGCCGACCTGACCCGGCGCATCGTGATCCGCGCCGAGGACGAACTGGGGGCCATCGGCCACTCGGTGAACCGCTTTATCCAGTACCTGCAGCAGATGATCGGCGAGGTCACCCAGGCCACCGAGGCCATGGCCGGGAGCCTGGGGCAGTTGCAGCAGAGCTCGGCCCACAGCCAGCAGATCCTGTTGCGCCATGCCTCGGAAACCGATCAGACGGTGACCGCCATTACCGAAATGAGCAGCACCGCCGACAGCGTTGCCGCCAACGCCGCCCAGACCGCAGACTTCACCCGCCGCGCCAACGAACACGCAGAACGTTCCCGGGTGGTGGTGGGCGAAGCCTCCGGCAGCGTCATCGCGTTGATCGACGAAGTCGCCGATGCCACCCACAAGGTCGAGGCCATGCAAGCCGATGCCCAGCGCATCACCGAGGTCCTCGGGGTGATCGGCGCCATCGCCGGGCAGACCAACCTGCTGGCCCTGAACGCCGCGATCGAGGCCGCCCGGGCCGGAGAACAGGGCCGCGGCTTCGCCGTGGTCGCCGATGAAGTGCGGGCCCTGGCCGCGAGGACCCAGGACAGCACCTCGCAGATCAACGAAATGCTCGCGCGCCTGACCCAGGGCGTGAGTTCCTCGGTCAGCGCCATGGAAAACACCCAGGCCAGTTGCCAGTCAGCAGCGGATGCCACGGCGCGGGTCAACAGCGGGCTCGACGAAATGGCCGACTCGGTGAGCCAGATCAACAGCCTGAGCACCCAGATCGCCACCGCCGCCGAACAGCAGAGCGCCGTGACCGAGGAAATCAACCGCAGCATGGTGAGCATCCGACACATGGTCGAGGAGCTGGTGGACAGCGCCCGGGCCGGGGAAAGCAACACCCAGAGCCTGTTGCAGGCCAATGCCCAGGTCAGCCACCTGATGAGCCGCTTCAAAGTCCGCTGAACGGTCTGCCCCCGCCCCTGGCAGCCCGCCGGGGCGGGACTATATTTCAGGCTCCGGTCACAAGGACGTGAGGTGCCCCATGGGTCAGCGCCAGACACATCTGTTGCATGAACAGATCAGCCACGAACTGTTTATCCAGGCCAGCATCGACACCGTCTACTACTACGTGACGCAGCCGGACCGCTGGCCGGAGTGGCACCCTGCCAGCCTGCGTGCCGACACCGGACTGTGCGGCTCCTTGCCCGCCGGCCACCGCTTCAGTGAAACCATGGACTTGCTGGGGGTGCAACTGCCCATCAGCTACCGGGTGCTGGTGGCGGTGTTTCCCAAGGAGTTCAAGACCCTGTTCAGTTCCGCCGCGCTGGACGGTTCGATCCACTACCAGTTGAGCAAGCAGGGCGACGGCACACTGTTCCGGCGCACCCTGGAATACGCCACCGACCTGCAGCTCAGTGGCCTGCGAGCACGCATGGAGCAGCTTTCGAGCCAGGCCCTGGCCAACCTCAAGCAGCGTCTGGAAGACCCAGACAACTGAGGGCAAACAGGCATGGTTACCTGGCGACCGTGTACAGCCGCAACCGGGCATCGCCCTGGCGCTTGGTAATCCATCTCCGGCCCAGGCCAACGGGGCCATGCCGCGGCCATTGAATCGGTCCCGTGTAGCCATGGGCCTGAAGCCCTTAGTGCTGACAATTATGTAACCTGAACCTCAGTTTGCTGACAGCCACCGTTGATTAGCCTGGCAACCAATCTGCAATTCCAGGACTGACGGGGCTCTATCGGCATGCATGGCAATCCAACAAGACGCAGTGTGATCAAAGGCCTGGCCGCCGGTGCGTTACTGACCGGCAGCGGACTCTGGCGGTCCCCAGTGTGGGCCCTGGACAGCGGCAGCTACCCCCAGCAACTGAGCGGCCGCCAGTTCGACCTGTTCATCGCGCAAACGCCGGTCAACTTCACCGGCAGCCCGCGCACCGCCATGACCATCAACGGTGGCCTACCCGGCCCATTGCTGCGCTGGCGCGAAGGCGACACCGTGACCATCCGTGTGCACAACCGCCTCGACCAGGACACCTCCATCCACTGGCACGGCATTCTCCTGCCGGCCAATATGGACGGGGTCCCGGGGCTGAGCTTCCAAGGCATTGCCCCGGATGGCCTCTACGAATACCGATTCCAGGTACGGCAGAACGGCACTTACTGGTACCACAGCCATTCCGGGCTGCAGGAGCAGGCCGGGGTCTATGGCCCCCTGGTGATCGATGCCCGTGAACCGGAACCCTTCAGGTACGACCGCGAACAGGTGGTGATGCTCAGCGACTGGAGCGACCAGTCACCGGAACGCCTGATGCACATCCTGAAAAAGCAGTCCGGCTACTTCAACCAGCACAAACGTACTGTTGGCGACTTTATCGAGGATGTCAGCCGCGACGGCTGGGCCGCCACCGTCGCCGATCGCAAGATGTGGGCCGAAATGAAGATGAGCCCCACCGATCTGGCCGATGTCAGCGGCGCCACCTACAGCTACCTACTCAACGGCCAGACTCCCGGCAGTAACTGGACCGGGCTATTCCGGCCGGGGGAAACCCTGCGGCTGCGCCTGATCAATGGCTCGGCCATGACCTACTTCGATGTCCGGATTCCCGGACTGAAAATGACCGTGGTCGCCGCCGATGGCCAATACGTGCACCCGGTCAGCGTCGACGAACTGCGCATTGCCGTGGCCGAAACCTACGATGTGCTGGTCGAGCCGGGCCGAGAGCCGGCCTATACCCTCTTTGCCCAGTCCATGGACCGTAGCGGCTATGCCCGCGGCACGCTCGCCGTGCGCCAGGGCCTCAGCGCGCCGGTTCCGGCCCTGGACCCGCGCCCATTGATCAGCATGGCCGACATGGGCATGGACCACGCCAACATGGCGGGCATGGACCACGGTGCCTCATCCGGTATCGGCGATCTGGAGGACATGGGTCAGCAGCAGATGGCCGGCATGGACCACAGCGCCCCGTCCAGGATGGACAGCATGCCGAACATGGACCACAGCCAGATGGCCGGCATGGGCCATGGAGCAATGAGCGGCATGGCCTCGATGCAGTCCCATCCAGCATCGGAAAGCGGCAACCCGCTGGTGGACATGCAAACCATGAGCCCTGCGCCCAAACTCACCGACCCGGGCATCGGCTTGCGCAACAACGGTCGACGGGTCCTGACCTATGCCGACCTGCGCAGTACCTTCGACGATCCCGATGGCCGTGAGCCAAGCCGCACCATCGAACTGCACCTGACCGGGCACATGGAGAAGTTCGCCTGGTCCTTTGACGGCATCAAGTTCAGCGATGCCCAGCCCTTGCGCCTGACCTACGGCGAGCGGGTGCGCATCACCCTGGTCAACGACACCATGATGACCCACCCCATCCACCTGCACGGGGTCTGGAGCGATCTGGAGGATGAACAAGGGCGTTTCCTGGTGCGCAAGCACACCATCGACATGCCACCAGGCACCCGGCGCAGCTATCGGGTCACCGCCGACGCCCTGGGCCGCTGGGCCTATCACTGCCACCTGCTGTTCCACATGGAGATGGGTATGTTCCGCGAAGTACGAATCGAGGAAGCGAGGGTCCCGGTATGAAGCTCACACTCTCCCGCCTCTTGCCCGGGGCCCTGTTCGGCATCGGCTTGTGCAGCGCCCAGGCCGCCGACCATCGGCCAGCCCCCGGTGTCGGCGAACAGTTGCAGATGAACGCAATGGTCGACGATGGCTGGCAGGCCATGGACAGCGCCCCGGCGCGCAGCACCTCGCGCACGCCAATACCGACACCGACCGATGCCGATCGCCGGGCCGCCTTTCCCGAAGTGTCCGGGCATGGCGTGCATGACAAGGCCATCAACTCGTTCTGGCTGCTCAATCAGCTGGAGTACCAGGACGCCGACCAGGGCAGCGCCCTGGCCTGGGAATTGAACGGATGGGTCGGTGGCGACATCGATCGCCTGTGGGTACGCAGCGAAGGCGAACGCAGCGCGGGTGTCACCGAAAAAGCCGAACTCGAGGCCCTCTGGGGACACGCCATCGGCCCCTGGTGGGATCTGGTTGGTGGCGTGCGCCAGGACTTCAAGCCCGGTTCACCGCAGACCTGGGCCGCGTTCGGCCTGCAAGGCATGGCCCTGTACAACTTCGAGAGCCAGGCCACCTTCTATATAGGCGAAGCTGGCCAGACCGCCCTGCGCCTCAAGGGCGACTACGACATCCTGCTGAGCAACCGGCTGATCCTGCAACCAACAGCCGAGGTCAACCTCTACAGCCGCAACGACCCGCAGCGCGGCAGCGGCTCCGGGCTGGCGCAAATCGAAGCCGGCCTGCGCCTGCGTTATGAACTGCACCGCCAGTTTGCGCCCTATGTGGGGGTGACCTGGAACCGCAGCTATGGCAGTACCGCCGACTATCGCCACGATGAAGGCGAAAAGCGTAGCGAGGCTCGCTGGGTCCTGGGCCTGCGCCTATGGTTCTGAGCCTGTACCCCACACCTCAACAGCAATCCCCACCTCTCCCCCTTGTCGCCAGGAGCCTTGCATGCCCTACCTGAAAAAACTCAGCCTTGTTCTCGGCTGCTCACTGCTGATGGTCGGAATCGCCCAGGCCCACCCGAAACTGCTGTCCTCGCTGCCCACCGAAGGCGCTCGCGGCCCCGCGCCGGAACGCATCGAGCTGAAGTTTTCGGAAAGCCTCACCCCGGCCTTCTCTGGCGCCCGGCTGATGATGACCGCCATGCCCGGCATGGCTCACCCACCGATGCCGATCAAGGCCGGCATCGCTCCGGGCAGCGACCCCAGGACCATGATCATCACCCCCGCCAGCCGCCTGGCAGCCGGTGGCTACAAGGTCGAATGGCGGGCAGTTTCCGCCGACACCCACCCGATCACCGGTGCCGTTACCTTTACCGTGGATTGAGCTATGGACCCTGCCATCACCATCGGCCTGCGCCTGGCCCTGTACCTGGACCTGATGCTGCTGTTCGGCCTGCTGCTCTTTCACACCCCCGCAGCCTGCCGGTCGCGGCACCTGCAACGCCTGGTGCCGGGCCTGGCGCTGCTTGGCCTGTTGCTATCGCTGGCCGCCATGCTGCAGCTGGCCCTGGACCTCAGCGGCTTGAGCCACGTCAGCGAGCTGCAGGCCCGGACGCTGTGGATGCTGTGGACGCAAACCGCCGTCGGCCAGAGCTGGGGCGTACGCCTGCTGATGCTGCTGGCGGTCCTGGCCCTGGCCGGCGATACCCGGGCATCCCACCGGCGCTGGATAGCGCTCGGCTGCGCAGGTATCGCCCTGGCAACCCTGGCCTGGGCCGGGCATGGCGCCATGAGTGAAGGGGCGCGACATGTTCTGCACCTGTTCAACGACATCCTCCACCTGTGGGCGGCCGGAGCCTGGATCGGCGCGCTGGCCGCGTTCCTCCTCTCGCTGCACAGCAGGAACCTACCCGGCGAAGCACAGGTACGCCTGCTGGCCAGTCGCCTCAGGGGGTTCGAACAGGCCGGTGGGCTGATCGTGTTCACGCTGCTGCTGAGCGGCATACTCAATCACTTGCTGGTCAGTGGTCCTGAGTTCTTCACCCTGCAGGACAGCCTCTATGGCTCGCTTTTGCTGCTCAAGCTACTGCTGTTCGCCGTCATGCTCGCGCTGGCCGCGCTCAACCGCTGGCACCTGACGCCACAACTGCAGCGCTCGCTCCAGACCGGCGACCACCGGCCAGCAATCGCCGCCCTGCGCCGCAGCCTGACACTGGAGGCATCGATGGCAGTACTGGTGCTCTGCCTGGTGGCCTGGCTGGGAATCCTGAGCCCGGAAAGCACCCGCAGTTAATTGGTATAACTTTGATACACAAGCCTCGCTCCTGGAGCGTTAAAAACCGCAAAATACATGACGATCCACGCAGGCCTCCCGGGCCTCCTCTTTTGATCAACACGAGACACTTCATGAAACACTCCCTGCGTCTGGCGGCCCTGTCCGCCCTGCTGATCGGCTCCCTGGCCCAGGCTGGAGAACTGATTCCCATCGACGTGCACCGCGACGCCAACTGCGGCTGCTGCAAAAAGTGGATCGAGCACCTGCAGGACAACGGCTTTGCCGTGACCGACCACGTGGAAAGCAACATGAGCGCGGTCAAACAGCGGCTCGGCGTCGCCCCGCGCCTGGGCTCCTGCCATACCGCGGTGATCGACGGCAAGTTCGTCGAGGGCCACGTGCCGGCCGAACAGGTGCTGGCCCTGCGCAAGCGCGATGACCTGCTGGGCATCGCCGCCCCGGGCATGCCCATGGGCTCCCCCGGGATGGAAATGGACGGCATGGGCGCCGATGCCTTCCAGGTCATTGGCCTGACCCGCGAGGGCAAGGACGTGGTCGTCGCGGACTACCCGGCCCGTTGATCTTCGGCGCCTACTTCGGCCTGTTCCTGGCGGCGTTCGGCGCCGCCACCCTGCTGCCCCTGCAATCGGAAGCGCTGCTGGTGGGGTTGCTGCACAACAGCCAACTGGCAGTGCTCGGGCTATGGCTGGTGGCGACCCTGGGCAATGTCCTGGGCTCGCTGGTCAACTGGTGGCTGGGCCAGCGCCTGGAACACTACAAGGAGCGCCGCTGGTTTCCGGTCAGCCCGCGTCACCTGGAGCGGGCCCGGGGGCCTTACCAACGCTATGGCCACTGGACGCTCCTGCTGAGCTGGATGCCGCTGATCGGCGATCCGCTGACCCTGGTGGCCGGCGTCATGGGCGAACCCCTCAAGCGCTTCCTGCTGCTGGTCACCCTGGCCAAGGGCGCGCGCTACGCCGTGCTGGCGTGGCTGACCCTGGGCTGGATCGGCTGAGCGCCCGCAGCTCCCCATCACCGCGCAGGAGCTGGCTTGCCAGCGAAAGCGCCCGCCCCGGCACCACCTGCCTCAAGGTCTTCCTAGTCGACAAGCCGGTGCCCAGGGTTTGCCTGTGGCTTAACCTCGCCCTAATCCGGCGGCTACAGCATCGCCCGCAACCTTGCGGAGTGTCCTTATGCCCCTTGCTACCCCTCGCTGGCTCAGTGCCTTGCTGCTGCCCCTGGCCCTGCCTGCCCTCGCCGCCCAGGCGCCGGTCTACGGTCCCGAACTGCAGGGCTTCGACTACCCCTATCCCTTGCAGCACTTCAGCTTTGTGTCCCAGGGCCAGGCACTGCAGATGGGCTATATGGATGTACCGCCCCAGAGCCCGGCCAACGGGCGCAGCCTGGTACTGATGCATGGCAAGAACTTCTGCGGCGCCACCTGGGAGGGCTCGATCAAGGCTCTGAGCGCCGCCGGCTACCGGGTGATAGTCCCGGACCAGATCGGCTTCTGTAGCTCCAGCAAGCCCGAACACTACCAGTACAGCTTCCAGCAACTGGCGCAGAACACCCATCAACTGCTGGCCAAGCTTGGCGTCAGCCAGGCCAGCCTGCTGGGCCATTCCACCGGTGGCATGCTGGCCACCCGCTACGCCCTGCAATACCCCGATCAGGTCCGGCAACTGGCCCTGGTCAACCCCATCGGCCTGGAAGACTGGAAAGCCCTGGGCGTGCCCTGGCGCAGCGTCGACCAGTGGTACCAGCGCGAGCTGAAGCAGACCACCGAGGGTATCCGCCGCTACGAGCAGCAGACCTATTACGCCGGCCGCTGGAAGGCCGAGTACCAGCGCTGGGTGGACATGCTAGCCGGCCTCAACCAGGGCCCCGGCAAGCGCCTGGTGGCGTGGAACTCGGCGCTGATCTACGACATGATCTTCAGCCAGCCGGTGTACTACGAATTCCAGGACCTGAAGATGCCGACCCTGCTGCTGATCGGCACCGCCGACACCACCGCCATCGGCAGCGATATCGCACCGCCCGAGGTCAAGGCGCGCATCGGCCACTACCAGGACCTGGGCAGAAAGGTGGCGCAGCGCATCCCCCATTCGACCCTGGTGCAGTTCCCGGGGCTGGGCCACGCACCGCAAATGGAACAACCCGAGCCTTTCCACCAGGCCCTGCTGGGCTGGTTGAAGCAACCCTGAGCCAGGAGCCCGAACATGGCACTAGAGATTGCGGTAATCGATGATTGGCAGGACGTAGCGCGCGAGGTAGTGGACTGGTCGGTGCTCGATAGCATCGGCCGGGTCAGCTTCCTTCACGACTACCCGGCAGACCCCGCCACCCTGGCCCGGCGCCTGCAACCGTTCCAGGTGATCTGCGTGATGCGCGAGCGCACCCGGTTCGATGAAACCCTGCTACGCAGCCTGCCGCAGCTCAAGCTGCTGCTCACCGGCGGCATGCGCAACGCCGCCATCGACCTCAAGGCGGCCAGCGCCCTGGGGATCCAGGTGTGCGGCACCGACAGCTACAAGCATGCCGCGCCGGAGCTGACCTGGGCCCTGCTCATGGCCCTGAGTCGCAACCTGCTGGGCGAAGCCTGCGCCCTGCGCGCAGGCGATTGGCAACAGGGCCTGGGGGGCGATCTGCACGGCAAGACCCTGGGCATTCTCGGCCTGGGCAGCATCGGCCAACGGGTGGCGCAATTCGGCCAGGTGTTCGGCATGCGGGTGATTGCCTGGAGCGAGAACCTCACCGCTGAACGCGCGACCGCGGCCGGCGTGACCCATGTCGACAAGCAGCAACTGTTCGAACAGGCCGATGTGCTCTCGGTGCACCTGGTGCTCAGCGAGCGCAGCCGTGGCCTGGTGGACGCCCAGGCCCTGGCGTGGATGAAGCCCGGGGCGCTGCTGGTCAATACCGCCCGCGGGCCGATTGTCGATGAAGCCGCGCTGATTGCCGCCCTGGAACAGGGCCGGCTGGCGGGGGCCGCACTGGATGTGTTCGACCAGGAACCCTTGCCTGCCGACCACCCCTTGCGGCGCTTGCCCAATGTTCTGGCCACGCCCCATGTCGGCTATGTCAGCCGGCAGAACTACCAGCAGTTCTTCGGCCAGATGATCGAAGACCTGCAAGCCTGGCACGCCGGCCAGCCGATCCGCCTGCTCAACTGAAAGCCCCCCGTGGCGATCGCCAGGCAAGGTCCTGCGCAGCTTTTCGCAGCCTCGCAGGTTCGGCGGCGACCAGGCTCGCAGGGACGCTGGGCGCAGGAGCCCGCCTGTGCCCGTTCTTTGGGCGGCGTCGCACCACAACGGCACCGGCCGCTGGCAGCCCCTCCCCATTTTCGCCCCCGGGCCGCAACGGCCCCGCTCCCGGGCAGTGCATGGCCGACCTTTCGTCGGGACGCGTTCGCCGCCCGCCCTGCCAACCCCGGGAAACGCCCACCTCCCCCGGCACCGCTCTAGGTTCTGTCCTAGACTGAATTTCGCACTGTGACCGGGCAGTCACATTCACCGAGAAAAAGTCGAAACTTTTCGCTTCGGCCCAAGGTCAGGTTAAAGGTAGGGTCGCTGCCACTGGTGCATTCCTTGCAACGGCTCCTCCACCCTTTCTGCTTCCACGCTCGAGCAGCGCAGGCTGATCGACGTGTGGCGCGTTTGCGCCCGGCCACAGGAATTGGCCACGCGCGGCGCTCGAGACACCAGAACAGATCAATAAAACGGGAGAGACACATGATCAGCGCCGTATTGGACACTCAGGGAGATCACCCTCAACAGCAGGCCGGCGACCGCGCCGCCCCCTCGGTTCCGGTCCCTGGGAACAAGACGGTGCTGCCGCTGGCGCGGCCCAATCCCAACCGCAAGCGAGTGCTGTTCGTCACCTCGGAAATCGCCGACCTGGTGAAAACCGGCGGCCTGGGCGACGTCTCTGCCGCCCTGCCCAGGGCCATGGCCCACCTGCACGATGTGCGGGTACTGATCCCCGGCTACCCCCAGGTGCTGCATAGCGAGAACCCGATCCACATCATCGGGGAGCTGGGTGGCCACGCGGCACTGCCGGCCTGCAAGATCGGGCGCATGGACATGCCCGACGGCCTGGTGATCTACGTGCTGATCTGCCCGGAACTCTACGAGCGCGAAGGCACGCCCTACGGCGCCAACAACGGCCGCGACTGGCCGGACAACCACATCCGCTTCGCCCGCCTGGGGCTGGCCGCCGCCGACATCGCGGCCAACCTGGCGCAGATCCACTGGTGCCCCGACCTGGTGCACGCCCATGACTGGCCCGCCGGGCTGGCGCCGGCCTACATGCACTGGCGCGGGCAACGCACGCCGACCCTGTTCACCATTCATAACCTGGCCTATCAGGGCGTGGTCAGCCTGGCCTCGTGCCCGGAACTGGGCATCCCCGAGCACGCCCTGCAACAGGAAGGCATGGAGTTCTACGGCAAGCTGTCGTTCCTCAAGGCCGGCATGGCCTACGCCAGCCACATCACCACGGTGAGCGCCACCTATGCCCAGGAAATCACCACCCCGGCCTTCGGTTGCGGGCTTGACGGGTTCCTCGCCAGCAAGACCCAACAGGGCCTGCTCAGCGGCATCCCCAACGGCATCGATGAAAGCTGGGACGCCGCCACCGACGCCCACCTGCTCACGCCTTTCAGCATTGGCGACTGGGACGGCAAGGCAGCCAACGCCGCCCATGTGCGGCAGATGTTCGGCCTCGACGCCTCCAGCGGCCCGCTGTTTGCCGTGGTCTCGCGGCTGGTCTACCAGAAAGGCCTGGACCTGACCGAAGCGGTGGCCGAGTTCATCGTGCAGTCCGGCGGCCAGATCGCCATCATCGGCCGCGGCGAGCCGGAGGAAGAACAGTCCATGCGCGCCCTGGCCCGGCGCTTCCCCGGCCGCATCGGGGTGCACATCGGCTTCAACGAGACCGACGCCCGGCGCATGTTCGCCGGCAGCGATTTCCTGCTCATGCCCTCGCGCTACGAGCCCTGCGGCCTGAGCCAGATGTATGCCCAGCGCTTCGGCTCGCTGCCGGTGGCGCGCAACACCGGCGGCCTGGCGGACACCATCGAGAACGGCGTCACCGGTTTCCTCTTCGACGAATCCACCGTGGCCAGCTACCAGGAAGCCCTGACCCGGGCCTTCAAGGTGTTCGCCTACCCGGCGCTGCTCAATGCCATGCGCTGCCGGGCCATGGCCGCGCCCTTCAACTGGTGCAAGGCGGTGGAACCCTACGCCGAACTCTACGAGCAACTGGTGGCCAAGGCCCTGGGACAGGCCGCCCGACAGTAAGAGGCAAGGACCGATGCCCTCAAGCACGCTGCACACCTGGACTCATGGCGCGCGGCTGCTGGATGCCGAGCACACCCGGTTCGCCCTGTGGGCGCCGGATGCGCGCTGCGTCAGCGTCGAACTGGCGGACGGCCAGTCGCTGCCCATGCAGCCCCAGCCAGAAGGCTGGTTCATGACCCAGGCGCGCTGCCCCGCGGGCAGCGCCTACCGTTTCAATATCGACGAGCGGATCCAGGTCCCCGACCCGGCGTCCCGGGCCCAGCTCGGTGATGTCCACGGGCCAAGCCTGGTGGTGGACCCCGAGCGCTATCAATGGCAGCACCCGCAGTGGCGCGGCCGGCCCTGGCACGAGGCGGTGATCTACGAACTCCACGTGGGGGTCATGGGCGGCTATCAGGCGGTGCAGCAAGCCCTGCCGGCCCTGGTGGAACTGGGGGTGACCGCCATCGAGCTGATGCCCCTGGCGGAGTTTCCCGGCGAACGCAACTGGGGCTACGACGGGGTGCTGCCCTACGCCCCGGAAGCCTCCTATGGTTCGCCCGACGAGCTGCGCGCGCTGATCGATACCGCCCATGGCCTGGGCCTGGCAGTGATCCTCGATGTGGTCTACAACCACTTCGGCCCCGACGGCAACTACCTGCAGGAGTACGCCCAGGGCTTCTTTCGCCAGGACCTGCACACCCCCTGGGGCGCTGCCATCGACTTTCGCCGCCCGCAGGTCAGCGAGTTCTTTATCGACAACGCCCTGATGTGGCTGCTGGAGTACCGTTTCGACGGCCTGCGCCTGGACGCGGTACACGCCATCGACGATCCGGATTTCCTGCGGCAACTGGCGCAGCGGGTCCGCCAGGCAGTGCCACCCGATCGCCATGTGTGGCTCAACCTGGAGAACGAGTTCAATCAGGCCAGCCTGCTGCAACAAGGCTTCGACGCACAGTGGAACGACGACGGCCACAACGCCCTGCATGTGCTGCTGACCGGCGAAACCGACGCCTACTACGCCGACTTCGCCGAGCAGCCCACTGAGCAACTGGCCCGCTGCCTGAGCCAGGGTTTCGCCTTCCAGGGCCATGCCAACCGCCATGGCGAGGCCCGCGGCGAACCCAGCGGGCACCTGCCGCCCAGCGCCTTTGTGCTGTTTCTGCAGAACCATGACCAGATCGGCAACCGGGCCTTTGGCGAACGCCTCAACCAGCTGGCGCCGACCCAGGCCCTGCACGCGGCCACGGTGCTGTTACTGCTGTCACCGATGATTCCGCTGCTGTTCATGGGCGACGAAGTGGCCGCCCAGGAACCATTCCTGTTCTTCACCAGCCACCAGGGCCAGTTGGCCGAAGCGGTGCGCGAGGGCCGGCGCAACGAATTCGCCGCCTTCAGTGCCTTTGCCGACGCCGGGCAGCGCCAGCGCATTCCCGACCCCAACGCGGCCTCGACCTTCCAGGCCTCGCGCCCACAGGCCCAGTCCCGACAGGCCGAGGCCACCCGCGAGCTGTATCGCAGCCTGTTGCAGATCCGCCACCGCGAGCTGGTTCCGCGCCTGCCCGGCGCCCGGGCCCTGGGCTGCCAGGTACTGGCCGAGGGCGCCCTGAGTGCGCGCTGGCGCCTGGGGGACGGCAGCCTGTTGCGCATCGACCTCAACCTCGGCCCGCATCAGGTCGAACTGGCCGCCGAGGCCGCACCGCAGTTGTGCTTCGAATACCCGCCGCACACCCTCAAGCACTGGTGCCAGGGCCAACTGCCCGCCTACAGCGTGCTGGTGCTGCTGGCCCCCACCTCTTCCCCGACCGACCCAGATGGAGAATGCCTATGAGCGATGCGCAACTGGAACTGCTTGCCAGCCGCGCCGGCCTGGCAGTGGACTGGATCGATGCCAACGGCCGTGCCCAGAAGGTCGAGGACCGGGTCCTGCGGGCTGTCCTGGCCGGCCTGGGGCATCCGGCCGAAGACCCGCAGCAGGTCGAACAGAGCCTGCTGCAATTGCAAGGGGTGCAACAGAGCCGGCACCTGCCACCGCTGCTGACCGCCGACCACGGCCAGAGCCTGGACCTGGCGCGCTACTTCCCCCCGCACACGGCCTGTGTCCTGCGGCTGGAGGATGGCAGCCCGCTGCACCTGGACCTGGATGCCGAGAGCCGGCTGCCGGGCTCGATTCCGGTGGGTTACCACGCCGTGAGTATCGACGACGAACACTTTGTCCTGGCAGTGGCCCCCGAACGCTGCTTCAGCGTGGCCGACGCCGTGCACCAGCCCACCCCGCGGGCCTGGGGCCTGAGCGTGCAGCTGTACGCCCTGCGCCGCCCCGGCGATGGCGGCTTCGGCGATACCCAGGCCCTGGAAGAACTGGCGCGCCAGGCCGCCGAACGCGGTGCCGATGCCCTGGCCATCAGCCCGCTGCACGCCATGTTCAGCAGCGACCCGCTGCGCTACAGCCCCTATTCGCCTTCCAGCCGGCTGTTCCTCAACAGCCTGTATGCCGCCCCTGGCGCGATCCTCGGCGACCGCGCCTGGCGCACCGCGATCGAAGCCTGTGGCCTGGGCGAACAACTGCAGGACCTGGAACAGTTGCCGCTGATCGACTGGCCCCTGGCGGCCCAGGCCAAGTTGCGGGCACTGCGGGCGCTGTATGAAGGCTTCTGCCAGGGCGAGCACCCGCTGCACGAGGACTTCGCCAGCTACCGCCGGGCAGCCGGCGAAGCCCTGGAAAACCACTGCCGCTTCGAAGCCATCCAGGCCCAGCGCGCCGCCCGTGGCGAGGACCTGGACTGGCGTCACTGGCCGCCGCAGTGGCGTGATCCAGCCAGCCCGGCCCTGGCTCATTTCGCCGAGGAACAGGCCCACGAAATCAGCTTCCATGCCTTTTGCCAGTGGCTGATCGCCCGCAGCCTGGAGCGAGCGCAAAGCGCGGCCCGCAGCGGCGGCATGGGCATCGGCCTGATCGCCGACCTGGCGGTGGGCGCCGACGGCGGCGGCAGCCAGGCCTGGAGCCGCCAGGAGCAGTTACTGGCCAACCTGACGGTGGGCGCGCCACCGGACATCCTCAACCGCCAGGGCCAGAGCTGGGGCATATCGGCCTTTTCCCCGGAAGGCCTGCAACGCCACGGTTTCCGCGCCTTCATCGAAATGCTCAGGGCCAACTTCGCCCATGCCGGGGGCCTGCGCATCGACCATGTGATGGGCCTGCAACGGCTGTGGGTGATTCCCCTGGGCGCGCCCCCCAGCGATGGCGCCTACCTCTATTACCCGGTGGACGACCTGCTGCGCCTGCTGACCCTGGAATCCCATCGCCACCAGGCCATAGTGCTGGGCGAAGACCTGGGCACAGTGCCTGACGGGCTGCGGGAAAAACTCGCCGCCCGGGCCATGCTCGGCATGCGTGTGCTTTTGTTCGAACAGGACCACGGCTGCCACTTCAAGCCCATCCTCGACTGGCCGGACAACGCCCTGGCCACCACCAGCACCCATGACCTGCCGACCCTCAACGGCTGGTGGCATGGCCGCGACATCGACTGGAACCAGCGCCTGGGCCTGGTGGACGAAGCGGCGGCGCGGCACTGGCGCGAACACCGCCAGCACGAACGCAACGGCCTGCGCCACGCTCTGGCCCAGGACCCGCAGAACTTTCGCGAGGAAAGCCACGAGGCCGACCAGGTGGTAGACGCCAGCGTGCGTTTCCTCGGCCACACCCGGGCGCCCCTGGTGCTGCTGCCCCTGGAGGACGCCCTGGGCATCGACGAACAGGCCAACCTGCCCGGCACCCTCGACAGCCACCCCAACTGGCGCCGACGCCTGGCCACTGCCAGCCGGCGCCTGCTGGACGACAGCGACGCTGCGCGGCGCCTGGAGCTGCTGGCCTGTGCCCGACAGCAGGCCCTGGAGCGTGACCGATGAGCCCGCCAGCCACGCCAATGCCACGGGCCACCCTGCGCCTGCAATTTCACCAGGGCTTCACCCTGGATCATGCGCTGCCCCTGGTGCCCTACTTCGCCGGCCTGGGCCTCAGCCACCTCTACGCCTCGCCACTGCTCTGCGCGCGGGCCGGTTCCATGCACGGCTACGACGTGGTGGACCCCACCCGGGTCAACCCCGAGCTGGGGGGCGAGGCGGCCCTGGTACGGCTGGTGGATGCCCTGCGCCAGCACGGCATGGGCCTGATCCTGGATATCGTCTCCAACCACATGGCGGTGGGCGGCAATGACAACCCCTGGTGGCTGGACCTGCTGCAATGGGGGCGCCTGAGCCCGTACGGTGAGTTCTTCGATATCCAGTGGCACTCCCCGGACCCGCTGATGGAAGGCCAGTTGTTGCTGCCCTTCCTCGGCAGCGACTATGGGCAGGCCTTGCAGGAAGGCAGCCTGCAACTGCAACTGGACGACGATCGCTGCGGTTTCCATGTTCGCCACTATGAACACTGCTTCCCCATCTGCCCCGCCGACTTCGGGGAACTGCTACGCCTCGCCGGCCCGCCGGATGCCGCCCAGGCCCTCAAGCCCCTGGCCGACAGCTTTGCCGCCCTGCGTTTCAGCGGCGACGCCCACGCCCAGGCACAACCGCTGCAGCAGGCCCTGGGCCAACTGTTGCAGCAACCGGCGCTGCACCAGGCCGTCACCGCCCACCTGCAAGGCTACGACTCACGCCACGACGAAGGTTTCCAGCGCCTGCACCATCTGCTGGAGCAACAGAGCTATCGCCTGGCCAGCTGGCGCACCGCCGCCGACGACATCAACTGGCGACGCTTCTTCGACGTCAACGAGCTGGGCGGGCTGCGGGTCGAGCGCCCGGCGGTGTTCGAAGCCACCCACGGCAAGATCTTCGAGCTGATCCAGCGTGGCCTGGTGGACGGCCTGCGCATCGACCATATCGACGGCCTGGCCGACCCGCGCAGCTATTGCCGCAAACTGCGGCGCCGGATCGACCGCCTGCGCCCGGGCCAGCACCTGCCGATCTACGTCGAGAAGATCCTCGGCGCCGGGGAAACCCTGCACCGCGACTGGGGCGTGGATGGCAGCACCGGCTATGAGTTCATGAACCAACTGTCGCTGCTGCAGCAGGCCCCTGCAGGCCAGCCGGTGCTGGCCGAACTGTGGAGCCGGCACAGCCAGCGCCCCGCGGCGTTCGCCGAAGAGGCACTGCTGGCCCGTCAGCAGATTCTCAACGGCTCCCTGGCCAGCGATTTTGAAAGCGTGGCCCAGGCCCTGTTGCAGGTGGCGCGCCTGGACCTGATGAGCCGCGACCTGACCCTGGGGGCCATCCGCCGCGCCTTGCAGGAACTGATCGTGCACTTCCCGGTGTACCGCACCTATATCAGCGCCTGTGGCCGCGGGCAGCAGGACCAGCAGTTGTTCCAGCAGGCCCTGGAAGGCGCACGACAGAGCCTGGGCGAGGCCGACAGGCCGGTGCTCGACTACCTGGAGCGCTGGCTCGGCGGCCAGGGCTGGCGCCAGCAGCCCCCGGGCCGTGGGCGCAAGCTGCTGCGCCACGCCTGCGTGCGTTTCCAGCAACTGACTTCGCCCGCCGCGGCCAAGGCCGTGGAAGACACCGCCTTCTACCGCTCGGCGGTACTGCTGGCGCGCAACGACGTGGGCTTCGACAGCGAACAGTTCAGTGCACCGATCGCCGCCTTCCACACGGCCTGCCAGCAACGCCTGGCCAGCTTCCCCGACAACCTGCTGACCAGCGCCACCCACGACCACAAACGGGGCGAGGACAGCCGCGCGCGCCTGGCAGTGCTCAGCGAACGGGCCCCCTGGTATGCCGCCCAGGTGGAACACTGGCGCACCCTGGCCGCGCCCCTGCGCCAGCATGAGGATGCGCCTTCGGCGGGGGACGAACTGATCCTTTACCAGACCCTGCTGGGCAGTTGGCCCCTGGAACTGGCTGCCGAGGATCAGGCGGCCCTGCAAGGCTATGGACAAAGGATCTGGCAATGGCAGCTCAAGGCCCTGCGCGAGGCCAAGCTGCAAAGCAGCTGGGCGGCGCCCAACGCAGAATACGAAGAGGCCGTGCAGGCCTTTGTCCAGGCCCTGCTGCTGGCGCCCCAGGGCCTGGCATTGCGCCAGTCGATTGCCGCGGCGGCCCGGGCCATTGCCCCGGCGGGCGCCCTCAACAGCCTGGCGCAAACCTTGCTGCGCATGACCGTGCCTGGGGTCCCCGACCTGTACCAGGGCAACGAGTTCTGGGATTTCAGCCTGGTGGACCCGGATAACCGCCGACCGGTGGATTACCCGGCCCGGCAGGCGGCCCTGGACAGCGGCGGCGAACCACGCCAATGGCTGGCCCAGTGGCACGACGGACGCATCAAGCAGGCCGTGATCGCCCGCACCCTGAACCTGCGTGGCCAGTACCCGGAGCTGTTTCGTCGGGGCCGCTACCAGCCGCTGCCGGTGCTTGGCCAGCATGCCGGGCGGGTCCTGGCGTTCATGCGCGAGCACGGTGCACAACGGGCAGTGGTGATAGTGCCGGTGCAGGTCGCCGGCCTGCTGGGGGATCGCGCAATGCCCTTGATCGAGGCGCCGCTGTGGGGCGATACCCGGGTGCAGCTACCGTTCGACGCCTCGGGGCAAAAGCTGAATGGACTTTTTTCCACGGTGGCAGTCACACCCCACAGGGAGCTGATGCTTAGCGCCGCACTGCAAGACTTTGCGCTCAACCTTTTGATTCAACCTTGAATTCAGTCCAGGAGCATTGCGATGAGTACCGACGACAAACGCATTCGTGAATTCGCTTATCAGATCTGGGAGTCGGAAGGTAAGCCAGAGGGCCAGGAAGCCCGGCACTGGGACATGGCCCGCAAGCTCGCCGAGGCCGAAGCCCTGGCTCCAAGCACGCCACCCAAGGCCGGCAAGGCCAAGCCTGCCACCGGAAAGCCCGCCGCCAAGAGCGCGGCCAAGCCCAAGGCCAAGTCGGCCGCCGCCGTGGTAGTGCCCCCGGGAGAAAAACCCGCTGCGGCGAAGAAGCCCCGGGCGCCGCGCAAACCGCCGGCCAACTGACACCCGCCGGCCATCTCGTCCTCGTCAACCCGTGGCGCGCCCGCGCGCCATAAGGGTCGCGTTCGCCCTGAAGAAAGGGCCCGGCCCGTCACCGTCTCACTGCAGGAGCAACCATGAGCAGATCCAAGCAGCCCGCCGCCACTCCCGAGAGCGAACCCTCGCGCATTCGTGAAGGCCTGCCCTTCCCCCTCGGCGCCACCTGGGACGGCCTGGGGGTCAACTTCGCGCTGTTCTCGGCCAATGCCACCAAGGTCGAGCTCTGTGTGTTCGATGATGCCGGCGAAGTGGAACTCGAACGCATCGAACTTCCGGAATACACCGACGAAATCTTCCACGGCTACCTGCCCGACGCTCACCCGGGGCTGATCTACGGCTACCGCGTGCACGGCCCCTACGACCCGGCCAACGGTCACCGTTTCAACCCCAACAAACTGCTGATCGACCCCTATGCCAAGCAACTGGTGGGCGAGCTGAAATGGTCCGAGGCGCTGTTCGGCTACACCATCGGCCACCCGGATGCCGACCTCAGTTTCGACGAGCGCGACAGCGCGCCCTTCGTGCCCAAGTGCAAGGTCATCGACCCGGCCCACACCTGGGGCAACGACCAGCGGGTCAGCGTGCCCTGGGACAAGACCATCATCTATGAGACCCATGTGCGCGGCTTCACCATGCGCCACCCTTCGGTGCCCGAGAACCTGCGGGGCAGCTTCGCCGGGCTGATGGTGGACGACGTGCTGGAGCACATCCGCAAGCTCGGGGTGTCGTCGGTGGAGCTGCTGCCGATCCACGCCTTCGTCAACGACCAGCACCTGCTGCACAAGGGCATGACCAACTACTGGGGCTACAACAGCATCGCCTTCTTCGCCCCCGACCCGCGCTACCTGGCCAGCGGCAAGATCGCCGAATTCAAGGAAATGGTCGCCCACCTGCACGAAGCCGGGCTGGAGGTGATCCTGGACGTGGTCTACAACCACACCGCCGAAGGCAACGAGCAAGGCCCGACCCTGTCCATGCGCGGTATCGACAACGCCTCCTACTACCGCCTGATGCCCGACGACAAGCGCTTCTACATCAACGATTCGGGCACCGGCAACACCCTGGACCTGAGCCACCCCTGCGTGTTGCAGATGGTCACCGACTCGCTGCGCTACTGGGCCACGGAAATGCACGTGGACGGCTTCCGCTTCGACCTGGCGACCATTCTCGGGCGTTACCACGACGGTTTCGACGAGCGCCACAGCTTCCTCGTGGCCTGCCGCCAGGACCCGGTGCTGCGCCAGGTGAAGATGATCGCCGAACCCTGGGACTGCGGCCCCGGCGGCTATCAGGTGGGCAACTTCCCGCCGGGCTGGGTGGAATGGAACGATCGCTTTCGCGACACCGTGCGCGCCTTCTGGAAGGGCGATGACGGCCAGCTGGCGGATTTTGCCGGGCGCATGACCGCCTCCGGCGAGATGTTCAACCAGCGCGGCCGCCGGCCCTACGCCTCGGTCAACTTCGTCACTGCCCACGACGGTTTCACCCTGCACGACCTGGTGTCCTACAACGACAAGCACAACGAAGCCAACGACGAGAACAACCAGGACGGCAGCAACAACAACCTGTCCTGGAACCACGGTGTCGAAGGCCCCAGCGACGACCCCGAGATCAACACCCTGCGCCTGCGCCAGATGCGCAACTTCTTCGCCACCCTGCTACTGGCCCAAGGCACGCCGATGGTGGTGGCCGGCGACGAATTCGCCCGCACCCAGCACGGCAACAACAACGCCTACTGCCAGGACAGCGAGATCGGCTGGGTCAACTGGGAGCTGGATAACGACGGCAAGTCCCTGCTCAAGTTCGTCAAGCGCCTGATCAAGCTGCGCCTGAGCTACCCGATCCTGCGGCGTGGGCGCTTCCTGGTGGGCAGCTACAACGAGGACATCGGGGTCAAGGACGTCACCTGGCTGGCCCCCGACGGCAGCGAGATGACCACCGAGCACTGGCAGGACCCCCATGGTCGCTGCCTGGGCATGCTGCTGGACGGCCGCGCCCAGGAAACCGGGATCCGCCGCCCCGGTGCCGACGCCACCCTGCTGCTGGTGGTCAACGCCCACCACGACATCGTCAACTTCCGCCTGCCTGAGGTGCCCGCCGGGGAGTTCTGGACCTGCATGCTCGACACCAACCAGCCGGCGGTGCGCGGCCAGGAACGCTTTGCCTTCGGCCACGAGTATTCGGTGACCGGGCGCTCCCTGCTGCTGTTCGAACTGCAACATGAGGAAGAAGACTGAACATGGACCTGCAAGGCTTCCTGCATCACTCCCCCGACCTGGGGCACGCCGACACCCGCGCCCTGGGCCTGTGCCTAGGAGCCCTGGTGGGCGCCGGGCTCGACCGCCTGCCACTGCCCGCCGGGGGCGCCACCCTGCAACGCTGGCAGGCCCTGGCCAGGGTCGCCGGCCATGACCTGGGCCTGTGCAAGCTCTACGAGGGGCACACCGACGCCCTGGCGATCATGGCGGAACTGGGCTGCCCCGTGCCCCCCGGCACCACCTGGGGCACCTGGGCCGCGGAGCCGCCCCAGGCCCGGGTGCACGCCGTTGCCGATGGCCCGCACTGCCGGCTCAGCGGCACCAAGGCCTGGTGCTCGGGGGCCGAGGTGCTCAGCCATGCCCTGCTCACCGCCTGGGACGCCGACGGCCACCAACGCCTGGTGGCGGTGGCCCTGGACCAGCCCGGGGTGCAGGTCGAGAGCGGCAGCTGGCAAGCGGTGGGCATGGCCAGTACCGGCAGCCAGCGGGTTGACTTCCACGAGGCTCGTGGCCAATGGGTCGGCGGGCCGGATGACTACCTGCAGCGCCCGGGCTTCTGGCAAGGCGCCATCGGCATCGCCGCCTGCTGGCTGGGGGCCGCCCAGGCCATCGCACGCCCCCTGCGCGAACACTGCGCCAAACGCGACGAGCCCCATGCCCTGGCCCACCTGGGGGCAGTGGACAGCGCCCTGCATCAGGCCGCCTGTGTGCTGCGCCACAGTGCCCGGCAGTTGGATCAGGCGCCCCAGGCCAACTGCCAGTTGCTGGCCCGGCGCGCCCGGGCGGTGACCGAGGCCAGCGTCGACAGCGTGCTGCACCACGTCGGCCGGGCGCTGGGCGCCGGCCCCTATTGCCTGGACCGGCACTTCGCCCGGCTGCTGGCGGACCTGCCGGTGTTCATCCGCCAGAGCCATGCCGAGCGTGACCTGGCCATTCTCGGTCAACAGCTGGCCAACGCCGCCCACGCTGCAGCGGACCCGGGAGGATGGCAACTGTGAAAGCCAATCCGATTGTCGGTCGCGGCACCTCGCTGCGGGCCTGGCAGGCTTCCTCGCAACTGCAGGCCATGGCCGCGGTGGATATTCGAACCCTGGTCCCGCAAGGAGCGCGGGCGGTGATTGTGGCCCCGCACCCGGACGATGAAATCCTCGGCTGTGGCGGCCTCCTGCAACTGCTGGCGGCGCAGGGGCGCGAGCTGCTGCTGATTTCGGTCACCGATGGTTGCGCCAGCCATCCCGGCTCCCGGCGCTGGCCGGTGCAGCGCCTGAGCCAGGTGCGACCCCAGGAGTCCGCTGAAGGCTTGCGCCGCCTGGGCCTGCCGCTGCAGCGCATCACCTGGCTGCGCGCGGGCTTCGAGGACAGCCGCGTCGCCCGGGACGAAGCCGCCCTGACGCAGTTCATCCAGGGTTGCCTGCGCGCCGGTGACGTGCTGTTCAGCACCTGGTGCGAGGACGGCCACTGCGACCACGAAGCCGTGGGCCGGGCCTGCGCCCTGGCCGCCCGGGCCGCGGGCGCGAGCCTCAAGGAACTGCCGATCTGGACCTGGCACTGGGCCGATCCCGAGGGCCGGCAGCTGCCCTGGGAGCGTGCCCGCAAGGTGCTGCTCAGCCCCGCCCAGGTGGCCCGCAAGCGCCATGCCATCCACGCCTTTGCCAGCCAACTGGAGGGCGACCCGCAGATCGGCCTGGCGCCCGTGCTGGCACCGCACATCATCGAGCGTCTGCTGCAACCTTTTGAGGTGGTGTTCCTATGAGTGTCGACAGTCGCTATTTCGAAGGGCTGTTCGCCCGGGACCAGGACCCCTGGGCCTTTCGCCAGCGCTGGTATGAACAGCGCAAACGTGCAATCACCCTGGCCAGCCTGCCG
The DNA here is from genome assembly GCF_900103205.1 of Pseudomonas sp. NFPP12. NCBI lineage: Bacteria > Pseudomonadati > Pseudomonadota > Gammaproteobacteria > Pseudomonadales > Pseudomonadaceae > Pseudomonas > Pseudomonas sp. NFPP12. Next base: position 1,125,918 of record NZ_FMWW01000001.1, read on the forward strand.
CGCCGCCACTACCGGAGCATTTTCGAACCCGGCTGTGCCAACGGCGAACTCAGCGCCGAACTGGCCAGCCGCTGCGACAGCCTGCTGGCCTACGACACCGCGCGCAATGCGGTGGACCTGGCCCGGCAGCGCTTGCACTCCTTCCCCAACGCCCGGGTGGAACACGGCCGCCTGCCCCAGGACTGGCCCAAGGGGCCCTTCGATCTGATCGTCATCAGCGAGATCGGCTATTACCTGGACGCCGCCGACCTGGCGCAACTGGTGGCACGGGCCCTGGGCTCCCTGGCCGCTGATGGCCAGCTACTGGCCTGCCACTGGCGCCCGCCCATTGCCGAGTGCCCCCTGGATGCCGGACAAGTGCACGAACTGCTCCATCGCCATTTGCAACTGCCACGCTTGCTGGAGCACCAGGAAGCGGACTTTCTCCTCGACCTCTGGGGCCGCGAAGCGGATTCGGTCGCGACCCTGGAGGGCCTGCGATGATCGGAGTGGTGATACCCGCCCATAACGAGGAGCAACTGCTGGCCGACTGCCTGCGCTGCGCCCTGAAAGCCGCCAGCCACCCCGAGCTCAATGAAGACGTGGCGATCCTGGTGGTGCTCGACAGCTGCTCCGACGGTTCTCTGGACATTGCCCGCCAGTTCGCCGTGCAACACCTGCAATTGCAGGTGCGCAATGTCGGACGGGCACGGGCCGCGGGCGCGCAACTGCTGCTGCAGGCCGGCGCCCGCTGGCTGTCCTGTACCGATGCCGACAGCCGCGTACCCGAAGACTGGCTGGTAGCCCAGCTGGCCCTGGGCGCCGACGCCGTCTGCGGCACCGTCACCGTCGACCGCTGGAGCGAAGGCTTCGAACCCCAGGCCCGGATCCGCTATCACGACGCCTACCAGGACGACGATGGCCACCGGCACATCCATGGCGCCAACCTCGGCATCAGCGCTGCAGCCTATGTCCGCGCCGGCGGCTTCGAGGCCCTGGCCTGCCACGAGGATGTGCAGCTGGTGCGGCAGTTGCAGCGCTGCGGCGCCAGCATCGCCTGGAGCCGGCATCCGCAAGTGATCACCAGCGGGCGCCTGGATTCGCGGGCCAAAGGTGGGTTCGGCGATTACCTCAAGCGCCTGAACGAACCTTGCGCAGGGCTGTGAAGTACAGCATGGCATTGGTCAGTGCGCCTCCCCGGGCGGAGAATTGCCGTCTACCCTGTGACGGGCTTGGTAATCAGCAAATAAGCCTGGGCTGGCACTGCGTGAAAAGCTCCAGGCTGTGTATGATTACCCCCGAATCGCGGTGCCCCAAAGGTATGGGGCACCGGCACTTCACGCTGAGGCAGGTACCAAGGAATCAGCGTGCGTGCAAACCCAGGGCCGCGACTGAACGGAGGTTCAACCGCTATTGCCGTGGCCCGGAAAACAGGGATGTGACACCCAATGAAAGCCATACCCGCAATCGACAGCAACTGGCCCAGCCAAGTCTGGAACAGTGCCCGCAGCCTGGCCGAGGTGCCGGCCATCAATCTGGCCAGCCTGGTTCCGGCCGGCTCCCGGGCAGTGATAGTCGCCCCTCACCCCGGTGACGAAGTGGTCGCCAGCGGCGGCCTGCTGCAAGTGCTGGCCCACCACGGCTACCCTCTGCAACTGATTTCCATCAGCGACGGCAGCGCCAGCCATCCCGGGTCGGAGCTGTGGCCCAAGCGCCGCCTGAGCGTGTTCCGGCCCCAGGAAAGCGCCGAAGCCCTGCGTCGCCTGGGCCTGCCCCTGCATAGCCTGAAGTGGATCCGCGGCGGCTTTGCCGACAGCGCCTTGAGCGAACGGGAACAGCAGCTGGTGCCCTTCATCTGCCGCTACCTGCGCGACACCGACGTGGTGTTCAGCACCTGGCGCGCCGATGGCAACCTCGACCACGAAGCCGTGGGCCGGGCCACGGCCAAGGCCGCGAGCCTGGTGGGTGCGCGTTTTCATGAGATTCCGATCTGGGCCTGGCACTGGGCGGCCCGCGAGGAGCACCAGATCCCCTGGCAACGTGCGCGCAAGCTGCGCCTGGACACCTGGACCGTGGCCCGCAAGCGCCACGCCGCCCACGCCTATGCCAGCCAGTTGCAGGGCGAGCCGGAGATCGGCCTGGAGCCGTCGCTGTCGCCGGTGCTGCTGGAGCGCCTGCGCCTGCCCTACGAGGTCATCCTGATGTAGGCCTGCGCGGGTGGAAAATAAGCTGAACGCACGCACCGGTCGCCAGTCCCATCTGTAACCGCCACTGATTCCAAGGAGCCCGCGTGAGCAGCGATTCCACCCGCCAGCCCAACCCCGAGGCGGTCCAGCGGTTACGCGTTCTGACCGTCAACACCCACAAGGGCTTCACCGCCCTGAACCGCCGCTTCATTCTTCCGGAACTGCGCGAGGCCGTGCGTAGTACCCAGGCCGACCTGGTGTTTCTCCAGGAAGTGCTGGGCGAGCACGAGCGCCATGCCTCGCGCCTGGACAACTGGCCTCAGCAGTCGCAGTACGAGTTTCTCGCCGACAGCATGTGGAGCGACTACGCCTACGGGCGAAACGCGGTATACCCCGACGGCCATCACGGCAACGCCCTGTTGTCGAAGTTTCCGATCCGCCAGTACCGCAACCTCGATGTTTCGATCACCGGCCCGGAGCGCCGGGGCCTGCTGCACTGCGTGCTGGATGTGCCCGGCCACGCCGAGGTCCACGCCATCTGCGTGCACCTGAGCCTGCTGGAAAGCCATCGCCAGTTGCAGCTGGCGCTGCTGGGCCAGTTGCTCGAATCCCTGCCCGAGGAGGCACCGGTGATCATCGCCGGCGACTTCAATGACTGGCAGATGCACGGCAACGCCACCCTGGGCCGGCGCAACGACCTGCACGAAGCCTTCGAACGCCATCATGGCCGCCCGGCCAAGACCTACCCGGCCCGCTGGCCGCTGCTGCGCCTGGATCGGGTCTACCTGCGCAACGCCCACAGTCACCGCCCGCAGATCCTCGGCAACAAGCCCTGGACCCATCTCTCCGATCACCTGCCGCTGGCGGTGGAAGTGCACCTGCCGCCTGGGGCCGCACATCAGAATTCATGAATAAATAGCCGTATTCCCGCCAGAGTCGACCATGCTTTTCCCCGAACCCGAGCCTGGGGGCGCCCGCCTCCGGGCCAACCTTGAGCCCAGAGAAGGAGTCAAGCGATGAGCGAGCAACCCACGATTGTCCTGGTCCACGGTTTCTGGGGCGGTGCCGCCCACTGGAACCGGGTCATCGTCGAACTGCTGAACCGCGGTTACGAGAAGATCCGCGCCGTGGAACTGCCCCTGACCTCCCTCGCCGAGGACGTCGAACGGACCCGCAAACTGGTGGCCCAGCAAGCGGGGCCGGTGCTGCTGGTGGGGCACTCCTACGGCGGCGCGGTGATCACCCAGGCCGGGCATGCGCCAAACGTCGCGGGCCTGGTGTATATCGCCGCCTTCGCCCCGGACCAGGGTGAAAGCCCCGGTGGCCTGACCCAGGAGTTCCCGCCTGAAGCCGCCGCCAATCTGGCGCCCGACAGCGACGGCTACCTCTGGGTGCGTCCGGAGCGTTTCCAGCAGAGCTTCTGCCAGGATCTCAGCCCCCAGGAAGGGTTGGTCATGGGCCTGACCCAGAAGGCGCCGCTGGCCAGTACCTTCGGCGACGCCCTCGGGGCCCCGGCATGGCGCGATAAACCTTCCTGGTACCAGGTGTCCCGTGCCGACCGCATGATCGCCCCTGCGAACCAGGAGCGCATGGCCGCCCGGCTCAACGCCCGCAAGGTCATTCACCTGGACGCCAGCCACGCCTCCCTCGCTTCCCAGCCCGGGCCCGTAGCCGCGCTGATCGCCGAGGCCGCCGACTCCCTGTAACCGGTTGACTGGGCGATCTTCAGACGAGCCGTTGGCGTCCTCGCAAACCCCACGCCCCAGCGACGGAGCGCCGCCCAGACCGTTCACAACCTTCGGCAGCGGCTACAGGACGCCTGGGTCAACTGTCAGGGCGCAGGATCAGTACGGCCAGCGGCGGCAGGTTGAGTACCAGGGACAGGGCCTGGCCATGGCTGCTCTGCTCTTCGCTGAAGGCCTCGCCACCGTTGCCGTAGTTGGAGCCGGCATACAGTTGCGAATCGCTGTTGAGCAACTCGCTCCAGCGCCCCGCCACCGGCACGCCGACGCGATAGCCCTGGCGTGGCACCGGGGTGAAGTTGGCCACCACCAGCAGCGGTTCGCCGCTCTTGCTCCAGCGCAACCAGGCATAGACGCTATTGATCGCATCGTCGCCGATCAGCCATTGGAAACCCTGGGGCACGTCGTCCTGGTCGTGCAGCGCCGGGTACTGGCGATACAGGCGGTTGAGGTCCCCCACCAGTTGCTGCACCCCTCGGTGCTCGGGGTACTGCAGCAGGTACCAGTCCAACTGCTGGTCGTGGTTCCACTCGCGCCATTGGCCGAACTCGCAGCCCATGAACAGCAGCTTCTTGCCCGGATGGGCCCACATGAAGCTCAGGTAGGCCCGCAGGTTGGCGAACTTCTGCCAGCGATCGCCGGGCATCTTGTCGATCAGCGAGTGCTTGCCGTGCACCACTTCGTCGTGGGAGATCGGCAGGATGAAACGCTCGGACCAGGCGTACACCAGGCCAAAGCTCAGTTCGTTGTGATGGTGGGCGCGGTACACCGGGTCCTGCTGGATGTAATGCAGGGAATCATGCATCCAGCCCATGTTCCATTTATAGGCAAAGCCCAGGCCGCCCTGGTCGGTGCGCTGGCTGACCCCGGGCCAGGCGGTGGACTCCTCGGCGATCACCAGGGCACCCGGGGCCTCCAGGGCCACGACGTCGTTGAGGTGGCGCAGAAAATCAATGGCTTCGAGGTTTTCCCGGCCGCCGTGGCGGTTCGGCACCCATTCCCCGGCCTTGCGCGAATAGTCGCGGTAGAGCATCGAGGCCACGGCATCCACCCGCAGGCCGTCGACGTGGAAATGCTTGAGCCAGTGCAGCGCCGAAGCCAGCATGAAACCGTGCACTTCGGTACGCCCCAGGTTGTAGATCAGGGTGTCCCAGTCCTGGTGGAAGCCTTCCAGGGGGTTGCCGTACTCATACAGTGCAGTGCCGTCGAACTGCGCCAGGCCGTGGGTATCGGTGGGAAAGTGCGCCGGCACCCAATCGAGAATCACCCCGATGCCCGCCTGGTGGCAGGCGTCGACGAAGGCTGCGAAATCCTGCGGGCTGCCATAGCGGGCGCTGGGGGCGAACTGCGACAGCGGCTGGTAGCCCCAGGAGCCGCCAAACGGGTGCTCCATGATCGGCATCAGCTCGATATGGGTAAACCCCAGGTCCTTGACGTAGGGAATCAGCCGTTCGGCCAGTTCGGCCCAGCTGTACTGGCGGGCCACTTCTCCAAGGTCGTCCACTTCGCATTGCCAGGAACCGGCATGCAGCTCATAGATCGACAGCGGCGCGTCCACCCGCTGGCGCTCGCCACGGGCCAGCATCCACTCCTGGTCCTGCCAGTCGATGGTCAGGGGCGGCGCGACTCTGGAGGCGGTGTCCGGCGGCAACTGCGTGGCCAGGGCCATGGGGTCGGCCTTGAGCGGCAGGATGCCCTGGGGCCCGAGGATCTCGTATTTGTAGGCCTCGCCCGCCTGCAGGCGCGGGATGAACAGCTCCCAGACCCCGGAGGGATGGCGCAGGCGCATCGGGTGCCGGCGCCCGTCCCAGATATTGAAGTCGCCCACCACCGAGACCCGCCGGGCATTCGGTGCCCAGACCGCAAAACGCACGCCGTCGATGCCGTCCACGGTGGTCAGTTGCGCCCCCAGGCAGGAACTGAGGTCGCGGTGATTGCCTTCGGCAAACAGGTACAGGTCCATCTCCCCCAACAGGGGGCCGAAGCTGTAGGGGTCTTCACTGACCTGTTCGCCCCCGGCCCATTGAATGCGCAAGAGATAGGGCCGGGTCTCGGGAAAGTGCCCGACAAACAGCCCCGGCACCTCACCGGCTTGCAGGCTGCCGAGCACCTGCTGCTGGTCGCGGTCGAGCACCTGCACACTCAGCGCCCCGGGCAGGAAAGCGCGGATGAATTGCCCGCCGGCGCCATCGCCGTGGGGCCCGAGAATGGCGAATGGATCGCGGTGTTCGGCCCGTACCAGGGCGTCGATGGCCTTGGCCGAAGGAAGCAATGCCGGTTGCTGCTTTCCCTGTTCCTTGTTCGAGAAACTCATGACTGCTCTCCACCACTCTCAATATCGGAAAAGGGTTTCAGTTCACGCAACAGCCCCACCAGGCCGTGCAACGGCACGGGCAACCAGGCGGGACGGTTCTCCGCTTCATAGGCCAGCTCGTAGGCGGCCTTCTCCAGGCTGAACAGTGCCAGGGCGGCATCCGCGGCCGCCGGGTCCTGCCAGCCATGGGCAAGATTAGCCGTCGCCAGCCGATACGCCTGGACAAAGGCGTGGCGCGCCTCGGCCAGGTAGCGCGTGACCACTTTGCGCCGCCCCGCCGCCGCGCCTTGCGCGCCGTCCACCGCCGGTGCCTCCAGGGCCATGGCCGCCGCGTAGTCGAAGGAACGCAGGACCCCACTGACATCCTTGTACGGGCTGTGCTTGCCGCGGCGCTCGGCCAGGGGCCGGGCCGGCTCGCCCTCGAAGTCGATCAGGTAGGCATCGCCCTTGATCACCAGTACCTGCCCCAGGTGCAGGTCGCCGTGGACACGAATCCGCACGCCCCCCACCAACTGTTTGGCCAGTTGCTGGATGTGACCCAGGATCAGCGCCTTATGCTGCAACAATTTGCCGAGCAATTTCTGCTCCCCTGCCGCGAGTTCGGCCTGGTGCTGTTGAAGCAGTTGCAACCCGCGCTCCAGTTGCTCGGCAACCTGCTGGTTCCAGGCCTGGGCATCCTTGGCGGTGGCCTGCTCGGGAGCGAAATCCGGATTGTCGCTGGGGGCCGCCAGCAGCAGGTGCATTTCCCCCAGGCGCTGGCCCAGCAGGCCGGCGAAATCCTGGAGCTCGCCCAAGGCGTTGTAGTGCTGCTCCTGCTCGGACATGGCCTCGGCCAGCTCGTCGCGGATCGCCCGCTCGAGGTTGTTCTGGGTCCACTCCCAGGCATCGCCCTGATTGTTCAGGTAGCCCTGGGCGATCATCAGCAGATGGTCTTCGCCCTGGGCATCGCGGCGCAGCACCGAGCCCAGCAGCGGCGAGATGTAGGCAAAGCCGGCAGCGGTGAGGAAGGCGCCCATTTCCAGTTCCGGGTGAATGCCCCCCGCCACCTTGCGGATCAGCTTGAGCACCAGGCTGCCGCCCACCACCACCGAGCTGTTGGATTGCTCCGCCGACAGGTAGCGCACCTCGGCGTCGACCCCCAGGCCCAGCGCCGCCAGCTGCGCGGTGGCCTCGAAACGGATCTGGCCCTGCTCGCTGTCCAGGCAGGTGGCGCCCTGCAGCGCCAGCAGCACGTTGCGCACGAAACTGTCGAGGGCGAAGGCGTCGGTGATCAGCCCCACCTGGCGCCCGCGACGCACCCGGGCCATGGCCAGTTGCTGGGGCAAGGCGCTGTTGATCTGCTCTTCGGCCAACAGGCCGAACGGCAACTGGTAGCGCTCGCTGCGCCCGGCGCTGGTGACTTCGATCTCGCTGAGCAGCACCGGGTGCTGCGGGTCGCCAAAGCGCACGCCGTAGGCGATCCGCGCCTGGTCGATGGCGCTGTCCTTGCCGGCGAACCAGCGCCGCTTGGGCAGCCAGTTGGGCAGTACTTCCTGCTCCAGGGTGGTGCGCGATGGCGCTTCGAGCAATTCTTCGAGGCGTTTCTTCAGCACCAGGGTGGTGAAATCCGGCAGGCTCTGGGCCGGTTCCACGTGCCAGCTGGGCATCTGGTTTTCCGCCGCCAGGACGAACCAGTAGAAACCGTAGGGCGCCAGGGTCAAGAGGAAATTCAGCTGTCCGATGGGCGGAAAGGCGTTCCCGCCGAGCATCTCCACCGGCACCATGCCCGCGAACGCCGAGAGGTCCAGCTCCGCGGCCTGGGCGCTGCGCGAGACGTTGGCCACGCACAGGATGATCTCCTGCTTGCCGTCAGGCCCGGTGTATTCCCGGGTATAGGCCAGGATCCGTCGGTTGCTCGGCGACAGCATCTTCAGCGTGCCACGGCCAAAGGCCTTGGACTGCTTGCGCACCGCCAGCATGCGCCGGGTCCAGTTGAGCAGCGAATGGGGGTCGCCAGACTGGGTCTCGACGTTGACTGACGGGTAGCCGTACAGCGAATCCATGATCGGCGGCAGCACCAGGCTGGCCGGGTCGGCCCGGGAGAAACCGCCGTTGCGGTCGATGGACCATTGCATCGGCGTACGCACGCCATCCCGGTCCCCCAGGTAGATGTTGTCGCCCATGCCGATCTCGTCGCCGTAGTACAGGGTCGGGGTACCGGGCATCGACAGCAGCAGGCTGTTGAGCAGCTCGATGCGCCGCCGGTCACGCTCCATCAGCGGCGCCAGGCGCCGGCGGATCCCCAGGTTGATCCGCGCCCGGCGGTCGGCGGCGTAGTAGTTCCACAGGTAGTCGCGCTCGCGGTCGGTGACCATTTCCAGGGTCAGTTCATCGTGGTTGCGCAGGAAGATCGCCCACTGGCAGTTGGCCGGGATCTCCGGGGTCTGGCGCAGTATGTCGGTGATGGGGAAGCGATCCTCCTGGGCCAGGGCCATGTACATGCGCGGCATCAGCGGAAAGTGGAAGGCCATGTGGCACTCGTCGCCGTCGCTGCCTGTGACATCGCCAAAGTACAGCTGAGTGTCTTCCGGCCATTGGTTGGCCTCGGCCAGGAGCATGCGGTCCGGATAGTTGGCGTCGATTTCGGCGCGGATCTGCTTGAGCACCTGGTGGGTCTCCGGCAGGTTCTCGTTGTTGGTGCCATCGCGCTCGATCAGATAGGGAATGGCGTCCAGGCGCAGGCCGTCGATGCCCATGTCGAGCCAGTAGCGCATCACCGAGAGCACGGCCTTCATCACCTGGGGGTTGTCGAAGTTGAGGTCCGGCTGGTGGGAGTAGAAGCGGTGCCAGAAGTACTGGCCGGCCACCGGGTCCCAGGTCCAGTTGGACTTCTCGGTGTCGAGAAAGATGATCCGCGTGCCGTCGTATTTCTGGTCGTCGTCGGACCACACGTAGAAATTGCGCGCCGCCGAACCCGGCTTGGCCTTGCGTGCCCGCTGGAACCAGGGGTGCTGGTCGGAGGTGTGGTTGATCACCAGCTCGGTGATCACCCGCAGCTCGCGCTTGTGGGCCTCGGCGATAAAGCGCCGGGCGTCAGCCAGGGTGCCGTAGTCGGGGCTGACCCCGCGGTACTCGGCGATGTCGTAGCCGTCGTCGCGCCGCGGCGAGGGGTAGAACGGCAACAGCCAGATGGTGTTGACCCCCAGGTCCTTGATGTAGTCGAGTTTGGCGATCAGCCCGGGAAAATCGCCGATTCCGTCGTTGTTGGAATCGAAGTAGGACTTCACATGCACCTGGTAGATCACCGCGTCCTTGTACCAGAGCGGGTCCTTGATAAAGGTCGTGGGGCGAGGTTTCTTGGCCATGTCGGGCTCCTGAAAAAATTGAATTCGCAGCTGCCACAAACCACGCCCCACCGTGGGAGCTGGCTTGCCAGCGAAGGCGTCGGCCAGGCCTGCACAAGGCCCATGGGCCCAAGCCGGCTCCTACGTGGCGGTGATGCGCCAGATGCCGAAGGGCTGCGCCGGTTCGATGCGCATGAACTGGGTCTTGCCGTACCAGGTCCAGCGGTGGCCGTTCATCAGGTCCTCGCCCTGGGTCTGGGCGTCATCGGCCAGGCCCATTTCCCACAGCGGCAATTCGAAATGCGCCTCCTGGGGGTTGAACGGGTCGAGGCTGACCGCCACCAGCACGAAGTTGTCGCCGCTGCGCTTGCCGAAATACAGGATGTGGTCATTCCAGGCGTTGTACAGCTTGAGCCCCAGGTGACTGTGCAGCGCCGGGTTCTGCCGGCGGATGCGGTTGAGCTGGGCGATCTCGGCAATGATGTTGCCCGGCGCCGAGAAGTCCCGGGGGCGGATCTGGTATTTCTCCGAATCCAGGTACTCCTCCTTGCCCGGCACCGGCGCCGATTCGCACAGCTCGAACCCGCAATACATGCCCCACAGCCCGGATCCCATGGTGGCCAGCACCGCGCGGATCAGAAACCCCGGGCGCCCCGAGTCATGCAGGAACTGCGGGTTGATGTCCGGGGTGTTGACGAAGAAGTTGGGGCGGAAGCAGTCGCGCCACGGCGGCTGGTTGAGTTCGGCCAGGTAGCTGGACAACTCGCTCTTGGTGTTGCGCCAGGTGAAGTAGGTGTAGCTCTGGGTGTAACCGACCTTGCCCAGGCGCGCCATCATCGCCGGGGTGGTGAAGGCTTCGGCGAGGAAGATCACCTCCGGGTACTGGCGGCGCACTTCGCCGATCAGCCACTGCCAGAACGGCAGCGGCTTGGTGTGGGGGTTGTCCACGCGAAAGGTCTTGACCCCCTCCTCGACCCAGCCGATGACGATGTCCCGCAGCTCCAGCCACAGGCTGGGAATGGCCTCGGCGGCATAGAAGTCGACATTGACGATGTCCTGGTACTTCTTCGGCGGGTTCTCGGCGTATTTGATGGTGCCGTCCGGGCGCCAGTTGAACCAGCCCGGGTGCTGCTTGAGCCAGGGGTGGTCCTGGGAGCACTGGATGGCGAAGTCCAGGGCGATCTCCAGGCCGTGGTCGGCGGCCGCCGCCAGCAGCCGGCGGAAGTCCTCCCGGCTGCCCAGTTGCGGGTGGATGGCCTCGTGGCCGCCCTCTTCGCTGCCGATTGCATAGGGGCTGCCGGGATCGTCCGGGCCTGCGCTCAGCGAGTTGTTGGGCCCCTTGCGGTGGCTGCGGCCGATGGGGTGGATCGGCGGGAAATACAGCACGTCAAAGCCCATGTCGTGAATCATCGGCAGCCGCGAATGAACGTCGTTGAACGTGCCGTGGCGGGCCGGATCGTCGGTGATCGAGCGGGGAAACAGCTCGTACCAACTGGCGAACTGCGCCTGTAGCCGCTCCACATCCAGCGGGTACTCGGGGCTCAGGCTCAGGTAGGGCCGGTGATCGGCCTCGGCCATCAGGCGCGCGCTGGACTCGCTGAGAAACAGCGCCACCTGCTCGGCCTCCAGCAACCCGGACAGCTCGCGCTGCAACGCCAGCAACTGCTCGCGCAGCGGCCCTTCGCTGCGCTCGGCGGCCTGTTGCACATGGCTGCGGCCCTCCTGCAGCTCCAGGCTGACCGCAACCCCGGCCAGGTGCTTTTTCTCCAGCTCGTAGCAGAAGCTGGCGAACTGATCGATCCAGGCTTCGATGCAGAAGCGGTAGCGCCCCACTTCAGGCACCGTGAAACGCCCCAGCCAACCGTCGTTGCCCTGGTCTTCCAGGGCCTGGCTGGCCCAGCTGTCCTGTTGCTCGTTGTGCCAGCGCACCCGCACCGCCAGTTTGTCGTGGCCGTCGGCGAATACCTTGCACGCCACCTCTACCTCCTGGCCGGCCACCGCCTTGACCGCGAACTGTCCGCCGTCGAGCACCGGGCGGATGCTCTCGATGGCAATGCGCGGCAGCAGCAGGGCCTGGGACAACGGCAGGTGCGCCTGGTATTGCTGTTCGGTCGGTTTTTCTACAGTCATCGAGCATCACCCCTTTTTCACGTCTTCGACGCTCTGGTGGCGGGGCCGCGGCCCCGGTGAATCAATGCACTTAGGTTCCGAGCCAAAGCCTGCGGCGAAAGTTCACCGCGATTGGTCGGCCAAGCGGCGGGAATCAAATCCGCGCCGCTGCGGTCCACCAGAAGAGCCCGTGCATCTGCAAGCACAAAGGAGGCCAGCGCGATGAATATCCCGATCCCGGCAGAAACCCCCGATCCCAACATCGACCAACCGACCCTGCCCCCCAGCGAGCCTGAGCCGATCCCGGAGCAGGAACCGCCGGAAAGCACCCCGCCACCCAAGGGCGACCCGCCCACTACCATGCCGCCGGTGGTGGTCAGCGCCTGAGCCCGGGCGCCTGCCCAGCCAGCAAGCATAGACAGCCGCGCGGGGAGGCCCGGAGCATCAGCTGTCCTGGCGCTTTTCCAGGCGCCGGACAATCAGCGGCATCAGGCTGAAGACCATCAGCGCCAGCAAGGTACTGAGCACCGCCGTGGCCTCGCGGCCCATGCCGGCGGCCACGCCGATGGCGGCGGTCATCCACAGCCCGGCGGCAGTGGTCAGGCCCTTGACGTGCTGGCCCTGGTCTTCTTCACGGCCCTTGAGGATGGTCCCGGCGCCGAGAAAACCGATCCCGGCGATGACCCCCTGGAGCACCCGGCTCATGGCATCGGCCTGGGCCCCGGACAGGCTCGGCACCAGCACGAACAGAGCCGCGCCCATGGCCACCAGCATATGGGTGCGAACCCCGGCGGCCTTGCCCTGATGCTCGCGTTCGAAGCCCAGAATGCCCCCCAGCAGGGCCGCCACCAGCAGGCGCAGGGTGATCTGGGTCAGTTGCCGGGCATCGCCGATATCGGCGAATTCGTCTTGCAGGGTCAGCCAGACTTCTTGCCACCAGGTGTTCATGCGATCGCTCCTCGTCCCTTCGCGGGTTCCTGAGCGATGGACCGCGCCCGCCAGCAAAAGGTGCCGCCATCACCACCGCAGGAACCGGCTTGCCGGAGAAGAGGCCCCAAGCCCGCTGCCAACCCCACGGACGCCTTCGCTGGCCAGCCAGTTCCTGCACAAGCCTGCGCCTGCCCAGCCACCGTTGATCGCCGTGGTCGAACCCTGGCCAGCCCCTGCGCCCTAACCTGTACAGCCATTGCCTTGAGGTAACCGCCATGAGCCTGCGCATCGAAAACCAGACCTGCTATTTCGACACCGAAACCCTGCACCAGCACCTCCCGGCCAGCGCCGTGACCATCATCACCGACAGCGCCAAGTCGATGTCGGCGGTGGACCTGGGTGGCGAGCGGGTCTACATCACCGAAGCAGAAGCCGACGCATTGACCGTAGCAGGCGCCACCGACGGCCGGCGCCATCTGAAAGCCAGTGAAGGTGATTCGGTGATTTGACTGACCTGGATCAGGGCCCGCCCCGCGGCCCTGTGCCAGCACGGCCTGCAGCCCTCCCTGGTGGCACCTAAGGGGGTACGGCAAGTTGTCGCAGGGGCGCTTCAAAGGGCCATCTGATCCGGTTTTTTATCAAATACCTGAGTCTGTTATGCAAACAGATCCGTGGTCATAGTTGCCCGGCCTGATGGAGGCTGATGAGCGAACGACCATGAGCGAAAGAATCCCCGTCCGATTAGTAGAAACCTTCGAACCTTCACGCCCTACACAGATGAAGACGAAGACCACTGACAAACACGTCTACACCCGCAGTTTCAGCGGCCTGTTCCGTACCCTGCGCATGAGCGGAGCAGGTTTCCTGTTCCTGCTGTTCTTCGGCACCGTGTGGCTCAACTGGGGCGGCCGCCAGGCCGTGCTCTGGGACCTGGCCGAAAGCAAGTTCCACATTTTCGGCGCAACCTTCTGGCCCCAGGACTTCATCCTCCTCTCGGCGCTGCTGATCATCTGCGCCTTCGGCCTGTTCGCCATCACCGTGTTCGCCGGCCGCGTCTGGTGCGGCTACACCTGCCCGCAAAGCTCGTGGACCTGGCTGTTCATGTGGTGCGAAAAGGTCACCGAGGGCGAGCGCAACCAGCGGATCAAGCTGCAGGCCGCGCCCTGGGGCCTGAACAAACTGGCCCGCCGGGCCATGAAGCACACCCTGTGGCTGGGCATCAGCCTGCTCACCGGCCTGACCTTCGTCGGCTACTTCACCCCCATCCGCCCCCTGGCCCAGGAACTGCTGACCCTGCAGATCGGCGGCCTGAGCCTGTTCTGGGTGCTGTTCTTCGCCGCGGCCACCTACATCAACGCCGGCTGGCTGCGCGAGGCGGTGTGCATGCACATGTGCCCTTATGCGCGCTTCCAGAGCGTGATGTTCGACAAGGACACCCTGACCATTTCCTACAACCCGGTGCGCGGCGAAAGCCGTGGCCCGCGCAAGCGTGATGTGAAGCCTGCCGATGTCGGCCTGGGCGACTGCATCGACTGCCAGCTGTGCGTACAGGTCTGCCCTACCGGCATCGACATCCGCGACGGCCTGCAGATGGAGTGCATCGGCTGCGCTGCCTGCATCGACGCCTGCGACTCGATCATGGACAAGATGGGCTACGCCCGCGGCCTGATCGCCTACACCTCGGAACACGAGTTGCAAGGCGGCAAGACCCACCTGCTGCGTCCGCGCCTGGTGGGCTACAGCCTGGTGCTGCTGGTGATGATCGGCGCCCTGGCCCTGGCCCTGGTGCAGCGGCCGATGGTGTCCCTGGACGTGAGCAAGGACCGCGGCCTGTTCCGCGAGAACGCCCTGGGCCAGATCGAGAACATCTACAGCCTGAAGATCATCAACAAGACCCAGGAACGCCAGCAGTACCACCTGGCCCTGGTGGATGGCGAAGGCTTCGAGCTGCAGGGCAAGACCGAGCTGAGCCTGGCCCCCGGTGAAATCACCGACCTGCCGGTGTCCGTGGCGATGACCCAGGACAAGGCGCAGAGCAGCTCCCAGGCCATCAGTTTCAAGGTCAGCGACAGCGATGACCCCGGCGTCTACGCCGTGGCCAAGAGTCGTTTTGTCGCGCCGATGAACCGCTGAGCCTCTAGAATGCCCTGGCGAGGGAGCCGGCTCCCCCCGGGGCCGGCCCCGGAGCCAATGAACCGGACACCCGCCGCCAGCCCGCTGGCGGCGTTCGTCACTCCCTCGCCACCGCAGATATGTCGACCCGATGACCAGACTGGATCCTCAACCGCAGATGAAACGCTACGAAAAATTCGCCGATGACATCGCCGAACTGATCCGCTCCGGGGTCCTGGGGCCGGGCCAGCGTGTGCCTTCGGTGCGCTACGCCAGCCAGACCTACGGGGTCAGCCCGTCGACGGTGTTCCAGGCCTATTACCTGCTGGAGCGTCGCGGCCTGATCCGCGCCCGCCCGCGCTCCGGCTACTTCGTCAATGCCCACGCGCCGAGCCCGTTCTCGGAGCCGGTGATCAGCAGCGAAGTCAATGAGTCCACCGAAGTCGATGTCAGCGAACTGGTGTTCTCGGTGCTCGATTCGATCAAGGACCCGAGCACCGTGCCTTTCGGCTCGGCGTTCCCCAGCCCGACCCTGTTCCCCCTGCAGCGCCTGTCGCGCTCCCTGGCCAGCGCCAGCCGCGAGATGGACCCGCGGGTGGTGGTCACCGACATGTCGCCGGGCAATCCGCAGCTGCGCCGGCAGATCGCCCTGCGCTACATGGTGGCCGGGCTGATGCTGCCCATGGAGGAGTTGCTGATCACCAACGGCGCCCTGGAGGCGCTGAACCTGTGCCTGCAAGCGGTGACCGAGCCCGGCGACCTGGTGGCCATCGAGGCTCCGGCCTTCTACGCCAGCCTGCAAGTGCTGGAGCGGCTCAAGCTCAAGGCGGTGGAAATCCCCGTGCACCCGCGCGACGGCATCGACCTCGGGGTGCTGGCCCAGACCCTGGAGCGGCACCCGATCAAGGCCTGCTGGTGCATGACCAACTTCCAGAACCCCATGGGCGCGAGCATGCCCGAGGCGAAGAAACAGGAGCTGGTGGAGCTGCTGCGCCAGCACCAGGTGCCGCTGATCGAAGACGACGTCTACGCCGAGCTGTACTACGGCCAGCAGGCACCGAAACCGGCCAAGGCCTTCGATACCGAGGGCCTGGTGATGCACTGCGGCTCCTTCGCCAAGAGCCTGGCCCCGGGCTACCGCATCGGCTGGGTCGCGGCCGGGCGCTATGCACAGAAGATCGAACGGCTGAAACTGATGACCTCGCTGTGTGCCTCGATGCCGGCCCAGGCGGCGATTGCCGACTACCTGCAACACGGTGGCTACGACCGCCACCTGCGCAAGCTGCGCTATGCCCTGGAAGAACAGCAGAGCGCCATGCTGGCGGCGATCGCCCGTTACTTCCCGGCCCAGACCCGGGTCAGCCAGCCGGCCGGCGGCTACTTCCTGTGGCTGGAGCTGCCGCCGCAGATGGACTCGTTGAAACTGTTCCAGATGGCCCTGGCCCAAGGCATCAGCATCGCCCCCGGACCGATCTTTTCCCCGACCCAGCGCTTTCGCAACTGCATCCGCCTGAACTACGGCAGCCCGTGGAACGAAGCCGCGGAAAAGGCCATGGAAACCCTGGGACGGATCATTCGGTCCTTTTAAGCACAACCGCCCCACCCGCACCTGTAGGCGCCGGCTTGCCGGCGAAGAGGCCCGCAAGCCATGCAGCGCCTGAGCGGACGCCTTCGCTGGCAAGCCAGCTCCTACGGGGCGGTACACACCGCGCAATCTCCAGGCCGAGTGAGTCGCTGCAAGAGCGGAACCGCAAGTAGCCGCACCCGCCGGAATGGATATGTACCCCATCCCACGCGCCCCATGACAGAACCAAATCCCCTTGCCACCTCCCCTCAACTCATTCAGCATCCGCGCTCCAATTTTCCAGGGAAAGGAACACGTCATGGTCGAAGACCTGTATTACGACGACTACCCAGAGGCCAAGGCCGAACTGATCAAGGCCATCGAACGCGGCCGCCTGCCACTGCTGACCCAGGAACTCAACGCCTACGACTGCATCCAGGCGATCTTCGAACTGGACGCCATCAACAATCCCAAGGACGAGCAAGACGCCTTCTTCGACCTGGCCCTGGCCCTGATCGGCTGGATTCCCGGCCCCGGGCAAGGCCTGAAGATTCTTTTGCGCCTGATCAACCGCGCCCCCCAGCGCCACGCCGAAAAGCTCTTCGACCTGATCCGCCACACCCTGCTGGCCTGCCGCCTGAAAACCAGCCCCGAACAGCTGCTGGAAAAGTGCCTGGACCCCGTGCGCCTGGCCGAGGAACTGCCCGAGATCATCCGCGGCGTGAGCGCCTCCAGCACCTTCAACGGCCTCACGCCCCAGCAGCAGCGCCTGGTGCTGCACAACCTCAACGAAGCCTGCGAACACACCGAGTTCCTCATGGTGTCGGTGCAAGAGCGCATCGCCCCCTGGATCGCCGAGCAACGCAACAACTCGGCCGCCGCCCACAGCCGCGGCCCGGCCCTGGCGCCCAAGCCGCAGTCGTCCCTGGAACCGCGCCCAACGACCCTCACCGCCGCGCCACAACCCGGGGCCCACGACGCCGCAAGCCTCGCCCAGGACATCAACCAGGGCCTGGAACACCTCACCGGTGACGGCCACTGGCTGGAACTGAACCTGCACTACCCGAACCTGGAGCCGGTCTCCGGCGCCGCCTACCGAGCGGTGTTCAGTGACGGCTCGCAAGCCGAGGGCAACCTCGACCAGGAAGGTTTTGCCCGCCTGGAAGGCATCCCCGAGGGCCCGGTGAAGGTCTACTACGGCGAAGACCCACGGCCCTACCTGCGCCGGCCAATCGTTGCCCTGCCCGCGGATGCAAAGCAGTTGGAAGAAGAGCTGGAGCAGCTTGACCTGGAGCCCGCCGAAGTCGACCTGCCGACCCTGCTGCTGGAAACTTCGCAGCGCAAGGCGCCCTTCACCCTGATTCCCGTGTACTGAGCCAAGGCACCGACATGAACCGCAGACAAGTGTTTCTCAGCCACAAGCAGTACCACGACTTCCTCGAAAGCCTGGCCGGCGAAGAGGCCCACTGGCAGACCCACTCGATGATGGCCGACAGCCCCGAGCAGGAGGCCTCTCTCAAGGCTTCCAATGTGCGCAGCGCGCGCCTGCACCACCTGATCCTGGGCTACACCGGCGGTGCACCCATGGAGCAACTGGCCCGGGAGCTGGATGGGGTGATCGAAGGCTACGAGGACTACCAGCGCAAGATGGGGGTTTATGAAGAACGGCCGGATATCGCGCCGCTGAACATCGAAGACTACCCCGACGAGTACGAGGAATATGTCCAGGTGATCAGCCTGTGCATCCTGCTGCAACGCAGCGACCTGCTGCCGCGCCTGGTGCTGCTGCAGGACCGCGCCGGCTTTGGCGGCCAGGACACTCTGATCGAGGACCTGCTCAAGGCCTACCTGCCGGATCGTGAAGACGTTGATCAGTGGTTCCACGACGTCTCCACGCCCCTGATCCGGGCCATCTACACCGAAGATCCGAAGGAACCCCGGGAACTGCTGGTGGAGTACTGCAACCAGTGGTACGAGACGTTCGAACAGGCCCCATGGCACGACAGCCACCTGGACGGCGACGAGGGTTCCTACTTCGGCTACTGGGCCTTTGAAGCCGCGGCAGTGGCCTACCTGTTCGGCCTGGACGACAGCGCGGTAACGCACATGGTCTTCCCCCAGGAGATGCTCGAATACGCCCGGCGCTTTACCCCGCCGCCGATGCCCCAATAGCTGGCGCAGCACTGATAGCCCCCGTTTACCGCTCCTTCTTAAAGGTTATGCATTGCCCATGAAATCCTGGATCAAGACCCTGCTGATCACCCTGCTCGCAGCCGCCCTGTGCCTGCTGTTCGCCCGCGTTGTGCTGCCCCCGCTGCTGGTGCAGTTGATACCACCGAGCTGGGAAGGCGGCCCGTGGTTCTGGGTCAATCTGCTGCTGGCGGGTTTCCTGGCCGGGCTGGTGGTGGCGCCCCTGCTGCGGACCCGGCGTTATTACCCGGTGCCGCTGCTGCTTCTGCTGTCCGTCCTGGTGGTGGTCGGCAATTGGGCGCAGAACCGCTGCAACGACGCCCAGTTGCAGGCCATCGAACAGCTGGAAAGGCGCAGCGCGAGCCATTCGAACCTGGGGATCTCCAATGAGGAACCCGCACCTTCGGCGCCCGTGGACGTGAGCGCCACACCGGGCGTCTGGGCCCATGAACAAGGCGATGGATATGGCTACAGCTGCAACCGCCCGGGGGAAACCCAGGGGTTCCTGATGCCACAGTTGATGAGCTTTGGCATCAGCGTACTGGGGCTGTTGCTGGCCCTGCTGATCGGCCCCGGCCGCCGCCGCGCCCGTTGAGGAAACCGCAGGAGCTGGCTTGCCAGCGAAGGCGTTCGCAAGCGCGGCGCAAGACTCAAGGGCCCCTTCGCCGGCAAGCCGGCTCCTACGGGATAGGCCGCGGACTTGCGGGGGCTCAGCGGCCGCCGCCCAGGTCGACGAAGGTGCCGGTGGCGTAGGAGGCCTTGTCCGACAGCAGCCAGACAATCGCCTCGGCCACTTCATCAGGACGCCCACCACGACCCATGGGGATTGCCGATTCCAGCTTGCTGACCCGGTCGGCATCGCCGCTCAGGGCATGAAAGTCGGTGTAGATATAGCCCGGGCGCACCGCGTTGACGCGGATGCCCTCGCCCGCCACTTCCTTGGACAGGCCGATGGTGAAGGTGTCCAGGGCGCCCTTGGAGGCGGCGTAGTCGACGTATTCCCCCGGCGAACCCAGGCGCGCCGCCACAGAGGAGACGTTGACGATGCTGCCGCCCTGCCCGCCATGGCGCGGCGACATGCGCAGCACCGCGTGCTTGGCGCAGAGGATCGGCCCCATGACATTGGTCTTCATGATCTTCTGGATGCGAAATTCGGACATTTCATCCAGCCGCGACTTGTGGCCCACGGTCCCGGCATTGTTGACCAGGGCCGTGACCCGCCCCAGTTCGCTGTCGACCCGCTGGAACAGACCGATCACTTCATCCTCGATACTGACGTCGGCGCGCACCGCGATGGCCTGCACGCCCAGGGCGCGAACCTGTTCGAGCACCTGCAGGGCGGACTGCTCGTCGGCCTGGTAGTTGATGCACACCTTGAATCCCTGCTGCGCGGCCAACACTGCCGTGGCGGCGCCTATACCCCGTCCGCCACCGGTGATGACGATGACTTTATCCATGCTGCCGACTCCCTCACTGAACATTTCAACGCGAGCCATTAAACACCGCGCGGGCGGCGATGAAAACTGCGCAAATGTGCCACATCAAGCCAGTAGAAGCGCACGGTAGCCCCGCGCACCGACGGCGCAAACCGGCTGGGGCCACGGCGGCGGCCATATCCCTGCGAACTGCCGCCAGATCGCGACCGCAGCCGGCAAGGCGCCAGGCTCAGGCTTTTTCTTCGCCCCGGTGGATGCCCTGCATGAAACCTTCGGGCGGCAGCGGATGGCCAAGGAAATAGCCTTGCAGGGAATCACAGCCCAGTTGGGTGAGGAAGGTCTGCTGCACCCCGGTTTCCACGCCCTCGGCGACGATCCGCAGGCCCAGTGCCTGGCCCAGGGCGACAATGGCCGAGACGATGGCGGCATCGTCGCTGTCGTGCTCCAGGTCGCGGACGAAGCCGCGGTCGATCTTCAGCTCGTTGGCCGGCAGGCGCTTGAGGTACATCAGGCTGGAATAGCCGGTGCCGAAATCGTCGATGGACAGGTCCACCCCCATGTCCGCCAGCTGTTGCAGGACAAGCATGCTGACATCGGCGTCGCTCATCGCCGTGGTTTCGGTGATTTCCAGGGTCAGGTTGTTGGCCGGCAGGTGGTAGCGTTCCAGGGCATTGGCCACGCTCCTGACCAGCCCGGCATGGCAGAACTGCAAGGCCGATAGGTTCACCGCGATGCGCCAGTCGGTGTAGCCCTGGACGTACCACTCGCGCATCTGCCGGCAGGCCTCGTTGAGCACCCACTCGCCGATGGCAATGATCAGCCCGGTCTTCTCCGCCAGTTCGATGAACTTGTCCGGCAGCAACAGGCCATGCTGGGGATGCTCCCAGCGCAGCAGCGCCTCGGCCCCCACCGGCAGGCCATTGGCAGCGTCGAACTTGGGTTGGTAGTGCAGGCGGAACTGATGATGCTCCAGGGCATTGCGCAGATCCTGCAGCAATTGCAGCTGGCGCCGGGCATTGCTGTTCATCGAGGCATCGAAAAAGCTGTAGCCATTCTTGCCGGTGCCCTTGGCGTGGTACATCGCCGCATCGGCGTTCATCAGCAGTTCCTGGGCACTCAGGCCATTGCCCGGGTACACCGCAATGCCGATGCTGGCGGAAATCTGCAAGTCGTGCTCGGCCACCCGGAACGAGCGCGATACCAGCCCCACCTGGCGTGCCGCCAGGCGCAGGGCATCGTCCGGCTCGGCCAGTTGCACCAGCAGCACGAACTCATCGCCGCCGATCCGCGCCAGGGTGTCTTCGCTGCGCAAATCCTCGCGCAGGCGCTGGGCCACTTCGCGCAGCAACTGGTCGCCCATGTGGTGGCCAAAGGCATCGTTGACCGGCTTGAAACCGTCCAGATCGATGAACATCAGCGCAAAACAGCCACCATGGGCAGTGACCCGGTGCATCGCCTGGTCAATGCGATCAGCCAGCAGAATGCGGTTCGGCAGCCCGGTCAGGGTGTCGTGCAACGCCAGTTGGGTCAGTTCCTTGTTGGCTTCGGTCAACGATTGCGCCAGCACCGCGGTGCGGGCCTCCAGCCGCGCATCCAGCACCGAGGTCAGCAAGGCGATGATCAGCACCGCCAGGGTGGTGATCAGCACCAGGTTGTCCAGGCCCTTGCCGCTCAGGCCGTTGCCCAGGGCGCCGCAGAAACTGCCATCGGCGAAACGCGCCGCGGCCATGCCGGTGTAATGCATGCCGACGATGGCAAAGCCCATGACAATCGCCGCGCCGGTCCGGGCCAGACGTACGTAGGGGGTGTTCTGGCGCAGGCGAAAGGCAATCCACAGCGCCGCCAGCGACGCGCCGAAGGCAATCAGCAGCGAGGCGCCGAACAGGCTCGGGTCGTAGTCGATGCCCGGCTGCATGCGCATGGCCGCCATGCCGGTGTAGTGCATGCCACTGATGCCCGAGCCCATGATCAGCGCGCCGAACAGCAACTGCCACAGCGGCAGCCGCGGCTGGCTCACCAGCCACAGGGCAAAGCCGCAGGACAGGATCGAGATCAGCAGCGACAAGGCGGTGAGCTGGATGTCGTAGCCCAGGTCGATGGGCAGGCTGAAGGCCAGCATGCCGATAAAGTGCATGGACCACACACCGACGCCCATGGCCAGGGCTCCGCCCATCATCCATAGATAAGCGGCACGGCCGGTGGTGGTGGCAATGCGCCCGGTCAGGTCGAGGGCAGTATAGGAAGCGAGGATCGCCACGAAAATGGAAATCAGGACCAGTGCGGAGGAGTAGCTACCGATGAGCATGAGGCGTCTCTTGGCCGTTGTGCCGACATCCCTGCGCGGCGGGCAAAACCGCAGATTGTACTGATTGCGTGGAAGAACGCATCTACAAAGTTAGCAAAAAGCCATTAGTCGGACAGAACGCCGTTTTCGGCTGTCTCATACCCCTACAAGCCCTGTGGGCATGGGCTTTGCGGGAAGTCGCGAGCAGTTGCAAACGGCTCCGGATACGCCCTGCCTGCGGCTGTCGAGCAGGCCTTGCAGCCACCCTGCTGCAAGGCCTTCAAGGGCCTATTTCTGCTCGCTGGCCTGCAGCTGGCCATCCCAGCCACCGCCCATGGCGGCGATCAACTGCACGCTGGCGATCAGCCGGCTCTGCAACAGGCTGAGCACGCTACGCTCGTTGCTCAGGGCAGTGGTCTGGCTGGTGACCACATCCAGGTAGGCGATCAGCCCGGCCTTGTACTGGTTCTCGGTCAGGCGCAGGGCCTCGCGGGCCGAATCCAGGGCCTGCTGGCGCACCCCCGCCTCGTCCTCCATGACCTTGAGCTGGACCATGTAGTTCTCCACCTCGCGGAAACCGTCGAGCACGGTCTGCCGGTACTTGGCCACGGTCTGGTCGTACACCGCCTCGGTGCGGTCCACTTCCGCCGAACGCTGGCCGCCGTCGAACAGGGTCATGGCCAGTTTCGGCCCTACCGACCAGAAGCGGTTTGGCAGGCTGATCCAGTCGGCGTAGGTGCTGCTGCTGTAGCCGCCGGCCAGGCTCAGGGTCAGGTCCGGGTAATAGGCGGCCTTGGCCACGCCGATCTTGGCGTTGGCGGCAATCACCGAACGCTCCGCCGAGGCGATGTCCGGACGCCGCTCCAGCAGTTGCGACGGCACGCCCAACGGCACCTGGGGCAGCACGGGGATGGTCTTGCTCTCGGCCAGGTTGAACTCTGCCGGCGGCACGCCGATCAGCACGGCGATGGCGTTCTCGAACTGCGCCCGCTGCCAGATCAGGTCGATCAGGTCGGCCTGGGTGCTTTTGAGCTGGGTCTGGGCCTGGGCCACCGCGTCCTTGCCGGAGACCCCGGCCTGGTACTGGTTCTGGGTCATGGTCAGGGAGCGCTGATAGGCCGCCACCGTGGCCTCCAGCAGGCGCTTCTGCTCATCGATCACCCGCAGTTGCAGGTAGTTCTGCGCCAGCTCGGACTGCTGGCTCAGGCGCATGGCCGCCAGGTCGGCGAAGCTTGCCTCGGCGCTGGCCTCGTTGGCTTCCAGGTCACGGCGCAACTTGCCCCACACGTCCGCTTCCCAGCTCACCCCCAACTGGGTGTTGTAGGTGTCGCGAATACCGCTGCTGGAACTGCTCAGGGCCGAACTGCTGCTGCCGGTGCCCTGGCTGGCGCGGGTCTTGCCGGCGCTCAGGTCGACACTGGGAAAGAACGAACCCCGGGAGCTGCGCACCAGGGCCCGGGCCTGACGGAACTGCGCCTCGGCCTGGGCCACGCTCTGGTTGGAACTGTTGAGCTTGTCGATCAGGCCATTGAGCTGGGCATCGCCGTACAGCTCCCACCAGGCGCCACGGGCCAGGGCGTCGCTGGGGTTGGCCTGGCGCCAGCCTTCGGCTTCCTTGTAGTGCACCGGCTCGGCCACCTGCGGGCGCTGGTAGTCGGGACCGATGGCGCAGGCGCTGAGCAGCAGCACGCACAGGCCCAGGCTCAAGGCCCGCGAGCCACGGGCCATGGCCAGGCGCTGGGCGGACAGCAGAGTAACGGGACGGGACGATTGGTCGGTCATAGCGGCGTTTCCAGAGCAGCATCGGTACGGACCCCACGCCAGTGGTTGAACTTGTGGCGCAGGCGATCGAGATAGAGGTAGACCACCGGGGTGGTGTAGAGGGTCAGGACCTGGCTGAAGACCAGGCCGCCAATGATGGTCAGGCCCAGGGGCTGGCGCATTTCCGAACCTTCGGCGCCGCCCAGCAGCAAGGGCAGCGCACCAAGGATCGCCGCCAGGGTGGTCATCAGGATCGGCCGCAGGCGTTGCAGGCAGGCGCTGCGGATCGACTGCAACGGGTCCAGGCCCTGGTGCCGCTCCAGTTGCAGCGCCAGGTCGATCATCAGGATCGCGTTCTTCTTCACCACCCCGATCAACAGGAACAGCCCCAGCAGCGAGATCAGGCTGAACTCACCGCCCAGCACATAGATCGAGAGCAAGGCGCCAACCCCGGCCGAGGGCAAGGTGGAGAGGATGGTCAGCGGGTGGATGTAGCTTTCATAGAGCACCCCGAGCACCAGGTACACCGCCAGCAGCGCGCCGAGGATCATGAACGGCTGGCTCTTCTGGGTGGCGGCGAAGGCATCGGCGGTGCCGGCCATCTTGACGATCACGTCTTCGGGCATGCCCAGCTTGGCGATCGCCCGTTCGATGGCGGCGGTACCCTGCTCCACCGTCACGCCCTCGGCCATGTCGAAGGAAATGCTTTCCGAGGCGAACTGCCCTTCATGGCTGACCCGGTCGTCTTCCAGGCTGTTTTCATAGTGGGCGATGGCCGACAGCGGAATCCGCGCGCCGTCGGCGGTGATCACCTGCACTTGATTCAGGGTAATCGGGTCCTGGGCGTATTTCGGGTTGACCTCCATCACCACCTGGTACTGGTTGAGGCTGTCGTAGATGGTGGAGATCTGCCGCTGGCTGTAGGCGTTGTTGAGCACCGCGGTGACCATGTCCATGTCCACCCCCAGGCGCTTGGCCTGGTCGCGGTCCACCATCAGGGTCACTTGCTGGGCACCGTGGCCTTCCCGGGCGTCGATGGCGGTCAGCTCAGGCAAGGCGCGCAGCGCCGTCACCACTTTCGGGTACCACTGGCGCAACTCGCCCAGGTCACCGCTTTGCAGGATGTAGGAATACTGCGAGGTGGTCTGCTCGCGGCCGCCGCCGAACTGCAGGTCCTGGTCGGCCATCAGCATCAGTTGCGCGCCGGGCACCTTGGGCATTTCCTTGCGCAGGCGCTCGATGACCTTCTGCGCAGAGATATTGCGTTCCTTGATCGGCTTCAGGCGTACCAGCATGAAGGCGTTGTTGGTGCCGTTGTTGCCACCGATGAAGCCGGCCACGCTCTCCACTGCCGCATCCTTGAGCACGGCGCGGCGGAATATTTCCATCTTCGGCTGCATCACGCTGAAGGACAGGCCGTCGTCGCCGCGGACAAAACCGATCAACTGGCCGGTGTCCTGCTGGGGCATGAAGGTCTTGGGCACCACCACGTACAGGGCCACGTTGACGCCAATGGTCAGCAGCAGGCTGAGCAGGGTCAGGCGCCTGTGCCGCAGCACCCAGTCCAGGCTGGTGGCGTACTTGCCCATCATCCAGTCGTTGCTGCGCCGGCTCCAGCGTTGCAGGCGGTTCTCCTGGCCCGGGGTGTGGGGCTTGAGCCAGCGCGCGCAGAGCATCGGGGTCAGGGTCAGGGACACCACCAGCGATACCACGATGGCCGCGGCCAGGGTGATGGAGAATTCGCGGAACAGGCTCTCGATGATCCCGCCCATGAACAGGATCGAGAGAAACACCGCCACCAGCGACACGTTCATCGACAGCAGGGTGAAGCCCACCTCCTTGGCCCCCAGGTACGCCGCTTTCATCGGCGCGATGCCTTCGTCGATGTGCCGGGAGATGTTCTCCAGCACCACGATGGCATCGTCCACCACCAGCCCGGTGGCAAGGATCAGCGCCATCAGCGACAGGTTGTTCAGGGAAAAACCGTAGAGGTACATGATGGCAAAAGTACCCACCAGGGATACCGGTACCGCCAGGGTCGGGATCAGCGAGGCGCGGAAATTGCCGAGGAACAGGTACACCACCAGGATCACCAGGGCCACGGCGATCAGCAGGGTCATCTCGGCCTCGTGCAGGGTGGCCTTGATCACCGGTGAGCGGTCCATGGCCAGGTTGAGCTTGACGCTGGCCGGCAGCACCGCCTGCAACGCCGGCAACTGAGCCTTGATCTCGTTCACCGTCTCGATGATGTTGGCCCCGGCCTGGCGGTTGATCACCAGCAGCACCGCCGCGTCGTCGTTGAAGAAGCCGCTGTTGTAGCGGTCCTCGACGCCGTCGCTGACCTTGGCCACGTCCTTCAGGCGCAGGGCCGCGCCGTTGTTGTAGTGGATGATCAGCGGCTCGTAGTCACGGGCCTTTTCCAACTGGTCGTTGGCCTGGATCTGCCACAGCCGCTGGTCATCCTCCACCGAGCCCTTGGGCCGGCGCTGGTTGGCATTGGCGATGGCATTGCGCACGTCGTCCAGGGCCACGCCGTACTGGTTGAGCAGTTGCGGCTCCAGTTCGATGCGCACCGCCGGCAAGGAGCTGCCACCGACCTGCACTTCGCCCACGCCCTGCACCTGGGACAGGCTCTGGGACAGGATGGTCGAGGCCAGGTCGTAGAGCTGGCCTTTCTCCAGCACATCGGAAGTCAGCGACAGCACCATGATCGGCGCCTGGGACGGGTTGACCTTCTTGTAGGTAGGCATGCTGCGCATGCCGCTGGGCAGCAGGTTGCGCGAGGCGTTGATGGCTGCCTGCACCTCCCGTGCCGCGCCGTTGATGTCGCGGTCCAGGTCGAACTGCAGGATCACCCGGGTCGAGCCCTGGCTGGAACGGCTGCTCATGGTGTTGACCCCGGCGATGGCGCCGAAGGAACGCTCCAGGGGCGTGGCCACGGTGGAGGCCATGACCTCGGGGCTGGCCCCTGGCAGGCTGGCCTGGACCACGATCACCGGGAAGTCCATCTGCGGCAGCGGCGCCACCGGCAGCAGGCCGAAGCTGACGCCGCCCAGCAGCATGATCGCCAGCGACAACAGCATGGTCGCCACCGGGCGCTTGATGAAGGGGCCGGAGAGGTTCATGCCGACACGCTCCAGGCTTGAGGCAGGCTGCGGCCCTTCATGCCTCCACCTCTTGGGCGTCTTCACGCTTGCCGAAGCGCCGGCCCAGGCGGTCGAAGTACAGGTAGATCACCGGCGTGGTGAACAGGGTCAGCACCTGGCTCACCAGCAGGCCGCCGACCATCACCAGGCCCAGGGGCTGGCGCAGCTCGGCGCCGGAACCGGTGGCCAGCATCAGTGGCACGGCGCCGAACAGCGCCGCCAGGGTGGTCATCAGGATCGGCCGGAAACGCAGCAGCGCCGCCTGGTAGATAGCCTGTTCCGGGGCCATGCCCTGGTGGCGTTCGGCGTCGAGGGCGAAGTCGATCATCATGATCGCGTTCTTCTTGACGATGCCGATCAGCAGGATGATGCCGATGATGGCGATCATGCCCAGGTCGTTGCCGCTGAGGATCAGCGCCAGCAAGGCCCCCACCGCCGCCGAGGGCAAGGTGGAGAGGATGGTGATCGGGTGGATGTAACTCTCGTAGAGCACGCCGAGCACGATGTACATGGTCACCACCGCCGCCAGGATCAGCAGCAAGGTGCTCGACAGCGAGGCCTGGAAGGCTTCCGCCGCGCCCTGGAAGCGGGTCTGCACGCCCACCGGCATGCCGATTTCCTGCTGCACCTGCTCGATCACGTCCACCGCCTTGCCCAGGGCCACGCCCGGAGCCAGGTTGAAGGACATCATTACCGCCGGGAACTGGCCGATATGGGCGATGGCCAGTTGCGCCTGGCGCTCCTCGACATGGGCCAGGCTCGACAGCCGCACTTGGCCGCCGTCGGTGGTCTTGACGTGGATCTGCTCCAGGGCCTGGGGCCCGATGCGCTCACCGGCCTGGGCCTGGAGCACCACCCGGTACTGGCTGGCCTGGGTGTAGATGGTGGAGATCTGGCGCTGGCCGAAGGCGTCGTACAGGGCGTCGGTGATGTTCGACACCGAAACCCCGACCCGGGACGCGGCGTCACGGTCGATCACCATGAACACCTGCAGGCCCTTGTCCTGCAGGTCGCTGGCCACGTCGGTAAGCTCCGGACGCTGGGCCAGGGCCTGCACCAGGCGATTGCTCCACAGGCTCAGCAGCTCGGCATCCGGCGACGACAGGCTGAACTGGTACTGGGTGCGGCTGACCCGGTCCTCGATGGTCAGGTCCTGTACCGGCTGCATGAACAGGCGGATGCCCAGCAGCTTGTCCACCTCGGGCTGGATCCGCGCGATCACCTGGGCTGCGCTCAGGTCGCGCTCGCTGTGGGGCTTGAGGTTGATCAGCAGGCGGCCGCTGTTGAGGGTGGCGTTGTCGCCGTCCACCCCGATGTAGGACGACAGGCTTTCCACGGCCGGATCCTGCAGGATGATCTTGGCCAGATCCTGCTGGCGCTGGCTCATGGCGGCGAAGGACACCGACTGCGGCGCCTCGGAAATACCCTGGATGACCCCGGTGTCCTGCACCGGGAAGAAGCCCTTGGGCACCACCATATAAAGGAACACGGTCAGGCCCAGCGTGCCGATGGCCACCATCAGGGTCAGGAACTGGTGCTTGAGTACCCACTGCAACTTGCGCCCGTAGCTTTCGATCAGCCAGTCGATCCAGGCCCCGCTGGCGCGGTAGAAGCGCCCCTGCTCTTCAGGCTTGGGCTCACGCTTGAGCAGCCGCGCGCACATCATCGGGGTCAGGGTCAGGGACACCACCAGGGAAATCAGGATCGCCACCGCCAGGGTGATGGCGAACTCGCGGAAGAGCCGGCCCACCACGTCGGCCATGAACAGCAGCGGGATCAGCACCGCGATCAGCGACAGGGTCAGGGAGATCAGGGTGAAGCCGATCTGCCTGGCGCCCTTGAGCGCCGCCTGCATCGGGCTGTCGCCCTCCTCGATGAAGCGCGAGATGTTCTCCAGCATGACGATGGCATCGTCCACCACGAAGCCGGTGGCGATGGTCAAGGCCATCAGGGTCAGGTTGTTCACCGAGAAGCCGGCCAGGTACATCACCCCGAAGGTGCCGATCAGCGACAGCGGCACGGCAATCGAAGGAATGATGGTGGCACTGGCCCGGCGCAGGAACAGGAAGGTCACCATCACCACCAGCGCGATGGCGATCAACAGCTCGTGCTGCACATCCTTGACCGAAGCGCGGATGGTCTGGGTACGGTCGGTGAGCACGGTGACGTCCAGGCCTGCCGGCAGGTTGTCGGTGATGCTCGGCAGCAGCGCCTTGATCCGGTCCACCACCTCGATCACGTTGGCCCCGGGCTGGCGCTGGATATTGAGCAGCACCGCCTGGTTCTCGTTGGCCCAGGCCGCCAGGCGCTCGTTCTCCGCGCCATCGACGATCTCGGCCACATCCTTCAGGCGCAGCGGCGCGCCATTGTTGTAGGCCAGGATCAGCTCGGCGTAGTCCTTGGGCGAGGTCAACTGGTCGTTGGCGTCGAGCATCGAGACCCGGGTCGGGCCGTCGAAATTGCCCTTGGGCTGGTTGACGTTGGAGGCGCCAATCAGGGCGCGCACGTCCGCCAGGTTCAGGCCGTTGGCCGCCAGGGCCTCGGG
Source organism: Pseudomonas sp. NFPP12 (assembly GCF_900103205.1). Classification (NCBI taxonomy): domain Bacteria; kingdom Pseudomonadati; phylum Pseudomonadota; class Gammaproteobacteria; order Pseudomonadales; family Pseudomonadaceae; genus Pseudomonas; species Pseudomonas sp. NFPP12. Next base: position 1,155,539 of record NZ_FMWW01000001.1, read on the forward strand.
GTTGACCTTGATCCGCACCGCCTGGCGCTGGCCGCCGGCAATGCTGACCATGCCCACGCCGCTGATCTGGGCGATCTTCTGCGCCATGCGCGTATCCACCAGGTCGTTGAGCTTGGGCAGCAGCATGGTCTTGGAGGTAATGGCCAGGGTCAGCACCGGGGTGTCCGCCGGGTTGACCTTGTTGTACACCGGCGGCGCCGGCAGGTCCTTGGGCAACAGGTTGGTGGCAGCGTTGATCGCCGCCTGCACCTGCTGCTCGGCCACGTCCATATTGATGTCGAGGCTGAAGCGCAGGGTCAGCACCGAGGCCCCGCCGGAACTAGTGGAGGCCATCTGGGTCAGGCCGGGCATCTGCCCGAACTGGCGTTCCAGGGGCGCGGTGACCGCGCTGGTCATCACGTCCGGGCTGGCCCCGGGGTACAGGGTCATGACCCGGATGGTCGGGTAGTCCACCTGGGGCAAGGCCGACACCGGCAGCAGGCGATAGGCGATCAGGCCGGCCAGGACAATGGCCAGCATGCTCAGGGTGGTGGCTACCGGACGGAGGATGAACAGCCGCGAGAAATTCATGCGCCGACCTTTTGCGCCTTGCCATCAACCGGCTTGCCGTCTGCGGCCGGTGCCCCGGCGGGCTGGCCCTGCAGGTGTTCGGTGGGGGTGGTGGGCACCTCGATGCTGTCGTTGACCACTTCCACCTCGCTGCCGTCCTTGAGGCGGTCGGTGCCTTCCATCACCACCCGGTCACCGGCCTTGAGGCCGTCCTGGATCACCGTCGAGTCGCCGTTGCTGGCGCCCACCTTGAGCTGGCGGATCTTCACCTTGTTGTCGCCATCCAGGGCGTAGACGAAGGTGCCGTTGGTGCCGAACTGGATCGCCGCCGAGGGCGCCAGCACCACGTTCTTCAGGGTATCGGCCAGCAGCCGCACATTGACGAACTGGTTGGGGAACAGGCCCTGGTCGCGGTTATCGAAACGCGCCTTGAACTTCAGGGTGCCGGTGGTGGTGTCGATCTGGTTGTCCAGGCTCTGCAGCACGCCTGTGGCCTGCAGCTTCACGTCACCGCGGTCCCAGGCTTCCACCGCCAGCCTGGCGCCGCTGTGGTAGCGGGCGAGCACGGTTTCCAGGCTGTTTTCCGGCAGGGTGAAGGCCACGCTGATGGGCTGGGTCTGGGTGATGATCACCAGCGCGGTGGTGTCGTTGGCCGCCACCAGGTTGCCCACGTCCAGCTGGCGCAGGCCCAGGCGGCCGGCGATCGGCGCGCGGATGTTGGTGAATTCCAGGTTGAGCTTGGCGTCGTTGACCGCCGCCTGGTTGGTCTTGACCGTACCCTGGTACTGCCCCACCAGCGCCGCGGCGGTATCCAGGGTCTGTTTGGCGATGCTGTCCTGGGCGTACAGGCCGCGGTAACGCTCAAGGTCGACCTGGGCGTTCTTCAACTGGGCCTGGTTCTGCAGCAAGGTGCCTTCGGCCTGGAGCAAGGCGTTCTGGTACGGACGCGGATCGATCTGTGCCAGCAGGTCGCCGGCCTTGACCATCTGCCCTTCCTCGAAGTTGACCTTGACCAGTTCCCCCGCCACCCGGCTGCGCACGTTGATGGTGTTCAGTGCCGTCACCGTGCCCAGGGCCTTGTAGTACACCGCGAAATCCCCCTGGGTCACCGGTGACACCCGCACCGGGATCGGCCCGCTGGCGCCGCCGAAACCGGGGCGCATGCTGCCGCTGCGCCCGGTATGCCCGGCCGCGGCTTTCTGCCCGGCGGCCTCCTGGTGGGTACTGGCCGGCCAGAATTTCCAGCACAGGCCAGCGACCAGCAGCAGGACGAACAGGCCGAACAGCCAGCGACGGGAGTTGCGGGAGACAGAGGATTGCATGGAGTGATCAACCATTGGGCGCGTGGGAGGCTTCTTTGAGAAGGCTGAAAGATAAGCACTGGAACCGTTTTAGCAAAGCGCCTTTACCGGCAATTTACCTTTGACTGACGTTTCAAGGAGCGGTGCTAAGCCACTGAAGCACAAATAAAAACGGCCTGGACAGAGCCAGGCCGTGAATAATTGTAAAACCTGTTACTTGAGCACGGCCAGGGCCGCGTCGTAGTTCGGCTCTTCGGCGATTTCCTTGACCAGCTCGCTGTGCAGCACCTTGTCGTTTTCATCCAGCACCACCACGGCGCGGGCAGTCAGGCCGGCCAGCGGGCCGTCGGCGATGGCCACGCCGTAGTTCTCGATGAACTCGCGGCCACGCAGGGTCGACAGGTTCTGCACGTTTTCCAGGCCTTCGGCGCCGCAGAAGCGTGCCTGGGCGAATGGCAGGTCGGCAGAGATGCACAGCACCACGGTGTTGGCCAGCTCGTTGGCCTGGGCGTTGAACTTGCGCACCGAGGTGGCGCAGGTCGGGGTGTCGACGCTTGGGAAGATGTTCAGCACCTTGCGCTTGCCGGCGAGGCTGCTCAGGGAAACATCGGCCAGGCCTGCGCCCACCAGGGTGAACGCTGGGGCTTTGGAACCGACTTGCGGCAGTTGGCCATTAACCTGCACCGGGTTGCCTTTGAGAGTGACTTGAGCCATGAACGGAGTCCTTATTGAACAGTGATGATGGAACAGCAATGAGAAATTCCTGAGAGGCCGAAGTTAAGCATGAAACGGCCCGGGCACCTATGCCCTATGGGGGAAATTGTCCAACAACCCGCCCCGACACCGGCATTACCGGTTGTAGGAGCTGGCTTGCCAGCGAAGGCGCTTTCAAACCTTGCGCCAGCCTCAAGGCCGCCTTCGCCGGCAAGCCGGCTCCTACGGTTATTTGTTGAGGTGCGCCAGGAGCAGATCGGCCACCGGGCCGCCGGACGCCGGGTTCTGCCCGGTGATCACCCGCTGATCCTCCACCGCGAACGGCGCCCAGGGTGCAGCGGCCTTCTGGTAAAGGGCACCGCGCTTGACCAGTTCGGTTTCCGTCAGGTAGGGCACGTACTGGTCCAGTTCGGCGAGTTTCTCCTCTTCATTGGAGAAACCGGTGACCTGCTTGCCGGCGATCAGCAGCCTACCGTCGCCCAGCTTGATGTTGAGCAAGCCCACCGCGCCATGGCACACCGAGCTGACATAGCCCCCCTGCTCATAGATCTCCCGGCTCAGGGCCTGCAGTTCCTGGTTATCGGGAAAATCCCAGACCACGCCGTGGCCACCGGCGTAATAGATCGCCACATAGTCCCCGGCCCTGACCTGGGAAGGCTTGAGGGTCGAGCCCAGGCGGCTCATGAAGGCGCTGTCCTGGTACCACTGCCAGTCAGTGTCGTCTGCCATGGCCAGGCTATGGGGGTCGATGGGTACGTAGCCCCCCTTGGGGCTGACGTAGTCCACCTCGAAGCCCGCCGCCTCGACCTTCTTCACGAAATGCACCGCCTCACCCAGCCACAGGCCAGTGGCGCGGGCCAGGTTGGGGTATTTGGCCACGCTGGTCAGGACCACCAGTATCTTCTTGCTCATGGGCATGCTCCTTGGCATTGGAAAACAGGGCAAGGCACGTCAATCAACCGAGCAACCGCAGCATGTTGCGGTGCCGGGCATCGAAAATCCGCGCCATGTAGGCGTTGACCATCAACCACTCCAAAGGTGCACCACCGATGGCCCTGTAGGTCACCCGATCGGTGTACAGGGTGCCCCCTTCGGCGGCCTCGACCCGGTGCTCATGACGAAAGGCCCGCAGCGGCCCCTTGAGCATCTCGTCGACAAAATGCCGATCGCCGACCTCACGTATAACCACCGTCCATTTCGCCGGTATGACACCGAACATCCAGTGCAGGAAGCTGAACTGACGCCCGACACTGATGCGCAGGTCATTGATATCGAGGCCCCCCAAGGGCGTGACACGCTCGGGGAAAATCTTCGGAAAGTTGGCGCCTTCGAGGCAGAAATCCAGCACCTGCTGCGGGCTGTATCCGGCCAGGAAAGTCGTGCGTTCGACCACGGGCATTCTGGTTCATCCTTGCTGATTCTGTTGAGAAGGCACCCACACAAACCTACAAACCACTTCATTAAAAACAAATAAGTTATTGTTTTTAATAATTTTTATACACATAAAAAATTAATCACTATAACCATACAAATTACATTGAAATGATCACAAAGCACTTTAAGAGAGATTCGCCAGCGCTCACCTTCAAAGGGCCGCCCGCCACGCACTGCCTGTCCACAGCCCGGCAGTGATCCTGTGCACAAAAACCAACGAATTAATCCTTTCGACTGGCTAAGCGAAAGTTAGCTGCTAGCGTCATCAGACAATTCCTACGGGTATTAGAGAGAAACACTATCAGTTGACCCACGGCTCAAGAAGTGCCGCTCGGTGACCGTTCGCAAAAGGATTGAACCTGCATGTCCAGAGCATTTTTTGCGCCCGCCGTCTGGGCCGTAGTCGCCCTGAGCTCATCGCTGCCGGCCCTGGCCGACAACGCGGAAACCGCCAACAAAAGCAACAACCCGCTGAACCTTGCACCCGGCCTCAACCTGCAGGATTACTACACCCCGCGCCTGTACGACAGCAATGCCCACACCAACGACACCCTGCTGCGGGGCACCCTGCCCATCGCCCCCTCGGATTTCATCGGCGTCCCCCAATTGCTGCGTGCCACCCTGCCGGTCAGTACCCGCCCCGATCCGCACCACGGCTACAGCACCGGCATCGGCGACCTCAACCTGTTCGATATCTTTCTGCTCAAGACCGACGGCGTGCAGCTGGGCATCGGCCCGCAGATCACCGCACCCACTGCCGAACAGGACGAACTGGGCACCGGCAAATGGCAAGCCGGGCTGGCCGCAGTGGCCATCGATGCCTCGCCCCGGGGCCTGCTGGGGGCCCTGGTGCAGTACCAGAGTTCATTTGCCGGCGACCATGACCGCGCCCATGTCGAAAGCGCCACCCTGCAGCCCTTCATCATCCACAACCTGCCCCGGGGCTGGTACCTGCGCTCCACCGGCACCTGGACCTTCGACCTGAAGAACAACACCCACTACATCCCCATTGGCCTGGGGGTGGGCAAGGCCTGGAAAGCCGGTGACAACATTCTCAACGCCTTCGTCGAGCCGCAGTGGACCGTGGAGCGCAAAGGCGACGGCTTGCCCCAGTTCACCCTGTTCGCCGGGATCAATGTCACTTTCGGAAAATAAGGACGCGCCATGCAGCCACTACTGCGCACTGCCGGTTTCAGCCTGTTGCTCCTGGCCGCCAGTTGCGGGGTCGGCGCCCAGCCCGAGCCGCAGAACAGCCGCCTGACGGCGATCAAGATGGATGGCGAACTGCCGGCCCGGGCCGCCATTGCCGGGCTGTTTGCCGAGCTGGACTTCCAGCAGGCCACGCAAAGCTACCTGTGGGCCCTGCCGCTGGTGTCCTACGCCCAGTGGCAGGGGGAATTTCGCGACAAGCTGCACGCCGGCAATGGCGACCTGATGGTCCTGGAAAGCTACGAAGACAAGCTCGGGGTGATCACCGCCAACGCCACCACGCCCTACATCCTGGGTTTTGTCGACCTCAACCAGACCGGGCCGATGGTCGTCGAGCTGCCCCCCGGCCCCACCGCCGGTGGAGTCGGCGACTTCTGGCAACGGGCGATCACCGACATGGGCCAGACCGGCCCGGACCAGGGCAAGGGCGGCAAGTACCTGGTGCTGCCGCCGGGCCATCCGGAACCTTCCGACGCCGACCAGTACTACCTGGCCAAGTCGCAAACCATGAACGTGCTGGTGGGCTTTCGCGTGCTCGACCCGGACCCGGCCAAGGGCAAGGCGCTGGTGCAGCAATTCAAGATGTACCCCTACGCCCAGCGCGCGACGCCGCCGGCGACCCGCCTGCTGTCCCCCGGCGGCAAGCCCTGGTCCGGCACCCAGCCGCGGGGCATGGCCTACTGGGAGCGCCTGCACCAGATCATCCAGCAGGAGCCGGTCAACGAGCGCGACCGCTTCTACATGGCCATGCTCGCCAGCCTCGGCATCGAGAAGGACAAGCCCTTCAACCCCAACGAGCACCAGCGCCAGGCCCTGGAACAGGGCGCGCGCATGGGTGAGCTGATCGCCCAGGCCAATACCTTCGCCAAGCGCTTCGCCGATGCCCAGTACTGGCCAGACCGGCAATGGGACAAGGTGCTGAACATCGCCGACCCGTCCCAGCGCGTGGCCTATTACGACCAGTTGTGGGAACGCAGCGCCTGGTTCTACGAAGCGGTCACCAACACCAAGGGCATGGTGTCCAAGACCCCGGGCCTGGGCCAGACCTACCTCGGCGCCTACACCGACCACAACGGCCAGTGGCTGGACGGCGGCAAGCACTATCGCCTGCACCTGGGCAGCAACCCGCCGGCCAGGCAGTTCTGGTCGCTGACCGTCTACGACAGTGCCAGCCGCTGCCTGATCGACAACCCGCAGCGCAAGGCCGATCTGTCCTCGCGCCAGGACCTGAAGAAAAACCCCGACGGCTCCCTGGACCTGTATTTCGGCCCCAGCGCCCCCAAGGGCCTGGAAAGCAACTGGGTGCAGACCCTGCCGGGCAAGCACTGGTTCAGCTACTTCCGGCTCTACGCCCCCACCGAGGCCTACTTCGACAAGCGCTGGAAACTCGATGACATCACTCTGGTGCAGTAACGCCTGCCCCCCCTGACTTTGGCGCAAGGATTCGAACGATGATCATCAAGGCTGTGATGCCCAGCTTGCTCGGGGTCTTGACGCTGGCCCTCAGCGGCCCGTCCCTGGGCGCCTTCAGCGCGACCGCGGAGCAGGCCCGGGGTATCGCCAAGCAGGCCTACCTCTACGGCTTTCCGGTGGTGGAGATGTACAAGACCCTCTACACCCAGGCCGTGGATCAGGGGGGGCCCAACTTCAAGGCACCGTTCAACCGCATCGGCGGTATCGCCCAGGTCTTCAGCCCCAAGGACACGGCCTTCGTCACCCCCAACTCGGACACCCCCTACTCCTTCGCCTGGCTCGACCTGCGGGCCGAACCCCAGGTACTGAGCCTGCCGGCCATCGATGCCCAGCGCTACTACTCGGTGCAGTTGATCGACCTCTACACCCAGAACTTCGACTACCTGGGCACCCGCAGCACCGGCAACCAGGGCGGCCACTACCTGATCGCCGGGCCTGACTGGCAAGGCCCCACGCCAGCCGGTATCGACAAGGTGCTGCACAGTGAAAGCAACATCGTCTACGCCCTGTACCGCACCCAATTGTTCGATGAAAAAGACCTGGAGCAGGTGCAGAAGATCCAGCAGAGCTACCAGGTCCAGGCGCTGAGCCAGTTCCTCGGCCGGCCGCCGCCCCCGGCACCGGCAGCGATCCACTGGCCCCCGCCCACCGCCACCATGAGCGACAGCCCGGAACTGTTCGGCTACCTGAACTTCATGCTGGCCTTCGCCCAGCCCCAGCCCGAGGAAAAGGACCTGCTGGCACGCCTGGCCAGTATCGGCATCATTCCCGGCCAGCCCTTCCCCCTCAAAGAGCTGGGCAGCGCGCAAAAGCAGGCCCTGGAAGACGGCATCAGCGACGGCAAGGCCGAATTCGCCGCCTTCAAGAAAGAACAGGTCGATACCCACAAGATCACCAGTGGCGACCTGTTCGGCAGCCGCCAGCACCTGCAGGACAACTACCTGTACCGCTACGCCGGGGCCAACATGGGGATCTTCGGCAACTCCGCCGAAGAGGCCAGCTATATCGGCTACTTCGTCGATGACCAGGGCCAACCGCTCAACGCCGGCCAGCACCGCTACCGCCTGCACTTCGCCAAGGGCCAGTTGCCCCCGGCCAATGCTTTCTGGTCGCTGACGATGTACGACGGCAAGAGCAAGCTGCTGGTGGCCAACCCGCTGCAACGCTACCTGATCAACTCACGCATGCTGCCCTCGCTGAAAACCGACGCCGACGGCGGCCTGACCCTCCATGTGCAGCACCAGCCGCCGGCCAAGGAGCTGCAAAGCAACTGGCTGCCGGCCCCCGACGGCCCCTTCTACGGGGTGCTGCGGATCTACCTGCCCAAACCCGACGTCAGCAACGGCCAGTGGAAGATGCCGCCGCTGACGCCGGTCGCCCCTGAACAACAATAAGCGGAGCCCGTCATGCCCAGCCCTTCGCCCCTGCGTTCATCCCTGGCCCTTTGCCTGCTGGCGGCCAGCCCCTTGCTGCATGCCGCCGAAGGCGGGGTCGGCCGGCCCATCACCGGCCAGCAGATCTACTCCAATGCCGGGATCATCCCCCCGGAACCGGGCTGGGTGATGTCCCTGACCAGCATCTACTACGACGGCGAGCTCAAGGGCAGCGGCCAGGTGCCGATCATCGGCGATCTCAGCTCGGGGCTGAAAATGAAGGTGTCCTACACCATGGGCAACTTCACCCGGGTCTGGGACACCGGCAAGGGCCGCTGGAACTACGCCTCGGCCATCGGCGTGCCGGTGCAGTACACCGACATCCAGGCCAGCCTCACCGGCCCCCGCGGGCGCACGGTGGGCACCCAGGACAGCGGCACCCAGTTCGCCGACCTGCTGGTCACGCCGATCGCCGCCGGTTACCACATCAACGAGCGCGACCATATCGCCCTGTCGTTGCCGATCTACGTGCCCACCGGGGCCTACAACGACAACCGCCTGGCCAACCCCGGGCAGAACAACTACACCTTCATGCCGACCATCGCCTTCACCCATCTGGACGGCAAGGGCGGCGAATTCAGCCTGATGGGCGCCCTGGAGTTCTACACCCGCAACGACGCCGCCGACTACCGCAACGGCGACATCCTGCGCCTCGATGGCTTGTGGACCCACGGCTTCGGCAGCGGCTGGAACGCCGGGCTGGTGGTCGGTTACATCCAGCAGATCAGCGACGACCAGGGCCACACCGCAGACAAACTCAACGGCTATCGCGGGCGCTCCGTGGGCGCCGGGCCGACCCTGGGCTGGAGCGGCAAGTTCGCCGATGCCCAGGCCAACATCAGCGCGCGCTGGATCCCCGAGTTCGACACCAAGAATCGCCCCGAGGGCAACGGCGTCAGCGTCAACCTGACCCTGGCCTTTTTCTAGGAGCACGCCAATGCGTATCGCTTGCCAGTTGGCCCTGTGCTCCACCCTGCTGGGCAGCCTCGCCGCCCTTGCCAGCGAACTGCCAGCCCTGGGGGAAGACGGCAAGCGCCCGGCGGCCAAGGGCGATCCCGAGACCTGCCGGCAGTTGCAGGAAAACTTCGATATCGACCTCAAGCAAGTGGTCAAGGCCGGCTGCGAACCCTCCACCGAGCAGATCGCCAAACTGATGGACAACCCGGTGGGCAACCTGGTGCTGCTGTTCAACCAGTTCGACTACACCGCCCTCAAGGGCCCCCATAGCAACGGCACGCGCTACCTGGGCAAATACAGCTTCATGCCCACCTTCCCGATCTCCCTGGGGGAAGACTGGAACCTGATCAACCGCCTGCCCATCAGCTATGTCAGCGCCCCGGTCAACCGCAAGGCCGGCAACCTGGTGGGCCTGAGCCCCTATGAAGTGCTGAGCGACCGGGACTTTCCAGCGCTGATCGAGGCCCCCTTCCAGCGCACCAGCGGCTTCGGCGACCTGGCCTACGTGGGGGTGTTCTCCCCCAAGGAGCCACTGCGCTTTGCCGGCGGCGGCAAGCTGGTCTGGGGCGTGGGGCCGACGGCGATGTTTCCCACCGCCGAGCAGGACGTGCTGGGCACCGGCAAGTACTCCCTGGGCCCGGCCTTCGTCGCCGCCTACCTGGGCCCGGACTGGACCCTGGGGGTGTTTCCCCAGCACTGGTGGTCGGTGGCCGGCGACGGACGGCGCAAGGACGTCAGCCTGAGCAACATCCAGTACTTCATCCAGCGCGCCCTGCCGGGGCCGGCCCAATGGCGGATCGGCATGACCCCCAATGTCACCGTCAACTGGAAGGCCGACGGCGGTAACAAGGTGACCTTCCCCATCGGCCTGGGTGCCGGGCGCATTTTCAACGTCGGCAAGTTGCCGGTGAGGATCTCCGGCGAAGTCCAGTACTCGGCGATCCACCCCGACGACCAGATCGGCAGCCGCTGGAATTTTCGCCTGTCCTTTATCCCGGTCATTCCCACTTTCATGTTCTGAACGGAGCCCGCCATGTCCGACCGTGCCCGATTCTCTGCTGTGCTGGCCGCCCTGCTCGGCCTGCTCTGGGCCGGTGCCCCGCTGCACGCCGCCGATGAGCTGGAACCTCGTGCCCTCGGCGCCCTGCAGCAGATGGGCAGCTACCTGCGCAGCCTGCGCGAGTTCGCGATCCAGGCCGACAGCGTCACCGACCAGTTGCTGGAAAGCGGCCAGGCCGTGGAATTTCGCCACCACACCGAACTGCTGGCCCAGCGGCCCGACAGGCTGCGGGTCAGTGTCGAAAGCCAGGGCGCGCGGCGCAGCCTGTACTACGACGGCGAAGCCTTCACCCTCTACGACAGCCGCGGCCCCTACTATGCCCGAGCCCCGGCGCCCGCCAGCATCGACGCTCTGGTACAGCGCCTGAGCGACAGCTACGGCATCGAACTGCCCCTGGCGGACCTGTTCCGCTGGGACGCCGACACCGCGCAGAAGGTCGGCCTGACGTCGGCGCTGTACATCGCCAGCGAGACCCTGGGCGACCAGCGTTGCGCCCACTACGCCTTCCGCCAGAGCGACATCGACTGGCAGCTGTGGCTGCGCGAAGGGCCCCGGCCCTTGCCCTGCCGCCTGGTCATCAGCCGCCGCGACAGCCCCGAGCAGCCGCGCCACAGTGTCGACTACCGCTGGCAACTCAAGCCGGCGCCAAGTGCCGCAAGCTTCGCCTTCAAGCCCCCGGCCGGCGCCACGCAGGTGCCATTGCGGCGCCTGGAGCGCAGCGCAGCACAAGGGAAGGTACAGCCATGAAGCGCAATCACTGGTTGCTGTGCAGCGTCCTGACCCTTGGCCTGCTGCAAGTGTCGGCGGCCCAGGCCTGGCAATTGCGCGGCGGTGGCGGCGGTGCCCGCACCTTCGTCGTGCCCCACGGTGGGGGCGGCCCGGCGCCGAGGCCCATGCCCCAGCCGCGGCCGATGCCGCACCCCATGCCCCAGCCACCGCAACCGGGGCCGCATCCCGAGCCCCATCCCTATCCGCAGCCCCATCCCGGGCCGGGACCAGGGCCCGGCCCGCATCCTTATCCCGGCCCGGGCCCTGAGCCACACCCCTATCCAGGGCCAGGGCCCCAGCCTTATCCGGGGCCGCCCGGGCCACCGCCACCACCACCCGATCACGGCGACGACTGGTACCACCCCTGGGCCGCAGCGGCGGTGGTCGGCGCCACCACCGCCGCGGCATTCGCCATCGGCACCCAGGTCGACAACGTGCCGCCGGACTGCGTTTCGGTGGTGGCCAGCGGCGTGGCCTACCAACACTGCGGCAACACCTGGTACCAGCCGCAATACATCGGCGGCAGCCTGCGCTACGTGGTCGTGGCGGCCCCCTGGTAATGGCTATGCACAAGGAACCGAGCATGAGCGCACGTAACGATATACAGGCCCTGCAAGCCAGCATCAGCGAAGCGGTGCTGGGCCAGGAAGCGGTGATCCGGCAGATCGTCATCGGCCTGCTAGGCAACGGCCACCTGCTGCTGGAAAGCCTGCCCGGGCTGGCCAAGACCCGTACGGTCAAGGCCCTGGCCCGGCACCTGGAGGCCAGCATGCGGCGCATCCAGTTCACCCCCGACCTGCTGCCCTCGGACATCACCGGCGCCGAAGTGCTGCACCAGGAACAGGGGCAGAACCAGATCCGCTTCCAGCCCGGGCCGCTGTTCGGCAACCTGATCCTGGCGGACGAGATCAACCGCGCTCCGGCCAAGGTCCAGGCAGCGCTGCTGGAAGCCATGGAGGAACGGCAGATCACCGTGGCCGGCACCAGCCATGCCCTGCCCGAGCTGTTCATCGTCCTGGCGACCCAGAACCCCATCGAGCAGGAAGGCACCTACCCCCTGCCGGAAGCGCAGATGGACCGCTTCCTGATGAAGGTGCTGCTGGACTACCCCCAGCCCGAGGACGAAAGCCAGGTGCTGCGCCTGCTGCGCGCCGAGGAACAGGCCCTGGGCAGCGCCACGCCCGGGGTGCCGGGCTTTGCCTTGTCCCAGCAGGTAATCTTCGATGCCCGCCGCGAAGTCGGCGCGGTGGCCGTGGCCCCGGCCATCGACCGCTACCTGATCGACCTGGTCAACGCCACCCGCCACCCCGCCGACTATCACCCGGACCTGGGGCGCTGGATCGCCATCGGCGCCAGCCCCCGGGGCGGCATCGGCCTGGATCGCTGCGCCCGCGCCGATGCCTGGCTGCAGGGCGAGGATTTCGTCAGCCCGGACAACGTGCGCAGGGTGCTGCACCCGGTGCTGCGCCACCGCCTGCAACTGAGCTACGACGCGGTGGCCGACGGCGTCGGCGCCGACCAGGTGCTGGACCTGCTGCTGGACAGCGTGGCCATCCCGGCCTGAGGAGAACCGCCATGGCAACGCCACTGCACGAAGCCGACGGGCAGGTCTATGTCGCCCTGAGCCAGCTGATGGCCCTGGAGTTCCAGGCCCGTTCCCTGAGCTTTGTCGCCCGCCAGCCACAAGCCAGCATCCTCGCCGGCAACCACGCCTCGCGCCTGCGCGGGCGCGGCCTGAACTTCGACGAACTGCGCCGCTACCAGCCCGGCGACGATCTGCGTCACCTGGACTGGCGCGCCACCTTGCGCACCGGCAAGGCGGTGGTGCGTACCTTCACCGAAGAGCGCGACCGCCCGGCACTGATCCTGGTGGACCAGCGCATGTCGATGTTCTTCGGCTCGCGGCGGGCCTTCAAGTCGGCCCTGGCCGCAGAACTGGCGGCGCTGGCGGCGTGGATGGTGTTCCAGGCCGGTGACCGGGTCGGCGGCCTGGTGTTCAACGACCAGGGCATCGACAGCCTCGCCCCGCTGCGTAGCCGCAAGCGCGTGGAAGCCCTGTGCAGCCGGATCGTCCAGCACAACCAGCAACTGCACGCCGGCAACCCCGACCATGAGGGCGACGCGCAGTTGGACCGGGTGCTGCAGCAATGCCTGAACCTCGCCGCCCACGACCACCTGGTCTGTATCGTCAGCGACTTCGCCGGCACCAGCTCGCGCACCCTGCAGTACCTGCGCCAACTGGCCCGGCACAACGACGTGATCGCCCTGCAGGTCTACGACCCCCTGGCCCTGGAACTGCCGCACAACGGCCGGCTGCTGGTGACCCAGGGCCAACTGCAAGTGGAACTGGCGGTGGAGCAGCGCCAGGTGCACCGCCCCCTGGGGGACTTCCTCAGTGGCCGGCTCAAGGACGTGGCCAGCCTGCTGCGCCGCAGCCAGGTACCGCTGATGATGTTCAGCACGGCCCAGGAGGCCCTGGGGCAACTGCGCAGCGAGCTGGGCAGGCTGGGAGCGCCGCGGCGATGAACCCGACCCTCCCCAGCATCGACCAGTTGCAGGAAATGCCCCTGCCACCACCGCCCGCCTACCTGCCGCAGACCTGGGGCTGGGCCGTGCTGCTGGCCCTGCTGCTGCTCGGCGCCCTGGCCTGGGGCGCCCGGCGCTACTGGCGCTGGCGCCGGGATGCCTATCGGCGCGAAGCGCTGGCGCAACTGGCCCGGCTGCAAGCCAGCAACGAGCGCATCCATGCCCTGCGCGCCTTGCCCGAACTGCTCAAGCGCGTGGCCCTGTCCATGCCCCCTGCCCCCCACGCATCCCGTGGGCGCCGGCTTGCCGGGGAAGCCGTTGCCACAGCCACCCGCGCTTTCACGGGCAAGCCGGCGCCTGCTGGCCCGCGGGGGGTGGCGGGGCTGCGAGGGGCGGATTGGCAGGCCTTTCTGCAACAGCATTGCCCGCTACCGCTGCCCGAGGATTTCAGCCAGCAACTGGCCCTGCTGGCCTACGCCCCCCAGGCGCAATTGCAGGCCCTGTCGCCCGCCCAGCAACAACAGCTGTTCGAGCAGTGCCGCACCTGGGTGGAGCAGCATCATGTGGCAGCTTGACTCTCCCTGGCTGTTGCTCCTGCTGCCGCTGCCCTGGTTCGGCTACCGCTGGCTGCCCGTCTACCGCGAGGCCCGCAGCGCGGTGCGGGTACCGTTCTTCGCCGCCATGAGCCGCGCGGTCGGCCAGGCGCCGCAACCGTCCGGCAGCCGCCGCAACCGCGGGCAGTTGCTGCTCAACCTGCTGGTCTGGGCCCTGCTGGTGCTGGCGGTGGCGCGGCCAGTGTGGGTCGAGCCTCCCCTCGAACAGCAGCGGCCGGTACGCGACCTGATGCTCGCCATCGACCTCTCGCAATCGATGCAGACCCAGGATTTCAACGACGCCAACGGCCAGCGGATCGACCGTCTGAGCGCAGTGAAAGAAGTGGTCCAGGGCTTTATCCAGCGGCGCAAGGACGATCGCCTGGGGCTGATCGTGTTCGGCAGCGGCGCCTTTGCCCAGGCGCCCCTGACCCTGGACCACGCCAGCCTGAGCCTGTTGCTCGAAGACAGCGGGATCGGCATGGCCGGGCCCAACACCGCGATTGGCGACGCCATCGGCCTGGCGCTCAAGCTGCTGGAACAGGCCAATGAACCAGAAAAAGTGCTGATCCTGCTCACCGACGGCAACGACACCAGCAGCGCCATCACCCCACAACACGCCGCCGCCATGGCCGCAGCCAGAGGCGTAGTGATCCATACCATCGGCATCGGGGACCCCAGCGCCGAAGGTGAAGCCAAGGTCGACCTGTCGGCCCTGGAGCAGATCGCCCGGACCACCGGTGGCCGCTACTTCCGCGCCGAGGACCGCAGCGCCCTGGACCAGGTCTACGCCACCCTCGACCGCCTCACCCCCCATCAAGTGCAGACCCTGCGCCACCAGCCCAAGCGCGATTTGTTCCATTGGCCCCTGGGCGCGGCCCTGGGCCTGCTGGTGCTGTATCACCTGCTGGCCTGGCTGGCGCCGCGCCTGCGCCCGAGCCGGGTTCGCCCGCCGCAGGAGGCCTGAAATGCAGATCAACCTCAGCGACCTGCACCTGCTGCGCCCACTGTGGCTGCTGCTGATCATTCCCGGGGCCTTGCTGCCCTGGCTCTGGCAGCGCCGGCATGACCTGCAGGCCCGCCTGCGGGGCACCATTGCCCCACACCTGCTGACGCACCTGCTGGTCACCCCGCAGGACTCCCAGCGCCTGCGGCCGGTGCATCTGCTCAGCGCGCTGCTGGTGCTGGGCGCCCTGGCCGCTGCCGGCCCCACCTGGGAACAGGACCGCCCGGATTTCCTGCACAACCGCGCACCGCTGATCATCGCCCTCGACCTGTCCCCCTCGATGAACGCCAGCGACCTGCCGCCCAGCCGCCTGGAGGCCGCCAAGCACAAGCTGCAGCAACTGGTGCAGCAACGCCGTGGCGCCCGCACCGGGCTGATCGCCTACGCCGGCAGCGCCCACCTGGTACTGCCGGCCAGCGACGACCCGGCCTTGCTCGACAGCTTCATCCAGGCGCTGGGCAGCGAGCTGATCCAGCGCCCGGGCAAGGATGTGCTGGGGGTGATCCGGCAAGCCCAGCGCCTGCTCCAGGCCGAGCACAGCCCCGGCAGCCTGCTGCTGATCAGCGACGGCGCCGACACCTCGCAATTGGCGGCGATCAAACAGCAACTGGCCGGCAGCCCCTTGCAGGTACTGATCCTCGCGGCCGGCAGCAGCGACGGCGGGATCATCCGCGACGCCAGCGGCCAGCCGCTCACCGACAGTGACGGCCGCCCGCAACTGGGGCGTTTCGACAGCGCCGCGCTCAAGCAACTGGCCGCCGCCAGCGACGCGCCCCTGGGCAGCCTGACCCTGAATGACGACGACCTGGACTGGGTGCAGTTGCATGCCCAGCAGCATTTCACCGCGGCCAGCGCCCCCGACCGGCAACTGCAATGGAAAGACGCCGGCTACTGGCTGTGCTGGCCACTGCTGCTGTTGGCGTTCTGCTGCGTGCGCCGCGGCTGGAGCCTGAACTGGCTGGGTGCCCTGCTGCTGGGCCTGGGCTTGAGCCTGCAAGCGCCGACGGCCCGGGCCAATACCTTGGCCGACGCCTTCTTCAGCGCCGACCAGCAAGGCCGCTGGGCCTTCGAACACGGCCACTACCCGGCCGCCGCCGCGCTGTTCACCGACCCCTACTGGAAAGGCATCGCGGCTTATAAAGCGGCGGACTTCGACCTGGCCCTGGCCAGCTTCGCCCGCCTGGACAGCGCCGCGGCGTATTTCTACCTGGGCAATATCCATGTGCGGCGCTTCAAGTTCGACGAGGCCATCGCCGCCTATCAGCAAGCCCTGAAGTTGCAGCCCCGGTTTGCCGAGGCCCGCGCCAACCTGGCCCTGGCCCAGGCGCTGAAAAAAGACACCGAGAGCGCGCAGCAGAACGCCCCCGAGGTCAAGCCCGATGCCATCAAGTTTGACAAGCCTGCGGGCAAGGGCCAGAGCAAGAAGGTCGAGACCCAGCAGGCCGCCAGCGACGAGCTTTGGCTGCAGAACCTCAGCACCTCCCCGGCGGCGTTCCTGCGGCAGAAGTTCAGCCTGCAGGATCTCGACAACACCACGCCGCAGGTGACGCCATGAACCCTGTAGCGTTGAGAGGTCTGTGGGCAGTGGCGCTTGGGTTGATGCTCTGGGGCTGGCAGGCGCTGGCGGCAGAGCCGCAGTTGCGGGTGCAGGCCCAGTTGCAGCCCGATACCTCGGTGATGGTCGGGCAAACCCTGCAGTTGCAGGTCGATGTGCTGACCAATACCTGGTTCACCCAGGCCGCGACCCTGCCGGAGCTGCAACTGCCCGGGGCCCTGGTGCTGGCACCCGACGGCGAAGCCGAGCACTTGAACCAGACCCTCGACGGGCAGCCGTTCTTCGGCATGCGCTACCGCTACCGGATCACCCCGCAACAGGCCCGCTCGTTCCAGATCCCGCCCCTGGTGGTGCGCGCCACCCCGGCCCAGGCCAGCGCCGAACAGTCGGCGCAGACCCCGCCCCTGGCCTTCAGCGCCAGCCAGCCGCCGGGCTTCGCCCCGGGGGAAACGGTGCTGGTGGCCGATGATCTGCGCCTGACCCAGACCCTGCGCTTGTCCACGACACCAGCGGCGGTGGGCGACACCCTGGTCCGCGAATTGACCCTGCAGGCCGACGGCCCGCCGGGGTTGTCCCTGCCGCCGCCGCAAACGGCCGCCGTGGTCGGCCTGGAGGCCTACCCGGTGGCCCCCCGCATCAGCAACCTGGATGACGGTCGCGGGCATATCAGCGGTGGCCAGCGCATCGATCGCCTGAGTTACAGAGTCCAGCGCCCCGGGCACTACCAACTGCCGGCGCTGCGGATCAAATGGTGGAACAGCCAGGCGCATCGGGCCCAGGTCAGCGAGTTGCCGGCCTTGAGTTTCGAGGCCACGGCCGCCAGCCGCTATCAACCGGTGTTTTCCATCCGCGACGATCTCCAGGCCCTGGGCCGGCAAAACCCCTGGCGCATTTCCCAGTACCTGGTCGGCCTGGCCCTGCTGCTGGCGCTGAGCATGTTGGCTCTGTACCTGGGCCGCCCCTGGTGGCAACGCGGGCAGCAGGCCTGGCAACACTGGCGGGCCGCCCGCCAGGCTGCCTGGGAGCACTCCGCCGCCTGGGCCTGGGAACAGGTGCCGGGCCAGCTCAAGCAGCAGCCGCCGCAATTGGGTGCCCTGTACCTGTGGTGTCGGCGCAGCAGCGGCCGCCTCGATCTGGCCAGCCAGGGCCCGCGCCTGCGCGCCCTGCTGCAGGCCTGCTATGGCCCGGCGCCCCACGCCGGTGCGGCGCTGGAGCAACTGCGCCAGGCGCTGCCGGCGCTGCACGCCGAAGGTACGCCGCAAGCCCCTCCTCAAGGCCACGGCCTGCGCCCCCTCAACCCCCGTCACGAGAAGGATTTCCCATGACACTTCCAGCCCCCTGGCGCGTGCGCCACCTGCCCCTCCTGCTGCTGTTGCTGGCCGCCCCGCTGCTGGCCCTGGCCAACAGCGACCCCTTGCCCTCGTGGAAGGACGGCCCGAGCAAGCAGGGCATTCTCGCCTTCGTCCAGGCGGTGACCACCCAGGGCGGCCCGGACTACGTGAAACCCACCGAGCGCATTGCCGTGTTCGACAACGACGGCACCCTGTGGAGCGAGCAGCCGGCCTATTTCGAGGTGCTGTTCGCCTTCGACGAAATCAAGCGCCTGGCGCCCCAGCACCCCGAGTGGAAGACCCGCCAGCCGTTCCAGGCCGTGCTCGAAGGTGATCACCAGGCCCTGGCCGCCAGCGGCATGCACGGCCTGCTGCAGATCATCGGCGCCACCCATACCGGCATCAGCAGCGAAGCCTTTATCGACAATGCCCGGCGCTGGCTGGCCGAGGCCCGCCACCCGAAGACCGGGCGGCCGTTCAACCAGATGATCTACCAGCCCATGCTGGAAATGCTCGACTACCTGCGCAGCCAGGATTTCAAGACCTACATCGTCTCCGGCGGCGACACCGCCTTCATGCGCGCCTTCGCCGAAAGCGCCTACGGCATCCCGCCGGAACAGGTGATCGGCAGCAACTTCGTCACCCAGTGGCAGTTCCAGGACGGCCAGCCTTCGATCCTGCGCACCGCCAAGCTGGCCCACAACGACGACGGCCCGGGCAAGCCGGAAAGCATCGACGGGATCATCGGCCGGCGCCCGCTGCTGGCTTTCGGCAACTCCGACGGCGACCTGCAGATGCTGCAGTGGACCGCCGCCGGCAGTGGCAAGCGGTTCATGGCCCTGGTGCACCACACCGACGCAGCGCGCGAGTGGGCCTACGACCGCAAGTCCCAGGTCGGGCGCCTGGACCAGGCCCTGGATCAAGCACAGCAGCACGGCTGGACGCTGGTGGACATGGCCGCCGAATGGCGGCGGATCTACCCCTTCGAGCCCCTGGCACCCGAGCAAGCGCAATGACCACAGGAGAAGCAACAACAGACGCAAGGCAGGACAGCACTCAACGTGGCTCGCCCCAGGCGAGCGAACCCGAAAAAGGAGCAAGTCAGATGACTCGCATACGCAAGTGGCTACCCAAGGCCGCCCTGGTGGCGACCGCGGTGATGGCGCTCTCGGCAACTGCCGGGGCGGCAGAGAAACCCAATATCCTGGTGATCTTCGGCGACGATATCGGCCAGACCAATATCAGCGCCTATTCCATGGGCGTGGTCGGCTACAAGACACCGAACATCGACCGCATCGCCAAGGAAGGCATGCTGTTCACCGACTACTACGCGGAGAACAGCTGCACCGCCGGGCGCTCTTCCTTTATTACCGGGCAGACGCCGCTACGCACCGGGCTGTCCAAGGTGGGCATCCCCGGGGCCCCGGTGGGCCTGCAAAAACGCGACATCACCATCGCCCAGGCGCTGAAGTCCCAGGGCTACGCCACCGGCCAGTTCGGCAAGAACCACCTGGGCGACCGGGATGAGTACCTGCCCACCGCCCACGGTTTCGACGAGTTCTTCGGCAACCTCTACCACCTCAACGCCGAAGAGGAGCCCGAGCGCCCCTACTGGCCCAAGGACGACCCGGACTTCGTCAAGGCCAACTCGCCACGCGGGGTGATCCACAGTTTTGCCGACGGCAAGATCGAGGACACCGGCGCCCTGACCAAGAAACGCATGGAGACCATCGACGACGAAACCACCGCCGCCGCCCAGGCCTTCATCGAGAAGCAGGCCAAGGCCGACAAGCCGTTCTTCGTCTGGATGAACACCACGCGCATGCACGTGTTCACCCATGTGCGCGAGTCCATGGCGGGCCAGAGCGGCATGCCCGGCAACGAATACGCCGACGGCATGGTCGAGCACGACAACGATGTGGGCAAACTGCTCAAGACCCTCGACGACCTGAAGATCGCCGACAACACCATCGTCGTCTACACCACCGACAACGGGCCCAACCAGTTCTCCTGGCCGGATGCGGCGACCACGCCATTTCGCAACGAGAAGAACTCCAACTGGGAAGGCGCCTACCGGGTGCCGGCGATGGTTCGCTGGCCGGGCAAGGTCAAGGCCGGGGAAGTCTCCAACGAGATGTTCTCGGGGCTCGACTGGTTCCCCACCCTGCTGGCGGCGGCCGGCGACAGCGGGGTCAAGGACAAGCTG
Source organism: Pseudomonas sp. NFPP12 (assembly GCF_900103205.1). Lineage (NCBI taxonomy): Bacteria > Pseudomonadati > Pseudomonadota > Gammaproteobacteria > Pseudomonadales > Pseudomonadaceae > Pseudomonas > Pseudomonas sp. NFPP12. The sequence continues at coordinate 1,175,654 of NZ_FMWW01000001.1, forward strand.
CTCAAGGGCTGGGCCCCCACCACCGGTGGCGCCAGCTTCAAGGTGCACCTGGACGGCTTCAACCAGTTGCCCTACCTGACCGGCCAGCAGCCCAAGGGGGAACGCCACGAGTTCTACTACTTCAACGATGACGGGGTGCTGGTGTCGATGCGCTTCGACAACTGGAAAGTGGTGTTCTGCGAGCAGCGCCAGCCCGGCGGGTTCAGGGTCTGGAGCGAGCCGTTCGTATGCCTGCGGGTGCCGAAGATCCTCAACTTGCGGATGGACCCCTACGAGCGGGCGGACGTGGTGTCCGACCAGTTCTATGACTGGAACACCAAGAATGTCTACCTGGCCGGGGTCGCGGTGACCAAGTCGGCGAAGTTCCTCGAGACCTTCATCGAATACCCACCGAGCCAGAAACCGGCGAGCTTCAGCATCGACCAGATCCGCGCCGCGGTGGATGCCAAGATCGCCGAGAAAATGAAGGCTCAACCGGCCCAATGACCCGACGCCGCCCGGCCCACCGGGCGGCCTCTCCCCCCACACAGCAGGCGTCGGCTTGCCGACGAAGAGGCCCGCAAGCCCTGCGTCATCCTCGCCAACGCCTTCGCTGGCAAGCCAGCTCCTACGGGCGGGTACGCATATTCCCTGTAGGAGTCGGCTTGCCGACGAAGACGTCCGCCAGTCTTGTACTACGCTTGAGTCCGCATTCGCCGGGACTCCGGCACCTGCCCATCCGTAGGGCATTTCGATTTCTGCATAAGGCCATGGAACATGAGTTCTCCCCTCTCGCGGCCACACCTTGCCAGCCACGGCCTCGATACCCGCGCGCAGTGGTGTCCGGCACTGCTGTTATTTGTCTCCGGCGCTGCGGCGCTGATCTTCCAGGTGCTGTGGATCAAGCAACTGTCCCTGGTGGTGGGGGTCGAGGTCTATGCCATCACCACTGGTATCAGCGCCTTCTTCGCCGGGCTGGCCCTGGGCGGCTGGCTGTTCGGCCGCCTGGCCGACCGGGTGGCCAATCCCTGGCGCCTGTACGCGCTGCTGGAATTGCTGGTGGCGCTGACGGCCGTGGGCGCGACCCTGGCCCTGGCCGGCGCCGCCGCACCCTTCGCTGAACTGGCCCTGCACCTGGGCCTGCTGGCCTGGGGCCTGCCACTGCTGCTGGTGGGCGCCCCGGCGGTGCTGATGGGCGGCACCCTGCCGGTGCTGGTGCGAGCCCTGGCGGCCGACCCGGGGCAACTGGGCCGCGCCGGTGGCAGGCTGTACGCAGCCAACACCGCCGGGGCAATTGCCGGCACCCTGCTCAGCGCCTTTGTGCTGATTGCCACCCTCGGCGTGCGCGGCAGCGCCCTGGCCGCCGCGCTGCTGAACCTGCTGGCGGCCCTCGGTGCCCTGGCCCTGCAACAACAGCAGGTCCTGCCCGCCAGCGCGCCGGCAAAGCTGGCCCGCAACCCGCGACCGGCACGCCTGGCCCTGCTGCTGTACAGCCTCGCCGGCGGCGTGGCCCTGGGCTACGAGGTGGTCTGGTCGCAGTCCATCGTGCCGTTCATGAGCACCCGCACCTACGCCTTTGCCGTAGTGCTGGCCACCTACCTGGGCGGGCTGTTCCTGGGCAGTAGCCTGATGGCCCCGCGGGCCGACCGGGTACGTGACCCCTGGGGCCTGTTCGGCCTGCTGATTACCGGTGCCGGGCTGCTGGCCCTGCTGGAAATGGCGCTGCTGGGGCGCTGGCTGATCCTCGCCCAGACCCAGGTCGAAGCCCTCATCCTCAGCCTGGGGGGCAGCCCGCTGCTGGGCATGAGCGGGCGCTTTGCCGTGGCCGCGCTGTGCATCGTGTTCGTGCCCACCCTGCTGCTGGGGGCGGCCTTCCCCCTGGCCCTGCGCCTGTGCTGTGACGGCCGCGCAGTGGGCCGCGACGTTGGCGCCGTGCTGGCCTGCAACACCCTGGGCGGGATCATTGGCGTGGCCCTGTGCGGCTTCGTGCTGATCCCCTGGCTGGGGCTGGTGCGCACCCTGGGGCTGCTGGCGCTGATCGCAGCGCTGGTGGGCCTGCTTGCCGTGCGCCAGGGCCCCGGGGTGAACAAGGGCCGGCGCCAGGGGGTGGTTGCCCTGGGGCTGCTGTCCCTGGCCGTGGCCCTGCTGACCCCGCCCCAGCGCCTGGCGCAACTCCTGCCCGGGGCCCGCCACGCCGAACTGAGTTTCTACCAGGAAGGCCGCGGCGCCACGGTGGCGGTGGTGACCCAGGGCCAGCCCGAGCGGCGCTTCCATCGCCTGTATATCCAGGGCGTGTCGAACACCGGCGATGCCATGCCGTCACTGCGCTACATGCGCATCCAGGCCCTGCTGCCGCTGCTGATCCACAACGGCGAGCCGCGCTCGGCGCTGGTGATCGGCTTCGGCACCGGGATCACCGCCGGGGCCCTGCTGCGCTACCCGGGGCTGGAACAGCGGGTGGTGGCGGAATTGCTACCGGCGGTACTGGACGCCGCGCCGCTGTTCCAGGGCAACTTCAATGCCGCCAGCGACCCGGGCATTCAGATCCGCCTGCAGGACGGGCGCCAGGCACTGCTGCGCAGCCCGCAGAACTATGACCTGATCACCCTGGAACCGCCGCCGCCCTCCGCTGCCGGGGTGGTCAACCTGTACTCCCGGGACTTCTACCAACTGGCCGCGCGGCGCCTCAACACCCAGGGCCTGGTGGCCCAGTGGCTGCCCCTGCCGACCCAGAACACCGAAGACTCCCGCGCCCTGGTGCAGAGCTTCCTCGAGGTCTTCCCCTACGCCACCCTGTGGACCAGCGAGTTCCACGAGATGCTGCTGGTGGGTTCCCCGGACCCCATCGAGCTGGACGCGGCCAGGATCGAGCGGCGCTTTGCCCAGGACAGCGTGCGCAGCGCCCTGGGGGAAGTCGGGGTCAATTCCGCCCAGGCGCTGCTGGCCACCTGGGTCAGCGACCGCGACGGCCTGCAGCGCTTTGCCGGCGATGCCCCGGCGGTCACCGATGACCGGCCGCGCATCGAGTACGCACCCTGGGTGCGGCCACGGGAGATCAACCGGGTTCTGCCGGAACTGCTGAACCTGCGCCATCCACCGGTGCTGGTGAATGTCAGCCCCGAGTTTCGCCAGCGGATGAACCAGGAAAGCCGCAACCTGATGCAGTTCTACCGCGCCAGCCTGCACGCCTATGAGGGCGACCGCGAAGCCTGGGCCCGGGAGATCCGCGAACTGCTCCAGGTGGATGGCGGCAACCCCTACTACCGCTGGTTCGTCGGCCAGTGAGCTGAAGCGCCCATCCCGGGCCGTTGCATGCGGCCTGGGACTTTTTTTCAGGAAACCGGTAGGGTGCGCAGTTTCAGCGCGCCACTGCCCGGGCGCGGCGGTCTTTCATGGAGTCGTACCGCCCAATGAGTTGCTGGACCCTGCTCGGCCTGCCGGCCACCGCCGATACCCGCACCATCAAACGCCACTACGCCAGGCTGCTCAAGCAGACCCGCCCGGATGAAGACCCGGTGGCGTTCCAGCGTCTGCGCGAAGCCTATGAATCGGCGCTGGAGCAAGCCCGGTGGTTGGGCATGCAGGAGCAGGATCCACACCCGGACGAAGACCCGGTGCCGCTGGCCGGGCAGGCGCCGCAGGGCCCAAAGCCGCTGTCGCCGGCGCAGCGAGTCGCCCCCTTGCTGGAGGGCATCCGCATCGAACAACTGGACCTGCGCTATCAGCAGGCGATCCAGAGCGACTGCCTGCTGGAGTTCGAGCTGGGCCTGTTGCGCCACTGCGTGGAACGCCCGGACCACTCGCAACAGCTGCTGGCCTGGGCCTTTGCCACGTTCCACTGGCTCAGCGCCTGGCAGCGCCTGGAACTGCCGGAGTACCTGATCGATGCATTGCTGGAACAGTGCCAGGAAAAGCTCTTGCAGCCCCTTCAGGACGCTCTGGCCCAGCGCGACGACCAGGCTCTGCTCCAGGCCTACGCGCAACGCCAGCAGCAGCCCTGGCTGAACAGCCTGGACCAGGGCCAGTGGTTCAACCTGCAACTGGTGGAGCTGCTGCTCAACAGCCCCTACTGGTCCAGCCCGGGGTTCGCCGCGGTGTGTGCCGGCCAGGGCTGGCACAACGGTGCGGACAACGCCTGTCCGGCGCTGGAATGGGAGCGCCTCAAAGCCCGTGACGAAGCACCGGTATTCATTGCCCGCCAGCAGGCCCTGGCCACCCAGGCGCCGGCCAGCCCGCAACAGCGCGCCGCCTACCTGCTGCTGGCGCCCATCAGCTTCACCCGCCGGCGCAACTTCGCCCGGCGCCTGCGCCCCGATGACTGGGCCTGCTGCCGCCAACTGAGCTCGCGGCTGCACGCCAATCACCCCGAGGTATCGGCCGGCATGCCCGGCGGCACGCCGTTCTTCTGGCGCGACTGGGAGTTCGCCTTCAACGCCTGGCCCATGTACCTGGGCATTGTCCTCGCCTGCCTGGCGGGGGCCGTGGCCCGCTATGCGCCGCAAGCCGGCAGCCTGGGGGAAATCATCGGCGTGACGCTGTTCTGGAGCACCTGTTTTGCCGGCGCCGGGGCCCTGCTGGGGTGGCTCTGGCAGCCTCTGGCTCACCGCCTCTGGGCACGCGACCAGGCACTCGGCGCACGCCTGCCGCACTGGCTCGACCCGGACCGTGAGGTGCTGGTCCTGCGCGACCTGCTGCCGGCCCTGCTGGTCAGCAGTGCCCTGGGATATTTCTGCGGCCCGGTCAGCGCCGCCACTTACCTGGCCGTGCTGCTGGGGGTGGCGAGCCTGCGGCGCCGCGAACTCAAGGCCCAGGCTTCCTGGGAAAAACCCGCTCCCTGGCGCCGGCGGCTGTTGATCGGCCTGGGCTGCATGGTGCTGGTGGCAGGCCTGGGCAGCCTCCAGCTGTTCACCAGCCAGCGCGCGCTCAACCCCAACCAGGGCCTGCAGCAATGGAGCGAACGCCTGTGCGCGCGCATGCCCGCCAATGCCGAGGGCTGCGCGGCCCCGGCCACCGCCCGCCAGTGGTACGGCCAGGAGGGGCAGCCATGAACCCCAATTGGTTGCTGCCCATCGGCCTGGTTCTGGGGTTGACGCTGGTCGGCCTGGCCGGGGCCAGCAAGCCCCTGGGGCGCCTCGACCTGTGGCTGGACCACCAGGACAGCCCGAGCACCGCCCAGGCCAATGCCCTGGCACCGATCGTCAATTGCATGAACCAGGTGGATGTACCCTGGCGCCTGGCCCACCAGGCCTTCATGGCCGAGGGTGCGCCCCGGGCCAAGGCGCCCGAAGCCTACGACCTGTATGCCTACAGCCACCAGGACATCGACGCGCTGTACCGCCTCAACTGCCCCGGCAGGATCACCGATAAATTGCAGGTCCTGGCCCCGGACAGCCCTTTGCTCCCCGCCACCGTGCGCTATCTGCAAGTGCTCGGGCCCTTCGCGGCCCTGACCAAGGATTCCTTCATGCGCAAAATGGGCATCGGGCGGCCCCTGACCGAGGCGCAACTGGATGAGTTTGCCCGCCAACTGGCGCAACAGAGCGAGGCTTACCTGGAAGCTTCCAATGCCGTGCGCCGGCTGCTCCCGGCCCTGGATATCGAACCGCGCAGCCAGCAACTGCTGCGCCTGGAGCAACGCCTGGGGCGCAATGCCCACTGGGCATTGCTCGATTACATGATCCAGGCCCGCAGCACTGTGGAGTTTGTCGAGGCAGGCGTACGCCAGCAAAGCCTGACCCCGGACCAACTGACGCAGGTCACCCGGCAGTTGCGCCAGACCTGGGACGCTCGGCAGCAGTACCTGAAAACAGGCCAGCCGGACAAGAACACCGAGCAGGTGCTGTACCTCTGGCAACTGATCGCCCAGCCCGGCGAACAGTACCTCAAGGCGCTGGACACCCTGCACCGCGACTGGCAGCAACATGCCGAGCCGCAACGCCTGAGCGACGACTACCACGCAGTGACCCAGGGTTACGACCAGATGCTCTACCACTACAACAAACTGGCGCGCAGCCAGTACTGAAACCGAACGATGGCCGCGGCACCTTTCAAGATGCCGCGGCCATCAACGGTCGGTCACTTTTTCTTCAGTTGCAGGTAGGACTGGTGCATGTCATAGGCCCAGCCGTCGATGACGTTCTTCACGTCGCTGGCCTGCATCACCTGGGTGTCGTTTTCCAGGGGCTTGCCGGTGCCTTTGCGGACCACTTCGGCAATCACCGCGTGGGTGCTGCCATCCAGGAACGCCGCCTCGGTGGCCAGGGTGGTTTCCTGGTCGCGGATGCCACTGGCGGTGCTCACCGCCGCCGCCACCAGGGCCACGGGAATGATTTCATAGGGCTTCAGGCCCTCGGTCTTGCTGGTGACTGCGGTAATCGCCGCGCGCACCACGATCACTCCCGGGCCCGGGCCGGTGGCCAGTGGCAGGGATTTGCTCACCTCGCGCTGCAGTGCCTGGTCGTAGTAACGGGTGATGGCGGTCAGGGTGCTCTGGGGGATCTTCGCCGTCGGCTGCGGCTGCGGGTAGAACTGGGTCGGTTCGATGTACACGCTGCTGTAGTTGCTCAGCTTGAGCTTGGGATCGATCCAGCGCATCACCTCCACGCCGGAGGGCGACTTGGCTTCCTTGAGCTGGCTGTAGTCGCTGAGAAACCCGGAGTACTCGTCAGGCTGGGGCACTTTGCTGGAACAGCCCACCATCCCGAGGGTGGCAAGGCACAGCGTGCTGAGGGTCAGAGCAAGCTTCATGTGTAACTCCTGTAGGTGCAGCAGCCAGGGACTGGCTAGGGGAAATTAAGGTATAGCCAAAAGCCGGCGCTTTGCCCCGCCGGCGCGGGTTGTTTGTCACGGCTTGCGGGCTGATTCACAGCCCGGATTTGACAGACCGGCAGCTGCCGTCAAAGCTCCATCGAGCCTGAGAGTGCCGATCAAGGCACCGCATTCTGGATACGGACGTCGCAATGCCCAAGCCGAAGAAGAGTAACCCACGCCCGACACCCCCTGCTTCAACTGCACCTTCGCCCCACCGCTATCTGTTCCCCTTCGGCGCCCTGCTGTTGCTGCTGGTGCTCGGCGGGCTCGTCTGGTTCCTGCTGGCCGAACCGCCCCGGCTGGCGGCGCCGCAGGTGGCTGCGGCCCCGCCCCCCGCCCAGCCCAAGGCCGTGCCGGCGCTACCGGCCGCCCAGTACGTCGATGAACAGGCCTGCCAGGGCTGCCACCAGGCCCAGGCCAGGGACTGGCAAGGCTCGCACCATCAACTGGCGATGCAGGAGGCCAACCCGCAGACGGTGCTGGGCAATTTCAATGAACAGCGTTTCAAGGCCGAAGGCGAAAGCACCCGGTTGTTTCGCCGCGGGACCGAGTTCTGGGTCAACACCCCCGGAGCCGACGGCAGGCCCGCGGACTTCAAGGTGGCCTACACCTTCGGCATCGAGCCCTTGCAGCAATACCTGATCGAGGTCGGCCAGGGACGCCTGCAGGCCCTGGGCGTGGCCTGGGATACCCGCAAGCAGCAGTGGTTCCACCTGTATCCGGGCCAGGGCGTTAACTTCAAGAACCCGCTGCACTGGAGCAAGCCCAGCCAGAACGCCAACTTCATGTGTGTGGAATGCCATACCACCGGCTACCAGCGCAATTTCAGCGCCAGCCAGGAGCGCTTCGACAGCCGCTGGAACAGCCTCGGCGTTGGCTGCCAGGCCTGTCACGGCCCGGCCTCCAACCATCTGCAGGCCACGGCCAGCAAGGCCACCCTGGCCAACGCCGGCTTCGCCGTGGACCTCAAGGCCGCAAGCGCCACCCAGGAGATCGAGACCTGCGCCCGCTGCCACGCCCGGCGCGCGCCCCTGGGCGACGGCTACCACGTCGGCCAGCGCCTGATGGATGACTACCTGCCCAGCGCCCTGACCCGGGAGCTGTACGCCCTGGACGGCAAGATCAAGGACGAGGTGTTCGAATACGGCTCCTTCGCCCAGAGCAAGATGTTCGACAAGGGGCTGCGCTGCAGCAATTGCCACAACCCCCACAGCACCCAGCTCAAGGCCCCGGGCAACGCCGTATGCCTGCAATGCCACAACCCCGCCGGCAAGAGCGCGGCAGCCGGCATCGACGGACGCGGGTTGCAGGCCAAGGATTACGATTCCCCCGACCATCACCGGCACACCCCCGGCCAGCCCGGTGCGCAATGCGTGGACTGCCATATGCCGGGCAAGGTCTACATGGGCAATGACTATCGCCATGACCACAGCTTCAGCCTGCCCAACCCGCTGCGGGCGCAGAAGCTTGGCACGGCCGATGCCTGCCTGAGCTGCCACCAGGGGCAACAGGCCGGCGAACGCATCAGCCGGCAGTTCCAGTTATGGACCGCCAACAGCCCACCCCAGCCACCACGCTACGACGACAGCCTGTGGTTGATCCGCGGCGGCCACCCAGGAGCAGCCCAGGCGTTGCAGGAACAACTGCAGCGCAGCGATCTGCCACCGATCCGGCGTGCCACCCTGCTGGCCGAGCTGGCCAACTATCCCAGTGCCCAGGCACTGCAACTGGCTACCCAGGCCCTCGGGCATGCGGACCCCCAGGTGCGCGAAAGCGCGGTGCGAGCCACCAGCGCCCTGGTGCCGCCGGCCGAACGTGGCCCGCTGTTGGTGCCCCTGCTGCAAGACCCGGTCAAGGCCGTGCGGATCACCGCGGCTCGCGACCTGCTGGGCGCCGCGCGCAGTGGCCTGGGCCCGGCTCAAGGGGTCTGGGACAAAGCCCTTGGCGAATATGAGGCGGTGCAGTTGAGCCTCGTGGAGCGGGCCGAAGCCAACCTCAACCTGGCCATGCTCTACCAGGCCAGCGGGCGCGGTGCCGAGGTCGAACCCTACCTGCGCGCAGCCTTGCGCCGCGACAGCGACTTCTTCCCGGCCCTGGTGACCCTGGGGCAGTGGCTGGAAGCCAATGGCCGCAGCCAGGAGGCGCAGCAACTGCTGGCCCAGGCCCTGCAACAGCACCCGGAGTCGGCGCTGCTGCAGCACACCCGGGGCCTGAGCCTGATTCGTGGGGGCGACACTGCCCGGGCCATGGCCGCCTTGAAAAAGGCCGCCGAGCTGGAACCGCAGAATCCTCAGTACGCCTATGTGCTGGCAGTGGCCCTGCACGACAGTGGCCAGCAGGACGCTGCCAACCGTCAGTTGCAAGCGCTGCTGCAGCGCCAGCCGACCCAGCGCAATGCGCGCCTGAGCCTGATCCAGTACTACCTGGAGAGCGGCCAGGAACCCAAGGCCCAGGCACTGATGCAGCAATGGAAGCAGCTCAACCCCGGGGATCCGGCGTTGCAATAGGCAGGGTGGCAAGGAGGGCTCGGTTACCCGAGCCCCACTAAAACCAATCAAATAGGATTAACTATCAATTTTAATCTATTGATTTTAAAAGACAATTTATTCTAGAAATTACATTAACCAGCGCAACCGCGCGCCACCTTCAGCGCCGACGGAACAGCGGTCGCGGCTCGATCACCGAGCGGCCATAGAGCACGCTCATCCCCGCCAACCCTTTGAGTGCGTCCAGCGCGCACTTGTCTTCACGCACGGCAAAGCTGTCGAAACCGCATTGGCGCATATGGCTCAACTGGTCGCGCAGCACATCGCCAATCGCTCGCAATTCGCCCATCCAGCCCAGGCGGGTACGCAGCAGGTAGGCCTGGCTGTAACCCCGGCCATCACGAAAGCTGGGGAAGTCCACGGCGATCAGCGGGATCAGCTTGAGCCAGGGCTTGAGGCTTTCCACTTCGTCATCCGGGCCGATCCACACTCCGTCCCGGGCCGGGTGATGCTCGATGCGGCGCATCAGCCACAGGGCCAGGGGCAGAATCAGCGGCCCGTCCGGCAATGCGTCGTCGACCCCGCGCACCAGGCTCCAGGCATCGTCTTCCACCCGTTGGGCCTCGCCTTCGTGCAAACGCAGCAGGTTGTTCATGCCAGCGCCTCCAGGGCCTTGGGATAGACCCGCTCCTTGAACGGCTCCAGGCCGATGCGCTGCAGGGTCTCGACGAAGGGTTCGTCGCTTTCCCGGTAGCGTACGAAGGTGGCGATGATGCGTTCGATCACCTCGGGGATTTCCTCGGCGCTGAAGGACGGGCCGATCACCTTGCCCAGGGCGCTGTCACGGCCCTTGGCCCCGCCCAGGGTGACCTGGAACCACTCGCTGCCGTTCTTGTCGACGCCGAGGATGCCGATATTGCCGATGTGGTGATGGCCGCAGGCGTTCATGCAGCCGGAAATGTTCAGGCTGATGTCCCCCAGGTCGTGGAGGTAGTCCAGGTCGTCGAAGCGCTGCTGGATGGCCAGGGTAATGGGGATCGAACGGGCGTTGGCCAAGGCGCAGAAGTCACCGCCCGGGCAGGCGATGATATCGGTCAGCAACCCTGCGTTGGCGGTCCCCAGGCCATGCTCGCAGGCCCGCTGCCAAAGCTCGAACAGGCGCGACTTGGGCACATCCGGCAGGACGATGTTCTGTTCGTGGGCAATGCGGATCTCGCCAAAGCCGTAGTCCTCGGACCAGTCGGCCACCGCTTCCATCTGCTGGCCGGTGACGTCACCGGGTGGCGAGGCCGGGCCCGGCTTGGTCGACAGCACCACGCAGGTGTAGCCCGGCACCTTGTGCGGGTGCACGTTGCGCGCCACCCAGCGGGCGAAGGCCGGGGACTCGGCCAGGTGGCTGCCGTACTCCAGGTCGGTGTCCGCCAGGCGCTCGTAGATCGGCGGCACAAAGGCGCTGGCCACCCGCTGGAATTCGTCCTCGGTGAGCTGCGCCGGGCCGTCCCTGAGGTGCTGCCACTCCTCCTCCACTTCCCTGGCGAAGGCCTCGATGCCCAGGGCCTTGACCAGGATCTTGATCCGCGCCTTGTACTTGTTGTCCCGCCGGCCGTAGCGGTTGTAGACCCGCAGCACCGCTTCGACATAGGACAGCAAGTGCTGCCAGGGCAGCCCGTCGCGGATCTGCAGGCCGAGGATCGGCGTGCGCCCCAGGCCGCCGCCGACTATCACCCGCAGGAGCATCTCGCCGTTGCGGGCACGGTAAAGATAGAGGCCGATGTCATGCATCATGATCGCCGCGCGGTCCTGCTTGGCCGAGCAGATGGCGATCTTGAACTTGCGCGGCAGGAATAGGAATTCCGGGTTGATGGTGGACCACTGGCGCAGGATCTCCGCCAGGGGGCGCGGGTCCAGGTATTCGTCGCCGGCCACCCCGGCAAAGGCTTCGGTGGTGATGTTGCGCACACAGTTGCCGGAAGTCTGGATGGCGTGCATCTCCACTTCGGCCAGGCGCTGCAGGATATCCGGCACCTGGGCCAGCTCGATCCAGTTGAACTGCAGGTTCTGCCGGGTGGTGAAGTGGCCGTAGCCGCGGTCGAAGTCCCGGGCAATGCTGGCCAGGGTACGCATCTGCCGGGCGCTGAGGGTGCCGTAGGGAATCGCCACCCGCAGCATGTAGGCGTGCTTCTGCATATACAGGCCGTTCTGCAGGCGCAGGGGCAGGAACTCCTCCTCGCTCAGTTGGCCGCCCATGAAGCGCTCGACCTGGTCGCGAAACTGCGCCACCCGCTCAAGCACCAGGGCCCGGTCATAGTCGTCGTACTGATACATGTCCCTACCTCATCGAAGCTGATCGTGCTCTAAACGGCGCGTGTTGTGAGGGGGCGACTATGCGCGTACGGCGCAGAGCGTTACAGATTCAGGTAAAAACTAAAAAACCATATCAGCCAAGGCTGCACCACCGTAGGCATGAGGAAAATCTGATCCGTATTAATGTGGTTTTTCTGAGCCTGTTTTGTTTCCCCGCTGATTCCTACAGTGCACCCCGTGCCAGACCGGGTGGCCTGGCAAGACTTTGCAACCGTGGAAGCATTGACCATGAACTCAGCAACAATCGGACAGGCCTACAACTACAAGGTGGTTCGCCAATTCGTCGTCGCAACAGTGGTATGGGGCGTGATCGGCATGGCCATGGGGGTGTGGATTGCCTCGCAGCTGGTGTGGCCGGAGATGAACCTCGACCTGCCCTGGAGCACGTTCGGCCGGCTGCGGCCGCTGCACACCAGCCTTGTGATCTTCGGTTTCGCCGGCAGCGCGCAGTTCGCCGCCAGCTACTACGCGGTCCAGCGCACCTGCCAGGTGCGGCTGTACTCCGACACCCTGGCCGCCTTCACCTTCTGGGGCTGGCAGTCGGTGATCGTGATCATGCTGATCACCCTGCCCCTGGGCTACACCACCACCAAGGAATACGCCGAGATCGAATTCGCCGGCGCCGTGTGGATGGCGGTGGTCTGGGTCGCCTACGCGATTGTGTTCTTCACCACCGTGGTGCGGCGCAAGAGCCAGCACATCTACGTCGGCAACTGGTTCTTCGGCGCCTTCATCCTGGTGATCGCCATGCTCCACGTGGTCAACCACCTGTCGATCCCGGTGGACTGGTTCAAGTCCTACCCGGTGTATTCCGGGGCCACCGACGCCATGGTCCAGTGGTGGTACGGGCACAACGCCGTAGGTTTTTTCCTGACCACGGGCTTTCTCGGGATGATGTACTACTTCGTGCCCAAGCAAGTCGGGCGCCCGGTGTACTCCTATCGCCTGTCCATCGTGCACTTCTGGGCCTTGATTACCTTGTACATCTGGGCCGGCCCGCACCACCTGCACTACACCGCGCTGCCGGACTGGGCCCAGTCCCTGGGCATGGCCATGTCGCTGATCCTCCTGGCCCCGAGCTGGGGCGGCATGATCAACGGCATGATGACCCTCTCCGGGGCCTGGCATAAGCTGCGCACCGACCCGATCCTGCGCTTCCTGGTGCTGTCCCTGGCGTTCTACGGCATGTCCACCTTCGAGGGCCCGATGATGGCGATCAAGACCGTCAACGCCCTGTCCCACTACACCGACTGGACCATCGGCCACGTACACGCCGGTGCCCTGGGCTGGGTGGCGATGATCACCTTCGGGGCCATCTACCACATGGTGCCCAAGGTCTTCGGCCGCGAGCAGATGTACAGCGTGCCGCTGATCAACCTGCACTTCTGGCTCGCCACCATCGGCACCGTGCTGTACATCGCCTCGATGTGGGTCAATGGCATCACCCAGGGCCTGATGTGGCGGGCAGTGAACGAAGACGGCACCCTCACCTACTCTTTCGTCGAGGCCCTGGTGGCCAGCCATCCGGGGTTCGTGGTGCGTTTCGCCGGCGGCGTGTTCTTCCTCAGCGGCATGCTGCTGATGGCCTACAACACCTGGCGCACCGTGCGCGTTGCCGATGAGCGCCTGGCGCTGAGCGACGCCCGGATCGCCTGACCCACCTGCCCCTCGCCGGCCCCCGTGGCCGGCGTGTTGCGTCTCAGGGAGCCTGAAAACCCATGGATATACTGCTCAACCTGCTGGGGGTGGCGTTTCTCTACCTCTGCATCGAGTACTGCCTGCGTCACCAGAGTGCCAAGAGCCTGGACGACGCTAGCCTGATCCCCTTCGCCGACGACCCCGACGTAGCCCGCCGGGTGGAGCTGGCCACGGGCAAGAAAATCAACGCCGTGGCGCCGGAGGAAGCCAAGCCGGGTTGGATCAACCTGGATATGTAGAGCGCTTTGGCTGGCAAGCCAGCGCCAGCAATCCCCTGTAGGAGCCGGCTTGCCGGCGAAGGGGCCAGCACGCCTCGCGCAATCCCGGGCATCGCTTTCGCTGGCAAGCCAGCTCCTACAGTGGGGGTATTGGCCGGGTCAGGCGCGCTCGCGGGGGATCAGGCTCTGCAACTGAGCGGCGAGGAAATTGCCGTCAAAGGCAAAGACGTCAGGGTCCTTCAAGCCGTTGGTCTTGCGCCATTGCCAGCCGCCCGAAGCCTCGCCGACCAGGGACACGCTGCCCAGCCGCGCCGCAGTCAGGCCGATCACCGCCAGGGAAATCTGCCCTTGGGGGCCCATCACATCCGGCACGAACTCCACCGGTTTGCCGGCGATATGGATGGTCAGCTTCTCGCTCTTGAAGGTCGAGACCTCCAGCGGCACCGCCGGGCTGAAGGCCACATAGGGCTCGCGCTGCAACGCCAGCAGGTCCGGCAGCAATACCGGCGCCAGCCAGTCTTCGATCTGCCCGAACAATTGATGAATGCGACGCGCCCAGACCACCGACTGGCTGTCGAACAGCTGCTTCTTGTGGGCTTCACTGGCCGCGTAGTGGCGCAGCATCTCGCCCAGTTGCTGGATATCGTCCATTGTGCTGTGTCCCTGGCTTCGACCTTTGAGAACAGCAGGTCGCCGGCCCTGAGCATGGCAGATGCCGGTGTCGGGCGTTGAGTTGTTTGCCCGCCGGCTCGCCGAGCCCTGTAGCTGCGCCCACCGATGATGATCCCGCGGGCCGCTGACGGCGATCACCGGCGAGGCATTACCAGGCAAAATCTACAGCGCGGTATCCGCCGCTCGGCGCTGAAACTGCAGCCGGTACTGACGCGGCGTCAGGCCGGTGGCTTGGCGCAAGGCGCTGCCCAGGTGGGACTGATGGGCAAAACCACAGTCCTGGGCAACCGCCGCCAGGGGCAGGTCCGTGTGCTCCAGCAGCCGCCGGGCCGCTTGCAGACGCACCTCGGTGATCCAGGCATGGGGCGTGATGCCTACAGCACGACGAAAGTCGCGCAGCAGGCGCAGTTCGTTGTGGCCGTAGGTCAGGGCCAGTTGCGCCAGTGACAGGGGCCGGGCGTATTCATCGGCCATCTGTTGCAGCACCTGCCCCAGCTCCGGGGCCGGGGCTGGCGCCGCCCGACCGGGCTGGGCCAGCCCCAGAAACGCCAGCGCGCATTGCTCCAGGGCCAGCTCATCGGCCTCGGGCGCCAGCAGCAGGCGCCTGGCTTCGCGCCCCAGGGCCAGGGCGCGGGCATGCCCCGGGCTCTGCATCCGGCGCTGGCCAGGAACCAGCGGCGTCGCGCCCTGCCAGCGCAGCAGCAGGTATTCGCCGCCCATGGCGGATTCGGAAAACACTTCAATGCCAGCGGGCGTCAGGGCCAGGGTGCCGGGCCAGGTATCGAAATCCTCGCGGCGGTCGGAGTCGATGGCATGCACCCCGCGCTGACGTTCCAGGGTCACCCCCAAGGTCTGCCACTGGGCCGGATCCCGTGCGCTGTAGGCCGCGGCCGGCAGCAATTGCAGCAGCAGGCGGCCGTCCAGCAGACGATGTTCGAGCACCTGGGGCATGTGAAATTTCCTGATAGATCGCCACCCGTGGCGGCGTGAAACTGAGCCTTACCCAACCGCACCACAGAGGAGTTGCCCATGCGCACCATCGGCCTGATCGGCGGCATGAGCTGGGAGTCCAGCGCCGAATACTATCGCCTGATCAATCAGCAGGTTCGCGATCGACTGGGGCCGCTGCGTTCAGCGCGGCTGTTAATGTACAGCGTCGACTTCGGGCCTGTCGAACAGGCCCAGCATGCCGGGCGCTGGGACGACGCGGCGGCGATCCTGGTGGAGGCAGCCCGGCGCCTGGAAGCCGGCGGCGCCGAATGCGTGGTGCTCTGCACCAACACCATGCACAAGGTCGCCGGGCAGATAGAGGCCGCCATTGGAGTGCCCTTTGTGCATATTGCCGACCCCGTGGTGCAGGCCGCCCATGCAGCCGGCACCCTGAGCGTGGGGCTGCTGGGCACAGCCTTCACCATGGAGCAGGCGTTCCTCAAAGGCCGCCTGGAAGACCAGGGCCTGAAGGTGCTGGTGCCCGATGCAGCGCAGCGCCAGGCGGTGCACCGCATCATCTATGAGGAGCTGTGCGTGGGCGTTGTCAGCGAGAGCTCGCGGCGGCTGTACCAACACGTGATCGACGGGCTCCAGGCCCGTGGTGCCGAGGCGATCATCCTCGGCTGCACGGAAATCGGCCTGCTGCTCAAGCCCGAACACAGCGCCCTGCCCCTGTTGGACACCACCGAATTGCATGCCCGGGCGGCGGTGGATTTCGCTTTGCTGGAGTGAACGTCAAGGCCCGCAGGGCCTTGCATGGCGATCGCCTGTCGAACCTCGGGCGGCCTCAGGAGCCCTGCATCTGCTGCGGAGCCGATCGTCCGAACGCGGCCCGAGCCTGCGGCAGCGGCTACATGAACCCGGCCTCAACGACGCAAGCGCGCCATGCTCAGCACATCGACATAACCGCCGTCGCGTACGGCGTAGTCGCGCAGCTGGCCTTCGGTTTCGAAGCCGAACTTGCGGTACAGGCCGATGGCGGCCTGGTTGTCGGCATACACCGTCAACTCCACCCGGCGCAGGTTCATCCAGTTGTCGGCCACCTCCAGCACCGCCGCCAGCAGGCGGCTGCCGATGCCCTCGCGTTGCCAGGCCGGGGATACGCCCATGCCGATACCGGCACAATGGGCCCGGCGCACCCGCGCCACCTGCAGCAGGCTGCAACTGCCGATCACCGCGCCCTGGTGCAGGGCAACCAGGGCCACCAGCCCCTCGTTTTCCTGCCCCTGCCCGACGCGCTTGCGCCACAACTCGCGGGACTGGTAAGGCAGTTGCAGGGTCTGGGCCGCCACACTGGGTTCGCTGTACAGCGCCGTCAGGCCGTCGATATGGGCTTCGTTGCACCGCTCGATGACGATGGTGGGATGGACGTTGGGCATGGCGAGGTCATCCTTGAAGTCGAAGTGGCCATCGAGTGTAAAGGCATGCGGCTCTGGATGACGAGGGGATTGGTGCTCGTTCGCCGCCAAGGAACCGTCGCGCAGGCACACCCGTAGGAGCGGGCTTGCCAGCGAAGGCGTTTCCGGAGCCGACGCAGGATTTGCGGGGC
This sequence comes from Pseudomonas sp. NFPP12, assembly GCF_900103205.1. Lineage (NCBI taxonomy): Bacteria > Pseudomonadati > Pseudomonadota > Gammaproteobacteria > Pseudomonadales > Pseudomonadaceae > Pseudomonas > Pseudomonas sp. NFPP12. The sequence goes on from NZ_FMWW01000001.1 coordinate 1,192,420, forward strand.
CCTTTCGCCGGCAAGCCGGCTCCTGCATGGAGTCGCGGTGGGTGCCCGCTCGTGGGCGCGGGGGTGAATCTCTGCAAGAGCGGGCGGGTCCGTTCAGACAAACCAGTCCTGGCGTTCGCTGAAGGTGTTGAGGATCAGTTCCACCAGTTGCTGTACCTGCTCTTCATGCTCCACCTGGGCATTGACCGCCAGCCAGGCGCGGCGTTGCATGCTTTCCTCGAACAGGCCTGGCAAGGCGGTGAGGCCGCGGTCGAAGCGGCTCATGTACTGCGGCAGCAGGCCAATGCAGGCGCTGCAGCGGATCATCTCCAGCATCAGTTCATAGGAATGCACCTGCACCACCCCGGCCAGGCGCTGTTCCACCAGGCTGTTCCAGGGCCGGAACGGCTCGATATGACGGTCGTGCTGCCACTGCACCAGCATGTAGTCCGCCAGGTCGTCCAGGCTGTCGGGGCGGGCCGCGACCCGGGAATAGCGCTTGGCGATGTGCGGCAGGTAGTCGATGCGCGCCAGGGGCATGGGCTCGCGGGTGGCGAAGCTGGGGCCCGGCAGGGGTGAATCCTCGGCCGCCAGCCACAGCACCAGGTCGGCGCTCAGGGCCTGCAGGGACAGGTCGCTGTCGATGGAGATGATTTCCAGCCGGGCGCTGGCGTTGCGCCGCAGCAAGGCGATCAGGTCACGGCCAAGGATGTCGTGGAGGATGGTTTCCGCCACGGCCACGCGGATCAGGGGTTGCTCGATCACCGGCAGCCGCCGCTGGTGGGCCAGGGCAATCAGCTGGGCCTGCAGTTGCAGGCCTTCGCGGCTCAGGCTCAAGGCATTGCCGTGGTAGCAGAACAGCGAACGGCGTAGGTGCTCCTCCAACTGCGCCAGTTGCTTGCGCAGCAGCGTGGCCTTGATGTTCAGGCTGCGGGCCGCCTGCATGAAGCAGCCGCAACGGGCGCTGACCAGAAAATACTGGGCCACCGCAGGTTCGATGCCGGCGGCCAGGGCCAGCCAGGCTTCCCGGGGTTCCTGGGGCGCGGTGTATGGCGCAAAGCCCTGGAGTGGAGCTGGTTCGAGAAATGACATCGGTGACTCCCTGTCTTGTTGAATGTTGCTTCCTTGGCGGGCGGACGGCGGGGCCGTGGGATCGCCTTCGCGGGCAAGCCAGCTCCTACAGCTTGTCCTCCAGGACCTGGTTCAACACCGCGCCATCGATGCTCAGGGTCGCAGTGTTGAGCATGCCTTCCAGGTAGGCCTTGGCGATCTGCTCCTGGCGCTGGGCGCGCAAGGCCTGGGTCAGGCGATCACGCAGTTCGTCCAGGCTGGCGGTCCGTGCTGGCTGCTGTTCGGTGAGCTTGAGCACGTGGAAACCCGCCGCGCTCTGCACCACCTCGGACACCCCGCCCACCTTGAGCCGAGCCACCGCACTGCGCACCTCCGGCAGCAGTTGCTGCAAGGGCTGCAGGCCGGAGTCGCCACCGCGCTGGGCGCTGTCCCGGTCCTGGGAGTACTGCGCCGCCAAGGCGGCAAACTCCCCCGGCGCGGCCTGGGCCTTGCGGCTCAGTTCCTGCGCCTGGCGGCGTACCTGTTCGGCCGCCTGGGGCTCGGCGACCCCGAGGAAGATCTGGCTGACCCGGTACAACGGCGGTGTCATCCACGCCGACTTGCCGCTGTCATAGGCCTGCTGCAACTCCGCCGGGCTGGGGTAGTCCGCCGGCACCTGGCTGACCGACTGCAGATAGTCGCGAAACACGATCTGTTCGGTGGCGGCGCGGGTCTGCTGCTCCACCTCCGGGCGCTGGCGCCAGCCCTGGGCATCGGCCTGCTCCAGCACGGCCTTTTCCGCCAGCCGTGAACGAATCCAGGCTTCCAGCGCCGGGCGATTGCCGCGCAATTGCCCCCGGGATTCCTCGGGCAGGCTGGCGAACAGGCTCTTGAGCTCCTCGGCCGCCACCTGCTGATTGCCCAGGCGCGCCACAGCGGGCGTAGACGCCAGTTGTTGTTGCAGCAGGGTCGGGGCCGGCTGCTGCGCCGCCACCGGGTCATTGCCCGGGCGCAGGGCCAGGCCCAACGCCAGGCCGAGCAAGGTCAGTGCCCCGGCACCGACCACCAGGGTGGGCTTTTTCACAGGGTGGCCGCCTCTTCCCGGGGTTGGCTTTGCGCCGCCTGGGGCGCTTCGGCCTGGGCCTGCAACTGGGCCGCCTGCTGGCTGTATTCGCGCAGGTAGACGATGAACTCCTGCAGCAACCGATCCCACAGCTCCAACTGGCTGCGCAGGTGGGTCTCGCCGACGCCGGCCACCACCACGTCCATCTCCATCACCAGGAATTCGCCCTGCAGCGACAGCCGGGCAAAGCGCCGCGAGGCGTTCCACAGCTCCGCCAGCCCGGCCGGCAATTCGCCCTGCACCCGCAGCGCGCAGCTGTAGGTGAAGTCCACGTAGTGCCCGGCTTCGCTGCCCGGGTTACCGAAGCGCACGGCGTAGCCGATGCCCTGGCTGGCGCTGAGCAGTTGCACGATGCCGTTCTGTTCGGTCTGGTTGACCCGGTAGCCGGCGCCTTGCAGCAGGTCGGTGAGGCTTTCGGTGGTGACGCTGTTAATCAAGGTCATGGTCATCTCTTCCCTGGTGATCAGTGGGTGCTCGCCGCCCGCGGGGCGTCGAACTGGGTCTGGTAAAGCTCGTCGCCAAAGCCCTGGCCCAGTTCCTCGAACTTGACCCGGGCGCTGCCGGCGAAGGGCTGGCGGATTTTCACCACCTCGGCCACGTCGATGTTTTCGTAGGCCGCCAGGATCTGCTTGGCGATGCCGTACATCTGCTGATTCTTGACCGCACATTGCTGCACTTGTGTGTCACGCTCGCTCAATTGCGCCTGCAACCTGGCCCGTTCGGCTTCCTTGCCCCGGGCCAGCACCAGCAGGTCCTCATAGGCCTTCTTGAACTTGCCCAGTTGCTCGCTGCTGGCGGCCGCCTGGGCCTGGGCCTGGTTGTGCAGGCTCTGCTGCTGGCCGGCCAACTGCTCTGCCACACCACGGGTCTTGGCCAGCTCGGCCGTCAGTTGCTTGACCTGGGCCTGGGCCTCCCTGGCCGCGTTCTCGGCGGCGACCCGCGCCGCCGCGGCCTGGGCCTGTTCGCTTTGCAGGGCCTGCAGCTGCTGGGTGGTGCTGCGCAACTGGGTGCGCAGGCGCTCCTCCATGCCTTCGGCGCTTGCGCCGACACTGGCCAGCACGCCCCAGACCAGCAACAGGCGCGCCGCCCCTGCCCTCGCTCGGCTGTTCATAACCTTCCTCCCTGCACTTAGAAGCGCGTGTTGAGTTCAAGCTGCATCACGTCCACCTCGTAGCGCGGCCCGTAGACTTCCGAGGCGCTCATGTAGCGGGCCGTGGCGTAGATGTTCTTGTCGATGCCGTAGTTGCCGCCCAGGAAATAGCCCTTGGCGTTGGTGCCCCCCAGGTGGAACGAGGAGTCGTTGAAGCCGTCGGGCAAGGCGTCGGGCTGGATGTACTTGTAGCCGGCCAGCAGGTTCCAGTCGCCGGACTTCTTCATTTCCAGGGCGTTGCCCAGGGTGAACTGCACCATCAGCGCGTTGCCGCCGCTTTCGAACTGGCCCTGGCTGTTGATGTTGTTGACGATCTCGCCCTCGCTGCGCTTGAGCATCTCGCCCTTGTCGTAGGCCAGGTTGCGAATGAAGTTGGTCTGGCTGCGCAGGCGCAGGTCGTCCGGCAATTCGGTATCCCAGGCCAGGTTCAGGTCGAGCACGTCGAACTTCGAGGCCAGGCCCACGAACTGCGGCTGCGGGGTCAGGCCCGGCGTGGCCGGGTTGGGGGTGATGTCGCGCAGCAGGAACACGCTGTTGCCCTTCTGCATGAAGGCGACCCGCGAGCCATCGGTGTCGCAGCCCGGGGCCCCGGCCCAGGGCGCGCAAGGGCTGGAGCGCTGGCCCTCGATGTCATCGAAGCGATAGTAGGCCAAGGCGCCCTTGAGGCTGTTGCTGCGGTTGATCTTCCAGTTGGCGCCGACCTGCCCGCCGAACAGCCACTTGGTGTCGCTCTCGTTCTTGTCGAAACCGTTGCTGGTGGCGGTGTCGTTGGTGTACTCCACCGGGAAGGCGCCGAGGGTGCCGAACAGGCCCCAGTCGCTGCTCAGCTTGTGGTTGAAGATCGCCGCCACGCCGTCGAAGTTGAGGTCGTTGGAGTACAGCATGTCGGTTGCATAGAACGGGTTGGCGATCCGCCCGCCGGTCAGGGTCAAGTCCTGGGTGGCCTTCCAGGTCAGGTAGCCCTGGTCGAGCCAGATGTCCTTCTTGCCGAAGCCGCCGCCCAGGGTCTGGGTGGTGGACACCGGGTTGTTGTCCGAGCCGGTGCCGATGCGGATGCCGGCGGTCCATTCCGGCGAGATCACCGCCTTCATCCCCAGGCGCGCGCGCAGGCGGAACAGGTTGTCGCGGTCCTCGCGGGTGTTGAGCAGCGGCGGCAGCTTGCTGTTGGTGTCCTTGTTGACGTCGTAGGGGCCACTGTCGTTGAGCTTGGCGTAGTCGACGATCTCGTTGCTGTTGTTGTCGGCGAAGAACCGCGACTCGTCGCGCAGGCGGATGTCGCCGTCGAAGCTGATACGCGAGATCCAGTCCGGGAAGGTGTTGGGCTGGGCCCAGTTTTCCTGCTTGGCGGTGGCCATGACCTCGGCCTTGACCTGATCGCGGATCTGGTCGCGGACGATGGCCGGCACGTATTGCACCCGCACATCACCGGGCGCCGCAGCCGGGCCGGTTGCCGCCACGGCGGTGGCCGCGCGGGCCTGCTGGGCTTCTTTCTCGGCCTGGGCGATCAGCCCGTCGGCCTGCTCCTGCTTCAATACCCCCTGCTGCACCAACAGACGGATCAGGTTGATCGTGGCGTTCTCCGAGGGCGCGGCCGCGGCGGCCGTGGCCTGTCCGGCCAGGGTCAGGGCGACCATGCCGAGCGCCAGGGTCAATCGATTCACGGTGGAAATCATCTGCACACAACTCCTGTAGAAACTGCAAATAGGGGTTTGCTCATTCCGGTCGCCGGCCCTTGAGGGACAGGCGTACCGGCAAAGTCAGGGAGGCCGGCATGCGCTCTTTCAGGCGCGGCGTGGCCCGCAGCGCCGCCAGCACTTGCTGGTCGGTCTCGGGGTTGCCACTGGAGCCGGCCAGCTCGGCGCGGGTCACCTGCCCGTCGGCGCCGAGCCACAGGTCCACCTGCAGCGCATAAGCCTTCTTGCGCAGCTCCGGGTCCTCGCGCAGCGCGCGCTGGAAGGTCGCCGCCAGGTACTGCTTGTAGGTCCCGGTGCCCAGCCCGCCGCCACCGGCGCCGGCCATGCCGCCGCCCTTGCCGGCACCGACGTTGAAGCCGTCGTTACCGGCCTGTGCGTCGCCATCGATCTGCATCGGGTTGGCCAGATCGTCCGCCGGCGATGGCGGTGCTTCCTCCTCCGGCTTGACCTCCTCCGGGGTGGGCGTGGGTTCGGGCTCCGGGATCTTTTCTTCCACCGGCTCCGGCTCCTTGGGTTTCTCCGGCGGCGGTGGGGGTGGCGGCGGCGGAGGCGGCAGCGGGATGATGGTTGGCACTTTGGGCGCTTCCCGGCGCACCCCGGCCATGTCATTGGCCCACTGCCACAGCAGCCAGGCCGCCACGGCACCCAGCAGCAACCCCGCGCCCCACTTGAGCAGGCGCAGGGCGCGCGGCTTGTTCTGTATAGGCGGTAGCTCGAACGGTTGATGTGCGCTCATGGCTCAGCCCTGGCTCGGTTTGCCGGTGACCAGGCCGACCTGGGACAACTCCAGGCGGCGCAGCAGGTCGAGGACTTCGATGACCTTCTGGTACTGCACCGTGGCATCGCCGCGGACGATGATCGGGAAGTCCGGGTTCTGCGCTTTCTCGATGCGCAGGCGCTCTTCCAGCTCGCCCAGGGTCACCGGGTAGGCGTCGAGGAACACCTGGCCGCCATCGTTCACCGAAATGGCCTTGGTCTTGGCCTCGGACAGCGACACCGAGGCACTGGCCTTGGGCAAGTGGATCTGGATGCCCGAGACCTGGGCGGTGGCGGTGAGGATGAACATCACCAGCACCACCATCAGCACGTCCACCAGGGGCGTGATGTTGATGCTGTCGACGGCGGCATCGTCTTCGTCGTCATGGGAGGCCTTCACGGAAGCCATGGCAGTTCTCCTCAGGCCGGAACCGACGCGTTGCTGTGGCTGACCCGCCAGTGGGCGTTTTCGCTGTGCTGGCTTTCGCCATGCAGCTCCGCCAGCCGGGTGATGAACTCGTCGACGAACACCCGCATGTCGGCGCCGACTTCCTTGTTGCGGGTGATCAGGCGGTTGTAGCCAAACAGCGCCGGGATCGCGACGAACAGGCCCATGGCCGTGGCCAGCAAGGCCGCGGCCATGCCCGGGGCGATGGCGTTGATGTTGACGTCACCGGCCATGGCGGTGCCGAGGAACACCACCATGATCCCCAGCACCGTGCCCAGCAGGCCGATGTAGGGGCCGCCGGCAATGGCGTTGGACAGGGTCGAGAGCTTGGAACTCAGCTGCTGGTTTTCCCGGGTGCGCACGCCATCCATGGAGCAGCGGATGGCTTCAATGGTGGCCGCCGACACCGACGAGGTATCGGCGCCCTGCTCGCGGCGGGTGCGGATCTCTTTCACCGCCACCAGGTACAGGCGCCACAGCGAGGAATGCTCCAGGCGGCTGGCCAGCACCTGGTCGTCGGCAAACATCTCCAGGCGGGTGCCGACCTTGGCGAACTGCTCGCGGAACAGCGCATTGGCAGCGCTGACCCGGCCGACCATGCGGTTCTTGCGCAGCATGATCACCCAGGACTGGATCATCATTCCCACCAGCACCAGGATGATCACCCAGGCATCCACCGGCACCGCCTTGAGCAGGAAACCCAGGCTGCCAAAACCAAAACCCGACTGTTCTTCATCGACGCCGTAGGCCACCAGCTTCGACTCCGCGCCCTGGGCGCTGGCATCGGCCAGGATCAGCGCCGCCGGACGCGCCACCTTGGACAGGCGCAGCTCGTCCAGGGCCCCGGTGAAGGGCTGGAAGTGACTGGCCTCGGCCCCGGCGGCCGCTGGCAAGTCGGCGCCGATGGCCAACGGCGAATTGAAGGTTGGAATGGCTTGGGCCAGGCTCGCGGTTTCGCGGCCATTGACATACAGCGCCAGTCGGCTGCCCTCGCCGCTCAGGGCCAGGTGCTGCCACTGCCCCGGGTTCAGCGGCTGGGTGGAGGCGGCGCGCTGGCCGTCCACCTCAACGAAGGGCATGCCCTGGTTGATGCCGATCAGCAGGCTGCCGGTACCTTCGCGGCGAGCCAGCAGCAGTTGTTCGCCGCTGGCCTGGTCCAGGCGCACCCAGGCGCTGAAGGTAAAGGCGCCGCCGGCGTTGTGCTGCAACGACGGGCTGGCCGGCAGCAACAGCGGCTGGCCGCTGAACTGCAGTGCCCGGCCGATCACCCCGTCGATCGCCGCGCCGGTGGCGTTCTGCGCGGTGTTGCCGTAGGCGGTGGTGTCTTTGGCCGGCGTACCGTTGCTGCCGTCGAAGTGGTAGATCGCGGTGTAGCTGGGGTCGAAGGTCAGTTGGCCATTGGCCGTGCTCGGGGCCTTCTGGTTGCCGTAGTACATCCAGATGTCCTGGCGCTGGCCGCCCTCGACCTTGGGCACATCGACCCAGATCAGCGCCATGCCCATCAGCGGGTCGAAGCTTTCGATCTGGTGGTTGAGCAGGGTCTTGTCATCGGCGGCGACAAAGCGCAGGTCGGCGCCGTCTTCCTTGACCCCGTCGAAGGTGAAGTTGCCGGTGTGCAGGCGTACCAGCAACGCGGTGCGGCCCAGGGCCTCGTTGATGGCCGCGCCTTGCGGGGTGGTGTCCACGCTGATCTGCTTGCGGTAATGCCAGTCGTCCTGCCACCAGGCATGGGCCGTGGCCGGGAGCACGAAGCCCAGGCAGATCAACAGGCTCAGGAATAAGCGTTGCATGTGAAGGGTCTCCGTAAAAAGTCAGAACGTCGCTTGCACGCTGAAATGCAGGCGCGGGTCGTATTTCTGGGTGTTGGGGCCGTCCTTGAGCGGGTAGCCCCAGTCCAGGCTGCCGGACAGCCACTTGCTCAAACTGGCGCGGGTGCCCAGGCCGACACTGGCCAGGCTGTATTCGTCCTCCTGCTCGGGCAGCGGGTCGTGCAGCGACAGGTGCGCGCCTTCGGCAAAGGCATAGAAGCGCCACTCCTGCACGTAACTGCCGAGGAACTTGGCCAAAGACGGCGTGCGCAGCTCCTGGGAAAACAGGTAGCCCTCGTCCCCGGTGCGTTCGGCGGCCAGATAGCCGCGCACCGAGGTGGCGCCGCCGGCGGAATACTGCTCGTTGGACACCAGCGGCCCCGAGGCCAGCTGGAACGCCGCCTTGGACGCCGACTGCCAGTCGTTGGCGAAGGTGTAGGTGAAATTCAGGTCGCCCTTGAGCACCGAGAAGCTGGCGCTGGCCTCGTCGCGCTTGTACTGGAACTCCTCGGCATCGCTGCCGTAGCCGAAGAAGCGCCGGGTGCCGACGATCAGGTTCAGGCCCAGGCCCAGCTGGGCTTTTTCGCTGTAGCGGTAACCGTTGTAGCCAAAGGTCATGGGGGCGTACTTCAGCGGAATCTGGTCGCTGCTGCGGCCAAAGCGCATCTCTTCGTCGAAGTCCTTGAAATCCACACCCACCGACAGCGAGTTGGCCCAGTTGCCCGCGGCGGGCAAGGTGTAGATCGCCGACACCCCGTAGGAATGGCCCTTGCCCAGCACGTTGCTGCCGCCGATGGTGGCGATGTTGCTGTCGGACTGGTAGCCGGAGAACTGCAAGGCCCAGCGATCGCTCAGCGGCGCGGTGTAGGAACCGGACCAGACCTTGGCGTTGTCGGTGTCCTGGGGCGCGGTGAAATAGGTCAGGGAAATGCTGTGGCCCAGTTGCCAGAGGTTGTCGTAGCCGACATTGACCACCGTACGCAGCTTCTCGGTGTCGGCGCTGTAGTCGTTGTTCAGGCCGACACTGGCATGCCAGGGGTTCTGGTCTTCCACTTGCAGGTCCACGTCCATGGTCCCCGGGCGCTGGCCTTCACGCACCAGCGGCATGACCTGGCGCCCGGCGCCGCGATTGAGCCCGGCCAGCTGGCTTTGCACCGTGGCAAAATCCGGTACCTGGCCTTCTTTCAGCGCCGGCACCTGGTCGCGGATCTCCACCGGCGAATAATGCTTGGCCCCCACCACCCGCACTCGGCCGACCTTGGTTTCACTGACCTGCAGGTAGACGATACCGTCCTCGACCTTCTGCTCCGGCAGCTCGACGAACACCGACTGGTAGCCGCGCTCCTGATAGACCTTCTGCAGCGCATCCCGGGCGCCTTCGATATCGGCCAGGGCCTTCTGCGGGCCAAGGAAGGGATACACCGCCTCCTCGATGGCCCGGGCATCGAGCACGGTATTGCCGCGCACGAAGTATTCATTGACGTCCACCAACCGCGCCGCCGCCGAGGCTTCGACCGGGGCCGGCTGGCCCTCCTCGGCCTGCACCGCCGGCACCAGCGCCGCCAGCGCCAACCAGCCGCACAACGGCCACCAGCGCCCGCCACTGCCCGGTCGCCCTGATTTGCCCAGATGCTCCACACCGCCCCCTAGAAGTCTGAAAATTGGCGCGCACGCGCGCATTGCCGTCGCCGTCTGCACAGCGTTTGGCCGATTCAATTGCTGGTGATCGAGGTGTTTTCGTGGCGAGCCAGCCAGGTATGCAACAGCGCGAAGTTCAACGAGAACTCGGGCATTTGCAGCAAGGCACCGCAGAACACTTCACCGATGATTTTCTGGATCAACTGCACCGCCCGCGGGTTGTTCAACAGCGTGGCGATATCGCGACTGAGGACACTGAAGCTCCAGACCTTCTGATTCAGGTCCAGGCCGATGAACCAGCGAAACAACAGGTTGTAGCTGAGCTGCTCATAGAGTTGCTGCTCGCTGGGCACCGAATACAGCAACTGCAACAACAGAATGTGCATCACCGTGCGCGGCGCAATCAGCATCCCCGGCTCGGCGTTGAGGCCCTGGAGCAAGTCGCGGTGCTGATCCAGCAACTCATCGATCTGCGGGCGCAGCAGCACCAGCGAATGCCCCGGCGGGATATAGCTGGCCACCTCCTTCAAGGCGCCCTGCCAGTCATCCTGGGAGACGATCCAGACCCACGGCGCGCCGTAGCGATAGACCGACACCGGCTTCTTGCGCGCGGCCTCGACAATCTTCGATAGCCGTTGATCCAGCTCCTGCATGCCCACTTTCGAGTAGCGTTCCATAGTCCCCATAGCCTCACTCCCGGCGTCCCGCCTCGGCTTAAAAAAGTGGCCTGGCGGCCCCCTCAAGCGCGTTACATACCCAAGACGCGCGTGGCCATGTGCTACCGAACTTTTGTCATAAAAGCTTCATTCACAAAGGCCAACGGACGGTGAAACCACGACCTCCGAAAGTGGAGCGTGCACACAGCCCATTACCGGATGGGCAGGCCTGGGCTGCTTCGCGAAATATTTGGTCGTGAATTAATTCTCGCCAGCCCCAGCCTGCGTTACAGCCCGGTGCGCAAGCCCTTGCGCAGTGCATTCAGGCTATAAGGCCGGCAGCTTTCAGCGTGGCGGACGGCCACGCCAAAACACTGTTACGACAGGAGGAACCATGGATGTTCAACGCCTCGCGCAGGGCAAGGCACAGCGCAGGAATGGCCTGCTGCTCCGGGCATTGGTCAGCGCCCTCGCCCTGCAAGGCTGCGCAGGACAAACAGCCGACATGATTGGATTGCCCATCGAGGGCTTCAGCCACACCTCGGCGGCCATCAACCGCTTTTCGGTCAATGGCAATGGCGGCCCGAATATCAGCCCCTATGGAGGTGGGGGTAGCCAGATGTGCTGCGCACCACTTCCGGTCAAGTGGCATCCTGGTTTGACCGTGGTCGTAGAGTGGGAAAAAGACTCTGACCCTCACGCATCTGCAAATTGGCCACCACTAGGGACTGATGGCTACAGGGCGGCCTACAAGATTCACGCAGCCAAGTACACCCGTCATCGCGCGGTGGTGGCTGTTGCGCCGTATGAACGACCCGGAGCTATCGACGTTCATTTTTTGCCCTGCAATCAAGTCGCGGTATCCGCCGTGGCGGAGTTGCCAGGCCAACCTGGGTATCCCTTTAACTTCCCTCAAAAAATGCAGGAGCCAAATGCATGTCCGAAGCCCTAATTGCGCATTCCACCTGATCGGCCGCTAGCGAAGCAGCTAACGACCACAAGTAACGATCCAACTTCCGCTTCCCCGGAAGCTCGCTCACGACAAGGCTGTCCCATGACTCGCTTTTTGCTCTTTGTGTTAATCAGTTGCATCGCTGTGCAAGGCTGCGCTGAACCAAAAACCCGCGTACTTGGAGCCCCGATAGAGGGCTTCAGCCATACCTCGGCAGCCATTAACCGCTTCTCAGTCAATGGGAGTGGAGGTCCTAACATCAGCCCTTATGGAGGTGGAGGAAAACAAAACTGTTGCGCTGCACTTCCGGTCAGGTGGCATCCGGGATTAACCGTAGTCGTCGAATGGGAAAAAGATCCCGATCCTCATGCATCCGCAAATTGGCCTCCCCTAGGCACTGATGGTTACAGAGCCGAGTACAAAAAACATGCCGCCAATTACACACGCCACCGTGCAGTAGTGCTTGTAGCTCCATATGAAAAGTTGGGGCTGGTCAATGTGCATTTTCTACCTTGCAACCAAGTCGCAGTGTCGGCTGGGACCACCTATCCAAGCCGCCCGGACTATCCCTTTAATTTCCCTGAAAAGATGCAGGAGCCCAAGACATGCCCGAAGCCCTAACTCCACCTCACTCCCGGCCAGAAGCACAATGGCTCACCCCTACACCCGAATTCAGAGACGGTGGACTGCTACCTGAGACACCCAAGCAAGTGGCACACAACCGCCGAGAACAACACAAAGCCTTTGCCCCCTTTGAGCTCGCGGCGCAGCGCGCAGCCCAAGCCGCAGGAAACGTTTACATTGGTTCGCCCTGCATGAAAATTCTGAGCATCACTCTGTGTTTTGACGGCACCAATAACCACGAGCCCAGCGATAGCATCGCCCGACCTTCTACCACTACCAATGTGGCTCGCCTATACCATGCGAGCCTGGGACGCACCTCAAAGGAGTCAATAGAGCAGCAGGGCTTTTATGCATATTACATGCAAGGTGTCGGCACCGAGTTCAAGGAAATAGGTGAGTTCAAGCCCGATGCTGACGGTCTAAAAATGTCGATGGGCGGCGAAAAGCGGATTAACTGGGGCCTGACACGTCTTATAGATGCACTCAAAAGAGCCTGCGGCAAAGAACCGCTAACGGTAGAAGACTCCTGTCAACTCGTCGAAAAAATGGGCACCAGCCTCACCGAAGATCTGCTCGGCGCATCCCTGTTCAAAGACAGCCACGCCCGCCGTCAGGAAGCGCTGAAAGAGCCATTGGCAACCCTGAAAAGCTAAATAGATGCCGCCCACGCCGCCAAGTCCATCGCCAGGATCAAAGCAGTGCGCCTGTTCATATACGGCTTCTCCCGTGGCGCCGCCGAAGCCCGGGCCTTCGCCACCTGGCTCGAAGCCTTGACCAGGGTCGAGGTGAACGGCGAAACCTGCTACCTGTTCGCCGGGCTGCCCATCAAGATCGTGTTCATGGGTCTGTTCGACACCGTGGCTTCGGTGGGCATTCCCTACATAGTGCCCTTCGCCGCCGGGCACATGGGCTGGGCCGACGGCTCGCTGCGCCTGCCGGACTCCGAAGCCTTTCTCGAACACTGTGTGCACCTGGTCGCCGCCCACGAACAACGGGGCTGCTTCCCCCTGGATTCGATCCGGCGCAAAGCCGACCCGGACGACCCCGACTGCCCTTCCACCTATCGCAATGGCACCGCTGAATACCTCTACCCCGGCATGCACTCCGATGTCGGTGGCGGCTACCCGCCTGGCGATCAGGGCAAAGCCTTCGCCGGTAGCCATGAACTGCTATCGCAGATTGCCTTGCACCATATGTACGCCGAAGCATTCAAGGTTGGTGCGCCGTTGCAGGTACCGTCCCGGGCACTCGGTGTCTGGAAGAAGGAGTGGCCCTGGTTGGAAATGGATGTTGAAACAGAAAACGAATTCGACATCGGCCCCACCCCAATCAAGCGCTTCAACACCTGGCTCAACTCCGTCGAAAATGGCCCCCTGGAAGACGTCATGGAGCGCCAGGCCGGCCTGATCACCGGCTGGCGCATCAACCGCTATGCCAACTACCGCCTCAGACACACTCCCTCCTATGGCGAAGTGATGAAGAGCGGCCACCACCGCGGTGGCGACATGACCGCCAGGGAAATCGAATCCTTCGAGGCCCTGCACTGGATGCAGCTCGAAGAAGACGCCGCCGTCCGGGCCAATCAACCGCTGCCTGAATGGTCGGAGCGCCAGCAGCAAACCCGGCAAGAACATGAACGGGTGAAACAGGAGTACGAACGCCGCACAGGAGCCGCCTCCCCGGTCGAGCTCAATACCAGCAAAGTGTTCGAACCGAGCCTGGACCACCGGCAATTGGAAAACGCCATGACCGACTTTCGCCGCGACTACATCCCCGAATGGGGCTTGAGCGAAGGCGACGGCTTCAGTCTGGGCAGCCTGCCCAATATCCTCCTGGGTGGCATCGTCTACATGACCAACGACCAGGACGAAGCCGAGGACTACGCCAAGCTGCGCCGCGCCGGCAACCATCATTACGCAATGCTGTTCGACTCCAATGGCCAGCCCCAGGACGAACAGGCCAAGGCCATCATCAGGCTGTTCGACGAGCAGGTACACGACTCCCGTGCCTGGTTCATGAACTCCAACCTCAACGAACGCGAACTCTTCAGCGACTACTTCCGTTACCGCTGCGTCTTTTTCGACAACGAATCGAACAAGCAACTGTCGCTGCTGGCGACCGCCACCCGAGTCATCGGCGTAGCCGTGGCTGTGGGCAGCATTGGCCTGAGCATCAAACGCCGCGACCCACGCTTGCTGGTGGGGCTGATTATTCCGTCCCTGGGCATCCCGGTCCTTCGAGGCAAAGCCGGCTTACCAGAGATCCGCGCATTCGACACCGTTACCGGCCTCGCCCTGCCGATGCTTGAAGGCATGGAAGCCCTGCGCGTCTTCACTCACGATCCTGGCAGCGTACTGAAACAAGCACAGGCACTGCCAATGCCTGCGGCGCTTAACGAACAGACCGCCACCACCGACGACTTGAAAACCATCCTCAAAGCCGCCCAAGCCCTGGCAGCACAAGCCAACGCACCAAACGCTGCGCCAGAAGAACCCTTGAATCCACTTGATGCAGCACAAGAAGCAACAGTCCCGGGCTGGCTGGACCAAGCAAAGAGCGCAGCCAGGCACCTCAATACATGACCAAAATTATTCTGGCTTTTGCTTCTGCTGTTGATTTGGCTGTTGATCTTGACCCACCCGCCCCTCGGCAGGCTGAGTGCAGGTGTTCATCAGGGGACGGGCGCGCAGCGTCCCTCGACAAAGTCGAGGCCATCGCTGGAAACGATGCCCCCTGATGGGCACCGGAGCGAGGGAACCTGAGCGCCGCGAAGGCAGAACGCGGGGGCAAGCGTTTTTGGTTACGTTTCAGGCGACTGTAAAAAGGCACTCGCCGTAAGGGTGAAACCTTAAGTGGTCGTTACCGCAGCAGCGGATATGTACCCCAACCACCCAGAAAAACTGGCTGGCTCGCAGGCCGCCAAGTCCCCCTCCGCAATCCTACAAAACTTGCAGACGCGTCTGACTTGTCCCCTCCGGGACCCAACGCCCATAGTCTCTCTCGGTTCGCCAACCCGCGTTTCGAGCGCATCTCGCGCACCGAAAAAATGCTGACAACACCAACCGGCAGCACATCACCAAGGTCGCTGAAATGACTCTGCGCGACGGTCGCAACTTGCTGGAGGAATACCCAAATGCCCCCTCGCAAGGAGGAACCATTAAGTCTCAAGCTGTCGACAAACCGCAGTTGTGAAAAAACACAACCAGAGTAGCATTGGCTCGAAGACAGGGAAACCTATGGACATTCTCACGCCATCACGTTTTACCGATGCTGCGATTTTGTATCCGATCGACAAGGCCGGGCTTGATCGTTGCCTGCGGATTTTGAGGATGGCACGCCCAAAAGGATTCGCAGACCTGCAAAAGCTTTTCGGTACGCAAGGGATCGACTTGTTCAAACCGAGAGCCGCAGCGAACTGGGTCGTGATCGACGTAGGCGGAAACAATCTCAGGGTGATCGGCGGCGTCAACTACACCCGACAGAAGTTTTACGTCAAACACATCTACACACATGCTGACTACGACCTTGCCAACGACTGGTATGCAAGCAACCAAGGGGTAAAACGATGAGCACAGCCCGAAACGAACTTCAAACCGTGATCGCAACGCTTGGCGAACTGCACGCAGTACTGGAGCGCCTGCGTGGTGAGTTTGTGCACGGCATCAAGACCCCCGCCGACTATGAGCGTGCGACCAACCTGCTCGATGAACTCACTGACGGGCGCGAGCTGAGCAAGGTCGAAGAGAAAGTTCTTGTCGAACTCGAGGATGAAATCCTGGCCTACCAGCGCCACTCCGAGCAGTTTCGCGAATCGAACGCTGCATTTGAGGCGACCTGCACCCCCGTGCAGTTGATCAAGGATCTGATGGAAACGCTCGGGCTCACGGGCTCTGACCTCCCTGAAATTGGCGATAAAACAGCGGTGTCCAAGGTACTCAGTGGAGATCGCCCCATCAGTCACAAGATGGCATACGCGCTGGCAGAGCGATTTTCGATGGAGCCTAGGGCGTTCGTATCGGCAGCCTCGGGAAAGGCGGCGCCACTCGAAACCGTTCGGACGAAGGCTAAACAGACTTCAGCTTATTACCGCACTAGCAACATCTCCCGGAACTTACTCCCAGTGAAAGGTGCCGACGCAGGTGAATCCAAACGGGTAGCGTCCAAGAGCCGCAGACACTTGGGTAAAGCTCCGACCAAGGGATAGCGCGTTTCCATCCTGCCGTTCTGAGTTCCGTACGCTAACGCCATCTCCCCTACCCCAACTGCAAAAAGAACCGACCAATCCCCGCGCCTATCCGCTCTGAAAAATCCTCATCCAGAAACAGATACCCCATGCCATCCGAAAGCACGCCTTTATGCTCAGGCAGCGCTCTATCCAGATCGCCCCCATAAATGGATACCCTTCTGCGCCCTGTCCCCGCTAAAACAGGCGCCTGCAGCCAAGCGTCCACGCCATCCAGCTTCGAGGCCAGGTTCTCGTCATCGTCCACCTCACAGTTCACCCCCAGCCGTACCGCCCCGCGATCTGCAATCGGCTGAACAGCCTCATTCCGCTCGGAACCGGCTCGAACATAGCCCATGACAACCGCTTGCGAGCGCCCCTGGATGGCACGCAACTTTCGATAGTGACCGACTTCGCCCGGCAAGTACGGCACAAAAACCGAAACCCAATAACTCCTATCGATCAGGGCCTCTGAAAACCAATGTCCAGGAATGGCCATCAGGTGTGTCAGCGGCACTCCATCAGGCGAACAGGGCCAAGCCAGCTCTGTGGGCAGGCAGGCCCCACCACCGACATAGGCATCCTCTTTTGCAGGCGTTTCACCGGTAAATATCAGCTCGTCAAACATCCGTTTCTGTCCACTCCATCACAGGTTGCCGCATTCGTTAACAGCCTCTGGCCAATACTTGGGTCAAGACTTCACGCCACGCACCGCACGTCCACAATCCACCATCAGTTCCTCCAGAAAGGGGCGCAACTGCGCCTCGCCCACCGCCAACACCCGCTTGTACTCATCCTGCCCGTACCATTCCCAGACAGTGGTGGAAAACCCCATGTTTTCGGCTCCGAAATTTGTCCGGGCGAATATACCGATATCAACGCACTGGCGCGCATCCAGCACACTCGCCGCTTGTATCGCGCCGCAATCTCTGAAATCTTCTGCCCCCTTGCCCACGATGCCAATTCCCATGAACCCGCACCTCGCCCATCTTGTTTCCGACTACCAAGCCAGCATCCGCACGGCTGTCGAACTGATGCAACAATCCGCCATTCCCCTCCCTGCCAGCAACGCCGATTGGGTGGGAACCGATATCCCGGATCAAGGAGAACTGGCTGGCGGTATTCGCTACTTCAAGCACGGCTATGGCTGCGCCGTTCACCTGCCAACGGCAACGGTGAGCTTTGACTTTGGCGAGCAGGGCGAAATCGACGGCGTAACCCTATCGAGGCTGGCCGGTTTTGCCGAGAACAGGCTCGTGGAATACGGTTTTACGGATGAGGATGAACTAAAGCAGTGCTTCGACCAAGAAGTGGCAGCAGGCTCGCTGGTGTATTCGGGCTATATCCTTTATTACGTCGCAACCGTTAGATCCCAAGCGCGCACGCTCGAAGATAGCGACAGTCCTTCACCCCCCGAGCACCCCGGAAGCCCATCATGAAGTTCACCTCAGCCGGCCAAATCATCGACCCACGAACCGTCGGCTATCGCAGCCTGGGCTTCGGCGAGGCACTGACGATCCCGGTAACGCCCTATGAACTGCGCATCCACCACGGCGATCTGCCGCAACGCTTTCTTGAATGCGCGGACACCTTTGCCGCCGAATGCAAAACCGACGATATCGACCAGGGTTTTGTCGACCTCCCGGAGCTTGCAGAGCTGGGCTACCCAAGCTTCAGGACGCTGTTGAAGGACCATCCCGATCAGGCGGCGCGCCTGGTCCAGGACTATCTGTATTTCGAGTTGCTGTTTTCGCTGTTCCCGCATTCCAGCGGCCTTGAAGTCGTGATCAACAGCATCACCCGCGTCTGCTCGAAAGAAGGCGTCATCCTGCTGACGGGTCAGACCTACGCGGCCAGACACTCATGAGAAAGCCCTGGCGTCAGGACCAAGGCCTGGGATCAGGCCACTGATGGCAACCGACGACTCACTATCGAGTGTGGTCCGGGCCTTCTCCCTGGCGGCTTGATGCGCGTTCAGGGCAATGGCGTATCAGCCGCAACACAGGCAACCGCTGATCAGCGGTTGATCGGGGTCGTTTTCAAGAAACGCGACTTTGACCTCCACACCGGGTCGCAGCGGCGTCACTTCACAACGCCAATTGGCAGTACCGGCCAGCCAACAACTGCTCTTGTCGTCGAACCGACCTTCGCGGTCCCAGGGAAACTTGACCTTGACCCTTTCGAAACGCTGACCACGCGAGTTCGCCTGGTCTTCCAGGGCAATGACCAGCGCCGTCTGGTTGCCTGGCGCCAGAGGCTTCTCATGAGCCAAAGGCGGGCGATAGCAAAGGTCCAACGCAAGCGCGGTGAAACGGTTGCGATAACCCTGGCGCAGTTGATCCTGGTTGTCAGTGTGGCCATTGGCGACGCTCTCATCCGCAACCTGTGGTTGCTTGCCCTCATGAATGACCTGAGTCAGTAGCCAGAGGTCGCTGCCCTGGCCCGAGGTTTCCAGGACATGACCACTGAGCAGCCCGCTCTGCGTACCTTGCCCTTCAACCTGGCGCGACTCCCTGGCACGCAGGCTTGTCGGCGTGCCGTGACCGATCGGTAACAGGGTGGCGAGCCCATCGTGCCCGGGGGTAAAAGCCGTGGTCGGCCCGATCGGGGGGAATACTGCCTGCTGATCGCCAAAGACCAGCACGTGGCCTTGAGCGCTGTGCTGGAAGTGGAAGTGAATTCCCTCTTCCTCGCACAGGCGCTGAATAAAATGCAGATCGGTTTCATCGTACTGGGTGCAGCAGTCACGCTCGGGGTAGCTCGCCCCGAGCTCAAAGCGGTAGGCATCCCCCAGAATCCCATGCTCCTCCAGGACCAGGGCGACGATAGCGGGCACCGAGAACTGCTGATAGATCCTCTTGTTGATACGGTGACGCAAGTAGGACAGGTGCGGCACCAGGGCCAGGTTGTAGTGCGTCAAGCCTTGGGCGTCTGGGCCTCGCGCAATGTGATAGATGCGCCCATGAATGCCATTGCCCCAAGTGTCGAATGCCAGAAAAGCCGGCACATCGAAGAGGCATTGCAGATCCAGATCCGGCCGCTCGCACACACACTCCACATTGAAGAAATAAGGCTTGCTGATCGCCTCTTCTCCGGTGAACGCGCGCACCTTTAAGTCGTGCGCAAAACCGTCGATTGTCAGGCTGAACCGGGGTGCATTGGCTGGGCTGAACATCCACTGTTCTCTTATTGCATAACCTGTTGAATGGGCACGGTCGTGCAGCGCCTTGCGCAAAAGTTCATCTTGCACAAGACGCGTACATGTCTCCGAGTGTTTGAACAATGCGCTCACACACAATAACGATGTGCATGAAGCAGCAAGCGAAGAGTCAACTCAGATCAGATACTGCTCTTCACCTTGGTCCAGACCCGAGTACGGATTCTTTCCAGTTTCAAAGGCAGCGGCTCAAGCGGAACCAATGTGGCGATGGTTTGCTTGTCTGGATAAATCCAGGGGTTATCGCGCAACTTCTGCTCGACAAACTCGGTGGCATCTTTATTGCCATTAGGATAAAGCGTGTGATTCGAGGTCTTGGCAATCACTTCCGGGCGCAACATATAGTTGATGAAGGCCAGCCCTTCCTTGGGGTGAGGGGCATCTTTCAACAGCACCAGGTTTTCCGACCAGACCAGCGCACCTTCACGAGGAAGGCTGTAGTTGATCCTGCGCCCGGTATTGGCACTTTCATTGGCGGCTTGCGCAGCCAGGGCGCCATTGGCCCAGCCCACAACGACACAGATGTTGCCGCCCGCCAAGTCGGTATCGATTCTGGAGGAGTCGAAATAAAGGATATAGGGGCGAATCTTCAACAGCAGCGCTTGAGCTTTCTGGTAATCATCCGGGTTCTTGCTATTGCTGGGCAGCCCGAGGTAATTCAAGGCAATCGAGATGATCTCGCTGGGAGAGTCGAGCATGGCCACACCACAAGACTGCAACTTGCTGATGTTCTCTTCCTTGAAGATCAGGTCCCAACTGTTGACCGGGGCATTGTCGCCCAGGGCTGCCTTGACTTTATCCACGTCATAACCAATGCCGGTGGTGCCCCACAAGTAGGGCACTGCGTAGCGATTGCCCGGGTCATTGACCGCCAGTTGCGCCAGGATGGCGGGATCGACATGGGACAGGTTACTTAGTTGACCTGAATCAAGTGGCTGCAGGACTCCGGCCTGGATCAGGCTGGGCAGTACATTGGAGGTCGCCACCACCACGTCATACCCCGTGCGCCCGGCCATGACCTTGCTCTGCATGATATCGGCGCTGTCGAAGGCATCCATGTGGATACGGGTGCCGGTGGCCTGTTCGAACTCCTTTGGAGTCTCTGGTGCGAGCAGCCCGAACCAGTTGTAGAGGTACATGGCAGGCTCTGCGGCACCCGCCGTTGTGCTTATTCCGGCATAGAGAAACGCAGCCGAAAAAATGGTTCGCAAACGTGACTTTCTCATGCAACATCCTTGTCCAGACGACGTGCCCTCATGGCGGTCGTAAACCTGTGCCAGCGAATATACCGGGCATCAGCCAATAGTAAATACCTACGATTACTTAGCTCCGGCCGACCATTCCCTAACCCTAAAGGGGTAGAAAATGCCACTCGATCTTCATAGCCTGGCCTGGCACCGTTCGATTGGAAAACTGATTCTGCAGTTGAATCGCCCAGAGTTCTGGAGCTCACTTATCCGCACACTCAATGAATATGTGCAGATTGATAACTGGGTGGTTTTGATCTTCAGCAATCAACAAGTGCAAGTTGTCAGCCTGCCCGAGGTGGCAGATGCAGAAGAAGTGGATGCGTTCATTCACCTCTATGTAAAAGGCCTGTATTTGCTGGACCCCTTCTATATCGCCAACCGGGAAAACCCGCAGAGCGGCTTCTTTCATCTACTGGATATAGCGCCGGAGTACTTTGTTGAAACCGAGTACTACCACAAGTACTTTGCACAATATATTTGCGTAGATGAAGTGCAATACAACATCCAGCTCGATGCTGACAGAACACTGTGCATTTCCATTGGCAGCAACGCCCATTTCAGCCAGGAACACATCACCATGCTGGACATCATCAAGCCGTGGGTCACGGCACTCATGCATCAGCGCATGTGCTTCGAAGTCGATGTGGAAAAAAGCCTCAGCGAACCGCCGCAATGGCCGGAAACGATCACCCAGTTTGGTACCCAGATAACCACGCGGGAAAGTGATGTGCTCAGGCTGCTGCTCAGTGGCTTTTCCAACAAGGAAATCGCAGGAAAGCTCTCCCTCTCCACAGAGACGATCAAAGTGCACCGCCGCAACATCTACGCCAAGTTGAACATCAAGTCACAGTCCGAACTCTTTGCACGCTTCTTCATGCCCAGGCAGGATGTGCTCTCTTTAAGCTAGGCCCCGGGCCTGAAATGAACTCACGGGCCTGGCACGAACAGCGAGAGCACCAGCAGGCTCACGTACGTTCGACCGAGCGTTGCTCATTCGCCTGAACACCCACATGGAGCCGGTAGCCATTCGATGGATATCCAATTTCGCGGTAACGCAATGCCTGGCAACCCCGCCGCTGGCACCTGCGATGAATACAGCCTGAGCGCCATTTCCAGCCTGGATGAGCTGATCGACGCCTACCGCAAGATCGCTGGCGACCACCCGGGTTTCCAGCCCCTTCTCTCGCTGGACGATCTGCCCCAGGCCCGCTACACCTCCGGGCATGCCCGCAACAACCTGGGGCTGGACGATGCCTCGGAGCAGGAGATCGCCCTGCTACCTGCAGAGTGCTTCGAACAGGGTGAATACCTGGGCTACCCCACCACCAAGGCCGAGTTCGCGATCTGCTTGCGCAACTTCACTGACCTGGTGGCAGGCAGCTCGTTCGAAGACGCTTGCGCCCACGGCCTGACCCTTGATGAGCCAGCCCTGCGCGAATGGGTGGACTATCAGCAAAACCCGGTATCACTGCTCGACCAACCCCTCTCGGCACTCCTGGTGCCCGTCGAGCAGTCCTATCAGGCGCTCGCCGCTTTTCCCAACGGCTACTTCAGTTGCGACCTGGGCCCCGCGCAGAACTTTGCGGTGGCCCGCCATTTCGCCCAGGCCCATGGCTATGAGTTGATCGGGGTGGGCGCGTCCTACCTCGGCTTCCTGCGTGCAGGGCCTGCCGACCTTTGCGTCGCCAGCGCGGTGGCGAGGGATTTTTGTGCGCTCTACAACACCCCCGAGGAGGACCGACAAGCCGTGGTTTCAACGGTTGTCGAGGCTGTTCGCGGTCGCACTCACCTGTGGCTGCGCTACGTGGAATGACGCTCGGAGAAAGGGAACTGCAACAGCAGCCAATTGATGGTGGCTGGGGCGGGTCATGAATCAACTAGAAAAGCCGATCGGTTAAACCTGCTTCAACTTTTCGACAAAAAGAGTGATTTGGGCCGGGGGGCATATTTTTAGTTAGGTTTCAGGCCCGTTCAGTTGCCAGATGTCTTGAATCAGGCTGAAGCCTTTGCGCAAGCCGGGAAGAAGGAGGCAAAACGATCTTGAACTCCTTCCGTTCAATTTGAATGCTCCAACAAAACATCATGAGTTGAGGGCCCCTTTAGATTTCACTGAGTACCTACCCCTAAGACCAGCGCGTGATCATCGAGCAGCCATCATCGCCCCTGCCAGGGCAGGGGCGGAGAAAGCCAAAGAAATCCTGAGCACCTATGCAAATCGTATTCATCGTGTATAGTTTACGTATGAATTCGTAATCTTTTGGTGGCGTCCGTGAGCGAGCAGAAAGTAAAAAAATCCGTCAGCGTCAGGCTGGACCAAGATGTTCTCAACGAATATCAAAGGCTGGTCGAGGGCGCTGAGCTGTCGATCAGCGATGACATGCGTTTACTCGTCCAAAACACCATCGACAAAGCCGAGATTCTCGGTATCGAAGGTAAGAATGTGGTGGCTTGCACGTTTAACTGGAAAAAACCGCCGAACGCGTTCCCCGAGCTTGTGGGACATCTTCTGGTGACCATTACCCCTCCCGAAAATCTGCCGGAACAAGTTCTGCAGAGACTGGTTTTTGTCATTCCCGAGTTTTGGACTCCGCGAAACGACCACAGAGAATCATACGAGCACTTCAGGATCGACTCGGCCTACTTCAATCGAGTGACCGATGAAAAACACATAAAAACTAGCACCAGAACGACACGCAACGTCATGAGTTTCCACCTGCTCAAAAACAAGTGGTTTGTCAGCATTTTCGATTATGGAACCCAGTATTCAAAGGAGGAGATGCAGGCCGAGATCGAGGAGAAAATTACTCAGCACATCATAAGTACTATCAAGTGCTACCTAATCGGCCACCTGCCCGACTCACGGATTATTTCCGAAGAGAGGCACAAAAAAATGATAAGTCTGTATGAGGACAGCGATATAGATAAGATGACCAAACTCTTCTGAATTAACAAAAGGTGGGCTTGAGAAAGCGTACAGGAAAGGGGGTGCAACCCCTCCCTGTACTAAAGGCTCAAGCACAGAACGGTAATTTCGCGGCATCTGTCTGCCGGAACACTCTGAACTGAGTCCTCACGAAATCAGAATACAGAGTGCGTGGGCAGCCGACAATGTCCACCGCGTTCTCTCTCTTTAAAAGGGGATAGAAAATGTCTTGTACTGATGAAAAGACTGTCTCTGTTCGCGCATACGATCGTACCCGCAATGGTCAGCGTGAACATATAAGACGCCACCTCCGTAGCGCTCCGAAACGCTAACGGAAACCGTGCTCATCCCAATGAGCACGGTTCTTCATTCGATACAGACATATCAAAGAAAGGGAGATGCAGTACCACATTCAGACATCCCCATTCGACATTCTGTTGCGAAAACCAATGAGCTGCACTCAAGCAACGCTAACTCGCTGCCCCTCCCCGCACAAAAACCACCCCACAACCCGGTAAAAACCCGGATAATGCCCCCCATTTTTTTGCCTCGTCACGCCGGTGCCCCCCATGGAAATCAAGGTCAACTTTCTCGACAACCTTCGACTTGAAGCCAAGTTCGACGACTTCACGGTGGTGGCCGACCAACCTATCCGCTACAAGGGCGATGGTTCGGCGCCGGGGCCGTTCGATTATTTCCTGGCTTCTTCGGCGCTGTGCGCGGCGTACTTCGTGAAGCTGTACTGCCAGACCCGCAATATCCCCACCGACAATATCCGCCTGTCGCAGAACAACATTGTCGATCCGGAAAACCGCTACAACCAGATCTTCAAGATCCAGGTCGAGCTGCCGGCGGACATCAGCGACAAGGACCGCCAGGGCATCCTGCGTTCCATCGACCGTTGCACGGTGAAGAAGGTGGTGCAGACCGGCCCCGAATTCATCATCGAGGAAGTGGAAAACCTCGACGCCGATGCCCAGGCGCTGTTGATGCCGCAATCGGGCTCCAGCGAAGGCACCTACATTGCCGGCAAGGACCTGCCCCTGGAGCAGACCATCGCCAACATGTCCGGGATCCTCGCGGGCCTGGGGATGAAGATCGAAATCGCTTCGTGGCGCAATATCGTGCCCAACGTCTGGTCGCTGCATATCCGCGATGCGCAGTCGCCGATGTGCTTCACCAACGGCAAGGGCGCCACCAAGGAAAGCGCACTGGCGTCGGCCCTGGGCGAGTTCATCGAGCGCCTGAACTGCAACTTCTTCTACAACGATCAGTTCTGGGGCGAAGAGATCGCCAACGCCGAGTTCGTGCATTACCCGGACGAGCGCTGGTTCCAGCCGGGGCGCAAGGATGAGCTGCCCAAGGAGATCCTCGACGAGCACTGCCTGGCCATCTACAACCCGGATGGCGAGCTGCGCGGCTCGCATCTGTACGACACCAACTCGGGCAATATCGAGCGCGGTATCTGCTGCCTGCCCTATGTGCGCCAGTCCGACGGTGAGGTGGTGTATTTCCCCTCCAACCTGATCGAGAACCTGTACCTGAGCAACGGCATGAGCGCCGGCAACACCCTGGCCGAAGCCCAGGTGCAGTGCCTGTCGGAGATCTTCGAGCGGGCGGTCAAGCGCCAGATTCTCGAAGGCGAGATGGCCCTGCCGGATGTGCCTCAGGAAGTGCTGGCCAAGTACCCGAGCATTCTGGCCGGCATCCAGGGTCTGGAAGAACAAGGCTTTCCGGTGCTGGTCAAGGATGCGTCCCTGGGTGGTGAGTTCCCGGTGATGTGCGTGACCCTGATGAACCCGCGCACCGGCGGCGTGTTCGCCTCGTTCGGCGCCCACCCGAGCTTCGAGGTGGCGCTGGAGCGCAGCCTCACCGAACTGCTCCAGGGCCGCAGTTTCGAAGGCTTGAACGACCTGCCGCAGCCGACCTTCGAAAGCCAGGCGCTGATGGAGCCGAACAACTTCGTCGAGCACTTCATCGACTCCAGCGGCGTGGTGTCGTGGCGTTTCTTCAGTGCCAAAGCGGATTTCGAATTCGTCGAGTGGGACTTCACCAGCCAGGGCAGCAGCGGTGAAAGAGCGGCGGCCAACGCCGAGGAGGCCGCGACCCTGTTCGGCATCCTCGAGGGCCTGGGCAAGGAAGTCTACATGGCGGTGTACGAACACCTGGGGGCCACGGCCTGCCGCATCCTGGTGCCGGACTACTCGGAAATCTACCCGGTGGACGACCTGATCTGGGACAACACCAACAAGGCGCTGTTCTTCCGTGAAGACATCCTCAACCTGCACAGCCTGGACGAAGACGGCCTGCGCTCGCTGGTGGAGCGCCTGGAAGAAAGCGAACTGGACGACTACACCGACATCACCACCCTGATCGGCATCGAGTTCGACGACAACACCGCCTGGGGCCAGTTGACCATCCTGGAGCTGAAGCTGCTGATCCACGTGGCCCTGGGGCAGTTCGACCCGGCCAAGGAGCTGGTGGAGATGTTCCTGCAATACAACGACAACACCGTCGAGCGCGGGCTGTTCTACCAGGCCCTGAACGCGGTGCTGGAAGTGGAGCTGGACGACGAGCTGGAGCTGGGCGACTACGAGGCCAACTTGCGGCGCATGTTCGGCAACGAACGGATGGACGCGGTGATCGGCTCGGTGCAAGGCCGCGTGCGCTTCTACGGCCTGACCCCGACCAACCTGCAGCTCGAAGGCCTGGACCGCCACCTGCGGCTGATCGACAGCTACAAGAAGCTGCACGCAGCGCGAGCCAAGTGGAGCGCAGCAAAGCGCTGATCAACAGCCCCTTGTAGGAGCGAGCTTGCTCGCGAAGCACTCAAGCACGCCGCGCTCCCCCAGTGAACGCGGCGTTTTTCGTTAACGAGCATCGCGAGCAAGCTCGCTCCTACAATTGGCCAGCCAATATCCGGGCAAGCTGCTGGCGCAATGGGCCGTGCTCGGCCTCGACATAGGGCGGCGCGGTCTTCCAGTCGTAGAACCACACCGGCATCCGGCGCTTGCCTTCCGGCTCCGAGGCGTAGCGGGGAAAGATATGGCAATGCAACTCAGGCTCCGAGTTGCCGAGGATTTCATAGTTGATGCGCAGCGCTCCGGTGGCCTCGAGCAGCGCATCGCCGATGCGGGCCATGTCCAGCAGGTAGGTGGCCCGGGCCTGGGCATCCAGGTCGTTCAAGCTGGCCACCACCGGGTCCGGCAACAACAGGCAATAGCCCTCAAGAAACTGCACATCGCCCATCACCGCCCAGCCCGAGGCCATGCGGCAAATCACCTTGTCGTTGGCACCCTGTCGGGCCAGTTCTACACGTTGCGAAATCAGCGACATTCATAATCCTTGATGAGGGGGGTTCGTCGTTTCGAAGCCGTAGTGCCCGAGGCTTGTATCCAGCCGTCGAAAAACCTAGGCCACGCCGGCTGGCCAGGGCTTGCTGTCGTCCCGCTCGGGCGGGCCGTACAGCTCCTGCTCCCAGTCCTCGAACGCCGGCCGTGCCTGGTAGCCCGGATCGCAATACTGGCGGATGTACTGCGCCGCCCGGTGCTCGGCGTACTTGGCATTCACCGGTACGCCCTGCTCGTCCAGCTCCAGCACATTGGCAAAAATGGCATAGGCCATCTCCAGCATGCTCGGCTCGTCCCCGAGGCAACTGCGGTAGTCGACGCCTTCCAGCAACGGATAGCCCAAGGTGCCGTTGGCGACCCAGAAACTGAAGGTTCTCAGTGCCCCGGAAAACTCCGGACTTAGCTTCTTCGGGTAAGACATGCTGATCACTTTCCTTGATAGCGGACCGGGGCGGATTCTCGGGCAGCCACACCGGCAAGGCAAGGCTTCGTGCAACTTGCATCCGTCGGTTTCCATGGGCACGGCAAACCCGTCACAATGTGCCCCCTCTCTCTACCCCTGTGCTGTGCGCCTTGTGCAACGCACTTGCCCTGCAAGGATCGCCCGATGAATTTCCTGGAAAAACTGCTCAGCGTCTTCAAAAAGCCGGCGCCACAAAAGGCCGAGCCCGCCCTGCCCGCCGGCGAACCGGCCGCCGCAGAGGAGCCCTACGCCCAGTACCAGCCAACCCAAGCAGAGCTGGCCGGTATTGCCCTGATGGAGGCCGGTGCCGCCTGCCTCGATCGCCACTGGCAAGCGGTCGGCCACTGTGAGCAAGACGTCCTGGGCTTCGCCATCAGCCCCAGTTTCATGGGCGGCTCGCACTGGCCCTCCACGCGCCAGGCCTATCGCATCGTGCGTCGCAACAACGGCATCATTCTCGCCACCGAGGGCCTGTCCGACCCGTTCGATGGGGTCACAGGCGATGATCTGGGCAATGGTTTCGAGATGGAACTGTTCGTCGAAACCCCGGACATCCCACCCCATGCCCAGGGCGCGGTGGGTGATGTCTACCCGTTCGCCGATAGCTGGGCTTTCGAACTGCTGCGCTGCGTGGCCAACACCACGGCCGATGCCGGTGGCCTCACTGCCCGCCTGCAGCGCTACGGGGTGCTGTCCCTGGAACTGCCCGGCGTCAGCCAGTCCCGCGCCATGAGCGAGCAACTGCCAGCGCATTTCATCAGCGCTGACGACTGCGCCGGGGTACTGGTGGGCGGCCCGGCCCCGGACTTCCCGACACGCCTGGAAGACATGCCGCTGTCCCCCGTGACCCTGGTGCCGGTGGTGCTGATCACCGCCGCGGAGCTGGAGTACGTACGCAGCGGCGGGGCCCAGGCCCGGGAAGACCTGGCCGTGCGCTTGAGCGCCGCCGGCCATGCTCATGTCAGCCATTTGCAGCGCGCCAGCCTGATCTGAACCAAGGAGCCTAGCCGTCCATGTCAGAAGCCGATGCCTACTTTCCTTTCTACCTGTTCGCTGCCCGGTTCCCGGACCAGGCAGAGGCCGAACGGTTTGCCTTCGAACAGTGGGAGCCCGCCCCCGCGGCCGACGCCAGCGACGCCGAGTTCAGCGCTTGGGAAGCACGCAACCCCAGCTGGGGCCTCAAACAGGAGCTGGGGTACTACATGGACTCCGATTTCGTCGAGCTGATCGACAGTGAAGACGGCCCGCAATACCTGGAATCGCTGATCCGCAGCGACGCCGAAAAAAAGCAGCTGCGCACGCGCATCGACTCCGGCTACAGCCATTTCATCATCGTTGGCTGCGAGTCGATTTACGGTGACCACAAATCGATCTCCGGCGGCGCCAATCAACGCCAGCCCGCAAGCACGGCAACCCTGGACTACCTTGGCGAGTTCAACGTGGAGCCCGCATGAGCGAGCTCTTGCAATCAGCTATTGCATTCAGCAGCCCGTAAGGAAGGTGGCTAGATGGACCTCGATTTTGACGATGAAGAAGCGCAGTTCAACGAGTACTACGCTGACTGCACCCCTGCCCTGTATGCCTGGCTCTATATCGCCATCGACATCCGCGACATGGGCCTGACAAAGATCGGGCTGACCACCAAGCGAACTCCGCAGCAACGGATTGCCGAAGGCAAGACCTACAATCCTTTCCTTACCCTGTTCACGGTCTATGAACTGTCCAAGTGCTCCAACGGGACTTCGCGCCGGGAGCTGTCCGACATCGAGCGTTACATCCATTCAAGATCGGTCTTTGGAGAGCCGATCAAGCACTTGGACACCGGCCGTGACTCCGAATGGTTCCCCATACATCCCGAGGAGGCAGAGGCTCAAGTCGACTGGATTCTGGCTCGCCGCGGGTTCTCGGTCGGTGGAAAGAATCTCTACAGCCACTATGAGCGAGATCAAAAATTCAACGGCATCGATGTGCAGCGAATGCGCCAGATCAAGAAAATCTTTCGTCCCAATCCACGGGATCTCCACGATCGGGCTGACAAGGCCGGCATGGACTTCCATGACTATCGTGACTACCACGCTTTCCTGCAGCAGTTTCACGCAAGGGACGCCGAGGGAAAGATCTACCTCTAGCCCGCAGGCCCTGGCGCAGTTGGCCTGAAGCAATAATCCATCAAGCCGATTCCTCTGCCCGGCACTAGATGCTAAAAAGGCCCCCAGCGTTCCCATGCCACCCTTGTCGTGCCAGCCGTACCACGAGAATCACCATGCACAGCCAATACCCGAAAACCCGCGCCCCGTTGCGCCCTCTGCACCTCATCACCCACCAGCCAACGGCGGTAGCAGCATGATCGAAGTCACCGAAGTCACCATTGCCCACCTGCGCGCCGCCCTGGAGTCCGGGCAGGCCACCTCGGTGGAACTAGTCCAGGCCTATCTGGAGCGGATCGAGGCCTATGACGGCCCGAACACCGCCACCGCCCTCAACGCCGTGGTGGTGCGCAACCCCGAGGCGCTGAACGAGGCGCGGGCCGCCGATGAGCGCCGCGCCAAGGGCCAGACCCTGGGCCCGCTGGACGGCATTCCCTACACCGCCAAGGACAGCTACCTGGTCAAGGGCCTGACGGCTGCTTCCGGCAGCCCGGCCTTCGCCGAGCTGGTGGCCTACCGCGACGCCTTCACCATCGAGCGCCTGCGGGCTGCCGGGGCCATCTGCCTGGGCAAGACCAACATGCCGCCCATGGCCAACGGCGGCATGCAGCGTGGCGTGTATGGCCGCGCCGAAAGCCCCTATAACGCCGCTTACCTGACCGCGCCCTTCGCCTCGGGCTCGTCCAATGGCGCCGGCACCGCCACCGCCGCCAGCTTCGCCGCCTTCGGCCTGGCCGAGGAAACCTGGTCCAGCGGCCGTGGCCCGGCCTCCAACAACGGGCTGTGCGCCTACACCCCGTCGCGCGGGGTGATCTCGGTGCGCGGCAACTGGCCGCTGACCCCGACCATGGACGTGGTGGTGCCTTTTGCCCGGACCATGGCCGACCTCCTGGAAGTGCTGGACGTGGTGGTGGCCGAAGACCCGGACACCCGCGGCGACCTGTGGCGCCTGCAACCCTGGGTGCCGATCCCCAGCGTCGCTTCGGTGCGCCCGGCGTCCTACCCGCAACTGGCGGCCGGCGCCGCGGCGCTCAAGGGCAAGCGCCTTGGCGTGCCGCGCATGTACATCAATGCCGACCCTGAGGCCGGCACCAGCGAGAAACCGGGCATCGGCGGCCCCACCGGCCAGCGCATCCATACCCGGCCCTCGGTGATCAGCCTTTGGGAGCAGGCGCGCCAGGCCCTGGAAGCCGCCGGCGCGCAAGTGCTGGAAGTGGACTTCCCCCTGGTGTCCAACTGCGAGGGCGACCGCCCCGGCGCGCCGACCGTGTACAACCGCGGCCTGGTCAGCAAGGAGTTCCTCCACGACGAGCTGTGGGAGCTCTCGGGCTGGGCCTTCGACGACTTCCTGCGGGCCAACGACGACCCCAAGCTCAACCGCCTGGCGGATGTCGACGGGCCGCAGATCTTCCCCCACGACCCCGGCACCCTGCCCAACCGCGAAGACGACCTGGCCGCCGGCATGGACGAATACGTGAACATGGCCAAGCGCGGGCTCAAGACCTGGGACCAGATCGCCACCCTGGCCGACGGCCTGCGCGGCCTGGAGCAGACCCGGCGCATCGACCTGGAAGACTGGATGGACCGCCTGGGGCTGGACGCCGTGCTGTTCCCCACCGTGGCCGACGTTGGCCCGGCCGATGCCGATATCAACCCCGAGTCGGCAGACATCGCCTGGAGCAATGGCGTGTGGGTGGCCAACGGCAACCTCGCCATCCGCCACCTGGGGGTGCCCACCGTTACCGTGCCCATGGGGGTGATGGCGGACATCGGCATGCCGGTGGGGCTGACCTTCGCCGGGCGCGCCTATGACGACTCGAGCCTGCTGGGCCTGGCTTCGGCCTTCGAGGCCACCGGCAGCAAGCGCCTGATTCCACCGCGCACGCCGGCCTTGCACAGCGGCCAGTGACAAACCGGATCGGGGGCCGCAACGGCCCCGTTCCTCAACGCCGTCCCTTCGAGTCCCCTTTGCGCATGACCTTTTGCGCTCAACCCGTTGGCGAGACCCCATGAACCACATTCGCGCTGCAATGCATCAATCGAAATACACCAAGGCCCCCCACCCCGTCTTCACCCTCGACGACGTCCCCCTGGACAGTTGGATCAAGGGGGTCATCTACGATGGCTCGGGGGCAGACAGCACCGAGGGATTGGTACCGGCCCAGGGCTGGCTGATCGATGACGAGCACGCAGAACTTGCCTGGCAGTTACTGGCTCCCGCGAGCGAGGATTGCTCGAGCATCGTCCCGTTGCTGATCTGCCCCGACGACATGGATCTAAGTTGCACAGTGGCCGTGGTCGAGCAGGTGGTACGGGGAGACAAGCTGATCTGGGAACGTTTTGGACGAGCCGTCACAGTGATCGACGGACTGGTCACTGCGGTGGCCTGGAACAGCAACGCTCAACGCGCCGAATTCTCCAG
This sequence comes from Pseudomonas sp. NFPP12, assembly GCF_900103205.1. Lineage (NCBI taxonomy): Bacteria > Pseudomonadati > Pseudomonadota > Gammaproteobacteria > Pseudomonadales > Pseudomonadaceae > Pseudomonas > Pseudomonas sp. NFPP12. The sequence continues at coordinate 1,224,292 of NZ_FMWW01000001.1, forward strand.
GCAACAGTTTGACGAGGCCTGCACTGAATTCAAAAGATTGACCGAGCATGAGTGGGCTTGATTGCACCATCACTGCTCATCCTCAGGTCGCAATGGCGAGTGCTGCCAATCGAAGTGGGTGAGCAACTGCCGGCACAGGTCGTCCAGCTGCGGGTGGTAGTGGTGGGTATGGGGCACGGGCAACTGCGGCTCGCCATGGCCGAAGCCCAGTGCGCGCAGGGCCGTGGCGTAGTCTTCCAGCGGCCCGTAGCCATAGATCAGGTTGTGCCGGTCCCAGACTACGGTGGCCTGTTGCTCGGGCGAGTGGACCCACAGGTCGAAACGGCTGTCGCCACAGAGCAGTGGCTTGAAGTCGTAGATGAAATCCTGAACGTCCTCACGCGACAGCTGCGGGCTCCAGTAGCGTCCGGCTTGCGATTCGTCCCGGGGCGTGTGCAGCACGAACAGCAGCACCAGCGGCTCGGCCAGGCAGCCCAGCAGGCTGAGCAGGACCTGCGGGTCCGAGCCTGGGGCGCCCGCCACCACGCGCTGCCCCTCGCCAATAGGCGCCACCACGAATACCGGCGGATAACTGTGCTCGACCCACTGGTTGTCTATCATGTGCCCAAGTCTGTACATAGCCAGCCTGATCCTCCTGATCAATTCCTAGGTTTAGCCAAACGGCCGCGCATTATGCCGTACCCTGCAGGGCCGCTCACGACCTGATTGGCCCAACAGCGCGCGGCAACACAGCCCATCAAGGACATCCCCTCCGTGCTTCATGCCCTGATCCACAACGGCCAACCGCTGGCCCCACAGCAACCCCAGCCACTGGTGCCCTGGTGGAGCTTCACCAAGACCGTGCTTAGCGCAGCGGCCCTGACCCTGGTGCGCGACAGCCTGCTGGGGCTGGATGAGCCGCTGCCCCAGGACCCCTTCACCCTGCGCCAGTTGCTGCGGCATCAGGCCGGGCTGGCGGACTACAGCGAGCTGAGCGACTACCACGACGCGGTTTTGCGCAACGAGGATGCATGGCCCGATGCACAGATGCTGCTGCGCCTGGACGCCAGCCGCCTGCGCTACGCCCCCGGCAGCCAGTGGCGCTACTCCAATGTGGGCTACCTGTTCGTGGCGCAGCTGATCCAGCAGGCGACGGACCTGCCCCTGCACCTTGCCCTGCAACAACGGGTACTGGCGCCCCTGGGCCTGTCTCGCACGCGCCTCGCCGTGACCCGCGAAGACCTGCGGGATGTGGACCTGGGCCAGTTGGGCGACTACCACCCCGGCTGGGTCTACCACGGCCTGCTGGTGGGGCCCCTGGCGGAGGCGGCGCTGCTGCTGGATCGGCTGTTGAGCGGCGCGCTATTGCCCCCGGCACTGCTGGCAGGCATGCAGCAGGCCCAGCTTCTGGGCGGGCCGATGGCCGGCCGGCCCTGGGTCGCTCCCGGCTATGCCATGGGCCTGATGGTGGGCAGTGTCGAGTCTGGCCTGACGCTCTACGGCCACACCGGCAGCGGCCCCGGCAGCACGCTGGCGGTCTATCGCGCCAACGTCGCCGGCACCAGCGCCTGCTGCGCGGTCTTCAATCCGGGGAGCGACCAGGGCCAGGTCGAAACCCGGGCCCTGGCGCATCTGCGCCACGCACTGGCGAACTAGCCACAGGGCACGGCCACAGTCACAGGACAGCTCGCATGCGGGCATGACTGACCGGGCGCCACGGGCCCTGCCGTTTCGCACAGCGGCTGACGTACAATCCCCAGCCTTCAGGGACAGCCATCACCAGGACGACAATGACCACACACAGCATTACCCTTGCCAACGGCTGGACTGCCGAATATACCGAGCAGGGCGAGTTCCGCATGGGCGCCGTCGGCTGGAACCTGCAGTTGCGCGGCCCCGAGCAACAGGCCATCCGCTACTTCGAAAGCCAGATCGTGCTGGTCAACGATGAGGATGGGGTACAGGCACGAAAAGCCATCAGCCTCTCCGAGGATGGGGTCTACGGCTACCTGGGCAGCGACATGAGCCATGGCTGGGTGATCGACTTCTCCCGCTGCATGATCGCGCCCCATCGGGTGACGATTTCCCACTACCACTACGCCTATGACGAATACATCTCGCTGCTGGAACAGCCGGCGTACAAGCGGGTGCGGGAGTACATCAGTGTCAGCGGTCGGACTTACTACCTGACCTTCCCCCTGACCCGGGACGAGGATTTCCCCAAGGTCTGGGAGGAGTACCTGGTGATACGCCGGCGGCAGCTGGACGAGCTGTATTTTCGCAACTGAGCCTGGGCCGGGCGGCACAGTGATGCGCATGGGCCATTAGCACACTCGGGCTAATAGTGCCGGGGGCAGCACGGGCCTATAGTCCGCAGCAGCCCCCCCCTTCAGGACGGCGCCTACAAGAACGTGCGGATTCATAACAAGGAGTTTTCCCATGTCGCTCAAGAAAATCGTCTATGCCTCGGCCATCGCCCTGGCCCTCACCGCCTCCAACGCCCACGCCTTTGCCAGCGACTGCGGCGACTCGCTGTGGAAGTTCAGCGCCATCGAAGCGCTGACCTGCGTGTTCTCGGGCCAGTGGTAAATCACTGCCGCCCGGGCTGACACCGCCCGGCATGAACCAGGTGCCCGCTGCTGCGGGCACTTTCATTGGGGGGTGTCGGCTCGCTCGCGGCCCTGCTTTCAGCGCAGGCTCCAGGACACCCCCAGGTACACCCCCAGCCCTTCCCCCGGCGTTGAACGCGCCGCGTCCAGCCCCTTGTCGTCATAGCCCGGGGTCACGGTGGCGGCGTAGCGCTTGTCGGTCAGGTTGCGCACATCGACCCAGGTCTGCCAGTCGTTCTTCGGCGCGTTGTAGCCCAGGGTGGCGCCGAACAGCGCATAGGGATCGGCGTAGTAGCTGTTGGCGTAATCCACCGCCACCTTGGACACCAGCTGGGTATTGAGCGCGGCGAAGAAGCCCAGGGGCCAGTCGTAGCGCAGCTCGCCCTGGTAGTAGTGCATGGGCAGGCCCGGCAGGCGGTTGTTGGCGAAACGCTGATCGTCGCGGTAGTGGAAATCACTGAAGGTATAGGCCTGGCGCAGGCTCAGGCGGCCGACGCCCGGGCGCGACCACAGCTCGCTCTGCAGGCTGGCTTCCACGCCCTGGTGCACGGTGGGGCTGGCGTTGAGCTCGTAAGGCGTGGTGGCGTTGGCGTCCGGCAGCACCGAAAGCAGTTCGTGGCGCACCTGGGCGTAGTACCAGGCCAGGCTCCACTGGCCCAGGCTGCTGTCGCCGCGCCCGCCCAGTTCCAGGGTGGTAGCGGTCTGATTGCGCAGCTTGACCGGGTCGCGCTGGGCGCCGGTGGCGACGCCGCTGCCGGCCGGAAAACGCTGATTGGCGCTGTAGATCAGCGACCAGGGGTGTGGCGCTTCCACCGAGCGGCTGAGGTTGGCGAACAGTTGCAGATCCGGGTTCAGCTGATAGCGCAGGCCCAGGCGCGGCGCGTAGTCCCAATCGCCAAGGCTGGTCTTGCCGCCGCCCTCGGGGTAAGTCACCGCGCTTTCGCGGCGGGTGTAGATGGCCGCCAGCCCGGTGGTCAGCCACAGGTCGTCGGCGATCTCCAGGTCATTGCCAACGTGCAGGACGGTGTCCGAGCCCTGGTAAGTGAAGTTGCGGATCCGCGTGCCCGGCGCATAGTTCGCGGTATTGCCGGTGGGAATGCGCACGAACTCGCTGGCACCGTCATTGGGCAGGTGCTTGGTCACCCGCAGGCCCAGGGTGCTGCGGCTTTCCAGGCCCCAGAGGCTGTCGCGGCGCTTGTAGTCCAGGGTGCCGCTGACGTCGCTGTAGGCCACCTTCAGGCGGTTGGGGCCTTCGCGCAGGTCCATGGGGTAGTCGTGGTACACCAGCCCGGCCTGGATACTCGAATCGTCGTCCAGGTAATAGGTGGTCTTGTTGCCGACAAAGGTACTGCCCGGCTGCTTGCGCCGGTCGTCGCGGCTGACGTAGGCCGGGTTGGCCGCCCGCGGGTCGTGTTCGATGGAGCGCTTGGTCACGCGCCCGGCCAGATCGTTGTCGGTCTCGCGGTAGCGCAGGTAGAAGCGGGTTTCCAGGTTCGGGTTGAAGCGGTAGCCGAAGTTGCCGATCAGCCCCTTGCTCTGGCTGCGGGTGTGATCCTGGTAGCCGTCGGCATTGGAGTCGGTCAGTGACACGTAATAGTCGAAATCCCCCAGCACTTGCCCGGAACTGACCTGACGCTGCTGATAACCGTGGCTGCCGGTGGCGTAGCGCACCTGCAACAGCGGTGCGTCATAGCCGGTATGGCTGACGTAATCGATGGCCCCGCCCAGGGCCAGGGCGCCACGGTCGAACCCGTTGGCGCCACGCAGCACTTCCACGTGGTCGACCCACAAGGGCTCCAGCAATTCATAGGGCGTGCCACCGGGGCCGGTCAGGGGCAGGCCGTCGAGCATCGTATACAGCCCCGAGGCATGGGCACCCGGTGCGCGGTTGATGCCCGAGCCGCGGATCGAGATCTTCACCCCTTCGTTGCCCGCCGATTGGGCATAGACCCCGGGCTGGTAGGCCAGCACATCCTGGTTGCTGGCCACCCGGCCCTGCAGCGGGCGGCGCATGTCCACCACATTGGTGCCGCCGGGCACCTGGGCCAGCCGCGCCGCGGCCTCCTCCATGCCCTGCCCCTCGCCAACCGGCTCCTGCCCCAGGACCTGCGCCGGTGCCAGCTCTACAGCGCGGGTTTCGGCAAGCGCCGGGCAGGCAAGGGCCAGGCCCAACAGGACCGTGGGCAAGGATTTTGGGGAAGACATCGAGAAAACTCCGACCGGCAGAAAGAGGGCAATGCAAGGTGCGACGCAGGAAAGAACCAACAGAGCACAGGACAATCTGGCCAAGGTCATTCAGGCGGCGGGAAATCGGCGCTCAAACAGATAAAACGCCGCTGCCCGACCAGGGGCGGCGGCGCTTTGCAACGCGGACAGGGCGGGTGGCCTCACCGAGGCTTGGCCCGCGGTCAGCCGGCCGATCAGACCGCCGACTTCTTGTACACCGCTATGGTCCCCGCCTTGCCCACGAACACCAATCCATAGTGTTCAAGATTGGCTCGTACATGCTTGCCAAAGCGATGGCGGGTCGTGCGTTGCAAAGGCTCCCACAGCGTTTCCCCAATGATCTGGCGAACCTTGCCTTGGTACCCGGCAGGCAGCTTGGCCGCATTCTGTTTGAGGGCGATGGCGGCCTGGTCCCAGGCCGAAGTTTGCATAGGGTTCATCTTCAACTCTCCTTGAAGCTCAATGGCGCCAGCCGCAGCCCGGGAAACACCGGGGCCGTGGCTCAGCGAAGCAGAATTTCCAGACGGTGGCCGTCAGCGCCGGCCTCCATCCTGACCAGGGTGCATTCCAGCGAATCGGGGAACCCCAGCTGTGCCTGCAAGGCACGCTCAATGGCCGCCTCCAACTGCGCCGGGCTACAGGCGCGCAGGCTCTGCGCCACACTGGCAGCGGGTGCCGTGGCGACCGGATGTGGCAAGAGGGTTTCGCCCAGCAATTGCTGGCAGTAGGCGATGAGTTTTTCACAGTGCTTCTTGCTGCCGTAGCCGTTGTTGCGCCAGCGATCGAGACCGGCCACCGAAACATCGGCGATTTCGGCAATCTTGCGCAGCGACAGGCCGTTGTCTTTCTTCAAGACCTCAACCAGTTCTCCCATGCCCAGCACCACTTCCCCCAGCGTGTGCTTTTGCGGAAAGCGACGATTGAACTCATCCTGGGTGAGGACTTCGAGCGCCTTGTAGGCGTTGACGAGACTATTCATTGGAAGGCATCTCTTGTGTATGTGTCACGAAGAATATTTAACCTAGTAGTAGGTGTCAACACCTACTTGTAATTAAATACTCACACAACAAAACACACACACCTAGCATTCTTCAGATCGAGTGACCGCAGCGACCAGCAATCGAAGGGCCGCACGACGCCGGCCCTTTTACCCGGCGGCCTTTGCTCATGCTTCACCCTGTGCTTTTTTGCTGCCCTTGATGTTCTCGATCAGATCGACCACGTAGTTCTGGTTGAAACCCGCGACAAAGGACCAGAACAGCAGCTTGCCGTAGGACGCATAGCCGTCCGCGTGCTGGCAGAAAATCACATAGAAACTGTTGTCCGGGTACCGGCAGATCTTGTCGTCGACGATCTGGGGAAACAGTTCACCTTGCACCACGCCTGAGATGAACAGGATATACAGCAGGCCCGCGAGGATGCCGCCGATGAACGACGGCAACAGCACGTTGAACCAGGAGCTGCACAGGCTGACGATCTCCTCCTCGCTGAGGTGTGACAGTTGGCGGTGAAAGCCCACGTAACCGCCGATATTGCCGACGATGAACACCACCGAGGGAATGGTGTAACCGTCGGCCAGGGCGACCGCCCCCAGGGACGCCGCCAACAGCAGCACAAAGATGATGAACAATCGCTTCCAGAGGATGTTCAGCGCGTCCTGGCGGTTCATGTTCGGCTCACTGGTTCAGGTTGTCGTAGGGTTCCGTCCACCTGGATGACGATAGTTGAGCCGTGCCGCGCAAGCGGCTTTTTTCGACCGGGAACCCTTACCCCTCCTGGCCCGCGCCCTCACGCCGGGTAACCGGTAATCTCGCGAATGCTCTGGTACAGCGGCTTGAGCTGGCGGTACATGCGCAGGTAGACCTCGCTGTACAGCCGCTGGTACATCTGCTGCGCCTGGGGCTGGGGCTCGAACACTGCGCCAACCCGGGTCATGGCACTGATGGCCGTGGCGAAGTCCGGGTACAGCCCCAGGCCCACCGCGCAGGCGATCACCGCACCCAGCCCCGAGGCTTCATAGACATGGGGCCGCTCCACCGGCAGGCCGAAGATGTCCGCCGTCAGTTGCATGGCCGCGTCGCTCTGGGAGCCACCGCCGGCCACCCGCAGGCGGCTGATCTTCAGCCTGGAGCGCTTTTCGATGCGCTCCATGCCCTGGCGCAGGGCATAGGCCAGGCCTTCGAGAATGGCCCGGTAGATGTGCGCCCGGGTGTGCACGTCGCCAAAGCCGATCATCGCCCCCTTGGCTTCCATGCCCGGCTCGCGGATGCCCGGCGACCAGTAGGGTTGCAGGGTCAGGCCCATGGACCCCGGCGGCACCGCCTGGACCAGGGCGTCGAACAGCTGCTCCGGCTCCAGCCCCTGCTCCGCCGCCTGCTGCACTTCGCGCAGGCCGAACTGCTGCTTGAACCAGCTGACCATCCAGTAGCCGCGAAAGATCATCACCTCGCAGTTGTAGTGGTCCGGCACCGCCGCCGGGTACGGCGGTATCAAAGGCACCACTTCCAGGTAGCGCGAACGGGTGGTGGTGATGGTGGCCGTGGTGCCGTAGGACAGGCAGGCGGTGGTCGAGTCCTGGACGCCCGAGCCCAGCACTTCGCAGGCCTTGTCGGCACCCGCGGCAATCAGCGGCAGGCCTTCGGGTATGCCGGTATGGCGGCTGGCCTCGGCGGTGATCCGGCCCAGGGTTTCCCCGGGCTTGAGCAGGGTCGGCAACTGCTCCTGGCGCACCGCCAGGGCCTGCCACTTCCAGTCACTGGGGGCGGCCCAGCGCAAGCGTTTGTAGTCGAACGGCAGGTAGGCCACGCAGCAGCCCACCGAGTCGACGAAATTGCCGGTCAGGCGATGGGTGAGAAAGCCCGAGAGCAACAGGAACTTGTCGGTGGCGGCCCACACCTCGGGCTGCTCCTGTGCCACCCAGTTGGCCTCGGCCTGGGCGCGAAAATAATCCACCGTGGCCTCGGCGCCGATCAACTTGAACAGCCAGCCCCAGGGCCCCTTGATCTTGCCTTCGACCTCGGCCTGGCGCTGGTCGAGCCAGAGGATCGCCGGGCGCAGCGCGCGGCCCTGGGCATCGACGTTGATCAGGGTGCCGCGCTGGGTGGTCAGGGACACGCCGCGGATCTGCGAACGGTCGATGCCGGTCTGCTGCCAGAGCAGTTGGCAGGCTTCGCCGAGCTTGGCCCAGTAGTAGTCCGGGTGCTGTTCGGCCCAGCCGGGCCGGCTGGAAAAATAGGCTTCAAGCTCCACCTTGCCCTTGCCCAGCAGGTTGCCTTTGAGGTCGAACAGCAGCGCACGAACGCTCTGGGTGCCGTTGTCGATGGCCAGCAGGTAGTCCTGCTTATTGTTGTTGTGGTTATCCATGGGGCTCTCTTGGTTGAGCATCGTTAGGCGAGTGGCGGCAGGCTGTGATGGCGTTGCCACAGGGCCCGGTAGCGCTGTTCCTCGGCCTGCCAGCGCTCGTCGTCCCAGCCCAGCTGCGGCTGGCACAGGCGGCGGATGGCCGGCAGGTACTGGGCGGCGCCCTCGGCCAGCAGCAGGCCGATGCGGGTACGGCGCAGCAGCAGGTCGTCCAGGTGCAGGACCATTTCCGCCTCGGCGGCAAACGCCAGCTCGGCCCACAGGGTGTCGCTGGCGCCGACGCAATCGCCGCCCAGGGTCGCCACCCACTGCGCCAGCCGCGGCAGATGGCGGCCGTGGCGGCCAGCCAGGCGCCGCACCTGGGCGCCGCTCAGGCCGGGGATCTCCAGGGGCGCCACAGGCGTGAAGACCGGGGCGCCGTCGTCCACCACTTCACGCCCGAGCATCGCTCCGCAGGCCTGCAGCACTTCGATGGCCTGGGGCCGGAAGGTGGTGAGCTTGCCGCCGGCCAGGGTCACGCAGCCGGGTTCCTGCCACAGCACATGCTCGCGGGTTTCATTGGAAGGCTTGCCCTGCTGGCCGTCGCTGCTGGCCACCACCGGGCGCACCCCGGCCCAGGTCGACAGCACGTCGCCGGCAGTGATCAGGGCCTGGGGAAACTGCTGGGCGCAGGCGGCCAGCAGGTACTCAAGCTCTTCCTGGCTGATGCTGGCGCTCTGGTCCAGGTCATCGCGGTGATCCAGGTCGGTGGTGCCGACCACGGTGGCGCCCTCCCAGGGGAAGACGAACACCGGCCGGCCATCCTCGGCATGCATGAAGCTGAAGGCCTGGGCCACCGGCAAGCGCCAGCCCGGCAGCAGCAGATGGCTGCCGCGCAAGGGCCGCAGCTGGCGCACGCGGTCCGCCGGGCGCAGGCGCTCGGCCCAGGCGCCGGTAGCGACCGCCAGGGCCGCGCAGCGCACCTGCTGCGGCTGCCCGCCTTCGCTGTCCTCGATCTGCACCCCGCAGACCCGCCCGTTCTCGCGCAAAAGGCGGGTGACCCGAACGCCGTTGAACACTTGGGCGCCATCGGCCCGGGCCTCGGCCAGCACCCGCATCACCAGCCGCGCATCGTCGGTCAGGGCGTCGAGAAAACTGGTCCCCCCCAACAGCCCCGGCTCCTTGACCCCGGGGGCCAGGAAAGCCAGCTGCCGGGCATCGTGAAAGCGATGATTGCGCCGCCCGGCCAGGGCGTCATACACACTCAGCAGGCCGCCGAACACCCTGGGCCCGGGAAACTTGCCGCGGTAATGGGGCATCAGGAAGCTCATGGGCTCCACCAGCCCCGGGGCCTCCTGCAACAGGCGCTGGCGCTCGCGCACCGAATCCCGGGTCAGGCGCCACTGGCCCTTGGCGATATAGCGCAAGCCGCCATGGACCATCTTCGAGGAGCGGCTGGAGGTGCCCCAGGCAAAGTCTCGCTGTTCCAGCAGCAGGCAACGCCAGCCGCGCCGCGCCGCTTCGCGCAGGATGCCGGCGCCGCTGATGCCGCCGCCGATCACGATCAGGTCCCAGGCTTGCGCCGCCAGCCCGGGCAGCGCCTCTTGGCGCCACTGGGCATTCCAGTCCTGGCTCATGGTTCACGGCTCCAGCAGGGTGCCGGGGTTGAGGCGCCCGGCCGGGTCGAAGTGGCGGCTCAGGGCCTGCAGCGCATCGATGGCCAGCGGGCCCTTCTCCCGCAGCAGGTACGGCGCATGGTCCTTGCCCACGCCGTGCTGGTGGCTGATGGTGCCGCGGTGGTTGACGATGGTCTGGCTGGCAGCGTGCTTGAGTGCCTGCCAGCGGGCCAGGGTCGCCGGGTACTGGGCATCCGGGCGGAACACGTAGGTGGTGTAGATGCTCGACCCTTCGCCATAGACATGGGACAGGTGAGTGAACACATGCACCTGCTCGCCCTCGGCGGCCAAGCCGTCACGCAGGCTCTGCTCGATGCGTTGCAGCAGGCGGTCGACATTGCTCCAGTCGGTGGCGGTCTCCAGGGTGTCCACCAGGTAGCCGGCGTTCCACAGGCTTTCGCGCAGGTAGGGAAAGCGAAAGCGGTTCTGCGCCCATTTCTTGCCCAGCAGGGTGCCGGTGAACACCCCGCCGAAAGCCTTCAGGTGCTGGCGCGCCTGGCGCAGGGACAGGGCATTCTGCCGGCGGTTGCCGGTCACGCCGAAGGTCAACAGGCACTTGCCCGCCCCGGCGCCGCGCAGGGCCAGGTACTTTTCCAGCCAGGCGATCTGCGTCGGGTGGCCGGCCAGGGCCAGCTGGGTTTCGGTCTCCAGGGCATTGGACAGGCGCAGCATCGACAGCGGCACCCGGGCCTGGGCCAGGGCGCGCACCGCCTGCAGGGCCTGCTGCCAGTCGGGCAGGAACACCCCGTAGAAACGTTCGTCATCGGGCAGGCGGCTGACCCGCACCTTGACCTCGGAAATGATCCCGAAGCGCCCTTCGCTGCCCAGCACCACCTCGCGCAGGTCCGGCCCGGCGGCGGACGCCGGAAAGGTGGCGATGGGCATCGGCCCGGCAAAGGTTTCCAGGGTGCCGCCGGCGAACAGCTGCTCGATGCGCCCGTAGCGCAACGACTGCTGGCCGCTGGAGCGGCTGGCGACCCAGCCACCCAGGGTCGACAGTTCCCAGGACTGGGGAAAGTGCCCCAGGGTGTAGCCCCGGGCCCGCAGCTGGCTTTCCACCTGAGGGCCACTGGCCCCAGGACCGAAGGTCGCCAGCAGGCTGTCTTCGTCCAGGTCCAGCAGGCGGCTCATGCGCGCCAGGGACACCGTCAGCACCGGCCGCTCGGACCAGCCGGGGTTGATGTGCCCGGCCACCGAAGTGCCCCCGCCGTAGGGAATCAGGCACAGGTCGCGGTCCTCGGCCAGGGCCAGCAGCTGGCGGATCTGTTCGGCGGTTTCCGGGAACGCCACGGCGTCCGGGTAGGCCCCCAGCTCGCCCTCGCGCAGCGCCAGCCAGTCCGCCAGGCTCTGGCCGCGGGCGTGCAGCAGCCGGTCCTCGGCGCTGATACTGTACAAGTCATGGGCTTGCAGGCGCGATGCCGGCACCCGGGCCAGGGCCTGCTCCAGGGTCGCCTCCGGCAACCTGCGTCCCGGCCCCAGGCGCTCGGCGAGAAACCCCGCGCCCTGGGCCGGCAATTCGACCACCGTGGATGCATCCCCCCAGCCGTTCCAGCGTCGCATGCGTGTGTGTCCTTCTGCTGTTCTTATAGGTCTTGCCCAAGGCTCCCTATACTAGTGCGCGGCAGCGGGCTGTCACGGTCACATTGAGCCAGCGGATGTAGCCGATTGAGTCAGACAGAGGTGACATCGGGCGCCAGTTACCGAAGAATCCTCCCCCTCCCCATCACAGGCTCGCGTCCATGCCGGCAACCCTGAGAACCTGCACCCCCCTGTTCTGGTCCACCGACCTTGGCATCGACTACGGCGCGCCGACCTTGCAGCTGCGCGACCTGCTGCCAGTGGTGGGCGAGCAAAGCTCAGCCTTCTTCCAACGCCAGGACGGCATCGTGCTCGGTGAAACCCTGCAACTGATCTGGTGCCCGCCGCTGGCGGACCTCAATGGCTGGAACGAGCAACCCTCGGAAATCGCCCTGAGCCACCTGCTGCACGTGCGGATCACCGGCCCGGCCGCCGAGCCTCCCGCGCCACGGCATGCCAACCACCACGGCAGGCTCAGGTACCGCTTCCAGGTGCTGTCCTGCCAGCCGCTACCGGCGGCCCTGCGCGCCCAACCGCTCGCACCGAACGCCTGGCACCTGCCGCTGATCAGTGGCGAACACGGCAGTTGCCTGACCTGGGATGACATTCACGAGTGCGAGCGCGCCGAGGTCCAGGGGCTGATCTACCTGTGCGCCTACGGCCGTTACGAAAGCTATATGGAAATGTTCATCGAAGCAGTGGGCGAGCAGCTGTTCGGGCTGCTTTCGGTGCACCTGGGCCCGGGGGGCGACGACTATCAATTTGGCCGGCGCGCCCTTGAAGGGGCGGAGTTGCGGGCCATCCGCCGCGCACTGGATATGGCCCGGCCGCTGAAGGATTCACAGCCCGGCTACCTGGTCCCTTGAACCCCGGGACGGATAAAATCGCCCTGAAAAAGACTAAGCAGCTGTTTTCAAACTCATTTTTTTCACCAGGGGGCTTCCCAGCCCGCCGATAAGTTGATAAATTTGCGCCCGTTCTTGCAGCGGCCCTCCCCGGGCCGGCAGTTCAGGCAAGTAACATCGCAACAGCTACAGGGGCGTCGCCAAGCGGTAAGGCAGCAGGTTTTGATCCTGCCATGCGTTGGTTCGAATCCAGCCGCCCCTGCCATTTTTTCTCATCGTTATCCCCGCAGATTCCGTTCCAGCATCTCCAGCAATGCACTGACCTTGGGCAGCCCCTGCCGGCTTTTCAGCCACAGCAGATGGATCGCCTGCCCTTCGCTGGCCCATTGCGGCAGCACCTCCACCAGGCTTCCGTCCTCCAACTGGCGCTTGACCAGCCAGGAAGGCAGTTGCGCAATGCCGTAGCCTTGCTGCACCGCCATCAACAGTCCCTCGCCATCGCCCACCACGCAACTGGCGGACATCACCCGGCGCTCACTCTCGCCCGGGCGGCCGCTGGCGAAGTTCCAGGGGCTGACCCGGCCATCCACCCAGCCATAGGCAATGCACTGATGGCGCTCAAGGTCCTGGTCGGTCAGCGGCACGCCATGGCTGCGCAGGTAGTCGGGCGAGGCGCAGAACAGGTGCCATTCGCGGCCCAGGCAGCGGTGCCCCAGCGCCGCCGGCCACTGCCCCGAGCCGCCAAGGCGCACGGCGATGTCCGCACCGGCTTCAAGCGGCTCGACACCGGGATCGGAAAAGGTGATGTGCGGCTGCAAGCCCGGATGCTCCCGGGCAAAGCGCAGGACGGCGCCCAGCACCTGGGAGCGGCCGAAGGTCCCGGGCAGGTCGATGCGCACCCGCCCCCGCAGCTCGGAGTTTTCCGCGTTCAGCGCCAGCTCGGCCTCTTCCAGGTCTGCCAGCACCCCGCTGCAAGTGCGGTAGAAGGCCGTGCCCGCATCGGTCAGCGCCAGGCTGCGGGTGGTGCGCTGGAACAGCCGCGCCTGCAGGCGCCCTTCCAGCCGGGCGATGGCCTTGCTGACGGCGGAAGCCGTAAGGTTGAGCCGTTCGGCGGCGGCCTTGAAGCTGCCGCAGTCGGCCACGCAGACAAACACATCGATCCCCTTCAAGCGTTCGGAAGAAAACATTGGCACCTCTTATTCATGAATCTGATTCCATTCACTGGGTAAAAAACATCATAAAACAGAACCATATTCCCCAGTAAGCTGGCTGCCATTCTCAAAAACGCCGTTACAGACCGATGAGGCACGGATGCTGCGCACCCTGAAAAGCTACCCGAAAGCAATCAACCTGCTGCTGGCCGGCACCCTGGTGCTGACCCTGGCCCGGGCAATCACCCTGCCCTACCTGGTGATCTACCTGAGCAGTGCTTTCGGCCTGCAAGTGAGCGACATCGGCCTGGTGATCGGCAGCAGCATGATCCTCGGCTCGCTGCTGAGCCTCTACGGTGGTTTCCTGGTGGACCGCACGCCCAGCTACCGGCTGATCCTGGCCTGCTGCGCGCTGTTCACCCTGGGCTTCATCGGCGCCTTCAGTGCCCGCCAGCTGTGGCTGTTCTACCTGTGCCTGGTGCTGGTCAACCTGGCCTATGCGGTGATCGACATCGCGATCAAGGCCGGCTTTGCCCAGCGCCTGTCGGTGGAACAGCGCAGCGAAGCCTTCTCGATCAAATACACCCTGACCAATATCGGCTACGCCGTGGGCCCGTTCCTCGGCGCCGGGCTGGCGCGCCTGGACATCAGCCTGCCGTTCCTGATCTCCGCCGCCCTGGGCGCCGGGTTCCTGGCGATCCATGTGCGCTGGGGCGACAGACAGCTGAGCGCCGCCGGCCCGACGCCAGCGCCGCTATCCTTCGCGGCCCTGGGCAAACAGCTGCTACGGGATTACCGCCTGGTGTGCTTCACCCTGGGCGGCCTGCTCAGCGCCGTGGTCTTTGGCCAGTTCTCGGCATACCTGTCGCAGTACCTGGTGGTCACCACCTCGGCCGAGGCCACCTACCGCATCATCAGCACCCTGGTGGCGACCAATGCGCTGCTGGTGATCGCCCTGCAATACGCCATCGGCCGCAGGATTACCCAGCGCCACCTGAGCCGCTGGCTGGCGCTGGGGCTGGGCCTGTTCCTGCTGGGGGTCAGCGGCTTCGGCCTGGCCACCAGCCTGGCGCTGTGGGTGCTGTCGATGGTGGTGTTCACCCTGGGGGAAATCATCGTGTTTCCCGCCGAGTACATGTTCATCGACCTGATCGCCCCCGAACACCTGCGAGGCCTGTATTACGGCGCGCAGAACCTCTCCAACCTCGGCGGCGCCCTGGGCCCGATACTCTGCGGCATGGTCCTGGCCAGCCACCCGGCGCACTGGATCTTCTACATGCTGGGAGCGTTCATAGTCGCCGGCGGGCTGTTCTACTGGCTGGGCGCGGCCAACCTGGAACAGGCCAGGAGGGCCGGCGAGTGATCATTGATGCCCAGGCGCTCGGCAATCGGCGCCTGGGCTGCCCGACAGGGAGGCGAGGCCGCCAGTGGCGGCACATTGCTCATGCACAGCAGATGCTCAAAGGCGATACCAGCCTCGCGGGCTGGCCCGGCATGCGGCGACACTCCATGAGTGATGACCTTGTGGAGCTTGCCGGCCTGAAGGCGTGCCAGGCATGTTCGAGCGGCCCCTCAGCGACTCTTGCGGCTCAACCAGGCGCCCCAGAACAGGCTGCTGAAGAAACGTGTTCCCGCGCTGAAACCGCCCTCTTCGAGCAACCGTTGCACCGCCGCCTCGGAATGGGGCGGGTCGGCGCCTTGAAGGATTTTCCCCAGCTTGGCGTGTACCTCATCCGCCGTCGCGCCCTGCTGGCGCCAGCGTTGCCCCCAGGCCGCCAGCAGCAGGGGCTGGCTGGCGTAGGCGTAATGATTGCCGGCGACGATCAGCGGCGCGCCGGGCTTGAGGCGCCGGGCGATGGCCCGCAGCAATTGCCGCTTGGCTTCATCACCGGGCAGATGGTGCAGCACGCCGATCAGCGTGGCCCCGTCGAAGGGTTCGTCCGCCGCCAGTTCGTCCACCGTGGCCAGACGCACTTCGGTCCTCTCCAGCAAACCCTGCGCCTGCAACTGCTGGCGCGCTGCCTCCAGCATCGGTGCCGAGGGGTCTACAGCGGTAAAGCGCCAGCCCGGTTCCAGGGAAGCCATGGCGATAATCTCCTGGGCCGTGCCACCGGCCCCCACGGCCAGGATGTGGGCCGCACGCCCCTCACCCAGGCTGGCCGCCAACATGCAGGCGGCAAGGTCATGGCAGGCGTCGTAGCCCGCCAGGGCGATACGGCTCTGGCGGGCGTATTCGTCGGCCCGCGAGCGGTCGAATTTTTCAACCGGGTTTACCGAGGATGAGGTCATGGCAGGGCTCCATTCAAAGGATCGGGACAGGCTAGGCCCTGCGGTTTGATAATTAAAATTCATTGTTTTTATTCATTGTATTCCCGTCTGGAATAGAACCTCTCTGCTCCCAAAAAAAGGGGCGATCGACGATCGCCCCCAAGCCTTGCTACCACGAGAGAACCTACAGCGTCAGTTGCCCGCGCTCCTCGTCGGTCAAACGCGCCCGCGCCTGTTCGCTCAAGGGCCCGGCGCCCAGCACCTGCACCGGGCTGTCGGGGTTGTAGCCCGGGGCGCGGCTGGCGTCTTCACGGGGGCGTTGCACCGGTTCGCTACCAAAGCCCAGCACTTCCACGGTGACGATGGACGCCCGGCCCTGCTTGGCCGCCGCCTGCTGGTTGCGGGCCGCATCTTCCGCGGCCTGGGACGCGGCGGAGCCGGCGGCGCTGGCCGAGGTCATGGCGCCGGTGTTGACCGCCGCCGTGACCGGCACCCCGCTGGACTTGCCCTGGGTCTGGATGTTCGCCGCGTTGACCACCCGCAAAGCGGCGATGTTGACGTTGCCCGAGACCCGGATCCCCGCCTCGCCGGCATCGATGGTGCCCAGGGGCGCGATCAGGTCGATGTCGCCGGCCGCCACTTCGGGTATCGGGTTGAGAGTGGCGATCCCCGCCCCGGTGCTGGGCACCGACGGCGACAGGCTGACGTTGCCCCAGTTGTCGTAGACCCGCTTGGGCGGTGTATAGACCACGGTGGTCTTGGAACCGCGGCCGGCGTTGATGTCGCCCGCCGCCGACCAGCCCATGATCGAGCCGCCGAAGGTGGTCATGATCCGGCTCTGGCCCAGCAGGATGCTGCCCAGGGAGTACAGCTGGATGTCCCCCGCGCCCTGGGTGATGATCCCCGCCGAGGCCGGTGGCGCCGTGCCCTCGATGCCGAAGGTCTGGTTGCCGCCGGGGGTCAGCATCTGGATGTTGCCGCCAAAGTCGGTGTGCACCCCGGCACCGCCGAACAGGGTGATATCGCCCTGGTAGGTGATCGGGTTGCCCGCCACGTCGGTGCTCGGGAACAGCCCGGCAATCGCCGCACGGCCACGGGCATAGCTGCCCTGGCGCATGCCGCCTTCCTCGGTGTACTCGCGGCCGGCGGCCTTGAGCTCGGCAAAATACACATTCCGGGCAAACACCCGCTGTTGTTCCGCGGGCAGGGCCGCGTAATAGGCCCGGGCCTGGGCGCTGTCGCCGACAAAGCCGAAGCGCTCGGCCAGCCAGTCCAGCAGTTCGTCCTCGTAGGTCTTGGCCACCCGGGCGCCCGACAGGCTTTCGCCCGGCTGGGCGAGGTTGGCCGGGTCCAGGTAAGCCTCGACGAAGCGCCGGTAGTCCGGGCCGTTGGGGCCGAACCCGGCCTGCATCACGATGCTCGCCCCAGGCCGGCGGTCCCCCGGCGCCACGGCGCCGATGCTGGTGACGCTGACCTTGTCCTCCATGAGGATGTTGCGCCCCGCGGTCAGTTCCAGGGTGCCGGGGCCGGCGACGTTGAAGTTGCTGTAGAGGATGTCGCGCCCGGCGCTGACGACGGAGATGTCACTGGGGTTGTTGTGCACGAACAGGTTGCCCTGGGAGGTCGAGCCATTGACCGGGTCCTCGACGCCGAAGGTCCGGCCACTGCTGACGATATCGCGCCCGGCCATCATCCACACCGGGCGGCTGCCCTCGTACCAGGTCTGCCCCGAGTGCAACTGGGAGGCCGCCTGGCCGAAGGTGATGATCCGGCCGCTGTTGACCCCCATCAGGTCGCCGTTCACCGCATAGAAACGCGCCGGATCGGCCGGGCCGGCAACCAGCCCGGAGACGCTGCCGGAACCGAAGGCGAACAACGGCAGGATCGAGCCGATGACCGGGTTGCCGTTGACCGACAGGTTGCTGGCCACCACCTCACCCTCGATGCTGCCGACAAATGCCGGACGCCAGGGCGTGGCCACCGAAGCGGCCGCGGCGCCCGACTGGCTGACGGTGAAACCGCCCGCGTAGATCGAGTCCTGGGCCAGGAACTGCAACTGCCCTGCGGCGCCCGGCGCCAGGAACAGCGGCACCCGGTAGTTGAGGTCGCCGACTTGCGCGCTGGCGGCCTTGCCATAGTAAAGGCTGCCGCTGGCTGCCACGGCCCTGAGGATCGACGGATAGACCACCGCCAGATCGGTGCTGCCAGGGCTGGTGAGCGGGGTCAGGTTGCCGCCCAGGGACATCAGGTCGATGGCGGTACGCTCGGTCCACAGGGTGAACCAGCTCCGGCCGCTGCCTTGCTGGCTGCCACGGCTGAAGAGCGCGGTGTTGAACTGGCGGACCCGGCCCGGGTCCTCGACGTTCTGCACCACCAGGTCGCCGCGGCTCTGCAGGTTGAAGGTGGCATCGCCGGGCACCAGGGTCAGGCCGCCCTGGGCCAGGCCACGGGTGGCGCGCAACGGGTCGAAGGCCCGGGCTTCGCTGGGGTTGTGGTCAACGGCGGTGCCGCCATAGTGCAGGTCGATGCTGCCCAGGGAGGCACTCTGCAAATGGCTGCTGCCACGCAGGTTGACCACCACCCCATTGCGATGCTCGATGACCAGGTTGCTGGCCGGGTTCAAGGCGCCCGCAATGTTCACCCGCAGGTCGCCACCGCCGGTCAGTTGCAGGCTGCCATCGCTGGCGACCCGGCCGGTACTGCCCACGGCCAGCACCAGCCCCTGGCTGCGGGGCGCCACGGTGGAGGCGCCGGCGCTGTCCGTCAGGCGCTGGAGGATGCCCGCGTCACCGCCGACATTCAGCTCCAGGTTGCCGCCGCCCAGGGTGCCGAACCCGGTAAAGCCCAGCATCCGGTCGGCGCTGCCGTTGGCCGCATAGGTGCCGAAATTGATCCACCAGGCACCGGGTTGCGCCGAACCGCCGGTGGCGACATCGCCGCTGCCCTGGCGCCACAGCCAGTTGCCCACTTCGGCCGAGTCCTGGCCGTTGTCCTTGGGGTTGGGCCAGGCACGGCTGTCGTTGGCGGTACTGCTGATATTGCCGGTCAGGTCGCCACCGGCACTGACCCGCAGGTTGCCCCCCGCCTCCGGGTACCAGGCGCGGTACAGGCTGGTGCCGCTGCCATTGACGAACTGTTCGAAGTAACTGCCCGGGTCATTGAGCACCGTGGCTCCCGTTCCCTGGGCCCGTGGCTGGTTGTAGGGATCGCCGGCCGTCGTCGCCGTGGAGGAAGTACCGGCGGTGTAGACCCCGTACAGCGAGTCCATGCTCAGGTTGCCGGCACTGAGCAGTTCAAGGTCGCCGGTGCCGGTGCGGATCACGCTGAAGCGGCTGCTGGACGGCGTTGCGCCATAGGTCTTGCTGTCCAGGGCCATGCAGAAGGCGGGCGACTCTTCACAGAAGGCCGCGACGGACGACTGCCCCAGGTCCAGCAGGAGTTGCTCATCGATCGGATCGCCGGCCTTGACCACCA
Organism: Pseudomonas sp. NFPP12; assembly: GCF_900103205.1. Lineage (NCBI taxonomy): Bacteria > Pseudomonadati > Pseudomonadota > Gammaproteobacteria > Pseudomonadales > Pseudomonadaceae > Pseudomonas > Pseudomonas sp. NFPP12. The sequence goes on from NZ_FMWW01000001.1 coordinate 1,243,437, forward strand.
CCCCGGCGCCCGCCAGCTCGTCCACCGCCAGCTGGGTCCAGGCGTAGCTGGCCTTGATTGCGCAATAGGCCGGGCTGTCGGCACAGAACTGCTCGATCGAGGTCTGCCCCAGATCCACCAGCAGTTGTTCGTCGATCGGATCACCGGCCTTGACCACTATCCCTACGCCGGCCAGGTCATCCACCGCCACCTGGGTCCAGGTCCGCACCACCTGGCTGGGCAGTTCCTTGGCGAACATCCCGTAATGGCTGTCCGCCAGATGCAAGTCACCGCTGCGTGGGTTGGCCTGCACGATGCGGCTGTCGGCTGCGCTGGTATCGGCCCCGGCCACCAGGCGCAGGGACCAGGATTGCGAGCCTTCGGCAAGCATCGGCGCAATGGCCCAGAGCTTGCCCTGGCGCCCGACGTCTTCGGGCCGCAACTGCACCGAGTCGACGCCGCTCGGCAGCTTGACGTTGGTGCCGGCCGGGATCAGCCCGCCCTTGGGCAGGGCCTTGCTGCCGTCGAGCATGACGATGTTGTTGTTCACATTGGCCAGGTGTACTTGCGGCAGCGGCACGCCCTTGGGCCAGGTCATGGACCGCAGCTGGGTGCCCTGGGTCAACAGCGTCCCGGCCTCCAGACGGGTGCCGGCGACCAGGGTCCTGGGCTCGCCAAGCAGGGTGCCGGCGGCGAACAGCAGGTTGCCCGAGGCATCGCGAATCGCCGCCGCCAGTACCGTACCCGCCGGCAGTACCAGGGTCTGGTCCAGGGTCGCCGTGACCGGCAGGCGCGTGCCCGCGGCCACGGTCAACCCCTTGATCGGCAGGTCGTAGTTGAGGGTGCTGCCCGCCGGGAAGGCGGTGCCGTCGGCCAGGGTCACGCCGTTGCCCGGCACGATGATAGTGCCACCGGTGAAGTCCACGCCCGGCAGCAGCACCCAGCCCTTGTCGTCCACGGTGGCAGGCGGCGGCGCGAAGCCGTCGTTGATGCTGCCATAGACATTCAGGTCGCCCCCGGCGCGCAGCGTCAGGCTGCCGACCTCGCCGGAACCGTAGACCGAGGTCTTCTGGCTGTGGGGGTTGAGGCTGGCATAGCGATAGCCCGACAGGTCCAGGTCGCCCTGCACCACCAGGTCGCCGTCTGCGCTCTTGCTGACGATCTCGACCCCGGGCCGCAGATGGAAGGCGTCGGCATAGCTGGCGTTGTTCAGGCCGGCCAGCTTGTTCTGCAGCAGGTCGCTGTTTTGCAGGGCCGCGTTGATAAAGGCCGTGCTCTGGGCATGCTTGGCATCCAGGTAGGCCTGGGTGATTTCCTGGTAAGGGCGGCCGCTGGCGGTGGCGTCGGTTTTTTCCGGAGCATCGTCGTAGCGGAGCATGCCGTTGACCGCAATCGAGCGCGCGCCCTGGATATCCAGCGGGCCACGGGCATCGATGTCGATGTCGTTGCTGCTCTGGTCCGCCTGGACGAGGCGCGGCGCGTTCAGCTCCAGGGTGCCGCGGCTGCGACCGTCGTTCTGCCCCGCCGCGCTGCCCACAGCCACGTCGGTGCCGTGGCGCAGGTCGATGCGCGCACCGTCGGCCAGGGTCAGGCGGCCCTGGCCCGAGCTGAGCACCACGCTGGCGCGGTTCGGTGAGTCGATGATCTTGCCGTAGCTGTCCACCCGCAGCTTGCTGCCGTGGGCATCGAGCACCGCGCTGCCGTCCAGGGTCAGGCCCTTGCCGGCCGCCAGGTTGATACTGCCGACCCGTTCGCCGCTGGCGTCCACTCGCCCGGTAACCCGCAGGCTGCCGTTGTCCACCGAGACGTTGACGGTGCTGGCCCTGACCCCGTCGCCGATGGTCAGGTCGCCCTGCTTGAGCTGGAAGCTGCGTGCGCCAAAGACCTGGCCCTGGTTCAGGCGCTGGTTGAGGGCGGCGAACTGCTCGTCCAGCGTGCCGCTGCTGCCCAGGTGCTGGGCCTGGATTTCCACCGTGGCGCCGAGGAACGGCACCAGGGTGCCGCCGGCATCGTAGTAGCCGCTGCTGCCGCCAAGGACCTTGCCCGCCAGGTCTACCCGCCCGGCCGCACCGTCCAGCGCCACCGCCCGCAGTTTGCCGGCCTGGTTATGGGTGGCCGAAAGGTCGATGGTCGAGCCCGTGGCCTGCAGCACATTGCCGGTAGCACTCTGCAGCAGCACTTCGCCGCCGGCGCCGTATTTGCTCAGGTCATTGAAGGCGATGGTGCGGCCAGCCACATCGATCAACGCCGCATCGGTCAGGCTGACATCACCCCGGGCCCCCAGGGTCACCTTGCCGCTGGGCAGCACCACGGCACTGGCCAGGCGGATGCTGTCGCCCTGCAGAGACAGTTCCGCGCCCTGGCCATTGGCCTGGCCACGAGGGCCGGCCGAGGCGCCGATATCCATGGCGCCGCCAGCGGTGATGCGGTTCACCGAGCCGGCCTCGCCGGTCATCAGTGGGGTGAGGATATTCAGGTTGCCGCCGCTGTAGGCAAAGCCCTTGAGCGGATCGAAGGCGCCCTGGCTCTGGTAGACCGACAGGCTGCCCTTGTGGTTGGCGGTAATGCGCTGGCTGGCATTGAGGTCGACGTTGGCGAAACCCAGGGCCAGGCGGTCGAAACTCTTGGTGGTGCTGGGCTGGGCAAAGGCCCCGTAGCCGAACTCGATGCGTTCGGCATTGATTTGCAGGCGGCCGCTGCCGGTTCCGGCACCGCCGGCCACCACCGCGCCTGCCGGGGTCTCGGAACCCTGCCAGATCAGGTTGGCGGTGTGGATGCTGGCCACATCATTGGCGCCCCCGGCACCGTAGATCGCCGGGGTGGAGAGCATCAGGTTGCTCAGCAGCGACTTGCCGGTCGCCGGGTCGTAGGTGTCCAGGCTGGCGCTGCCGTAGAAGTTGAAGCCGTCCCGGGCCGAGAGCTGCAAGGTCTCCAGGGCCGGGGCGCCGACCTGGGTATCGCCGCGCAGCAGGCGGTCGAGCAGTTGCTGGGTCAGGGTCATGCCGCTGGGCAGGCGATTGCCCGCCGCGGCTGCCGCCAGCGCCTCCGGGCTGCCGACGTTGATATTGTTCAGGCCCAGGTTCAGGTGGCGGGTGCCGTAGCGCACCTGGTCACCCAGCTCGAAGGCGTTGTCGGTCAGGGCAACGATGCTGCCATCGGAATACAGTGCGGTCTGCCCGCTGCACGGCGCGCTGGCGCACACCCCGAGCCGGATGCCGCCGCTGGTCTGCCCGCCGGCCTGGGCCTTGCTGATCACGTTGAGCAAGCCGTTGGACACCGCCAGCATATTGGCCACCTGGTAGGTGAAACCGTCACGGGCGTCATAGCTGGCCTTGCCTCGGCCCAGGGTATTGATCGAGGCGCCCTGCTCCAGGACGATCTCGCCGGTGTTGCTCACCAGGAACACTTCCGGCGCGGCCAGGCTGGCGCCCTCGCGCAAGGTGATCGAGCCCTTGGGCGTGTTCACGCCTTCGGCCACGGTGATGTAGTTGCCGCCCTGGCCGTACTTGACCAGCGTCAGGCCGCCCAGCATCAGGCGCGCTGCGCCCATGGCGTTGAGGCTGTCGGCATCCAGGGTAACGCCGTTGAAACCCTGGGTGGCCGACTTGCCGGCCGCCACCACTTCGATGTTGCCACTGCCCATGTTCAACACCGCGACGGTGCCGCCATAGCCCCCCGCAGCGGCATCGAAACGGCCAATGCCCTTGAACGAGAAGGCATCCGCACCGGCCCCCGGCTCCAGGGCCAGCTTCAGGGTCTTGGCGTCCACCGGCAGCATCGGCCGTGGCACCCCGAGCTTGGCGGCATCGGCCAGGGCGAACTGGGCATAGCCGGTTTCGTTGTACTGGGAATAGCGGCGCAGGGTGTCGGCCGAGGTCAGGATCAACTGGCTGGCGACGCTGTTGCTGATCCCGGTATGGGCGATCGATAGGCGCCCGGCGGTGGACCAGGAGCCATTGCGCAACGGCTGGGTCGCGCCTTCGGTGCCGAGCCCGGCGAGGCCGTTGATCTCGACGCGAAAGGCCCCCGGCATCAGCGCATAGGTGGACGGCATCAGGGTGTAGGTACCTGCCGCCAACCCCGGCACTCCGGCGCCGATAGTAATCTGCTGGCCGATCAGCGGGTCCACCGCGCCGCCCTCCGGCGCCACCGGTGCATAGCCCGGCTGCACCCCGGGCACTATGGCGTAGATCGGGTTGCTGCCCAGGCCCGGGAGGATGAAGCTGCCGTTGGCGCCGATCTGCACCAGCGGGCTGTAGCGCGCATCGGTGGAGCCGCCGCGCCCGGAAATGAACCCGGCGCCCAGCAGTTCGCCACCGCCGGACAGGTCCACGGTGGCATCGGGCTGTACCTGCACCGACTTGCCGCCCAGGATCACCCCGACGCTCAGGTCGCTGTTCTCATTCACCAGGGCGCCCTGGCCGAGGAAGGTCACGGTCTTGCCGTTGTACTTGTAGACCTGGCCATCGACGGTGCCGCCGTAAGGCAGTACCAGGCCCTTGCCGCTGACCGAAGTCAGGCTGCCAGGCAGCAGCTCGACCTTGCTCGCGCCCAGGTTGCCGATCTCGATCAGCCCCAGGGGCGCACGGACTACCCCGCCCTGCTGGATGTTGGCCGCGCCCAGCTGCAAGCGGCCGAAGGCCGAGTACGGCACAGGCGCCTCGCCATGGCCGGTGCGGCCGATGGTCAGGGTGCGCGTGGGGTCGAAGTTGATGCTGGTGCCGGAAATATCGTTGAGGTAGCCGGCAATCACCCGGGCCCCGACCTCGGTACCCGGGTACAACTGCGCGGCCCGCAGGGTCATGTCGCCCTGGGTCAGCAACTGGGTGCTGATGCCCTTGGCGATCACATCGGCCCCGGCCCCGGCGAGAAAGCGCAGGTCGCCCTGGCTGGTCAGTTGCACATGGTCGAACCCGCGGCGCTCGACGCCGAGCAGGCTGTTGTCGGCCTGGCGCAACGTGCCCTTGCTGCCGAACACCACGTTGCCACGCACATCGATCAGGTTGCCGCTGGCATTGAACTGCGCCTGGGTGGCCTGTTGCGACGGCGTGCCGGTGGAGACCGGACGCACGTACTGGTCCTTGGCTTCCAGCGGCGCGAGGATGCCCGCCAGCAGCAGGTAGGGTGCCGACAGGTCGACCCTGCTATTGGCCGCAGCGCTTTCGCTGAGGTTCAGGGCACCGCTGTACAGGCGCAGGCTCTGGCCCATGTTCAGCGACACATCGCCATCGAAGCTCAACAGGCCGTTGCTCAGCAGTGCCAGGTTGTCGAAGCCGCCGGCGGTGACCTGATCCACCCCGAGGCGGCCGTGGCCATACTCCAGGCTGGCGGCCGCGGCGTCGGCGCTCGCGGGCAGCGCACTGCCCTGGTGGGTCTGGCTGAGCACCAGTTCCCGGGCCTTGAGCACCCGGTCACTGACCGCGTTCTTGATGTAGTACGGGCTTTCCAGGGCCAGCGACAAGGTGCCCCCTGCAGCGCCAGCGCCTCCGGCCCGGGCGACGAAGCTGCCGTCCAGGTACAGGCCGTTGTTGGACGCGAAGCTGATGCTGCCACCGTTGCTGGCCACCTGCACCCGGCCCTGGCCGGGAATGTCCAGGGCCGCCTGGGCGCCGGAAGCGTCGAGACGCGCACCCTCGCGCACCACCACAAACAGGTCGCTGGCCTTGGCGATACCGGTGGCCAGGTCGATCTCGCCGCCGATGGCGATCTTGCCGCCATTGCGCACCTGGCCGTAACGACGGCCACGGTTGTCCACGGCGCTCACCGCCCGCGCCGCCACATCAATCACCGCCTGCTCGCCGACCCAGATCGAGCGCCCGTGACCGGCGGCATTGGCGGCCTCGGAACTGGCCACCGTCAGGCCGCCGAGACTGACGCTGCCGCCCCAGGCATTGAGCGTGCCGTTCAGGGTCAACTGGCCGACGCTGCGCAGGTTGATGGCCTGCCCCGGGTCGACACTGATCACCGCGCCCTGCCCCACGCTCAGCGCCGTGGTGGCCAACTGGGCGGCCGTGGAGTACTGGTTGCCGGCGTTCAGGGTCAGGCCGGCGCCACGGCGCTGGGTCAGCACGCCCCTGGTTGCATCCTGCTGGTACAGCTGCGGCAACCAGCGCTCCAGCACCGTGGCCGGGTCGCTGCCAGTGGCACTGCTGCTGGCCTGGGCCCCGAAGCGGTAGACCGGCATGTTGACCTCGACCTGGGCGCCCTCGGCCACGGTCAGCCCTTCGTTGCCGGTGATGTCGTAGGCACCGAAGCCCTTGTTGAAAAAATCCCCGGCCAGTTGCAGGGTGCCGGCCTCGGGGGCCGGATCATGGGCGCCAATCAGCACCTTGTGCGCCTGCAGGGCCAGGGTGCCGCCACCGTTGACCCCATACCCGCGCAGCTCGCCATCGAGGTCGAGCTTGCCGTCGGCGGCCAGGGTCACGTCGCCGCCCTTGCCACCGCTGGTCTTGCCGTCATAGGCAATGCTGGCGCCAGAGCTGGCATCCACCTGGGTGCCGTTGGCCAGGTTGAGGTCGCCGCTGCTGCGCAGCGACACCTTGCCCCCGTTGATAAAGGCCAGGCCGCTGCTGTCCGAGGCGTCCAGGGCCAGGTTGTTCCAGCGCCCGCTGGCATCCAGCTTGACCCCGCTGGCCACATCGACCCGGGCCTGGGCGCCGCCGGTGGGCGCGAGGATCACATCGCCGACCACGAAATTGCGGTTCACATCCACCTGGTTCAGCACGTTGCCAGCGTTGATGCTGCCACCGTGGGCGGTGAGGTTGGCGTTGATCTTGACCTCTGGCCCGAACAGGGTGATGTCGCCGCCATCGGCCACCTTCAGCGCACCGTTGACCTGGACCTGCTGCCTGGCGCCGACCTTGATCGCCCCCAGCTGGAAGCCGTTGAGCTGGTCGCTGTCCAGCACCAGCTGGCCCTGGCGGTTGGCCGGCAGGGCTGTGGCGAGGTCCAGGCCGTCGGCGATCTTCTGCTGGTTGGCCTCGATCAGCACCTTGTCCACGCTGGGGCTCAGGGCGTAGCGCAGGGTGCCGCTGGTCTTGTTGTAGATCGGCGTGTAGTTGCCAATGATCAGTTGCGCGCGCTGGGCCGCGGCCTTGTGCGATTGCTGGTAGCCGTCGAGGTTGATGTTCGGCGCCTGGGTCTGGCGGTCGCCCTTGAACACTTCGCTCACCAGCTGGCCTTCGAGCACGGCGTTGCTGGTGCCGATCACCAGCTTGCCGGCGTCGCGGCCGACGCTGTAGCCGGCCTCGTAGCGGCGCTGCTGGGCGATCAGCGGGTTGTAGTAGTAATCGGTGCGGCCCCAGCGCGGGCTGCTGTCCACATAGCCCTTGTAGATGCCGGTGTAGAGCAGGTCCCCCGGCGCCCTGGAGAGCTCGTACAAGCGCCCGTCGGCGCCCTTGAGCCAGGTCTGCTGGATGTAGCCGCCCTGCACATCGACGGTGCCGCCGGAGAGGTTCAACTGGGCGCCGGACTGGGTCACCACGTCCTTGCCGGTGAAGGTCAGGGTACCGCCCTGGGCCATCCACTCGCCGATGTTGTGGCCCTGGGTGCCCAGGTAGCCGCCCACTTCCAGCAGGCCGCCGGCGGTGTACCAGCGATCGGTGGCGTAGCCGTTGGTGCCCGCCGGGACGAACACCAGCTCGCGCAGGTCGACCCAGACGTCGTTGTTGATCAACTGGCCGCTGTCGCGGTTGCCCGCCGAATCGCGCTGCTCGTTGCCCTGGACGTTGATCTTGATGTTGTTGGACTCCATCGCCACCTTGACCCCGACGGCGCCGGCCACATCGATCACCGCGCCATCGCGCACCAGGCTGCGCTGCCCGGCACTGACCGCCACCTGGCCACCGGTGGCCAGGGTGATGGAGCCGTCCTGGAAATCCACGGTGCCGCCGCTGACGATCTCCACCCGGGACTGGTCGCTGCGGTCGGCCACGCTGCTGAGGTTGTTGAACTGGCCGGTGATCAGGTTGGTCGGGGTGCCGTCGAGGTTGATCAGGCCGTTGTTGCGCTGGCTGTCCAGAGCGCTGCTGCCACTGCTGTCCAGAAGGATTGCGGTGGTGCTGCCCTGCCCCAGGGTCACGCTGCCGGTGCTGTCGCTGGCGGAGTTGAGTAAATGGATGGTGCCGCGGGTGTCCACCGAAGTGCTGGCCAGGGCCACGCCGTTCTGCGCCACCTGGTGCCCGGTGAGGGTGATATCGCCCGTGGAGGCCATGATCAGGCCGCTGTTGCTGACCTTGCCGGCGCTGCTGCCGGCCTTCAGCGAAGTGGCAACTTCATTGCCCCGGGTGGTGGAGTGCTGGTTGCCGCTGGTGCCGACCCCGCGGCGGATGTAGAAGCTGTCGCCGGCCGCCAGGGTGGTCTGGCCCTTGGCAGTGACGATGGTGCCGGCGTTCTCCACTTCCGAGCCCAGTAGCAAGGCATAGCCGCCGGATTCGGTGGAGGTGGCCGCCGGGTGGGTCTGGATCAGCGCACCGCGCTGCACCTGGACCTTGCCCAGGGCATCGCTGAAGGTCGGCTGGGTGCCGTTGGCGTCCACATAGAGCCCGCGCTGGGTGAACTGCTCGTCGCTGATGGTGGCCGCGGCTGCCACCAGGTTGCGCACATTGACCTGGCTGGTGCCGCTGAAGATCACCCCGTTGCGGTTCATGATCATCACCGTACCGGCGCCCTTGATCTGGCCCTGGATTTCGCTGGGCCGTCCATTGGGGTCGTTGACCTTGTTCAACAGCGCCCAGTTGGACTGCTGCTGGAAGTCGACGGTGGTGTTGCGCCCGACGTTGAAGGTTTCCCAGTTGAGAATGGCCTTGTCGGCGGTCTGCTCGATGGTCACCGTGGTCTTGCCGCCGGACTGGCTCTGCACCGGCCCTTTGGCATTGAGCCAGCCCTGGGTCAGGCTGTTGTCGACCTTCAGCCCGCCTTCGCCGAGGCCATCGGGAATGGTGCTCACCGTGCCGAATGCGGCCTGGCGTGCGGCAGCCTGGGCCGCTTGCTGGGCGGCGATGGCGGCAACGCTGGAATTGAGGTTGCTCAGGGAGCGCTGCAACTGCTGGTTGGCGCGGGTCTGCTGGGACAGCGGCGGGATCCCCGGAACCTGGCCGTTGGTGCGCGCGGCGGTGGCGGCCTGGGACGCGCCCTTGTCGGCGAACCAGCCGGAACTGAAGGCCGTGGCGCCATGGGCACTGCCCGCCACCATCAGCAGGGCGATGGCCTGGGCCAGGGGCTTGAGCCGCAGGATCGGCAGCTCGCCATCAGGGCGCAGCGCGGGGGATTTGACCGGTGGTTTGCAGCGAACCATTACTACTCATCCTTTGTTATGACGCCCACGGGAGCGCGACGCTTGTAGGGCCCAGGGCGCGCGTCACTGCTTTAGGAGATAGGCCGTTGGCGCGAGGCGCGACCGAACGGATGTCACGGAAAATTCATCTTTGGGGTGCAGGGTGTCGCCCCTGCCCCTGCGTGCCACGGCGGCAAGCAGGGGCAAGCGGCGCTGGCCGGCTAGAAAGGTCGGCCAATGGCGTTGCAGATATTGGGGTTGCCGATACTGCGCAGGCTGGCGGGTGTCACGAAGGCGTTCCGGATCGCGGCCTTCCAGATCGCCGGCAAGGGTTGCAGGTTGTTGTTGAGCAATGCCGCATCGTTAGTGACCAGCGAACCGTACTGGCGGGCAAAGAACGCCCGCACCTGGGCGGTTTGCGTCGCATCGGCGTAGCACTGGCTGAAAATCGCGGTGCTAAAGCCCAGGATCGGATACCCGACGCTGGGAAATGGCACCACCGAGGGGTCATTGCCATCGAACGAAGCGGCGAACACCGGTACCCACCTGATGGGGTCGCTGAACGGGCCGGTCGATAGGTTCGCCGTCGGCGGGCTGATCAGGCTGATGGCATTGACGATGTTCGCCGGTGTCGGGGCTATCCCCCCTACCCGCGCTACCTTGCTGCCATCTTCCAGCCCGGCAAGGGTGCTGGATGCGTGGCTCGAACCGATGAAGGTCACACTCCCCGGGGTTGCATTGAGCACTTCCATGACCTGGGGGCTGCCCTGCGCGCTCTTGGCGGTCTGTGGCACCGAGGCTGGATAAGCGTTGGCGAAGAACCGGGTCACCGCGAAAGGCCCGGCCGGTTCAGAGCACTTGGCATTGAGAAAACGGGTAAACAGCTCGGTGGTGCCACTGGGCCCTTGCGGGTAGACCACCGTCAGTGGTCCGTTAGTGCCTGCACCGCTCGACAGGTACTCCCAACGGTCCAGCCGGCCCGAGAAGATCCCGCACACGTCATTGACGCTCAGGTCCAGGTTGCCAATGCCGGCCTTGTTGAAGCGGATCGCCACCGCCGTGGCGGCGACGGGCACCTGGATCAACGGCCCCCAGCTCGCCCCATGGGCCATGGAGTAGCCGTCGAGCTCGCTGCCTCTCAACTTCGATTCAGTGGCCACCCAGTGCACGTTCCGGGTAGGGGCGCCCGGAATCAGGCGGTTGTAGTCGTTGTTCAGAAAGGCTTCCTTGTCCCCGAGATCAGAGCCGATGTAGGGCGCAAAACCCGCCGTCAGTACCCCGGGCGCCAGGTAGTACGACTGCGGCAGCGTCGACCCGCCACCGTTGATATCCGCCAGGGCCAACTGGGCACATAGGGCGCTGCCCACCAGTGACGTGGCTAACCAATGCATTTTGAACATGACATGACTCCTGTCGTATCAGGACGGGCGAGCACTCGTGCCGGAGCGTTGTGCCGAGCATGAAAAAAATCAGCAACGGTCGAAACCGTTGCTGATCCGGGGGCTGCAGGTATCGGACGCGAGAGTTACAGCGGACGGCCGATGGCGTTGCAGACGCTGGCGTTACCGATGCTCAGGCCGCTGGAGGCAGTAACGAACGAGTCACGTACTGCGGTTTTCCAGGCAGCTGGCAGAGGCACGAAGCGGTTGTTGTTGATGGCGGTGTCGTTGTTCACCAGGGCACCGTAGTGACGGCTGAAGAAAGCCCGTACTTGCGAAGTCTGGTTAGCGTCGGCGTAGCACTGGCTGAAGATCAGGTTGGTGAAGCCCAGGATTGGGTAACCGCTGGTTGGGTACAGGCGCAGGCTCTTGTCGCTTGGGTTGGCGTCGATGTTGGCCTGGGAAGTGAAGACAGGAACCCACAGGTTCTGGTCGCCACGAACAGTGGTATCAGGCACGGCAACCGCGGCGATAGCCGAGGAAACGTTGGCAGGCGCCGGGGAAACGCCAGCCACCTTGGCCACCTTGGTAGCGTCGTCCAGGCCGGCCAGGGTCGGCGCGGCGTAGTCCGGGCTCATGTAGGTGATGCGACCGTCGCCAGCGTTCAGCGCGTCCATGACGCCTTGGCTGGTAACAGCGGCAACCGCACCGGCAGGCAGGCCACCCGAGTAGCTGGAGGCGAAGTTGGTGGTCACGGCGAAGGTGCCGGTCTCGGCGCACTTGGCGTTCAGGAAGCGGGTGAACAGCTCGGTGGTGCCGCTGCTTTCATTGCGGTAGACCACGGTGATGGCGCCGGTACGGCCCGAACCTGCAATCTGGCTCCAGTCGGAAACACGGCCCGAGAACACGCCGCACAGGTCGTTGACGCTCAGGTCAACGGCAGCAGTGCCGGCCTTGTTGAATGGAACGGCAACCGAAGTGGCCACCGAAGGCACCTGGATCAGCTTGCCCCAGGCCGCTTGGTGGCCAGTGGCGTAGCTGTTCAATTCGGCAGCGGTGAGCTTGGAATCGCTACCGGCCCAGTGCACGTTCTTGCCGGTGGTGCCGGCCACGAACTTGGTGTAGTCGTTGTTCAGGAAGGCAGCCTTGCCGTTGCCGCTGCCTACGCCGATGTAGGGAGCGAAGCCGGCGGTCAGCACGCCAGCGGTCTGGTACAGCGGTTGTGGCAGGGTTGCGCCACCGCCGTTGATATCAGCCATTGCAGCCTGTGCCGAGCACAGGGCAGCCAGGGTCAGGGATGCCGCGAGAACGTTGCGCTTAAACATGAAGAATCTCCTTTCGTCGTGTTCGTACGTTGGGTGAATAGCTCTTGCATGACGCCATGGCACTCGGGCCAGAAGCCTTGATCCAGACGGCTTGATGGGTGAGGCCATGGGGAGAGAAGTTCGCAGTTTCCGGTGACAGATAAAGGAAAAAACCTCGGGAGAAAGCAGCTGTTTTTGCAAAAGATTCTCGGGTGTTTGTCGGAGGTTTTCGCGCCTTTGCCCGGGAAAATGACCGCCAGGTTGCCGGGGCTGGAAGCGGCATTGCCCTGCAAGCGCCTAGGGGGCTGGCCACCGGGTCTGAACATGACAGAACGAGGAACCCGAGGTTGGCCCGTTGCCCGGTCGGGAGTGAGGCACGCGGCACGAAATTTTATCGCTGCCCTGCCCTGTGCTTCGCACCACCGCTTCGCTCTCGTAGGAGCCGGCTTGCCGGCGAAGAGGCCCGCCAGCCCTGCATCGCCGCTGCCGACGCCTTCGCTGGCGAGCCAGCGCCTACGGACCGGGCCAGACGGGGTCAGGTCAGGTCGGGTTGGGTCGTGCGGTTCAAGTGACCAACTGGTTGATCTCGATGATCGGCAGCAGTACCGCCATCACGATCACCAGCACCACACCGCCCATCACCACGATCATCAAGGGTTCGAGCAAGGCGGTCATGCCCATGGCCCGACGCTCGATGTCCCGCGACAGGGTCTGCGCCGCCCGTTCCAGCATCGGCGGCAAGGCGCCGGTCTTCTCGCCGCTGGCGATCAGGTGGATCAGCACCGGCGGAAAGACTTTTTCCACCCGCAGCGCCGCCGCCAGGTTGGCGCCTTCGCGCACCTTGGCCGTGGCCTCGCTCACGCTCTGGCTCAGGCGGTCGTTGGACAGGGTCTGGCGCGCCGCTTCCAGGGCCCGCAACAAAGGCACCCCGGCGCTGCCGAGGATCGCCAGGGTCGAGGCAAAACGCGCGGTGTTCAGCCCCAGGACAAAGCGCCCGATCAGCGGCAGGCGCAGGATCCGACTGTGCCAGTTCAAGCGCGCCCGGGGGTTGCGCAGGTACACCCGCCAGCCCCAGAACCCGGCGACCATGGCGGCAAAGCACAGGCCGCCCCAGGCACGGATGAAATCACTGGCATTGAGCATGGCCAGGGTCAGACCCGGCAGGTCCTGGCGCGCCTGGGAGAAGGCACTGACCACCTGAGGCACCACATAGCTGAGCAGGAAGATCACGATGCCGATGGACACCAGCCCCACCACCCCCGGGTAGATAAAGGCGGTGAGGATCTTGCCCCGCAGGCCGTTGCGCTCTTCGATGTAGTCCGCCAGCCGCTCCATGACCTGGGCCAGGTCGCCGGACTCTTCGCCGGCGGCGATCAGCGCCCGGTAGATCTCCGGAAAATCCCTGGGCCGCGCCGCCAGGGCCTCGGCCAGGCGCATGCCGCTGCGCACATCCGCGCGCACCGCGCTCAGGGTCTGGGCGATGTGCTTGCGCTCGGCCTGCTCCACCGTGGCGCTCAGCGCGGCCTCCAGCGGCAGGCTGGCCCCCAGCAGGCTGGCCAGCTGGCGGGTGGCCCAGGCCAGGTCGTTGTCCGAGAGCCTGGGGCGCAGCAGCCCCCCTGCTCCGCCGTCGCCGCCGTTGCCATCGAGCTGTACCAGCAAGGCGGTCAGGCCGCGGCTGCGCAGGCTGGCGAAGGCCGCACCCTGGCTGTCGGCTTCCAGGTGCCCGGATTCGATCTTGCCGAGGGCGTCGGCGGCTTCATAGCGATAGCGATTCATCAGGCGTCCCGTGTCACACGCAGGATTTCTTCCGGCGCGGTGGCGCCGCTGCGCACCCAGCGTTCACCGTCCTCGCGCATGCTGAACATCCCGGCCCGGCGCGCGGCGGCACGCAGGGCCTGCTCCTCGGCGCCCTGGTGGATCAGGCTGCGCACATCGTCATCGATGCAGAACAGCTCATGGATCCCGGTTCGCCCGCTGTAGCCGATGTGGTTGCAGGCCGGGCAGCCCACCGGGCGCCAGGTGCCGGGGTTGGCCGGGTCCTGCTCCTTGCACTGGCTGCACAGGCGCCGCACCAGGCGCTGGGCCAGCACCCCGAGCATCGACGAGGCCAGGAGAAACGGCTCCACCCCCATGTCGATCAGGCGGTTGACCGCCGATACCGCGTCGTTGGTGTGCAGGGTCGCCAGCACCAGGTGCCCGGTGAGCGAGGCCTGGACCGCGATCTGCGCGGTCTCCAGGTCGCGGATCTCGCCGATCATGATGATGTCCGGGTCCTGGCGCAGGATCGCCCGCAGGGCCAGGGCGAAGGTCATGTCGATCTTGGCGTTGACCTGGATCTGGCTGATGCCCGGCAGGTCGTATTCCACCGGGTCCTCGACGGTGAGGATATTGCTGGTGCTGGCATCCAGCCGGGCCAGGGCCGCGTAGAGGCTGGTGGTCTTGCCGCTGCCGGTGGGCCCGGTGACCAGGACGATGCCGTGGGGCTGGCGGATCAGGGTATCCAGGCGCGCCAGCAGGTCCGGGTCCATGCCCAGGGTCTCCAGTTGCAGGCGCCCCGCCTGCTTGTCCAGCAGGCGCATCACCACCCGCTCGCCATGCCCGGTGGGCACCGTGGACACACGGATATCGATGGGCCGCCCGGCCACCCGCAGGGCGATGCGCCCGTCCTGGGGCAGGCGTTTTTCGGCGATGTCCAGCTGGGCCATGATCTTGATCCGCGACACCAGCGCGCCGTGCAGCGCCTTGCGTGGCGACACCACGTCGCGCAGGGTGCCGTCGACCCGGTAGCGCACCACCGAATGGGTCTCGAAGGGTTCGATATGGATATCGCTGGCCTCGTCTCGCGCAGCCTGGGTGAGCAAGGCGTTGATCATGCGGATCACCGGGGCGCCGTCCTGGGTGTCCAGCAGGTCGGTGATTTCCGGCATGTCCTGCATCAGGCGGTCCAGGTCCACCTCGTTCTCCGCCGCCCCGACCACCGCTGCTGCGCTGCCGGTGTCGGCGTAGGCGGTGGCCAGCAGGCCGTCGAGTTCCTCGTCGCGAATCCGCTCCAGGCGCGCCGGGCCGAACTGGCGGCGGGCTTCGCTGATGGACCAGCCAGGCGTCGAGGGGCACACCAGCAGCACCGCGCCCTGCTCGGTGTGGCGCAGGAGGATGCGCTGGGACTTGGCCCAGGCGTAGGGCAACTGGGTGGTCATGGCTGTGGCTCCTTGTGGGGTGCGGCGCCATTGCGTGGGCTGCCACGGTGAAACCCGCGATGCCCGCTGGCCTGGAAATGAATGGGGGCATCCCCCATAAGGCGCTGGCTTGCCAGCGCAGGCGCCAGCAAGATCAGCGCCCGATCCACGGGCCCCTTCGCCGGCAAGCCGGCGCCTACGAGGGGCTTGGCAGCCCGGATTTGGGGCCCCTTTGCCCCGTTCATTGCACCGGCACCGCGCGAATCGGCGCCCGCGGCGTCTGCGGTACGCCCTGCAGGGACACCGGCACTGCCCCGGGGATCGCCTTGCTCGCCGCAGGCAGTTGCGGCGCCTGGATATCCGGCATCACCCAACTGCGCTCCGGCTGCAACTGGCCCTGTACCCGGCGCATGAAGTCATAGCGATTGAGGGTAATGCTGCGCCCCGCGCCACTGTCGCGAATGATGTAGGGCCGCAGGAACACCATCAGGTTGGTCTTGGTCACGCTGCGCTTGTCGTTGCGAAACAGCACCCCGAGCCCGGGGATGTTCGACAGCCACGGCACTGCGTCGTTGCTCTGGCTGTAGCCGTCCTGCAGCAGGCCGCCGAGCACCATGATCTGCCCGTCATCCAGCAGGATGCTGGTGTCGATCGCCCGCTTGTTGGTCACGGTGCCGGCGTCCACCGAAGCCCGCTGGTCGACGCTGCTGACCTCCTGGTAGATGTCCAGCTTCACCGTGCCGCCTTCGGAGATCTGCGGCCGCACATTGAGCTTCAGGCCCACTTCTTCACGCTGCACGGTCTGGAACGGGTTGTTGCTGGTGCCGCCACCGCCGGTCACATAGCTGCCGGTGACAAAGGGAATGGTCTGGCCGACGAAGATGCTCGCCGCCTCGTTGTCCAGGGTCAACAGGTTGGGCGTCGACAACACGTTGGTGCCGCCCTTGCTCTTCAGGGCCCGGGCCAGGACCTTGAGGTCCAGCACCTTGCCGATCCCCGGGATGTCCACCGTGCCGTTGACCACGCCGACGTTCAGGCCCTTGGGCAACACGTCGATGCTGGTCTTGCTCGCCGGCGTGCCCACCAGCCCGCTGCCGCCGAGGTTGACCCCGCCAAAGCCACCGCGCCCGCCGAGGTTGCCGGCCTGCCACTGCACGCCGAACTCGCTGGCATCGTCTTCGCTGACTTCGACGATCAGGCTCTCGATCACCACCTGGGCACGACGCTGGTCGAGCTGGTCGATGACCTCCCGCAGGTTGCGGTACAGCGGGTCCGGCGCCGAGATCAGCAAGGTGTTGGTGGTGGCATCGGCCTGGATGGTCACGCCACCGGCACTGAAGGCGGTGTTCTGGTCATTCTGCTGGCCCGTGCCGCCCTGGCCGGCGCTGCTGCCCTGGCCGTAGGCGGCACCACTGCCGCTGCTGCTGTTGAGGTTGCCACTGGCGGTGGGCGTGCCGCTGCTGTTCTGGCTCGCGCCCTGGGCGCCCTGGCTGTTGCCGCCCATGCCGCTGAGCATGGCCCGGGCGCCGTCGCTGCCGGCGCTGTCGCTTTCCCCGGTGAGCAGCCCGCGCAGGGCCTGGGCCAGCTTGCCGGCCTGGGCGTTGCGCAGGTACACCACGTGCAGGTTGCTGGGGTTGCTCTGGGCGTTGTCCAGTTTGTAGATCAGGTTGCGCGCCAGTTCGGTGCGCTCCGGGCTGCCGGCGCGGATGATGATGGAGTTGGAACGCGGGTCGCCGATCACGCTGATCTTCTGGGTCTGGTCGGCGCCCTGGGTTTCCAGCAGTTCGGCGACCATGGTGGCGATGTCCACGGCGATGCCGTTCTGCACCGCCACCACATCGGTGTCGATGGCGCTCGGGGTGTCGATGCCGTTGATGATCTGCGCCACCCGCTGCAGGTTCTCCGCGTAGTCGGTGACCACGATGGTGTTGTTGCCCGGGTAGGCATTGATCGGGTTGTTCGGCGAGACGATGGGCCGCAGCACCGGAATCAGGTTCACCGCATTTTCATATTGCAGGCGGAAGGTGCGGGTCAGCATGCCGTTGCCCGCCGGCTTGTCGGCGCTGTAGATCGGCCCGCCCAGCAGCTTGGCGTCGGCTTCGGGCACCACCTGGGCCACCCCGCCCACGTCCACCACGGAGAAACCCTGCATGCGCAGGGCCGCCAGCAGCATGTCGTAGGCCTGGTGCGCCGGCACCTGGCCTTCGCTGACCAGGGTCAGGTTGCCCTTGACCCGTGGGTCCACCAGGAACTGCTGGCCGGTGGAACGGGACAGCGCGCGCACCACCGCCTGGATATCGGCGTCGACGAAGTTCAGTTGCACCGGCTGGTCCCCCAGAGGATTGCGCGGCACGCTGGTGCTGCGCGACGTGCCCTGGGCGCGGCTGCTGCTGGTCACCGGGTGCAGGACTTTCGGCCGTTGCGCCTGTTGCGCCTGCAAGCGCTCGCGGTCCGCCAGCAGATCGCCGCTGCGCCGGGTGTCGGCCAGGGGCTGGCCCAGCTCGCTGTCCACCAGCAAGGGCGGCGGCGTGGTGGAGGTGGTGTTGCTGCAAGCCCCCAGCGCCAGCAGCAGAAAAGGTGCGGCCTTGCGACACTGGCGCACGTAGTTGGAACCTGACCACTTCATGAAGCTTCCTTAGCGCCCTGCGCCTGATCCATGCGAACGGTCCCGGACAGTGTGCCTGCCGAGTCTTGGACGGCGGCCGCGTCTGCGCGTTGCAGACGAGCCTCCACCACCTGCAGTGAAAACTGCCGGGGAGCCCCCAGCAGCCAGCCGACCACGGCATCCGCCGGGGCCTGCTCAAAGGTCAACCGCCAGCTCTCGGGGCCGGCTTGATCCGCGTGTTGCAACTGGTAGCGGCCCTGGAGCCCGGCCGCATCCAGGGCCTGGCGCAGGGCCTGTTCCAGGCTTTCGCCCGGGGCATTGCGAGGGCCCGCCGCGACCTCGTGCAGCAGCACTTCCAGGGCCTCGGCCTGGGAGCGCAGCTTGGGTGTCTCGGCTTGCCAGTAGTCGATCTTCTTCAGCGGCGGCTGGATCAGCAGCAACCACAGCAACAGCCCCAGCAACCCCAGGGCAGTGGCCCCCAGCAAGCGCTTTTCCCGCAGGGCCAGGCCGTTCCAGTGGCCCAGGGCCTGGGCCCGCAGGCGCGACCAGCGCGCCCGATACGGCGCCAGCATGGCCTTATTCATTGTCTTCTCCCGTTGCCTCGGCTGTGCTCTCTTCGGCTGGAGCCTGCCCCGGGGCCAGGCTCCAGCCATTACCCTGGGCCTGGACGCTGTAGCCGGCCTGGATCAGGGCCCCCTGCCAGGCGCTGTCGGCGGTTTTCGGGGTGTCTGGCAACATTTGGAGCTGCAAGCGCTGCCCGGAAAACTCCAGGCTTTGCACGCTGCCCACCATGAACGGCATGGCCAGCCCCGCCTGGGCCAGCAGGTGGGCGAAGCCCTGGCTCGGGTCCGCCGCAGCGCTGCTCTGGCGCGCCGCCAGTTGCTGGCGAGCCTGTTGCAGCGGGTTGAGCACCACCGGCAATTCGGGGAATACCTGCTTCACCCGCTGGCTCATCTGCGCCTTGAGCCGCTGCCCCTGCTCTGCCTCGCGGGCGGCGTACAGGTTCAGGCCCAGCACCCAGATCGCCACCGCCAGGGCGCAGCAGCCCAGGGCCCGGCCCCAGCCCTGGGGGGCCCGGGTGCCGGCCAGCGCGCCGCTGTGCAGGCCCCAGGAAGGCGGCGTGCCGCTCCAGCGCAATTGCGCCGGCAGGGGTTCTGGCGCTGGCAATGGTTGCCCGGGCAGCGCTGGCACTTCGCCGATCCAGCACAACTCGCTGGCGCTGGCGCGCAACTGCTCCAGGGTCTCGGCCACCAGGGGCTGCACGCTGCCCTGGGTGGCGCTCTGGCGCACCAGCAACTGTTCGTCCAGCAGGCACAGGTTGACCTGCCCCGGGGGCGGCGCCGGCAAGGCGTAGGGCGCCGGGTACAGGCCGGCGAGCTTCAACCCGGCCTGCTCCAGCAGCCGCCCCAGGGCCTGCAGGCGTTCCCGGGGCAGCCAGCTCAGCGCCACCTGGCCCTCTGCATCGCGGTGGCCGTGGGCCACATGCATCTGTTCACTGGGGCCGAGGATCAGCGCCTGGGCAGCGCAGGCCACCGCGGCCTTGATCCGCGCTGCGGGCAATTGCGGCAATGGGATCTGGGTCAGCAGGCTGTCCAGTGGGTGCAGGAAACACTCCACTGCGGGCGGCTTGTCACCCTTGCCCGGCAACCCCAGCTGGCCCAGGGCACAGCAACCGGTATCCGTGACCCGCCCGCCACGATCGAGCCTTGCAAAATCCACCCGGCACTGCTGCGGCTGCTCGGTGCCGAGCAACAAGTCCAGGGGCGGCAGGCCGATGCGCAGGCGGCTCATGCGCCCACCCGCGACCAGATCACCTGGGGCATGCGGTCCTCGGGACGGTGCAGCAGCGCTTGCAGGCTGACCCGGCGCTGATCACGGCGGGCCTGGCCCTGAAGCAGGAACCACTCGCTGGTGATGCCGACCTTGATCTGGTCCACCTGCAACTGCGGCAGGCGCAGGCGATTGACGAATTCGCCACGGTTGATGAACCAGTGCCCGGCGTCACGCTCGGCCACCAGGGCCCGGGCCCGGGACAGATCCAGGCCCGGCACCGCCGCCACCAGCACCTCGGCGCTGGCGGTGTTGCCGTTGATCCAGGTATTGCCCGGCAGGATGCTCACGTACGGCTCCAGGCGCGCCAGCAGTTCCGGGGTCACACCCTCAAGGCCCAGCAAGTCGTCCAGGCTGCGCAGCATCGGCTGCCTGGGCGCCAGGGTCTGCGCCGCAGCGCCTGCCGAGGTTTGGCGACCGCTGTTGAAACTGCCATGGCTGCTGGTGGCGGCTGGCGCCTGCAGGCGCTGGGGGTAGGAAGCGATCACCCGCTGGCTGATGCGCCGGCCCAGGGCGCCGTCGATGCCGATCAGTTGGCACAACTGCTGGAAGCTCTGCAGTTGCCCCGCATCCACCTGCTGGTTGAACACCAGGTTGCGCAGGTTGAACTTGCCCTGCAGGTCTTGCAGGTGGCCCTGGAACCCGGCGTTGAATCCACCCAGGGCCTGGTCGCCGATGGGCCGCGCCCAGGCCTGGTCGAGGCGTGTCAACACATCACGCTGGCGCGCGTCCCAGAGCAGTTGCCGGCTGTATTCCAGGCCGCCCTGAAGCACTCCGGCAGCGACGATCCGTGCCTGTTCGGCTTCCACCGCACGGGTGAAAGAGGTTTGCCGGGTAAGCATGCCCCCGGCGATCACCGCCACCACCGCGGCGATCAGCAAGGCGCTGATGATGGCCATGCCACGCTGCTTCGCCGCACTGGGCGAATGGGCTTTCACGACCGGCCCTATAGTTGCCAGGAGCCGATATCGGCATTCACGCCGTCGCCGTCGGGCTGGCCATCGGCGCCGAGGGAAAACACATCCACTTCGCCGTTGGCACCGGGGTTGAGGTAGTGATACGGGCGGCCCCAGGGGTCATTGGGCAGACGTTCCAGGTAGGAGCGCCAGTTGCTGTCCTTGGCATTGGCCGGGCGCTCCACCAGCACCTTCAGGCCCTGGTTCATGTTCGGGTAGCTGCCGTGGTCCAGGCGATAGAGCTTGAGGGCCTGCATGAGCCCGGCGATGTCCTGCCTGGCCGCCGTGGCCCGTGCCTGGTCCGGGCGATCCAGGACCTTGGGCACCACCATGGCCGCCAGGATCCCGAGGATCACCACCACGACCATGATCTCGATCAGGGTGAAGCCACGCTGGCCGCGCAGGCCTCGGGGCGGGGATGTTACAGGCGCGATATCCATCTCGACATTCCTTGGCGTAAGTTCGATTCGTCGCGCAGTGTTGCAAGAAGATATGTCAGTGGTATTGAAAAACCTCGGGAGTTTCGGTCGCCATTCGGTCAAGCCCGCAGGCTAGTCTGCGAGGCTGTTTCCCGGTCTCGAGCGGCCCATGCAAGCCCTGCGCAAACAAGCTGGTTTCACCCTGATCGAAGTGCTGGTGGCCCTGGCCATCATTGCCGTGGCGATGGCTGCGGCGGTGCGCGTAGCGGGCCTGATGACCCAGAGCAACGGCCTGCTGCGGGACAAATCCCTGGCCTTGCTGGCGGCCCAGAGCCGGGTCGCCGAAGTGCGCCTGGAAGGCCGCCTGAACAGCGGCGTGAAGAACCTCGACTGCGACCAGGGACGGCTCAAGCTGCGCTGCGAAACCCGCATCGCCCCGGGCAGTGCGCCGGGGCTGGTGCGGGTGCAGGTGCAAGTCAGCGACCGCAGCCGCGAGGCGCCGCCGCTTGCGCGCCTGGAAACCCTGGTCAGCCGGCCGCAGGTACAACGCCAGTGAGGCCTAGCGGGTCAACCGCGGCAGCTCCGGCGAGTCCGGCAGCTTGCTGACCTTGATCCGCGACTGCTCGGCGCCGCGCTCGATCAGCACGCCGTCGGCCTCGATCACAGCCAGGCGCACACCCTGGGTCAGGGTTTCCCCGGCCAGGAAGCTGCGCGGCGGGCCATCGTTCAGATGCAGGATCGCCACTGCGCCACGGGCCCCGGCCATGACCCCGGACACCTTGATCTGCACCTGGGCCGGCTGGTTGGCAAACCACTGCAGGGCCGGGTTGTCGGAACGCGCGGCCAGCACCTGGGGCGCCACCGCCGGGGTCTGGGATTCGGCCGGGGTCAGCAGCAGCGACGACCAGGTGGCGACCCCACCCAGGGCCGCCAGCAAGGCCGCGTACTGCAGCAGTCGAGGGGCATCAAGGCGCGGGGCGAATGACATGGCACGTAGCATCGGGGGGACCTCCTGTTTGTCCGTGCCCCCAGCCTACCGCTCAATTCTCACGGTTTTATTTCACCGGACGATCATCTGCGTCTGGCAGGCTGGTCCGAGGGCCAAGGAGTGCAATCCGATGCAGGCAGGCAAGCAACAAGGCTTCACCCTGATCGAGCTGATGGTGGTGCTGGTGATCATCGGCATTGCCAGCGCGGCCGTGGGCCTGAGCATCAAGCCCGACCCGCTGCAACTGCTGCGCAAGGACGCCGAGCGCCTGGCGCAACTGCTGCAAGTGGCCCAGGCCGAAGCCCGCGCCGATGGTCGGCCGATCACCTGGCGAGCCACGGCCAAGGGCTTTGCCTTCAGCCGCCACAGCGAATCCGGAGGCGGCATCGATGACCTGCGTGGCGACCCCCAACTGCGCCCCCGGGCCTGGGAAACCCCGGCGCTGCAAGTGCGCATCGAACCCAGGCAGCGCCTGGTATTGAACGCCGAGTGGATCAACCCGCCGCTGCGCCTGGTGTTGTCCGACGGCCAGCACAGCCTGAGCCTGGAACGCAGCGCCGCCGGCCAACTGCGGGTGGTGACCCAGCCATGAAGCGCCGGCAGCAGGGGTTCACCCTGATCGAAGTGATGGTGGCGATCATGCTGATGGCGGTGGTCAGCCTGATTGCCTGGCGCGGCCTGGACAGCGTCACCCGGGCCGACAGCCATCTCAAGGCCAGCACCGAACAGACCGAAGAACTGCTGCGCACCCTCAACCAGCTGGAACGTGACGTGGCCCTGCGTGCCGGCACCCAGCTGCGCGAGCCGGCCCTGGGCGACAGCGAAGAAGCCGAGCCCGACAGCCCGGCCCCGCTGAGCGTGCGCAGCTCCGACAGCAAGGGCTTTCGCCTGGAGGTGATACGCAGCGCCGCCACCCCGGGGGATGGCCTGCAACGGGTGCGCTGGTGGCTCAAGGGCGACACCCTGTACCGCGCCGTGGCCGAGCCCCGCGACCGCTACCCTTTGCCCGCGCCGCGCGACGGCGTGGCGGTGCTGAACCGGGTCAGCGACCTGCAAGTACGGGTCTGGGATGCCGACAAAGGCTGGCGCCAGCTCAGCGGCAACCGCCAGGACAGCCCCCTGGGCCTGGAGATCCGCCTGGTGCGCCAGACGCCCCAGGGCGAAGAGCGCTACCGGCAAGTGCTGGGGCCGTTGCAATAACCCTCTCCCTTAGGAGCCGGCTTGCCGGCGAACCGCGTAGCGGCCAGGCCCTGAGAATTCGGCAAATAGCGCCGGCCCCTTCGCTGGCAAGCCAGCTCCTACAGGGGGCTGTCGGTGTTTCGCGGATCAGCTCAGGAGCACCACGCCGCCGGGCAGTTCGGTGCACTTGGCACCGTAGGCGTCGCGGATCAGCAAGGCC
The DNA here is from genome assembly GCF_900103205.1 of Pseudomonas sp. NFPP12. Lineage (NCBI taxonomy): Bacteria > Pseudomonadati > Pseudomonadota > Gammaproteobacteria > Pseudomonadales > Pseudomonadaceae > Pseudomonas > Pseudomonas sp. NFPP12. The sequence goes on from NZ_FMWW01000001.1 coordinate 1,266,746, forward strand.
ACGCCAGCCAGCTGGTTGAGGTTGAAACGCGCCTGGACCTTGCGCTTGCCCAATTCGGCATTGAGCAACACCAGCATCCCCGGGCGGTAGCGGTTGATCTCGCTGATCACCGTGTTGAGGCTGGCGTTGTCGAACACCAGGACCTGCTCGCGCCAGGCAATCACGCTGTGGATGTCCACCACCTGGGGCTCGCCGATGCTGCGCGGGTCGTAGGTCAGCTGGCGGCCGCTGTCCAGGCCAATGCTGCGCCCGGCCACGTCCACTTGCAGGCTGCCTTCGATGCAGGTGACGCACACCTGGTGGTCGGTGTTGCGCAGGTTGAAGCGCGCCTGGCGCGCGCTGAGCCAGCCCTCGCCGGCCTGGACCTTGAGCGGCTGCAGGCGCTGGCTGAAGACTTCCACTTCGCCTTCCAGCAGTTCGATGCCCTGCTCGCCCGCGCCCAGGTCACGCCGGCTGATGCGGGTCTGGGTGTTGAGCTCCAGGCTCACGCCCTCGGCCAGATCCACCCGGCGCTGCTCGCCGACTTCGGTGGCAAAGTCGGCGGTCAATCCGGCAAAGCCGCCCGGCACCGTGAGCCGCACCATGAACAGCGCCGCCGAGGCCGCCAGCGCGCCGCCAAGAAAGGCCCGGCGGCCAAAGTGCCGCGGCCGCGCTTGCTGTTCCAGCAGCGCCGCGGCCGGTTGCAGGCAATGCCACAGGGCCTTGGTCTGCTCGAAGGCGGCCGCGTGCTGCGGGCTTTGCCCGCACCATTGGCGCAGCGCCCGGGCATCGGCGGCGGTGGCCCGCCCCGACGTCAGAAGGACCAGCCAGTCCCGGGCTTCGTTCAGCAACTGCTGGTCCGCCGAGGCCTGGGGTGTGGAGATGCTAAAAATGTTCAAGCGCGCAGGTACTCACGGATTGATCAGGGCTCTTTGTCTAGGACGGTTTTCCGGCCCCGGGACCGAACCGCTGAATGACTTTTCTTTCCAGGCGCAGGGCGCAATGGCCGAGGGCCGCCTTGAGTTCCTTCTCCACCATCCGTGTGGAAATGCCGAAGCGCTGGGAAATTTCCAGGTGCGGCGCCTCTTCCAGGCGCGCGGCAATGAAGATCTTGCGGCGCCGCGCCGGGAGTTCGTAGAGGGCCTTGAGCAGGGTCTGGATTTCCTTCTGGCCACCCACCACCCGCGAGGGGTCCTGGGCTTCGTCGGCGATCTGCAACAGCTCCTCGACCTCATCGCCGGTGAGCAGGCGGGCATCGGACTGGCGCCGGTCGGCGGCAATGTTCAGCGCCATGCGGTACAGGTAGGCATTGGGTTGCGCCAGGTTCGGCGGCTCTTCCATGCGGTCGACCCGCAGGTAGGTTTCGTGCAGGACGTCGTTGGCCAGGTCCTCGGACCCCAGGCGCCTGCGCAAGCGCACCCGAAAATCCTCGTAGGACGTCAGGAACAGCCTGACCATCGCACTGTGTCCGGTATTTTTCATACCCCGGAAGCTCCTTCCCATTCCTTGCAGTCCATGCGTTTCCCTGTCGTGTCCGGTATCAAGAGTAAGGTCAGCGGCTGGCGCAACGAGCTCGGTGCCTGGCGCTCGACCCGGGTCTGGGCCAGGCGCTGCACCAGCGCCTCATCCCGTTGCAGGTCGCCGGTGGAACTCACCAGGCGGCTGTGTTGCACCGCTCCGTCGCCGCCAATCCACAGTTGCAGCAAGGCGCGAAAGCTCCCCGGCCGAGTCAGCGCCGAGCCGCACAGGCTGCGCTCCACCGCCCGTTGCAGGGCGCTGGCGTAGCTGCTGTTGAGCCGCGCCGCACGACTGCCCGCCGCGCCGGGCTGCACGGCCGGCTGTGTGGCCTGCGGCACCTGCAGGGTAAAAGCATCGCTGCGGGCGTAGCGGGCCATCAGGCCACTGCCGGCCAACAACCGGCTCAGGCCTTCCCGGGCGCTGTAGTGACCGTTGATCCCCACCGAGCGCCGGCCCCGGGTCAGCTCCCGGTCCACCAGCACCGCCATCCCGGTGGCGCGGCTGAACAGCTCCAGGGCATCCGCCAGGTTCTGCGCCGGTATCTCCAGTGCCAGCAGGGCCTGTGAATCCACCCGCGGCGGCCCGCCGGGAGGGCCCTGGGCCCAGCCCGCCGGCATCCACAGCAGCAGCCCGAGCGCCACCACACAGGTCGCCAAGCCCCCGTGCAATGAAGTCCATCGCCCGACCTGCGCTCTGCGTCGCTGCACTGCGGTCCAATCCCTGAAAAGCGTCATCCTGAGGCCAGTTTATGAATCTGGTGTTACGGCCACGGCAAAAAAACCATCACTTTTTCAGGCCGGGCTTTGCACTACACTCGGCCGGCATCGAAGCCCGATTCCCCGGGCCAGCCAGGAGGCCAGGATGAAACGATTAAGCCGATACAGCGCAGCCCTGTGGCTGCTCAGCGCCCTGCCCTGGACGCTGCATGCCGAAGAAGCCAGCGAGGGCTGCGTGGAAGTCAGCGTCGGCGGCTACAAGGCCCCCGACTACAACTGCCTGAGCAAACAGATGGGCAACAACCCGGACGCAGTGAAGGCGGCCCAGGCCAACCAGCAGGCCCTGGAGGACCCGGTGAACAAGCGCCCACCGAATCAGGTCGGGCTCTCGACGCCGGCGGCCACCGGCGTGCGCATGGGCAACACCTTCGGCACCTCGGTCAAGCCGCAACGGCCCTGAACGGCGCCGCGGGCGGCCGATTGCCGGGCCGCTACCCGCCACCGGGCCCGTCCCAGGGCCCGCCTGGACAGCGGCGAAGGCAGCGGGCGACGGTCGCCCCGTGGCCAATCGCGCACTGCGCCGCGCCCCCTTGATCAGCCCCTGCCCGTATACCGGGCGTTAACCCCGGGCGCGCTAGATTGCCGAGCCTTGAACCCCGGTGCCGGCAACGGCCCCGAACACGGCGCGTGGATGGCGTTCGCCCGCCGGCCACCCTATCATTGGTGTTTTTTTGCGTGTTGGACGCATGGAAGACTATAAAAAGCTGATCCTGCAGCGCCCCTGCCAAAGCATTTTCCTGATTGCCCTCGCGCTGTTCATGGCGCTGCAGTACAAACCGGCAGTCCTCAACTACACCACGCGCTTCGTCGACTTTGCCGACTACATGCTGCAGCACGGCATGACGCTGTTCCCCATTGCCGACGATCTGCAGCCCTACCCCGACTACACCATTGCCAACACGGTGCTGGTCTATCTGGCGTCGCTGCCCTTCGGCCAGCTGTCCGTGCTGTCGATGGGCCTGCCCTTCTGCATCGCTGCGTCGCTGATGCTGGTGTTCATCTACAAGCTGGGGGCCCTGCATGAGCGCAAATGGGGCCTGTGCGGCGTGCTCTTTGCGCTGTTCACCTGGGCCTTCGTGGATAGCGTCAACTCCCTGGCCCTGGACATCTACCCCGCCCTGATCACCGCGGGCTGCTTCTACCTGGCCTACTCTGCCGACCTCAAGCAGCAGCGCGGACGCCTGGCGCTGGTGTTCCTCGGCCTGATCCTGGGCTTTGCCCTGCGCGGCCCGATCGGCATGATCGGCCCGGCACTGGTGGTCGGCAGCTATTACCTGCTGAGCCGGCAGTGGCGAACCCTGGTCGGGTTCTCGCTGGTGAGCGGCCTGCTGTTCGCCGCCGGGGTCGCGCTGCTGGCCTGGGCCGCCCACGTGCAGGGCGGCGATGCCTTCATGCAGCAAGTGCTGGAGATGCAGGGCCTGGGCCGGATCGCCAGCGATCACTCGCCCCGCTACTACTTCTACTTCAGCGCCGGGCTGATCACCTACAGCTTCACGGCGTTCTACGCCCTCTGCGTGATGGCCAGGAGCGGCCGCCAGTGGCTCGGCGCCCCGTCGCTGTCGGCGCCGCGCCTGCTGCTGCACCTGGGCGCCTGGTTCGTGGTGCTGATTGTGTTCTTCACCATTCCCAACTCGAAGAAGGCGCGTTACGTGCTGTCCATCACCCCGGCCATTTCCCTGCTGGCGGCCTACATCTTCATCGACCCCAACGGCCTGTTCAGCGCCACCCGCAGACGCCTGCTGCGCCTGTGCCTGAACCTGCCGGCCATCGGCGCGTTCCTGGCGCTGCTGGTGCTGGGCTACAACAGCTTTGCCGCCCGGCCCCTGCAGCCCGACTTCGCCGGGGTGTTTTCAAGCTTTGCCCTGCTCAGCGGCGTGCGCTACTGGATCGGCCGGCAGTACACCGGGCACCGGCATTACGAGGTCATCGTCCTGGCATTCGGCGTGGCGGCCTTTCTCTTGCTGGATGGGTTCTTCTTCAATGCCATCACCTATCATCTGGAACTGGCCAAAGAACCCACTCCCAAATTCCTGCCTTACTGGTTCTGGTAAGGCGGGCGTCCACACCTGGCCCGCAGCGCCCGGCCGGAAGCAGGCAACGGCGCTCACCGGCAGCGTGCAAGATTTGGTAACACTCCCGGGCACCCCCGACGATGAAACCGAACTGGCACAGTGCTGTCACATCGCAATCGGTAACGGCGGAGGTCGCCCTGCGGCGGCTTGCGGCCCACGCAGCACTGGCCCGACGACCTCACCGCCACAGGTTACCGGCCTGGGCCTGCCCCCCATGCGGCAGGCCATACTCCATCAAGGCTGAAAGAGCGAACCATGAAGCAAAACATCCTCCTCGTATCCGTCTGTGCCGCCCTGCTCCAGGCCTGCACCCCGGCTTCCACCACCCCTGAAGGATCTTCTTCCATGCCCGCCAGCACTGCCTCCGTCAGCGCCCAGCCTGCGCTGTCCGCCTACTACTGGCAGCTGGTTGCGGCCCGCGATGCGGCGGGCAAGCCCGTCGCCGCCCTGGACAAGGGCATCGAGCGCCAGCTGCGCCTGACCTTCGCCGGGCAGAACCTGAGCATCAGCGGCGGCTGCAACCGCCAGTTCGGCGGCTTCCAGCATGAAAATGGCGTGCTCAAGGTACAGCCACTGGCCGCCACCCTGATGGCCTGCGAGCCGAAACTGATGGCCCTGGACGCACAAATCGCCAACCTGCTCAAGGGCGACCTGCGCACCACCTTCGGCGGCGACCAGTCGACCCCGACCCTGCAACTGGCCACCCAGGACGGCACCCTGCTCACGTTCGAAGGCCAGCCCACCCCGGAAACCCGCTACGGCAGCCAGGGCCAGACCCGCTTCCTGGAAGTGGCGGCCAAGACCGTCAAGTGCAGCCACCCGCTGATCCCCGACTTCCAGTGCCTGCAAGTGCGTGAGCGCCGCTACGACGACGCCGGCCTGCAACTGCCGACCCAGGACACCTGGCACCCGCTGTACCAGTCCATCGAGGGCTACGAGCACCAGGACGGCGTGCGCAATGTGCTGCGGGTCAAGCAGTACGAGTGGAAGAATGCACCCGCCGATGCCCCGTCCAGCGTCTATGTGCTGGACATGGTGGTCGAGCAGGACGCCTCGGCGGCCCACTGAGCCGAGCCACCCGCCAGCCGACACAAACCGGCAGGCAATAAAAAAGCCCCGTATCGCAAGATACGGGGCTTTTTTGGTTCTGGGCGGGGTCAGGCCGTTACAGCACCGACTGACCGCTCATGGCCAGGTCCAGCAACTCGCGGTTGGCCACCGCATACATGGCGTAGTCGGTGCCGCTGGCGGCACGGATTTCCACCATCATGGCGCGCCAGCGATCGGCCATGCTCGCGTTCTGCTCCAGCCACAGAGCCACGCGGGCCTCCATGTCATCCGGCGCATCGGCCATCTGCAGGACCTTGATGGTGATCGCCCGCTGCTGCCAGTCCACGTCATCGCGGAAGGCTTCGCGCGCCGCCGCCTGCCAGTTGTTGGCCACCGGCAGATCGCTGATCTGCTGCAGGTACCACGGCAGGTCGAGGGCACTGCCCACGGCGAAGTAGGCCTTGGCCACTTCCGCCGCATCGTGGCCGGTCACATCAGCGGCCTCGATGATCGGCAGCAGGGTGTACAGGTGAGTAGTGCCTGCAACCATGCGCGCCAGCAACTCCGGCACACCGGCTTCGACATAGGCGGTGTAACGGGCTTGCCAGCCCTCGCGGGTCGGGCCTTCGAGCAGTTCGTCGAGCTTCAGGCCCAGCGCCGCCAGGTGCGGACCAAAGTGCGCAACGTCACGCGCCGCATCCTGCTCGTTGCGCCGGCTGCGCAGGAACCAGCGGGTGGCACGACGGCCCAGGCGCATCAGCTCGTCCATCAACGCCAGTTGCACTTCAGCCGAAACCTGGTGGTCCAGGGCTTCGATCTGACGGAACCAGTGCGGAAGGTGGAAGATGTCCCGCACGATCACATAGGCACCGGCGACGTTCGCCGGGCTCATGCCGGTGGACTCCTTCAGGCGCTGCACGAAGGTGATGCCCATGTGGTTGACCAGGTCGTTGGCGATCTGGGTGCTGACGATCTCGCGCTTGAGACGATGGCGACGCATGGCTTCGGAGAACTTGGCCACCAGGCTTGGCGGGAACGCGGTCTCCATGTCACGGGTCAGGTAATCGTCATCCGGCACCAAGGACTTGAGCAGGGCTTCCTTGAGGTCGATCTTGCTGTAGGAAATCAGCACCGACAGTTCCGGACGGGTCAGGCCCTTGCCGGTCGCGGCGCGCTCGGTGAGCTGCTCCTCGGTCGGCAGGTACTCGATGGCGCGGTCCAGCTTGCCACGGCCTTCCAGGTCGCTCATCAGGCGCTTGTACTCGGCGGCACGCTCGTAGGCACGGCGCGCGGCCAGGGACAGGGCCTGGGTCTGCTTGTAGTTGTTGCCCAACACCAGGCCGCCGACTTCGTCGGTCATGCTGGCCAGCAGCTGGTTGCGCTGCTTGTCGGTCATGTCGCCGGCCTGCACCACTTCGTTGAGCAGGATCTTGATGTTCACTTCGTGGTCGGAGCAGTCCACGCCACCGGCGTTGTCGATGAAGTCGGTGTTGGAACCGCCGCCATTGAGGCCGAACTCCACACGACCCAGCTGGGTCATGCCCAGGTTGCCGCCCTCGCCCACCACCTTGCAGCGCAGCTCGTTGCCGTTGACGCGCAGGGCGTCGTTGGCCTTGTCGCCGACGTCGGCGTGGCTCTCGGTGCTGGCCTTGACGTAGGTGCCGATACCACCGTTCCACAGCAGGTCCACCGGCGCCTTGAGCAAGGCGTTGAGCAGCTCGGTCGGGGTCAGCTTGTCGGCCTGGATGTCGAAGCGCTCTTTCATCTGCGGCGAGATGGCGATGCTCTTGGCGCTACGGGAGAAGATACCGCCGCCTTCGGACATGATGCTGGTGTCGTAGTCGCTCCAGGCCGAACGCGGCAGCGCGAACATGCGCTGGCGCTCGACGAAGCTGGTGGCCGGATCCGGGTTCGGGTCGATGAAGATGTGCAGGTGGTTGAACGCCGCCACCAGTTGCAGCTTGTCGGACATCAGCAAGCCGTTGCCGAACACGTCGCCGGCCATGTCGCCGACACCGACCACGGTGATGCTGTCTTCCTGGACATTGATGCCGCGCTCGCGGAAGTGGCGCTGCACGCCAACCCACGCACCCTTGGCGGTGATGCCCATCTTCTTGTGGTCGTAACCGGCCGAACCACCGGAGGCGAAGGCGTCACCCAGCCAGAAGCCGTAGTCGATGGCAATGCCGTTGGCGATGTCGGAGAAGGTCGCAGTGCCCTTGTCCGCCGCGACCACCAGGTAGGGGTCATCGTCGTCATGGCGCACGACGTTGGCCGGCGGCACCAGGGCGCCGTCCTTCAGGTTGTCGGTGATGTCCAGCAGGCCGGAGATGAAGATGCGGTAGCAGGCGATGCCCTCGGCCGCGATCTCGTCCCGGCTGCCGCCCAGTGGCAGGCGACGCGGCAGGAAGCCGCCCTTCGCACCGACTGGCACGATCACCGAGTTCTTCACTTGCTGGGCTTTGACCAGGCCCAGGACTTCGGTGCGGAAGTCTTCTTCACGGTCGGACCAGCGCAGGCCGCCGCGGGCAACGTTGCCGAAGCGCAGGTGCACGCCTTCGACACGCGGCGAGTAGACGAAGATTTCGAACTTGGGCACCGGCTTGGGCAGCTCGGGGATCAGGTGCGGGTTGAACTTGAAGCTGAAGTAGGACTTGTTCTGGCCGTTGGCGTCGGTCTGGTAGAAGTTGGTGCGCAGGGTGGCCTTGATCAGGTCCAGGTAGCGCCGCAGGATGCGGTCTTCGTTGAGCACCTGGACGTCGTCCAGGGCGGTGAGGATCGCCTGCTCCAGACGCTGCTGCTTGTCTTCCAGGTCGTCGCTGGTGAGCTTGCGCGCCAGGTAGAAGCGGGTCTTGAACAACCGGGTCAACTCGCGGGCGATGTCGGTGTGGTTGTTCAGGGTGCTGGCGATGTAGCCCAGGTCGAAGCCCAGGCGGATCTGCTTCAGGTAGCGGGCGTAGGCACGCAGCAGCGCCACGTCGCGCCATGGCAGGCCGGCGGTCAGCACCAGGCGGTTGAAGGCATCGTTCTCGGCATCGCCACGGACGATATGGACGAAGGCGTCCTGCAGCGTGTCGTTGAGCTGCTGGATGTCCAGGTCCAGGCCTTCGGCGGCGGTGAAGGCGAAGTCGTGGATCCAGAACTCACGGCCATTGTTGTGACGCAGGCGGTACGGGAATTCGCCCAGCACGCGCAGGCCGAGGTTTTCCAGGATCGGCAGCACGTCGGACAGCGCCAGCGGGGTGTCGGCGTGGTACAGCTTGCAGTGCAGCTCGCGCTGGCCGGAGACCTGGCCCAGGGGCTGGTAGAAGCTCATTACCAGCGGGTTGGCTTCGGTGAGGCTCAGCAGGTGCTGCATGTCCACCACCGCCGAATGGGCAGCGAAACGCTCGCGGTAGCCGGCCGGGAAGCCTTTGGGGAAGTCCGCCAGCACGTTGGTGCCGTGGGCTTCGCCGAAGCTTTCCACCACCAGGCTGGCGTAGTCGTCCTGCCAGCTGCGGCAGGCCTGCACCACTTCTTTTTCCAGCAGCAGCGGATCGATGTCGATGCGCTGTTTCGGGTCCACCCGCAGGATCAACTGCACACGGGCCAGCACCGACTCGGAGAAGAAGGTCCAGAACTCGCAGTCGGTGGCTTGCAGGCGATCCATCAGCACTTGCTGGATCTTCTGCCGCACTTCGGTGGAATAGATGTCACGCGGCACGTAGGCCAGGCAGTAGCAGAAGCGGCCGTACGGGTCCTTGCGCAGGAACACGCGGATCTTGTTGCGTTCCTGGATCTGCACGATGGACATCACGGTGCTGAACAGCTCGTCCACCGGGGTCTGGAACAGATCGTCGCGAGGCAGTACCTCCAGGACCTGGGCCAGTTCCTTGCCCAGGTGCGCCTTGGCCTGGAAGCCCGAGCGCTGCTCGATGGCTTCGACCTTGCGGCGGATGTAAGGGATCACCCGCACGCTCTCGCCGTACACCGAAGAGGTGTACAGGCCCATGAAGCGGCATTCCTTGATGACCTTGCCGTCGGCATCGATCTGGCGGATCGAGACGAAATCCGGGTAGGCCGGACGGTGCACGCGGCTCGGGTGCGCGGCCTTGGCGAAGGACAGCGGCGTCGGTTCGCGCAGGTAGTTGACGGCGTAGTCTTCGATGCGCAGGTCATCGCTGGTCAGGCCGGCGCGCAGCAGCTTGGCCAGGCCGAGGAAGGAGTTCGGGTCATATTCGATATGCCCGCCGTCCTGGTCGGCGCCGACCACGAATTCTTCATAACCGAGGAAGGTAAAGTGGTTGCCCACCAGCCATTCGAGGAAGCTCTTGATCTCGGTCTTTTCTTCGGCGGCGATCGGGAACTGGCTGTTGTCGATGCTCTGGATCAGTTCCTGGACCTTGGCCTTCATCGGCTCGAAGTCGGCGACGGCGACCCGCACTTCGCCCAGTACCTGTTCCAGCTCCTTGCCCAGCACGCTGAGTTCGGCGGCGTTGGCGCAACGGTCGATCTCCAGGTACATCAGCGACTCTTGCTGGATGCCTTCGCCCTGGGTGCCCTTGGGCAGGATTTCCAGCAGCTCGCCCTTGCTGCCACGACGTACGCTGAGCACGGTGGTCTGCAGGGTGTGGATGCTGTAGCCGCGACGGTTGAGCTCGGTGCGTACCGAGTCCACCAAAAACGGCAGGTCGTGGTGCAGGACTTCCACAGCAGTGTGGGTCGACTGCCAGCCATGGCGTTCGTAATCGGGGTTGTAGACGCGGACCTGCGGTTGCCCGTGGTCGAAGCGCTCAAGCAGGCGCCAGGCAGAAAGGGTGCAGCCCGCCAGGTCGGACATGCGACGCTGGGTGAGTTCGTCCAGGGAAATGATGCCGAAGAATTGTTCAGCGAACAGCGCCACTTGTGGCAGTGCCTGTTCACTGATGTGCTGCGCCAGTGCCGCTTGCAGTTGGTGCTGGAAGTCGGCTTTGCTGGCTGCGGTGAAGAACGCCATCTGTGGTACTCCGCTTGGGCTTGTTATTGATGGAAGCGTCGCGTGCAAACCCCTCGCGGGGCGGTGCTGCATCCTGCTCCTGGTCTCGGGCAGAGGTAGCAGGATGACAGGTGGGTGAAGCTGGACGAGACGCACAGGTCACATTCACCTTCCGGGGATGGGCATCTGCAAAAACGACTGACGCTTGCCGGGAAACCGAGCGCAATGCCTTTACAGGTGACCATCACAAATCAGACGCAACCTATTGCACTAAGAACAAATTGTCCGCTGCGCAGCTTAACGAGTGCGATGTGACAGCTGCTTGCGATGCTGCGACATATTCGGTCAACGGCACGCAGCAGAACGCTCACGCTTTGAGCAACACTAGCAGCCGCGGTGGAAAAACCGGTTTTTTTCCCCGGATTCACGGTACTTGCGTACCAAAAGTGACTGCCGCAGCGATTGTGTTCACGACCTGTTCTCTGACAGACAAGCCAGCAGAAATTCCATCGGGCTGGCAGAATTGTTTCCTTTCTGCCCGCCCGGCCACTCTCTCAGGAATGCCCCCATGCACATGACCACCGCCCACCTGATCGCCAACCCCTGTGACGACGAAGAAGACAACATGGCCATGCTCTGCTGCCACAGCACCCAGGGCGAGATGTTCCTGATGAGCCGCTACCCGGACGAAGACGAACTGGAGATCACCCTCGACGGCGAGCCCTCGACCCTCGATGGCGTCAAGGTGACCCTGAGCCCCACCACCCTGCTGATCGAAATCGCCGCGGCCGACGCCGACGCCCTGAACGGCGCCGACCACCTGGAGATCCGCCACAGCACCGCTGCCTCGGACCTGGCCGAAGTGGAGGAAACCCTGCAGAACATCCTCAAGGGCACCGGCACCTACATCAGCCAGCTGTCCTGACCCGCCGCCCTCCCTTGCAGGAGCTGGCTTGCCAGCGAAGGCGTCTTCAGCCCCGCCGCAAACCCTGCCGGCCCCTTCGCCGGCAAGCCGGCTCCTACCGGGGGTGCGCGTGGTGCTGAATAAAACACGGATTTTTTTCGACTAATTCGCCAAATCAGGTTTTCCCCGTTAGTCGCCGACCCCCGCTATGGATTAAAGTATCGCCCCCAGCCCCGACGTTCCCTCAACGCCCGGGGCGCACCCTCTCCAGGAACAGTCACCGATGGAACATCGTGAAGCGCTTTTGGCGCTGCGAACCTTTCTTTCAACGCAGATTCTCGGCCAGGAAAAACTCATCGAGCGCTTGCTCATCGCCCTGCTCGCCGACGGCCACATGCTGGTCGAGGGCGCTCCGGGGCTGGCCAAGACCAAGGCCATCAAGGAGTTGGCCGAAGGCATTGAAGCGCAATTCCATCGGATCCAGTTCACCCCCGACCTGCTGCCCGCCGACATCACCGGCACCGAGATCTATCGCCCGGAAACCGGCAGCTTCGTGTTCCAGCAAGGCCCGATCTTCCACAACCTGGTGCTGGCCGACGAAATCAACCGCGCTCCGGCCAAGGTCCAGTCGGCCCTGCTCGAAGCCATGGCCGAGCGCCAGGTCAGCGTCGGACGCAGCACCTATGAACTGTCGCCGCTGTTCCTGGTGATGGCGACCCAGAACCCCATCGAGCAGGAAGGCACCTACCCGCTGCCCGAAGCCCAGCTCGACCGCTTCCTGATGCACGTCAAGATCGGCTTCCCGGACGCCGCCGTGGAGCGGCGGATCCTCCAGCAAGCCCGTGGCGAAGCCCTGAACGGCGAAACCAAGCCCGAGCGCCGGGTCAGCCAGCAGGCGATCTTTGCCGCACGCAAGGAAATCCTCGGCCTGTACATGGCCGATGCGGTGGAGGAATACCTGGTGCAACTGGTGATGGCCACCCGCACCCCGGCCAAGTTCGACCCGGAGATGGCCGAATGGATCGCCTACGGCGCCAGCCCCCGCGGTTCCATCGCCCTGGACCGCTGCGCCCGGGCCCACGCCTGGCTCGCCGGCCGCGACTTCGTCAGCCCCGAAGACATCCAGGCCGTGCTGTTCGACGTACTGCGCCACCGCATCATCCTGTCCTTCGAGGCTGAAGCGGCCGGTATCGACCAGGACCGTGTGGTACAGCGCATCCTCGACGTCGTTGCCGTCGCCTGAAGCCCATGACCCAGCCCGTTGCCGAACCCGGCATTCGCATCACCCTCGGCGAGCTGATCGAGATGCGCCATCGCGTGCGCGAGGTGCAGCTGTTCTCCACCCCCAGCCAGCGCAGCCCGCTGATCGGCCTGCACCACTCCAAGCTGCGCGGGCGCGGCGTGGACTTCGACCAGGTGCGGGTCTACCAGGCCGGCGACGACGTGCGCACCATCGACTGGCGGGTTACCGCGCGCACCCAGGAACCGCACACCAAGCTGTTCCACGAAGAGCGCGAGCGGCCGATCTTCATCATGGTGGAACAGAGCCGCCAGCTGTTCTTCGGCTCGGGGCTGATGTTCAAGTCGGTGCTCGCCGCCCAGGCCGCGAGCCTGATCGGCTGGGCCGCCCTGGGCCATAACGACCGGGTCGGCGGGCTGGTCTACGGCGACGACGAGCACTACGAGATCAAGCCGCGGCGCAGCAAGCAGAGCCTGTTGCAGCTGCTCAACCGCCTGGTGCGGGTCAACCAGTCGCTGCACAGCGAAGCCCGGCCCCAGCGCGACGCCCTGGGCACCGCGCTGCTGCGCGGGCGCGAAGTCCTGCGCCCCGGCAGCCTGGTGATCGTGATCTGCGACGAACGCGCCCTGAGCGACGCCGCCGAGCAGCAACTGAGCCTGCTGTCGCGCCATTGCGACCTGCTGTTGATGCCCCTTTCCGACCCGCTGGACCACGCCCTGCCCGCCGCCGGCCTGCTGCGCTTTGCCGAACGCGGCGCCCAGCTGGAACTGGACACCCTGAACTACGACCTGCGCCAGGCCTACCGCGCCATGAGCGAAGCGCGCATCGCCCGCTGGGAACGCCTGGCGCAAAAGCTGCGGGTGCTGCTGATGCCCCTGAGCACCCAGAGCGAGATGGTCGAGCAGCTGCGCGAGTACCTCAACCCGCAGCGCCCCGGAGCCGGCCGATGAGCAGCCTGGAACAACTGCAACCGCTGCTGCCGCCGCCCGCGGTCAGCCTGTGGCCGCCGGCCCCGGGCTGGTGGCTGCTGGCGATCCTGCTGCCGCTGCTGGGCCTGGCCCTCTGGCACTGGCGCCACCTGTGGCCGCGCAAGGCCGTGCGCGCCCGCAGCGAGCAGCCCCTGGACCCGGTGCGCCTGGCCGCCCTGGCAGAACTGGCGCTGCTGCCCAAGCCCTATGACGGTGCCCCCGCCGGCGCCTGGCTGCAGGCCTTGAATGCCCTGCTCAAGCGCCTGTGCCGCAACCATTACCCCTACAGCCAGAGCCACACCCTGAACGGGCGCAAATGGCTGGCGTTCCTCGACAACCGTTGCCCGGCCGCCGGCCTGACCCGCTGGATGGTGCTGGTGGAAGGCGCCTACAAGCCCGAGTGCAAGCTCGACGACAAAGCCATCGCTGGCCTGACCCAGGCGGTGGACACCTGGATTCGCAAGCATGTTTGAGTTCGCCTGGCCCTGGGTCTTCGTCCTGCTGCCGCTGCCCTGGCTGCTGCGCCTGGTGCTGCCGGTGGCCGACAGCGGCGAGCCGGCGCTGAAAGTCAGTTTTCTCAGTGACCTGGAAGGCCTGTCCAAGCGCCGAGCCCGCGCCCACCTCCCGGCCTGGCGCCAGCAGGTGCGTTTCATCCTGCTCTGGCTCCTGCTGCTGTTGGCCGCCGCGCGCCCGCAATGGCTGGGCGAACCCTTGCCGGTGGCCGCCAGCGGCCGCGACCTGCTGGTGGCGGTGGACGTTTCCGGCTCCATGGATTTCCCCGACATGCAATGGCAGGACGAGGACGTCAGCCGCCTGGACCTGGTCAAGCACCTGCTGGGGGACTTTCTCGAACACCGCGAAGGCGACCGGGTGGGCCTGATCCTGTTCGGCAGCAAGGCCTACCTGCAGGCGCCCCTGACCTTCGACCGGCACACGGTGCGGGTCTGGCTGGATGAAGCGAAGATCGGCATCGCCGGCAAGAACACCGCCATCGGCGATGCCATCGGCCTGGCCCTCAAGCGCCTGCGCCAGCGCCCGGCCCAGAGCCGGGTGCTGATCCTGGTCACCGACGGCGCCAACAACGGCGGCGAGATCGCCCCCATCACCGCCGCCCGGCTGGCCGCCGAGGAAGGGGTGAAGATCTACCCCATCGGCATCGGCGCCGACCCGGAACAGAGCGCCACCCTCGGCGTGCTGGGCATCAACCCGAGCCTGGACCTGGACGAACCGGCCCTCAAGGAGCTGGCGCAAGTCACTGGCGGGCGCTACTTCCGCGCCCGGGACGGCCAGGAGCTGCAAGCGATCAAGCAAACCCTCGACCAACTGGAACCGGTGGCCCAGCAACCGACAAAGGCACGCCCGGCCCAGGCCCTGTACCACTGGCCCCTGGCCACGGCGTTGCTGCTCAGCGTGCTGCTGGTGCTGCGCGAGCGCTGGCCGCAGAACCCGCTGCAACGCTTCTTCACCCAGTCGAACTTCCTGCTGCCTGCCCATGACTGGCGCCAGCGGCTCAAGCGCCTGCGCTTGCGGAGGCGTCGATGATCAGCCTCTGGCCCCATTGGTTCCGCCCCGGCTGGTTGCTGGTACTGCCCCTGCTGGCGCTGCTGCTGTGGAAGCTCTGGCACCGGCAGAAACGCGCCGGGCGCTGGCAGATGATCCTGCCCCCGGCCTTTCACGCCGCCCTGCTCAGCGGCGGCAATGGCCGCGAAAGCAAGCTGCCCTGGGTGGCCCTGGGCCTGGCCTGGCTGCTGGCGGTGCTGGCCCTGCTGGGCCCCAGCTGGCAGCGGGTGGAACAGACCAGCCAGAAACCCGCCGACCCGCTGGTGGTGCTGCTGGAGCTGACCCCGCAGATGCTCGCCAACGACGTGCCGCCCGATCGCCTGGAGCAGGCCCGGCACAAGCTGCTGGACCTGTTGCAGCTACGCAGCGACGCGCAGACCGCCATCGTGGTCTACGCCGGCAGCGCCCACACCCTGGTGCCGCTGTCCGATGACCTGGCCACCAGCCGCAACCTGCTGGACGCCCTCAAGCCGTCGATCATGCCCCAGGCCGGCCAGCGCGCCGACCTGGCCCTGCTCAAGGCCCTGAAGCTGCTGGACCAGGGGGCCCTGGGCCAGGGCCGGGTGCTACTGATGGCCTCCTCCCTCAACGAAGAGGAACGCCAGGGCATCCGCCAGGCGCTCAAGGGCGACGCCCCGCAGTTGCTGATGCTCGGCTTCGGCAGCCGCGACGGCGCCCCGGTGGCCCTGGAAGACGGCAGCTACCTCAAGGACGACCAGGGCGCGATCCTGGTATCGCGCCTGGACAGCCCGGACCTCAAGCACTTCATCGGCGACGTGGGCGGGCGCTACCGCCAGGCGCGCCTGGACGACAGCGACCTGCGCGGCCTGGGCCTGCTGGGCGGCCCGCAGGGCCTGCGCAGCGACGGCCAGACCCTGCGCCTGGATACCTGGGCCGACCAGGGCTACTGGCTGCTGCTGCCGCTGTTGCTGCTGGCCGCCTGCGCCGGGCGCCGGGGCTGGCTGTTCTGCCTGCCCCTGCTGCTGTTCGCCATGCCGCAACCGAGCTACGCCTTCGACTTCAATGACCTGTGGCTGCGCCCCGACCAGCAGGGCCAGCGGCTTCTGCAACAGCAGCGCCCGGCGGAGGCCGCGCGGCATTTCCAGGACCCGCAATGGCAAGGCGTGGCCTTGTACGAAGCCGGCAACTACACTGCCGCCGCCGAGCGTTTCGCCGAGGGCAACGACGCCCGCGCCCACTACAATCGCGGTAACGCCCTGGCCCGCAGCGGCGAGCTGGAAGCCGCCATCGACGCCTACGAGCAGGCCCTGGAACGCCAGCCGGACCTGCAACCGGCGTTGCAGAACAAGGCCCTGGTGGAAAGCCTGCTGCAACAGCAACAGGCCCAGGCGCAAACACCGCCACCAGCGAAGAAGCCGGACACCCCCGAAGGCGACGACACCCGCCCGGGCCCCAGCGGCGCGGCCACCCAGCCACCACCGGGCAGCGATGGCCCGCAGGACCCGGCACAGGCGCCGGCCAACGAAGGCGACACGCCGTCGCCGGATCCACAGGCCGCCGGCCACAGCGAAGTGCCCGGCAGCGAGCTGGACGACCAGCACACCACCACCCCGCTGCGCCCGGTGGAGGACAGCCTGGACGCTGAACACCAGCAGGCGCTGGAACAATGGCTGCGCAAGATCCCCGACGACCCGGGTGAATTGCTCAGGCGCAAATTCTGGTACGAACAGCAACAACATCAGGATCAGGGAAAAACTCGATGACCCGCTGCACCGCCCTACTGCTTGCCCTCGCGTTCTGCACTGGCCAGTCCCAGGCTGCCGGCCTGCTCGCCAGCCTGGACCGCAGCCAGGTCAATTCCGGGGAAACCGTCGAGCTGACCCTGGAGTCCACCGATGTCACCCAGTTCGGCAAGCCGGACCTGGCGCCCCTGGAAGCACAATTCGAGGTGCGCGGCACACGCCAGGTCAACCAGCTCAACGGCCTGGGGGACAACCACGCCAGTACCCGCTGGATCGTCACCCTGCTGCCGCGCCACACCGGCACCCTGGAAATCGCCCCGCTGCAACTGGGCAGCCTGCAGAGCCAGCCCCTGAGCCTGCAGGTCAACACCAGCCCGGCCCAGGACCAGAACGCCCGCCTGGAACCGGTGTTCATCGAAGCCGAGCTCGACCAGCCCAGCGTCTATGTCCAGGCCCAGGCCCTGCTGACCCTGCACATCTACCACTCGGTGCCGCTGTTCGACGACAGCAGCCTGAGCCCGCTGCTGCTGAGCGACACCCGGGTGGAACAGCTGGGCGAGCCGCGCACCTACGAAAAGCTCATCAATGGCGTGCGCCACGGGGTGATCGAGATGCGCTACGCGCTCTATCCCCAGCGCAGCGGGCCGTTGCAGATTCCCGCGCTGACCTTCAGCGCCACCCTGGCCAACCCGGACCCGGGCCAGGAAACCAGCTCGCAGACGCCCCGGGCCGGCAAGCTGATCCACGTCAGCTCCAGTGACATCGGCCTGCAGGTCAAGGCCAAGCCCGCCACCTACCCGGCCGACGCGCCCTGGCTGCCGGCCCGCAGCCTGAGCCTGAGCGAAAGCTGGAACCCGGAGCCCGAGCACCCTCAGGTCGGAGACTCCCTGACCCGCAGCCTGACCCTGCGCGCCGAAGGCCTGTCCAGCGCCCAGTTGCCGCCGCTGCCCCTGGCCGACGTCAATGGCCTGCGCAGCTACCCGGACCAGCCGCAGTTGAGCAACCAGCACGTAGAACAGGGCCTTCTGGGCATTCGCGAAGACCGCCAGGCGCTGGTGCCCACCCGCCCCGGCAACGTCGAACTGCCCGCCATTGAAGTGACCTGGTGGAACACCGTCGAAGACCGCCTGGAAAGCACCAGCCTGCCGGCGCGGGCCCTGCAGGTGGCGAACAACCCGAGCCTGGTGGTGGACACCCCGGCAGGCAACGCCCCGGCCGGGCCCGACAGCAGCAACCTGTGGCTGTGGCAACTGAGCACCCTGCTGCTGGCTTGCACCACCCTGCTGGGCTTCGGCCTGTGGTGGCGCGCCCGCTGGCAGCCGGCGGTGCTGCGCGCCACCCAGACCGGCCCCAGCCCGCGCTCGCTGCTGGACGACCTCAAGCGTGCCTGCCAGGCCAACGACCCCCAGGCCACCCGCCAGGCCCTGGACGCCTGGGCCCGGCAGCAGCCCGAAACCCTGGCCGAAATGGCCGCGCGCTTCGTGCCGCTGTCCGACGCCCTGGACGGCCTCAACGGCGCGCTCTACAGCGAGACCGGCCAGTACTGGCAGGGCGAGGAACTGTGGCGAGCGATACGCGCCATCCCGATCGACGAACGGGTCCAGGACCCGGTGGCGGACACCACCAGCCTGCCGCCGCTGTACCCCAAGTAACCGGCGCTTCGCGCAGCCCCCTCCCGCGCAGGAGCCGGCTTGCCGGCGAAAAGCCCCGTAAGCCATGCCGCGCCGGGGCGGGCCTGTTCGCTGGCGAGCCAGCGCCTACAGTTCCCCCGTAGCGCCTGGCTGGCCGGCCGCTGCGCCAGTCTCGCCTGCATTTGCCACGGCGCCGGGCATGAACACGCATTTGCCAGTAAACTCTCTGCCCTTTCGCCGCGGTCACCCTTATGTGCGGCCAAGCCTTTTGCATGCGGAGCCTGCCTTGCGTCTGTTTCACACCTCCGACTGGCACCTGGGCCAGAACCTACACGGCCAGGAACGCGACTTCGAACACGCCTGTTTCCTGGAGTGGCTGCTGCGCCAGCTCAAGCACGAACAGCCCGATGTGCTGCTGATCGCCGGCGATATCTTCGACACCGTCAACCCGCCGGTCAGCGCCCAGGAGCGGCTCTACGACTTCATCGTCAGCGCCCACGAGCAGCAGCCGGCCCTGACCGTCGTGATGATCGCCGGCAACCACGACTCCGGCTCGCGCATCGAGCTGCCGGCGCCCCTGATGCGCCGCCTGCGCACCCACGCCCTGGGCCGGGTGCTGTGGCTGGACGACGGCCAGCTGGACGCCGAGCGCCTGCTGCTGCCGCTGCCCGACGCCAGCGGCCAGGTCGCCGCCTGGTGCCTGGCCCTGCCGTTCCTGCGGCCGGCGGAAGTCACCGGCCGCCAGCTGGGCGACGACTACCTCAAGGGCATTGCCCAGGTCCACGAATGGCTGATCGCCGCGGCCAACGCCAAGCGCCAGCCGGGCCAGGCCCTGGTCGCCGTCAGCCATGCGCACATGGCCGGCGGTTCGGTCTCGGAAGATTCCGAACGCAGCCTGATCATCGGCAACGCCGAGGCCCTGCCCGCCAGCCTGTTCGGCCCGGACATCAGCTACGTGGCCCTGGGCCACCTGCACAAGCCGCAGAAGGTCAACGGCGAGGAGCGCATCCGCTACAGCGGCTCGCCGATCCCGCTGTCGTTCTCAGAGATCGGCTATCAGCACCAGATCCTCGACGTGCGCCTGGACGGCGAGACCCTGGTCAGCGTCGAACCGCGGCTGATTCCCCGCGCGGTGAACCTGCAACGCCTGGGCCCGGCGCCCCTGGGGGAACTCCTGACCCAGCTCGGCGAGCTGCCGGACATCGACCTGTTGGCCGAGGAGCAGCGCCAGCCCTGGCTGGAAGTGCGGGTGCGCCTGGACGAGCCCCAGCCAGACCTGCGCCAGCAAGTGGAAAGCGCCCTGCAAGGCAAGGCCGTGCGCCTGGTGCGGATCGCCGCCGAATACGCCGGCAAGGGCGCAGGCGACGGTGAAGAGGCCAGTGCCGAGCTGATCGAGCTGGACCAGCTGACCCCCGAAGAACTGTTCCGCCGCGCCTGGCGCGACGCTTACGCCAACGAGGTGGACGAAGCCACCCTCAAGGATTTCGCCCTGCTGTTGCAGGACGTCCAGCAAGAAAGTGAACAGCCATGAAGATCCTGGCCATCCGCCTGAAGAACCTGGCCTCCCTGGCCGGCCCCTTCGAAATCGACTTCACCGCCGAGCCCCTGGCCAGCGCCGGGCTGTTCGCCATTACCGGGCCCACCGGCGCCGGCAAGAGCACCCTGCTGGATGCCCTGTGCCTGGCGCTGTTCGGCGCGGTGCCGCGGCTGAACAACATCGGCCGCGAGACCAAGGTCCCCGAGGTCGACAGCGAGATCCTCACCAGCGACCCGCGCACCCTGCTGCGCCGCGGCACCGGCAGCGGCTATGCCGAGGTGGACTTTGTCGGCATCGACGGCCGTCGCTACCGCGCCCGCTGGGAAACCAACCGCGCCCGCGACAAAGCCACCGGCAAGCTGCAAGGCAGCCGGCAGAACCTCACTGACCTGGACAGCGAACAGCTGCTGAGCAACCAGAGCAAGAGCGAATACAAGCAACTGATCGAGGCCCGCCTGGGGCTCAACTTCGAACAGTTCACCCGGGCGGTGATGCTGGCCCAGAGCGAGTTCAGCGCCTTTCTCAAGGCCGACGACAAGGAACGCAGCGAGCTGCTGGAAAAGCTCACCAACACTGCGGTCTACAGCCAGTTGGGGCGCCGCGCCTACAGCAAGAGCAAGGAAGCCGAAGACGCCCACAAGGAGCTCAAGGCCCAGGCCAGCGGCATCAGCCCGCTGGAGCCCGAGGCCCGGGCCGAGCTTGAACAGCAGTTGAGCCAGGCCCAGCAACAGCTCAAGGAGCAACAGGCCCAGCTCAGGCAGTTGGAAGCCCAGCACGTCTGGCTCAAGGAACTGCGCCATTGGCAGGAAGCCCGGCAGAGCGCCGCCGAACAACTGCAAGCGGCCGAACAGGACGCCCAGGCCCTGGCCCCGGAGCGCCTGCGCCTGCAACGCCTGGAGCAACTGGCGCCGCAGCGGCACCAGTTCCTGCGCCAGGCAGAGCTGGGCGCCAGCCTGCTGCCGTTGCGCCAGCAGATCCAGCAGCAGGTCGAACAGCAAGGCGCCCTGCAACAACAGCAGGAACGCCTGCAACAGCAACTGCAGGACGCCGGCACGGCCCTGTCCCAGGTCCAGGAACAGCACAGCACCAGCGCCCCGTTGCTGCGCGAAGCCTTTGCCGAACAGGCCAACCTGGAGCGCCTGGGGCAGAGCCTGGCCCAGGCCGAGGCCCAACGCAGCCGCGCCGAGCAGGCCAGCACCGAGGGCCAGCAAGGCATCCAGCAACTGCTGGAAAAACAGCGCCTGGTGGGCGAACGCCTGGAGCGGATCGCCGGGCAACTGGCCCACAGCGTCGCCCTCGCCCCCTTGAGCGACGCCTGGAACGCCTACCGCGAACGCCTGCAACAGCTGATGCTGATCGGCAATCGCCTGCACCAGGGCCAGGCCGAACTGCCGGCCCTGGAACAGCGCGCCAGCAGCGCCGCCCAGCAACTGAGCGAGCAACGCACGCAGCTCGAACTGCTCTACAGCGAAGCCGGGGCCGAGCCCCAGGCGGTGGCCGAGCAGATCCAGTTGCTCGGTACCCTGCTCCAGGACAACCGCAAGCAGCAGCGCGCCGTCGAAGAGCTGGCCCGGCTCTGGACCCAGCAGCGCGAACTGGACCAGCGCGGCCAGGCCCTGCAGGACAGGCAGCAGGCGGTGGCCGCCCAGCGCGAGGAACTGAACAAGGTCGGCCTGCAGGCCAAGGCCGAGCTGGTGGTGGCCGAGCAGACCCTGAGCGTCACCCAGGCCCTGCTGGAGCGCCAGCGGCTGGCCCGCAGCGCCAGCGTCGAGGAATTGCGCGGGCAATTGCAGAGCGACCAGCCGTGCCCGGTGTGCGGCAGCGTCGAGCACCCCTACCACCAGCCTGAAGCCTTGCTGCAGAGCCTCGGGCGCCATGACGAGAGTGAAGAAGCCAGCGCCCGCAAGACGGTGGACAGCCTCAAGGAACAGCTCAACGAACTGCGGGCCCAGGTCCAGGGGCTGATCGCCCAGCAGAAGGAATTCCTCCAGCAGCAGGAACATCTGGCGACCCAGCAGCAGGCCCTGGCCCCAAGCCTGCAAGCCCACCCCATGAGCGCCAGCCTCCTGGACCAGGACCCGCCCAAGCGCGACGCCTGGCTGCAACAGCAACTCGACCAGCTGCAGCAGAGCATCACCCAGGACGAAAACCGCCAGGGCGCCCTGCTGACCCTGCAAAAAGATGCCGCGCGCCTGCAAAACCAGCTGCAGGCGGCGATCGACGCCAGCCAGCAGGCCGCCCAGCACCTGGACAAGCAACAACAGCAACTGAGCGCCGACCGCCAGCGCCTGGACGAGGAACTGGCCAGCTTCAGCCACCTGCTGCCGGCAGAGGTCCTCGACGGCCTGCGCCGCGACCCGGCCAGCACCTTCATGCAGCTCGACCAGCAGGTGCTGCAACGCATCGAGCAACTGCGCGAGCAGCAGGAAGAGGCCGAAGAACAGCAACAGCGCCAGCTGACCCTGGAAAAGGAACAGGACCGCCAACTGATCCGTCAGCAGCAACTGGCCGAAGCCCAACAGCAGTTCGACACCCTGCACCAGCAGCAACAGGCCTGCCAGCACAGGCTCGCCGAACTGCTGGGCCAGCAGCCCAGCGCCGAGCACTGGCAGCAGCATCTGGAGCAAACCGTGGACCAGGCTCGCAGCGCCCAGGCCCTGGCCCAGCAACAGCAGCAGGCGCTGCACCAGCAAGCGATCGAGTTGGGTGCCGAGCTCAAGGCCCGGGAAGAACGCCTGCAAGCCCTGGAAAGCGAACAACAGCAGCTGGCCGCCAGCATCGAGCAGTGGCGCGCCGGGCACCCGGAACTGGATGACGCCGGCCTGCAACAGCTGCTGGAGCTGGACGAAGAACAGGTGCAGCAACTGCGCCAGCGCCTGCAAGACAACGACAAGGCCATCGAGCAGGCCAAGGTCCTGCTGCAGGAACGCCAGCAGCGCCTGGAACAGCATCAGGCCCAGCACAACGGCAACCTGGAGACCGAACAACTGGCCCAGGCCCTGGAACAGCTGCAGCAACAGGCCCAGGCCAGCGAACAACAGGTGGCGGACCTGCGTGCACGGCAAAGCGAGGACCAGCGCCGCCAGGCCGCCAACCAGGCCCTCAACCAACGCCTTGAACAGGCCTACGCCCAGTGGCAGCGCTGGGCCCGGCTCAGCGCCCTGATCGGCTCGGCCGAAGGCGACAAGTTCCGCAAGATCGCCCAGGCCTACAACCTTGACCTGCTGGTGCACCACGCCAATGCCCAACTGCGCCAACTGGTGCGCCGCTACCGCCTCAAGCGTGGTGGCAGCATGCTCGGCCTGCTGGTGCTGGACACCGAAATGGGCGACGAACTGCGCTCGGTGCACTCGCTGTCCGGCGGCGAAACCTTCCTGGTGTCCCTGGCCCTGGCCCTGGGGCTGGCCTCCATGGCTTCCAGCACCCTGAAGATCGAATCGCTGTTCATCGACGAAGGCTTCGGCAGCCTCGACCCCGAGTCCCTGCAACTGGCCATGGATGCCCTCGACGGCCTGCAGGCCCAGGGCCGCAAGGTGGCGGTGATCTCCCACGTACAGGAAATGCACGAACGGATTCCGGTACAGATCAAGGTCAGCCGCCAGGGCAATGGCCTGAGCACCCTGGAGGTGAAATGAGCACGCTGCAAACGCCGGGGGCGACCCTCTACTCCTTCCGCCGCTGCCCCTACGCCATGCGTGCGCGGCTGGCCCTGCGCTATGCCGGGGTGCCAATGCGGATTGTCGAAGTCAGCCTCAAGGCCAAGCCGGCCGAGATGCTCGCGCTGTCGGCCAAGGGCACGGTGCCGGTGCTGGCACTGGAGGATCGGGTGATCGATGAAAGCCTGGAGATCATGCACTGGGCCCTGGCCCAGCATGACCCCGAGGATTGGCGGCTCACGGCGGACCCGACGGCCCAGGCGCAGATGGCAGCGCTGATTGCCGAGAATGACCAGGTGTTCAAGGTGCACCTCAATCGCTACAAATACGCCGAGCGCTACCCCGAGGCGCCCATGGAGCACTACCGGGCCCAGGGCGAGGCGTTTCTGGCGCGCCTCGATAGCCTGTTGCAGCAGCGCCGCTATCTGCTGGCGGCGCATCCGAGCCTGGCGGACATGGCGCTGCTGCCGTTTGTTCGCCAGTTTGCCCATGTGGACCGGGAGTGGTTTGCCCAGACGCCTTATCGCTCCTTGCAGGAGTGGTTGCAGGAACAACTAGAATCAGAGTTATTCCTGGCAGTCATGGCCAAACAATAACCTTCACAAGATGCGCGTATCGGCAGCCTCAAATAGATTGAGCTGCCGAAACAACAGGCTTTAAGAATCTTCCTAAAGACTTCATCCGCAACTAATAACTAAACTAACCCGACACATCAAATTCATATCCAACACAGCAATTAGTTTAGGCTCCTCGTTACTAATCTCATGTAAGCAAGAGAACTTCGATTCACACTATCGCGCCCCACTCAGCCCCAAACCCCAAGCCAGTCGGGCATCACACCCTCATTACCGCGTAAAGCAAGCCATTACTTCGGCAGTAGCCTGCTCGCCCCCAGAAAAATCCATTATTCAGGCCGCTGTAGTCATTTCCTTTATCGCCAGGTTCATTACATTGAAATCGCCTTTTTCAACAGCCGCATTAACCCTGATCTATGGAGTGATTTATTCAGCACAGTCCTGTGCCGACACTACTATCGACCTGAGTTCTTTGGGCGCTGATGGCTCGGTAGCCTATGGCGTATCGGCTGACGGCCATTTCATCGTCGGCACTGCGTTCGCGAACGGCAATCAATATGCGTTCAAGTACAGCGATGCGACCGGCATGGTCAATCTGGGCTCCCTCCCGGGGGGACGCCATGCCTCTGCCAAAGCCATATCCGCTGACGGCAATGTGATCGTGGGAAGCGCTAGCACCTCTAGCACGGTTCACGCCTTCAAGCACACCGACGCAACCGGCATGGTCGACCTGGGCACGTTGAGTGGAGGGGGAATCTCAGATGCGGTAGGCGTATCGGCTGACGGCGCGGTTGTCGTAGGCCATTCGAGTGCAGCCAATGGAGCGCTTCATGCTTTCAAGCACACCGATATGACTGGCATGATCGATCTGGGCACCCTGGATGCGGGCAACAGCGGCTACTCCGGTGCCACTGCCGTGTCCGCGGACGGCAGCATTGTCGTGGGATACGCGAATATCGATGCCAGCACAGGCATGCAACATGCCTTCAAGCACACCGACGCAAGCGGCATGATCGATCTGGGCACCCTGGGAGGGCAGGCCTCACAAGCGTCCGGCATCTCCGCCGACGGCCGCGTTATCGTGGGAATGGCCGAGACAGCTACAGGCGGCACTCAAGCGTTCAAGCACACTGACACTGCCGGCATGGTCGGCCTGGGCTCCTGGGGTGGTGACTCCTTCGCTTCTAGCGCTTCCGCCGACGGTAGCGTCATCGTAGGAGGAGCGGCGACGGCCACTGGCTATTTCCATGCATTCCGGCACACCGATGCCAGCGGCATGGTCGACCTGGGCACCCTGGGCGGTGAAACGTCATCGGCGACCGGCGTCTCCGCTGACGGCAATGTTGTCGTGGGTATCAGCCTTACGGGCGAAGGAGCCACGCACGCCGCGCTATGGAAAATCACCGAAACAGGTTCCCACCTCATCGACCTGGACAACACCCGCACCGCCATGGCCAAGAACGCCAATCGGGCCTGGGGGATGCTCGATTTGCGCAGCGAACAACTGGCTCGATTGATGAGCCAGGAATGCCAGATCGACAGTGGCTCATTCTGTATCGGTGTAGGCCCAAGCTACAGCCGCAACGGCGTGGCCGGGCAGACCAGCATGAGCCTGACCCTGGGGGTTCGTCCCACCGAGCATCTGCGCCTTGGCGTCACCCTGGATCAGGACCTCGATCGGCAACTGCCGGACAACTACACCAAGGCAGGGTCGGCAGCACCGGCGGTCGCCCTCTTCGCCGCCGTTGATGAAACAGGCCACGGGCTGGGTTGGCAGGGCCGTGTGGCCGCAGCCTATGTGTCTTCCAAGGTCGACATCACACGCGAACAACTGGCTTACACCGAGGCCGGCCAAGGACGTTCGAGCCTGCGCGGCAAGTCCTTGAGCATCGAAGGCGCCTACGGCGTGATGCTCAATGCAATGACCCTGACGCCGTATCTGGGCCTCAGCCAGACTCAGGTCAGCCGCCAGGGCTATCGTGAAAACAGCGGCGCGGTGTTTGCGGCCAGCTACGCGAAAATGGGCCGCACGACCACCAGCCTGAACCTCGGTGTGCGGGGCGCCAAAAAGCTCACCCGGCAGCTGGAACTCAGTGCCAACCTGGAGCTGACCCAGGACCTGCGCAACAACCGTGACGCCTTTCAAGCCCGGATGGAGTATCTGGGGCGATACACCTACCAGGCCGAAAAACAGCACAACGCTCGCCTGGGCGCAGGCACGGGAGTGAGCTATGCCCTGAACAAAAACAGCGCCGTCCATACGGGCGTGTTCTGGGCGCAGCAACCAGGTGGCAATGATGTGACCGGTATTCAGACAGCCTTCACTTATCAGTTCTGATAGCAGCCTGCCCCACCGGCCTGAATTTGAAGCCGGCCGGGGACGCGGGTGCACGTTCGCCATTCCGTGATTCGGGCAGGCCCGGGAGCCAGGCGCCATGCTAAGGTTTGGTCACTTCCACTCTCGCGAAAATGCCCATGTCCGTCGTCATCCGCACCCACCCCCGCTTGACCATCGGCGTCCTGATCGGCTGCGCCATTGGTCTGCTCGCTCCTGCCCAGAGCCTGACCGGCAAGATCCTCATTGGCTGGAACGCCGCTGTCTGGAGCTACCTGGCACTGATGTTCTGGCTCACCGTTCGGGCTCGCGCCGATGAGGTCAGGCGTATCGCCGAAGCCGAGGATGAAAACGCCGGCCTGGTGCTGTTGATCGTCTGTGTGGCGGCCATCGCCAGCCTGGTGGCGATCACCCTGGAGCTGGTGGGCAGCAAGGACCTGGACAGCACCCAGCGCCTGGTCCACTACGGCTTCACCGGGCTGACGGTGATCGGCTCGTGGCTGCTGGTGGGGGTGATCTTCAGCCTGCACTACGCGCGCCTGTACTACACCTGGGACGGCAAGGAACCGGCGCTGCGCTTTGCCGAAGGCCCGACCAACCCGGACTACTGGGACTTCCTGTATTTCTCCTTCACCATCGGCGTGGCGGTGCAAACCTCGGACGTCGGCGTGGCCACCCGCGAGCTGCGCAAGATCGTCCTCGCCCAGTCGCTGATCGGCTTTCTGTTCAACACCGCGATCCTCGGTTTCTCGATCAATATCGCCGCCGGGCTGTTCAGTTGAGGCTGCACAAAACTTCTAGACCCCAGCCCTGGCACCGGCGTTAACTGCCAGGGTTGCCGCCACGCCCCACGGACCGCCCCATGACCACGCCCAACTGGATCGACCTGGCCCAGGATGCCGACACCGGCATCGAGACCCTGCGGGCCCATTTCACCGGCCACGCCTATGACCCGCACTGGCACGACAGCTACCTGGTGGGCGTCACCGAGCAAGGGGTGCAGCAGTTCAACTGCCGCCGGGCCCGGCACCAGAGCACGCCGGGCAAGGTGTTCCTGCTGGAACCGGGGGAAATCCACGACGGCGAGGCCCCCACCGAGGGCGGCTTTACCTACCGCATGCTGTACCTCGACCCGCAGTGGCTGGAGCGCGAACTGGGGGCGCTGTTCGCCGAGGCGCCGGCCAATGCCCAACTGGCATTCGGCAGTACCCTGGCCAGCGATCCGCGCCTGGCCAGCGCCACCAGCGCGGCCTTTCACAGCCTGCACCATGGCGAGTTGCGCATCGTCCGCCAGAGCGCCCTGGACCAGTTGCTGGAACAACTGACCGGGCACTTGCACTGGCGCCGGCGCTACGCCCAGGACCCGCGCCTGCCGCTGGTGGCGCAACGGGCCCGGGACTACCTGCATGCGCACCTGGCCCAGGACCTGAGCCTGGAAGCCCTGAGCCAGGCCTGCGGGGTCGACCGCTTTCGCCTCAGCCGCGCCTTCAAGGCCGCCTTCGGCCTGCCACCCCATGCCTACCTGGTGCAACTGCGCCTGAGTCGGGCACGCCGCCTGCTGGCCGGCGGCGCGGCGCCGGCCGAGGTCGCCACGGCCCTGGGCTTTGCCGACCAGAGCCACCTGGGGCGCTGGTTCATGCGTGCCTACGGGCTGAGCCCGGCGTTGTATCGCAAGCGCTGCACAAAGCTTCCAGACGCCTGAAAGCACCTGGGCCAGGATCAACTGCCGATCACTTACCGGAGTTGCCTGCCATGCCCCTGTCTCTCTCGACCCTGCTGCCCTTTGTGCTGTTTGCCTTCGTCGCCTCCATCACCCCGGGGCCGACCAATATCCTGGTGCTGAACAACAGCGCCCGCCATGGCCTGCGGGCGGCGCCGCCGATCATCCTCGGCGCGGCGCTGGCCGCGGCCGGGATCGTGCTGCTGGTGGGCGCCGGCCTGGGCGACTGGCTCGCCGGCAGGCCCAAGGTGCAGCAGGCCATGCAGTGGCTCGGGCTACTGTGGCTCAGCTACCTGGCCTGGCAGATCTGGCAGGCCCCGGCCAGCGTCCTGGATGCCAGTGCCGGGCAGCCGCGCCGCCTGGGGCTGGCCGGCGCCGCCGCGTTGCAACTGGTGAACCCCAAGACCTGGATGATGGCCCTGGCGGTGGTCAGCGTGTTCGCTGGTACCGAGGCCGACCGACAGTGGCGGGCGCTGTGGCTGTCCCTGGTGTTTTTCCTCATCGCCCTGCCGTGCCTGGGCGCCTGGGCACTGCTGGGGGCCGGTTCGGCGCGCTGGCTGCGCTCGCCCCAGGCGCTGCAGGCGTTCAATCGGGGCATGGCCCTGCTGTTGCTGGCATCCACCTGGATGAGCCTGTGGGCCTGAGGTCGCCACAGTGCAACGGGCGGTCGCTCCAGTGCCTTTGGCTCGGCACCGGGGCGCTGTAGGGTGGCGCACACGGCGCAACAAGACGCCGCCCCGAACAAAAACCACTGCCCCACGAGAGCCTCCGATGAAAACACCGTTCAAGCGTTGTTTCCTGGCCTGTTGCGCCAGCGCCCTGCTGAGTGCCCCGACCTGGGCCGCCGAGCCCGCCGCCTGCAAGACCGTGCGCATGGGCGTGGTCAACTGGACCGACGTGATCGCCACCAGCGCCATGGCCGACGTGCTGCTCGGCGGCCTGGGCTACGACAGCAAGCAGACCAGCGCGGTGCAGCAGATCATCTTCGCCGGCATTCGCGACCGGCGCCTGGACATCTTCCTCGGCTACTGGAAACCGGCCATGGACCAGAACATCGCGCCCTTCCTGGCCGCCGGGCAGGTCAGGGTCATGGCCCAACCCAGCCTGGCCGATGCCCAGGCGACCCTGGCGGTGCCGGACTACGTGGCGCAAGCGGGCCTGAAGACCTTCGCCGACATCGCCCGCTTCAAGGAACAGCTGGGGGGCAAGATCTACGGCATCGAACCCGGCAGCGGCGCCAATACCACGATCAAGACCATGATCGACACCGACCATTTCGGCCTCAAGGGCTTCAAGCTGATCGAGTCCGGCGAGGCCGGGATGCTGGCGGCGGTGCAGCGGGCGATCAACCGCAAGGAGTTCGTGGTGTTCGTCGGCTGGACCCCGCACCCGATGAACATCAACCTGGCCATCACCTACCTCACCGGCAGCGAGGACGTGTACGGGCCCAACGAAGGCGCGGCCACGGTGTCCACGGTGACCGCCCCGGACTATGCCGAGCGCTGCCCAAACGTCGACCGGCTGCTGAAGAACCTGAGCTTCACCGCAGCCCAGGAAAGCCAGCTGATGGTGCCCATCATGCAGCGCCAATCGCCCCAGGAGGTGGCCCGGCAATGGTTGCGCGAGCATCCCGAGGACCTGCAGCGCTGGCTGGCGGGAGTGACCACCTTCGACGGCCGCGATGGCGTGGCAGCGGTCAAAGCGAGCCTGTAGCCACCCTCTGCAGGAACCGGCTTGCCGGCGCAGGCGGTCTCACGGGCCTCTTCGCCGGCAAGCCGGCTCCCACACTCCAGGACTGTTCATGAACCATTACCCGCTTTCTGCCGAGCTGGCGGCCTTTGTCCAGCGAACCCTGAGCTACACCAGCGCCGACAGCAGCTTCCAGGGCCTGCGCGACAGCTACGAGCGCATGTGCCGGGCCTTCACCCCGCCTCGCCCGGCCGGGCTGGCAGTACAGGAGCTGCAACTGGCCGGGGTGCCACTGCGCCTGTATCACCCCGAGCGCCCGGCTGCACCTTCGGGCTGGCCCTGGCTGTTGTACCTGCACGGCGGCGGCTGGGTGCTGGGGGGCCTGGACTCCCACGAGTTCATCACCGCCCGCTTGGCCAGCGAGCTGGGAATACTGGTGATCGCCGTGGACTACCAGCTGGCCCCGGAGCACCCGTTCCCCGCCGCCTTCGACGATTGCCTGGGGGTCTGGCGGGCCCTGGAACAAGGGCTGCTGCCCCTGCCACTGGACCCGCAGCGCCGGGTGCTGATGGGCGACAGCGCCGGCGGCAACCTGGCGGCGGCGCTGTGCCTGGCCCTGCGCGATGCCGGCGAACCCGGGCCGGCGGCCCAGGTGCTGGTCTACCCCGGCCTGGGTGGCGCCGCCAACCTGCCCTCGCGCAGCCAGTGCGCCGACGCGCCCTTGCTCAGCAGCAGCGACCTGGACTGTTTCCAGGCCCTGTACCTGCCCGGCCCGCAGCGGTGCTCGGCCTATGCCCGGCCACTGCTGGCGCAACAGTTCGCCGGCCTGCCCGCGGCCTTTATCGCCCTGGCACAGTTCGACCCGCTGCGCGATGACGGCGAGCGTTATCACCAGCACTTGCTCGCAGCCGGTGGGCAAAGCCAGCTGTACCCGGGCCTGGGGCTGGTGCACGGCTGCCTGCGTGCCAGGGGCCTGGCCCCTGAAGTGGATGCCCTGTACAGCGCCCTGTTGGCCTACCTGGAACAGCACCTGGGCCGCCCCTGAACGCGACCGTTGGTCAGCCACCGACCTGCCCGGATGCTATTTCCTGCCTCTGCACTATTGACGGCCGAAGCGCTTTTGCGGTTTCCTGAAACCGGTTTCAGCGCAACTGAAACCCATAATTCCAAAAACAAGGTCGTCGCCCGTGAATCAGTTTTCCGCCGCCCAGCGCAGCCGCGTCACCATGCTCGATGTCGCCCGCCGCGCCGGGGTCTCCAAGGCCAGCGTGTCGCGCTTTATCGGCGAGGACCGGGCCCTGCTCTCCGATGCCATTGCCCTGCGCATCGATCAGGCCATCAGCGAACTGGGCTACCGCCCGAACCAGATGGCCCGCGGCCTCAAGCGCGGGCGTACCCGCCTGATCGGCATGCTGGTGGCCGATATCCGCAACCCCTATTCGATTGCCGTGATGCATGGCGTGGAAACCGCCTGCCGCCAGCACGGCTACAGTCTGGTGGTGTGCAACACCGACCGCGACGACGAACAGGAAGCCAGGCACCTGGCCAACCTGCGGGCCTACAACATCGAAGGCCTGATCGTGAACACCCTGGGCCACCACCTGGAACAGTTGCAGCAATTGCAGGAAGAGATGCCCATGGTCCTGGTGGACCGCAAGCTCTCGCAGTTGCAGGCCGACCTGGTGGGCCTGGACAACCCGGCGGCGGTGCGCAGCGCCCTCGACCACCTGCAGCAGCAGGGCTATCGCGACCTGCTGCTGGTCAGCGAACCCCATGACGGCACCAGCTCGCGGCTGGAGCGCAGCGCCAGTTTCCAGGCCGAGATCGAGCGCCGTCCGGCCTTGCGCGGCCAACTGCTGGAAACCGGCAGCCACCTGACCAGCCAGTTGCAAGCCTTTCTCGCCGCCCCCGGCCCCGGGCCCAAGGCGCTGTTCTGCGCCAACGGCGTGGCGACCCTGGCCGCCACCCGTGCCCTG
Organism: Pseudomonas sp. NFPP12; assembly: GCF_900103205.1. Taxonomy (NCBI): domain Bacteria; kingdom Pseudomonadati; phylum Pseudomonadota; class Gammaproteobacteria; order Pseudomonadales; family Pseudomonadaceae; genus Pseudomonas; species Pseudomonas sp. NFPP12. Next base: position 1,298,589 of record NZ_FMWW01000001.1, read on the forward strand.
CGTGAGCTGGAGTGCCCGCTGTTCGAAGGCGTGGGCCTGATCGCCCTCGACGACCTGGACTGGTACCCCCTGGTGGGCAATGGCATCACGGCCCTGGCCCAGCCCACCGAAGCCATAGGCACCAGTGCCTTCGAATGCCTGCTCAAGCGCCTGCGGGGCGACGATGCCCCGGCGCGAGTGGTGGATTTTCCGGCGCAGTTGATCGTGCGCGGCTCCACCCGGTTGTAACAGTGGGGGCAAGACCCACCACTTTTTTCTCGAACAAAAATGAAACCGGTTTCAGAGGTCAGGAACATGCAGCAATCCCCCGTCTCCATCAGTTTGTCCAGCTACGGCGCAGACCTTGTGCGCGCACAGGGTCAGGCGCATTTCATTCCCCTGGTGGCCGCCGCCGGCGCGTCCTGCATCGAATGGCGCGAAGAACTGCTGACCCATGAGCAACCTGCCGAGCTGGCCCGCAGCGCTGCGGAGCACGGTCTGGAAAGCGTGTTTTCCTCGCCCCTGGAGTTGTGGCAGGCCGAGCGCAGCGAGCCCAACCCGCAACTGAGCGCCACCCTGCAACGGGCCCGGGAGTTCGGCGCCAAGCGGCTCAAGGTGTCCCTCGGGCACTTTCGCGAACACCACGACCTGCGCAGCCTGGCCAGCCTGCTGTTTCGCCAGCCCCTGGCCCTGCTGGTGGAGAACGACCAGACCGCCCACGGCGGGCGCATCGAGCCGTTCCAGCGCTTTTTCAGCGCGGTAGAGGCACTGAACCTGCCGCTGCGCATGACCTTCGACATCGGCAACTGGCAATGGCAGGAGCAATCGGCGCTCAACGCCGCGCGCCTGCTGGGCCGGCACGTGGCCTACGTGCACTGCAAGGCGGTGCGCCTGCGGGTCGACGGCAAGCTGGTGGCCATACCGCCCGGCGCCCCGGAGCTGCATCAATGGGAACAACTGCTGCGGCACATGACTCAAGGTATTACCCGGGCCGTGGAATACCCCTTGCAAGGCACCGACCTGCTGCAAGTGACCACCGAGCAGGTCAGCCTGCTGGCCCACCTTGGCCAATCGCGCCTGGAGCATGCAGATGCCTGATATCGATATCCTCTCGTTCGGCGAAACCATGGCGATGTTCGTTGCCGAACACGGCGGCGACCTGGCCCAGGTCCAGCACTTCCACAAGCGCATCGCCGGGGCCGACAGCAACGTGGCCATCGGCCTGGCACGCCTGGGCTTCAAGGTGGCCTGGCTGAGCCGGGTAGGCAACGACTCCCTGGGGCGCTTCGTGCTCGACACCCTGCGCGCCGAAGGCCTGGACTGCCGTTTCGTGCGCTGCGACCCGATCCATCCCACCGGCTTTCAGCTCAAGTCCCGGGAAGACGGCGGCGACGACCCGCGGGTCGAGTATTTCCGCCGCGGTTCGGCGGCCAGCCACCTGGCCATCGGCGACCTCGACCCGGCCCTGCTGCGGGCCCGCCACTTGCACGCCACCGGCATTCCCCCGGCGCTCTCGGACTCGGCCCGAGAGCTGTCCGGCCACCTGATGCACACCCAGCGCAGCGCCGGGCACAGCGTGTCGTTCGACCCCAACCTGCGCCCCGCCCTGTGGCCCAGCGAAGCGCTGATGATCCGCGAGATCAACCGCCTGGCGGCGCTGGCCCATTGGGTACTGCCGGGGCTCGCCGAAGGCCGCCTGCTCACCGGCCGCGACGACCCGGCGGACATCGCCGCCTTCTACCTGGACCAGGGCGCCGAAGCCGTGGTGATCAAGCTCGGCGCCCACGGCGCCTACTACCGCACCCAGCTGGATGCCGGCTTCGTCGACGGCGTGCCGGTGGCCCAGGTGGTGGACACCGTAGGCGCCGGCGACGGCTTTGCCGTGGGCCTGATCAGCGCCCTGCTGGAAAGCCGCGGCATCCTCGAAGCGGTGCAGCGGGCCAACTGGATCGGCAGCCGCGCGGTGCAGAGCCGTGGCGACATGGAAGGCCTGCCCTTGCGCCACGAACTACCGGAGCACACACCCAGCCTGAAAACCGCCAGCGCCCTATAGGCGCTGGCTTGCCAGCGAAGACGCCCGCCCGGCGACACACGCCCCAAGGGCCCCTTCGCCGGCCAGCCGGCTCCTGCAGTGACCGAACACCACGAACCACCTGCTGCGACAAAAACAACAAGCTCAGGAGAACTTTCATGGACACGCTCAAACTCGCCACCCGCCGCTGGTGGTACATCATGCCCATCGTCTTCATCACCTACAGCCTGGCCTACCTGGACCGCGCCAACTACGGTTTCGCCGCGGCCTCGGGCATGGCCGACGACCTGCAGATCACCCCCGGCCTGTCCTCGCTGCTGGGGGCGCTGTTCTTCCTCGGCTATTTCTTTTTCCAGGTGCCCGGGGCGATCTACGCGCAAAAGCGCAGCGTGAAGAAGCTGATCTTCGTCAGCCTGATCCTCTGGGGCGGCCTGGCCACCCTCACCGGGATAGTCGCCAACGCCTACATGCTGATCGGCATCCGCTTCCTGCTGGGGGTGGTAGAGGCCGCGGTGATGCCGGCGATGCTGGTGTACCTGTGCCACTGGTTCACCCGCGCCGAACGCTCCCGGGCCAACACCTTCCTGATCCTCGGCAACCCGGTGACCATGCTCTGGATGTCGGTGGTCTCCGGCTACCTGGTGCAGCACTTCAGCTGGCGCTGGATGTTCATCATCGAAGGCCTGCCGGCGGTGATCTGGGCCTTTATCTGGTGGCGCCTGGCCGATGACCGACCCAGCCAGGCGCAGTGGCTGAGCCAGGACGAAAAACGCGACCTGGAAAGTGCCCTGGCTGCCGAACAGCAAGGGATCAAGGCGGTGAAGAACTACGCCGAGGCGTTCCGCTCGCCCAAGGTGATCATCCTCGCCCTGCAATTCTTCTGCTGGAGCATCGGGGTCTACGGCTTTGTCCTGTGGCTGCCGTCGATCCTCAAGCACGGCGCGCAGATGGACATGGTGGAAGCCGGCTGGCTCTCGGCCCTGCCTTACCTGGCGGCGGTGATCGCCATGCTGGCGGTGTCCTGGGGCTCGGACCGCACCCAGAAGCGCAAGCGCTTCGTCTGGCCGCCGCTGCTGGTGGCGGCCATCGCTTTCTACGGTTCCTACCTGCTGGGGGCCGAGCACTTCTGGTGGTCCTACAGCCTGCTGGTGATCGCCGGGGCCTGCATGTACGCGCCCTACGGGCCGTTCTTCGCCATCGTCCCGGAGATCCTTCCGGCCAACGTCGCCGGTGGCGCCATGGCCCTGATCAACAGCATGGGCGCCCTGGGCTCCTTCGGCGGCTCCTACCTGGTGGGCTACCTGAACAGCGCCACCGGCTCCCCCGGCGCCTCCTACCTGCTGATGAGCGGCGCGCTGCTGCTCTCGGTACTGCTGACCCTGTTGCTCAAACCCGGTGCCGACCAGCCGCAGGCCAAGGCCCTGCCCCTGCGCCGGCGCCTGGCCCACCCTTGAAACGGTCTAGAGAACCCCATGAAAAAACACCTGGTGCTGTACAAGAAACTCTCCCCAACGCTGATGGCGCGCCTGCAGGAGCAGGCGCAGGTGACCCTGATCGAAACCCTCGACGCGGCGGGGCTGAATGCCCTGCGCCAGGCGCTGCCGAGCGCCGACGGGCTGCTGGGTGCCAGCCTGCGCCTGGACGCCGAACTGCTGGACCTGGCGCCCCGGTTGCGGGCGGTGGCCAGCGTTTCGGTGGGGGTCGACAACTACGACATCGACTACCTGACCCAGCGCCGCATCCTGCTCAGCAACACCCCCGACGTGCTCACCGAGACCACCGCCGACACCGGCTTCGCGCTGATCCTGGCGGCCGCCCGGCGGGTGGTGGAACTGGCCAACCTGGTGCGCGCCGGGCAATGGCAGCGCAACATCGGGCCGGCGCACTTTGGCACGGATGTCCACGGCAAGACCCTGGGCATCATCGGCATGGGGCGCATCGGCGAAGCCCTGGCCCAGCGCGGGCATTTTGGCTTCGGCATGCCGCTGATCTACCACAGCACCCGGCCCAAGCCCGCGGTGGAGCAACGCTTCAATGCCCAGTACCGGAGCCTGGAGCAACTGCTTGAGGAAGCCGACTTCATCTGCCTGACCCTGCCCCTGACCGAACGCACCCAGGGCCTGATCGGCGCCCGGGAGTTCGCCCTGATGCGCCCCGAAAGCATCTTCATCAATATTTCCCGGGGCAAGGTGGTGGATGAAGCGGCGCTGATAGAAGCCCTGCAACAACGGCGGATTCGCGGCGCCGGGCTGGACGTCTTCGAACGCGAGCCGCTGGACCACGACTCCCCGCTGCTGCAACTGCCCAACGTCGTGGCCACCCCGCACATCGGCTCGGCCACCCACGAAACCCGCGAAGCCATGGCCCGCTGCGCAGTGGACAACCTGCTGGCGGCCCTGGCCGGCCAGCGCCCACCGAACCTGGTCAACCCCGCCGCCCTGTAACCCTATAACCCTGTAGCCGCTGCCGAGCTTTAGCGAGGCTGCGAAAAGGCCCGCAGGGCCTTGCCTGGCGATATCCAGACAACCCCCTGTCGCCGCGAAGATCCCTGCGTCTCCTACGGAGCCGTTCGCAGCCTGCGGCAGCGGCTACAGGGGTAGTGGATGCAGGGCTTCGTCGAACTGGTCCAGGCGCGGGAAGACCAGGGGCTGGTCGTCCGCCAGGTGCAGCAGGCGCTGGTGGTAGCTGTGCAGGAAGGCTTCGCGAGCCTCCTGGCTGATGTAGGGCACGTGCCAGGCCACGAAGGGTTCCAGCACGTCATAGCCGACATAGGCCAAAGTGCCGCGCAGCAGCGGGCGCAGCATGTCCTGCAGCGGGCCGTGAATCGCGCCTTCGCCGAACATGTGCTCGCGCCCGCCCAGGGTCAGGGTCACCAGGGCTTTCTTGCCCGCCAGCCCGCCCTGGTCATAGAAACGCTTGCCGCCATAACACACCCCCGACACCAGCACCCGGTCGATCCAGCCCTTGAGCATGGCCGGCACCGAGAACCAGAACACCGGGAAGTTGAGGATCAAGAGGTCGGCCCACAGCAGCTTGTCCAGCTCGGCCTGGATATCCGCGGCAATGCTCTGGTTCTTCACCCCCAAGCGCTGTTCCAGGGCATACACCAGGTAATCCGGGTTGTCCCGGGAGGCAAAATCCGCGGCGCTGGCCACCGGGTTCCAGTTCATGGCGTACAGGTCGCTGACCTGCACCTGGTGTCCCTGGGCCTCCAGGGTGCTGCGGGCCTGGTCACGCAAGGCGGCGGTGAAGGACTGCGGTTCGGGGTGGGCGTGGACGATCAACACATTCATGAAGCTTCCTCAGACAGGTTGCACAGTAACAGGGGCATCGCGTTCGGCCAGGCACTGCCGGGCGCACAAGGCGATGCGCCGGCAGGCTTCGCGCAAGTCATCCGGCTGCAGCACCAGCCCCAGGCGGATATGCCCGGCGGCGCTGGGGCCGAAGGCTTCGCCGGCCAGCACCGAGACGCCCTGCTCATCCAGCAGGCGCTCGCTGAAGGCCTGGGCGCTGAGCCCGGTGGCGCGGATATCGACCATGACGAACATGCCGCCATCGGGTTTCAACGGCCGGGCACCGGGGCAATCGGCCAGGCAGTCGCACACCAGGTCCCGCCGCTGGCGATAGGCCTGGGCCATCTCTTGCAGTTGCGGCAAGGGCTGTTCCAGGGCCACCACGGCGGCGTCCTGGATGAATTCCGGTGAGCCGTAGAGCATGCACAGGGCGAGATTTTCCAGGTGCGCGGCCAGGGCCGTCGGCGCCACCACCCAGCCCAGGCGCCAGCCAGTCATGGCATGGGACTTGGACAGGCTATTGAGGGTCGCGGTGCGCTCGGCCATGCCCGGCAGGCTGGCCGGGCTGACATGCTCGCCCTCGTACAGCAGCTCGCTGTAGACCTCGTCGCAGATCAGCCACAGGTCATGTTCGATGCACAGCGCCGCCAGGGCTTCCCAGGTGGCCCGGGGGATGCTCGCGCCAGTCGGGTTGTGCGGGCTGTTGAGCACCAGGGCCCGGGTCTTGCCGGTGATGCGCGCGGCCACCGCCTCGGGCTGCACCCGAAAGCCGTCCTCGGCCCGCACCGGCAGCGGCACCACCCGGGCGTTGCAGGCACCGAACACCGCTTCATAGGTGACGTACATCGGCTCGGCCACTATCACTTCGTCACCCGGGTCCAGCAGGCACTGGGCCACGCTGTACAGGGCGCACTGGGCACCGGCCAGCACCACCACTTGCTCGGCATCCACCACTTGCCCGCTGCGCTGCTGATGGCGGCGGGCGATGGCCTCGCGCAAGGCCCGCTTGCCGCGCACATCGGCGTAATGGGTGTGGCCGGCCTGCAGGCTGTCGATGGCCGCCTGGACGATGGGCTGGGGGGTGTCGAAATCCGGGTCGCCCACCGACAGCAACCAGACCTCTTCGCCGCGTTCGCGCTTGGCCAGGGCCCGGTAATGAATGTCCCAGGCGGCGGCGCCGTCTCCGGCAATACGTTGGGTCAGTCGAGAAAAGCGCATGCACAAGCTCCAGGAAAAAGGGATGGTCAGCGCGCGCAGGCGTGCTTGAGTTCGATCAGGGTCACGCCGTTGCGGGCAAAGCCCTCGCGCAGTTCCTGTTGCAACTCATCGAGGCTGGCGGGCTGGCTGACGCTGCAACCAAAGGCCCGGGCCAGGGCGGCAAAATCCGGATTGCGCGGCAGCACGCCAATGGGCTCGATGTTCAGGTCCAGCATGTCATCGCGGATCTGCCCCAGGGCATCGTTGTTCCACAGCAGCACCACCAGCGGGCTGCGCAGTTCCTCCACCGCCGTGGCCAACTCCTGCACGGTGTAGAGAAAACCACCATCGCCCACCAGCACCAGCCCAGGCCGCTCGGGGGCACCAAGCTTGGCGCCGATGCCGGCCGGCAAGCCGTAGCCCAAGGTGCCGTAGCCGGTGGGGTGCAGCCAACTGCGGGTGGCCCGGGTCGGGTACAGGTAGTTGCCGCTGTAGGCCAGCTGGGTCATGTCGCTGGCGATAAACCCGTGCTCCGGCAGCTCGGCGGCAATGCGTTGCAGGATCGAGCGGTGAATCTGCTGCAAGGGCCCCTGCCCGTTCTGCACCGCCTGGCGCAGATCGGCCACCGCATGAATCGCCGCCCCCGCGTCGGCCGGTGTGGGTGGCAAGGCCTGGAGCAAGGCGTCCAGGGTGGCCCGGGCATCGCCGTGCAAGGCCACCGAGCACGGGTAGAAGTCATTGAACTTGCGCGGGTCGATATCCAGGCGCAGCAGCTCGCCGTTCAGCGGCAGGCGCTCGCGCCAGTAGTCGGTGTCGGCCATTTCGGTGCCCACCGCCAGCACCACGTCGGCCTGAGCGATCAACTGCCAGCCGGGCTCCACGCACAAAGTCGCCCCGGCGTTCAGTGGCGCTTCATCCGGCAGCAGGCCCTTGCCGGCGACGCTGCTGAAGAACACCGCCCCCAGGCGCGTGCTCAGGGCCCGCAGTTGCTCGGCCGCGTGCAACGCGCCGCCGCCGGCAATGATCATCGGCCGCTTGGCCTTGCGCAGTGTGTTCGCCGCCTGCTGGATATCCGCCGCCGCAGCCGGGCCGCGAGCGGGGCGTCGCCGCACCTCGCCGGTCCAGTCCCGGGCCACCTTGGCCGCCAGCACATCCAGGGGCACGCTGATGTGCACCGGGCGCGGGCGCTGGCTGTCGAACACGGCAAAGGCCCGGGCCACCAGTTCCGGCAGGTCTTCCGGGCTCAGAGCCAGGGCCGAAAAGGCGGTGATAGGCGCGGTAATCGCCCGCTGGTCCTGGGTTTCGTGCAGCGAGCCGCAGCCCTTGCCCAGGCTGGCGCTGTGGTTGACGCTGGAAATCACCAGCAGCGGGATCGAGTCGGCGTAGGCCTGGCCGATGGGGGTCGCGACGTTGGTCACCCCCGGGCCGCTGATGACAAAGCACACCCCGGGCTTGCCGCTGACCCGGGCGTAACCGTCGGCCATGAAGCCCGCGCCCTGCTCGTGGCGGGTCAGCACATGGCGGATGCCGCTGCCGGGCAGCCCGCGGTACAGCTCCAGGGTGTGCACCCCGGGAATGCCGAACACCGTGTCGACGCCGTAGCCGGCCAGCAGCCGCACCAGGGCTTGGCCACCGGTCAAGGTCTGATCGTGCATGTCTCTCTCCTCAAGCCTGGCCAAGGCGAATCAACGCATCGACCGCGACGGTGCCCTGGGCACCGACCAACAATGGGTTCACATCCAGTTCCAGCAGTTGCCCGGCATGTTCGCAGGCGTAGTCCGCCACCGCGCCGATGGCCGCCACCAGGGCCTCAAGATCGGCCTCGGGGCGCCCGCGAAAGCCTTGCAGCAAGGTAGCGCTGCGCAGGCTGAGCAAGGCCTGGCGGATCGCCCCTTCGGTGGTGGGCAGCAGCAGACTGCGGCTGTCCTTGAGCAGTTCCACCAGCACCCCGCCGGCGCCGATCACCAGGGCCAGGCCGAAGTCGTTCTCACGCTTGATGCCGACAATCAGCTCCGCCAGGGGCGCCGCGGCCATGGGCTCCAGCAGGATCTGTTCAAAGGCCAGCCGCGGCGCATGCTCGGCAATCCGGGTGCGCATCAGCCGCAATGCGGCGCTCAGGGCTTCAGGGTCCTTGAGATTGAGGGCCACCGCCCCGGCCTCGGTCTTGTGCGGCAGCTCGGCGCTCACCGCCTTGAGCACCAGCGGGTAGCCAATGCCCGCCGCCGCGCTCAGGGCCTGCCCGGGGGTGGTCAACACGCCGTCCGGGGTGCAAAGGCCGAAGGCGCGCAGGGCCTGCTTGGACTGCCACTCGTCCAGCAGCACAGCGCTACCGTCCAGAGCCTGCGGGCACAGCGGCACCAGGGCCGACTCCCCCAGGGCCAGCAACACCGGGCGCCGCTGTTGATAGGCGACGATCCGGCCCCAGGCCGCCAGGCCGTCCTCCACCCCTTGCAAGGCGGGAATGCCATGGCCGTGCAAACGCTCGCGGGCGCTGGCGGGCAGCAGTTCGGGAAAGGCCGAAGTGACAAAACCGCGCTTGCCGTGGCGCTGCAACGCGGCGCAGAACAGCTCCAGCAGCAGGTCGCATTCCTTGCGCTCGCCGGTAAATTCGGCCGGGTAATCCAGCACCAGCATGGCGCTGTCGGCCTCGGTACGCAGGGCCGTGTCGAGCATGGCTTGCAGGGCCTGGGCATCACCCCAGATGGCGGTGGTGAAATCCAGCGGGTTCACCAGGTTGGCGTAGCCCGGCAGCACCCCGGCCAGCTCGGCGCATTGCCCGGCATCCAGCTTGGGCAGCTGCAGGGCGTTGCGCTCGGCGTAGTCGGCGATCAGCCCGGCATCGCCCCCGGAACAGGCCAGGGCCATCAGTTGCGGACCGGCCGGCAACTGCCCGCAAGAGGCGGCCTTCAAGGTCTCGACAAAACTCACCGGGCCGCTGACCCGGATCACCCCCAGGCGCTGGAACAACGCGTCGTACAGCGCATCCGATCCCGACAGCGAACTGGTGTGACTCAAGGCCAGCTCGGCGCCGATCTGCGACACCCCGGTCTTCAGGGCAATGATCGGAATGCCCTTCTCCAGGGCCTTGTGCGCCGCCCGGGCAAAACCCGGCACGTTCTTCAGGCCTTCCAGGTGCAGGCCGATGGCAGTGACCCGTGGTTCGTCCAGCAGCACGTCCATCAGTTCGGCAATGCCCAGCTGCGCCTGATTGCCCACCGACGCCATGTAGGCCACCGGCAGCGAGCGATCGCTCATGGACAGGTTGTAGGCAAAGTTGCCGCTCTGGGTCAGCACCGCCACCCCGCGTTCCACGGGCTGGCCGCCATGGGCCACCGGCCACAGCGCGGCGCTGTGCAGGTAGTCCAGCAGGCCGTAGCAGTTGGGGCCCAACAGCGCCATGTCGCCGGCCGCCTGGAGCAGTTGCTGCTGCAGGGCCTGGCCCTGGGCGCCGGTTTCGGCAAAGCCCGAGGCGTAACAGATAGCCCCGCCGGCGCCCTTGGCCGCCAGCGCCGCGACGCAGGTCAGGGTCAGCTCGCGGTTGGTGGCGACGAACACCGCATCCGGGCCGCAGGGCAGCTGTTCGATGCTGGCCACGCACGGCACTCCGTCGAGCTCGGCATGCTGCGGGTTGACCAGCCACATGGGCCCGGTAAAACCGCCTTCGGCGCAGCGCTTGAGGGCCCGGGCCATGCTGCGCCCACCGACGAAAGCCAGGTGCCTTGGGGCCAGCAGGCGCTTGAGATTGTCACGCAAAGTCTGGGACATGACGGCAATTCTCCAGGGCGCTCAGCGCATCAGCGGCCGCAGCAGTTCACGGGAAATGATGTGGCGCTGGATCTCCGAAGTGCCTTCCCAGATCCGCTCGATCCGCGCATTGCGCCAGATGCGTTCCACCGGGCCTTCGTCCATCAGGCCCATGCCGCCGTAGATCTGCACCGCCTCATCGGCCACCCGGCCCAGCACTTCACTGGCGAACAGCTTGGCCATGCCGGCCTCGCCATCGGTCATGCTGCCCTGGTCCATCTTCCAGGCGGTATGCAGGGTCAACAGCTCGGCGGCGCGGATCTGCGTGGCCATGTCCGCCAGCTTGAACGACACCCCCTGGTAACTGCCGATGGCCTGGCCGAACTGCTTGCGGTCCGCGGCCCATTGCAGGGAGGCATCCAGGGCGCGCTGGGCCTGCCCGACGCAGTTGGCGGCGACCATCACTCGCCCGGCGGTGAGCCAGGCGTTGGCCACTTCCCAGCCCTTGCCCACCTCCCCCAGCACCTTGGAAGCCGGTACCCGGCAGTCATCGAAGAACATCTCGAAGGTGTGGTAGCCGCGGTTGCTCACGCACTTGGGGCCACGGCGGATGGTCAGGCCCGGGGTGTCGCGATCCACCAGGAACGAAGTCACCGCGTTGCGCTGGCGGCCGTTGTGCTCATAGGTGCCGGTGACCGCAAAGACAATGGCGAAATCCGCATGCCCGGCGTGGCTGATGAAGTGCTTGCTGCCGTTGAGCACGAAGTCGCCGCCGTCGCGCACGGCGCGGGTCTTGATCGCATTGGCGTCGGAGCCGGCCCCGGGTTCGGTCAGGGCGAAGCAGTCGACCTTGCGCCCCTGCACGCAGGGCAGCAGGTAGTCGCCGATCTGCGAGCCGGTGCAGGCCATGAGGATTTTCGACGGCCGGGCAACGAACACATGCAGGGCCCAGGAACACTTGGCCAGCTCGCGCTCGATCAGCGCCTGGGACAGGTAGTCCAGGCCGCCACCACCCACTTCTTCCGGCATGTTGAAGGCATAGAAGCCAGCGGCGATGGCCTTGCTACGGATCTCCCCGGCGAGGTCGGCGCTGACCTCATCGGCGCGGTCCACCGCCTCTTCGTGGGGCAGCAACTCCTTGCTGACAAAACTGCGAACCGCGTCCACCAACATTTCTTGTTCTTGGCTGAGTTGGAAATTCATGGCGCTACCTGTGAGTGATTGACGGTGCAAAAAAACCAGTGATCTGGCAGGACGATCTGGCGAAAAACACCTTCCCGTAGGAGCCAGCTTGCTGGCGAACAGGCCCTTGAATCAGGCGCTGTTCTTGCGGGCGCCTTCGCCGGCAAGCCGGCTCCTACAAAATGGGCACATGGCCCAGGGGCCCTTTCGCCGGCAAACCGAGCGCCGCCCGGCCGCCCCTACAACCCTTGGAAACGTGGCGGGCGTTTTTCGCTGACGGCACGCAGGGCTTCGGCGCCGTCGGCGCTGCGCCCGCACAGCAGGCCGGCGGCCAGTTCGGCGGCCAGTTGCTGCACCAGGCTGCGGTCGGCGCCCTGGCGGATCAGCTTCTTGGTCTGGGCAAAGGCGAAGGTCGGGCCCGTGGCCAGGCGCGCCGCCAGCTCGCTGACGCTGCCGATCAGTTGCTCGTCGGCGCACACCTCGCCGACCAAACCGGCGGCCAGGGCGCGTTCGGCGCTCCACAACTCATCGAGGAACAGCAGGCGCTTGGCCTGTTCGCTGCCGATCAAGCGCGGCAGGTGCCAGCTGGCCCCGGCGTCCGGCGAGTAGGCCATGCTGGTGTAGCCGGCCTTGAAGCGCGCCGACTGCCCGGCCACCCGCAGGTCGCAGCACAGCGCCAGGTCCATGCCACCGCCCACCGCCGTGCCGTTGATGGCGGCAATGGTGGGTTTGTCCAGGCTGTGCAGGCAGGTCATCAAGGCGTGGGCGGTTTCGGTCCAGCCGTAGCTTTCCAGGGCGCCGCGGGCCTCGGCTTCGGCCCATTCCGCCAGATCGGCCCCGGCGCAGAAACTGCGGCCGCTGCCGGTCAGCACCAGCACCCGTACCGCCGGGTCACTGTTGCAGTGCTCCAGCAAGGCATGCAGTTGCTTGAGGGTGGGGATGTCCAGGGCGTTGCGTTGCTCCGGGCGATTGAGGGTGATCCAGGCTACGCCGGCTTCGACCCGGCTGAGCAGCGACGATGAAGGGGTCATGTGCGTCCTCGAATTATTGTGGTTGGCGTGAGGGAGGTGACGTGAGGGCCATACTAAACGAGTGTTCAACAAGGCGGCAATTGGTTGATCGAGGCCTGTCCTCATTCTGGTAAACACACATAACTCGTTGTTTTAAATAGATATTAATCAAAACCAATCGTTGCTTCGGGCGCCTCTGTTACAACTTCGAACAACCGCCTACAACCTCCCGCGCGGGCTCTGTAGCCGCTGCCGAGCCTGCGAGGCTGCGCAAAGGACCGCAGGGCCTTGCTTGGCGGTCCTCAGGCAGACCCTGGGCGCCTTCAAGACCGCCGCGTCTCCTGCGTCGGCATGTCGCCCAAGCCGCTCGCAGCCTGCGGCAGCGGCTACAGGGAAATGTAGGAGCTGGCTTGCCAGCGAAAGCGCAGGCCCAGGCGATGCAGGGCTCAAGGGCCTCTTCGCCGGCAAGCCGGCTCCTACGGGAGCCTGAGTGGTGTACCTGCCGGCTCCTACACGGCGGCTGCAGGTTGCAGTTGGCGTTTGCGCTGCATCAGGTAGTAGGCGCCGTAGCACAGGGCGATAAAGCCCGAGCCCCAGTACAGCGACGGACGCTGGGTTTCATCCAGGGCCAGGAACACGAACAGCGAACTGCACAGGACGATGCACAGCAGCGGCACCAGAGGGAACCAGGGCGCGCGGTACTTGAGCTGCTCCAGTTGCCCGCCTTCGCGCAGGAACTGGCGACGGAAGCGGTACTGGGCCAGGGCAATGACGATCCAGGTCACGGTGCCGGCCATGCCGCTCACCGCCATCAGCACCATGAACAGGGTGTCGGCGGCGATGAAGCTGGTCATCAACGAGATCAGGGCAAAGCACAGGGTGATGAACAGGGCGCGCAGGGGGACGCCTTGTTTGCTCAGGGGCGACAGGGCCTTGGGCGCCATGCCGGATTTGGACATGGCCCAGAGGATGCGCGTGGAGGCATACAAACCGGAGTTGCCCACCGAAAGAATCGCCGTGAGGATCACGAAGTTCATCAGGTCGGCGGCGTAGGGAATGCCCACCATGTCGAACACCTGGACGAAGGGGCTTTCCACCAGCCCGGCCTGCTGCCAGGGAATGATCGCCGCCAGCACCATCACCGCCAGCACGTAGAAGATCAGCACGCGAAACACCACGTTGCGTACGGCGCGGGGGATGCTTTTTTCCGGCTGGTCGGTTTCACCGGCGGCCACGCCCATGATCTCGCAGCCCTGGAAGGCGTAGACCACGGTCATCATCACCGCGAACACCGCCGGCAGGCCGTTGGGGAACAGGGAGTCGCCCTTGAGGTTGTCGAACATCGGCGCCGGGGCGCCGCTGGGCAGGTCGATGACGCCGAAGATCACCAGCGCGCCCACCACGATAAAGCTCAGGATCGCCAGCACCTTGACCCCGGCGAACCAGTATTCGGCCTCGCCAAAGGCCCGGGTGGCCAGGGCGTTGATGCCAAACAGCAAGGCCACGAACAGCGCCGACCAGTACCAGATCGGCACCCCGGGAAACCAGCGCTGCATCAGCATGCCGGCGGCGGTGAACTCCAGGCCCACGGTGGTGGCCCAGCTCATCCAGTAGACCCAGCCGATCATGAAGCCGGTGGCCGGGCCGATGTACTTGGTGGCGTGGGCCTGGAACGAGCCGGACACCGGCATCTGCACCGACAGCTCGCCCAGGCAGACCATTACCAGGTACATCAGGAAGCCGGCCACCAGGTAGGAGAGGATCGCCCCCCAGGGCCCGCCCTGGTTGATGGTGACCCCGGAGCCCATGAACAGCCCGGTGCCGATCACCCCGCCCAGGGACAGCATGAAAATGTGCCGGCTCTTCAGCGAGCGCGTCAGTTGGATGCCTTTGCTTTCAGTACTGGTCGTCATGGTGCACCTCAGCAGTCGGTGAGGCGCAGGGCGCGGGGCGATGGGACGGGACGTGGGGCACAAGCAGCTTGCAGGCAGTTCATTATTATTATCTCCAATAAGCTTCGAAGGCCGCGGCGGGCGCGGCTCAAGCGATTATTGGAAAGCCATGTAAGTTCGGGTTGAAGCAAAAGATCGAAGATGTAAAAAGTCGTAAGGATTTTGTACGTCAGGCCGCCAGCAAGCGCTGCAGCAAGGCCCGAGACTCTTGCCAGGGCCGCTGCAGCCTCGCCGCCAGGGGCGCCAGAGCCGGGCGATCCGCCTGCTGCGCCGCCGCCTCCAACTCCCGCAGCACCCGGGCCAGCGCGCAAAACCCCAGGGAGTCGGCACTGCCCGCCAGCCGATGGGCCAGGTGCAGGACCTCGGTGCAGTCTTCGGCGGCCAGGGCGTCGGCCAACAGTGGTTGTTGCTGATCCAGGGCATCGGCCAGGATCTGGAGCAGGTCCTGCAACTTCTGCTCGCCCAACAGACTGCGATGAGTGTCCAGCAAGCCCTGGTCGAGCAAGCCTTGCGGGGCCTGCAACAGCGGTGGCTGCAGTTGCCCGGCCAGCGCCTGACGCAGGCTGGCCAACTGCAACGGCTTGCCGAGAATGCCTTGCATCCCGGCCTGCAGATAACTGCGCACCACAGACGGCTGGACGCTGGCGGTCAGGGCGAAGATCCGCACCTGCCGATTGGGCCCGGGGCGGCGGCGGATGTCCCGGCACAACTCGACCCCGCTGATGCCGGGCAGGTGCACATCCAGCAGCAACAGGTCGAAGGCTTGCTGCCGGCACAGGGCCAGGGCCGTTTCACCGTCTTGCGCCAGCCACACCTGATGGCCGTCACGCTGCAGCAGGCCACTGGCCACTTCGCGGTTGAGGGCCACGTCTTCGACCACCAGGATCTTCAAACCCTGCGCCGGCACCTGAAGCTGTGGCGACGGCAAAGGCTCTTGACCCACCCCCAGCACCAGCTCGAACCAGAAACAACTGCCCTGCCCCAACTCGCTGTCGACGCCAATGCGTCCGTCCAGTTGCTGCAGCAAGTGTTTGCAGATCGCCAGCCCGAGGCCAGTGCCGCCATAGCGGCGGCTGACTTCATCACTGGCCTGGACGAAACGCTCGAAGATCTTTTCGCGCATCGACGCGGCAATACCGATGCCGTTGTCGCGCACGCAGCAACGCAGGCGCTGGCCCTCGGCGGCGCTGTGCAGCACCTGCACTTCGACCCGCACCCAGCCGTCTTCGGTAAAACGAATGGCGTTGGCCAGCAGGTTGCTCAGCACCTGGCGCAGGTACTGCTCGGCGCCCTGCTGGCGCGGTGCCAGTTGTTCGTCGATGTGCAATTCCAGGCGGGTGCGGTTGGCCTCGGCCCGGGGCTGCAACAAGGTGGTGACTTCTTCCAGCAACTGACGCAGGGAGAAGTCCCGCACTTCCGGGCGGCTTTCGCCCTCCTCCAACCGGGCAAAGGACAGCACTTCGTTGAGGATGCTCAGTAGGCCCTCCCCGGCTTGATGCAAGGCCTGCAAGCGCTGGCGATCCTGGCTGCCCAGGGGCGCCGAACGCAGCAGTTCGGCCATGCCGAGGATACCGTTCAACGGGGTGCGCAGTTCATGGCTCATGGTCGCCAGAAAGCGCGACTTGGCGAGGTTCGCGGCTTCGGCCTCGTCCTTGGCGTGCATCAGGCTGGCGGTGCGGCGCTGGACCATTTTCTGCAATTCATCGCGCTTGTCCTGCAGGGCCAGACGGTCGGCTTCGCGGCGCTGCACATCATCGAGCACCGCCCGGCGCATGTCGTCCAGGGCCCGGGCTACGGTGTCGATCTCGTCGCCATCCGGGCGCTGGCGCTTGTCCAGGTGCAGGGGCTCGTGCAGCTCGCCGGCCGCCACGCGCCGGGCGAAATCGGCCATCACTTGCAGGTGCCGGGTCACCAGGCGGTAGAACAGCCCGGACAAGGCCACCGCCAGCCCGCAGAGAAACACGCTCATCCACAACAGGCTGGCCAGCCCGGTGGCGTACAGGCGCCGGTACACCGCCCCCAGATCGGTGCTGACCTGCAACTCGCCGAGCTGGCGCAGCGGCCCGGACGGCGGCTGGTAGCTCAGGGGGAAACGCTCGACCCGCAGCGGCCCGATCAGCTCGGCACTGCCCTGCTGCAAGTCGAAGTCGTTGCTGATCAGGTGCACCCGAGCCACATCGGAAAAGTCCACCAGCCCCTGCAACTGCACGGTCAGCTGTTCCTGGTTGAGGTCCCACAGGTTGCGTTCCAGGCTGCCCAGGTAACCGGCGCGGATCAGCTCCATGCGGCTGTCGATGTCGCGCATTTCCCGGCGGTATTCGAAGTACAGCTGCACGCTGCTGGCGAGCACGGTGAAGCACAGGCTGAACAGCAGGATAAACAGCAGCAGGCGGCGCAACAGGCCGCTGGGCCGCAGCGCAATCATGGCCGGCCCTCGACCTGGGCCTTGAGCATGGCGCGGTAGCCGTCCTGGCTTTGCGCCAGCCAGCGCTGGATCGCCCCGCTGTCCACCTGGCGCTGCAACTGGGTGTCGATCTCGGCCATGCGCGGCGCCAGGGGCGAATGGCGCGACACCGCCAGGCGCAGGTAGTCGACGCTCACCGCCTGGGGCAAGGCGATGATGTCCTGGGCCCCCGGCAATTGCTCGATGAACAGCTGCCCGGTGCGGCGTTCATGGGGGATGAAATCGATGCGCTGGCGGATCAGCTTGCCGAAGTTCTGCTGGCTGCTGGAAACCCATTCGATATTGCCGTGCTGCACCACTTCGCGGTCGAAATCCTGGCCGTAGCTCTCGCCGAACAGCAGGCCGCCGCGGTAGGCGGTCAGGTCCTGCAAGTGGGTAAAACTCGGCAGGTTGCGGCGGTTGACGAACAGCGCCACCTCCTCACGCAGCACCGGCACCCGGGAAAACAACAGGTCCTGCTGGCGCTGGCCGGTGCTGTAGGCCAGCACCACATCCACCCGGCCCGCGGCGGCGTCCAGCAGGCAGCGCTTCCAGTTGCCCAGCACCACCACCTGCACCTGATAGCCCAGGTCCCCCAGCACCTGGCGCACCACCGTCGGTGCCAGGCCGCGCACCTGGCTGCCGTCGCTCCAGGAAATCGGCGGGTACACCGGGTAGTCGCAATAACGCAGCACGGGCTGGGGCTGCGGCGCGGGCTCGGCCCAGGTCGCGCCGGCCAGCGGGATCAGGCACAGGCACAGCACCAGCGCGCGACGCAGCAATTCAGGCCGCCACGCTAGCGGTGAACAGGTAACCGGCGCCGTGGATGGTGATGATCAGCTCCGGCTCGGCCGGATCGTCGTGCAGCTTGCGCCGCAGGCGGCCCACCAGCACGTCGATGGAACGGTCGCTGGGCACCCATTCGCGGTTGCGGATCTGGTCCATCAACTGGTCGCGGCTCAGGGTGTGGCCGCTGTTGCGCAGGAACACGCTGAGCAATTGGTATTCGCCGTGGGTCAGCAGGGTTTCAGCGCCCCGCGGGTCGATCAGCCGGCGGCGGTCGGTGTCCAGGGCCCAGTCGGCGAACTGCTTGACCGGGCTCGGGCTGTTGGCCGGGGCCTGGGGCGGGCTGGCCTGGCGCACCCGACGGATCAGGTTCTTGGCCCGGGACACCAGCTCGCGGGGGTTGAGGGGTTTGATCACGTAGTCGTCGGCGCCGCATTCCAGGCCGACGATGCGGTCGATGTCGTCGTTGCGCCCGGTGATCAGGATGATCCCCACTTCCGAACGCACCCGCAGTTCCCGGGTCAGGGTCAGGCCGTCCTTGCCCGGCAGGCGGATGTCCAGCATCAGCAGGTCCACCGTGTGCTGGCCGAGAAAGCTCTCCGCCTGCTCCGCGGTGGCGGCGCAATGCACGTCGTAGCCTTCCTGAGAGAGATAAGCCTGAAGCAGCTCGCGAATCAGCGGATCGTCGTCGACGATCAATACCCGAGGAGTCATCGCCTGTGTTCCTGATTATTTTTATTAGAGAAACCACCTACAGCGCAGCAGCCTAGCCATTACTGAACAACCGATCAACAGCCCTATGTCGGCACAGCGAAACCGCGCCCGCCGCTGGCCAGCAGCCCCTCGACCCAGGCCTCGCAGATCTGCACGCCCTGCTGCGGGCTGAAGGTCCCGGGGTTGAGCCCGGATTCCAGCCACAGGCCGTCGAGCAAGGCGCTGAGGCTGATGGCCGCCAGATCGGCGTCGAAGCCTTTCCAGCCCTGAATGCCGGCCAACTGGCCCAGCAGGCCGGCCAGCTCGTTACGGTATTCACCATAGGAATGTTCGTGGGCCAGGTTGATCGCCTCGGCGGTCTTCACCGCGCCCCAGAAGGCCAGCCAGGCATCCAGCAGCCGCGGGTCCAGCAGTTCGGCGCAGAACGAGGCGCGAAAGAACGCCGACAGCCGCTGCCGGGGGTCGGGCGCGGCCTGCTCCATGGCCTCGCGCAGCAGGCTCATGACCCGCCCGGTGATCGCGCGATAGGCCTCGGCCACCAGCTCGTCCTTGCCGGAATAGTGATGGCTGATCAGCCCCACCGAGACCCCGGCCTCGGCGGAAATCTTGCGGATCGAAGCGCCCTGGAAACCGTGGAGCTTGAG
This sequence comes from Pseudomonas sp. NFPP12, assembly GCF_900103205.1. Taxonomy (NCBI): domain Bacteria; kingdom Pseudomonadati; phylum Pseudomonadota; class Gammaproteobacteria; order Pseudomonadales; family Pseudomonadaceae; genus Pseudomonas; species Pseudomonas sp. NFPP12. The sequence continues at coordinate 1,317,565 of NZ_FMWW01000001.1, forward strand.
GCAGGTCAGCGTCGCCTCGATCAGCTCGGCCTTGCGCAGATCGGGTTCCAGGCGGGAAAAGCGCGCTTCCTGGCTCATGGGGCGGGTTCCTTGGACAGTGGCGGGAAGTTGAAACTGAACGACTGTACAACAGGCCTTCCGTGGCTATCCAGCGTTTGTGTGGCCGCCCAAGCCGCACCGCTTCCTGTGGCCGCTGCCGAAGGCTGCGAACGGTCTGGGCGGCATTCCGCCGCAGGGCCGCAAAGATCTTGAAGACGACACAGGTTCGGCTGGAGATCGTCAAGCAAGGCCCTGCGGGCCTTTTCGCAGCTTCGCCAGGGCTCAGCAGCGGCTACACATGACAAAGCCGGGAGCACCGTGACAAAAACAACAAACGGCGCGGTCCCTGTAGCCGCTGCCGAAGGCTGCGCACGGTCTGGGCGGCACTCCGTCGCAGGGACGCAAAGATCTTGAAGACGACACAGGTTCGGCTGGAGATCGTCAAGCAAGGTCCTGCGGGCCTTTTCGCAGCTTCGCCAGGGCTCGGCAGCGGCTACAGGTAGATACAAACCCACGTGTGGTCAGGCGCGGTAGTCGGGGGCGATGCGCTCCAGCAGGCGCAACAACGCTGCCCAGGCCAGTTGCATGGCGTCCGGGTCGTTGAGTTCGCCTTCCTGCAGCGGTCGGCCCGGGTCGTTGAACTGGCGTTCGGTGTGGGCGCAGACCGCGTCCGGCGGTAGCACGATCTCCCCCGCCGCCTGGGCCGCCAGCTGGATCTCGCAGGCCTTCTCCAGGTAATACATGCGCAAAAACGCCTGGCTCACGGTTTCGCCCACGGTGAGCAGGCCATGGTTGCGCAGCATCAGCACGCTCTTGTCGCCGAGGTCGGCCACCAGACGTTGCTGCTCGCCGAGGTCCAGGGCTACGCCTTCGTAGTCGTGGTAGGCCACGCGGCCATAGAACTCCATGGAAATCTGGTTCACCGGCAGCAAGCCGCATTTGAGCGCCGCCACCGCGCAACCAGCCTTGGTGTGGGTGTGCAGCACGCACTGGGCGTCTTCCCGGGCGCCGTGAATGGCGCTGTGGATCACGAACCCCGCCGGGTTCACCGGGTACGGCGACGGCTCCACGGCTTCGCCATTGAGGTCGATCTTCACCAGGTTGGAGGCGGTGATTTCATCGAACATCAGGCCGTAGGGGTTGATCAGGAAGTGATGCTCGGGCCCGGGCAGGCGCACCGAGATATGGGTAAAGATCAGGTCGGTCATGCGAAAGTGCGCGATCAGCCGGTAGCAGGCCGCCAGCTCTTCGCGCAGGCGCTGTTCGGTGCTGCTGCGCTCGGTCAGGGCGTGGGGGCTGGGAGCGATATTGTTCATTGTTGGAGTCCTCCAGGCGGGTGGGCGGGCAAACAGGGTCGGTAAAAAGAGCCGGCAAACAATAGGACCGGACGCCCGCAGGCGTCCAGCCCGTTGCGCTTACTTGCTGGCCCAGGCGTTGAAGCGCTCTTCCAGCTCTTCGCCATGATCGACCCAGAACTCCACGTTCATCGCCAGGGCGTCCTTGAGGTTCTGTTCCGAGGTCGGCACCCACTGCGCCAGCGCCGGGTCGAGCTTGGCCGCGGCCAGGGTGTTGGTCGGGCCATAGGGGATCTGCTTGACGTAGTCGACCTGGACCTCGGGGCGGTTGGCGAAGGCGATGAAGCGCTTGGCCTGATCCACGTGTTTCGAGCCCTTGATGATCGCCCAGTAGTCCATGCCGTACAGGCTGCCGGGCCAGACCACCGCCAGCGGCGCGCCGGCCTGGGCGGCCACGGCGATGCGGCCGCTGTAGGTGGAAGTCATCACCACATCACCGGCGGCCAGCCACTGCCCCGGCTGGGCCCCGGCCTCCCACCACTGGATGTAGGGCTTGAGTTCGCTGAGTTTGGCAAAGGCCCGGTCCACCCCCTCGGGCGTGGCCAGGACCTTGTACACGTCCTCGACCTTGACCCCGTCGGCCATCAGGGCGAATTCCAGGTTGTACACCGCGCGCTTGCGCAGGCCGCGCTTGCCGGGGAACTGCTTGACGTCCCAGAAATCCGCCCAGGATGTCGGGGCCTTGGCCAGCTTGTTGCGGTCGTAGGCAATGGCCACGCTCCACACCAGGACCGCCGAGCCGCAGGGCTGGGCGGCGTCTGGAATCAGCTGCTCGGCACGGCCCAGGGCCTTCCAGTCCAGGGGCTCGTACATGCCTTCGTCGCAGCCGCGCATCAGGTCCGGGCCTTCGATCTGCACCACGTCCCAGTCGACGTTGCCGGTGTCGACCATGACCTTGATCCGGGCCATTTCGCCGTTGTATTCGCTCTGGATCAGCTTGCTGCCATCGGCCTTGCTGAAGGGTTGGAACAACGCCACATCCTGGGCTTTTTGTCCGGCTCCGCCGTACGCCACGACCACCATGTCGGGGGCTGCCTGGGCAGTGCCCTGGCCCAGGGTCAGACCCAGGGCGAGGCTCAGGGCCAGGAAAGAACAACCGTGCTTGCGGGTGAGCGCTTTCATCTGTGAATCCTCTTCGCGGTGCCACACCGGCAGGCGCCGGCACAGCCCTTTTTTATTGTTGTGAGGTTGGCCCCGGGAGCGGGCGCAAATCGAAGCTACTGCAAGCCTCAGTAAAAAAACAAGTTGATTTTTTACTGGAGGTAAATTTTGATAGGCCAACAATAACAACGCCAAGGCCCCGCCCCCTGCCCTTGGCCCGCCTGGAGTCACCGCAATGACCAGCGCCTTCCCGCACCTGTTCGAACCCTTGCAGATCCGTGGCAAACGCCTGAAGAACCGCATCATGTCCAGCGGCCACGACACCTCGATGCCCACCGACAACCTGGTCAACGAACAGCTGATTGCCTACCACCGCGCCCGGGCCGAAGGCGGCGTCGGCCTGATCGTGCTGCAGGTGGCCGGGGTCCACGACAGTGCGCGCTACACCAGCCACGTGCTGATGGCCACCGACGACGCCTGCATCGACGGCTACCGGCGTCTGGCCGAAACCTGCCACGCCCACGGCACGGTGGTGCTGTCGCAGATCTTCCACCCGGGACGGGAAATCATGGAGTCCGCCGACGGCCTGCTGGCCGTGGCCTACGCCCCTTCGGCGGTGCCCAACGAACGCTTCCGGGTCATGCCCCGGGCCCTGGACCAGGACATGATCGACGAGATCATCCAGGGCTACGCCGACGCCGCCCGGCGCCTGCATCAGGCCGGGCTGGACGGCGTGGAACTGGTGGCCAGCCACGGCTACCTGCCGGCGCAGTTCATCAACCCGCGGGTCAACCGCCGCACCGACGGCTACAACGGCGAACTGGAACAGCGCCTGCGCTTTATCCGGGAAATCCTCGGCGCCATGCGCGCCAGCACCGATGCCGACTTCATCATCGGCCTGCGCATTTCCGCCGATGAACGCGACCCCGAAGGCCTCACCGAAGACGAATCCCTGGCCGCCGTGCAATTGCTGCAAGGGCAACTGGACTACGTGCACATCGTCGCCGGCACCTCCGCCTCCCTCGGCGGCGCCGTGCACATAGTCCCGCCCATGGCGGTGGAAGCGGCCTATCTGGCCCGGGAAGCCGGCACCTTCAAGGCCAGGCTGTCGATCCCGCTGTTCGTCACCGGGCGCATCAACCAGCCCCAGGAAGCCGAGGCGATCATCGCCAAGGGCCAGGCCGATGTGTGCGGCATGACCCGCGCGCTGATCTGCGACCCGCAGATGCCCAACAAGAGCGACAGCGGCCGCGCCGAAGACGTGCGCGCCTGCATCGCCTGCAATCAGGCGTGCATCGGCCACTTCCACAAGGGCCTGCCGATCTCCTGCATCCAGCACCCGGAAACCGGCCGCGAGCTGCTCTACGGCCAGCCCAAGCCCAGCGCCCGCGGCAAACGCATTCTGGTGGTGGGCGGCGGCCCGGCCGGGATGAAAGCCGCCGCCGTCGCCGCCCAACGCGGCCACCGCGTCACCCTCTACGAAACCAGCGCGCAACTGGGCGGCCAGATCCAACTGGCACAACTGCTGCCCCGGCGCAGCGAATTCGGCGGCGCCAGCACCAACCTGCAACGGGAAATGCAACTGGCCGGTGTGGAAGTGGTGCGCAACACCCGGGTCGACCGCGCCCTGATCGAGCGCGAAAACCCCGACCACGTGATCATCGCCACCGGCGCCCAGCCCTACTGGCCGAACTTCGAACGCGGCGGCGACCTGCAAGTGGTGGACGCCTGGCAAGTACTGCGGGACGAAGTGCAACTGGGCCGCAGCGTCGTGGTGGCCGACTGGCGCTGCGACTGGATCGGCCCCGGCATCGCCGAGCGCCTGGTACGCGCCGGGCACCAAGTGCAACTGGCGGTCAACGGCACCCACTGCGGCGAAAGCCTGCCGCTGTACGTGCGCGACCAACTGGCCGGCGAACTGCACAAACTGGCGATCCCGATCATTCCCTACGCCCGCCTCTACGGCTGCGACGACAGCACCGTCTACCTGCAACACACCGCCAGCGGCGAACCCATGCTCCTGGAAAACGTCGACAGCCTCGTCCTGTGCCAAGGCCACCAATCCGTGGACGACCTCGGCCAGCAACTCAAAGGCCTGGTGCCCTTCCAACGCATCGGCGACTGCCTGGCACCGCGCACCGTGGAAGAAGCCATCTTTGATGGCTTGAAAGTCGCCTGGGCGCTTTGAGGCTGCTTTATACTCCAGGGCTTTTGCAGGACGGGCGCCCGGACGCGCCCGCCTTCCAGGCCTGGAGCCCGCCATGAACCCAAGCAGCAAGACGCCGCCCGCGAGCCGCCCTTCCGCCCCGGAGCCCGGCACCGACACCCAGGCCCCCGGCGGCCCGCAGTTTCTTGGCACCCGCATCCGCGGCCTGCGCAAACGCCGCGGCCTGACCCTGAGCGAACTGGCCCAGCAGAGCGAACTCACCGCCGGCTACATCAGCCAACTGGAACGCAACCTCGCCTACCCCTCCATCCCCGCCCTGTTCAACATCGCCCGCAGCCTGGGCGTGACCATCCAATGGTTCTTCGCCAGCGAAACCCAAACCGCGCCCGAAGACCAAGGCTATGTCGTGCGCAAGAAACAGCGGCTGCAGGTGAATTATGAGAACGGGATTATCGATCAACTGCTGACCCCACAGCCGACCCGGCAGTTGGAGTTTTTGCACTCACGCTTTCCGCCGGGGACCTACAGCAAGGAGAGTTACAGCCATGAGGGCGAGGAAGCCGGGTATGTGCTGTCGGGGAGTTTTGAGCTGTGGGTGGGGGAACGGTATTTTCAGTTGAGTGAGGGGGATAGCTTTAGTTTCTCCAGCCAGGAACCGCATAAGTATGGGAATCCTGGGGAGGAGGATGCGGTGGTGTTGTGGGTGATTACACCGCCGACGTTTTGAGGCGAGCTACTGAGCGGAAGCGCAATGCACCGCTCTTTCGTTTACTGAAAACTAGCTGTCACGGACTAGGAAGTAGAACTGCTGCCGCAACCACTCGCTGAACTGGGCCTCGGTCAGCGGAGCGGGTTGCTCGCCCATCTCATTCCAGGCGCGGTTAATCATGTGTTCCCAGTCTCGGGCGACTTCCATGAGTGGCGCTGATGCTCCCCAGAAGTGTCCAGCCTCCAATGTTGCGCTGATTCGACCGTTTAGCTCAGCGAGGGCGGCGCTGCCTTCCAGATAGCGCCGCCCGGCTTCTAGCAATTTTCTGAACTCGATGATTTCAACGGTCATGTCTGGTCCCTTAAACAGAGCGTTTGGATAAGCAGCTTTGAGATTGATGAGGAGGATATCTGCCCTCCTGTTGTCACTTCACCCAGAGCTAGCCTAGTCGTATGCAGTACCAACCTCTGCTTACGGCCAGAAGCAGCCTCTTGCCCTTACCCTTCAGGATCAGGTATTCCCTATGAACAATATCTACATGGGACTGATATAGGCGGCAGTCACTGTCGGTGCACGTCTATACTGGGCGACTCGGTATCAGTATTCCTACCGTCGAAAGCATATGCGTCGCTCCGGTATGACAACCTTAAAAAGTATTGATGAATTGAGCGTATGAGATTCTTTCCTGATGGCCCCTCCATACCAGATATCCTTCTGGAACGCTGCGATGCTGGCCGCGTCGTATTCCTGTGTGGTGCGGGAGTTTCGTTGCCATCTGGAATGCCTACTTTCGTCGGCCTTACTCGGCACGTCATAGAATTCTTCGATCCGCCAGCCGACTCAGACATCATGGTCGCGTTTCGACCATGGTTGGAGGGTCAATCTGCGGCGAATGTCCCACTCGACCAAATCTTCAACCTCCTCCACCTTGAATACGGTAAGGATGAAGTTAACGCTCTGGTCACAGAGCGGCTAAGTGCTGCTCTACAAATCAAAGATGTTGGACGTGAGCACGATCTGATCAAGCGGATTTCTTCGAGTCAGAGCGGCGTGCCACAAATTGTCACGACAAACTTCGACCGATTGTTCGAGGCAGGGCAGGTGGGAGGGGACCTGGTCTGGCATGTGCCGCCTGCTTTTCCCGATCTGAACTTCGGATCGAAGATAGAGGGGATCACGTATCTTCACGGTCGACTGGTGGATGCAGCCTCTGAATATCATCCCTACGTGCTCAGCAGTGCGGACTTCGGACGTGCGTACCTCTCTGAAGGATGGGCCACCAACTTCATCAGGCACCTTCTCGAACGTCATACTGTCGTTTTAGTCGGCTATCAGGCTGAAGATCCTCCTGTCAAATATCTTCTTCAGGGCCTCAACCATGACGGCCAATATGATCGATCCCGACTCTATGCATTTGATCGTGGGCTTCCTGAGGACATCGAAGCCAAGTGGCGTGACCGAGGGGTTACAGCCATAGCCTATTCCGATCACTCGGACCTATGGAAGAGCATGGAAGCTTGGGCAGAACGGGCCGATGATCCGCGCAGCTGGCGTGCATCCATAATCGCTAAAAGCCAGCAGGACCCGAAGGCCCTTACCCCTCATGAGCGCGGTCAAATTGCTCATGTTCTTCGTACAGTTCAGGGAGCGAGATTGTTCTCGGAAGCTGATCCAACACCGCATCCTGAATGGGTATGTGTAATGGATGCATATGTACGATCCGACAAACCAAGTGGTGACTTTGGCGCTGATGCAGAGAGTTTTAACCCTGTGCTTGCTTACGGGCTTGATGACGATCTGTGCGATATTTCTGAAGATGATCGCAGACAGGATGTCAGCAACGATAATCTTTTAGTCTGGCGCAGCGAAGACGATAATCCGCATGAGTTTCATCGGTTGGGTGGGCGGCAGGCAGAAGGTTTCGAGGCGACGCCGATAAGGCTTGGCCACCTTATCACCTGGGTCAGCAAGGTGATCGAAAGCCCTGTGCTGGCGTGGTGGACTATCCGTCAGAACGGTCTGCATCCTCGACTTCTGCAACAGCTCGAGTGGCAGGTGGAGCATTCAAAGGCTCTCAGCGATCGAGCTCTTCATATCTGGAATCTTATCCTCGAACACCATCGAGACCCTCGCAATCGTCAGTGGAATGGCGAGTGGTTTGACTTGAAGACACGGATTAGTGCAGAGGGATGGACTGCAGGTGTCCTAAGAGAATTTCGGAGGGTTGCGACGCCGCGACTGAAGATACAGCGACCGTTTGGCATGGGGCAGATTAGGCCTCCGTTGAAAACTTGGGAGGACATTCATCTCCGCGATCTCGGCCAGTTCGAAATCATGTTCCTTGATAAGCACAAAGAAGAGTTACACATCCCCGACGATCTTCTACCACAAGTATTTAGCATCCTGCAGGAGCAGTTTGCTGTCGCCTCAGGCCTATTAGGGGATATCGAGACCATCTACTTCCGTACACCCACCTTCTATCCGAAACGTGAGGTCGACGGGAAAACGTATGCCACGAATGCTGCGAAGACCATAGTTTGGTTTGTTCATCTTTTTGACCGGATGACTGCCAGATGGCCAGAACTGGCGAAGGCACACGCAACGACTTGGCCAACAACGGAGCGGTTCTTCTTCCGAAAGCTCAAGCTCTATGCGTACAGCAAAGTAGATATCTTCGAGGCCGACTCGGTTGCCGAGCAAGTCTTGCTCTTAGATCAAGAGGCATTCTGGGACAATAATGTGACCCGAGAGCTCCTTTTCCTACTGGTTGACCGGTGGAAAGATTTCTCTCAGGTGAATCGGAATCAACTTATAGACCGTATCTTGACGGGCCCCGACCAGCGTACTCAATGGTCTGACGGGGAATTCCATGACCTGCGGGACAAGGTCGCCGCAAGATACGCTCGATATCTCGAACTACAAGGTTGTGAACTTACAACCGCTCACAGTGAACGGCTTGCCGAGATGATCGGAGGTATTCTTGATTGGAGCGATGCTTGGGCGACTTCGATTGTAATCGAGCACGGCTCTCATACCGGCTGGGTCGGTACGGACGAGAAACCAGACGCAGTCTTGGATCTTCCCGTAAACGAGGTGATTTCCAGGGCAAAGGAAGAGCTGAAGCGTGACTTTGGCAACTTCACCGAGAAGCGACCCTTTACTGGTTTAGTAAAGGTCAATCCGCGAAAGGCATTGTCTGCTCTGACGATTGCAGGTAAGGCCGGCGATTACCCAGAAGCGTTCTGGTCCTCCATGATTAATGAGTTTCCTGCCGACACCACAGCCAGGCTGAGACGGGTATTCTTGAACCGAGTAGCACGGCTCCCGCATGCAGTTATCGCCCAACTGAACCACACGTTGAGCCGATGGCTCCAACAGCACCTGGTGGCAATCCTTGAGTTTAATGCTGACCTTGGTTGGGCGGTCTACGATAATATCGTCGAAGGCATCTTGAGCGGTGGAGCAGATGCAGCGAAGAGTGGTCTTGGTGAAATCCGCCAAGGCGGAAAAGTTATTGAAAAGTCCTTACGCACATTTGACCATGCGATCAACGGCCCCATTGGTATGTGTACTGAGGCCCTTTTTCACGCAGTTCCCAGAGGGAGTCAGGAGATCGCCGGCTCACTACTTCCAGGTTACATAAAGTCTCGTGTCGAACGCCTCTTAGCTTTACCTGGCGAGGGCTCAGATCATGCCATATCAGTAGCGAGCAGGAGTCTGAACTGGCTCATGCTCGTAGATCCCGTCTGGACCGAGGAAAGACTTGCTCCCATGTTGGAGTTCGAGCATCCAGCTTCGGAACCAGCATGGAACGGATTTCTTTATAGTGACCAAGTGCCTCGACGGCAGTTGCGAGAGATCATTAAACCGCTCCTGCTTCACCTATTCCCGTGGGTCGAAGGATTTTCATGGGATCACGACCTCTCAAGAAGAGCCGCCGAATGGTTAGGCTACATCTATGTATTTCACCCGAATGAGCCTGGTGGTTTTTCACAAGGCGAAATGCGTTCGGTCCTTCGAGCAATGTCTGATGATACTCGGAACCGTTTCATTTCCTGGCTGGGTCAGGTTGGACAGGAAAATGAGGACGGTTGGGCCAAACACGTCATCCCTTTAATCAACAAGGGCTGGCCGAGAGAACGCCGATACAGGACCGCAGCATCGATGAGAGCCTGGATAGGCATGCTTGATGACACCGGCAATAGTTTCCCCGCAGTATATGAAGCGGTAAAGAAATTCTTGGTGGCGGTGGAGACAAATGAACATCCGTTCTACCGGTTCACTCAAGAGTTAAACGATGAAAGGCCGATTACCGTTCTATACCCTGAGATAACGCTGGATTTGATGAATAGAGTTACGCCCCAGATTCTCACACGCCCTTCATACGAGTTGCCGAAGGTACTCACTCTGATCGCGGAAACCCAGCCTGATCTGAAAGCGGACTCACGTTACTTACGCCTTGTCGATCTTGTTGAACGGAGCTAAACCTTGGTCTTTCAAGTCGAAAAGTCAGCGACTGTCCTCGAGCTTCCTGGGTACCAGACGACTGTATTTGATCGCACTAGCTCCGAGGGATCGTCCGCTTTTGGCCGGTAGCAGTCGCTTGCCAACGTCCGCTTTTGGCCGAATCGCGACTGTCGCCACCGGTAGAGGTCATCTAAAAGTTGACGTTCAGGATTGGGAGAATAAATCTGCCCGCCCTCTTGGAATATGAGCTTATATTTAATTAATATGCACTCTCCTCATATGGATAACGTTGTGCAAACATCTGCAGGATGAGTTCTATTCTTTCTTGGCCGTCGCTAGCGAGAAGCTTTAGTATTTGTTCTGAGGTAAACCTCCCCATAACCATTTCAAGCTCAATGACTGTAAACTCATGAGTAACGCCATTAGCTTTCATTGAGGCAATTACTTTTTCTTGAGAGTAGCCTTCAAACTTTTCGCCGGACAAAACCGTATTCACTAACTCACGCTCTAGATAAAACTCCGTACCAGCCGGCACCTCAATTGAAGATCGAAGCTTCAGTTTTTTTGGCTTAATTCCTCTATCATCTACCGTCCTTACGACCTGAGTAATAAAGTGCAGCTCTTTTATTGCGCGCCTACTTCTTCTATCAGCTTTAGGATTACTTGCTGAAAAAGAAGAAAATCTTGTTATAGTTGCTGGTGGATGCATGATGATTGCGGGCATATGAATTTGAAGCCAACATTCGACGACTTCAGGGCACCCATTAAAAATTTTCAGTTTTTCTACCTGCTGAGCAATCAGCAAAAGCTTTTTCTGGATGATGTCTTTAGTGTGATCGGCTGTCATCCCCATTGTCAGACCATTGTGCAAAAATCCAAGTTTTGTAACATCGGCCGCTATAACACCAAAGGCACGTCGCCCTTCTAACGTTCTAGGAATACGCAAAGCTATTTGCTCCCTAGCCTTCATAAGATTGTCTCTGAGGTTACGGATACCAGCGATCCGTTTACACTCGATGATATAAGCGTGGTCTTCTCCGATGGCAATTACATCTGTATCAGTGCTAACATCAACCATGCTTCCTGCCTGACAGAAGTAGCTGGCAACCCTCAGTTCAAACTGTGTGTCTCTTGGCTCGGTATTTGTATCTAGAGCCGCGAAATCGCTACCCCTAACTAATTGCTCAAGCTTATTTTCGATGCCTTTTGGAGCATGTTTTTTTAAACCTCTAAATATCCACATCAGTTCGTGAGCTTCTCTAAGAAGATATAGCTGCCAATCAAGGGGGCTACTGAATCTTGCATCCTTCACGTTCTTGAATATTTTTTGCTCATTGATGTCGCCGCCTGAGGCCACCTCATCGAAATACTGAACGTATCTAGAAATTCTAGTATTGTGGGTTTTAATTCCCAAACTATCAATTAAAGCCCTAAAACCCCGAAGATCTTCCGCGTGCTCTTTATAGCTAATACCCGGAAGGGATTCTTCTGGCAATCTGTAAAAAGCTTGTTCCTCTTGCACTTTACCCCCCTAAAAGCTCTAACCTTCACAACTTACAAATTAATTGAAGACCTAATTGTTGACCGACAAAGAACACGCTCGATACATCTATAAAGACCCAATATATTTTCTTGTTAACGTTGAGCATCCGCTAATGACCGAAAGCTACTTTCTCGAATCACAAAAGACGCCGTTTATCAATCAATAATAAGCGGCGCTTCTATCTACTTAGTACGGTATAGCTCTAACTCAGAGCCCCTCCCTCGGCCCCTTTTCCCCCCAACCCCAAACACACATCATCAATCACCGCCTTACCCATTTCCGCCAGGAAGTGCGAAGCCCAAGCATAGCGCTCGCCCTGCTCTTCCATAGCGGCATCCAGCGCAAGTTTCTTGGCGTAGTACAAAAAAATAGAGGCCTGCTCCAACGCCTGCTGCAAAGGCACATCCCCATTGACGCGAAACAACGTTAGTTCAGGATCGGCACATTGGCCAAAGGTGACAAAACCTTGGGTTTTGATGGAGGTTAAATGGCTCATCGTGCACCTCCCGCCAGGGTCTGGCAGCAGAGGCTTTTGAACGGGGAAAGGCGAAAGGAACAGCAGCAAAATTCAGACAGATTACCGGCAGACATGATTGAAACTCCCTGATCAACAATGTGCCTGCATCTGATCGGGTTCTCAGGCCCGGTCGCTGATTTTGCAGCGACCGCAGCAGACTAGGCGGTCTGCTCACGCTGGGGCAACCGCTAAACCGTAGCCGGTTATGTCGCTCGGATTAGCGAGCCGTTATGCTTTCCCCCACCCCGGATAAGGACATCTGCCCCCTCATGATCGACCGCGAACAACTCCATCAAAACGGCTACCTGTTGCTACGTCAGGCGGTGCCCGCCGGCTGGCTGGATGAGCTGCGGGCCACGTTCGAGGCGGGGGTGATTGGGCCTGAGCAATGGCCGGTGCCTCGGGGGGCGGATTGGCGGCATGCGCTGGTGGATCTGGATGCACGGGTGCAGGCGGTGTGTCGTTTGCCGGTGCTCTTGGCGGTGGCCGGGGAGTTGATCGGGGAAGGCTTTTTTCTGGCGCAGGTGGAGGGCCGCGAGCCGTTGGCGGGGGGCGGTCATCAGGTATTGCACCGGGATCTGTCGGAGCAGCGCCTCGGTGACCGGGTCACGGCGCTGGTCTATCTCGATGACTATGGGCCGGCCAATGGCGCGACGCGCATCGTGCCCGGCAGTCATCGCCCCGGGGAGCGGTTGGCGCCCTTTGATTTCAGTGATGAATCCCGGGTGGTGCAGTTGGCGGGCAATGCGGGGGACGTGCTGCTGTTCGATGCCGATCTGGTGCATGGGGCCAGTCTGAACCCCAGCGGTGCGCGCCGTCGCAGCTTGCTGATCAGTTATTGCGCCCTGGGGCTGTATGAGTCCCATCTGCAGACGCTGGGCCTGCGTGCTATCCGCATGGACACCCGCGAGCGCTTCGAGCCGGCGGACTTTGTCTGAGTGGGCTCGGGCGCCAGGGGTGCGTCAGCCAAAGCGTGGCGCTCATTCAGTCGGCCAGGCGGCTGGCCAGACGTTGCAGTGCCTGGGCCAGTTCCAGGGCCTGTTCTGCCGTCAGTTCCACGGGGTCGTTGTGCGGGCTGATGGCCTTGAGATGAATGGCACTGCCCTGCTCTATCCATAGGCGCACGGCGCCCTCGCTGCTCTCGAAATAATCCGTTGTGCGGTCAATCGGCATGTTCATTCACCTTGTGCGTGGGCGCTGGCCAGTTCCAGCAGGCGGGTGAAGTCGGCGATGGCGAAATACAGGTCATCGCGGGTGTCGCCGTCCCAGTCTTCGACGGCTTCCCTGTCTGCCTTGAGTGAGGCGATGCGGGTTTTGATCTCGGCGATTTCCTCGGCGCCGCACTGGGTGGCGATGGCCTCCCAGCGTTCCTGGGGAATGTTTTGCTGGACCGACAGCCCGGCTTTGGCTTGGGCAATCAGTGCGGTGAGTTGGCTCATGGGGGTATTCATCCTGAAAATACAGCCTTTGAATCGGGGCGCAGCTTGTGCGTCAGGCGCTTTGAGGCGGGTCACTTTATCGGGTTCAAGCCCAAACAACGACCTAAAGAATGGAGCCAAGCCCATGTCCGCCATACCACTGGAGAACTCGTTGCCGGCGCCTCCCCCCAGGGTGCCCACAAGATCACATGTCGCTAAGCGTCCCGTGAACGCAGCGTGCTGTTCTCAACGACAAGGGCAAGGATGTCCGAGCAACGACCATGACAATGCTTGGCGCTCATAGCCGGGCAGTGCTGAACGGCTATGGGCGGATAGAGAACCTCAACGGCTCGCTTTCAGCGTTTCAAGCATCGCCTCGGCAGCCAGGCTGTGGACTTTGCGGGTCGGGTGCCATTCATCCCAGTAGTAATGGCTATCCGGATCCGCACACACGGGTTTGACGTCCGGGTAGGTGGCTTGGCACGGGGTATCCAGATCCTTCAGGCCCGCCACCTCCGGTGCCGCGCGAAGCGTGTTGCTGAAGGCCAGGTGGTCAAAGTAGCCAATGCTCACGTGATGGGCGTTAGCCAGTGTTGTCAGCACGGCGGGCAGTTTTTGTTCGAGTATCTGCTGGTATTGCGTTGCGTTCTTGACTTGATTGCCCTGCACCACAGCCGGCACATGGCTCAAATCCGTGGTCCCCACCACCATCAGGTGCTTCGCCCCTGCGGCGATCAGCGTCTCGGTGCTCTTCTGTATGTTCGCCACGCTGTTCTGGCCAAGCACTTCGATCGTTTCTGGGTGCGCGAAGTCGGCCCATTCAAAAAAGTCGTTGGCTGAGATGAAAATGAAATACAGCGCATCCGGATCCGCCTTGTGTGTTTTAGCGGCTTTCAGGTGATCGGCGATTTGCCCGAAAACCCCGGTGTCGCGAGAGGGCTGCATCCAGGCGTAGTAGTTGCCGTTGCCGCTTTTGGCGCCGCCAATGGCGTAGTCGGTCAAGGGGATTTTCAAGGCCTGCGCCAAGTGCTCGACCGCGGTGGGACCATTGCTCCAGCGTCCCTGCCAATACAGCGAACCGGGCAGCTCCTGTGCATCTTTGACCTTCTGCGCGGCCATGGTTCGGGTGAAGGTTTCACCCGCGCCATTGTCAGAGTAGCTGTCACCGAACGCATAGAGATGATCGTAGCCAGGGCCGCCAAAGGCGGTTGCGGCAGTCATGGTCAATAGAGCGGCCAAGCACGCGCGTCGAATCATTGAAAGTCTCCCGGGTGGTGCTCTTAGACTACCGGTGGCGACGTTTTGCCTCGCCACGCTTGCGACCTGTATTTAGCCGAGGGCGCAAAGAGTGTGCTGTTCGCGACAGGTCGGTGGCGGGTGAGTCCAGCGTGTGCGCCGGTTTTTTTATCCCGCCTGTTGCCTTGGGTGCTTGGCAGCGCCGCACAGGTCGGCTTCAATAACCGCCCCTTTTCATGTTCAGGAGCTAGAAGGATGCAGCTTTATTACCGTTGGGCGGCCGCGTGGGTCATGGCGTGGGTACTGGGAACCGGGCTGGCCCAGGCCGAGGAACGGCCACAGGTGGCGGACAAGATCCTGGCCTACACCGGGCCGCACGGGGTGAAGGTCTGGACCTTGCGCATCGGTGAGCGCAGCGCCAATCAGGCGCTGGTGCAGGTGGAAGACGCCGACCACGACTGGAACATGCGCATTCAGAAAATGAGCGTGGAGCAAACCGATCGCGACACCCGTTACTTCACTCAGGTGGACGGGCAGAAGTTCGTGGTGCTGCTGCTTCAGGAAGGCTATGGCGAGCTGCATCTGCCGGGTGAGGCCAAGCCGCTGAAGGTGGGTTATGACAGCAACCTGTCCAGCTATGGCGATGCCCAGGCGTTTCTCAATGAGTACCTCAAGGCCAAGTAGGGCGTCGGGCGGGCGCTGCAAGCGCGGTGCTCGTTGATCGGCGGTGCTCATGGCTGAAGGGCCGTGAGCGCTCTGCAACAACGCCTCCCTAGGGAGGCGTTGTCGTTTTACCCGGTTTGCAAACCTCTCAGCGCAAATCGAACCGATCCAGGTTCATCACCTTGTCCCAGGCCGCCACAAAGTCCTTCACGAACTGCTCACCCGCATCCGCCGCTGCATACACCTCGGCCAGGGCCCGCAGTTGCGAGTTGGAGCCCAGCAGCAGGTCGACCCGAGTACCGCTCCATTTGTATTGCCCAGTGGCGCGGTCGCTGCCCTCGTACTGGTCGCGGGCCTCGGACAGGGGTTTCCATTGGGTGCCCATGTCCAGCAGGTTGACGAAGAAGTCGTTGCTCAGGGTACCCGGGCGCGCGGTGAACACGCCGTGGGGCGATTGCCCGACGTTGGCCCCCAGCATTCGCAGGCCGCCCAGGAGCACGGTCAGTTGCGGGGCAGTCAGGGTCAGCAGTTGCGCTCTGTCCACCAGCAGGGCTTCGGCGGTGACGCCGCTGACCGGTTTGAGGTAGTTACGGAAGCCGTCGGCCACGGGTTCCAGCACAGCGAAGGATTCGACGTCGGTCTGTTCCTGGCTGGCGTCCATGCGCCCCGGGGCGAAGGGCACGCTGATGCTGTAGCCGGCATTTTTCGCCGCCAGTTCAACCGCCGCACAACCGCCGAGGACGATCAGGTCCGCCAGGGACACGCGCTTGCCACCCGTCTGCGAGCTGTTGAAGGCGCTCTGTACCCCTTCCAGGGCGCGCAGCACCTGGGCCAGTTGCTGCGGTTGGTTGACCTCCCAGTCTTTTTGCGGGGCCAGGCGAATCCGTGCGCCGTTGGCGCCGCCGCGCTTGTCCGAGCCGCGGAAGGTCGAGGCCGAGGCCCAGGCGGTGGACACCAGTTGCGCCACGGACAGGCCGGAGTTGAGGATCTGGCCCTTGAGCTGCTGGATGTCCTGGGCGTCGATCAGCGGGTGGTTCACGGCGGGAATCGGGTCTTGCCAGATCAGTTCCTCGGCCGGCACTTCCGGGCCCAAGTAGCGTGCGCGCGGGCCCATGTCGCGGTGGGTGAGTTTGAACCAGGCCCGGGAGAAGGCTTCGGCCAGTTGCTCGGGGTGCTGGTGGAAGCGCCGGGAGATCGCCTCGTAGGCCGGGTCGAAGCGCAGCGACAGGTCGGTGGTGAGCATCGACGGCGTGCGGCGTTTGTTCGGGTCGTGGGGGTCGGGCACGCTGTCGGCCCCGGCGCCGGCTTTGGGCCGCCATTGGTGGGCGCCGGCGGGGCTGGTGGTCAGCTCCCATTCGAAGCCGAACAGGTGGTCGAAGAAGTCGTTGCTCCAGCGGGTCGGGGTGGTGGTCCAGATCACTTCCAGGCCGCTGGTGATGGCGTCGCCGCCGACGCCTGTGCCGAAG
The DNA here is from genome assembly GCF_900103205.1 of Pseudomonas sp. NFPP12. NCBI lineage: Bacteria > Pseudomonadati > Pseudomonadota > Gammaproteobacteria > Pseudomonadales > Pseudomonadaceae > Pseudomonas > Pseudomonas sp. NFPP12. The sequence continues at coordinate 1,334,246 of NZ_FMWW01000001.1, forward strand.
CTGCTGTTCCAGCCCAGGCCTTGTTCTTCCAAACCGGCGGCTTCCGGTTCCGGGCCGACGTGGCTCGCCGGGCCGGCGCCGTGGGTCTTGCCGAAGGTGTGGCCGCCGGCGATCAGGGCCACGGTTTCTTCGTCGTCCATGGCCATGCGGGCGAAGGTTTCGCGGATGTCGCGGGCCGCCGCCAGCGGGTCGGGGTTGCCGTTGGGGCCTTCCGGGTTGACGTAGATCAGGCCCATCTGCACCGCCCCCAGGGGGTTCTCCAGTTCGCGGTCGCCGCTGTAGCGCTGGTCGTCGAGCCAGGTGGTTTCGCTGCCCCAGTAGACGTTGTCTTCCGGCTCCCAGACGTCCTGGCGGCCACCGGCAAAGCCGAAGGTTTTAAAGCCCATGGATTCCAGGGCGACGTTGCCGGTGAGGATGATCAGGTCGGCCCAGGAGATCTTGCGCCCGTACTTCTGCTTGATCGGCCAGATCAGCCGCCGCGCCTTGTCCAGGCTGACGTTGTCCGGCCAGCTGTTGAGCGGGGCGAAGCGCTGCTGCCCGCCCCCGGCGCCGCCACGGCCATCGGCGATGCGGTAGGTGCCGGCACTGTGCCAGGCCATGCGGATGAACAGCGGGCCGTAGTGGCCGAAATCCGCCGGCCACCAGGGTTGGGAATCGGTCATCAACGCCTGCAGGTCGCGCTTCACCGCGGCCAGGTCCAGGCTGTTGAATTCGGCGGCGTAGTCGAAGCCCTCGGCCATGGGATCTGACAGGCGCGAGTGCTGGTGGAGGATATTCAGGTTCAGTTGGCCGGGCCACCAGTCGCGGTTGCTGGTGCCTTCGCCGGCGGTGTGTTTGAACGGACACTTGGATTCGTTGGACATGGGACTCTCCTTCGGTCATCCCTACCCGGCTGCTCGATATGGGCCCGAGGCTGGACGTGCGTATGAAAAGCGTAGTGAACGGTAAGCGAAGGTAAAAATAGACCCGCTTGATGACCCTGGCAGAAAAAAACCATGACGCTTGCAAGGTTTCTGCGCGGGGCGCCCTGCCCCCTGGGGGCCTGCCCCGGATCTGGCGAGCTGCGCCCGGGCTTGTTTAGCGCAGCCGATGCTGAACAGCGGCCTGAGCCTGGGCGTCCAGGCGGCGCTGGGTGTCGGCATCGATCTGCTGGCGCAGGGCCTGGAACAGTGGGCTGGCGTCGGTGTAGCGGCGGCCGTAGCCGAGGTTGAAGCGGTAGTCGAAACCCGCCGGGTTCTGGCCCTGGGTGTGTTGCAGCAGGGTTTCCAGCTTGTCCAGGGCCTTGACCGCGCGCGCCTCGTTGCTGGCGGCGCCTTCGTATTCGTCCCACAGCTCCAGCAGGTGCTCGCGGGCCGGGGCGTCCAGGGCTCGGGCCAGCAGTTGCAGGTCCGCGCGCTCCTGCGGGCTCTTGTCCGGGTGGGCGGCCTGGGCCACCGCCGGGATGTCGCCGTGAATGGCCTCCCCCAGGTCGTGAACGATGCACAGCTTCAGCACCCGCAGCAGGTCCAGATCCCCCAGTTGGTCTTCGAACAGCAGCGCCATCAGGCACAGGCGCCAGCTGTGCTCGGCGGTGCTTTCCTGGCGGCCGCTGGAGGTGTGGGCACTGCGCAGCACGTCCTTGAGTTTTTCCGCTTCACGGAGGAATTCAAGGCGGCCACTGAGAAGTTCACTGTTCATGGAAAGACCTGCGCGGGGGGGGCAAAACACAGCCGGCACTGAAAGGCGGCGAGCGATGGCCAACCAGACTAGCCAAGGGGTGCTGCCGGGGGCCACGGATAAAATATCCGTGGCCCCGTTTCAGAGGGTTTCCACCAGCCGCACGGCGTTGCCGTCGGAGAGGTTGAGGCGGGTCCAGCGGCACTGGCTGGGGGCGATGGGCACGATGGCCGAATCGTTGTGGCCGCTGAAGAATTCCAGGGACGGCGGGGCCAGTACTTCGCGCCAGCCCAGGTCATCCAGGGCGGCTTCCTTGCGCACGATTTCCTCGGTGCAAAAGCCCCACAGGGAGTGCCCCAGCAGCTCGCTCAGGGGCACGCCGAACTGCCCGGCGCGGGTCGCTGAACAGGCCAGCAGGCGGTGGGTCAGGTCGCACACCAGGTGCACGGCGCGCGGGCTGTCATTCACCAGTCGCGCCAGGGCCTGGTCGGCGGCGGCGCTGAGGTTGGCCGCCAGCAGTTGTTCCAGGCGCACACGCTCGGCCGGTTCCATGGCCTGCTGGCCGTTTTCCCAACGGGAAATGCTCGACTGCGCCACACCGAACAACTCGGCGGCGTGCTGCTGCTTGACCCGGTGCAACAGGCGCCAGCGCCTGAGGGCCAGGCCCAGATGGGGTGAGGTGAACGGGGCTGCGGACATGGCCAGGGCGATGCGAGTAAAGGGGCTGGCAGTTTCGCAGCCTCGGCGCTTGGCGGGCAACTGGCGCTGACCCACGCCATTCGCCCGGCCTGCCACAAGTTGCTGGACAGCACGGCCAAAGCCCCGAAAAATCAGCGCCTTTGCCCTGCCCTCCACGGGCCGGGCGCCTGTGCCAAGGAGTTCGGCCCAATGCTCAATGTCCTGTTTGTCTGCAGCCAGAACAAGCTGCGCAGCCCCACCGCCGAGCAGCTGTTCGCCGACTGGCCGGGGATCGAAACCGCTTCGGCGGGGCTCAACCACGATGCCGAAGTGCCCCTGGGCCCGGAGCTGGTGCAATGGGCCGGGCTGATTGTGGTGATGGAAACCCGACACCGGGAAAAACTGCGCAAGCGCTTCAAGACGCAGCTGCGCGAGCAGCAGATTGTCTGCCTGAACATTCCCGATGATTACGAGTTCATGGACCCGGAACTGATCCAGTTGCTGCGGCAGAAGGTGCCGCAGTTTCTTCCCGATGGCGGCGAGGCTCGCTGATATGCCCCTGATATTCAGGGCCCTGTCCGCGTGGCGGTTGGGAGAGCGCTGGCGAGCCTGCGGCTCGTTCGCAGCCTTCGGCAGCGGCTACACGAAGCGGATGCAGGCGCTAGCGTCACGGGCAACTCTGTAGCCGCTGCCGCAGGCTGCGCAAGGCACCGAAGGGGCCTCGGCGGTTGCGGGAGCGCCGGCGAGCCTTTGGCAGCAGCTACAAGGCGCCAAGGGCGGCGATCAGTTCCGCCGAGGCGTTGTACAGCGGCGTGCTGCCCTGCAACAGGATCTGCGCGCTGCGCCGGTAGGCGGCGCCATCGATCAGCAGCTCTCCACCGGCCAGCCGGGCGTTGATCAGGGTCTCCAGCACTCCGGCGGGGTTTTCAATCGCCAGCGGGTACTCGCCCGGCTCCTCGCCTAACACCGGCGCCCGCGCCAACAAGGCATGGGCCACGGTGCCTTCGGCCAGGCACGCCGCCGCCAGGCAGCAACCACCGGACACCGCCAGGGACGGGTGGGCGTTCTGCGGGGTGAAGTAACGGGTGGCAATATCGCCGCCTTCTCGCGCCGGGCTGACGATGCAGATCTTCGGGATGGTTTCGCTGCGCCGCAGGTCGTCGGCGCTCATCAGGCTGCCATCGCGCTTGCGCAGGCCCATGCGCAACCCGCCCAGCACCATCAGTTCCAGCAGACGCGCCTTGAATTGCGGGTCGGCGTCCAGCTGGGCCGGGGTTTCCTCGCCGGTCTTGCCCAGGTCCGCCGCGCGCAGGATGACCATGGGCACCGCCACGTCGATGCAGGTGGCGGCGATGCCGTCCAGCAGGTCCACCCGTTTGCCGGTGGGGAACAGCGCGCCGGTCTTGGCCCCCACCGGCTTGTCGAGAAACAGGTCGACCCCGGGAAACACCCCGTTGACCCCGGGAATCCGCGTGTCGCTCAGCAGCCGGCCATTGGCGAAGCCCAGACGCGCATACATCGTGGTCTGGGTGTTGCTGTTGTAGATCTCGATCTGCCCACCGCCCTCCCCGGGCTCCAGCCAGCCGCGCTGCAGGGCATACAGCGGCAACGCCGCGGACATGTTGCCGCAGTTGACGCTCCAGTCGATGGCGCTCTTGCCCGCCGCCAGTTGCGCCAGGGTGCTGACCATGCGCGTCTCGCCGGGGCGGCGCTCGACGATGAACACCTTGTTGCTGGTGGGCCCGCCGCGCCCCAGGCCGGTGATCTGAGTATTGCCCGGCCACTCGCCCTGCAGCGGCACGCCCATCAGGTGGCGCAGCAACTCTTCCACCAGGGCTTCGTCCCGGGGCAGCGCTTCGCGGGCCAGGATCAGCCCGGTGGAGGTGCCGCCACGGGCGTGGCACACGGGGAATTCAGGGATGGCAGCAGGCTTGGGCAGATCAGGCATGGCGGGCGCCTCCAGGGTGGGCGAATGGAGCAGCCCCTTGTCGCACGGGCAACGGGCGGCAGCGCAGCATGATAAACCGTCGCGGCCGATCCCGGGGCCTGTCGCTTGGCGATCCGGGGTCGCCCGATTGCACATCGTGCCCGGGGCCGATCACGACCTGGGCCTGAGCCATGCCGCCCAGGCGGCGCTATGGGCCGATCAGCACCTGGGTCTTGGCACGGGTGCTACAGGCCTGTAGTCCGAAGCGGCCAGGACGCCCTCGCGGCGCTTTTTTGACCGGCCCATTTGACTAACAGTCTTGAGCTTCTAGATTCCACTGGCGACCTCATGGAAGTGCATTTCGCCCGGTGCCCGACAGCTGTTGCGCCGCGCCCGGATGCTCGGTGGCCGCACGCTGCACAGCCGATGACACCCGGGCCTGGATCGCCAGGCCCATAGCGCGACAACAGGGAGCCGGACATGAACGAAAACATCGTGGATATCCTTGTCACCATTGACGTGGACACCATTCTGGAAAGCAACGGCAAGACCTTCGACGGCGGCAACACGCTGACCTTGAGCCAGCACAGCGCCACCCCCACCCAGCTCTACAACTACTACAGCAACGGCCAGCGCCTGTCCGACCAGGTGGTCTACATGGTGGCCCGCCGCGACAACACCGACGGGCCGGACGGCGGCTCCGAACTGGCGGTCAACCTGCGTCAGGGGGACATTGTCCGCTGGCGCGCCACCAGCCTGTCCAAGGGCATGTACAACGCGGTGCTGCTGTACCAGTACACCCAGACCAACCCGGTACCGAGTGCCGGCAATCCGCCCTATCTGACCGACGTCACGCCGGTGGTCCTGGACAGCACGCCGCTGCCCATCATCGACAAGGACAACCCGGCCGGGCAGCCCATCGCGCAAAGCGTGCAGAACTACTACTGGCAGGCCAACGCCACCCGGGTCGGCTCACGCATTACCTACACCTGGGCCTTCATGATCCTGGACAGCAACAACAAGGTGATCGCCTACTGCTCCTGGGACCCGTACTTCTCCATCCACTGATGGCCATGGCCTCTCCCCGTTGCGGGGAGAGGCTTGCTCCAGGCTTCAGGCGCGCCGGGCCAGCAACAGCACCGAGGCCGCCGCCGACAGCAACGCCGCGCAGCAACGATTGAACAGGCGCTTGCCCGCAGGCTCGCTGAACCAGCGGCGCATGTGCAGGCCCATCAGCGCATAAGCGCTGATGGCGATCCACTCCAGCAGCAGGAACAACAGCCCCAGCACCAGGAACTGCGAACCCACCGGCGCCCCGGGCTCGACGAACTGCGGCAGAAACGCGGTGAAGATCAGGATCGCCTTGGGATTGCCGATGGCCACCAGAAATTCCTGCCGGCTGAGGGCCAGCAGCCCGGACACCCGGCTGCGCTCCGCACTCTGCACCTGGGGGTCCGCGGTCCACAGCTGATAGGCCAGGTACAGCAGGTAGCCCGCGCCGAGAATCTTGATCCCGTAGAACAACAGCTCCGAGGCTTGCAGCACCACCGCCAGGCCGGCGGCGGCCAGGGCGATCATCAGGGCGAACGCTGCAAGGCGGCCGATGCCCGCCAGGCACGAGGTGCGAAAACCGTAGGTGCTGGCATTGCGCACCGACAGCAGGTTGTTCGGCCCGGGGGCCATGTTCAGGGCGAAACAGGCCGGGAGAAATAGCGCCAGGGTGGCGAGGTTCATAGGCACTCCAGAATCGGCAAGGCGTCGTTGTTGACCGGCAAGGAACATAAAACGCCTGGGCTCCGGGACACAAGCCAGCCCCGGCGATTACGCCCCGGCCAGGCGCAAGGCATAGGCACGGATGTCCTGCGGCCAGTCCTCGATGCACTGTTGCAGGCGCGCCAGGTCCGCGGCGAACAGCGCCCGGATGGCTTCTTCATAACCGGGAAGATCGCCGCCCATGGCCAGCATGAACTGGTAGGCCGCCTCTTGCGCGGCCCGCTGGCGCTGCGGTTCGACGCCATGGCGCCGGGCTTCGTCCACCAGCCGGCGCAGCACCGCCGAGGCGCCACCGGGCTGCTCGGCCAGCCAGTCCCACTGGCGCGGCAACAGGGTCACTTCCCGAGCGATGACCCCCAGCTTGGGTCGCCCCCGCCCCCGGGGCGCAGCCTCTTCGCCCTCGACCGGCGCAGCAGCAGGCTGGCGCGGGCGATAGCGCCCGTTGCCCGGCGCCGGCGTGGCGGCCAGGCGCTGGCGCACTTCGTCCGGGGTGCCCCGCAGGTCGAGGTCGATGACCCGGCCGCTGGCATCGTCGAACACCAGCAACGGCTGCGGCGCCGCCTCTTCGCTGGCACGCTTGACCGCCAGCGCGACCTCCAGCAACGGGCCGGCTGCCAGCACCTGCTGGGCCTGAAACGCAGTGACGGGTTGGGTAAGTGAGTCGGACATGGTTATGGCCTCAAGGAAACGAGGCTGCATATTACCCGGGTATTAATAAGACAATCAATAATACCCGGGTAATATTTAAACAGCGGCCGGCCCTCGCGACTGCCGCTGTGGGGCCGGCTCGCTGTCGGCGGGCATCTCGATGCCCCAATCGCCGTCCAGGTACCAGTCCTCCCCGAGCATTTCCGCCGGGTGCATGGTGCGATCGGAACCATTGCCGCAGGCCAGGGCATTGGCCGCGCAGTAGCGGTCGCAGCCCCAGCAGATCCGCTCGGGGTGTTTGGGGCGCAGGGGAAAGGGCTTGGCCATGGCGGCTCCCGGAACCTGGATGAAGGAGCCTGCACCTTAGAACCTGCGGCGCCTTCGAGCCTTGATCCCGATCACAATGGCAGGGTGCGGTCCTGGATCACCTGCTTCATCACCAGGGTCGAGGTCAGGCGCTGGACGTTGGGCAAGGTCGACAGGCGTTCGTCATACAACCGCTGGAACGCCGGCAGGTCGCGGGTGATCACCTGCAGCAGGTAATCGGGCTCGCCGAACAGCCGCTGCGCCTCGACGATCTGGACAATGCCCTGCAAGGCAGTTTCGAAGGCCGCCACGGCCTGATGATCGCCCTCGCGCAGGGTGACGAACACCATGGCCGAGAAATTCAGCCCTAGGGCGCTGGGCGCCAGTTGTGCGCGATAGCCCAGGATCACCCCGGACTGTTCCAGCGCCCGTACCCGGCGATGGCAAGGGGACAGGCTGAGACCGACCCGCTCGGCCAGGTCGGTGACCGAAAGTCGGCCGTCGGCTTGCAGCTCGGCAAGAATCTTCTGATCAATCCGATCCATTTGAATAATTTTCCCCATTAGAAGGTTTGTAGTTGGAATATTAGAGAAAAAATCCCCCTCGATCTTCACTATTCTTTCTTCACACCTTGAAGCCCCTGTTCACCGCAGCTGTGCGGCGGTCGAGCCCCTGATGCCCGTGAGAAAGCCCCATGCCCTACCCCCTTGCCAAGCCGCACCCTGCGCTGCCTAGCGCGACCGCCTGCCCCGCCCACGCTACCTGCAGCCAGCCGAGGTAAGCCAGCATGGAACCGAGCATGTTGGCCGCGTTCTGGGCAGTGTCGCTGCTGTTCGTGATCACCCCCGGCGCCGACTGGGCCTATGCCATCTCTGCCGGGCTCAACGGCCGGGTGGTGATTCCCGCGGTATCCGGGCTGCTGAGCGGGCACCTGCTGGCGACCCTGGTGGTAGCCGCCGGGGTCGGCGGGCTGGTGGCGCGTTACCCCCTGGCCCTTGCGGGCCTGACCGTGGCCGGTGCCGGCTACCTGCTGTGGCTGGGCGTCGGCCTGCTGCGCCACCCGTCCACGCCCCAGGCCGGCGCAGGCCAGGCCGATGCTTCCTGGGCGCGCTGGTCGTTCAAGGGCCTGTGTGTCAGCGGCCTAAATCCCAAGGTCTTCCTGCTGTTCCTGGCCCTGCTGCCACAGTTCACCAGCCCCGCGGCCGCCTGGCCGGTGTCGCTGCAGATCCTCGCCCTGGGGCTGCTGCATGCCTTCAGTTGCGCGGTGATCTACCTGTTGGTGGGCTTCGGCTCGCGCACTGTTCTACAGGCGCGGCCGGTGGCGGCGCTGTGGGTCAGTCGCCTGTCGGGCGGGTTGATGGTCCTGATTGCGCTAGTGTTGCTGGCGGAACAACTCCTGGCTTGAGGAAGACCCATGCACAGCTTCAGACAACGAGCGGCTCGCGGGCTGCAAAGCGGTGACAGCTTCAGCCTGTCGCGATGCTTCACTCCCCAGGACATCCAGCGCTTTGCCGAGATTTCCCGGGACTACAACCCGGTGCACTACCACCTGCCCTTCGCCGAGGCCCGAGGGTTTCGCGAACCGGTGGCCCATGGCCTGCTGACCGCCAGCCTGGTGACCGAGATCGGCGGGCAGATCGGCTGGCTGGCCTCGGCGATGAGCTTCCAGTTCCGCCGCCCGGTCTATGCGGGGGATACCGTGACCTGCCGCTGGCTGATCACCGAGGTGGATGCCCGGGGCCGGGCCACGGCGGTCATCACCCTGAGCAACGAAGATGGCGTGATCGTACTCGAAGGCGAAACCCGCGGCGTGCTTCCCGGCGAACAGGAACGGCAGTTACTGAGCCAGATGCTCGCCGAAGGCGACCCGGGCAACCCCTTGGCTCTGTAGGCCGCAAGACCTGCGGCGAACCCGAAGACGCCTTCGCTGGCAAGCCAGCGCCTACACAAAGCCCCGCCACCACGCCATCTCGTAGGAGCCGGCTTGCCGGCGAAGAGGCCCTCACGCCCTGCGGCGCACCCGAAGACGCCTTCGCTGGCAAGCCAGCTCCTACACAAAGCCCCGCCAGCGCGTCATACCGCAGGAGCTGGCCAAGCACAGAATTTTCTCTGACAGCGGCTACGGGATCGCTATGATGGATCACCATGAACCCCAGCCCCGCGATCCGCCAACCCTGTCCGCCCGGCGCCTGCATCTGCGAGCGCGAGCAGTTGCTGGACACCCCCGGAGCCGACCTGCGCATCCTCAATCTCACGCGCCAGGAGGAAAAGCGCCTGCTCGAACGCCTGGAAAACCTCAAGGACCTGGCGGACCTGGAACACATGCAGCGGCGGATGTACGAACAACTGGGCATCCGCGTCGAGATCAGCCCCAGTGACAACGTGGTCCGCAGCATGCGCGGCATCGCCATTTCCCTGGGCGAGTTGCCCGGCCTGTGCCGCAAGACCCGGCAATCGATCCCGGCCGCCATCCGCCGGGCCATGGAGCAGCGCCCGGAAATCGCCTACCGCCTGCTGGACTCCCAGGACCTGTTGCGCGGCACCTGAGGGCCGCGCACTCAAGCGCCGCCCATACCGTTCAAGGCTTGCAGGCCGGGGCCTGAACCCGGAAACTTGCCGCTGCTTTTTCCAGGACTTCTCTCATGCAAAACACCCCATTGAACGCCGCCGACTTCGAAACCCTCGAAGACACCCTGCTCAAGTACGGCGACGACCACTCGGTACTCAACCCCTGCGAGCTGGACGGCTATTTCACCGCGCTGGTGTCGGGCCCGACCCAGGTGGATATCGCCGAATGGTTCCCGGCGATCTGGGGCGGCGAGAACCCCAATTGGGAAACCCCGCAAGAGTGCCGGCAGTTCATCGACCTGTGCGTGCGCCACATCAACACCCTGGCCGAACAACTGGCCAGTGATGCCCAGGGTTTCCATGCACGTTTCGAAACCACCGAACACCAGGGCCAGGACCTGTTGCTGGCCGAAGAATGGTGCTTTGGCTACCTGCGTGGCGTGGCCGTGGGCAACTGGCCGCAGATGCCGGCACTACAGACCGGCCTGTTGCAGACGATCATCGACTGTGCCGAACAGGACAACTTCGAACTGCCGGCCGACCTCGACCTGGCCCAGCATCGCCAGCAGGTAGCGGCCATCGAACCGGCGGCGCGGGCACTGCATGCCTATTGGACGGCGCAGCGCTGAGGCTGACGCCAGCAGAAGCACCACGGGGGCCCTAAGGGGCAAAAAAAGGCAGACTTCCCGCTCGGGGAAGTCTGCCAGCCAAGGACGGATAATGCTCATGTTCAAATGCATCAAGAGACTTTTCAGCCGGAATGCACCAGCGCAGCCGCAGCCGCAGGACATTCCCGCACCCGCCGCCCCACCGACATTGGAGGAATATCTGTCCGGCTTGCCAACTTGCGATCATGAGCCCGACGAGGACTTCTATTACCGAACAGAAGCGGCTGACCAATGGACGCGATACTTCTCAAGCGAATTCACCATACCCTGCCGCAACCAGGGAGGAGGTCATTCCCAAGACCTGACGATGAACGAAGCGCTGAAAAATTACGCAGCCGTCCATGGTCTGGTGTACGTGTTCTACTACTACAGCCCATTCCCCTATGCACAAACGAAGATTGCCTCGCACCATGAGGAGTGCATTGAGGCTGCCTCAGGGCTGATCTCGCCTTACAAACATTGGATGCTCCTGTGCTTTCTGGCTCGCTATAAAAAAGACACCGCGGCGTTGACAGGGCGAACAAGCTTTGCCGATGGGACCCAAAACGATCAAGAGTGTCGATACATCATTTGCGATCCCCCCTGCCTAACCATTCCACGACAGGACATCCAACTTCACTTGAATGGTCATTGGTACTCATTGCCGGCCATCACCGATTTAACTCTAGGCCAGCTCATGGTGACTTGGCGCGATGATGCAACCTTCTGCGCTTCACGAGCCGCTTCACTACTCCTGGCCGTGAAAGTCTGATCAAAGGTCCATTCCCGTTTTAAGCAGGCATGGTGTGCGCCATGCCTGCAAAGCTGGGTGCGCTTCAACAGGGTAGTAGTAAGGCCCTCAGATCATTGGGTAGGCGCATATTCCTCAATCAGTTTCCACAGCAAACGGCCCATCGGTAGGCGGTAGATATCGCTGTGGGCCCCTCCTCCGGATCCCGGCGAGTTGAATTCGGTAATACCGTTAGAAGCGTCGATATAGGCCACTTTTCTGTCCGGGCCGGTGCTCTTGAACGGCTCGGCGCAGCCTTGCTGACCGTGCTTGCAGACTTCGAACCGACCTCCTGGAACTGCGGATGTGTCAGAAGCCGTCATGCACTCGAATATGCGCTGGTACTGGGGGTCGGTCGTATCGCAGGCCTTGTGGTATGAGCCGATCGATCCGGCAGGATCGGTCCAGACGATAAAGGGGGCGCCGGTCGCCGAATCGTTGGTGGCTGCAGTCAGCACCACCTTGGTCTTTTGAAGATGCCCGTAGTCCCGATAGGGAGCGCCTTCACGTCCGAGATCCGGGGCAAAACGGTTGATGCTCATCGCCCCTTGCAAGCCAACGGCCAGATCAACCGGGCTGGTGACCATCGGCTGATCGGGGAACTGACTGCCAAGAGGCACCAGGGCCGGTGAACTGAACACCGCGCGAGTCATGGCGCGCGCCCCGAAACTGTGGCCTAGCGCAACAACCCTGGCCTTGCTGCCAGAGGCCGCCAGGCTGCGCGGAATGGTTTCGTTGAGAATCTTGTTCAGCCAGGACAAGCCTACTTCGTCCGCATCATTGGCCTTATTTGAATAGCTGAATACGTTGCCGAAGGAGTTGGACCAATAAGACGGCCAAGTCACGCCAATGACCAAGGGGCGGAAGTGACCAGTCACCTGATCATCGACCAGCGGTTTGATTGCCACCGTCCTGTCGATCGGACTTTCTTGCTGTCCCTTGGCCGCTTCCAAGGAAGCGGCCATCAAGTTACCAGCCAAATCATTGAAATTTCGTATTGCTTCTTGTTGGGCAGTGTTCCACCCCATGACAATCACCAGAACATGGGTGTAACTACCTTGCCGAAGGTCCTGGGTCAAATTATTTTCCAGCGATAGCAGCGCATACTTTCCATAATCGTAAAACTGATAGGCATGGGCATCCACCTTGTCCAGATTGGTGGATATTGAGCAGGCATGCCAGTCACTTATTTTCGCCAGATCATAGTTTTTTTTGACGAGTGATAATTGCTTTGCCGCGTAAGCGTTATATACAAAGCAATGATTCTTTGAAAGATAAGGATCACTTGCCCCGGCGGTGTCCTTGGCTATCGAGTTTTTTATGATGTGCGAAATAAACATCGCCTTAGAGTCACTTTCCTGAAATCTCCTGATCTGACTTGGTGTTCCCCAACGGCTTGGTTCTTCCGCGCTGATGTATTGGCCGCTCCGGACGAAGCTGACCTGAGGATAAGCCTTGGGGCCGCCGACGATGGCCTGTGGGCTTTTTTCAATGGCCACGACATACCCTGGGTAATGCAAGGCGGTTCCGGATGGAAAATACAGGCTGGAATGGAAGTTTTTTGCATTGGTGCTATCCAGTTGCAATGCCGACTCATAAGGCTCCATGACCGACCCGGGTCCGGAACAACCAGCGACTCCTACTCCCAAGGCAATCAGGCTTAACCATTTGAGACGCATCATAACTAACTCCCTGGATCACTCCTGACCCTTATACTGACCTTCGCGCCGTAGACACATTAGTTAGAGGCAACGTGGACATCTTGCCTAGTCACAACACCACTATAGTCAGCAAGCGGCACTCAGCCAGTATCTCGATATATAAATATTAAGACTTACCTCTAAAGCCTTTTCCACATGAGACCTGCTTTACTTCAACACTCCAACCTGCCCTCACTCGCTAGCACAAATCAAATTTAAATCCAGCCACTACTTGAAAAAAACCTATTCGATAGCGAACTTATAGTTAGCCGACAATCAACTTTTATTTAATAAACACAAAAATAATAAATTACTACAAGATCAACTACGCCGGGCTCTGGCCAGTGCAGTGGCATGAGAATACTGGTTCCGCTGCTGGCCCGCCCCATGAGAAACGCCGCTGGCCCTACCCGGGCCAGCGGCGTTTTCATGCCTGCCATCAGGTGCTGCGCGGGGGTTACAGCAACTGGCGTTGCACCGCTTCATCCAGGGTGCTGCGGGCCAGTTGCTGGACCACGTCGCGGGTATCCGCCTGGAAAGGAATCGCCACGATCAGCAGCAGTTGCATCCAGGTACGCACCGACTCGCTCTTGCGAATCCGTCCCAATTCCTTGCCGTCCTTGTCCTTGAACACCGTCTCCAGGGTGAAGGTGTTCTTCGCCGTGGACGGGATGATGAAGAAGGTGGCGCCGGTGATGATGGCCGAGGCCATGCTGAACTGTTCGTTGTTGTACAGGGTGGCTTCGGCGTACAGGTCCGACTCGACCTTGTCGGTGCTGACCCGGGCAAAGCGCCCGGACTGGCGGTAGGTATCGGCCACCGCCGCTTCCCAGGCGACGGCCGGGGCGCCGGCGGCAGCATTGGCCGGGCCGCCATTGACCTGGTTCATCGCGGTGGTGCGCACGAAGGCCGTGGGTTTGTGTTGCTCCGCCTGGGCGGTGGGTGGCCAGGCCGTGACCGGTGTCAGTTCGTGTTGCGAATAGGACACGCAGCCGCTCAGCAGTACCGCGGCCAGCACCAGTGCGTGCTTGATGGAACCGAACATGTGACGCTCCTTGATCCTAGTGCGCCAACCGGGCGGTGGCGTTGTCGAGCAATGTGCCAACCAGCTCGTTGAGCTGCTTGGCGCCCTGGGTCGGGGCCCAGTATTCGCGCCCGTAGAGACCGACATTGCGCTCGAACTTGAGCTGCTCCCTGGCGCTGGCCAGTTCCTTGCCGTCGCGATCGACGATCGACAGATCACCGGCCAGGTCGAAGCTGTCGACGTAGATCGGGCCATTGACCCAGATCCACAGCGTCAGGGTCAGCAGGGCCCCCGGCACATAGCCCGGGTGCGGCCCGCGATGGCCCTTGAGGGAGGTCATGTTGAACTTCAGCACCACGTCGTTTTCCCCCAGGCGGGTAGGAAATTCGCTGAGTTGCTGGAAGTAGCCGGCGCTCTTGACGTAGGGCGTCAGCTGGGCGGTCAGGGAGCGGCTGATGGCGGTGCGGGTGGCTTCGTCGATACCGGCGGCGGAAACCTGCACATCGGCAATTTGCGCAGTGCGCGGGCTGCTGGCAGGCGCGGGATGCAGCGGTGCGCCCAAGGGGCCGGTGACGTTGTAGGACACACAGCCGGTCAGCGCCAGGGTGGCGACAAGGGCGGTGGCCCTGAGGAGGGTTCTGAACACGAAATATCCTTATTGAGGGACGGACAGCACCAACGTCTCGACCCCGGCGTCCAGAACTTTAGGAAAACCTCGCATTCGGTTGGGCGCTACAGGCCCGCTCCCGGGCCTTATTGATAATCCTCTTCATAGGCCTGGAGCAGATTGAACAAGTGCTCCTGGGGCATCGCGCAGTCCTCCAGCGCTTCGGGCGCAACCCCGTTCCACTCCTCATCGGGGTCGCTTTCGACAATCAGCAGCGGCACCTGGGCGTTGTTGCAGAAGGCGAAGATGTCGCGCAGTTCCTGCTCACGTTCCACATGGTCGTTGTGAAACAGCTTGGCGCTGTAGAAGAAACCCTCGGCGCCACGGCGCAGATAGCCCTGGGCAACGCTCAGGGACAGGCCCAGGCGCTGATGGAGAAACTTGACCAGCGCCAGGTCAGTGCTGGGAGTCGCGGCGGCGATGCTTATTCTGGACATGGCAGGTTCCTTGATAAATCGGCGGGCAGCCCTCGCCCTGCTACTCGGGGCGCCACAGTTCGAGCCCCTCCACATGGCGCTCGATGTCGTCCATGTCGTCCTCCCCCAGGGTACGGTCGAAGGGTTCGCTGAGAATCCTGCGCACCTGGGCCAGGCGCTGGGTGACCTGCTGGTTATCGATGAAATCGGTGGTGGCGCGCTGGTAGTCGGCCACGGGTTTATCCATGTAGTAGGCGCCCATCTTGTGCAACGAGATCAAGACGAACTCCAGCTCCGCCAGGGCCTGCAGCGCCTGCTCGCCAGAGAGGGTGATGGTGCGGTTGCTTTCCAGCATCGAAACTTCCTGGGTGCTCAACAGTTGGACAGAACGCCGCCTGGGCGGCGTGCGGCGCGCGCTTCAATCAGGCAGGCCACCGCCCATGCTGATCATGGCCTGGCCGGGCTGAACAACAGGCCCGGCTGACACCGCTCACCGACTCGGTGCCGGAGCCAGCTTGAGCCGGGTCGGATCGACCGCGCAGGCCATGTTGCGCAGCTCCCCGATCAACGATTGACGGGGAAAGGCGGCCCATTGCGCAAGATCTTCCTTGCGCATGACCTCCACGCCCTGGGCGAAGGGCTCGGAGAAGTACACCCGGCCGAACTGCGCCGACTCATCCTTCTCGCAGTTGATCACCCGGGTCGCGCGGGAGCTGTAGATCGGCGGCTTGCCACCGCCCAGCGCAGCAGGCTTGGCGTAGTTGTTGACCAGATAGAACTGCCGCAGGTTCGGGTTGTTCTGGTAGAGGGCCAGCGAGTTGGCGGCAAAGTAGGTGGCCAGTTCCGGGCTTTCCAGCACCTTGAACATGCCGTCCGGACGCTGCGGCGCCGGGGCCTCCCCGGGGGTACCCGAATGCGCGCAACCGGCGAGCAAAAGCGCCGCGCTCAAGCTCGACAGCTTGTTCATTGGCCCGCTCCCTGGGCCAGGTCCGGTCGCTCCTGCTCCAGCAATGGCTGATCGACAGTGCCCTGCAGCGAGCAGAGCAAACGGGTCTTGCCGTCTTCCTGGCTGAGCATGAGGATCTTTTCCGCGGAACCCGGCGCCGGGGCGATGTCCGAAGCGGCGGCCGGGTTGTCCTGCCAGGGGGTCGCGGCGTTGAGTTTGATCTGCGGCCGGGAGACGAAGTATTCGCCAGTCTCCTGCCAACCGGCCTGGGGCAGCGCGGCCATGACGGCCTCGCGGCTGGCATCGATTTCAAAGCCCCAGAAGTGAAAGGTGCCCTGCTCGCCCAGGTCGAACTGGCGGTCGTAGTAGGCGGTCAGGGGCAGGCCCTGATCCAGCAGCGGCCGGGAAAACGCCATCAGCGCGGTGGCGCTGTCGCGGCGCTCCGCCACCGGAATCCAGGCGATGCCCTGGCGCTGATTCTCCGCCAGTTTCACCACCTGCCCGAGCTCGGCTCGCTGCTGATACAGGGCCTTGAAAAAGCTCGGCTGGCACTCCAGCAGGCTCTGGCTGAGGCTCGCTGCCTGGGCAGCGCCGGCACTCAAGCCCAGGAGCAAGGCCAACAGCGGTGAGGTGGAAAGGCGGGGCAAGGTGCGCGTCCGTTGCATGGTCTGGAGCATCCTGAGCAGGCGAAAAAAACGCGACTCTACTCCCGCCGGCACCGCCGAGACAAATCCGCCTGCAGGCACCAGGCCTGCATGGCAGAGCGGCGCCGCAGCCGGTTCAGAGGAAAATACTGCCCTTGAGGTACAACGCGCCGTAGCCGCTGATAATCACCCGCCCGTTGTCCAGCACCTGACACTCCAGCTGGCCCTTGCGCGCCCCGCCCTGCTGCGCCCGCAACTGACGCTTGCCCAGGCGCGCGGCCCAGTAAGGCGCCAGGGAGGTATGGGCGGAACCGGTGACCGGGTCTTCATTGACCCCGACCCGCGGGCCGAACCAGCGCGAGACGAAATCGAATGCCCGGGACGGCGCCGTCACGGCGATGCCGCGCACATCGAAGGCGGCCAGTGCGGCGAAATCGGGCTTGAGCGCCTCCACCAGAGATTCGTCGTCCACCACCAGCAGGTAATCGTCGGTGCGGTACAGGGCCTCGGCCGCCGGCAACCCCAGGGCTTGCAGCAGGGCCGGAGGAATCGCCACGGCTTCGGGCTGCTTGGCGGGAAAGTCCATGGACAGCAGGCCGCCCTCGCGGCTCACCCGCAACTCGCCGCTGCGGGTGGCAAAGCGCAGCACGTCGCGGCGCTCGCCCAACTGCTCGAACAGCACCCAGGCCGCCGCCAGGGTGGCGTGCCCGCACAGGTCGACCTCCACCGTGGGGGTGAACCAGCGCAGTTCGAAGACTTCGCCCCGGGGCACGAAATAGGCGGTTTCCGACAGGTTGTTCTCCAGGGCGATGCGCTGCAGGACCTCGTCCGGCAACCAGGCATCCAGGGGGCACACCGCCGCCGGGTTGCCACCGAAGACGTGGGAGGTAAAGGCATCCACTTGAAAGATATCGAGCTGCATCGCGGTCATTCCTCGGCGCCTTGGGCGCGGATCTGTTCCAGGTAGTTGTAGATGGTGTAGCGGGTCACCCCCAGGGCCGCGGCGGCCTTTTCGATCCCGCCCTTGACGATGAACACCCCGCGCTCCTGCATCTGGCGCACGGCGTCGAGCTTGTGTTGCTTGCTCATGCGCGCCCCGTTCCCCGGGCAGGCGTCCTGGATGATCTGGGCCAGCAACTGTTCCATGTCGGGGGCTTCGTCGCGGCGCGGCGCAGGCGCGCTGCCCAGGCCCAGCAACTGCCCGAGGCAGGCATGAGCGGCGGCGATACCGCTCAGGTCGCTGTTGCTGCACAGGCTGGCGAAGGGCTGCCCGCTGCTGTCGCGAAAGATCACCGTGGAACTGCGCAGCTCGCGGCCATCGGGGGCCAGGGTCGGGTAGTTCTCCAGCACCAGCGGGGTCGCCGCGGAGCGGTCTTGCAGGGCGCGTCGCACCGCGGCAAAACCCAGGTCCTGGCGCGGCCCGACCAGCACCGGGTCGCCTACCCGGCGCCCGGTGACATGACCGTTGGCGATGGCGACGATCGAGCACTCGGGACGGTCAAGGTTATGCAGGACAATCTCCACATGCCGGCCGACCACACTGCCCAGCATCTGCAAAGTGCTGTGCAGCACCTGCAGCACCAGCTGACGTTCGGCAAGCAGGGAAGCGCAAGATCGGTTCATGGGTGACTACCAAGGTGAACGGCCAGGAAAAATATCAACACCTTGTTGAATATTCAACTTCTTGTTCAGTTGATCCCGGTCATGCCCGCCCATCATGGCAATTGCATAGCCAAGGGCATTGCTGCAATATTCGCAAATGTAAAACATTCTCATTAAATATCCCCATTCAAGTGCTCTGCCCCATGACCCCCAACCTGCTCCTCGTGGAAGACGACGCGCGACTGCGCGACGACCTGGACCTGCATTTCCGCCAGCGCGGCTTTACCGTCACCACCTGCACCGACGGCCGCCAGGGGCTGGCCGCGGTGCGCGCCGGCCACTTCGACCTGGTGCTGCTGGACATCATGCTGCCGGGCATGGACGGCCTGGCCCTGCTGGAAACCCTGCGCCAGGAACAGGGCACGCCGGTGATGCTGATGTCGGCCCTGGGCGCCGAGCAGGACCGCATCACCGGCTTTACCCGAGGCGCCGACGACTACCTGCCCAAGCCCTTCAGCCTGGCCGAACTGGACGCCCGCGCCGACGCCCTGCTGCGGCGCATGGCCCGGGTGC
Organism: Pseudomonas sp. NFPP12; assembly: GCF_900103205.1. NCBI lineage: Bacteria > Pseudomonadati > Pseudomonadota > Gammaproteobacteria > Pseudomonadales > Pseudomonadaceae > Pseudomonas > Pseudomonas sp. NFPP12. The sequence goes on from NZ_FMWW01000001.1 coordinate 1,352,811, forward strand.
AACAGCTGCAGGCCACGCGCCAGGACCCGATCCTCAGCTTCGACGACCAGGCCCAGGACGTACTGCACCAGGGCCGCGCAGCGGGCCTCACCGGCTCGGAATACCGGCTGCTGGTGACCCTGCGCGAGCACCCCGGGGAAACCCTGAGCAAGCCCTTTCTCTATCAGCACGTACTGCACCGCATCTACACGAGGCTCGATCGCGGCCTGGATGTGCACGTGTGCAACCTGCGGCGCAAACTCGCGGAACTTGGGGTGCAGCACCTGCAGATCCAGGCGGTGCGCGGCGCGGGCTACATCCTGGTGGAAGCGGAACGCCACTGATGCGCCGTCACCCCCTGCTGTGGAAACTGGCGCTGTTGCAGATCGGCTTCTGCCTGCTGCTGACCTGGATCATCTGGACCTGGGGCCTGTCGGCCGAGCGCAGCACCTATTTTCTCGACCCCGCCGACCGCCAGTACCTGGCCAGCTACGCCCAGCAGGCCGAGCACGCCTGGCGCCAGGGCGGGGTGGCCGCGGTCGATGAGTTCCAGCGACAACTGGCAACCCGGGAAGACACCTGGGTCGCGGTGATCGGCGATCGCCTGCAGAGCCTGGGCAGTACGCCGCTGACCGCCGAGGAAGCCAGCCACCTGACCTTCATGCGCAAGCTCGACTGGCCCATGAGCCGGCGCCTGCAGGACGAGTTGCCCTACGTCAGCATCGAATTCCCCGAGCACCCGGAGCAAGGCCGGCTGGTGCTGCAACTGCCCGAGCGCCTGCTGCCCAGTGGCCTGACGCCCTGGACCCACCTGCTCAGCCATGGCGTGGTGCCGACCCTGCTGGCCGCCCTGCTCGGCCTGTTGCTCTACCGCCACCTGGTGCTGCCGTTGAACCGCCTGCGCGACCGCGCCGATGCCTTGCGCGCCGACGACCTGGAAAGCCAGGGCCTGGGCACGCCCCTGGTGAACCGCCACGACGAACTGGGGGAACTGGCCCTGGCCTTCGAGCACATGGCCGAGCGCCTGCGCCAGAGCCTGGCCCAGCAGCGCCTGCTGCTGCGCACGCTGTCCCATGAGCTGCGCACGCCCCTGGCGCGGTTGCGCATCGCCCATGACAGCCGGTTGCCGCCGGAGCAGTTGCGCCAGCGCCTGGACCGGGAGATCGCCGACATGCAGCGCCTGCTGGAAGACACCCTGGACCTGGCCTGGCTCGACACCGAGCGCCCGCAACTGCCTACCGAAGCGGTGCAGGTGCTGTCGATCTGGGAAGCCCTGCGCCAGGACGCCTGCTTCGAAAGCGCCTGGGACGCCGAGCGCCTGCCCTGCCTGCTGGACGCCGAGTGCCGGGTCCAGGTGCACTTGGACAGCATCGCCCAGGCCCTGGAGAACCTGCTGCGCAACGCGATCCGCTATTCCCCCGCCGACGGCCGGGTGAGCCTGCGCGGCTGGCGCGAAGGCGCCTATTGGCACCTGTGCCTGGAAGACCAGGGACCAGGGGTCGCCGAACAGGACCTGCAACGCATCTTCCAGCCCTACCAGCGCCTGGACTCGGCCCAGGGCGACGGCTTCGGCCTGGGCCTGGCCATTGCCCGGCGCGCCGTCGAGCTGCACCAGGGGCGGATCTGGGCCAGCAACGGCCACCCCGGGCTGTGCATGCACCTGCTGCTGCCCGCCGCCTAGGCCCGGCACAAGCTCGCCCGGCTCCCTGACACAACCTCGTACCGACCGGGAAGTGTTTAGAAAGTTAATGCGCTTTACTCGCAAATAGCAGTCATTATCATTCGTGATCTTCCTGTTTCTGCTTCTGTCCCGGAGATCACCGATGTCCATGCGCTCGATGCGTCCTTTCGCCCCCTTCCTGCTGTCCGGCTGCTGCCTGCTCAGCCAGGCCGTGCAGGCTGCCAATGAAGGCTCGACCCAGCCGGTCCTGGAGCTGGAACCCCAGAGCGTCATCGCCACCGCCAAGGAAGAAACCAAGCAGGCACCGGGGGTCTCTGTGATCACCGCCGAGGACATCCAGAAGCGCCCGCCGGCCAACGACCTGTCGCAGATCATCCGCACCATGCCCGGGGTCAACCTCACCGGTAACTCCACCAGCGGCCAGCGCGGCAACAACCGGCAGATCGACATCCGCGGCATGGGCCCGGAAAACACCCTGATCCTGGTGGACGGCAAGCCGGTGGGCAGCCGCAACTCGGTGCGCTACGGCTGGCGCGGCGAGCGTGACAGCCGCGGCGACACCAACTGGGTACCGGCCGACCAGGTCGAACGCATCGAAGTGATCCGCGGCCCGGCGGCGGCCCGCTACGGCAACGGCGCCGCTGGCGGGGTGATCAACATCATCACCAAGCAGGCCGGCATCCAGACCCACGGCAATGCGACGATCTACAGCTCGTTCCCGACCCACAAGGACGAAGGGGCCACCCAACGCATGAGCTTCGGCCTCAACGGCCCGCTGACCGACAGCTTGAGCTACCGGGTCTACGGCAACGTGGCCAAGACCGATTCCGACGACGCCGACATCAACGCCGGCCATGAATCCCTGCGCACCGGCAACCAGGTCGGCACCCTGCCCGCCGGCCGCGAAGGGGTACGCAACAAGGACCTCAACGGCCTCTTGAGCTGGCACCTGACCCCGGACCAGAGCCTGGACTTCGAAGCCGGCTTCAGCCGCCAGGGCAACATCTACACCGGCGATACCCAGAACACCAACAGCAACAGCACGGTGAAAAACCTGCTGGGCCACGAGACCAACCGCAGCTACCGCGAGACCTATTCGGTGACCCATCGTGGCGAATGGGACTTCGGCAGTTCCATGGCCTACCTGCAATACGAAAAGACCCGCAACACGCGGATCAACGAAGGCCTGGCCGGCGGCACCGAAGGCATCTTCAGCAACAGCGAGTTCTACACCGCGGTGCTGCGCGACCTGACCGCCCATGGCGAGGTCAACCTGCCCCTGCGCGCCGGCTTCGAGCAGACCCTGACCCTGGGCAGCGAATGGTCCCAGCAAAAGCTCGACGACCCCAGCGCCAACACCCAGAGCACCAGCGAAGGCGGCGCCGTGGGCGGCCTGAGCTCAAGCAACCGCAGCACCCAGTCCAGCGCGCAGATCTTCTCGCTGTTCGCCGAAGACAACATCGAACTGCAGCCGGGCACCATGCTCACCCCGGGCCTGCGCCTGGACCACCACAGCATCGTCGGCGACAACTGGAGCCCATCGCTCAACCTGTCCCACGCCCTGAGCGACACCCTGACCCTCAAGGCCGGCATCGCCCGGGCCTACAAGGCGCCGAACCTGTACCAGCTCAACTCCGACTACCTGCTCTACAGCCGCGGCCAGGGCTGCTATGGCCAGAGCACCAGCTGCTACCTGCAGGGCAACGACAAGCTCAAGGCGGAAACCAGCGTCAACAAGGAACTGGGCCTGGAATACAAGGCCGACGGCTGGGTGGCCGGCCTGACCTACTTCCGCAACGACTACAAGAACAAGGTGGAATCCGGCCTGGCGCCGGTGAGCCGTGCCAGCGGCGGCAGCGGCGCTTATCGCAACTCGGCGATCTACCAGTGGGAAAACGTGCCCAAGGCCCTGGTGGAAGGCCTGGAAGGCACCCTGACCATTCCGTTGGCCAGCCAGCTGACCTGGAACAACAACTTCACCTACATGCTGCAATCGAAGAACAAGGAAACCGGCGACTACCTCTCGGTGACCCCGCGCTACACCCTCAACTCGATGCTCGACTGGCAGGCCACCCAGGACCTGTCGCTGCAGGCGACCGTGGCCTGGTACGGCCAGCAGACGCCGAAGAAGTACGACTACCACGGCGACCGAGTCACCGGCAGCGCCACCCAGCAACTGGCGCCATACGCCATTGCCGGGGTCAGCGGCACCTACGCCCTGACCCGCCACCTGAGCGTTACCGCCGGGGTCGACAACCTGTTCGACAAACGCCTGTTCCGTGAAGGCAATGCCCAGGGCGTGAACAACATCGCCGGGGCCGGCGCCGCCACCTACAACGAACCCGGGCGCACCCTGTACACCAGCCTGACCGCTTCGTTCTGAGCCATTACCAAGAGCCTGCCGAGAACGCCTGATGAGAACTTTTTTCCTGCCCCTGGCCCTGGCCTGGGGCCTTGCGGGAGCGGCCCTGGCCGCCCCCGCCCCGGACCAGCCCATGGACCGCAGCCTGCTGCAACGCCAGGACCTGCCCTACCGCTTCACTAGCCTGCAACTGGATTCCGCCGACGGCCAGCGGCACTACCAACTGTGGATCGGCAAACCGTTGCAGGCGCCGCCGCCACAGGGCTACCCGGTGCTGTGGATGCTCGATGGCAACGCCGCCATCGGCGCCCTCGACCCCGAGCAGCTCAAGCGCCTGGACCAGGGCCAGGCGCCGCTGCTGGTGGCAGTGGGTTACCAGACCCCGCTGCGTATCGAGCGCAACGCCCGCACCTATGACTACACCCCGCAGCAACCGGGCCAGGCGCAGCAGCAAGACCCGCTGACCGGGCAACCCAGCGGCGGCGCGCAAGCCTTCCTGCAACTGCTGCGCGAACGCATGCGCCCGGCCGTGGCGGCCCAGGCACCGATAGATACCGCGCAACAGACCCTGTGGGGCCACTCCTATGGCGGCCTGCTGGTGCTGCAGGCGCTGTTCAGCCAGCCCCAGGCGTTTCGCCACTACGCTGCCGCGAGCCCTTCGCTGTGGTGGGGCGACGGCCTGATCCTGCCCCAGGCCCAGGGCCTGGCCGAGCGCCTGCAGGGCCATCATGCGCAATTGCTGCTGATGCGTGGCGGCGCCGAGCCGGGCAACCCGCGCCAGCCAGCAGGGCCCGAGGCCGACCAGCGCGCCCGACAGTTGCAGGCGCAGCTGGCCCAGGTGCCGGGGTTGGCCCTGGACTACCACAGTTTTGAAACACTCAGCCATGGCCAAACCCTGGCGGCCTCGTTGCACTACGTGCTGGAGCGGCTCTACCTATCGGCGGCCAAGGACTGAAAACCCTGCGCCCGGGTGCAAGGCCCGGGCCGCGAGTTCCAGCGCAAGAGACAGGGTGCAAGCCTTGGGGCGGCGGGCTAATCTGCCGCTCGCCCCGCCACTTGTTCCGGATCGCCAATGCCCACCTGCCCCGCCACTCGTTTTCTTGCCGCACTGGACGCCGACTGGGCCGCGCTGATCGCCGCCGTCGGCCCCTGCCTGCACCAGCCCCGCCCGGAGCGCGAGCCTTATCAGGCGCTGGTGCGCGCGGTGGCCTACCAGCAACTGCATGCCCGCGCGGGCGACGCGATACTCGGCCGCCTGCGCGCTTTGTTTCCCGGGCAGGACTTCCCCACGCCCGGGCAACTGGCCGATGCCAGCCTGGAGAGCCTGCGCGGCTGCGGCTTTTCCTCGCGCAAGGTAGCGACCCTGCAGGGCATCGCCCAGGCCACCCTGGACGGCCGCGTCCCCGATGCCGCCAGCGCCCGTGGCCTGGATGACGAACAGTTGATAGAGCGCCTGATCCAGCTGCCCGGCATTGGCCGCTGGACCGTGGAGATGCTGCTGATCTACAGCCTTGAGCGCGAGGACATACTGCCCGTGGACGACTTTGGCGTACGCGAAGGTTATCGCCGCCTGAAAGACCTGGAGAAACAGCCCAGCCCCCGGCAGCTGCGCCAGATCGGCCAGGCCTGGAGCCCCTGGCGCACCACTGCTGCCTGGTACCTGTGGCGCGTGCCGACGGCCTGAACACCGCGCACTTGACCCGGTGCGGACTGGCCGCTGCGCGGTTCGCCGGCAAGCCGGCTCCTACGGGATTATGCGCGCCTGTAGGAGCTGGCTTGCCAGCGATAGGGGCGCTACATGCCCAGCCAGTTGGGCAAGGCCAGGGAGATCAGCGGCACGTAGGTCACCAGGATCAAGAACAGCAGCAGGATCATCAGCCACGGCATCGCCGCGCGGATGGTCTGGCCCAGGGTCAGGCCGGTCACCGCCGAGGTCACGAACAGGTTCAGGCCCACCGGCGGATGCACCAGGCCAATCTCCATGTTGACCACCATGACGATGCCCAGGTGAATCGGGTCGATCCCCAGCTTCATGGCAATCGGGAAGAAGATCGGCGCCAGGATCAGCACGATCGCCGAGGGCTCCATGAAGCTGCCCGCCACCAGCAGCACCACGTTGACCATCAGCAGGAAACCGATCGGCGTCAGGCCTTCGGAAATCACCCAGGCGGTGATTTCCTGGGGGATCTGTTCGGTGGTCAGCACATGGGCGAAGAGCATGGCGTTGGCGATGATGAACATCAGCATGATCGACAGCCGGCCCGACTCCAGCAGCACCTTGGGGCAGTCCCGCAGCTTCATGTCGCGGTACACGAACAGGGCGACGAAGGCCGAGTACACCGCCGCCACCGCCGCCGCCTCAGTGGGCGTGAACATGCCGCTGTAGATGCCGCCAAGGATGATCACCAGCAACAACAGGCCCCAGAACGCCCGGCGCGCAGCACTCAGCCACTGGCCAAAGGTGGCCCGTGGCTGGGCCGGCAGCTTTTTCACCCGGGCCACGATGTAGATCGCCACCATCAGCAGCAGGCCCAGCAGCAAGCCGGGCACCACGCCGGCCATGAACAGCTTGCCCACCGAAGTCTCGGTGGCCGCCGAGTACACCACCATGACGATCGACGGCGGAATCAGGATGCCCAGGGTCCCGGCGTTGCAGATGATCCCGGCGCCGAACTCCTTGGGATAGCCGGAGCGCACCATGCCCGCCACGGCAATCGAGCCTACCGCCGCCACGGTGGCCGGCGAGGAACCGGACAGCGCGGCGAACAGCATGCAGGCCAGCACCGCGGCAATTGCCAGGCCGCCACGGATGTGGCCGACGCAAGCGTTGGCGAAGTCGATCAGGCGCTGGGCCACTCCACCGGTGGTCATGAAGGCCCCGGACAAGAGGAAGAACGGAATCGCCAGGAAGGTGTAGGCGTCGGAGGTCTCGAACAGCTTGATCGCCAGGGAGCTCAGGGAGTCCTGGCTGAACATCAGGATCGACACCGCCCCCGACAGGCCCAGGGCAATGGCGATGGGCACGCCGAGGAACATGAACACGAACAGCAGCAGAAACAGACAGAGCACGGCCATCAGTGACGCTCCTCATGGCTGCCCGCCAGCTTGCTGGCCTCGCCCGCCTCGTCGGCCAGGCCCAGGCCGAACTGCCGTCGGGTGAAGATGCGGTAGAAGATTTCCAGGTAGCGGATCAGCACCAGGGCGAAGCCGATGGGCACTATCACCACGATATGGCTGACCTGGATGCCGAAGCGGTCCAGGTCTTCGGCGCCGATATGGGCGGCCATGATCGCGCTCAGCCACTTGAAGCTGGCGACCATGAACAGCCCGGCGTACACCAGGCAGCACAGGCAGGCGAGCAGCGCCAGGTAGCGCTGCACCGGGCGCGGGGTCAGGCGCACCAGGGCGTCCACCCCCAGGTGCCCGGCGGTGCGCACGCCATAGGAGATGCCGAAGAAGATCAGCCAGCCGAACATCGCCTTGGTCAGGGCCACGCTCCAGGTCATGTCCTGGGCCAGGCCCATGGTGGCGTCGCCCAGAGCGTTGAAGAAGGCGCTGCTGGCGGCCCATTTGTCGGCCAGGGCGAAGAACAGGGTGTAGATGTTGTTGAGCATCACGTAGACGAAGGTCACCAGGGTCATGGTCGCCAGCAGCAGGGCAATCAGGCCCTCCTCCAGGTGCTCCCAGATACGTCTCAGGGACTGCATAGAGATACCTCGCGAAACGGGCAGTGGCCGTCCGCCGCGGACGGCCGGGAGGGCGTATCAGTGGCGCTGGTTGGCGGCGTCGGCGGCCTTGATCAGGTCGGCGCCGATCTCGTCCTCGAACTTGCTCCACACCGGGCGCATGGTGTCGCGCCAGGCCTGGCGCTGCTCGGGGGTCAGTTCGATGATTTCGCTGGTCCTGGCCTCGACGATCTTCTGCCTGGCACTCTGGTTCAGGGCCTCGGCCTGTTTGTTCACCTCCACCGAGACCTCGGCCATGATGGCTTCCAGCTCGCCGCGCACGTCCGCCGGCAGGCCGTTCCAGAAGCTCGCGTTGGTGATCACCATGTAGTCGATCAGGCCGTGGTTGGACTCGGTGAAGTACTTCTGCACCTCATTGACCTTCTGGCTTTCATAGTTCGACCAGGTGTTCTCGGTGCCGTTGACGGTGCCGGTCTGCAGGCCCTGGTAGACCTCGGCGAAACTCATCTTGCGCGGGTTGGCGCGCATCGCCTTGAACTGCTCTTCGAGCACGCTGGAGGCCTGCACGCGAAACTTCAGGCCACGGGCGTCCTTGGGTTCGTGCAAGGGCTTGTTGGCCGACAACTGCTTCAGGCCGTTGTGCCAGTAGGCCAGGCCGAGAATGCCCTTGCCCTGCATCGAGGTCAGCAACTGCTTGCCCTCGGCGGCCTGGAAGCGGTCCACCGCCGCCAGGTCGTCGAACAGGAACGGCAGGTCGTAGATCTGGATCTTTTTCGTGTACTGCTCGAATTTGGCCAGGGACGGCGCCAGCATCTGCACATCCCCCAGCAGCAGCGCCTCCATTTCCTTGCCATCGCCGAACAGCGACGAGTTGGGGTAGACCTCGACCTTGACCCGCCCCGGCAGGCGCTCCTCGGCGAGCTTCTTGAACAGCAGCGCGCCCTGGCCCTTGGGGGTGTTCTCGGCCACCACGTGGGCGAACTTGATGATGATCGGGTTGCCGGTGGATTCGGCGGCCTGGGCCACCCCGGCAGCGAGCAATGCGGCGGCACAGAACAGCGCTCTTGAGAGCTTGAACATGGACTTCACCTTTTTATTGTTGTGATTGAGGGAAGAGTGCCTAAGGCATGGCGTATAGAGAATTTCGAATTTTTGATACCCGCGTTCACCCCCGCCGAACGCTCCGCCCCATGTAGGAACCGGCTTGCCGGCGAAACGGCCCCCGAGCCCTGCGCCATCCCCGCCAGCGCCTGCAAGGGGCAATTGAACCGCGGGCGCGTAACCCCTAAAGTCACGCCTCCCGATATCACTCTGAGATCGTCGATGACCGCCCTTCGCTTGACCACCCTGCATACCACCCAGGCGGTGCTGGACGCCTTCCGTGACAGCGACGTACCCGCCCAGGTGCTGCTGGAGGGCAGCGGCATCCAGCTGGCGGACCTGGAGCTGCCCAACAGCCTGATCAATATCAGCCAGGAAATGCGCGTGTTCAGCAACGCCGTGCAGTTTCGCCAGGACCTGGGGCTGGTGCTGGGGCGCAACCTGCACATTTCCGCCTACGGCATGTTCGGCCTGACCCTGCTGACCAGCGCCACCTTGCGCGAAGGCTGGTCCCTGGCGCTGCGCTACCCCTTGCTGCTGGGCACCTTCTTCCGCCTCGACCTTGAGGTCCGCGACGGCCTGGCCTGGCTCACCGCCGACCAGTACAGCGAAAGCGAACTTGAGGTGTTCAACACCGATTTCTGCATGTCGTCCTACCGGGTCACCTGCCAGGACCTGCTGGGTTGCTCCCTGCCCCTGCGCCAGGTGCAACTGATGCATGGCCCCCAGCCCTATATGGACAGCTACGAGCAGGCCTTCAATTGCCCGGTGCAGTTCAATGCCGGGCGCAATGCCATCGGCTTCGACCTGGAATGGCTGGACCGGCGCCTGCCCCTGGCGGACCTGGTGACCCAGAACGACATGCTGCAACGCTGCATCCGCCTCAACGAGGAGCTCAGCGCGCGGCCGACCTGGATCGACCAGGTGCGGCGCATCCTCAATGAACAGCTGCACGCGGTGCCGGATTTCGACAGCCTGGCGCGCCAGGTGCACTGCTCCCCCAGCACCCTGCGCCGGCGCCTGCGGGCCCAGGACACCAGCTATCAGCAGTTGCTGGACGAGTTGCGCTACGCCCGCGCCCAGCAGTTGCTGGGCCAGCACAGCCTGCCCATCTACCGCATCGCCGAAGCCCTGGGCTTCAAGGAAACCGCAAGTTTCCGCCACGCTTTCCAACGCTGGAGCGGCGTCGCTCCCGGGCGCTTCCGCCAGCTGGCCGGCCAGCTCGGGCCGCTCTCGGACTGCGCCGAAGATTGACGCTAAATATCCCCTATTGACCGTTGCAAGCATTCTCTCTGCGACCTATCCGACGAAAAATGTCCGCCTCGGATGGTTCCGCTCATTTCGGACATGGAGTTGTCATATGAAATCGTTGCACACCGCCCTCTCCCGCCTCGCCACGGCTTGCACCCTCGGTGCCCTGGCCCTGGCCGCCTCTGTCACCGCCCAGGCCGCCCCCGAGCGCACGGTGAACATCTTCAACTGGTCGGAGTACATCGCTCCCAACACCATCAAGGATTTCCAGGACCAGAGCGGGATCAAGGTCAAGTACGACATCTTCGAAAGCAACGAAGTGCTCGAAGCCAAGCTGCTGACCGGCAACAGCGGCTATGACGTGGTGGTGCCCTCCAGCGGTTTCGTCAGCAAGCAGATCAGCGCCGGCGCCTTCCAGCCCCTGGACCGCGGGCAGTTGCCGAACTGGAAGAACCTCGACCCGGCCGTGATGAAGCTGCTGGAGCAGAGCGACCCGGGCAACCGCTACGTGATCCCCTACATGTGGGGCACCAACCTGATCGGCTACAACCGCGACAAGGTCCAGGAGCTGCTGGGCAGCGACGCGCCGGTCAACAGCTGGGACCTGGTGTTCAAGGAAGAGAACCTGAAGAAGCTCAGCCAGTGCGGCGTGACCTTCCTCGACTCGCCCACCGAAATGCTGCCCCTGGCCCTGCACTACCTGGGCCTGGACCCTAACAGCCAGAACCCCGAGGACTACCGCAAGGCCGAGGCCATGCTGCTCAAGCTGCGTCCCTACGTGCGCTACTTCCATAGCGCCAAGTGGATGGGCGATATCGCCAACGGCAACATCTGCGTGGCCGTGGGCTACTCCGGGGGCTTCCTGCAGGCGGCCAACCGCGCCAACGAAGCCAAGAACGGCGTGCACATCGAAATGCGCATTCCCAAGGAAGGCACCCTGGTGTGGATCGACACCGTGGCCATTCCCGCCGGCGCCAAGCACGTGGACACCGCCCACGCCTTCCTCAATTACCTGATGGAACCCAAGGTCATTGCCTCCATCAGCAACTACGTCGGCTACCCCAACGGCGTGACCGATTCCAAGCCGTTCATCCAGCAGTCGCTGCTGGACAACCCGGACCTGTTCCCCAGCGCCGAGACCATGACCCGCCTCTACCCCCTGGCCCCGCTGCCGGCCAAGGCCGAGCGCACCCGGACCCGGACCTGGGTCAAGGTCACCAGTGGCCGCTGAGTCATTCACTGCGAAGGCCCGCCAGGACGCCGCCAACGGCGTCCATGCCGCCTTTCCACGCCGTGGCGCAGCCCGCGCCCGGCGTGCTTGAACGAAGAGCCGAATATGTCGTTGCCCACTTCCAGCCAAGCGGCCCTGCCGCACCTGTCGATCGAGGCGCTGCTGCAGGGTTTCGCCACCTTGCAGTTCACCCCGGTGGACGTGCTGCAGGCCGTGCTGGCGCAGATCGAGCGCCACGAGCCACAGCTCAACGCCCTCTGCGAACGCCAGGACCCGGCTGCGCTGCGCGCTGCCCAGGCGTCCACCGCGCGCTGGGCCGCCGGGCAACCCATGGGCCGGCTGGATGGCATTCCGATCCTGGTCAAGGACAACAACGACGTACAGGGCTGGCAGACCCGCAGTGGTTCCCGGGCCCTGGCCAACCGCCCGGCCATGACCCGGGACTCCAGCCTGGTGGCACGCCTGCGTGAAGCCGGGGCGATCTTCATCGCCAAGACCACCCTGCCGGAACTGGGCAGCACGCCCCTGACCGACAGCCCGTTGACCGGCATCACCCGCAACCCGTGGAACCTGGCCCTGCATGCCGGTGGCAGCAGTGGCGGCAGTACTGCGGGGGTCGCAGCCGGTTATGCCCCGGCCGCGACAGGCAACGATGCCGCCGGTTCGATCCGTACCCCGTCGAGCTTTTGCGGCGTGGTCGGGTTCAAGCCCAGCCATGGCCTGGTGTCCGCCTGCCCGAGCATCGACCCGGGCGGCATGGCCGCCGAAGGGCCGATTGCCCGCCACGTGCGCGACATTGCCCTGTTGATGGAGCTCATGGCCGTGCACGAGCCCGGCGAGCCCTTTGCCTGGCCCCATGGGCCCAGGGATTTCCTCAGTACCATCGAGGACGGCGTCGCCGGCCTGCGCATCGCCTTCAGCGCCGACCTGGGCTACGCCGCCCATGTCGACCCGCAGATCGCCGCAGCCTGCCTGAACGCTGCCAGGCTGTTGCAGGAAGCCGGCGCCACCCTGGTCCTGGCCTCGCCGGACATCGGCAACCCGGCGCCGAACTACCTGCGGGCCTGGCCGGTGGAAGTGGCCTGCGCCGTGGCCCAGGAAATACCCGCCGAGGACCGCCATCTGGTGGGGGACTTTCTCCAGCAGGCCCAGGTCCGCGCGCGCCAGCTCAATGCCCTGGACTACGCCTGTGCGGTGGAGGAGCGCCATCAGGTGGCGCACAAGCTTCACGCTTTCCTGGGTGAGTACGACCTGCTGCTGACCCCTGCCGCGGTGGTCGAACCCTTCGCCGTGGAACGCCTGCTGCCGCCGGACTGGCCGGAACAGATCAGCGCCATGTGGCAGCCCACCACCTTCCCGTTCAATTTCAGCCGCCAGCCAGCGTTGAGCCTGCCTTGCGCCCTGAGCGAGGCGGGCCTGCCCATCGGCCTGCAGATCGTCGCCCGCTTCGGCCGCGACGCCCTGGTACTGAGGGCCGCACGGGCCCTGGAAAAACGGCTGCCCGAGGGGGTGTTCCGCCACCCCGCCGGGCTGCGCGACGCCCCCCAGGCGTCACCCGCAAACCGCTAGACCCGCACAGAACACAATGCCGACGCCGGCCACGGCGAAGGCTAACGGACAAGGAGGTGGACCATGGATTCTTCAAGCAGTTGGTATCAAGACACCCAATTCGACCACGACATCTACGTGATGATCATTCGTGAACCGAGCTCTCCCAGCCTTGATCCCCATCAGTCCGGTTCCAGCTACAGCTACGTCGGCCGCCTCACCGGCCACGGCCAGCACCCGTGCTTTTCCGTGCACTTCGCCTGCCCGCCCTACGGCAACGACTACGCCAGCACTGAAGCCGCGCTGCAGGCCGGCCTGGCCCATGGCCGGGCGCTGATCGAGCACTGGCGCACCCGTGGGCGCAAGCCACCGGCACGCACCGCCGAAGTGGCGCTGTCCAGCTACAGCAACTGACGCACCAAGGCCCCTGGCTGGCAGGAAGGCAGCGGCTGTCGTAGGCTGCCCTGCCGCCCGTCCATGCGCCATCACCTGGAGTGTCGATCCATGCCCTATATCAACCTGCAGATCACCAAGGGCGCCACGCGCCAGCAGAAGGCCCAACTGGTCAAGGAATTCACCGAATCCCTGGTGCGGGTACTGGGCAAGAAGCCCGAGCATACCCACATCGTGATCCAGGAAATCGACGGCAGCGATTGGGGGTTTGCCGGCGAGCTCAGCGACGACGACCAAGCCTGAGCCGCTGCTGGGCGCAGGTATCACGAACTCAGTCGCGCGCCAGTGAGTTCAGGTAGTCCCTGGCCTGGCGGTACTTCTCCAGGCGCCGCAGGTCTTCGGCACCCGGTTCGGGGATGCGCGACAGGTCGCTGTTTTCCGCCAGATCCGCCAGCTTCACTTGCCGCGCCAGGGGGTTCGCGCCTGCGCGGCGAATGAACGCCGGGTAGTCCTCGCCTGCAACCTTGGTCAGCGCCAGCAGCGCCGCCAGCACCTCTTCGCCGAAGCCCTCGCCCCGCAATTGCTCCGGGGTGATGGGGCAGTCTTCCAGGACATCGTGCAGCACCGCGACAATCCGCGCCTCGGGGTGTGTCAGGCGCAGCATCACGCGCAAGGGATGCAGGATGTAGGGCGCGCCGCCCTTGTCGACTTGCCCGGCATGGGCCTGGGCGGCCAGCGCGATGGCCCGCTCCAGGCTGCTCATCGGACGCTACCGCAGGTGTATGGGGCTGAGCCGTGCATGGTGCCACCTCGATAAAAAGACCGCGCCATTCTACCTGCGCCGCGGCCCGGGCGCAGGGTCAGGCCATCGCCAGCAAGCGCTGGGCCCGCAGCAGCACCGGGGCATCGACCATCTGCCCATCCACCTGGTAGGCCCCGGCACCCTCGCGCCCGCCTTCCACCACCCGTTGGGCCCAGGCCAATTCCTCGGCGCTGGGCGCCAGGGCCTGGTGGATCACCGGCACCTGGGCCGGGTGGATGCACAGCGCACCGGCAAAGCCCATGGCGTAGGCGTGGCGGACCGAGGCGGCCAGGCCCTGGCTGTCGGCGATGCCGGGAAACACCCCGTCCAGCGGCGCCTGCAGCCCCGCTGCCCGGGAGTGCAGGATCAGCGCCAGCCGCGCCTGGTCCAGGGCGAACTGGGCCGCCGCCGAGCCGCTGCTGAGGTTGAGGTCCAGGGCCAGGTCCAGGCCGCCGAACGACAGGCGCTGGACCCCGGGGGCGCCGGCGATCTCGCCCAGGGCCAGCAAGCCCCGGGCACTTTCGATGATCGGCCAGACCAGGCGGCCGCTGGCGGCCACCCGCGCCACTTGGGCTGCGCTCTCGACTTTCGGCAGGAGAATGCCCACCACACCGGCATGGGCCTGGCAGAACGCCAGGTCGGCCAGGTGCTGGGGGTGCTCGGGTGCGTTGATTCGTACCCAGGCCCGGACCTGGGGCTGCGCCAGCAGGAAGCGCCCCAGGTGCTCTCGCGCCTGCACCTTGAGGGGTTCCTCGACGGCGTCCTCGAAATCGACGATCACCGCATCGGCGCCACAGGCCAGGGCCTTGGCGAAACGCTCGGGGCGGCTGCCGGGGACGAACAGCGCGGAGCGGACAATGGGGTTGGACATGTTCGGATCCTTGTTATTGGAAGACCAATGGCGGCCGGGCTTGCTGCCCGGCCCCTACGGCAAGAGCCTGGTGTTGCCCTGCCCTCCGTAGGAGCCGGCTTGCCGGCGAAGGCGATCTCTGGGGCCCCTTCGCTGGCAAGCCGGCTCCTACGGGGAGGATGGGGTTCAGATGACTCCACGGGCCTGCAGTTGCTCGATGCCTTGCGGGCTCAGGCCCAGCTCGGCGAGTATCGCTGCGCTGTGCTGGCCCAGCGCCGGGACTGCGTCCATGCGCGGCGCATAGGCGCTGTTGCGCGCTGGTGGCAACAGCGCCGGCAGGCAGCCCGCCGGGCTGTCCACCTGGCGCCAGGCATCCCGGGCCGCCAGTTGCGGGTGCTGCCACACGCCCTGCATGTCGTTGACCCGGGCGTTGGCGATCTGCGCCTGCTCCAGCCGTTCGATCACCTGGGCGACGCTGAGCCGGGCAAAGCGCTCGACGATGATCTGGCGCAGCGCCTCGCGGTTGGCCGAACGCTTGAAGTTGGCGCCAAAGCGCTCGTCCGTGGCCAGTTCGGGCAGCTCCAGCACCTTGTCGCAGAAGGCCGCCCATTCCCGTTCGTTCTGCAGGCCGAGCATCACCGTACCGCCGTCACCCGCGGGAAACGGCCCGTAGGGGTAGATGGTGGAATGGGCCGCGCCGGCCCGGGGTGGCGGTTCGGCGCCTTCGAAGGCGTAGTACAGGGGGTAGCCCATCCACTCCACCAGGCTTTCCAGCATGCTGATGTCGATGCGGCTGCCCAGGCCGGTGCGCCCACGCAGCAGCAAGGCCGAAAGAATGCCGCTGTAGGCGTACATGCCGGCGGCAATGTCGGCGATCGAGCAACCGGCCTTGGCCATCTGCTCCGGCTCGGGGCCGCCGGTCACCGATACAAAGCCGCCTTCGCTCTGGATCAGCAGGTCGTAGGCCTTTTTCCGCTCATAGGGGCCGCCTTCGCCGTAGCCGGAAATATCGCAGACGATCAGCCGTGGAAAGCGCTCATGCAGCGCCTCGAACGACAGCCCCATGCGCGCCGCCGCCCCCGGTGCCAGGTTCTGCACCAGCACGTCGGCCCCGGCCAGCAGGCTGTCCAGCAGGCCCTCGGCTTCGGGCTGCTTGAGGTCCAGGCTCAGGCTTTCCTTGGAGCGGTTGGTCCACACGAAGTGCGAGGCCAGGCCCTTGACCCGCTGGTCGTAGCCCCGGGCGAAATCGCCGCTGCCGGGGCGCTCGACCTTGATCACCCGGGCGCCCAGGTCCGCCAGCTGGCGGGTGCAGAACGGCGCGGCAATGGCGTGCTCCAGGCTGACCACGGTGATGCCGTCCAGGGGCCGTGGCTGTGCTGTGTTGTCAATCATGTTCGGTCCTCGCCCTGTTCGATGTCGGGCATTCAGAGCAGTGAGTTGAGGTCGGCAGCGTCCCGCAGGGCCCAGACCCGGCGGATCAAGGCATTGCCCTGCTCCGGGGTGCGGGCGCCGGAGAACTGCAGCAGGCGCTGGAACTTGTCTTCCAGCTCGGCCCGGGACAGGCCATTCCCCGGGTCACCCTTGGGCTCATCGATGGCGCCGTGCAGGGTGCGGCCGTCCACGCACTGCACCTCGACCCGGCCCAGCCAGCGCGCTGGATAGGCCGCATCGACTTCAGGGTCCAGCTGCATGCCGACCTTGTCGCGAAACGCCGCGACCCGGGGGTCGTTCAGCCCATGGCGCTGGAACTCCGGCAACCCGGCCTTGCCGTGCACGGCGATCAGGCCGAGCACGGTGCCCATGGAGAACTTGGCCTGGTGCACGGTCTGCGGCACCTGGACCCGGCCCAGCACATCGATGGCGCCCTGGTGCACCCGGGTCAGCACCCGGGCAATCTGCCCGTGTTCCAGGCCTTCGCGCTGCATCACCTCAAGCAAGGCATCGGCGGCGGGATGGGTGTGGCGGCACGAGGCGTGGAACTTGAACGAGGTTTCCAGCAGCGCCCAGCGGCTGCCCAGGCGGGCACTGAGCAGTGCCGGTTCGGCATCCCGGGACATGCCGGCGGCCATGCCCTGCTCGCCTTCGAGGATATTGCGCGCACCGCTCAGGCCGTCCCGGGTCAGGTAGGCAGCCAAAAGGCCATCGGCCGCGGCCTTGGCGGTGTGCAGTTGCTTGGAGTCGGCGGCGTCGCGCAGAAACTCCCAGAGCCCGGCGGCCTGGGTCCCGGCGCTGCCCAGCAGGTTGATGAACTGCTCGCTGTCGAATTCCATCAGCTTGCCCACCGCCACCGCAGCGGCCAGGGTGCCGACGGTGGCCGTGGTGTGGAAGATCCGGTAGTGGGAACGGCCCATGAATTCGCCGATGCGGATCCCCGCCTCATAACCGGCCACCGCCGCCAGCAGCAGCTCGCGGCCGGACTTGCCCAGGTCCTGGGCCGCCGCCAGCGCCGCCGGAAACACCACGGTGGCCGGGTGCAGCACGGAGCTGTTGTGCAGGTCGTCCTGCTCCACCAGGTGCGACGAGGCAGCGTTGACCAGGGCGGCGAAATACGCCGAGCTGCCGGCCCCATTGACCAGGATGCGCGCCGGGCCACTGGCCGGGCCCATGTGCCGGGCATAGGCCTCGAACAAGGGGATCGGGTGCGCGCCCTGGGCCGCCAGGGCCGAGCCCAGCCAGTCGAGGAACAGCTCTTGGGTGCGCAGCAGGACGCTTTCCGGCAGGTCGGCGTAGCGCAGGCCGGCGAGGAACCCGGCCAGATCGTGGGTATGGCTCATGGGGGCTCCTTAGAAGCTGCGGGGCAGCTCCAGCAAATGCTCGGCGACGTAGGACAGGATCAGGTTGGTGGAGATCGGCGCCACCTGGTACAGCCGGGTCTCGCGGAATTTGCGCTCGACGTCGTACTCGCAGGCAAAGCCGAAGCCGCCGTGGGTCTGCAGGCAGGCGTTGGCCGCCTCCCAGGAAGCCTTGGCCGCCAGGTACTTGGCCATGTTGGCGCTGGCCCCGGCGTTGTGCCCGCTGTCGTATTCCTCGCAGGCGCGCCAGCGCATCAGGTCGGCGGCCTCGATCTCGATATGGGCCTCGGCAATCGGGAACTGCACGCCCTGGTTCTGGCCGATGGGCCGGCCGAACACCACCCGGTCGCGGGCATAGGCGCTGGCCTTGTCGATGAACCAGCGGCCATCGCCGATGCATTCGGCGGCGATCAGCGTGCGCTCGGCGTTGAGGCCGTCGAGGATGTACTTGAAGCCCTTGCCCTCCTCGCCAATCAGGCTGTCGGCGGGCAGCTCCAGGTTGTCGAAGAACAGCTCGTTGGTCTCGTGGTTGACCATGTTGGCAATGGGCTGCACGGTCAGGCCGTTGCCGATGGCCTGGCGCAGGTCCACCAGGAAGATCGACATGCCTTCGGACTTCTTGCGCACCTCGGCCAGTGGCGTGGTGCGGGCCAGCAGGATCATCAGGTCGGAATGCTGAATGCGCGAGATCCACACCTTCTGCCCGTTGATCACGTACTTGTCGCCGCGGCGGATGGCAGTGGTCTTGATCTTGGTGGTGTCGGTGCCGGTGGTGGGCTCGGTGACGCCCATCGATTGCAGGCGCAGTTCGCCGCTGGCGAGCTTGGGCAGGTAGTAGCGCTTCTGCGCCTGGCTGCCGTGGCGCAACAGGGTGAACATGTTGTACATCTGCCCGTGCACGGTGCCGGAGTTGCCGCCGCAGCGGTTCACCTCTTCGAGGATCACCGAGGCTTCGGCCAGCCCCAGGCCGGAGCCGCCGTACTCGGCAGGGATCATCGCCGCCAGCCAGCCGGCCTCGGTCAGGGCCTTGACGAAGGCTTCCGGGAAGCCCTTGCGCTCATCGATGCCGCGCCAGTAGGCGGCGTCGAATTCGGCGCACAGGGCACGCACGCCTTCACGGATGGCATTGAGTTCTTCAGTGTCATGGGGGGTCATCAATCGGCACTCCGCCTTTGCTTATTGTTGGAATTCAGTCGAACTGCACTTCGCCGCGCTGGGCCAGCCCGGAGCCGTCGCCGGCCCACAGTTCGGCGTGGCCAGGGGCGCTAATGCGCCCGCCGACCTCGAAAGGCTGCGGGGCAATCAAGGGCCGCAGGCCGCGGTAGGCGAAATGGCGCAGGCGCGCCTCGGGGTGGGCCCGGCAGAAGGCCCCCAGGCTCAGGGTGGCGATCAGCGGGCCGTGCACCACCAGCCCCGGGTAGCCCTCGGTGGCGGTGACGTAGGGATAGTCGTAGTGGATGCGATGGCCGTTGAAGGTCACCGCGCTGTAGCGAAACAGCAGGGTCGGCGTGGGCTCCACCGGCTCGCGCCAGTCGCCTTCGGGCAGCAGCTCGCCACTGCTCATTTTCGGCGGGGACGCTTCGCGGTAGACGATGTCCTGTTCTTCGCGCAGCGCCAGATGGCCGTCCTGAAAATATTCGTGGCACAGGGTGACGAACAGCAGCTTGCCGGTGCGCCCGGCCTTTTCCTCGACCTGGAGGATGGTACTGGTGCAACTGGCCTCGGCGCCGGCCCGCAGCGGCCGGTGAAACGCCAGGCGGCCACCGGCCCACATGCGGTTGCGGTTGGCCGCCGGCGGCAGGAAACCGCCCCGCGCCGGATGCCCGTCGCCGCCCAGGGCCGAGGCCGGCTGTGGCTGCTGGAAGAAACACCAGTGCCACAACGGCGGCAGGGCCTCGCCCGGGGCCGGGGCGGGCTGGCCGAACGTGGCGGCGATGCGGGCCAGCAGGTTATGGCTGAGGTGGTCGTCGATCCGCTGGCTGCGGCCGATCCAGGCGCTGGGGTCGGTGGCACTCATGGTGGCAGGGTCCTGTGGCACGAAGGTGATGGCGGCCATCATGCAAGGGGCTGGCGCGTATGGAGAATTTGCATTTCTATAAACCGGCGTTCGTTTATGCTGAACGCCATTCGCCCCTACCCCTGCCTTCAGGAGCCCGGACATGCATTTCGATCTGGCGGACCTGCGCCTGTTTATCCATATTGCCGAATCCCCCAGCCTGACCCAGGGCGCGCGCCGCGCCTTCCTCTCGCCAGCGGCCGCCAGCGCGCGGATCAAGGCCCTGGAAGGCCAGCTCGAAACCCGCCTGCTGTACCGCGACAGCCGTGGCGTGGAAGTCACCCCCGCCGGCGAACGGCTGCTGCAGCACGCGCGGCTGATCATGCGCCAGGTGGATTACCTGAAAAGCGAATTCACCCAGTACGGCGGTGATTCCTCCGGGCACATCCGCATCTTCGCCAACACCACGGCGGTCACCGAATTCTTGCCGGAAGTGCTGGCGAAATTTCTCTCGGTACGCCCGGGAGTCACGGTGGACCTGCAGGAGCGCCTGTCCCGGGACATCGTTCGCGGTGTGCTGGACGGCACCAGCGACATGGGCATCATCGCCGGCCCGGTGGAAGCCAGCGGCCTGCAGGTGCTGCACTTCAGCACCGACCACCTGGTGCTGATGGTGCCCGTGGGCCACCCGCTGTCGGGGCAGGCTTCGGTGACCCTGGAACAGACCCTGGCCTACCAGCACATCGGCCTGCATGAAGGCAGCACCCTCTTGACCTTCCTGCGCGAACATGTGGAGCGCCTGGGCAAGCAACTCTCGCTGCGCATCCAGGTGTCGAGCTTCGAAGCGATCTGCCGCATGGTGGAAGCCGGGGTCGGCATCGGCATCATTCCCGAGTCCGCGGCCTTGCGGCACAGCCGCACCATGCAGTTGGTGACGGTGAAGCTGGATGAAAGCTGGGCCGTGCGCGAACGCAGCATCATCGTCCGCGAACTGGAGGCCCTGCCCGGCAGCGTGCGGGCGCTGATCGCGACGCTGATGCCCGATGCCCGGAGCCCGCAAGCCTCGTGACCGGTGATCGCCCTGGCCGGCGGCGCAAGCAGAGACATTGATGCCGATCAAGTGCCCGCCTCGCCAGCGGAGTAAACCTGAAGCCAATCAGGGCTGTGTGCGCAGCCCGCCCTTTGGCTCCGCGGAGACTTGACCATGCCCAGCACCGCTCTCGATACGCTCGCCCACCCGCCGTTCCC
This sequence comes from Pseudomonas sp. NFPP12, assembly GCF_900103205.1. NCBI lineage: Bacteria > Pseudomonadati > Pseudomonadota > Gammaproteobacteria > Pseudomonadales > Pseudomonadaceae > Pseudomonas > Pseudomonas sp. NFPP12. The sequence goes on from NZ_FMWW01000001.1 coordinate 1,373,731, forward strand.
GGCGCAGCAAGGCCAATACTGGATCGACGCCCTGAACGACGGCAGCCATGTGCTGATCCGCCCGCTGCGGCCCCAGGACCGGGAGCGGGAAAAGGCCTTTATCGAAAACCTCTCCCCGGCCACCCGGCACCAGCGCTTTCTCGGTGAGATCAAGGAAGTGGGCGAGCAACTGCTCAATCAACTGATGGATGTCGGCACGCCGCAGCGGGTGGCTTATGTGGCCCTGGTCCACGACAACGGCGAACTGCGGGAAGTGGGGATCAGCCGCTACGCCCAGGTCGACGAGCAGCCCTCGCATTGCGAGTTCGCCGTGACCATCGCCGATGAGTGGCAAGGCAAGGGCCTCGGCGCGCTATTGATGCAGCACCTGATCGACGAAGCCCGCAACAACGGTTTCCAGCAGATGTACTCGGTGGATTCCGCCGCCAACTACAGCATGCGCCGCCTGGCAAAACAGCTGGGCATGCGCAGCGCCATCGACCCCGATGACGCCACCCAGGTGATCCACAGCCTGGCGCTGTAACGCCAGAGCGCTCCGCGCCTCGGCCCGAGGCGCGGCCGCATTGCCCGCAGAACCGCCCCGCCGCCGATACTGAAGTCAAGCCACAGCCGACAGGTGCTCGTAGAGAATTCCCGAGCCGACGATGATCAGCACCACCCCGCCCAGCACTTCGGCGCGCTGGCCCATCACCGTGCCAATGGCGCGGCCCAGCATCACTCCCAGGGTGACCATGGTCATGGTGGCCAGGCCGATGGCGCTGGCCGCGACCCAGATGTTGACGTTGACGAACGCCAGCCCCACCCCCACCGCCAGGGCATCGATGCTGGTGGCCAGGCCGGTCACCGCCAGCAGCCAGAAGCCGTGCTGGCGCGGTTTTTCTTCCTCGGCCTCGGCCTGCTGGCGGGTGCCGTTGTAGATCATGTGCAGGCCCAGCAACAGCAGCAGGCTGAAGGCGATCCAGTGGTCCCAGTTGGCCACCCATTGAGTCGCGGCCTGGCCGATGAACCAGCCCACCACCGGGGTGATGGCTTCAATGACGCCGAAGATCAGGCCGATGCGCAAAGCTTCCAGCAGGCGCGGCTTGAGCATGGCCGAACCCTTGCCCACCGCGGCGGCGAAGGCATCGGTGGACATGGCGAAGGCAAGAAAGATGATCGAGGCTGGGTTCACGTTGAGTCTTCCGGTCGGGCTTGAGTCCACGACATGCCCACGCGCCCGACTTCAGCGCAGGTATGTCGATGGTCTCACCAGCCGAAACGGTGCCCGTACCACGGCAGGTTGCCGAGAATGTTGATACGGGCGCCACCGCAGGGCGCGGTGGCAGGTTACTCCCCAAAGAGGCGCGCAGCTTAGCCGGGCACATGTGAAAATTTCATCAGCAGCGCGCCACGACAGCTGCTCGCACAGCGGCTAGCCTGTGCAATCCACCCGTTGATTCGTGGAGGTACCCCATGCAACTCCAGGGCTCCTGCCATTGCGGCGCCGTGCACTTCAGCCTGTCCAGCCGCCATCCCTATCCCTACCAGCGCTGCTACTGCTCGATCTGCCGCAAGACCCAGGGCGGTGGCGGCTACGCCATCAACCTGAGGGGCGATGCGGCCAGCCTCAAGGTACGTGGGCGCAAGCACATCGTCATCTACCATGCCCGGCTCAAGCCCGCCGGTGCCGCCCGGGCCCACAGCAGCAGCGCCGAACGGCACTTCTGCGGGCGCTGCGGCTCCGGGTTGTGGCTGTTCAGCCCGCAATGGCCGGAGCTGATCCACCCTTTTGCCTCGGCCATCGACACCCCATTGCCGGTGCCGCCGCAGCACACCCACCTGATGCTCGACTCCAGGGCGCCCTGGGTCGAGGTCGATGCCGGGGCGCACGACCTGCAGTTCGCCGAATACCCCGAGGAATCGATTGCCCAGTGGCACCAGCGCCTGGGGCTGGAGGCATGAGCGCAACCGGGGCTTAACAGTCTTTGACAGTTTCCCGACAAAGCTGTCAAAGACTGCCACGCCCCCCTTCCCTAGCATCCGCTGATCCAATTGGCCCTCGGGTGCTGCATGTCCCGCAAACTTCTCGGCCTGCCGCTGGTGGGCCTGCTCTTGAGCAACCTCGGCTGCAACGGCCAGCCTCCGGCGCCGCCACCCATCGCGCCCGGCGATTACGCCAGCATCATCGGCTACCTGAAGCAGTACATCCCGCAACAGATGGCCGAACATCAGGTGCCCGGGCTGTCCATCGCCCTGGTGGACGGCCAGCAACTGATCTGGGCCCGGGGCTTTGGCTTCGCCGACCAGGCCCGGGGCCTGCAAGTGACCGAAAACACCGCGTTTCGCGCCGGCGCCCTGTCGCAATTGCTGACTGCCACGGCGGTGATGCAACTGGTGGAACAAGGGCGCCTGCAACTGGACGCGCCGCTGCAGGACACCCTCAGGGAGTTCTACGTCCGCTCGCGCTTCCACGAGGACCAGAACGCCGCCGACCGGGCCGTGACTCTGCGCCGCCTGCTCAGCCACCAGGGCGGCATTCCCAGCGAATACCTGCGCGACGCACGCACCCCCAACGCCCTCGACGAACTGCCGGGAAAGCTCAGCGGGCTGTGGCTGAGCAACGCTCCGGGAACCCAGACCGCCTACTCCAACCTCGGTTATGCCCTGCTCGGGGCAGCGGTGGAGCGCAGCAGCGGCGTGGATTTCGAACAGCAGTTGCAGAAGAGCCTGCTGCGCCCACTGGGCATGAGCCAGTCGAGCTTTGTCGGGGACAGCCGCGCCCAGCCTTACCGGGCAAAAGGCTATGAAGACGGTGTCAGCAGCGATGCTCTGGTCCGCGACCTTTCCGCCCAGGGCCTGTGGAGCAGCCCGCGGGACCTGAGCCGCTATATACGCATGCTGTTCGCCCAGGGCCGGTACCAGGACCGCCAACTGCTCTCGGCGGCATCCATCGACGAAATGGTGCGCACGCAGAACGCCGGCAACCCGCTGGATTTCGACTGCCAGGTAGGCCTTGGCTGGTTCCTGTCGCCCTGCGGCGAGGAATGGGTCCGGCCAGATATGCGCACCTGGCAGCAAAGCGGTTTCGGCGAGGGCTTTCATGCCCGGATCAGCGTGCTGGCCGAGCAGCAGCTGGCGGTGATCGTGATGAGCAATTCCGACAGCGGCGAGGCCCTGGCCCAGCCCCTGGTGCCCCAGGTACTGCGCATGCTGCTGCAGGCCCACGGCGCCCCGCCACCGCCACCGCAACCGGCCACGGCCCCCCAGGCCCAGCAACGTCAGGTTCCGCAAGCGGCGGATCGCCGGCACCTGGCGGGCTTCTATGCCACCCGCTGGGGTGTGCTGCGGATCCGCGACCAGCACCAGCGCCTGTACGCCGAGCTGGCCGGCGAGCGCTACGAACTGCTGCGGGACGAACAGGGCTGGCTGCGGGTGCGCAAGAAGCGCCTCGGGCTCTGGCCCCAGGACCTGGGCCCGCTGGGGCAACTGCAACTGGACGTGATGCAGGTCCAGGGCCATCGGGTGTTCACCGCCAAGAGCCACGGCCAGTTGCTGGCGGTGGGAGAACGGATCGAGCCGGTGCCCCTGACGGACAACTGGCTGGCCACGGTCGGCACCTACCAGGCTCTGAGCGACGACCCCGGCGAACCGCCCATCAACGGCATGGACATCGCCCTGGAGGACGGCTTCCTGATGATCCGCAGCCTGCAGCAAGGCCGTCCCCTCACCGACTACATCCTCGCCCCGGTGGACAACGCCCACGCGGTGATCGCCGGCAACGGCCCGGGCCTGGGCGACACCGTGCGCCGCCAGGTCAACGGCGTGAACGTCCTGGGCTACTCATTCAAACGCACCTATAACGCCAACCACCTGAGGTTCTGACCCTTCATGAAAACCCTGAAACATTCCGCCACCACCGCCGCCTTGTGGGCCGGCACCCTGGGCCTGAGCACGGTCTGCGGCACGCTGCACGCCGAAGACTGGAAGTATGGCGTGCACGCCGGGGTGGCCAGCGTGCCGCGCTACAGCGGCAGTGACGAACGCGCCCTGGCGCCGATTCTCGGCGGCGAGATCATCAGCCCCTGGGGCGTGTTCCTCAATACCGACCAGGGCCTGGGCTGGGGCAACGAATGGGGCGACCTGTCGTTCAGTACCTGGGTCGGCCCGAGCGAATCACGGCGCGACAAGAACCACCTGGGCCAGGGCTCCAAGCGCCTCAAGGGCATGGGCGAAATAAAGACCCGGGCGCAGTTCGGCGCGCACCTGGGCTATGACCTGGGGCCGTTCGAACTGGGCGCTACCCTGACCCACGCGGTGAAGAAGAACGATAACCGCGACACCGGCTCGGCCTACAGCGCACTGGAACTGAGCATTGGCAGCAACCTCTACCAGGGCCGCTTCGGCAGCCTGGATGCCAGCCTCAACAGCCTGTTCGGCAACGCCGACTACATGCAGACCTGGTACGGGGTGAGCGACACCCAGGCGGCCCACAGCCGCTTCGGCGCCTACCGGGCCAAGGGTGGACGGGTCAGCAGCGGCGCCGACCTGGCCTGGACCCTGCCCCTCAATGAGCAGACCAAGGTCTCGACCCTGCTGTCGATGAAGTACCTGAGCAAGGAAGCCGGCGACAGCCCGATCGTCGACCGGCGCATGCAGACCAGCATCGCCACTCAACTTGAGTACAGCTTCTAAGAAAGGGAACGCGCGGCCCGTGATCACGGGCCGCGTTGCTACGCAGGTTCAGGGCTGCGCGCGAACCTCAGTCGAGGTGGGCCCAGGTCATGCGAAACGAGGCACCGCCCCACTCCGAATCCGCCACTTCGACCTTGCCGCCGTGCCATTGCGAGACCCGCCGCACCAGCGCCAGGCCCAGGCCGAAACCGCCGGTACGCCGGTCACGGCTGGCGTCGAGACGGGAAAACGGCTCGAAGATCTTCTCCCGGCCATCCACCGGCACCCCGGGACCATCATCGTTGACCCGCACTTCGTAGCCATGCTCCAGGCGCACCAGGGACACCTCGACCCGGCGGTCGGCGTAGCGGATGGCGTTGCGCAGCAGGTTGATCACTGCCCGGGCCATGAAGCGCGGTTCGATGCGCACGTCCTCCACCTGGCAGGAACGGATCAGCAGTTGCACCCCGGCCGCCTCGGCCTCCAGGGCCACGCTGCCGACCACGCTGTCGAGCCAGCTCTGGGCCTGGATGTTTTCCCGGTTGATGGTGGCCGCGCCATGTTCCAGGCTGGCGTAGCTGAGGAGTTCGGAGACCATTTCCTCCAGCTCGCCGAGGTCGGCATACATGTCGGCGATCAACTCGCGGTTCTCATCCGGATCTGGCTGTTGCTGCAACTGGTCCAGCTCGAAGGACAGCCGGGCGATGGGCGTGCGCAGTTCGTGGGACACCGCGTTGGTCAACTCGCGCTGATTGGCGATCAGCCCCTCGATGCGCGCCGCCATGCGGTTGAAGTGCTGGGCCAGGTCGCGGATGTTGGAACGCCGCGACAGGTGCAGCCGGGTGCCCAAGTCGTTGTCGCCAAAACGTTCGGCGGCCAGGCGCAGGCGCTCCAGGTCGCGCCAGTGCGGGCGCACCCAGAAGTACAGGACGATGGCCAGCAGCGCGCCGAGCAAGGCATAGGCGGCGATGTTGTAGAGCAGGGTCAGGGGCGGGTCTTCCGGCAGCTTGATGCTCAACAGTTGCTTGCCGCCGTCGATGCTGCCGATGAATTCGGTGAACTCCTCGCGCACCACCAACTGGTTGGAATCCAGCAGGGCCTGTTCGCGCACGCTCAGGTCCAGGTCGTCGGCCTGCACCAGTTTGAGCAGCAGCCCGTAGTGCGGCTTGAGCTGCTCCAGCTGCTGCTGACGCCCGGCCTCGTCGAACGGCCGCAACTGTTCGCTCAGGCTGTAGGCCGGCCCGCGCACCGCGTCGCGGTTGTAGGACTCGATCAGGTCGGCGGCCAGGTAGTTGATGAAGATGTGTTGCACCGCGGTCATGGCCCCGGCGAAGCCCAGGGCCAGGAACAGGTAGAGCCCCAGAAACAGACGCAGCATTCAAACCTCCCAGGCGAACGGATTGAACAGGTAGCCCTTGCCCCACACGGTCTTGATGCACACCGGCTCGCGCGGGTTGTCCTTGAGCTTGCCCCGCAGCTTGCTGATGTAGACGTCGACACTGCGGTTGAGGCCGTCGAACTCGATGCCGCGCATGCGGTTGAGGATGTCGTCCCGGGACAGGGTCTTGCCCGGCGCGCTGGCCAGCAGCCAGAGCAGCTCGAACTCCATGGTGGTCAGTTCCACCGGCTCGCCCGCCAGGCGCACCTCGCGGCTGTTGCGGTCGATGCTCAGCACGCCGAATGCCAGGGCCCCGCGCAGGGTGGTGGTTTCCGGCACCTGGCGCCGTTGCAGGGCCCGCAGGCGCGCCAGCAGCACCGCCGGTTTTATAGGCTTGATCACATAGTCATCGGCGCCGGATTCCAGGCCGAGAATGTGGTCCAGGTCGTCTTCCTTGGCGGTGAGGATGACGATGGGGGTGTCCGCCACGGCGCGGATCTCCCGGCACACGTGCAGGCCGCTCTGGCCGGGCAGCATCAGGTCGAGCACCACCAGTTTCGGTTTGAATTCGAGAAATGCCGCCAGGGCGGTATCGCCGCGGTGGACCGTCAGCACTTCAAAGCCGTGCTGGGACAGAAAATGCGCGATCAGCCCGGCGAGCTTCTCGTCATCTTCCACCAGCAACACCTTGCCAAGACCCAGGTTTTCCATATTTGCCAATCTGTGAACACACAATTTGTGCGCGCGCATTATAGGGGGCAAGAGGTTAAGGAAAGGATAACGCAAGCCACAAAACCCGGGACTTGCAGCGGTTTTGCGCGATATTTCATTCTTTTAAGAGTTTTTAACAATTTGCCCCTGCTTTTACACAAGGGCAGTCGTTCACCAGGCCGGCACGCCACTGTGAAAACGGAACTCCGGATCCGGCGATTCGATCAGTTCCTGCTCCGCCGCCCGCACCCGGTCGATGACCTGGGCGATGTCCTTGGCGTCGCCATACTGATAGGCCAGCTTCAGGTAGCCCTGGTAGTGCCGGGCCTCGCTTTTGAGCAGGCCGAAGTAGAACTTGCCCAGTTCCTCGTCCAGGTGCGGCACCAGGGCTTCGAAACGCTCGCAGCTGCGGGCCTCGATAAAGGCGCCCACCACCAGGGTGTCCACCAGCTTCACCGGCTCGTGGCTGCGCACCACCTTGCGCAGGCCCGAGGCATAGCGCCCGGCATGCAACTGGCGCAGCTCGACCTTGCGTTTCTTCATCAGGCGCAGGACCTGCTCATGGTGCACCAGCTCTTCCCGGGCCAGGCGCGACATCATGTTGATCAGGTCGACATGGGCGTGGTACTTGGCGATCAGGCTCAAGGCGGTGCTGGCGGCCTTGAACTCGCAGTTCTTGTGGTCGATCAGCAGGGTTTCCTGGTCGGCCAGGGCCGCCTGGACCCAGGCGTCGGGCGTGCGGCAGCCAAGAAAGTCGGGAATTTCAGGAAAGTTCATCGGCGCATTTCCGAACAATCAGCCACCACCGCAAAGCGGCAGGCAGCACTATCAGTGATCGTTAACATGAGGCTCACGGGACAAAAGGCTTCATAGCGAAAGGCCGGCGATTATACCGGCCGGGCCGCAGACCACCAGCGGCCGCGATTGATATGCATCAACATCCGGCCCGGGCGCCAGCAACTATAGTTGTGCACGCTAGGGTCTGTTCCCGTTTGGTGACGAGCCGCGTTGCGGGGCCAAACGGGAACAGACCCTAACCGTTCATCCCTTCCTGGAGATCCCGATCATGCAAAGCATCCGCAGTATCCTGGTGGTCATCGATCCCACGCCCGGCGAAAGCCTTGCCCTCAAGCGCGCCAAGCTGATTGCCGGGGTCACCCAGGCCCACCTGCACCTGCTGGTCTGCGACAGAAAGCACGAGCATTCGGCGCTACTGAGCGTACTCAAGAGCAGCCTCACCGGCGAAGGCTACAGCGTCACCACCGAGCAGGCCTGGAACGAAAGCCTGCACGAAACCATCATCGATGTGCAGCAGGCCGAGGGCTGCGGCCTGGTGATCAAGCAGCACCTGCCGGACGCCCCGCTGAAGAAAGCCCTGCTGACCCCGGCGGACTGGAAACTGCTGCGCTACTGCCCGACCCCGGTGCTGCTGGTCAAGACCGCCACGCCCTGGGTCGGCGGCGTGGTGATGGCCGCCATCGACGTCGGCAACATGGACGGCGAGCACCGGGCCTTGCACGCCAGTATCGTCGACCACGGCTTCGATATCGCCAGCCTGGCCAAGGCCCAGTTGCATGTGATCAGCGCTCACCCGTCGCCGATGCTCTCGGCCGCCGACCCGGTGTTCCAGCTCAAGGAAACCATCGAGGCGCGCTATCGCGAGCAGTGCAAGGCGTTCCAGGCCGAGTTCGACATCGACGACGCCCACCTGCATATCGAGGAAGGCCCGGCCGATGTGCTGATTCCCCACCTGGCCCACAAGCTTGGCGCCGTGCTGACCATCATCGGCACCGTGGCCCGCACCGGGATTTCCGGGGCACTGATCGGCAACACCGCCGAAGTGGTGCTCGACTCCCTGGACAGCGACGTGCTGGTGCTCAAGCCGGCGGACATCATGGATCACCTGGAAGAGCTGGCGGCCAAGGCTTGAGCCCCCTCCCCGCAACGCCATCGCGTAATCTGCGCCGTCCATGACGGCGCTTTCGCTGGCAAGCCAGCTCCTACAGTGGCATTTGCGTGGGGGGCGCCTTGGCGGCGAAGCACTCAGCCGAGGGCATCCTTGAGAAAGCCGGGGGCGATGTAGCGCTGGTAGTGGGCTTCGGACAGCAGGAAGAATTCCCGATCAATGGCGTCGCGCAACTCCGGCAAGGCCCAGTCGCGAAACTCCGGCAGCAGCACCATCCCATAGGCATCGAGCTGGTTGATCACTCGCGCGCCGCGGGCAATCAGCTGGTAGGCCCAGCAATACTCGGACTGATGGGGCACGAAGCGGATCTTGCGCTGCTCCAGTTGCTCGCGCAGGCGCACCGGATCGAAGACTTCCAGCTTGGCCGCCATCACCTGCACCAGCAGGTGCTCAAGACGCAGCCAGACCGCGCGTTTTTCCTCCTCGTTGTAACCATTCCAGTTGATCACTTCATGGTGGAAACGCTTGCAGCCACGGCATACCAGATCGCCGTAAACCGTGGAACAGAGGCCGACGCAGGGGGTCTTGATGGTCTGATTGGGCATAGATAGACAACGCACGCAAAAGCAAAACAGTGGGCAATGTTAGCCCTTTGTCTAAGATTGATCACCCCTCAAACTTCAATACAGCAACTTACGTTGAGGCTTTTTTTACCGTAGAATCAGCCAGCCTTTTTAGGCGCCAATGTCCGTTTGAAGCTGTTTTCAAAGCGTCACGAGCACAGTCGTTCCTTCAGAGCGGTGTTGGCGAGGGGTTTTTCCAGCGGGGAAAAACCCAACGCCAACCCTCATCAGCTCCCCGTTCTGCAGGCGTAAAACTTTGAAAGCAGCTTCTGTAAGGAATTGTCGGTAATTCTGGCTAAGTGGCCCACAACGCCACGCAGCGCATGAGTACGGCAATTTCGGGATGAGCGTCCCGGACACCCATTTGGGACCACTGATGAGGGTAATAACTGTGCTTGAAGCCTACCGCAAACATATCGAAGAGCGTGCAGCACTGGGTATCGTTCCCCAGCCGCTTAACGCCGAACAAACTGCAGGCCTGGTCGAGCTGCTGAAGAATCCCCCGGCTGGCGAAGAAGCTTTCCTCGTTGACCTGATCACCAATCGCGTTCCACCAGGAGTCGACGAAGCCGCCTACGTCAAGGCCGGTTTCCTCTCCGCGCTGGCCAAAGGCGAAGCTTCCTCCCCTCTGATCGACAAGAAGCGCGCCGTTGAACTGCTGGGCACCATGCAGGGCGGCTACAACATCGTGACCCTGGTGAACCTGCTGGACGACGCCGAACTGGCGCCAGTGGCCGCCGCTCAACTCAAGCACACCCTGCTGATGTTCGACGCCTTCCACGACGTCGCGGAAAAAGCCAAGAACGGCAACGTTCACGCCCAAGGCGTACTGCAATCCTGGGCCGACGGCGAGTGGTTCAAGAACCGCCCGGTACTGGCCGACAAGATCAGCCTGCGGGTGTTCAAGGTCACCGGCGAAACCAACACCGACGACCTCTCCCCTGCTCCTGATGCCTGGTCCCGCCCGGACATCCCGCTGCACGCCCTGGCCATGCTGAAAATGGCCCGTGACGGCATCGTTCCGGACGAGCAAGGCAAGACCGGCCCGATGAAGCAGATCGAAGAAATGCGCGGTCAAGGCTTCCCGATCGCCTACGTCGGCGACGTGGTCGGCACCGGTTCCTCGCGTAAATCGGCCACCAACTCGGTGCTGTGGTTCTTCGGCGACGACGTGCCTTATGTTCCGAACAAGCGTGCCGGCGGCTTCTGCTTCGGCAGCAAGATCGCCCCGATCTTCTACAACACCATGGAAGACGCCGGCGCCCTGCCGATCGAATTCGACGTGTCGAAGATGAACATGGGCGACGTGATCGACCTGTACCCGCACGCAGGCAAAGTCTGCAAGCACGGTACCGACGAAGTCCTGGCCACCTTCGAAATGAAGACCCCGGTCCTGCTCGACGAAGTCCGTGCCGGCGGCCGTATCCCGCTGATCATCGGCCGTGGCCTGACCGAGAAGGCTCGCGCCGAACTGGGCCTGCCTGCGTTCGACCTGTTCAAGAAGCCCGAAGCCCCTGTTGAAAGCACCAAGGGCTTCACCCTGGCGCAGAAGATGGTCGGCAAGGCCTGCGGCCTGGCAGAAGGCAAAGGCGTTCGTCCTGGCACCTACTGCGAACCGAAGATGACCACCGTGGGCTCCCAGGACACCACAGGTCCCATGACCCGTGACGAACTGAAAGACCTGGCGTGCCTGGGCTTCTCCGCTGACCTGGTGATGCAGTCCTTCTGCCACACCGCGGCGTATCCGAAGCCGATCGACGTGACCACCCACCACACCCTGCCTGACTTCATCATGACCCGCGGCGGCGTTTCCCTGCGTCCGGGCGACGGCATCATCCACTCGTGGCTGAACCGCATGCTGCTGCCAGACACCGTCGGTACCGGTGGTGACTCCCACACCCGTTTCCCGATGGGCATCTCGTTCCCGGCCGGTTCCGGCCTGGTGGCGTTCGCCGCTGCCACCGGCGTCATGCCGCTGGACATGCCGGAATCGATCCTGGTGCGCTTCAAGGGCAAAATGAAACCTGGCATCACCCTGCGTGACCTGGTCCATGCCATTCCTTACTTCGCCATCCAGAACGGCCTGCTGACCGTCGAGAAGAAAGGCAAGAAAAACGCCTTCTCCGGCCGCATCCTGGAAATCGAAGGCCTGGAAGGCCTGACCCTGGAGCAGGCGTTCGAACTGTCCGACGCCTCGGCCGAACGTTCGGCTGCCGGTTGCACCATCAAGCTGTCGAAAGAGTCGATCACCGAGTACCTGCAGTCCAACATCACCCTGCTGCGCTGGATGATCGGCGAAGGCTACGGTGACGCACGTACCCTGGAACGTCGCGCTCAAGCGATGGAAGCCTGGATCGCCAACCCGCAACTGATGGAAGCCGATGCCGACGCCGAATACGCCGAAATCATCGAAATCGACCTGGCCGACATCAGCGAGCCGGTACTGTGCGCGCCGAACGACCCGGACGACGCCCGTCTGCTGTCCAGCGTTGCTGGCGAGAAGATCGACGAAGTGTTCATCGGTTCGTGCATGACCAACATCGGTCACTTCCGCGCTGCCGGTAAACTGCTGGATCAGGTCAAGGGCCAGCTGCCAACCCGTCTGTGGCTGTCGCCGCCGACCAAGATGGACGCTCACCAACTGACCGAAGAAGGCTACTACGGCATCTACGGCAAGGCCGGCGCACGCATGGAAATGCCGGGCTGCTCGCTGTGCATGGGTAACCAGGCACGCGTCGAGCCGAACAGCACCGTGGTCTCGACCTCGACCCGTAACTTCCCGAACCGTCTGGGCGATGGCGCCAACGTCTACCTGGCTTCGGCCGAGCTGGCGTCGGTGGCTTCGATCCTGGGTCGCCTGCCGACCGTCGAGGAGTACATGGAATACGCTGGCAAGATCGACAGCATGGCGGCCGATATCTACCGCTACCTGTCCTTCGACCAGATCGCCGAGTTCCGTGAAGCGGCTGCCAACGCCAACATCCCGGTGGTGCAAGCCTAAGGCTGTAGCGTTGTAAGAAGGAACGCCGCGTATTCCACGATACGCGGCGTTTTTTTATGCCTGGGAAATAGCCCCGGCCTTCCAGCCCCGCAGGCTCTCCTGCAGCGTGTCGTCGACGCTGGTGCCGCTGAGCAGCACCTGGTACTCGCGGCTCGACGGCAGCAGTGCCAGGGCGTCCTTGGCCTCGTGCTTGAGCCGCGCCAGGGCCAGGTGCTTGTGCTCCAGGCTGACCTGGCGGAAGAACTCGTCCAGGGCCTCGATGCTGGTGCCGTCCAGGTCCGGGGACTCCTCCAGGCTGAGGATGATGCTGTGGATCGGCGCCTGCACATGGCGGATCAGGCGCAGGGCGCCGCCAAGGATGCGTTCGGCGTTGGCGAAGAACAACGCCTCCCCCGGCCGCAGGATCAGCACGCCGGGCACCTGCCGGGCCTGAGGATGACGGCTGAGATCGACAAAGTCGTGGCCGCTACCCAGTTGCCCGAGGATCTGGATATCCGCCGCCGACATCTGCCGCAGCAGCAACAGGATGCTGATGCCCACTGACAGCAGCAGCCCGTCCAGCACCCCCAGCACCAGCACCGCGCTGACCGCGCAGATCACCAGCACCCGGTCACGCCGCCAGATGAAGTAGCGCCCCAGGGGTTGCAGGCTCAGGCCATGGCCCAGGGCGTACATGACAATCGCCGCCAGCACCGGCTCCGGGGTCAGGGCGATATAGGGCAGCACGGTCAGCACGATGAGCAGCATCACCGCCGCCGCGGTCAGCCCTGCCAGGCGCGAGCGCGCCCCGGCCGCCTCATTGGCAGAGGTGGCCGAGTAGCCGGCCCCCGCGGGCATGCCATGGAACAGCCCCGAGAGCAGATTGGAAGCGCCCAGGGCCAGCAGGTCGCGGTTGGAGGAAACCCGGTCGCCATGCTTCAGGGCAAAGGAGCTGATGGAACCATAGGATTCGGCATACAGGATCATCACCAGGGCGAACGCCAGCTCCCCCAGGCGCAGCCAGTCGGCAAAAGGCAGTTGCGGCAGGCTCGGCACCTCCAGCTTGAGTTCGATGACCCCGATCAGGTCGACGCCATGGGCCGGCAGGTTGAACCACTGGCCGGCGCCAATGCCGATCACCACCGCCACCAGCCCGCCGGGCACATAGGGAATTCGCGAGCAGATCCCCAGCACCAGCAGCGCCACCGCCGCCACCGCGGCGCCGGCCCAGTTCCATTGCGGCCACTGCTCCAGCAACTGCGGCAGGAAGCGCACCAGGTTGCCGGTGCTCAGGTGCACCCCGACCACGGTGGCGAACTGCTTGAGGACAATGGTCAACGCCAGGCCGAAGGCAAAGCCGCGCAGCACCGGCTTGGCAATGAAAGCGGTCACGCCCCCCAGGCGGAACAGCCCGGCCAGGAGGAAGAACGCCCCAGTGAGCAGCACCAGGGCAAAGGCCAGGCTCAGGCGCAGCTGGGCGTCGCCACCGGCCAGGGACAGGGTGGCCGCCGCCAGCACCGCGGCCGACGATGAAGTGGCAGAAACAATGGCAAAGCGGCTGGTGCCCAACAGGCCGTAGCACAGCAACCCGGCAAACAGAGCAATGACCCCGGCCTGGGGCGGCAAGGCGGCGATGCTGGAATAGGCTACGGCTTCCGGCAACAACAGGCCGGCAATGGACAGGCCGGCCAGCAGGTCGCGGGTGCGCTTGGGTGCAGCGGTTAGGTGGGTCAGGGGTTCAGTGGCCAATCGGGTTCATCCGTGACAACGCAAAATCCAGATTCAGGGGGTGTCGCCCAACGGAATAAACATGTTTGGGCAGGCTTGCAGCCAGAGGGGCGGGAATGGCCACGGGCGGGTTCCTGGCAACAATAAGAGCACCAGCTTAGCCCTTTATTCAAGGCAGCAAACAATCCTGATCAATGCCTTGAACGACAACGCCGCCGGTACAGTGAAGTACCGACGGCGTTGTGTGCAGCAGCGGGTTCGCCAGGGAGGCGTCCGCGCACCTTGCAGTTGGCTTGCGGGCCTCTTCGCCGGCAAGCCGGCTCCTACCGGAAGGCTGTCAGGACGCCAGGGAGTACACCAGGGCAGTAATGGCCACCAGGCCCACCAGGGTCACGAAGACGTTGGAGGCCTGGCCGCGGTAGCGGGCCATGGCCGGCACCTTGCGGATGGCGTACATCGGCATCAGGAACAGGATCGCCGCGATCACCGGGCCGCCCATGGTCTCGATCATCGTCAGGATGCTCGGGTTGAGGGTGGCCACGGCCCAGCAGATCACCAGCATGAAGGCGGCGGTGACGCGGTCCAGGGTTTTCGTGCCCGGGCGCCGGCCGCTCTTGCCGATCAGGCCCTTGAGGCCTTCGCTGGCACCGATGTAGTGGCCCAGGAAGGACTTGGCAATGGCCACGAAGGCAATCAACGGCGCGGCAAAGGCGATGGTCGGATTCTGGAAATGGTTGGCCAGGTAGGACAGGATCGACAGGTTCTGCGCCTTGGCTTCGGCCAGTTGCGCCGGGCTCAGGGTCAGTACGCAGCTGAAGACGAAGAACAGCACCATGCCCACCATCAGCAGGTGGGCGCGGGAGAGAATCTGCGAGCTGCGCTCTTCGGCGTGCACGCCATAGCGGCGCTTCTGGTCCACGGCAAAGGCCGAGATGATCGGCGAATGGTTGAACGAGAAGACCATCACCGGAATCGCCAGCCACAGGGTATGCAGGAAGGCCGAAGGCGCCGGGACATCGCTGACGGTGGCGAGGATGCCGCCATTCCAGTGCGGGATCAGGAACACCGCAAGGAACAGCAGGGCCACGATGAACGGGTAGACCATCAGACTCATGGCCTTGACGATCACCTGCTCGCCGCAACGCACCACCACCAGCAGGCCGAAGATCAGCACCAGGGCCAGGATCGCCCGCGGTGGCGGCGCGATGTGCAGTTGGTTGGTCATGAAGCTGTCGACGGTGTTGGTCAGGGCCACGCTGTAGATCAGCAGGATCGGGAAGATCGCGAAGAAGTAGAGCAAGGTGATCAGGGCACCGGCGGTGAGCCCGAAGTGCTCTTCCACCACGTCAGTGATGTCCGCGCCGTCACGCCCGGAAAGCACGAAGCGGGTCAGGCCGCGGTGTGCATAGAAGGTCATGGGGAAGGCCAGCAGCGCCAGGATCAACAGCGGCCAGAAACCGCCGATGCCGGCATTGATGGGCAGAAACAGGGTACCGGCACCGATGGCCGTGCCAAACAGGCCGAGCATCCAGGTGGTGTCTTGGCGGTTCCAGCGGGTCAGGGTTGCTGGGGCCGCGGTTTCAAAGCGTTGATCAACGCTGTTGGCCTGATCATTCATCCGGTGGGATCTCCACATTCCGGTCGTTTGCCATTCACCCGGGCGTATCGGAGTACCCGACAGGCAGTGCCCGAGCGAAAAGAGGGGGCGCGATTGTCCGGGATTCCAAGGGCGCTGCATAGACTCAGCTGAGGAACGGTTTATGCGCTGCAGGTATTTTTTCGTTTGATGGGAAAGCGTCTGGCCCGGCCCTCTCCCGCTCAATCCGGGTTCCGCAGGAGCTGGCTTGCCAGCGAAAGGCGCCCGCCTGAAGACGCCATTCGCCGGCAAGCCGGCCCCTAGCGGGCCGCGTTGACAAGCCTCACGGGCAGGCGGCATGATCGGACCCCATGAATATCTACGCGCTGAACCCTACCTCCACCACCACGACTGCCTCCGGCGGGTCGTGTGGTGGCTGTGCGGGATGACACAAGCACAGTAGAACCAAGGCCCCGCCAGCAATGGACGGGGCCTTTTGTTTCTCCGTCCAGCTGGCACTACAAGGAGAGACAAGATGCCTTTATCCAACGCCAAGCGTGCCCTGCTGGTGATCGACATGCAGGTCGGGTTGTTCAATGGACCGGACAAGCCCTACAAGCGCGAGCAGGTCCTGGAAAACATCAACCAACTGATCCGCCGCGCCCGCCAGGCCGGGGCGCCGATCTTCGCCGTGCGCCATACCGGCCCCGCCGAATCCCCGATTGCCGCTGGCAGCCCCTTCTGGCAACTGCTGCCGACCCTGGAAGTGGATGAAGAGCTGGACTGCGTACTGGACAAGACCCGCCCCAGTTGCTTTGTCGGCACCGGGCTGGCCGAGCGCCTGCAGGAGGCCCAGGTCAATGAACTGGTGATCGTCGGCATGAAGACCCAGTACTGCGTCGATACCACCTGCCGCGCCGCCGGCGACCTGGGCTTTGCCGCCGTGCTGGTGGAAGACGCCCACACCTGCATGGACACGCCGCTGATCGGGGCAAAAACCATCATCGCCCACCATAACGCCACCTTGAACGGCCCCTTCGTGCGCCTGGCCACAACCGCCGACGTAACCTTCTGACCCCATCGTCCCCACACCGCCCCGGGCACGCCGAACATGGCGTGATTCCCCCGGGAACGGTGCCGGCGAGCATTGCCAAAATCCCTCGCAACCCGCACCCTTGAGCCTTCGCCCCTGCCCGTATGGAACCCTCCATGAGCGCCACGACGATCGCCGGCTGCCTCCTCTACAGCCTTGATCCACCTTCCCTCGCCCGCTTCTATGCCGAACTGCTGGGCTGGCCCATCACCGAACAGCAAGCCGACTACCAGCAACTGGCCCACCAGGGCTTCGAGCTGACCCTGGTCCAGGTGCCGCCAGCGATTGCTGCGCGCATCGTCCTCCAGGAACCGCCGCTGCCCCGCAGCGATTGCGCCTGCAAGCCGCTGTTCCAGGTAGACGACCTGGCCCGGGCCCGGCAGCGCGCCGCCAAGGCCGGTGGCCGGGTGTACGAGGCCGAGCGCGAATGGCAATTCAAGGACGCCCGGGCCTGCGACGGCATCGACCCGGAAGGCAACATCTTTCAATTGCGCCAACCCCTGCCCCGCTAACCCACGAGGAGTCCGCCATGCGCGCCACCGTTCTGGTCCTGGTTGAAAACGTCAACGCCTACCTGCCGCACCTCGAAGACCTGGGTTTCAGGCTGATCCTGGCGCCCACCCCACAGACCCGGGCCCAGGCGATCCGGGACCACGCCGGGCAGATCGATGCGGTGCTGACCCGTGGCCCCCTGGGGCTGAGCGCGGCGGAAATCGCCGCCCTGCCCCGATTGCAGATCATCTGCGTGATCGGCGCCGGCTATGAGCAAGTGGACCTGCAAGCGGCGAGCAATCGCGGGATCGCGGTAACCAATGGCGCCGGGGTCAACGCCTCGTCCGTGGCCGATCATGCCCTGGCCCTGTTGCTGTCTCTGGTGCGCGGCATTCCCCAGTCCGATGCCGCGGTACGCCAGGGGCACTGGCCGAAGGTGCTGCGCCCGTCCCTGGCCGGCATGCGCCTGGGGGTGCTCGGCCTCGGCGCCGTGGGCCAGGCCATCGCCCGGCGCTGCGCCCTGGGCTTCGACATGCCGGTGAGCTACCACAGCCGCCAGCCACGCCCCGACCAGCCCTACCGCTTCTGCCCGACCCTGGTGGAACTGGCCCGGGACTCGGACGCCCTGGTGATCGCCACCCCGGGCGGCGCCGACACCCGGCACCTGGTGGACCAGCCGGTGCTGGAAGCCCTTGGCCCCGAAGGTTTCCTGGTGAACATCGCCCGGGCCAGCGTGGTGGACACCAACGCACTGCTGCAGGCCCTGCAGCAGCGGCGGATTGCCGGCGCGGCCCTGGATGTGTTCGATGACGAACCCCAAGTCCCGGACGCCTTCAAGGTGCTCGACAATGTGGTGCTGACCCCTCACGTCGCCGGCCTTTCGCCCCAGGCCAGCCGCGATACCGTGGCGATGGTCGGCCAGAACCTGCTGGCTCACTTCGAAGGCCGGCCACTGCTGACCCCGCTGGCCCTGCCGGCACCGAACTGACCCAGCCCCGAGTCAACGCCTATGCTCGTGGGGCGGACAACCTCTGTGCCTGCATGACTGGTGTAGGAGCCGGCTTGCTCTCATCGGGTCGTAGACACACGGGGCTAAATTCAAACGCTTGTATCAAAAGCAATGATTGTCCGGCAACACGCGCACCTATAAAGGCCCGCCGCGATTGTGAGGGGCCGGTAGGCGCATTAGATTAGCCAATAATCTCTGGCCTCCAGAATAAGCAGAAGGGATAAGCATGGCGCTTACAGACCAGTCCACCCGCACTCGCTCCGGCGAGGAACTCGATGCCAACCTGATCGACCCGTACCTCAAGGCGCACATTCCCGGCCTGAGCGGTACGCCGCAGATCAGCCAGTTCCCGGGCGGTGCCTCGAACCTCACCTACCTGCTGGAATACCCCGGGCAGGAGTTTGTCCTGCGTCGCCCGCCCTTCGGCCACAAGGCCAAGTCGGCCCACGACATGGGCCGCGAGTTCCGCATTCTCAACCAGCTCAAGGACGGTTTCCCCTACTGCCCCAAAGCCTACGTGCACTGCACCGACGAGTCGGTGATCGGCGCCGAGTTCTATGTCATGGAACGGGTCAAGGGCATCATCCTGCGCTCCGACCTGCCGCCGGAGCTGGGCCTGGATGCCGGCCAGACCGAGGCCCTGTGCAAGAGCTTCATCGATCGTTTCGTCGAGCTGCACCGGGTCGACTACAGCGCCTGCGGCCTGGGTGACCTGGGCAAGCCCGAAGGCTATGTGCAGCGCCAGATCAAGGGCTGGAGCGACCGCTACGAGAAGGCCCTGACCCCGGACGCGCCGCACTGGGAAAAGGTCAAGGCCTGGCTCAACGAGAAGATGCCCGCCGACCACCCGACCTCGAGCATCGTGCACAACGACTACCGCTTCGACAACGTGATCCTCGACCCACAGAACCCGATGCAGATCATCGGCGTGCTGGACTGGGAGCTGACCACCCTGGGCGACCCGCTGATGGACCTGGGCAACACCCTGGCCTACTGGATCGAGGCCGGCGACCCGGCGCCGGTGCAACTGATGCGCCGCCAGCCGAGCAACGCCCCGGGCATGCTCACCCGCCAGCAGTTCGTCGACTACTACGCCGAGCGCGCGGGAATCGAAATCGGCAACTTCGACTTCTACTACACCTACGGCCTGTTCCGCCTGGCCGGCATCGTGCAGCAGATCTACTACCGCTTCTACCATGGCCAGACCCAGGACAAACGCTTCGCGCAGTTCATTCACATGAACAAACTGCTGGAGCAGATGAGCCTGCAGGTCATTCACAAATCCAGCCTCTGACCGCGCCCCGGCGCTCGACAGCCCAAACAAGGAAAAACCATGTCCAAGACTCAGTTGTTCGACCTCGACGGCAAGATCGCATTCGTCTCCGGCGCCAGCCGCGGCATCGGTGAGGCCATTGCCAAGTTGCTGGCCCAGCAAGGCGCCCATGTCATCGTGTCGAGCCGCAAGCTCGAAGGTTGCCAGCACGTGGCCGACGCGATCATCGCCGCCGGCGGCAAGGCCACCGCCATTGCCTGCCACATCGGTGAAATGGAGCAGATCAGCCAAGTCTTCGCCGGCATCCGCGAACAGTTCGGGCGCCTGGACATCCTGGTCAACAACGCTGCGACCAATCCGCAATTCTGCAACGTCCTGGACACTGACCTGGGGGCCTTCCAGAAGACCGTCGACGTCAACATCCGCGGCTACTTCTTCATGTCGGTGGAAGCCGGCAAGCTGATGCGCGAAAACGGCGGCGGCAGCATCATCAACGTGGCCTCGATCAACGGCATCTCGCCGGGGATCTTCCAGGGCATCTACTCGGTGACCAAGGCTGCGGTGATCAACATGACCAAGGTCTTCGCCAAGGAATGCGCGCAGTTCGGCATCCGCTGCAACGCCCTGCTGCCGGGCCTGACCGATACCAAGTTCGCCTCGGCCCTGGTCAAGAACGACGCCATCCTCAAGACCGCCCTGGCGCAGATCCCCCTCAAGCGCGTGGCCGACCCCAGCGAAATGGCCGGCGCGGTGCTCTACCTGGCCAGCGACGCCTCCAGCTACACCACGGGTGTCTCGCTCAATGTGGACGGCGGCTTCCTCTCCTGAGGCCCGCTTGCACCACAACAAAGGCAGCCTCCGGGCTGCCTTTTTCATTTCCCGCAGGAGCTGGCTTGCCAGCGAAGAAGGCCTTGAGCCCGGCGCAACTCAGGCGGCCCTTTTCGCCGGCGAGCCGGCTCCTACAGGCGTCTTTCAAAATTTTAATTCCACCAATTGCAATTAAAGAATACTTATTCCATAACTAGCCCTCCCTAGAACAATAATTCTGCAGGTGCGGTTATGGACGAGCTCGGCATTGGTTTGATCGGCACCGGTTTCATGGGGCGTGCCCACGCCCTGGCGTTTCGCAGTGCCGGCGCGGTCTTCGAATTGCCGGTGCGCCTGCACCTGGCGGCCCTGGCCGACGCCGACGCCCAGCGCGGCGAACACTGCGCCGGCGCCTGGGGCTTTGCCCAGGCCCATGCCGACTGGCAGGCCCTGGTGGCCAACCCCCGGGTCAACCTGGTGGCCATCACCACTCCCAACCACCTGCACTTCCCCATGGCCATGGCGGCGCTGGCCGCAGGCAAGGCGGTGTACTGCGAAAAGCCCCTGGCGGTCAGCGTCGAACAGGCCCGGCAGATGCACCACGCGGCCCAGGCCGCCGGGGTGGTGACCCGGGTGGGCTACAACTACCAGCACAACCCGGTGATCGCCCAGGCCAGGGACATGATCGGCAACGGCGAACTGGGGCAACTGGTGAGTTTCCAGGGCGAGTTCAGCGAAGACTTCATGGCCGACCCGGATGCCCCCTGGTCCTGGCGTTGCGAGCCGCAGCACGCCGGCGGCGCCCTGGCGGACCTGGGCAGCCACCTGCTGGCCATGGCACGCTTTCTCATGGGGCCGGTGCAGGCGGTGTGCGCCGATACCCAGACCGTGCACCTGCAACGCCCCACCGAAGCCGGCAGCCAGGAACGCCGCGCCATCGCCGTGGATGACCAGGCCCATGCCCTGCTGCGCTTTGCCAATGGCGCGCGGGGTACGCTGAGCAGCAGCTGGATCAAGCATGGTTACAAGAACCACCTGAGCTTCGAGATCAGCGGCACCCTCGGCACCCTGGCGTTCGACCAGGAACGCCTCAACGAACTGCGCCTGTACCGGGTCGGCCAGAAGGGTTTCCAGCGCCTGCTGGCCGGGCCCGCCCTGCCCGGCTACGCGGCCTTCAGCCCGGCCCCGGGGCACCAGCTGGGCTACAACGAACTCAAGACCCTGGAAGTTCACGAATTGATCATGGCCCTGTGCGGCCAGGGCCGGGACGGCACGGATTTCGCTGAAGCCTGGGAAGTGGAGCGCCTGGCCGCGGCGATCCGCACTGCCGCCGCCGAACAGCGCTGGGTGGCACTGTAGGAGCCGGCTTGCCGGCGAAGGCGATCTTGCGGGCGCCTTCGCTGGCAAGCCAGCGCCTACGGTTGGTGGTTGGCCAGGCGCGCGGCCAGGGCCTTGGCCTGCAGGGCGACGTCGGTGACGGCGGTGCTTTCCCACCACAGGCCGCGCAGGGGCGGCCCCATGGCGAACAGGCGCTCGCAGGCCTGGCCCTGGGCGTTGTGCACGGCACCATCGGGTGCGGCGCTGATGCCCAGGGCCAAAGGCCCGGGTGTCACCAGGCCGCGGGCCAGCAGCTGGCGCGGCAAGGGCCGCGCCACCCGGCGCCAGTCGTATTCGATGCCGCTGGAGTTGATCAGGGCATCGCCCGCCATGCGCACGCTGTCCTGGCTGCCGCGGTAGCGCAGGCGGATCGCCAGCCGGCCTTCGTCGCCCGGCTCCAGGCCCTGGTAGCAAGCGGCATGAATCCGCAACCGCCCTTCTTCATGCAGGCGCGCCACCAGCTCGGCGCTCAGGGGCGGCGAGCGATGGTGATGGCTTTCCCACCAGGGCCGTACATGGCGCACGAACTGGCGTTTGTGCACCTCGCTGGCCTGGCTCCATAGGCGCCCTATATGCACCCGCACCGTGTCCAGCGGGGCCTGCCAGTCGATGCCCTGGGCCTCGGCCACGCGGCATTGCTGGCGCAGCGCCCGCAGCAGTTGCCGAGGGCTGCGGATGCTCGGGTCAGCGCCGAGAAAGTCTTCCCAGGCCGGGGGCTGGCGGCGCACGTGTGGCAGCAGCCCATGCCGGGAAAACACCTCGATCGGCCCACGATGCCCGGCCTGCTCCAGGGACACCACGGCGTCCACCATGGTCAGCCCGGAACCGATGATCAGCACCGTCGCCCGGGGATCGAGGCGGGCCATGGCCGCCACATCCCAGGGGTCCAGCGCCGCGGCATTCAGGCCGCTGGAACGGGTCTGCGGGGTACGCGCCGCCGGGAACATGCCGGTGGCCAGCACCGCCACCGCGCCGGGCAGTTGCCGGCCATCGGCCAGGGTCAGTAGCACGCCGTCAGGGCCGGTTTCCAGGTCCACCGCCTCGCCCTGCACATGGCTCAACGAGGAGCCCTGCGCCCGGCCCTGCACCTGGGCCTCGGCCAGGCGCTGCTGGACGTAGACACCAAACAGCCCGCGGGGCGGAAACAGTTCGCTGACCGGCACATGCTGGCGGTCCGACTCGGGCCAGCCGCCCTCGGCGATGTGCCGGGCCAGCCATTGGGTCAGGTCGTCGGCGTTGTCCGGGTCGACGCTCATGCGCGCGGCGTTGCCATTGAGGGTGTGCCCCAGCTCCACGGCGCTGTAGGCCTCGCCGCGCCCCAGCTCGCTGCGCGGTTCTATGACCAGGATCCGTCGCTGGCCCGGCAGGCGCAGCAACTGGGCGGCCAGCAAGGCGCCGCTGAGGCCGCCGCCGACAATCAGGATTGGCGCATCACGGGTGGCAGGGGTTGCCTGTCCGGTGTGGGTTTGGCTCATGGAATGCTCACGGTCAGTGTTTGCCCAGGTAGAAATCCTGCAGGTCGCCCCGGGCCAGCAGTTGCTCGGCGCTGCCGGACAAGGCCACGCGTCCGGTGTCCAGCAGGTAGGCATGGGAAGCGTACTTGAGCGCCAGATTAATGCTTTGCTCGGCGATCAGAAAGCTCACCCCCGCCTCGCGATTGAGCTGGGCGACGATCTGGAAAATCTCCTGGACGATAATAGGCGCCAGGCCCATGGACGGTTCATCCAGCAGTACCAAAGTAGGACGAGTCATCAACGCCCGGCCGATGGCCAGCATCTGCTGCTCGCCACCGGAGGTCAGCCCGGCGCGCACCCGGCGCTTGGTCAGCAGCCGCGGAAACCAGCTGTAGATGCGCTCCAGGTCCTGTTCCAGCTGGCGCCGGCCCAGGCCACGGACAAAGCCGCCGGCGCGCAGGTTGTCTTCCACCGTCAACTGGGGGAAGACGTGGCGCCCTTCCAGCACATGCACCATGCCCTGGCGCACCCGCTGGCTGGGGTCGACCCCGGCCAGGTCCTGCCCGGCAAAGGCGATGGCGCCGCGGCTGAGCTCGGCACGCTCGGCCCGCACCAGCCCGGAAATGGCCTTGAGGGTGGTGCTCTTGCCGGCGCCATTGGCCCCCAGCAAGGCAACAATGGCCCCCCGGGGCACGCTCAAAGATACCCCGGCCAGCGCCAGGATCACGCCGTCGTAGATCACCTCGATGTCCTGTACCTGCAGCAAGGTCTCGGCCGTCGCGGCCGTGGCGCTGTGGCTCATGGTTCAGTCACCCTCGTTGCATGTACGGGGCACCAGGCGCTTCTCCTTGGCAAAGGCCGCGGCCTTTTCGTCGATCAGCGGCCGTAGCAGCGCGCGGTCGGCGGCAATCCACTCGCTGATCAGGGTCCAGTTGGCGCCGTCCCATTGCTGCACCCGGGCCGCGCCGCCGCCTTCGTGATCGCGGCAGGACAGCTTGAGGTTCTGCATCAGCCCCAGGTAACCCATGTCCTTGAGCCGGGCGTCGTCGATGTTCAGGTGTTCCAGGCCCCAGCGCCCTTCCTCGCCATTGAGCGGGCGCTTGCCGAACTTGCCCTGGGCGGTCCGGATTGCCTCCACCGCCACCGCCGCGTTCACCAGGCCGGAGTTGTAGTACACGCTGCCGAAATTCTTCAGGTCCTTGAGGTCGCTCTTGCCGGTATCGAGGATGTACTGCTTCAGGCGCTTGTGGATCTCGAAGTCACTGCCCGCCGGGTAGGGCGTCAGCGCCAGGTAGCCCTTGGCCGCGGCGCCGGCCGGCAGCACGTCTTCGCTGGAGCTGGCCCAGATATCGCCGATGATGTGGTCCACCGGGAAGCCGAAGCGCGCGGCGGTCTTCACCGCCACCGGGGTGGACACGCCCCAGGTGCGCAGGAACACCCAGTCCGGGTTCTGCTGGCGGATCTGCCGCCATTGCGCCGATTGCTCGTTGCCCGGGTCGGCCACCGGGATCTGGATGTTCTCGAAACCGTACTTCTCGGCCAGCAGCTTGAGCGGCCCGAGGGTTTCCCGGCCATAGGCGGAGTCGTGATAAAGCGTGGCGATCTTCTTGCCCTTGAGCCGGTCGAACCCGCCCTCGCGCTGGGCGATGTAGTTCACCAGGGTCGAGGCCTCGCTGTAGAAGGTCAGCATCACCGGGAAGTTGTAGGGGAACACCGTGCCGTCGGTGGCTTCGGTGCGGCCGTAGCCCAGGGTGATCAGCGGGATTTTGTCCACCTCGGCACGCTCACTCAGGGCATAGGCCGCCGGTGCGCCGTTGGGCTGGTAGACCGCTACCGGTGCGCCATCCAGGCCGTTCTTGAAGCGCTCGTAGCACTCGATGCCCTTCTCGGCGGTCCATTCGGTCTCGCACTCCTGCCACACCAGCTTGACCCCGTTGATGCCGCCCTCCACCTGGTTGATGTAGTTCAGGTAGTCGATCATCCCGGCCCACACCTGCACCCCGCTGGAGGCATAGGCGCCGACCCGGTAGGTGGCCAGGGGGAAGAATTGCTGGTCCGGCCCGGCCTGGGCTGCCGGGGCAACGGCCGCCGCCAGCAGCAACGCCGCGCCGGCCAGGGAAGCTTTCAAGGATGCACGCATGTTGTCTCTCTGTTCTGGGAGGAGGAATTCAGAAGCGCAGCGGCCAGTGCCGCAGGCGCTCGCGCAAGTTGCCCAGCAAGCGGATCAGGCCCTCGGGTTCCTTGATCAGGAACAGGATGATCAGCACGCCGAAAATGATTTTCTGCAGGTTCTGCAACTGCCCGGCGTCCACCGCCCCGCCCAGCAGCGCCTGCCCGGCATGGCTGAGGAGAATCGGCAACAGACTGATGAAGGCCGCGCCGACGAAGTTGCCGGCCACGCTGCCCATGCCGCCGATAATGATGATGAAGAGGATCTGGAACGAACGATTGATATCGAAGCTGCTGGCGCTGGCGGTACCCAGGTAGGCGAAGGCCCACAGCGCACCGGCGATGCCCAGGTAGAACGAGCTGACGGCAAACGCCTGGCGTTTGTAGCGGGCCACCGGGATGCCGATCACCGCGGCGGCGGTGTCCATGTCGCGGATCGCCATCCAGTTGCGCCCGACCTGGCTGCGCACCAGGTTCTGCGCGACCCAGGTCAACAGCAGCACCGTCACCAGGGTCAGCAGGTAGCGCCCCTGGGGGTGGTTCAGGTCATGGCCCAGCAGGCTCAACTGCGGCGCCGAAATGGTGCCCGAGGAACCGTAGTTGTAGAACCAGGGAAACTTGACGAACAGCCACTCCAGGAAGAACTGCGCCGCCAGGGTGCTGACCATCAGGTAGAAACCCTTGATCCGCGAGCTGGGCAGGCCGAACAGCCAGCCCACCAGGGCGCTGATCAGGCCGCCGCCGAGCAGGGCCAGGGGCAGCCCCAGCTGCGGCAGGCGCAGCAGAATACCGTAGGTGGCAAAGGCCCCCACGGCCATGAAGCCGGCGGCGCCCACCGAGGTCTGGCCGGTGTAGCCGGTCAGCAGGTTGAGCCCGAGCCCGGCCAGGGACAGCACCAGGAACGGAATCAGGATCGCGTTGAGCCAATAGTCGTTGCCCAGCACCGGCACCACGCCGAAGGCCAGCAGCAACAGGCCGGCCAGGCCCCAGGGCAGGCGGCGCTGGACCAGCAGCAAGGGGGCGGTTTGCCGCGTCAGAAGAAGGGACATCAATTCACACTCGCTCGATGGCCCGCTCGCCGAACAGGCCGGCGGGGCGGATGTAGAGGAAGGCCAGGGCCAGGACATAGGCGAACCAGGGGCTGATGCCGCCGCCAATCAGCGGGCCGATATAGACCTCCGCCAGGTTTTCGGCGGCGCCGACGATCAGGCCGCCGGCAATCGCCCCGCCGATCGAGGTGAAGCCGCCGATGATCAGCACCGGCAGCGCCTTGAGCACCACCAGCGATAGAGAGAACTGCACCCCCTGGCGTGCCCCCCAGAGCAGCCCGGCCACCAGCCCCACCACCCCGGCCACCGCCCAGACGATCTGCCAGATGCGGTTGAGGTTGATGCCGATGGACAGCGCCGCCGTGGTGTCGTCGGCCACCGCCCGCAGCGAGATGCCGATGCGGGTCTTGTTGAACAGCAGCGCCAGCACCGTCACCAGCACCAGGGCGGTGGCCGCGGCAATCAGGTCGAACTGGCTGACCATCAGCGGCCCGAGGAACAGCGGCACATCGTCGATGCCCAGGTCCAGGGCCCGCACCTGGGAGCCCATCAGGCCCTGGGCCAGGCCCTCGATGATGAACGACAGGCCCAGGGTGGCCATGAACAGGGTGATCGGCGAACGGTTGACCAAGGGTCGCAGCACCAGGCGTTCGATCAGCCAGGCGCCGAGGATCATCACCAGCACCGTCAGCAACAGTGCCAGGGCGAAAGGCACGCCCTGCTCGTGCAGGCTGACGAAGGTCAGCGCGGCGAACAGCAGCATCGAGCCCTGGGCGAAATTGAACACGCCACTGGCCTTGTAGATCAGCACGAAGCCGATGGCCACCAGTGAATACAGGGTGCCGGCCAGCAGACCGCCGAGCAGGGTTTCGAAGAAGAATGCCATCAGTGCACGGCCCCCAGGTAAGCGGCGATCACCTCGGGGTTGGCCTGGACCTCGGCCGGTGTGCCATCGCCCACCTTGCGTCCGTAGTCGAGCACCACCACGTGGTCGCACAGGTCCATGACCACCGCCATGTCGTGCTCGATCAGCACCACGGTGGTGCCCAGGTCACGGTTGATGTCGGCGATGAATCGGGCCATTTCCTGCTTCTCCTCGGCATTCATTCCGGCCAGGGGTTCGTCCAGCAGCAACAGGCTGGGCCCGGCGATCAGCGCCCTGCCCAACTCGACGCGCTTTTGCAGGCCATAGGCCAGGTTGCCCACCGGCACATCGCGCAATGCCTGCAATTCCAGAAACTGCAGGATGCCTTCGGCCAGCTGGCGGAATGCCCGGGCTTCACGGCGGGCCCGGGGCAAGCCCAGGGCCTGTTCGATGAAGCGCGCGCGGGAGTGGCGCGAAAGGCCGGTGAGCAGGTTGTCCAGCACGCTCATCTTCTTGAACAGCGCGTTGTTCTGGAACGTGCGGCCGATGCCCCGGCGCGCGGCGTCCAGCGGGTCGATGCGCTGCAACGGCTGGCGCTCGAACACGATGGTCCCGGCGTCAAAGCGATAGACCCCGTTGAGCACGTTGAGCAGCGAACTCTTGCCCGCGCCATTGGGGCCGATCAGGGCACAGATCTCGCCCCGGCGCACCTCGAACGACAGTTGATTGATGGCCTTGACCCCCTTGAACGACAGGGAGATGTCACTGACTTGCAAAATGGATTCGGCGTGGCTCATGCAATGTTCCGTGTGAATTCGACGATCCAGGCCGGGGTGGCCGGTGGCGTCGTGGCCTGGGGGGCCTGCCAGATGAATTGCAGGCGAGCAAAGCCCAGCAGGCGGCGCACCCGATGCTTGAGCAGGCGCGCCAACAGGCCCTGGGGATGGGCCAAGGCCCACTCGCACAGGCGTCGGCGCCAGCTGTCGGGGGGCGCCAGGCGGCTCTCTATCTCGTCCGCCAGGCGTTGCAGGCGCTGGGGCGACAGCAGCAGGCCGCTGGGGGCCACCTCCCGCCGGTCGCGGCTGGTCGAGCCGCGGCTTTCGGCGAAGGCCAGGCACTGGCCACTGCCCAGCCATTGCTCCAGCAGCACCGTCAGGCCCTCCTGCCATTGCGTGCCCTCCTCGCTCCACAATTGGCCGCTGCCGACCGGGGCGCGCCAATTGGCCTGGCGCCGGGGTGGCTCGCCCCGGCCCAGCAGCTCGCGCAATTCCAGCAGGGGCAGATGCGCGCCTTCCGGCAGGCGCGGCAAGGCTTGCCCGGCAATCAGCAACTGCGGGGCCAGAGCGTTTTCACTGGCGGCGACCCAATCCAGCACCTGCTGGCGCGAATGCACGAAGGCGTGGCTCGGTTGCAGGCGCCACAGGGTCTGGCGCAGGGCTTGGGGCGGCAGCTCGTCGTCCAGGCTCAGCACCTCGGCGCCAAGGCTGTGGGCCGCCAGGGCCAGCAGGAGCAGGTCCGGTTCGAAGCGGGCGCTGACTGCCAACCGCGAATCCGGCGTCAGGCCCTGCTGGCGCAGGCCGTCGGCCAGGCGCTCGACGTCCCGCAGGGCGTCGATCCAGCGCCAGGCATACCAGTGGCCGTGGCGCTTGTGGCGCAAGGCGTTGTGCAACGGGCTGACCTGGGCCCAGTGGCGCAACCGCTCCAGGGCCCCGCTCAACTGCAGCCGGGCCTGGGGCGCTGGCGAATCCGCGCTCGGCGCACGCTTGAGTTCATGCACGCTCATGAGTTGACCTCGATCTCTTGGCAATCGCGTGCGGTGGTCCGCTGGCTGGAAATGAACGGGGGCCTTGTGGGCCTTTTCGCTTGTAGGAGCCGGCTTGCCGGCGAAGGCGTGGGCCCCTTCGCTGGCGAGCCAGCTCCTACAGGGCGCGGGGTTCAGGCGCTGGCACGTTGTGCGGCTGTTTGGCGTTGCCTACCCAGGTTGCGCCAGGCGCTGCCCGGGTGGCTTTCGGGCAGGCGCGGGCCGGCGCCGAAGAGTTTTTCCCGCAGGGTGCCCGGGGCGTATTCGGTCTTGTAGACGCCCCGCTTCTGCAACTCCGGCACCAGCAGTTCCACGGCGTCGATAAAGCTTTCGTGGGTCAGCGCATACGCCAGGTTGAAGCCGTCGACGTCGGTTTCTTCCACCCATTCCTGAAGCAGGTCGGCGACGGTTTCCGGGCTACCGACGAACAACGGGCCAAAGCCGCCGATGCCCACCCAGTCCGCCAGTTCATGGGGTGTCCAGACCTTGTTCGGGTCTGCCGTGGAGAAGGCCTCCACCGCCGACTGGATGGCGTTGGTGTGCACGTGCTTGAGGGGCTCGTCGGGCTTGAAACGGCTGAAGTCGATGCCGGTCCAGCCGGAAATCAGCGCCATGGCGCCCTCGTAGCTGACCCAGGATTTGTATTCCTCGAACTTGGCCTTGGCCTTGGCGTCGGTCTCGCCCAGGATCACCGTCTGCAGGTTGAAGATCAGGATCTTCGACGGATCGCGCCCGGCCTCGGCGGCCCGGCGGCGGATGTCGGCCACGGTCTTTTTCAGCAGCACCTTGGACGGCGCGGCGACGAACACGCATTCGGCCTGCTCGGCGGCGAACTGCTTGCCCCGGCTGGACGCCCCGGCCTGGTAGAGCACCGGGGTACGTTGCGGCGACGGCTCGCAGAGGTGGATGCCCGGCACCTGGAAGTGTTTGCCGACATGGCGGATCTCGTGGATCTTGCTCGGGTCGCTGAAGAGCCGTCGCTCGCGGTCGCGCAGGATCGCGCCGTCTTCCCAACTGCCTTCCCAGAGCTTGTAGCAGACCTCCAGGTACTCCTCGGCGTAGTCGTAGCGAGCGTCGTGTTCGGTCTGGGCCTGCTGCCCGATGTTCTTGGCCCCGCTCTCCAGGTAGGAGGTGACGATGTTCCAGCCGGCGCGGCCCTTCGTCAGGTGATCGAGGGTGGATAGGCGACGGGCGAAGGGGTACGGGTGCTCGAAGGACAGCGACGCGGTGAGGCCGAAGCCCAGGTGCTCGGTGACCAGGGCCATGGGCGGGATCAGCTGCAGCGGGTCGTTCACCGGGACCTGGGCGGCCTGGCGGATCGCTGCCTCGCCGTTGCCGTTGTAGACGTCGTAGATGCCCAGCACATCGGCGATGAACAACCCGTCGAACTTGCCCTTTTCAAGGATTTTCGCCAGGTCGGTCCAGTACTCCAGGTCCTTGTACTGCCAGGAGCGGTCCCGGGGGTGGGCCCAGAGGCCCGGCGACTGGTGGCCGACACAGTTCATGTCGAAGGCATTGAGGCGGATTTCACGGGACATCACACAACACTCCTGAAACCTTGGGGTGGCACGCCATTGAGGCGGTAGTTGCCGATCAGTTGGTATTTCCAGCGCAGCGGGTCATCCAGGGTCTGGGGCTGCGGGCTGCGCTGACCGGTGAGTTCGAACTCGGCGTCGCTGGCCGCCAGCAGCGCCTGGCCCGCGGCAATCGCCGCCTCGGCCAGGGCCACCGCAACTTCCGCCGGGTCCGGCTCTTGTTCTATTTGGCGCTGGGCCCGCTCCTGCAGGGCCGCGGCCAGGTCGATGCGGATGTTCAGGTCGCCAAAGCGGCTGATCACATAGGGGTCGTCGCTGGCCCTGGCCAGGCCGCTGCCGCTCCAGGGCCGGGCCTGCTCGCGGATGAAATCCAGGGTTTGCTGCAGCAAGACGCGGGCCCGCTGCAGGACCTGGGCGTTGTGTTCCAGGGCCGCTTGGGGGGTGTCGGGGCGGGTCAGTGCATTCATGGCGCAGTCCTTCAGTTCCAGGCGTGGCGGGCCGGCTTGATGCCGTTGAGCAGGTAGTTGCCGATCAGGTGATATTTCCAGCGCGCCGGATCGTGCAGGGTGTGGGTGCGGGCGTTGCGCCAGTGGCGGTCGAGGTTGTACTTGCCCGACACCGAACGGGTGCCGGCCAGCTCGAAGAGTTTGCTGGCGGCGAGCAAGGCACTCTCCGCCGACAGCACCTTGGCCTGGGCCACCACCAGGGAGGCCTGGGCGACGCTGTCTTCACCGGGCTGGGCCAGGGCCTGATCGACCGCCTCGGCGGCCTTGGCGAGGATCGCTTCGGTGCCGTGCACCCGCCATTCCAGGTCGCCGATGGCGGCAATGGTGAACGGGTCCTGCCAGCCATGGTCCAGGCCACTGTCGATCCACGGCCGGGATTGCCGGGCATGGTGCTTGGCGTCTTCCAGGGCGGCGACGGCGATGCCGGTGTCCACCGCGGCCTGGATGATTTGCGAGATCGGGCCATCGGCGGTGGGCTGGTCGAAGGCCCGATGGGCCGGGATCACCGCGCTGCGCGGCACCCGCACCGCCTTGAGGCTGACCCCGCCGCTGGCGGTGGTGCGCTGGCCGAAGCCGTCCCAGCTGTCGATCACCGTGAGGCCAGGGTTGTCGCGCTCGATAAAGGCAATGTGCGCCTGGTTGTGTTCGTCCACCGCCACCGCCGGGACGATGTGGGCGAACAGCGCCCCGGTGCAGTAGAACTTCTCGCCGTCGATCTGCGCCTGTTCGCCGTCGAAACGGATCTGGGTTTCAAAGGCGCCGACGTGCTTGCTGCCGGCCTCGGAAAACGCATTGCCGAAGCGGTAGCCCTGCAACACCTTGGCGAAGTAATGGCGCTTCTGCTCTTCGCTGGCGGTCTGCAGCAGGATGTCCACCACTCCCAGGTGGTTCTGCGGCAACTGGCCGAGAGACGGGTCGGCGGCGGAAATGAGCTTGATGACTTCCACCAGGGTGGCGTAGGACACCCCGGCACCGCCGTACTCTTTGGGGATGGTGATGCCCCACAGGCCGCTGGCGGAAAATTCGTCGAGCTCTGCCCGGGGCAGGCGCCGCTCGCGATCACGCAGCGCCGCCTCCACGGCAAAGCGCTGGGCCAGGGCCCGGGCCACGCTGATGGCTTGCGCATCGTTCTGGATGAGATGGGCACTGCGAGAGGGTTGGGCTGGGGCTGTCATGGGCCGACTCCGCTTCCTGAACATCAAGGTGAACACCCGTCGCGGGGTTCTTTCCAGGACAATTGCAGGAGTCGTGCCTAAATATAAAAACCTTTAATATCAGCAGCTTGCTTGATAATTCAGCTAAAAGACATCAACTGAAAACAGGCAAAATGTCCAACTGCTGTTGCTGGGCAAACAGCGCTTGCCGGGCCACGGGGCATCAGATCACCACGTTGCGCACGAAGCGCGTGGCCCGGGTGCCGTCGTTGCGGTAGCCGTGGGGCACGTGGCTGGCGAACATGAAGAAGTCACCGCATTCCAGGCGCCGTTCAGTGTCGCCGAAGAACACCGTCAGGCAGCCTTCGAAGACGTAGATCTGCTCGCTCCAGCCCTCGGCGTCGCACTCCGAGTGATAGACCTCGCCAGGCTCCAGCTGCCATTCCCAAAGCTCCACTTCACGGGTGGCCTCGGCCTTGGCCAGGAGCAGCGCCTTGCTGCCGGGGATAGCACCGGCCCAGGCCAGCTCGTTGATGCGGCTCGAATCCCGGGATTCCGGGGCCTGGATCAGGTCGCTGAAGGCCACGTCCAGGGCTTCGGCCACCCGGTCCAGGGTGCCGAGGCTGACGTTCTTCTCCCCCGCCTCTATCGCCACCAGCATCCGCCGGCTGACATTGGATTTTTCCGCCAGGGCGCTCTGGCTCAAACCCGCGGCATTGCGCAGGCGGCGGACGTTGAGGCTGACATGTTGCAGGACCGAGGCCCGCTGGACGTTTTCTTTGTGCACTATATTGCTCACTCCTGGGGCCTGCGCAGTATACTGCCCAACTTCCGGCGCATTGTGCGTCCCCCTCAGGTAGCACGCAAGGCCATGACAGCAACGCCCTCCCGCGGATTCCAGTTCAAGTTGAGCAAGGCCGAAGCCGTGCTGGTGCTGATCACCATGATCTGGGGCGGCACCTTCCTGCTGGTGCAGAACGCCATGAGCGTCAGCGGGCCGATGTTCTTCGTCGGCCTGCGCTTTGCCGCAGCGGCGTGCATGGTCGGTGCATTCTCACTGCGCCACTTGCGCGGCCTGACCCTGTTCGAACTGCGCGCCGGGGCCTTTATCGGCACCGCGATCATGCTCGGCTACGGTTTGCAGACCGTGGGCCTGCAAAGCATTCCCAGCAGCCAGTCGGCGTTCATCACCGCCCTTTATGTGCCCTTCGTGCCGTTGCTGCAATGGCTGTTCATGGGCAAGCGCCCGGGGTTGCTGCCGAGTATCGGCATCATGCTGGCGTTCACCGGGCTGATGCTGCTGTCCGGGCCCAATGGCGCGTCCCTGGACTTCAGCCCCGGAGAGATCGCCACCCTGATCAGTACCGTGGCCATTGCCGCGGAGATCATCCTCATCAGCAGCTTCGGCGGGCGGGTGGATGTGCGCCGGGTCACCGTGGTGCAACTGGCGGTCACCTCGCTGCTGGCGTTCGCCATGGTGTGGCCGACCGGGGAAGCGCTGCCGGGGTTTTCCTGGCTGCTGCTGGCCAGCGCCCTGGGCCTGGGGGCTGCCAGCGCGGTGATCCAGCTGGCAATGAACTGGGCGCAGAAAAGCGTCTCGCCGACCCGCGCCACCCTGATCTATGCCGGCGAGCCGGTGTGGGCCGGGATTGTCGGGCGCATCGCCGGGGAGCGCCTGCCGGGGCTGGCGTTGCTGGGCGGCGCCTTGATCGTGCTGGCGGTGATCATCAGCGAATGGAAGCCCAAGGCAGAAGCCGGACAGCAGAGCGGCGAGGCGGTGGAGTCCTGAGCAACGGCCCGCTGCGGGGGCTGCTTGCTGGTGAGGGAGCTCTTGAGGGCCCTTTCGCTGGCAAGCCAGCGCCTACGGCTGGCTGGGGTAGTGGTGGGGACTGTAGGAGCCGGCTTGCCGGCGAAGGTGCTCTTGCAGGCGCTCTCGCTGATAGGCCAGCGCCTACAGTGCGGGGTCCCCGGGGGCGTAGAGCCAGGTGGGGACGGTCAGGGAGCCCTTGTGCTTGGGCTCCAGCAGTACCCGGTCATTTTCAGGCTCGCCGTGATAGTAGAAGTAGGCGTGGTAGAGCGCGTGCCCCTCGGCAAAGGCGCGGTCGAAATAGAGCACCGTGCCCGGCGGCAGCACATAGTTGCGCTCATCCCCCTGCGGGCCTTCGATGACCAGCGCCTGGCGGGTCTTGAGCATGTCGGGGCGGTCCAGATAATGCTCCAGGCCAATGCCCGATGCCGCACCAAAGGCGGTGAACAGCACGGCGAACGCGCCCCGTCGAAACAGCCGGCCCAAGGCCGATCCTTTAATCATGTGCACCCTTGTCGATCCTTGTGGCGGCTTGAGCTGGGCAGGGCATTTGCCCCACAGCACCCGGTGAACGGGCGCATCAGGCATTTGTCTCCTACCTTTGAAAGCGTATGTAACATTTCTTAGGGGGCCCGCGCCGCGCATGGCGGTTGGTGATCCAGGGCCTGGCACGTATTATGCGTCATACTTTTCCGCAGATTAGAAGCCTATGTCCCTGATAGTTCTACTGCTTCTGCCATTCATCGGCAGCTGTCTGGCGGCCCTGTTGCCGCACAATGCACGTAACACCGAATCTCTGCTGGCCGGCCTGGTGGCACTCATTGGCACCATCCAGGTGGCTCTGCTGTACCCACAGATCGCCGATGGCGGGGTGATTCGCGAGGAGTATGCCTGGCTGCCGAGCCTGGGGCTGAACTTCGTGCTGCGCCTGGACGGCTTCGCCTGGCTGTTCTCGCTGCTGGTGCTGGGCATCGGCAGCCTGGTGGCGCTCTACGCGCGTTATTACATGTCGCCGCAAGATCCGGTGCCGCGTTTCTTCGCCTTCTTCCTGGCCTTCATGGGGGCCATGCTCGGCCTGGTGATTTCCGGCAACCTGATCCAGATCGTGTTCTTCTGGGAGCTCACCAGCCTCTTCTCCTTCCTGCTGATCGGCTACTGGCACCACCGCTCCGATGCCCGCCGCGGCGCCTACATGGCGTTGATGGTCACCGGTGCCGGGGGCTTGTGCCTGCTGGCCGGGGTCATGCTGCTCGGCCATGTGGTGGGCAGCTACGACCTGGACCAGGTACTGGCTGCCGGAGACAAGATACGTGCCCACGCGCTCTACCCGATCCTGTTGCCCCTGATCCTGCTGGGCGCCCTGAGCAAGAGCGCGCAGTTCCCCTTCCACTTCTGGCTACCCCACGCCATGGCCGCACCGACCCCGGTCTCGGCCTACCTGCACTCGGCGACCATGGTCAAGGCCGGGGTGTTTCTCCTGGCCCGCCTGTGGCCGTCGTTGTCCGGCACTGAAGAATGGTTCTACATCGTCAGCGGCGCCGGGGCCTGCACCCTGGTGCTGGGCGCCTACTGCGCGATGTTCCAGAACGACCTCAAGGGCCTGCTGGCCTATTCCACCATCAGCCACCTGGGGCTGATCACCCTGCTGCTGGGCCTGAACAGCCCGCTGGCCGCGGTGGCGGCGGTGTTCCACATTCTCAACCACGCCACGTTCAAGGCCTCGCTGTTCATGGCGGCCGGGATCATCGACCACGAAAGCGGCAGCCGTGACATCCGCAAGCTCAACGGCCTGATCAAGCTGATGCCCTACACCGCGACCCTGGCCATGGTGGCCAGCGCCTCCATGGCCGGGGTGCCGCTGCTCAACGGCTTCCTGTCCAAGGAGATGTTCTTCGCCGAGACGGTGTTCATCAACTCCAGCGCCTGGGTGGAAATCGCCCTGCCGGTGATCGCTACCATCGCCGGGACCTTCAGCGTGGCCTACGCCCTGCGCTTCACGGTCGACGTGTTCTTCGGGGAGCCGGCCACCGACCTGCCGCACACGCCCCACGAGCCGCCGCGCTGGATGCGTGCCCCGGTTGAACTGCTGGTGTTCACCTGCCTGCTGGTGGGGATCTTCCCGGCGCAGATCATCGGCCCGCTGCTGGCCGCCGCGGCACTGCCGGTGGTGGGCGGGACCCTGCCCGAATACAGCCTGGCCATCTGGCACGGCCTCAATGCCCCGATGATCATGAGCCTGATCGCCATGTCCTGCGGCATCGTCCTCTACCTGCTGCTGCACAAGCCGCTGGTGGCGGGCCGTTTCGCCTACCCGCCGGGCGTGGGCCGTCTCAACGGCAAGCTGTTGTTCGAGCGCAGCCTGGTGGGCATGACCCGCCTGGCCCGGCGCCTGGAACGCCGGTTGAGCACCAAGCGCCTGCAGACCCAGCTGTTCGTGCTGATCCTGGCGGCGGTGATCGCCGGGCTGATCCCCATGCTCTACAGCCAGCTGACCTGGGGCGACCGGCCGAAGATCCCCGGTTCCATCGTCTTCGTGACCTTCTGGCTGCTGGCCATCGCCTGCGCCCTGGGCGCCGCCTGGCAAGCCAAGTACCACCGTCTGGCCGCCCTGACCATGGTCAGCGTCTGCGGCCTGATGACCTGCGTGACCTTCGTCTGGTTCTCGGCGCCGGACCTGGCCCTGACCCAGCTGGTGGTGGAAGTGGTGACCACGGTGCTGATCCTCCTCGGCCTGCGCTGGCTGCCACGGCGGATCGAGGACGTCTCGCCCCTGCCCAGCAGCGTGCCCAAGGCGCGCATCCGCCGCCTGCGCGACCTGAGCCTGTCGGTGGCCGTGGGCCTGGGCATGGCAGTGCTGTCCTACGCCATGCTGACCCGCCCCACTCCCAACGACATTTCCTCGTTCTACCTCAGCCGCGCCCTGCCCGAAGGCGGCGGCACCAATGTGGTCAACGTGACCCTGGTGGACTTCCGCAGCTTCGACACCCTGGGCGAGATCACCGTGCTGGCGGCGGTGGCCCTGACCGTGTTCGCCCTGCTGCGCCGCTTCCGCCCGCCCAAGGAAAGCATGCAGTTGCCGGCGCAGCAGCGCCTGCTGGCCCCGGACGTGGTCACCGACCTGGTCAACCCGCGCCAGGCCAGCGACACCGCCCTGGGCTTCATGATGGTGCCGGCGGTGCTGGTGCGCCTGCTGCTGCCGATTGCCCTGGTGGTGTCCTTCTACCTGTTCATGCGCGGGCACAACCTGCCGGGCGGCGGTTTCGTCGCCGGGCTGGTGATGTCGGTGGCCTTCATCCTCCAGTACATGGTGGCGGGCACCCAGTGGGTCGAGGCGCAGATGAGCCTGCGCCCGCTGCGCTGGATGGGCACCGGGCTGCTGGTTGCCCTGGCCACCGGCCTCGGCGCCCTGGCCTGGGGCTACCCGTTCCTGACCACCCACACGCTGCATGTCGACCTGCCACTGTTCGGTGACATCCACATCGCCAGCGCGCTGTTCTTCGACATCGGCGTGTACGCCGTGGTGGTGGGCGCGACCCTGCTGATCCTCACGGCCCTGGCGCACCAGTCGGTGCGGGCCCACAAGCCGGCCAGCCAGGCCAAATCCCTGACTCAGAACGGAGCCGCCTGATGGAAGAAGTCATCGCAATCGCCATTGGGGTCCTCGCCGCTTCCGGAGTCTGGCTGGTGCTGCGCCCGCGGACCTTCCAGGTGGTGATGGGCCTGTGCCTGCTGTCCTATGCGGTCAACCTGTTCATCTTCAGCATGGGCAGCCTGTTCATCGGCAAGGAGCCGATCGTCAAGGACGGCGTGCCCCAGGACCTGCTGCACTACACCGACCCGCTGCCCCAGGCGCTGGTGCTCACGGCCATCGTCATCAGCTTCGCCATGACTGCGCTGTTTCTGGTGGTGCTCCTGGCGTCCCGGGGCCTGACCGGCACCGACCACGTCGATGGCCGGGAGCCCAAGGAATGAATCCGTTGTCGCACCTGATCGTCGCCCCCATCCTCCTGCCGCTGCTGACCGCGGGCATCATGTTGCTGCTGGGGGAAAAGCATCGCCCGCTGAAAGCCCGGATCAACCTGCTCTCCACCCTGCTGGGCCTGTGCCTGGCGGGCTACCTGCTGTACTGGACCCAGGTCCAGGGCGCCACCGGTTCCTTCGGCGTGTACCTGCCCAGCAACTGGCAGGTGCCGTTCGGCATCGTGCTGGTGGTCGATCGCCTGTCGGCGCTGATGCTGGTGCTCACCGGTATCATCGGGGTCAGCGCGCTGCTGTTCGCCATGGCCCGCTGGGATGGCGCCGGGGCCAGTTTCCATGCCCTGTTCCAGATCCAGCTGATGGGCCTCTACGGGGCCTTCCTGACCGCCGACCTGTTCAACCTGTTCGTGTTCTTCGAGGTGCTGCTGGCGGCGTCCTACGGCCTGATGCTGCACGGCTCGGGGCGCGCGCGGGTGTCTTCGGGGCTGCACTACATCACCATCAACCTGCTGGCCTCGTCGCTGTTCCTGATCGGCACGGCGATGATCTACGGGGTCACCGGGACCCTGAACATGGCCGACCTGGCGATGAAGATCCCCCTGGTGCCGGAAGCCGACCGCGGCCTGCTGCACGCCGGTACGGCGATCCTGGCGATCGCCTTCCTGGCCAAGGCCGGGATGTGGCCACTGAACTTCTGGCTGGTGCCCGCCTACTCCTCGGCCAGCGCGCCGGTGGCGGCACTGTTCGCCATCATGACCAAAGTCGGTGTGTACACCGTACTGCGCCTGTGGACCCTGCTGTTCTCCGGGCAAGCCGGGGCCTCGGCCTATTTCGGCAGCCAGTGGCTGGTGTACGGCGGCATGGCGACGATCTTCTGCGCGGCCCTGGCGATTCTTCCGGCCCAGCGCCTGGAACGCATGGCCAGCCTGAGCATCCTGGTGTCGGCCGGCATCCTGATCTCGGTGATCGGCTTCGCCCAGCCGGCCCTCACCGGCGCGGCGCTGTTCTACCTGTTCAGCTCGACCCTGGCGATGTGCGCGCTGTTTTTGCTGGCAGAACTGATCGAGCGTTCGCGCTCGGCCAATGAGATCCCCCTGGAGGATGAAGGCGAGATCCTGCCGCGGCCCATGGAGTCGCTGCACCCGCCACGGGGCAGCAACCTCGACGATGAACAGAAAGTGGTGGTCGGCCAGGTGATCCCCTGGACCATGGCCTTCCTCGGCCTGAGCTTCATCGCCTGCGCCTTGCTGATCATCGGCATGCCGCCGCTATCGGGCTTCATCGGCAAGCTCAACCTGATTGCCGCCCTGCTCAACCCCGAGGGCCTGGGGGCCAGCGAGGGCACGCCGATCACCCCGGCGGCCTGGTGCTTCCTGGCGCTGTTGATCCTCTCGGGCCTGGCCTCGCTGATTGCCTTTGCCCGCCTGGGTGTGCAGCGTTTCTGGACCCCGGAGGAACGCCCTTCGCCGGTGCTGCGGCGCCTGGAGTGCCTGCCGATCGTGGCGCTGCTGGGGCTCTGCGTGCTGCTCAGCTTCAAGGCCGAGCCGTTGCTGCGCTTCACCCAGGCCACCGCCGACAGCCTCAACCACCCGGAGCATTACGTGATGGCGGTGCTCGGCACCCGCACCGTGCTCAGCCCTGAATCCAAGACCGCAGCGGCAGTGGAGGTGCACCCATGAAGCGCCTGTTCCCCGCGCCATTCCTGTCCCTGGCACTGTGGCTGCTCTGGCTGGTGCTGAACCTGTCCCTCAGCCCGGGCAACCTGCTGCTGGGCGCCCTGCTGGGCTTTCTCGCGCCGCTGCTGATGCAGCCCCTGCGGCCCCTGCCGATCCGCATCCGCCGCCCGGGCACCATCCTGCGCCTGTTCCTGGTGGTGGGCCGCGACGTGCTGGTGTCCAACCTGCTGGTGGCCTGGGGCGTGCTCAACAACGGCCGGCGCCCGGTGCACTCGGCCTTCGTCAAGATCCCCCTGGACCTGCGGGACGCCAATGGCCTGGCGGCGCTGTCCACCATCACCACGGTGGTGCCGGGCACGGTCTGGTCCGAGCTGTCCCTGGACCGCAGCCTGCTGTTGCTGCACGTCTTCGACCTGAAGGACGAGGCGCAATTCATCCAGCACTTCAAGGCCACGTACGAGCGCCCGCTGATGGAGATT
The DNA here is from genome assembly GCF_900103205.1 of Pseudomonas sp. NFPP12. NCBI lineage: Bacteria > Pseudomonadati > Pseudomonadota > Gammaproteobacteria > Pseudomonadales > Pseudomonadaceae > Pseudomonas > Pseudomonas sp. NFPP12. The sequence continues at coordinate 1,413,807 of NZ_FMWW01000001.1, forward strand.
TTCGAATGAGTGTCCTGCTGACCAACGCGATCTTGCTGAGTCTGTTCATTTTTTCCCTGGCCATGGTCCTGACCCTGGTGCGCCTGTTCAAGGGCCCCTCGGCCCAGGACCGGGTTCTGGCCCTGGACTACCTGTACATCCTGGCGATGCTGATGATGCTGGTGCTGGGCGTGCGCTACGCCAGTGACACCTACTTCGAGGCGGCGCTGCTGATCGCCCTGTTCGGCTTTGTCGGCTCCTTCGCCCTGGCCAAATTCCTTCTGCGTGGCGAGGTGATCGAATGAACAGCCTGGAACAATTGCCACTCTGGGTGGAAGTGCTGGTGGCCCTGCTGCTGGTGATCAGCAGTGTGTTTGCCCTGATCGGGGCCCTGGGCATCCTGCGCATGAAGAGCTACTTCCAGCGCATGCACCCGCCGGCCCTGGCCTCCACCATGGGCTCCTGGGCCGTGGCCCTGGCGTCGATCCTGTACTTTTCCGCGCTCAAGTCCGGGCCGGTGCTGCACGCCTGGCTGATCCCGGTGCTGATGTCCATCACCGTACCGGTGACCACCCTGCTGCTGGCGCGGGCCGCGCTGTTTCGCAAGCGCATGGCCGGCGACGATGTGCCGGCGGAAATCAGCAGCAAACGCAGCGAAACCGGCAACTGAGCACATCCGCTGCACCTAGGAGCCGGCTGCCGGCGACGAGGCCCGTGAGCCTTGCGGCGACTTCGAAAACGCCTTCGCTGGCAAGCCAGCTCCTGCACTGGCCAGCGCCGGCTGACTGCCCTCAGGCCCAGGCCAGCACCAGCAACCCGGCCCCCAGCACCACGCACAGGGGGGAATAGAACAGGGTGTCGAGGCGGGCGAATTTCGAATCCCGGACTTCCTTGAAAAAACCCACCAGCTCGGAGTCGCCGATGGCCCGGGCGAACATCAGCAAGGCAATGGCGCTGATCACCCACTGCAGAGACGGATGGGTCACGGTCGGCAGGTAGAGCCCGACCCTCAGGCACACCAGCATCGCCACCAGCAACAAAGCCACTGCCACCAGCATCGTGGCCAGGGCCGGCGGGCGGAACGCCGGCTGGGTCATGCCGGGCCCTGGCCCCGGCACTTCGGGGATCACTGCATCACTGCCACGCTTGCCACCCGCAGCCCAGTACAGATGGATCAGACTGATCAACAGGAAGCTGCCAGCCACCCCCTGTGCGAGCAGAAGATTCATGTTCAGACGTCCGTGCAGAAAATGTCGCTGAAGAATGGACTCGATTGACCGTTTTTGTAAGTACGTTCGTCGCCTTCGATGATAAAGTGCCGCCCCATGAAATTTGCCCGTTCCGATCGCTCGCTCGTTGCCTGGATGCTCTATTGCTGCGTCCTGTTCAACGTGTTCGCCTGCAGCATCGGCCACGGGCAGATGCTCGGCATGCAGCTCAACGGCATCGGCGGGCAGTTCTGCAGCGTCGACCCTGCCACCCAGGCGCCGCTGCAGAAACCGGCCGACCAGGGCTCCCTGCCCACTCTCTCCAAGGCCTTCGGTTGCCCGCTGTGCTCCACCGGCGGCATGGGCCCGGCCCTGAACTCCAGCCTGACCCTGGCCCTGCTGCCGCAGCCCCAGGCCCCGCCTGCGCGCACCCTGGACAAGACCGACCTCCCCGCCCGCTCCACCTGGCCCGCGGCCCATCCCCGGGCACCGCCTCTCGCCTGATTCCTGCTCGTGCTCAACCTGCCCACTGCGCTGTCGCGCGGCGCGCGTTCGTGGGCCTTTTCCTAGCCAAGAATTCAGGATGCACCGATGAAACACCTTCCTTTGCTGGCGAGCCTGCTGGGCTGCCTGTCGATCAATGCCTGGGGCCAGCCGAGCCTCGAACTGGCCCCCACCACCATCGGCGCCGATGAGGCCGATGCCGAGCCGGGCCTGAACCTGGACCAGTCCAGCGGCATGGCCTCGCGCCTGGGCCTGAGCCTGCGCGAAACCCCGGCCTCGGTGGCCGTGGCCAGCCGCCAGGACCTGGAGCAACGCGGCGCCCGCACCTTCCAGGAAGCGGCCAACGCCCTGCCCGGGGTCAACGCCAGTGCGCCGCCGGGGTTCGGCGGCTTCGTCTCCTACCGTGGTTTTACCAGCAGCCAGATCACCCAGATGTTCAACGGCATCAACGTCGCCACCGGCCTGGCCCGGCCCGTGGACGCCTGGATCTACGACCGGGTGGAACTGGTGGGCGGCCCCTCGTCGCTGATCAATGGCGCCGGCTCCGTGGGCGGTTCGCTGAACTACGTGACCAAGCTCGCGGACCGCCGCGAACAGGCCGCCGAAGGCCTGCTCGGTTACGGCAGCTACGACACCACGCAGACCGCTTTCGGGGTCAACCACGCCCTCAGCCCGGCCGGCGCCGAGGTGCAGCACTACGCGCGCTTGGACGTCAGCCACAACACCAGCAACGGCTACATCGACCGCCAGGAAAGGGATGCCTGGAGCCTGGCCTTCTCCCTGCTCAGCGACCTGACCCCGGACCTGTCCCACACCCTGGCGGTGGAATACCAGGATGAACACGAGGACAGCCCCTACTGGGGCACCCCGGTGCTCAATCCCAAGGCCGGTGAGCTGAAGATCGACAAGCACAACCGCTTCAACAACTACAACGTCGCCGATGGCCTGTATGAACAGCGCACTGTGTGGCTGCGCTCGATCATCGACTACCGGATCAACCCCAGCACCAGCCTGCGCAACACCCTCTACCACCTGGACAGCCAGCGCGACTATCGCAACCTGGAGACCTACCAGTACAACGCCGACAATAGCCGGGTGAACCGCTCGACCGCCTACCTGGTACGGCACCAGGGCCAGCAGGACGGCAACCAGTTCGAACTGCGCCACGACGATCAGCTGTTCGGCCTCGACACCACCTGGTCCGGGGGGTTTGAGTACAAGGTCAACAGCACCACCAACTCGCCCTGGAACGTGCCGGCCAGCAACAGCGTCGATCCCGGCAACTTCCAGCCGGGGTACTTCTATGACCTGAAGGGCACTCGCCAGGGCTGGGCCAAGGACAAGACCAACCAGGTCACCACCCGCGCCCTGTTCGTCGAGAACCGCCTGGCCCTGACCGACGAGCTGTCACTGCTCAGCGGCCTGCGCTACGACGCCATCGACCTGGACGTGACCAACCATCGGCTGATCACCGCCAGCAACCCGCGCCACCTCAAGCGCAGCTGGGAACCGGTCACCGGGCGCCTGGGCCTGACCTGGCAGTTCCTGCCCAGCGCCAATGTCTACGTGCAGTACAGCACCGCCGCCGAGCAGCCCAGTGGCACTCAGAACTTCGAGGTGTCCACGGGCAAGCAATGGGAAGTGGGCAGCAAGTTCGACTACCTGCAAGGACGGGGTTCGGCGACCGTTGCCGCCTATCGCATCGAGCGCAAGGACTTTGCCGTCACCGATCCCCTGGACCCGGCCAACAGCATCCCGGTGGGCCAGCAGACCTCCAGGGGCATCGAGCTGGCCAGTTCCCTGCACATCACCCCCAAGCTACTGGCGCAAGCCAACTTCGCCTGGGTGGATGCCGAGTACGGCGAGTTCAACGAGAAGATCGCCAGCGGCGCGGTGGTTTCACGCAAAGGCAACACGCCGACCAACGTACCGGACCGGCTGGCCAACCTGTGGCTGACCTATGACCTGTCGCCCAACTGGCAGACCGGGGTCGATGCGCGCTACGTGGCCTCGGTATACGCCGACAACGCCAACACCCTGCGGATGCCTGCCTACACCCTGTACGGCAGCTTCCTGCGCTACAAGGTCGACAGCCACACCACAGTGACCGGCCGGGTGCGCAACCTGACCAACGAGGTCTATGGCCAGTTCGCCCATGTGTCCCCGGCGTACTACCTGGGCCAGCCGCGAACCTTCGAGGTGGCGGTGCAGACCCGCTTCTGACCCCTGCCCTGCACCCGCCGGGCGCAAGGTTCAAGGGCCCATTCGCCGGCACGCCGGCGCCTACAAGGTGGCGGCGATCCTGTCCGCCACGTCCCGGGGCACCCAGGCGCGCCAGACGTCGGGGTGCTGCTTGAGGAAGGCCCGGGCCGCGTCCCGCGGGGCACTGTGGTTCTCGCTCATCTGCGCCAGGGCGCGGTTCAGGGGCTCAATGGGCAGGTCGACCTTGGCGAAGAACTGCGCCAGTTGCGGGTACTGCTTCTGGAATGGCGTGGACACCCCGATCGACAACCTGGAGGCCAGGGAACGGGTTGGCCGGGGGTTGGGGTTGGCGGCGTCGGTCAGGGTCTTCCAGGCTTCGGCGTCAAAGGGCGGTTCTTGCAGTTGCACCAGTTTGAAGCGCCCGAGCAGCGGCGTGGGCGACCAGTAGTAGAACAGGATCGGCTTGCCGCGACGGATCGCCGAGCTGATCTCCGCATCCAGGGCCGCTCCGGAACCGCTGCGAAAATTCACGTAGCTGTCCTGCAGGCCATAGGCCTTGAGCTTCTGCTGGTTGACGATCTCCGAGGTCCAGCCGATCGGGCTGTTGAGGAAACGCCCCTTGTCCGGGCTCTCCGGGTCCTTGAACACGTCCTTGTAGCGGGCCAGGTCGGTCACGCTGCGCAGCTCCGGCGCCAGGGGCTTTATACCCTTGGCCGGGTCGCCCTTGATCACGTATTCCGGCACCCACCAGCCTTCGGTGGCGCCCTTGACCGTATCTCCCAGGGCCTGCACCTTGCCTTCGGCTTCGGCCTTGACCCACACCGGGCTGCGCCCCGCCCACTCTTCGCCGATCACCTGGATGTCGTTGTTGGCCAGGGCCGTTTCCAGGGTGATGGTGGTGCCGGGCAAGGTGTCGGTGGGCAAGCCATAGCCCTGCTCCACCATGATCCGCAGGATCTCGGTGATCAGGCTGCCGCTTTCCCAGTTCAGGTCGGCGAAATGAATCGGTTGCGGCGCCGCCACAACCGGCTGCGCCGTACTCAGGGCGGCAAGGCTCAACAGGCTGCTGGCCAGCAGCGCGCGGATTCCTTTCATCGGGGTACACCTCTTGGGTCAGGACCTGGGCCACAGGGGCAGGCAGCGCCTAAGCGCACGGCCCCCAAAGCATTAAGTCAACTGACTGTAGTAGAGGTTCAGTAGTTTCAACCCCAGGCCCTTCCCGGATGGCCGCTCAAGAGGCCGGAGGCTCCTGCAACCGCTGCAACTCGCGGCGCACCATGCTGGCGTAGGCCGCGGGGCGCAGGTTGTACAGCTGGGCGGCGACCCAGTTCAGCCAGGCGCCCTGGAGCACGGTCTTCTGCGCGAACAGGCGCCGGGCTTCAGCGCTCGCGGCCTGTTGATGCTCATGGTGAAACGCGGCGCGGCCCTGGCTCATCACTCGCTGGCCTTGAAGCTCACCAGTTCGCCCTTGCGCCATTTGGCGGCCTTGGCGGTCACTGCCTTGAGGGTCTTGGTCAGGCCTTCCTGCAACTGCTCGTTGGCGGCAAACACGGTCACCACCGAATGGCCTTCCTTGAACAGGATGCCCTGCCCCAGGGGGCTGCTGACAAAGGCGTAGTCGCCCAGGCCGTAGACCGTCAGCTTGATCTCGCGAAAGCGGATCTCCATCTTGCCGCCTTCACGGCTGGGCAGCACGGCGGCGCGAAAATGATCGCCGACCTTGAGTTCAAGGCGCGGCTTGTCGTCCACCACCAGGGCCGTCTCGGTGTCGATCTCGGCGACGTAGATGCCTTCGGCGGACTGTTCGGTGAGGTAGACAAAACGAGATTGGAACTGCTTGACCAGCTTTGCGCGCAAATCACCCAACACGAACAATGCATGCATTTCAAGATTACTTACTGCCAAGGAACACTCCCCGATACTCAAAATGATGTCGCCCGGAAAAAAACGGACGGCACGAAAAAACCGCCATGACGGCGTAGTCACCCCAATCGGTTACCCAATACACACAAGTGCAGCTGGCACTCCTGGCCACGACGCTGGCGGCGGCACTGAGCAAGGGGCATTTCGCCGATGCATCAGGCACATGTCGAAGGCGTAAGGAGTGAGCTCTGACCCGCAAAGCGTGGCGGCGCGTCATCGGGGGTGGGTGCTGGAACAGGCCTGCTGGCCGGATGCACCCGGGTCACGATTCCCCCGGTCGGCAGCCACTTCGGGTTGCAGAGGCAATTCTAGAGCAACTTTGTGCATTTCGACTATTTAAAGCGCACACCGGCTTCGCGCGCACCCACTTCAGCAAAAGCCGGAGTTGACGCGCAGCCGGTAATATTACCCAGCAACAGAAGCAGGAAGTTTCAGATTAGATCATCAGAATAATCGCCACCTAGAATCCAAATGATATAACTCAGCCCGCCGTCACCCAACAACTGCCATACTCCGCCATTGATTGAATGCCCCCCTCTTGGGGGGCGTTCAAGCACTCACTCATCTCCAAGGGAAGGCTAGAAGTGACCGAACTAGATATTGGCGAGTTTTTCATTCGTGGCGAGTGCAGAGAAGTCGAAGGCGAGTTCCAGGCCGTGATTGCCATGCGCGCAAAACCCCCACTGACCCAGGTCACCTTCCACCAGGTGGAACGCGATCGCTGGTTCAAGACCTCGGAAGACGCTGCCGCGGCAGCCAGAGCGTCGGCCAAGGCCCTCAAGCAGGCCATCGACCAGGGCGCCCTGAACGCCTGACAGACAGCGCCAGTCAAGGATCCGACAGCGCGACCGATACAAAGGCGAGATCCGTTTAAGAGCATCATGATGATCGACTTGAAACCCCCATCTCGCCTGGCCGACTTCCTCAAGCCGGATCCAAGCACTGCGGTACTGGAAGCCTCGGACGACGGCGAGACCCTGGTCCTGAGCCGCTCCAGCGCGCAAACCCCGGAAGAGGCGCTGTTGCTGGCGAAGAAAAAACGCATCCGCCAACTGAAAAAGCAGATCGAGCTGCTGCAACAGAAACTGCAACGGGCCAAGGCCCGCCTGGCCACGGTCAAGGGCGCCAGTTCCGGCTCCGACACCGGCCGGGCCATGGCCCTGTCGTCCGCCAGGGCCCAAGTCATGGCCTACAGCACTGCCCTGTCCATGGCCCAGACGGCGTTGTTCCAGGCCGAGAGCGGCACCCTGGCCTGAACCCTTGGATCGAACTTGCGCGCCCGCCATGCCTCAGATGCACTGAGGCAGCGCCGGTGCTGCCCGTCACCCAAGGAGATCACCATGGAAGCGCCCACCCATAACCTCGAAGGGCTGTTCGACCAGTTGGGCCTGGATTCCAGCCCCGCCGCCATCGATGGTTTCATCGCCCGGCACTCGCCCCTGGACGAAGACCTGAAAATGATCGACGCCCCCTTCTGGACGCCCCAGCAAGCGGCCTTTCTCAAGCAGCAACTGCGCGAAGACGCCGACTGGGCGCCCGTGGTGGACGAGCTCAACCTGCGCCTGCACCAGGCCGGTTAAGCCGAATGCCGCAGGTGCCGGCCGCCGGGCAGCAGCACCTGCAGCTGCTGCTGCCAGGCCAGCCGGCACTCCTCGGCCTCGGCGCGGCTGGCAAAGGCCGTGCCGCGCTGTTCGCCATTGACCAGAACCACCCAGCACGCACGACGGCCCAAGGCCCGCAGGCTGGCCGGCACGCCGCTGCCAATCATCACCGCTACATCGACTTTGCTGTGCATGGAGCTACCTCCAGAAAATTAGTTAGCTGCCTAACGATGTTGGCATACTAACTAACTTGCCGGCCCCTGGAACAGCCTGTTCCTGCATTGCAGCATTACCGATAGCGTAACAATGGAGGCCTCAGCCCTTGCCCGAGCCTGGCGCCTGCTCGGGTTTGTAACCCAGGCGCAGCCCGCCCCAGTGCCGGCCGCGGACCATGATCGGCACCGAAAGGTCGTGCATCAGCTCACCGGTATCCCGGGTATAGGTCTGCAGAAGCAGCGGTTGCTGGTGGCTGCCACAGCGGATCCCCGTGCGATCGGCGAACTTGCGCTTGCTGCGGTTATGCAGGTTGTCCACCTCGGGGTCGCCGGTCAGCGGCTGGGAAAAAACCTTGTTGTGGGTCGGCACGTAGCCTTCCTGGGTACAGGCGATGGCGAACACCAGGCCATCGTGGCGCGGCAGCAGGGATTCCTGGATCGGCGGCAGCACCTGATCGGTGTAGCGGTCGAAGCGGGTCTGGTATTTGGCCGGGTCGGTGTTGGCGATCAACTGGTAGTGACGATCGAACAGATCGTCGAGGCTGATGCGGTTCTGCTCCAGGTCGGCCTCGAACTGCTCGGCAATGCGCCGCGCGCCTTCGCGGGCCAGGTCGTAGATGCGCTGGTGATAGTCATCCAGGCCCACAGCCGCCAGGCGTTCGCTGATGGTTTCCGCCTGCCCTTCCATCTGCACCGCGGCCTGCGCCAGGCTGCGGGTCTGCTGGTCGCTGACCGCCAGGTCGCTGCGCATCTGCTCCACGGCATGAAACAGGCTGTCCAGTTGCTCGCGGTTGGTCTCGGCGCCCCGGGCGATCTCGCTGACCTGCCCTTCCACCCCGGCCGCCAGGCGCGCGATGTTGTCCAAGTGACGACCGGTGTGCTCCACCTGCTCGACCCCCAGGTTGAGGTCGTCGGCCAGCTGGCGGATCTGCTCCACCACGTCGCTGGTGCGCTGCTGGATATCCGCCACCATCACCCCGACCTCGTCGGTGGCCGCGGCGGTGCGCCCGGCCAGCCCGCGCACCTCATCGGCCACCACCGCGAAACCGCGCCCGTGTTCCCCGGCCCGGGCTGCCTCGATGGCCGCATTCAGCGCCAGCAGGTTGGTCTGGCTGGCGATGGACTGGATCACCAGGGTCACCCGCTGGATCTCCTCGCTGCGCTGGCTCAGGGCCTCGATCAGCTCACGGCTGCCATTGGCGCGCTGGCTGAGCAGGTGCATGCGGCTGATGGACTCCCCCAGCACCGTGCGCCCTTCGGCGCTGCTGGCGTGGGCCTCGCTGGCGGCGCCCAGGGCCTGCTGGCTGAGTTGGGAGGTGACCTGCTCGGTCTTGATCATCACTTCGGCGTTGCCGACGATGCGCGCGGCGGCGTCGAGCTGGGATTGCAGCTTGCCTGCCAGCTGGGTCACCGAGTAGGCCACGCCCGCCGCGGACAGTGCGTTATGGGTGGTGCCGTAGGACAGGTCACGGGTCAGCGCCGACAACTGATCGTCAGCCGTCGCGTTCGCCACCAGGGGCCGCCCGCGCCCGCGCAACCGCGGCAGCCAGATCACCAGCACCGCCACGGGCAGGCACAGGTACAGCGACCAGCCGCCCAGGGCCTGGCCGGCGAACAGCGCCATCAGCGCCGCGCTCTGCAAGGACGGCGCCCACCAGCGGGCGGCGGTTTCGGGTGTTGCCAGCGGCTGTGCGACCGGCGCCGCTAGAGATCCATCTCTTGACATCTGTGTCACCCCACATCGTTCTAATTGTTTGCGGCATTAGACGCCACTAGAGGGCCATTATCCATGGTCCCTTAGTCGCGGGTTTGCAGCAGATCAAGAGAATGTGCGGGCGGGCACTGCCCGAAAAAACAGAGCCCCCGCTGTGGCGGGGGCTGGCGATCAGGCTTGACGCTGATGCTTGTCGATCTGCTCGTGGCGCTCTTGGGCCTCGATGCAGTACTTGGTGGTGGGGCTGATCAGCAGGCGCTTGAGGCCGATCGGCTCGCCGCTGTCGTCGCACCAGCCGAAGCTGTCGTCGCTGATCCGGCCCAGGGCCTGTTCCAGTTGCGGCAGCATGCGCTGGTCGCGATCAATGGCGTTGACCAACCAGGTGCGCTCTTCTTCGACGGAAGCGGCGTCGGCCGGGTCAGCCGGGGTGTCCAGGCTTTCAATGGCGATCCGGTTCTGTTCGATGCGCTCGTGGGTTTCCACCTTCATGGCTTGCAACAGGTCGCTGAAAAAAGCGTGCTGCTCGGCATTCATGTAGTCATCCGCCGGCATGGCCAGCAACTTTTCCTTGGTCATTGATTTCTCTATAAAAAATACGTGCATTAAGGCGAATTCAAACTGTTTCCGGTTGACCCGTCAGGTCATCAGAAAGGCGCCATACCTTCCAAGCGCCACCCGGCACTCAATTTACGAGGGGCGGCAGTCTAAGGCCGGTTTGAGGGCGCAGCAACTGAAATGACAGCGAATCTGTCCGACAAACCGCACAAAGCCCGCAAATGCGGGCTTTGGTGGCGTTTATTGGAGTGCGTTTATAACAAAAAATTCCATAGTCATGGGTCTGTTAGAAGACAAACGGCAGTGCCGGACGGCGGATTCTGGCCGTTTTCAACGATTTCCAGGGGCACCGGCCAGCCGGCGAAGAGGCCTTTGGAGCGGGCCAGAGCTCGGGAGCGTATTCGCTGGCACGCCGGCTCCTGCACCAGCCGGCGCCTCTCCCCTGCTCAGCGCTTGAGCTTGCGCTTGTTGCGGTACTGGTCGATGACCACCGCCACCACGATGATCAGGCCCTTGATGATGTCCTGGATGTAGGCATCGACCCCGACAAAGGTGAAGCCACTGGCCATGACCCCGAGGATCAGCGCGCCGATCACGGTGCCGGTGATGCGCCCCACCCCGCCGGCCAGGCTGGTGCCGCCGATCACTGCCGCGGCAATCGCGTCCAGCTCGTAGGACATGCCCATCCCCGCCTGCCCGGTGGCGGCCCGTGCCGAGGCCACCACCCCGGCCAGCCCCGCCAGCAGCCCGGCAATGCTGTAGACAATCACCAGGTGGCGCTTGACGTTGATCCCCGAAGTCCGCGCCGCCTGCATGTTGCCGCCGATGGCATAGGTGTACTTGCCGTACTTGGTGTAGCGCAGGGCAATATGAAAGATCAGCGCCACCACCAGGAAGATCACCACCGGCATCGCCCCGTGGCCGATGGCGGTGTAGGAATCGGAGAGCATGCTCACCGGCTGGCCCTGGGTGTAGTAACGCGCCAGCCCCCGGGCCGAGACCATCATTCCCAGGGTGGCAATAAAGGGAGGAATGCCGGTCAGGGCAATCACACTGCCGTTGATCGCCCCCGCCAGGAGGCCGACCCCGAGCCCGGCCAGCACCGGGATCCACACCGGCAGGTCGGTCAGCGAGGGAAACACCGCCCGGGTGAAGTCCGAGGTCTGGGCCAGGCTGGCGGCAATCATCGCCGACAGGGCCAGCACCGAACCGGAAGACAGGTCGATACCGGTGGTGATGATCACCTGGGTCACGCCGATGGCCAGCAGGCCGATCACCGAGACCTGGAGAATCATCAGCACCAGGCGCTGGGAATTGAGCAGGAAACTCTGGTCGCGGACGATCCAGCCAAACAGCTCGAACACCAGGCCGATACCGATCAGCACCAGGAAGATGCTCAGCTCGGTGGGCAGTCGTCGCCGGGGCTTGACCGCCACCGCCGCGGGTTTGTTGTCGATTATCGCGTTCATTGCCAGCCACCACCCTTGGGTTGAATGTCGTCTAGTTCAGGCCCGAAGCCAGTTGCATGACCCGTTCCTGGGTCGCCTCGTTGCGGTCCAGGGTGCCCATCAGTTGCCCTTCGTGCATGACCATGACCCGGTCGCTCATGCCCAGCACCTCGGGCAGTTCCGAGGAAATCATGATCACCGCCATGCCCTCACCGGCCAGACTGGCGATCAGGCGGTAGATCTCGGCCTTGGCCCCCACGTCAATGCCCCGGGTCGGCTCGTCGAGAATCAGGATCCGCGGCTGGGTCATCAGCCAGCGCGCCAGCAGCGCCTTCTGCTGATTGCCCCCGGACAGGGTGTCGATGCATTGCTCCAGGGACGGGGTCTTGACCCGCAGTTTCCTGCACATGTCCTCGCACAAGGCGCGCAAGGCCTTCTGCTGGACAAAACCGCCGCCGGCATAGTGCGGCAGTACCGCCACTTCCATGTTTTCCAGGACCGACAGGCAGGGGAACAGGCCACTGAGCTTGCGATCCTCGGTCAGCAGGGCAAGGCCCTTCTCGATCGCCCGGTGCGGGTCGCCGATGCGCAGGGGCTGGCCGTCGAGGACAATCTCACCGCCATCGCTTGGGGTGATGCCGAACAGGGTTTCGGCGACATTGGTCCGCCCCGAGCCCATCAGCCCGGCAATGCCGAGGATCTCCCCGGCATGCAGATCGAACGACACGCCCTTGAACACCCCGTCCAGGCGCAAGTCGCGGACCTTGAGCAGCAGCTCGCCGATAGGCTTCTCGCGCTGGGGAAACAGCTGGCTCAGCTCGCGCCCCACCATCATCGAGATCAGGCTGTCGCCGTCCAGGCTGTCGGCCCGTTGCAGGCCGATGTAGGCGCCATCGCGAAACACCGCCACCTCATCGGCGATGGCGAACACTTCGTTCATCTTGTGGGTGATATAGACGATGCCCTTACCCTGGGCCTTGAGGTCGGCAATGATCGAGAACAGGTGCGCCACCTCCTTGTCGGTGATGGCCGAGGTCGGTTCGTCCATGATCAGCACGTCGGAGTCGTAGGACACCGCCTTGGCGATCTCCACCATCTGGCGCTCGGCGATGCTCAGGTTGCCCACCTGCTCCTCGGGGTCCAGTTCGATGCGCAGGCGCGCCAGCAAGGCGGCGGTGCAGCGGTGCATTTCCCGGTGGTCGATCAGGCCCAGGCGGTTCTGTTGCTCGCGGCCGATCCAGATGTTCTCGGCGATGCTCATGTGCGGCATCAGGTTGAGTTCCTGGTGGATCATGGCGATCCCCGCCTGCAGCGCCGCCAGCGGCGTGGCGAAGGTCACCGGCCGGCCCTTGAGGCGCAGTTCGCCGGAGTCGGGCTGATAGATGCCCGCGATGATCTTCATCAGGGTCGACTTGCCGGCACCGTTTTCGCCCATCAGCGCCAGGACCGTGCCGGGGCGTACCCGCAGTTGCACGTTGGCCAGGGCCACCACCCCGGGAAAGCCCTTGCTGACATTCAGTACTTCCAGCAGGTAGGGCTCCTGGGGCGCCACGGCCGGGCTCAGGGAGTGCAGGCTCGAAGCAGTAGCACAAGCGTTCATGATCAGCTACTCCAGCGGCCGGGCAGCCAGCGCCGCCCGGCCCGCGTGTGATTGAAGGGCCGGCGCCTACTTGAACTGGGCGACCGTTTCCGGGGTGATCAGGCGGTAGGGAATCCACACCGCGGCGTCCACCGGCTGCTTGTTGGCCATCTTCACCGCGGTTTCCACCGAGCCGTCGGCCTGGCCCTTGGCGTCCTGGAACACCGACACCGCCAGCTCGCCGCGCTGCACCGCGCGCAGCCCGTCGGGGGTGCCGTCGACCCCGGCGATCAGCACGCTGCCCTTGGCCACCCCGGCCTGGTTCAGGGCCATGGCCGCACCGATGGCCATCTCGTCGTTGTTGGCCACCACCGCATTGAACTCGCGGCCCTGGGTCAGCCAGTCGTTGACCAGGGTCATGCCCTTGTCCCGCAGCCAGACGCCGGTCTGTTCCTGGTCGACCTTGATCCCGGGGTACCGGGCCAGCACCTCCTTGACCCCCTTGGTGCGATTGGTGGTGGAGTTGTTCGCCAGGTCGCCGAGAAGGATCACGATGCTGCCCTTGCCGCCCATTTTCTCGGCCAGGTACTGCATCTGCATCTTGCCTGCCTCCAGGTCGTCGGAGGCCACGGTGACCACGCCCTTGGGCAGGTTCAGGTCGTCCGGGCGACGGTTGACGTAGACCAGGGGAATCCCGGCCTTGACCGCCGCCTCGGTGATCTTGCGAGTGGCAGCGGTATCCACCGGGTTGACCACGATGGCGTCGACCTTCTGGCTGATGAAGCTTTCCACCTGGCTCAGCTGCTTGACCACGTCACTGCGGGCGTCCTCGAACTGCAACTGCACGCCTTCGGGCATGGACCTGGCCTTCTGGTCCATGGACTCGCGCAGGTAGGTCAGCCAGGTGTCGTCGAACTGCGACATGCTCACGCCGATGCGCACCTGGGCCAGCGCCGCACCACTGAACAGCATCAGCGACAGGGCAAGACACGCCACTGGGTTCTGAATGTTCATTAAGAGTCGTTCTCCACATGCTTGTTGGTGGGTGGCCGTGCTCAGGCCGGCGAATACAGAACCGGGGCCCCGGGCATGCAGCCCAGCAGCGCGCCCTGGTGTTCGACACACAGGCCGCTGAGCAGGGTCAATAAACGAGAGGACCAGGGAGTGACGGGCAGATTGCGGGAGGCGGCGCCCCGGGTACGGGACAGCCATTGCAGAGCAGAGCGGAAGGTTTTCATCGACGGCACCTGTTTGTTCTTGTTGGTGGGTTCTCCAGGGCTCAAGCGGGGCTTGAAGGCCATGGGAACCTTGTAGGGTCGGCTACCTGTAAACGACTTTATTGGAAAATAATTTCTATATCAACTCATTTTAGAATTTTACTGCAATTGCATTTCCAGCAGCCAGATCCCTCGCTTCCCGCAGGAGACGGCTTGCCGGCGAAGGGGCCCGCACGCCTTGCAGCGCCCTGGAAAACACCTTCGCTGGCAAGCCGGCGCCTACAGAAATCCCGGGGTTCAGGCGTAGAGCGCCGGGCGCTGGGGCAGGCTGATGGGGACGATCGCCCCGCTCTGCTGGGCCTCGATGCAGGCGTCGGCCGCCACCGCCGCGGCCAGGCCGTCCCAGGCCGAGGGCCCACCCACCCGGCCAGCGCGCACGCCATCGACAAAGGCCTGCAGCTCGACGTCATAGGCGGCGATGAAGCGCTCCTTCCAGTCCATCAGGATCGCGCTGGACAGGCTGGCCGCGCTGCGCAGCTGGACCTGGGGCGGCTCCGGCAGGCGGGCGATGCCGCTCTCGCCCACCACTTCGCACTGGATGTCGTAGCCGTACTGGCAGTTGACGAAGATCTCCACGTCGATCCGCGTGCCCCGGGCGGTTTCCAGCAGCACGATCTGCGGGTCGCGCAGTTGGGCGTGGGCCTTGCCGGTCTTGCGCGGGAACAGCACCTGCACCGACACATAGTCGTCCGCCAGCAGCCAGCGCAGCACATCCAGCTCGTGGATCAGGGTGTCGGTGATGGCCATGTCGGTCTTGTAGTTCTCCCCCACCCGCGGGTTGCGGTGGGCGCAGTGCAGCATCAGCGGCTCACCGATGCGCCCGCTGTCCAGCACCGCCTTGAGCGCCTGGTAGCCGGCGTCGTAGGGGCGCATGAACCCCACCTGCACCAGGCGCCGGCCGTGGGCAATCTCGGCCTCGACGATGCGCCGGCAGCCGGCGGCGGTCACCGCCAGGGGCTTTTCGCAGAACACCGGCTTGCCGGCGGCGATGGCCGCCAGCACGAACTCTTCGTGGCTCGGGCCCCAGGACGTCACCAGCAGCGCCTGGACTTCCGGCGCCTGGATCAGGGCATGGCCGTCGGGGTAGACCTCGGCCTCAAGCGTGAGCCCGTCCAGCACCCGGGCCGCCTGCTGCGGGTCGATGTCGGTTACCGCCACCACCCGGCAGCCCTGCAGGGTCTGGCTGCAACGCCGAATGTGATCCTGACCTATGGCACCAGTGCCGATAACGCCTAGCTGCAAAGACATGGGTGTACTCCTGTGGTTGTTCGGTTGGGGAGCTTCAGTACTGGCGCGCCTTGGCCAACTGCTGATCGATAGCGGCGGCCGCGGCGGCCACCCTCTCACTGCCGCTGACCTCGGCCACCGCCACATGCCACCAGGACAGGTAGCCGTGGAGCATGGTCTTGGGCAGCACCTTGATATCGATCAGGGTCGAGACCCGCTGCAGCCGGGCGTCCGCCAGGGCGACGTGGAGCTGCTCCAGGTTCCTCACCTTGTAGGTCTTGCAGCCGTAGGCCGCGGCGCTCATGGCGTAGTCCACCGGGATCAGGCCACCGTCGAGCTGGTCGCTGTCTGGGTTGCGGTAGCGGAACTCGGTGGCGAAGCTGTCCAGGCCCTGGCCCAGCTGCAGGTTGTTGATGCAGCCGAAGGCCATGTTGTCCAGCAGCACCACGTTGATCTTGCGTTGCTCCTGGATCGAGGTCAGCAGCTCCGAATGCAGCATCAGGTAGGAGCCGTCGCCCACCAGGGCATAGACCTCACGCTCGGGGGCGGCGAGCTTGACCCCCAGGGCCGCGGCAATTTCATAACCCATGCACGAATAGCCATATTCCACGTGGTAGGTGTTGAGCCCCTTGCTGCGCCAGCTGCGTTGCAGGTCCCCGGGCAAGCTGCCGGCAGCGGCGACAATCACCGCATCGTCGGCCAGGGTCTGGTTGAGCACCCCCAGCACCTGGCTCTGGGTCAGGCAAGAGCCGGTCAGCTCGATGAACTCGCGCAGCACCGCCGGGTCCAGCGCGTCGTTGACCTCCGGCACAAAATCCTCGCCCTGATAGTGCACGCCGTGGACCCGCTCCAGCTCGGCATCCAGCTGCCCCCTGGCCTCGGCCACCCGAGTGCCCCAGCCGGCGCGGTAGGCGCTGCCGGCCAGGGCCTCGCCCAGTGCCTGCAAGCCGGCCCGGGCATCGGCCAGCAGTTGCACGCCATCGAGCTTCACGGCATCGCCGGGGTTGATATTGAGGTTGAGAAACTGCACCTGGGGGTGCTGGAACAGCCACTTGGACGAGGTGGTGAAATCGCTGTAGCGGGTACCGACGCCAATGATCAGGTCGGCCTCCCGGGCCAGCAGGTTGGCCGCCAGGCAGCCGGTTTCACCGATGCCGCCCACGTTCAATGGATGGCTGGACAGCAGCGCGCTCTTGCCGGCCTGAGTCTCGGCCACCGGGATCGCGAAGCGCTCGGCAAAGGCCTGCAGGGCCTGGTTGGCCGCGGCGTACTTGACCCCGCCACCGCAGATCAGCAACGGCTTGCGCTTGCCCCGCAGCAGCGCCACGGCGTCCGCCAGCATCGCTTCGGTGGGTGGCCGCCGGTCGATGCGATGCACCCGTCGGGCGAAGAAGCTCAGCGGGTAATCGTAGGCCTCGGCCTGCACATCCTGGGGCAGCGCCAGGGTCACCGCGCCGGTCTGGGCCGGGTCGGCCAGCACTCGCATCGCCTGCAGCGCCGCGCTCATCAACTGCTCCGGGCGGTTGATCCGGTCCCAGTATTTGCTCACCGCCTTGAAGGCATCGTTGGTGCTGATGCCCAGGTCATGGAACTGCTCGATCTGTTGCAGCACCGGGTCCGGCTGGCGGCTGGCGAACACGTCGCCGGGCAACAGCAGCAAGGGAATGCGGTTGGCCGTGGCGGTGGCCGCAGCGGTCAACATATTGGCCGCGCCGGGGCCCACCGAAGCGGTGCAGGCATAGACCTTGCGCCGCAGGTGCTGCTTGGCAAACCCGATGGCGGCATGGGCCATGCCCTGCTCGTTGCGGCCCTGGTGCACCCGCAATTGGCCCGGGTCCTGCTGCAGCGCCTGGCCGATGCCCAGCACATTGCCGTGGCCGAAGATCGTAAAGACCCCGGCAATGAACCGGCTCTGCTGCCCGTCCACCTCGACGTACTGGTTATCGAGGAATTTCACCAGGGCCTGGGCCATGGTCAGTCGAATCGTGCTCATCTGTGTTCCTTCAATGGCCATACAGCACTCTCACTGTTCTTTGTGCGGAAGCCGGCTTGCCGGCGCCTACAAGGGGGGCAGGCCAGGGCCTGGCGCAGGTGCCGGATACTGCGCTCCAGAGCCTGCTGCAGGTCCGGTCGATCGTGAACGCTCGCGGCAAAGGGCTCGAAGGACAGGTAGCCGCGGTAACCACCCGCCAGCAACGCGGCGATCTGCGTCGTGTTGCCCAGCCGGTCCGCCGCGCCCACCAGCACCCGATGACCGTCCCGCAGCGCTGCCAGAGGCAGTGGCGGCCCCTCGACACCGGAGAGGTGCACCAGCCCGGTAAGCTCGGCGAACAGCTGGGGTTCGCCGGCCAGTGTGTGGTGGAAGGTGTCGTGCACCAGGCTCAGCACATCCAGCGCGCCAACGGCGCGGATCGCGTCCACGGCGCTGCGCTTGTCACGCAAGGCGCACTCGGCAAACCCCAGGGGTTCGACAAAACCGCGCAGGCCATGCTGGCGAAGAACCTCCGCGATCCGGGTCAGGGCAGCCGTCAGCCCCTGGGCCCGCTGGCCCGCGCTGCGCCGGTCGCCGGGGTCGTTCAGCGGGCACAACACCAGGCCCTCGGCACCGCAGGCGCGGGCATAACCGGCCAGGTGCAGCAACTGCTGGCGGCGCTGTTCATCCCACAGGTCGAAGGGGTACAGGGCATTGATCGACAGCAGCCGGATGCCACGCTGCTCACACAGCTCGCGGACCTGCTCGGGGGGCGTGCCATCCTCGATCTCCACACCCTTGAGGTCATTGCGCAGCTCCACCCCATCGATCTTCAAGGCCAGTGCCAGGTCAAGAAAATCCGCCAGAGGCAGGTGCGGTGCGACCATTCGGTTCAAGGCAAAACGCAAAGGCTGAGTCATGTTCCAGCTCCCCGAAAATCGGCAAAGGTGCGTCGTTCACAGATCCAGCAGCCAGCTGTGCCGGGGGTCATTATGGAACTGCCAGACCCGCTTCGGCCCGGCCATCACGTTCAGGTAATAGGACTCGTAGCCATAGGGCACGCTGACCGGGTGGTACCCCCTGGGCACCACCACCAGGTCGTGGTGCTCCACCGCCATGGCCTCGTCCAGGCTGCGGTCGTCGGTGTAGACCCGCTGGAAGACAAAGCCCTGGGGCGGGTTGAGCTGGTGGTAATAGGTCTCTTCCAGAAAGCTCTGGCGCGGCAGGTCGTCGGTGTCGTGCTTGTGCGGCGGGTAGCTGGAGGAATGTCCGGACGGCGTGCGCACCTCCACCACCAGCAGGGAATGGGCCGGCTCGCTGTCGGGCAGGATGTCGCAGACGTAGCGAGTATTGGCGCCCTTGCCGCGCACGCTGCGCCTGCACTGTTCCGGGCGGATCAGCCGAGGGCCGAGGTCGTTATCGACTGCCCCCGGGGCGGCACACACAGCGATCTGCACATCGCTCAAGGCGGTGACCCGGGCCCGGCTGCCCGGCGGCAGGTAGGCAGCAAAGGGGGATTTGTCCTCGAACACCGATTGCCGGTCACCCAGGTTGGGCCACTGGAAGGCGCCCTGGGGCGCTTCGCCCTGCACATCGATACGGCCGCTGAGCAGCACCAGGCACAGCTCCTTGTCGCCGGCGCTGACCGGCAGGCTTTCCCCCAGGCCCAGGCGGTAGGCACTGAACCCCACGTATTCCAGGGCGCCCTCTTGCAGCTGGACCATGGTCCGGCCCTTTGCAGCGCTTTTAACCAGCAGGCTCATTGGGCAGCCCTCCTGCGTTGCAGGCCAGCGTCCAGCAGGGCCCGCAGGGTGTCGTAACCTTTTTTCGCGTAGACATAGCTCGGCGCCACCGCCGGGTCCTGCTCGGCCTCCACCACCAGCCAGCCCTGGTAGCCTGCGTCCAGCAGCACATCGAGCAAGGCGGCGAAGTCAATGTCGCCATCGCCGGGCACGGTGAAGGTGCCGTTGACGATGCAGTCCGGGAAGCTCCACAGGTTGTTGCGCGCCAGTTGCACCACCGGCTTGCGCACGTCCTTGAAATGCACATGGCACACCCGCCCGATATGCCGGCGCAGCACCTCCAGGGGTTCGCCGCCGCCCATGTAGCAATGGCCCGAATCGAACAGCAGGCCGACTTCCTCGCCGGTCAGGCGCATCAGCGTGTCGATGTCCGCCGGGGACTCGACGTAGGCGCCCATGTGGTGGTGATAGGCCAGGCGCACGCCCTGGGACAGGGTGAAACGCGCCAGCTCCGTGAGTTTGTCCGCGTAATCCTGCCAGGCCTGTGCACAGTGGAAGCGCGGGCGCTCGATCAGGCGCACCGGCAAGCCCTGGATCGAGTCGGCCACTTCGCCGTAGACCAGCACCGAGGCGCCGTTGCGCTTGAGCAGTTCGACGTGGCTGGCAATGGCGTCGATTTCCTCGGCCACCGAACGCCGGGCCAGGCGGCTGGAGTACCAGCCCGAGACCAGCGCCAGGTCATAAGGGCGCAACACATCGCCCACGCCCTTGGCGTCCTTGGGGAACTTGCCGTTGAGTTCGAAGCCTTGGTAACCGATCTCGCGCCCTTCGCTGAGGGCGGTGCTCAAGGGCGTTTCACCGCCCAGGGCCGGCAGGTCGTCGTTGCTCCAGGAGATCGGGTTGATGCCAATTCGGATCGCGGGCATGGCTGCACCTTTTGTTGTTATTCATGAAAGCGTGGAGAACGGCCTTGCACTCGCAGGAACTGGCTTGCCAGCGAAGGCACCGGCGAGCCTGGCACCAGGCTCAAGCCCCTCTTCGCCGGCAAGCCGGCTCCTACACAGGGCGGGCGCTGCGCCAGGCGTTGATCAGTTGCTCGAAGGTGCCCTGCACTTGCCGGATCAGGGTGTCGTCGTCGATCTCCCCCGCCAGCCACGCTCGGCTGGGCTCCTGGAAAATCGTGCGGCCCACGGCAAACCCCCGGCAGGTGCGGCTGTCGGCCGCTTGCCGGAAGCCCTCGGCGAGGGCTTCGGCCGAGGCATTCAAGCCCAGCAGCACCACACCACGGCAATACGGGTCGCGCTCCTGGATCAATTCATCGAGCTTTTTCCATTCCTCGGCCGACTGCGCTTCGATCTTCCACCACGCGGGGTAGATGCCCAGGTTGTACAGGCGCTTGAGGCTGCGGTAGAGCACCTCGGGATGAGCGCCGGGCAGGTCCCTGGGCGGGATGATTTCCAGCAGCAGCTCATGCCCGCTGACCTGGGACGCCTGGTACAGGCCACGGATCTGCGCTTCCTGTTCCAGGCGCAGCAAGGGCTCGTCGTCCGGGTGAAATTGCACCAGGCACTTGATGATCTGTTCCTGGGGCCAGGCGATCAGGTTGCTGCCCACCGAGCG
Organism: Pseudomonas sp. NFPP12; assembly: GCF_900103205.1. Lineage (NCBI taxonomy): Bacteria > Pseudomonadati > Pseudomonadota > Gammaproteobacteria > Pseudomonadales > Pseudomonadaceae > Pseudomonas > Pseudomonas sp. NFPP12. Next base: position 1,434,573 of record NZ_FMWW01000001.1, read on the forward strand.
CCCGTGCTCGAACGCCAGGGGCCGCGAGCCCTGCACTTCCACCGGCCGCGCCACCCACCAGCCGCGCCCGGTGGCGGCGTTCAGCGCCTCCTGGCCGAAGCGCTGGTCGGCCAGCAGGCCGACATCGGCCTCGATGCCCCGGCGCCGCAGGTCGGCTTCGACCCGCTGCACCGCGTCTATGAAGAGTTGCTTGAGCTGACCGATGGCCTTGAGCTCGCGACCACCTTGCTGCGCCAGTTCCACCAGTTGCCCACGGTGGTCGAAGGCAAAGACGAACAGGGGCTTCCAGGCCTTGCGCGGCACACTGACCTGATGCAGGCGTTGCAGCACCGGGTCCTGGTCGGGACGGGTGATGGGCACCGGGCTGCTGAACAGATAGTCCAGTTCGGCCCGGGTCGGCATCGCCGGGGCGCAGGCGTGGCGCGACACCACCAGGCCGCCGCAGGCGTTGGCCAACTGGCAGCAGCGCTCATCACTGGCCTCTTCCAGCCAGCCACTGAGGAAGCCGGACATGAAAGCATCGCCGGCGCCCAGCACGTTGAGCACCTCCACCCGCACACCGGGGTAGATCGCCCCGTCTTCCAGGCGCTCCGGAATCTCGCCGTGGATCACCGTGCACCCTTGCGGGCCAAGCTTGACCACCAGGGTCGCGGCACTCAGTGAACGCACGGTGCGCAAGGCCGTCAGCAGGTCGTCGCTGCCGCCGGCAATCAGGAATTCCTCTTCGGTGCCGACGATCAGGTCGAAGCGCGGCAGGATGCCCTGCACATGCTGGCTGACCTGCGGGTCGGCCACGAACCGGGTCTGGCCGTCGGCCTTTCCCGCCAGGCCCCAGAGCACCGGCCGGTAGTCGATGTCCAGGACCCGCTTGACTCCGTGCTTTTGCGCGTAGTCCAGGGCCTGCAGGCTGGCCCGGTAGACGCCGTCGGTGGAGAAATGGGTGCCGGTGATCAGCAGGGCCTTGCTGGAGGCGATGAAGGCTTCGTCGATGTCGGCGGCGCACAGCGCCATGTCCGCGCAGTTCTCGCGGTAGAACACCAGGGGGAAGGTTTCGCGGTCCTTGAGGCCCAGCAGGACCAGGGCGGTGAGGCGCTGCGGGTCGACCTTGACGGCGCTGACGTCACAGCCTTCGCGCACCAGCGACTCCAGCAGGAAGCGCCCCATGTGATCATCACCGACCCGGCTCAGCATCGCCGACTTGAGGCCCAGCCGTGCGGTGCCAAAGGCAATGTTCGCCGACGAGCCGCCGAGGTATTTGGCAAAGCTTGCGACGTCCTCCAGCCGGGCCCCCACTTGCTGCGCGTAGAGGTCGACGCCCAGGCGTCCGAGGCAGATCAGATCCAATTGACGCCCACTGGCAAAACGAGTCTGGCCCATGCTGGCTCCTGTTATTTTTATCAGCCGCTGCCTGCCGTCGCGCACTGCCCCGGCAGGCCTACTTGGTGGATGCAGACTAGAACGTCTCCCGGCACCAATCAATATTTATTCTATAAATTTTTTACGTGGAATATTTTTTCCATTAAACTTTTCTGCAATGCCCAAGGCTGCGCCGTGCATCGTTTCAGCAAGGCGCCCGGGGCCCGGCCCCTCAAGATTTTCCCGGCGCCGACCCTGTAGACTGCCCGCAGCCCATTTATTGTCAGGGGGCGACGCCCGCGATCGCTCCCATCAGTACCCTCAGAAGGATCCGTTATGTCCCGCACCGATCAGCCGGCCCTGCCCGATCGCACGCCCGAGAGCGACCTTGCCAGCCCTCCGGCCAATGCCGAGCGGCTGCTGCAGTTGATCACCGAGGAGTACGAGAGCCTGCCGCGCCAGCTCAAGCGCATCGCCAGCTACATGAGCCAGCAGAGCGACCGGATCATGGTCGACCGGATCAGCGACATCGCCCGCGAGTGCGAGGTGCACCCTTCGGCCATCGTGCGTTTTTCCCAGCGTTTCGGCTTCAGCGGCTTCAGTGAAATGCAGGCGCTGTTCCGCGAGGCCTACACCCACAAGGCCACGCCGGTGCAGAACTACCAGCAGCGCATCCGCAGCCTGATCGCCAACAAGTCGCAGAAGGCCAGCGACGGCGACCTGGCGCGCGACTGCATCAGCGCCACCCTGTCGGGGATCGAGCGCCTGGGCCTGGAGCTGGACGACGCGGCCTTCGAGCAGGCCGTGGACCTGGTGGTCAACACCGACAATATCTATGTGGTGGGGGTGCGCCGCTCCTTCGCCGTGGCCGACTACCTGGTGTACAACCTGCAGCACACCAACAAGCGCATCCACCTGGTGTCGGGGCTGGGGGGCAGCTACCGCGAGCAGATGCGCAGTATCCGCCCCAACGACCTGGTGATCGCCATCAGCTTCACCCCCTACGCCAAGGAAACCCAGCACTGCCTGCGCATTGCCCAGCACAACCAGGCCAAGACCCTGATCATCACCGACAGCACCCTGTCGCCCCTGGCCAAGCGCGCCAACAGCGTGCTGCTGGTCAACGAGGGCAGCTCCTTCGCCTTCCGCTCACTGAGCGCCACCCTGTGCCTGTGCCAGGCGCTGTTCATTGCCGTGGCCTACCGCCTGGAACTGAAGATGGACGAGATTCACGAACAGGGCGGCTTCGACGACTAACCCTTCGGCTGGCGCGGCGCTATTCGTAGATCTTGCCGCAGTACAGGAACACCGCGAAGCGCTGCCAGGGCGAAGCCTCCACCAGCCCCTGGGTGGCACCGATGCCGGTGGCCTCGGCCCAGGCGTGGGCGCCGTCGAGAAAATCCTCGATGCAATGGTTCTGCCAACTGTCGGCCTCGCCGGCCTGGGCCATGCGCTGCGCCTGGCGGCGGTCGGCAATCAGCGCCTGGACGAAGTCGAGGAAGCTCTGCTCGTCATGCACCTGCTGCAAGCATTGTTCAAGGTCCATTGGGGCTCTCCGGGGTCAGGACGTTGCCTGGAGCGCCAGGCCCTTGCGCAGCAGTTCCTTGCGCAGGATCGGCCGGCCCGGGCAATGCACGCCGTCCAGGGTGCTGCACTCTAGCAGCCGTTCCAGCTTGCGGGCACTGCCCGGGCTGCCGGTCAGCAGGTAGCTCGTGCCTTCGCCGAGGCTGATCAGGTTCAGCAGCCAGTCATCGCCCCACTGCCCCAGCACCTGCTCGATCAGGCTGCGCTGGCGCACCAGCAGGCCCTGGGCATGCCACAGGGTCAGTTGGGCGAAACGCCGCGGCAGGTTGCTGGACGCTTCGAACACTTTCAGGTCCTTGAGCAGGGCCTCGGGCAATTGCGCTTCGATCTGCTGCTGGCACTCCTTGAAATAGTCTTCGGGCCAGTCGGGGCCCAGGCCGGCCAGCGCGGCCAGGTCGGCGTAGGCCTGGCGGTCCGCCGCGGTGCACCCCTGGTCGGTGAAGTTCAGGGTGTTGTCGAGAATGCCCGCCGCCAGCAGTTTCGCGCTGTCGCGGCTGATCCTGGGCAGCAACCCGGAGTCGCGCCAGCGCTGGTAGACCTGGGTACAGGCGGCGCCGATCTGGCGGATATCCGCGTGCTGGCCCAGGCGCTCATTCCAGAAGGCCTCGAAACCCGGGTGATGGTCGATGACCTCCACCACACGGTCCAGGTCCACCAGCGGGTCCAGGTGCAGGTGGTTGGAAATGTCCACCAGCACGAACTGCTCGGTCCCTTGCGGAACATGGGCGTCCAGCCCCTTGAGACGCTGGCGGAAAGTGCCCGGGATGCTCTCATTGAGCGGCGCGCTGCTCAGGGCCCGGGCCGGGCGGCCGCTGAGGTTGAGCCATTCGGCATAGGCAATGCAGCCGGCGTAGGCGTCGATATCCAGATAAGCCGCGCCGGCGGTGACAATGATCATGACGTCCCTGTAATCCACAAAGGCCGGAGGCCGGGGCGCCGAGGGTGCCTGAGCCACATGACAGCCAGATGACAGTCAGCGGCCTTCTACAGCCCCTGCCTCCGCCACCAGCAGCGCCGCCAGCCGCGAGCCGCTGAAGCGGATTTGCGCCAGGCTCAGGGCCGCGTAGCCGACGATCACCGCCGCCGGCCGGCGCACCTGCTGGCAGTGCTCGGCCAGGCCCTGCAACAGCAGGCCCTGCTGGGCCGCGCGCTGGCGAAAGCGCGCCTCATCGCTGCCCGGCGGCAACGTCAGCAGCAGGTGCAGCCCGGCCTGCTGGCCGCTGATGCTGTAGCAGCCTGGCGCTTCACTGGCGAGGATCGCCAGCAGCAGGTCGCGGCGTTCCTGATAGGCCTGGCGCGCCGCCCGCAGATTGCGCAGGAAGGCGCCGCTGGCGATGTAGTCGGCCAGGGCCAGTTGCTCGATCACCCCCACCGAGCGCCCGGTGTCCTGCAAGGTGGCCAGCAACCGCGGGCGCAGGCGCTCGGGCAGCAGCATGAAGCCCACCCGCAGGCCGGCGAACAGGGTCTTGTTGAAGCTGCCGCAGTAGATGACGCGGTCGTCCCGGTCCAGGGACTTGAGGGCCGCCAGGGGCGCGCTCTGGTAGTTGAATTCGCTGTCGTAGTCGTCCTCCACCACCCAGGCCTCGCTGTGCCGGGCCCACTCCAGCAGGGCCAGGCGCCGGGACACCGGCATGGTCATGCCCAGGGGCGCCTGATGGGCCGGGGTGACATAGACCATGCGGGCATCCTGATGGTGTTGCAGCTGCTGTACATCGATCCCGTCCTCCTCCACCGGAATCGGCACCAGCCGCGCTCCGGCCAGGGCGAACAGGCTCCGGGCCGACAGGTAGCCGGGGTCTTCGAGGCACACCTTGTCGCCCGCTTGCAGCAGGCTGCGGGCCAGCAGGTCGAGGCCATGGCGGATGCCGGTGGTGATCATCACCTGCTGCGGCTCGCAGGCGATGCCCCGGTGCTGCCCCAGGTACTGGGCGATCTGCTGGCGCAGGGCCGGCAGGCCGCCAGGGTCGGCGTCCCACAGCGACTGCGCCGAGGCATTGCCCAGGGCCCGGGTCAGGGAGCGGGTCCAGCGTTGCAGGGGAAACAGCGCCGGGTCGGCCAGCCGGGCGACAAACGGCTGGCCGGCCCGCACGCTGAGCGGCGGGTACGGCGTCTCGCTCTCGCTGACGATGGGTGCCGCCGCCCGTGCCGGGGCGCTCAGGTACAGGTCCGGCACCACCGCGCAGACCCGGGTCCCGGAACCGCTGGCCCGGCTCACATAACCTTCGCTGCGCAAGCGGTCGAAGACCACTTCCAGGGTGCCCCGGGACAGGCCCCAGCGCTGGGCCAGGGTGCGGGTCGAGGGCAAGCGGCAGCCGGCCGGCAGGCGTTTTTCCAGGATCGCCTGGCGCAGGGCACTGTAGGCGCTGTCCTGTTTGCCCGGGGCTTCATCGCAGTGCTGGGGCAGCGGCAGGTCGAGGGGCACGGGGTGTTTTCCACGGCTCATAGTGGTCCAGTCAAAAGCGGCCTAAATGGTGCTCGGCATTAAACCACAAACCCCTTAATTTCAGCGCCATCGCCCTCTGCCCCGAGCCTGCCATGCCGCCCGCCAGCCCCATCACCACCCGCTCCATCGCTGTTGAACGCCCCCTCGCCCCCTGGCTCTGGACCCTGTTGCTGCTGGTGGTGGTCTGCCTGCCGCGGATCAGCATCGACCTGTACCTGCCGGCGCTGCCGGCCATGGCCGACCAACTGGGGGCCAGCGACGCCCAGCTGCAACTGACCCTGAGCCTGTACATGCTCGGCTATGCCCTGTCGATGCTGCTGGGTGGCCCGCTGTGCGACCGCTATGGCCGGCGCCCGGTACTGCTGGCGGGCACAGCGCTGTTTCTCGCGGCCAGCCTGGCCTGCATGCTGGCCGCCAGTGTCGAAGTACTGATGGCCGCCCGCCTGCTGCAGGCCCTGGGCGGTTGCTGCGGCACCCTGGTGGGCCGGGTCATGGTCCGCGACCGCTGCCCGCCCGAGGAGCAGCCGCGGCTGCTGGGGCTGTTGTCCATGGGCATTGCCCTGTCGCCGATGCTGGCACCGCCCCTGGGCAGCCTGATCGACCAGTTGCTGGGCTGGCGTGGCCTGTTCCTGTGCCTGAGCCTGGTGGCCGCGGCGGCCTGGCTGCTGATGTTCAAGCGGCTGGCCGAAACCCGCCCGCCGCAGCTCGCGCCAGTGGCCGTGAAAAGCCTGCCGCGCCTGTACCTGCGCCTGCTGGGCGAGGCCTACTTCATGCGCTATTCCCTGGCCATCGGCTGCCTGTACTGCACCTACTTCCCGTTCATTGTGCAATCGCCGGCGCTGTTGCAGCGCCAGCTGGGGCTGTCGCCCACGGCCTACGCCCTAGTGTTCGCCGCCACCGTGGCCGGCTACCTGATGGGGTCGCGACTGTTCCAGCGCCTGGGGGTACGCCACAGTGCCGACCGCCTGATCACCGCGGCCTGCCTGTTGAACCTGGCCGGCGCCGGCCTGTTGCTGCTCACCCGCAGCCTGTGGCCCGACAGCCTGTGGGCCATCGTGCTGCCGATGCTGGCGCTGATGCTCTCGGTGGGCCTGGCGATTCCCGCCTGCCAGCTGGCGATCCTGCAGCCCTATGCGGCGGTTGCGGGCACCGCCTCGGGGCTGTTCTTCTTTATCCAGATGGCCATGACCGCCGGCTGCGGGCTGCTGGCCAGCCTGCTAGCGGACAGCCCGGCGGGCTCGCTGCAGGCCCTGACCGGCCTGTTCAGCCTGGCCCTGGGGCTGGCCTGGTGGTGCCTGCGGCCACGGCGGCGGTAGGCGCCGGCTCGGAACGCCTTCCTGCACCCCTGTAGCCGCTGCTGAGCCTGCGAAGCTGCGAAAGGCCGGGCCGCGTTCGGTACGCAGGGCCTGGCTTGGCGGCCTCCTGCCGAACCTCTGGCGCCTTCAAGATCCCCGCGTCTCCTTCGGAGCCGTTCGCAGCCTGCGGCAGCGGCTACAGGTTTGCACTGTGCAAGGCCGCTTCAATACCGCTAAATTGGCCGCGCCTTTCCCATCCGTTGTGCCGTTCAAGACAAGGAAATACGTGATGAAGCTTATTGGAATGCTCGATTCACCCTACGTGCGCCGCGTCGCCATCAGCCTCAAGAGCCTGGGCCTGCCCTTCGAGCATCACTCGCTTTCGGTGTTCAGCACCTTCGAGCAGTTCAAGGCGATCAACCCCGTGGTCAAGGCCCCGACCCTGGTCTGCGAGGGCGGTGAAGTGCTGATGGATTCGAGCCTGATCATCGACTACCTGGAAACCCTGGCCGGCCCGCAACGCAGCCTGATGCCCGCCGCCCTGCCCCAGCGCCTGCGTGAGCTGCGGCTGGTCGGCCTGGCCCTGGCGGCCTGCGAGAAGTCGGTACAGATCGTTTACGAGCGCAACCTGCGCCCCGCGGAGAAACAGCACGGCCCCTGGCTGGAGCGGGTTGGCGGCCAGTTGCAAGCCGCCTATGGCGAGCTGGAGCAGGAGTTGCAGAAACAGCCGCTGCCCCGGGATGGCTCCCTGGGCCAGGCCGGCATCAGCCTGGCGGTGGCCTGGAGTTTCAGCCAGATGATGGTGGCGGACCAGTTCAACCCCGGGCAATTCCCGGCAGTACGCGGCTTTGCCGAGTACGCCGAACAATTGCCGGTGTTCCTCGCCACCCCCGCCACCTGAGCCGCACCCTCCCCGTAGGAGCCGGCTTGCCGGCGAAGAGGCCCGCAAGCCTCGCAGCGCCTTCGCTGGCAAGCCAGCTCCTACAGCAGCGGTCAGGCCGGTTCGGGCTGTTTCTTCACGGCGGCAGTGGCGAAGCGCCGGGCCAGGAAGGGGGTGATGTCCAGCGGCAGGGCTTCGTCGTTCACCAGTTTGTCCAGCAACACGCCGGTGATGGCCGAGGTCAGGATGCCGGTGCGGAAGTGCCCGCAGGCATTGAGGTAGCCTTCGACCCCATCCATCGGCCCGAGGATCGGCAGCTCATCCGGCGAACCCGGGCGCAACCCCGCCCAGCAGCGCTTGAGGTTGACATGGGCCAGCTCCGGTACGCAGCGCACTGCGCCCTGCACCAGGCCGTTGATCTCCGGGTAGGTGGTGGTGACGTCGAAGCCCTTGTCCTCGGTGGTACTGCCGATCAGGATCTCGCCGTTGTCCTTCTGCGCCATGTAGCAGTCGCTGGTGGTCAGGCAGCCGTTGAGCAGCTTGGGCATGCGCTCGGTGAGAAGGATCTGGCCCTTCACCGGCTTCACCGGAATCTCGATGCCGGTGGCCTGCAGGCTGAGCTCGGCGGCCCAGGCGCCGGCGGCGTTGATCAGGGTCGTGCAGCGGAACAAACCAGCAACGTCGGTCTTCACCCCGCTGACCCGATTGCCCTGGTGCAGGACCCCGGTGACGTTGGTGTTGAAGTACACATCCACGCCGTTCTGGCGTGCGCCTTCGGTGTAGGCGTCGGTGAGGCGGAACGGGTTGACCTGGTGGTCGCAGAGGAACTCCAGGGCGCCCTGGGCTTCATGGCTGACATTGGGTTCCGCGGCGCGCAGGGCCGCCTGGTCGAGCCAGCGTACCTGGTCGCTCAGGTGCGGGATGCAGCCGACGATGTGCTCGGCGTACAGCCGGTCTTCCTCGTCATAGATGACGAACTTGAGCCCGGTCTGCTCGAACTTGAAATCCATGTTGTGCAGGCCCATCAGCTCGCGGTGCAGGCGCGGGTACAACTCGTTGGACTGCAGGGCGAAGTCGAAGAACGACTGCGGCAGGATGTGCGGAGTGCTGGAATCCACCACCACCGCCGAACCCTGGGCCTCGCGCTTGCGGTTGGCCGACATCATGCGAAAGAAGATCACCCCGCAGCCCAGCCCCACCGACTCGCCGATGGCCCACAGGCCGCCGGCCGAAGCGCGGCTGGCGTTGCCCGGGCGCTTGGCGTCGATCAGCGCCACCTTCAGGTCCTTGCGCTTGGACAACTGGTAGGCGCAGGAAGCGCCGATCACGCCGCCACCGGCAATGACCACGTCGTAATGCTTAATCATGCTGGGAGACCTCCTGGTCAGACGGCGGGAACGCGGAAAACGGAATCGGGTCCAGGGGGAAGCGCGGGCGGATCCAGCCCACGTCCTTGCGCCCGGTGGCCTGGCGCAGGCGGTCGCTGCAATAGCCCACGCACATCCGCCCCTGGCAGTCGCCCATGCTCACCCGGGTGCGCATTTTCAGGCTGGCCATGTCCTGCACGCCCTGGCTCAGGGCACGCTCGATGTCGTTGCGGGTGGTGTGTTCGCAACGGCAGATCACGGTGTCGCCCTTGGGCAGCTCTACCTGCCCGGCGCCACGCGCGGTATAGCGGTCCACCGCACCACGAAAACGCAGGATCGAGGCCAGCTTGCGCTCGTAACCCTGGCGCCGTTGCAGGGCCGCTTCGTTGCTCAGTACGCCACGCTGCATGAGGATCGACAGCGCGGCGATACGCCCGCTGAGCATGGCCGCCTCGCCGCCGCGGATGCCGCCCATGTCGCCGGCCAGGTGCACGTGGGGCTCGCTGCTCTGCTGCCAGGCGTTGGCGCTGGCGCGCAGGTAGCCGTCGTCGCTGAAGTTGTGTTCCAGGCCCATCTGCTGGCTCAACTGGGTGCGCGGGATGAAGCCGTAGCCCACCGCCAGGGTCTGGGCAGCAATGCGCTGGGCCTTGGCCATGTCCGGCTGCCAGTCGCTGGAGTACGGCGCCACGGTGACCACGCTCAGGGCGTCCTGGCCCTGGGCTTCGACCACGCCCCAGCCATAGCGCAGGGCAATGCCGTGCAGCTTGAGGTAGGCGAGCATGCTCAGGCCGTCGAGAAACAGTTGCGGCTTGTTGAGCATGGCCAGGCTCTGCTTGGCGATCTTGCCCAGGGCACAAGCCTCGTAGACCCCCGCCACGCGCACGCCGGAAGCATGCAGCTGGCACGCCACCAGGGGCAGCAAGGGGCCGGTACCGGCGATCACCACCGGGCTCTGGGGCTTGACCACCCCGCTCTTGATCTGCAATTGCAGGCCACCCAGCAGCTTGACCCCGGGCAGGGTCCAGCCGGGGAACGGCACACTGCGTTCATGGCAGCCGGCGGCCAGTATCAACTGCTCGTAGCTGACCTGCTGCACCTGCTCTTCGCCATCGAGCAGCACCAGACTCTGGGTGCCCTCGGCGCCCACTACCCGGCTGTTGAGGCGCACGTCGATCATCTGTTCGTGGTCGGCGAAATCGCCGTGCAGCTTGGCCAGCATTTCGCAGTAGCGCGGCCCCAGGTAATCCAGCTGCACGCCGTCGCGCAGCGGCCCGCGGTAGACCACGCCCCCCAGGCGCGAGGCCTCTTCGATCAGGGTGCTGCGCACGCCGTGCTCGGCCAGTTCGATGGCGGCCGCCATGCCCGCCGGCCCACCGCCGACGATCACCGGGTTCAGGCTCATAACGTGGGCTCCGTTTCAGTGATGCGGTTGCTCAGGGTCTGCACCTGCATCCCCGGCTTGACCAGGGTCTGGCAGGCTCGGCGCTTGTGCCGGCCGTCGATCTGCACCAGGCAGCAATGGCATACGCCCATGCCGCAGTAGGCGCCGACCAGTTGCCCGTGATCGTTGCGCGCCACCTGGCGCAGGCCGGTGGCCTGGATCACGCTGAGGACGGTTTCACCCAGGGCGGCAGTGACTGGCTGGCCATTGAGGCTGATGGTCATGTCCGCATGCTGCAGCGGCTGAATATCGAAGTTGCGGTCTATCTGACGCATTGTGGGTTCATCCGTGAAAAATGAATGGGGTTGCCGGCGTCCCGCCGTCCATGCTGCTGCGGTCGGGACCGGGCAACGTCCCGGTCCCAAGCTGTTTGTCAGAACCGAGCGCGGGCCAATCTAGTCGGTTTGTCGGACACGGATATTGATCTGGGCCAAGCAAACGGCTGCCTCGCACCCGACGGTGGCCAGCCCTTGCAAAACTGCGATACCGCGCACAAAAACGCCGCTGGCGGCAATGGCCGGCAGCGGCGTTCGGGAAGGCCCGGGCCCGTTCGGGCCGGGCTTTATAGCTTGAATCAGTGCATGAACAGGGCGATCAGGATAATCACCGGGATCGGCACACCGAGGAACCACAAGAGTAATGAGCGCATGGGAAATCTCCTGGATCAGTGAACGGGGGTGGGGGCTACGGTGCGCGGCTGGACATCGCTTTCAAGCCAGACCACGGCGTCCCGACGACGACCGCCAAAGGTCGCCGCGAGGCTGGCGAAGAAAGCCCCGCACAACAGCGCGATAAACATCCACAGCGACGACCAGGCAGCCACCTTGGCTGCGGTGTCGGCAGCTTCCTTGGCGGCCTGCTTGGCTTCTTCCACGGCCTGGAGGGTCTTGGCGAAGACTTCATCGACCCGACGCTCGGCATCGGCCTGGCTGAGGTTGGTGCGCTGGGCCACCAGTTGCGCCAGGTAGCTGCGGTCCTCAGGGGCCAACTGGCCGTCGTTGCTCAGGGTGCGCACGAAAATCCGCGATACCGTGCCACGGGCCGCGTCATCGCTGACCGCTGCCGGGCGATCGTCGCGGAACAGGCTGTCGACGAAGTAGCCGTAGTCATCCTGGGAACCCTGGGCGGCAGCATGGCCGGCCACCTGGGTCATGGCACCGGCGGCGCCGGAAGCCACCTGGGCGCCGGCATGCACGCCGCCGCTGATGACGCTGCTGACCGACCCCACCACCAAAGTCGCGGTGACCAGGGTGGCCACGGCCCAGGCCAGGAAGCCATGGGCGGTGTCGCGGAAATACACTTCATCGCCATGCAGGTTGGCCCACTTCACCCGCAGGCGCCCGGCGATGTAACCGCCCAGGCCGGCAGCGATGATCTGCGTCACGGCCAGCCAGACAATGCTGGAAATGCCCAGGCCCTTGGCGCTGATGCCGCTGCCGGCCCAGGGCGAAACCGCGGAAAAGCCCAGGCCGAAGCCCAGCAACAGGAGGATCAGCGAAAGAGCGGCGGCCGCCGCGGCGCCGGCGAAGATCGCCGCCCAGGACACGCCCGAGTGATGACTCGAGGCATCTGCGGTGGCCAGCAGGTGTTCAGAGGGTCTGTTCATTGTTGTTCAGCTCCAGGCATGAAAAATGGTGTTACACGTCTCGAAGGGACAAGTGCAGCCACCGTGCCAGTTGCACGAACTTTATAAGCGCTTTTATTTCAATGACTTGCGATAAGCAGACAATCCCGGATCGTGCAATTTACCGGCCCGGGAGTTTTCGGGCGGGCGTTCTGCACGGCCCGCCCGGTGCTCAGGCCTGCCGGCTCCGGTAGAGCTCCCGGCCGCGGGTCCAGCACAGGTGCGCCACCAGTACCAGGATCCACAGGGCCAGCAGCAGGTTGCCCACCAGGGCCAATTGCCCGATGCCCTGCCCCCACAAGGTAAAGAGCGGCAATGCCAGCCAGGCCGAACGACGAAAATCCAGCAGCCGCATGATTCCCGGCACGGCCACCGCCATCAGGGCGATGACCAGGACGTCCAGGCCGCGATACGCCAGCATCCAGCGCGCATAGCGAGGGTCGGCAGCATAGGCCTCCAGGTAACCCGGCAGGCGCAGCGCCAGATCCACGGCGAGACTCAACAGCAGGCTGGCCACCAGCAGCCACAGCAGGCCTTTGAAACGTGATGCGTAGTTCATTGCACAACACCTTGATACACAGAAGGTCAATCGGGTTTTCAATGCCGCTTGTAGCTCTTGTTGCCACTGGGGGTCAGGCAGTACACCCCGCCCCGGGGCCCGGTGCAGAAACTGCCGCTGCCACAGTTGCATCCCTGGGCGTCGCGCAGCAGGGGCTCGGCCCGGGGGGTAGTGGAGCGCTGGCCGGACATCAGGGCACAGTTCTTTTTCGACGCGCTGATGGAGCCGTCGTTGCACAGGAACAGCTCGCCGTCGCAACGGGCGATGCCGCCCTTGCGCCCGGAACAGGGCTGGTTGGCCGCCAGCACCGCGCTGCTGCACAGCACCATCAGGCAGAGAAAGGACAATGGCTTCCAGCCAACCCGGGGCAGGCCCGTCATGGATGTGCCTCCTGGCCATGAAAGTGGCGCGATAATATCAGGCAGCGCGGCCTCTGGCAGGGGCTTGTTCAAGGTCTGGACAGAGTCCTGGAGGCGCAGATGAAAGTTTTTTTAGAATTGCGGCCGCCGTTTCTTGGCAAAATGCCCGCCTGTGTCACGAACCGCCAAACAGGTAACGCCTATGACCCGCATTCTGACCATCGAAGACGACGCCGTGACCGCCCGGGAAATCGTCGCCGAACTGAGCAGCCACGGCCTCGACGTGGATTGGGTGGACAATGGCCGCGAGGGCCTGGTGCGCGCCGTGAGCGGCGACTACGACCTGATCACCCTGGACCGCATGCTGCCGGAACTGGACGGTCTGGCCATCGTCACCACCCTGCGCACCATCGGTGTGTCGACACCGATCCTGATGATCAGCGCCCTCTCCGACGTCGATGAACGGGTGCGCGGCCTGCGGGCCGGGGGCGACGACTACCTGACCAAGCCCTTCGCCTCCGACGAGATGGCGGCCCGGGTCGAAGTGCTGCTGCGGCGCAAGAACACGGTCAAGGATTTCGACACCAGCCTGCGGGTGGCGGACCTGGAACTGAACCTGATCAGCCGCGAGGCAACCCGCGCCGACCAGTTGCTGAGCCTGCTGCCCACCGAATACAAGCTGCTGGAATTCCTCATGCGCAACACCGGCCAGATCCTCTCGCGGATGATGATCTTCGAGGAGGTCTGGGGCTATCACTTCGACCCCGGGACCAATCTGATCGACGTGCACATCGGCCGCCTGCGCAAGAAGATCGACCCGCCCGGCATGACCCCGTTGATCCGCACCGTGCGAGGCTCGGGTTATGTCATTGCTGAACCCCTCTAAAGGCTGGCGTTCCTCCAGCAGCCGCCTGCTGGCGCTCTACAGCACGCTGTTCGTGGCCTGGAGCTGCATCCTCATGGGGGTGCTGTACTACGAGGTCTCCACCTACCTGGACAGCCTGGCCAAGCACTCGCTGATGCAGCGCCAGCACCTGTTCGCGCGCTTCGAGGGCGACCAGCTGGTGGAAGCCCTGACCACCAGCATGACTTTCGACATGCGGGCCATCGACGCCTACGGCCTGTTCGATGAGCAGCGCCGGCCCCTGAGCGGGCCGATCCGGCAGATACCCGACGACCTGCCCCTGGACGGCAAGATCCACGAGCTGAAGAACTGCATCGACTCCGACGACCCGAGCCTGCCCCGCGACAGCTGCGACGCCGTGGCCACCCACACCCGGGATGGCCGCTGGCTGGTGCTGGTGCGCGACAACGGCTCGCTGTTCGCGGTGACCCGGATCATTCTCCACGCCCTGCTCTGGGGCATTTCCCTGACCATCATTCCCGGCGCCGCCGGCTGGCACCTGCTGCGCCGCCGGCCCTTGCGGCGCATCCGCCAGATCCAGGCCAGCGCCGAAGCCATAGTCGCCGGCGACCTGACCCGGCGCCTGCCGCTGTCGGACCGGCGTGACGAGCTGGACATGCTGGCGGCCATCGTCAACGCCATGCTCGAACGCATCGAACGGCTGATGCATGAGGTCAAGGGCGTGTGCGACAACATCGCCCACGACCTGCGCACCCCGCTGACCCGCCTGCGGGCCCAGCTCTATCGCCTGCAGCAACAGGCCGAGGAAGGCTCGCCCCAGGCCCTGCAGATGGACCAGTTGCTGGCCGAGGCCGACACCCTGATGGCGCGCTTTCGCGGGTTGCTGCGGATTTCCGAACTGGAGGACCAGCAGCGGCGCTCGGGCTTCCTGGTGCTCGACCCCCTGCCCCTGCTGCACGAGCTCTATGACTTCTACCTGCCCCTGGCCGAGGAAGGCCAGTTGACCCTGGTGCTGGATGTACCGGCGAGCCTGCCCAGCCTCACCGGTGACCGCGCCCTGTTGTTCGAGGCCCTGGCCAACCTGCTGAGCAACTCCATCAAGTTCACCCCACCGGGGGGCGAAGTGATCCTGCGGGGGATCGACGACGACGGCAGCCCGCGCCTGGAAGTGCTCGACTCAGGCCCCGGAATACCCGCAGCGGAACGGGCGGCGGTGTTCCGGCGCTTTTACCGGGTGGACGAAAACAATGCCCAGGGCGGGTTTGGCCTTGGCCTGTCGATCGTCGCGGCGATTGTCAGCCTGCACGGTTTCAAGCTTGAGGTGGGCAGCAGTGAACGCGGCGGCGCGCGCCTGAGCCTGGACTGCCGGCCGAGCCTGATTGCCGACAATTGATTCCGGCCCCCACCCCCCCTGTGATCCGGTGCCTGTGACCCTGTGATCCTGTAGCCGCTGCTGAGCCTGCGAAGCTGCGAAAGGCCGGGCCGCGTTCGGTACGCCGGGCCTTGCTTGACGATCTTGCGCCAAACCTTCCGCGCTCTCGCGACCCCGGCGCCTGCTGCAAGCCGTTCGCAGCCTGCATCAGCGGCTACAAGGCCTTGGGCAGTTGCCAGCCGTAGCGCACCGAGAGCATGCGCAGGGCGAAACAGACGGTGCCCGCCAGCCAGGCCGACCATAAAGGCGGCACGCCCAGGCGCCGGGCGATGACCAGGCTGGCCGCGCCGACAAAGGCCGAGCTGGCATACAGGTCGACCTGCAGCACCAGGGGAATGCGGGCCAGGACAATGTCGCGAATCACCCCGCCCCCCACCCCGGTCACCGTACCCATGAGCATCGAGACAAAGGGCGAGATGCCGAAGTTCTGCGCCTTCTGCGTGCCCGCCACGGCAAACAGCCCCAGCCCCGCGGCGTCCAGCAGAATCAGCAGCGGCCCGGACCACCCCAGCACCCAGTCCCGTGCCACGAAGGCCAGCCCGCCCATCAGCAGCGCCAGCGCCGGGTACCGCCAGTCGGCCACGGCCTTGGGCGGTGTGGCGCCAATCAGCAGGTCACGGGTCACCCCTCCGCCAAGGGCAACGATAAAGGCGATCACCATCACCCCCAGCAGGTCCAGCTGGGCGCGCATGGCGCTGATCGCGCCCTCTACGGCAAACACCGCAGTGCCCGCCAGATCCGCCACCAGCACGATGTTTTCCAGGCGCCGGGGCAAGCCCTGGGCCCGGGCGTTCATGGGCCCATCCAGAAAAGCGGGGTGATCAGGAAAATACGGCGCGGCAACAGGGTTGAAGGCATGCCCGGCACCTGCAAAAGGCTGGAGATGACGGCCGGGAACCCGACCGTCGACCCTTTGCTTATAGTTCAGGCCGTGGGCTGTCGCCATCGACCGGCCCCGGTGCAAGGCCGGGTTCAGGGCGCCAGATCGAGCTGGCCCAGGGAGTTGCTACCCAGCTCATAGAGCAGTTCGTCGATGATCTTCTGCACATCGGCCTCGCTCTGCAGCGCCCGGGCGCTGAGCCCGGTCACCACCAGGTCGACCCGGCCGCTGGCCGGCTCGAACACCCGCAAGGTCAGGGTGCCGTCACCGGCGTTGCTGAAGCTGCAGGCCAGGGGCGCCAGGCGCTGCTCGATACAAGCGCGCAACTGCGCCAGGGTGATGGCCGCCGGCATTTCAGCGGCGCCGCAGCAGCAGGCCCGCCAACAGGCCGACGCCGGCCAGCAGGGCCACGCTCAACAGCGGTTTGTCCCGGACCCAGCGAGCGCCCTGGTCCAGGGCCTGGCCGTACTTTTCCTGCAATTGCCCGGCGGCTTCCCGGGCCATGCCGCGGGCTTGCAGCTGCTCATCATCCAGCCACTCACCCACCACGGCCTCGGCCTTGCCGGCCACCTTGCCCACTGTGCCCTTGATCTGTTCGCTAGCCATGCTGGCGCTCCTTCTACTGCGGTTCATGAATGGCAGAGGCCCGATACAGAGCCCTGCGCAGAATCACAGGATAGAAAGGCCCGCCCCTGGGCAAAAGGCGCATTTGCACTGGTCGCACTGGTGCATTTGCACCGGGTCAGCCGGCACTGCCGGCAAACAGCCCGCGCTCCCGGGCCCAGACAATGGCCTCGCCGCGGCTGTGCACATCGAGCTTGGAGTACAGAGTGGCCACGTGATTGCGCACGGTGTTGGGGGCCAACTGCAGTTGCGCGGCAATTTCCTTGTCCGCCAGCCCCTGGTAGATCAGCCCCAGGACCTCGCGCTCGCGGGTGGTGAGCTCGGCAGAGGTTACCGCCGGGGCTTGCGCGCTGCGGGTGTTGCGCACATTGGCGAGCTTTTCGATCAGGGTCTGGCTGAACCAGGAGGCATCACGCATCACCTCCTCGATGGCGCCCACCAGTTCCAGCTCCGAGCGCTTGCGCTCGCTGATGTCCATCAGCACCAGCAGGTAGCAGGGGCTGTCCTGGATCAGCACGGTATCGGCGTAGGCCACGCAGTCCACCTGCTCGGCGCCCTTCTTGCGCACCTTGAGGTCCAGGCCCATGACGTTGCCGCTCTTCTCCAGGCGGCCGAACAACTGCTCGGCGGCCTGGGGCTCGGCGATAAAACCGATGTCCTGCACGGTCTTGCCCAGCAGTTCTTCGCTGCTGTAGCCGCAGGTGTCGAGAAAGGCTTCGTTGACATCGACGATCTGCTGCTCGGCGCTGCACACCAGGGTCGGCACCGGGGTCAGGCGGAACGACTTGGCGAAACGCTCCTCGCTCTGGCGCAGGGCGATCTCGGCCTTGCGCCGCGGCTCCAGGTCCATGAAGGAAAACAGCATGCAGTCCTCGTCGTTGATGTCCAGCGGCTGGCCGGCGACGATCACCAGCTTGCTGCCGCCCTCGGGCAGGCGCAGCTCGGCCTGCATCTGCGGGATGGTCGCACCCTGCCCCAGGCGTTCGACGGCCAGTTCCTTGTGCTCGGCGTCTTCCAGCACGTCCAGCTCGTACACCGAGCGGCCGATCACCTGGTCCCGGGCATAGCCGGTCATCTCCAGGAAGCCCTGGTTGACCTTGATGTAGCGCAAATCCCCCAGGCGGCAGATCACCGCCGGCGCCGGGTTGGCGTTGAAGGTCTTCTCGAAGCGCTGCTCGGCGCTGGCCCAGTCGGTGGCGTCACTGAGGATCAGCACCAGGGACTCCGGCGCGCCATTGCGGTCCTCGAGGATCATGCTGCGCACCCGGTGCACCCAGTGCCGGGGTTCGCCATCGATCTCGGCCTGGACCTCCACCACCACGTCGCTGAAGGTTTCTCCGGCAGCCACCCGGTTGATGGGGTAGCTGTCCAGGCCCAGTGGATGGTTGTTGCGGTAGCGCAAGGCATAGCGCCGGGCATAGTCGCGCAGATTGCCGCCCAACTGCTCGACCGTGCTGACGCCGTGCATGGCCAGGGCCGCTTCATTGGCCCAGAGCAGGGTACGGGGCTTGTCGGTCTCGATCAGGATCACCCCGTCGGACAGGCCGGAGATGATCTGCTGCAATTGGCGGCGGTTGGTTTCGGTGGCAAGTACGGCCTGGCTCATGGCATCTCCGGAAGAACCCGACGCTGCGCCAAACATCCCGCACGCCGGAAAAAAAGGGGGCTGCAACTACGACCACGGCGCGCCGCCATCGTGCCCCGGCCCGAGCGCTGGAGCCCCTTTGGGCAACGGAGTAAGCTGCCCCGTCCGGATTGCGGGCCAGCCGCCAGCCCGGCGACACCGGCCAGCCGCCCCTCGAGGAATGACGCATGATCACCATCCGTGAAGCCGACAGCCGCGACATCGACACCCTCCAGGCCATTGGCTGCGCCACCTACCGCGAGCACTTCGCCGCGATCTGGAGCACCGAAGGCATGCAGCAGTTCCTGGCCCAGGACTTCGCCCCCGCCCCCCTGGAACAGTCCCTGGCCGACAAGCACCTGCACCTGTGGCTGCTGGCCCTGGACCCGCAGCAGCAGCCCATCGGTTTTGCCAAGCTCAACTGGAACCGGCCACTGCCCGATGGAGCCCGGCGCGGGGCCGAACTGCAGAAGATCTATCTGCTCAAGTCAGAGGCCGGCAAGGGCTATGGCCGCCGGTTGCTGGAGCATGTGCTGCAACGGGCCAGCACTGCCGGTGAGCCCTGCCTGTGGCTGGACGTGCTCAAGAGCAATAGCGGCGCCCGGCGCTTCTATGAAAGCGCCGGCCTGCGGCAGGTCGACGAGGTGCCGTTCAGCACCGACCTGGAACAGATCGGCATGTGGGTGATGGCCTGCGACCTTCCGCGCACCGGCGAACGCACGGCCTGAGGCTCAAGATCCCGTCCAGGGGCAGCGCCTGCTCCGTCCCCCCCTCCCTCCAGAACCCCGCACGTTCAGCCCTTCCGGCGGCCTGAACATGCGGCGCCCGCAACAAAGCGACTAGTCCGAATAGACGATGTCCAGCCCCCGCTGCATTTCCGATAGTCCCTTCCCCCCCTCCACAACCCTACGGTACCTCGACGCAAAAACAGACATTCAGAGGCAGCAATGAAAAAAACAACAACGCCTTACGCTTTCTCCACCTTGCTCGCAGTTCCCGGTTCCTTGCTCCTGTTCAGTTCCCCGCTGGCCGCCCTGGTCTTCGAAATCGGCGACGACCTCAAAGTGCAGAACAGCAACGTCGTCTCCTATGGCCTGGCCTGGCGCACGGCAAAGCCGGCCCATGCCCTTGGCGGGCGCAACAATGCCAACGGCAACGACGGCAACAACGCTTTCGACCGGGGCAGCCTGATCACCCATCGCCTGGGCCTGGTCAGCGACGCCGACTTCAACTTTCGCCGTGACTTCGGCCTGTTCGTGCGCGCCAGCGCCTACTACGACAATGTCTACCATCGCCGCAATGACAACCACACCGGCACCTCGAACTGCTATGCCGCCGGGCAATGCTCGCGCCCCGACCAGTTTTCCAGGCCCACCCGCGACGCTCACGGCGGTGCCGTGGAAATGCTCGACAACTACCTGTATGGCAGTTGGCAAGTCGCTGACAGGCCCTTCAACCTGCGCCTCGGGCGCCAGGTGGTCTACTGGGGCGAGAGCGTCTACAACGGCAACGGCATTGCCTCGACCATGAGCCCGTTTGATGCCAGCAAATCCAACGTGCCCGGGGTCGAGATCAAGGAGCGTACGCTGCCGACCGGCCAGCTGTTCGCCTCCTACAGCCTCACCGACGCGCTCGACCTGCAGTTCTACTACCAGTACGAGTGGAAGAAGAGCCGACTCAACGCGGTCGGCAGCTACTTTTCCACCACCGACCTCCTCGACAGGGGCGGCTACAGCAACTCCACCGGTCAACTGGTCCGCTTGAAAGATGACGAACCCCGCGACAGCGGGCAGTTCGGCCTGGCCCTGCGCTATGTCGCCCAGAGCCTGAACAACACCGAGTTCGGCCTCTACCGCCTGCGCTATCACAGCAAGACACCGGTGGTGGACAACCTAAGCCGCCGCGGCAGCTACCAGGCGCGCTACTTCGAAGGCATCGAACTGTATGGCGCAAGCTTCGCCACGGTCGTGGTCGACACCAACATCAACGGCGAGATCAGCATCCAGGATCGCCTGCCCCTGGCGATCGACCTCGGCGGCGCCCGCCACACTGCCCGCGGCAGGACCGGCCAGGTACTGCTGTCGATGACCCACGGCTTCGGCCAGACGCCCTTTTCCGACAATTTCACCCTCAATGGCGAGGTCGGCTACAACCGCGTCTTGAGCAACGACAGTGCCTACCTGCCCCAGCGCAACCCCAGTGACAAGCTCTGGAACGATCGTTCGGCCTGGGGTTACACCTTGCGCGCCAGTTCGCGCTACATCGAGATCATGCCCGGCTGGGACCTGACCATTCCGCTGTCCTTCAACCAGGGGGTGAACGGCAACTCCTCTCTGGGCAGCTACAACCAGGGCAGGAATCGGCTGTCCCTGGGCGGCACCCTGGAGTACCTCGGGAACCTCTCCCTGGAGGCCGTCTACAACGCCTACCTGGGCAGCCCCCGGTACAACAACCAGAGCGATCGCGACCACATCGCCCTGAACGCCAAGTACAGCTTCTGACCCTCGCCCAGACAACCGGAGAACATTTCATGTCCTGCCAAACGCAATTCCCTGCCTTTGTGCTCGCCGGCCTGCTCGGCCTGTGCCCCCTGGCCCAGGCCGCGCTCAGCGAGGCCGAGCTGGCTCGCCTCGATCAAGATCTCACGCCCGTCGGCGCGGAGCGTGCCGGTAACGCCGACGGCAGCATTCCTGGCTGGTCCGGCCAGTGGCGCGGCACTCCGCCCCATGTGCAGTTCGCCGGCAGCGGCTCGCTGTACCCCGATCCGTATGCCAAAGAGCGCCCGTTGTTCAGGATTACCGCGCAGAACCTGGAGCAGTACCAGAACCGCCTCAGTGACGGCCAGATCGCCCTGTTCAAGCGCTATCCACGCAGCTACTGGATGGACATCTATCCCAGTCATCGCGACATGCGCCCGAGTGCGAAAATCGAAGAGCAAATTCGCGAAAACGGGCGCACAGCTCGACTCACCGAGGATGGCAACGGCGTCACCGGGGCCTGGGGCGCGTCGCCGTTCCCGATCCCGAAAAACGGCAACGAACTGATCTGGAACCACGCCCTACAAGGGCGGGGGCCCGGCGAGGAAGGCGTCTACAGCCTGGTCGTCACCCTGGCCAACGGCAAGCAGGCACGTCAGGTCCAGCATCACCAGACGCTCAATATCTGGACCAACCCGGACAGCCCCCGGCAAAACGACCGCGACGCCATCAACAGCCACTTCATGTACCGGACCCTGGAACCGGCCCGGGAGCTGGGCAAGATCACCTTCGGCCACGGCTTCGTCGATCCGGTGGCCAACGCCCAGCAGAGCTGGCAATACGACCCGGGCAGCCGACGAGTGCGGCGCGCGCCCAACGTCGGCTACGACAACCCTTCCAGTGGCGCCAGCGGCGGCCTGCGGGTCAACGATGACAGCCGCATGTTCAATGGCGGCACCGACCGCTACCAGTGGACGATCATCGGCAAGCGCGAGCTGTTCATCCCCTATCACAACTATGCAATCAGCGACCCCGCGACCACCCTGGCCAAGCTCACCGAAACCATTGGCCACCCCAACCCCGAAGCACTGCGCTACGAATTGCACCGGGTATGGGTACTGGAGGCCAGCCTCAAGCCCGGCAACCGTCATGTGTATGCCAAGCGCCGCTTCTACATCGACGAAGACACCTGGGGCGCGGTCATGGCCGACAGCTATGACGCCCGCAACCTCCTCTGGCGCACCAACCTGCAGACCACCTTCTACGCCTATGACACCCAGAGCTATCAGGCGGGCCCATCGGTGTATCACGACCTGATGTCCGGGGCCTATCTGGTGGATCGCCTGACCAATGAGCACGGCCCGATCCGCCTGACGGACCTGGCCCACGATGCCAGCGATTTCACCCCCGCCGCCGTGCGCAAGCGCGCCAAATGAAGACTCACGGAGAGCACAACATGACCCGATTCGACCTGGTCCTCGGGGCCGCCCTGCTGTGCACCATCGCCACAGCCAATGCGGCCCCTGCCGAGCAGCCAGCGCCCCCGCAAGAACTGCCCGCCAGCGAACGCCAGGCGCTGCGCGACCTGAACCTGGCAAGCGCACCCAACCTGCGCGACCTGGGTGGCTACCGCACGGCCGACGGACGTAGCGTGAAATGGGGCCTGCTGTATCGCGGTGGAGCCCTGGACTCACTCAGTGCCGAAGATCAACGCAGGCTGCAAGGCCTGCAACTGCAGCGTGTGGTGGACCTGCGCAGCCGCGAGGAAATCGCCGACGCCCCCGACCGCCTGCCGCCGGCGCTGATGGAGCGGCGGATCGAGATGCCGATCAGTGCCGGCAACATCGACATCCGCGAGCTGACTCGGCGCATCAACAGTGGCGACACCGCCGAGCTGCACCTGGACGATGTGCTGGTTCGGGCCAACATCCAATTCGTCCGCGAGCAGAGCCCGCTCTTCCGAGCCTGGCTGCATGGCCTGCTCGATGACCAGGGCACCCCGGTTCTCTACCACTGCACCGCGGGCAAGGATCGCACCGGCTTCGCTTCGGCCATGGTGTTGCTGGCCTTGGGGGTGCCGGAAGCTACGGTGATGGAGGACTATCTGGCGTCCAACCGCTACCTCGGGGAAAAAAACCGCCGGATCGCCGAACAAGTTCGGCTCGCGTCAAAAGGCCGTACCGATCCTGCCCTGCTACAGCCCTTGCTAGGCGTCGAGGCGCGCTACCTGCAAGCGGCGTTCATGGCCATGCGCGAAGACTACGGCTCAGTGGAGAACTACCTGCGCGAGGGGCTGGGGGTCGATGCCGCGTTTCGCTCGCGGCTGCAAAGCAAGTTCCTCGAAACCGCCGCCCCCTGATCAGTTGCGGCACTCAGAGACCCAGGGCCTTGAGCCGCCGGTACAGGGTCCGCTCGCTCAGGCCCAGGGCCCTGGCCAGCTCACTGCGCGAACCCTCGAACACCTCCAGGGCATGGGCCAGTTGCTCCAGGTCCTTGTTGCCGCGGCGGCGGCCGGGGGGCGCTGGTGCCGGCGTGCTGCGCAGCTCCGGCGGCAGGTCCGCCAGGCGGATCACCCCGTCGTCGCTGAACAGCCGCGCCCGCTCGAGGATGTTGCGCAGCTCGCGGATATTGCCCGGGTAGGTGTACAGGCTCAGTTGGGCCAGGGCCTGGGGATCAACCCGCGGCACCACCCCGGGGTCGAGCCGGCGCAGCAGGCTGTCGATCAGCAGTGGCAGGTCGTCGCTGCGTTCGCGCAAGGCCGGCAGGCGGATCGGGAAGGCGCTGATGCGGTAGTACAGGTCCTGGCGGAAGGTGCCGGCGGCGACCATTTCCTTGAGCGGCTTGTGGGTCGCCGCCACCAGGCGGAAATCCGAGTGCACGGTGCGCAGGCTGCCCACCGGGCGAAAGCTGCCGGACTCGATCAGACGCAGCAGTTTGACCTGCATGGCCAGAGGCACTTCGCCGATCTCGTCGAGAAACAGGGTGCCGCCATGGGCGGCTTCGGCCAGGCCGATCTTGCGCTGCAGGGCACCGGTGAAGGCGCCCTTTTCATAACCGAACAATTCGCTTTCCAGCAGGCTTTCGGTAAGCCCGGTGCAGTCCACCACCACCAGCGGCCCGCTGGCCCGGGGGCTGCCGTCGTGCAGGGCACGGGCGAACAGCTCCTTGCCGGTGCCGGATTCACCCTGGAGCAATACCGGGATCGGCGCCGGCGCCGCCCGCTGCAAGGCGCCCAAGGCTTCGTTGAAGGCCGGCGAGCGCCCCACCAGGCCCTTCTGCTGGGGTTGTACCGAGGCCACGGCCACCGAACTCAGGCGCTCGACATAGGCCACCACCGTGCCGTCTTGGCCAATGATCGGCCGCAGCTCCACGTCCACATGTTCCGGCCCCCGGGGCGTGTGGTGGATGTGCAGCATGCGTTCCGGCACGCGGCTGTCATGGGCCTTGCGCATCGGGCAATGCTCGCCGGCCTGATCGCAGGGCACGGCGAACTGGTGGGATACCCGGTAGCACTTGGCGCCCACGTGGGGCTTGCCGGCCACGCCGAACTGACGCTGGTAGGCGGTGTTGGCGGCGATGATGTTGTAGTCGGTGTCCAGCACTATGGTGGGCTGCGGGTCGTGTTCGAGGTAGGACACCAGGGCGGACATCGGTGGCGGGACTAGGTCGGTGGCAATCAGGGACATGGGCAACTCCGGGGCAGAGGCGGCAGCTTAAAGCATGGGCGCCATCACTGCCATTTTCTGCCAGCAACTGCCAAATGACTGCCAAGCCCGGATGACAGTCCTGGCGACAACACATCACCAAGGGGTTGAAAAAGCGTCTAAACCAATGAACAGGCGCCAAACGACGCCGTTTCGGGTTGGCACGCTTATTGACACTTCAAGAAACGAGCGTCAGCGCAGACTGCCCTCACCTTCATTGCCTGGAGTGCCCCATGATCATCAGCGACACGCTGCGTGTAGAAGCCTTTTTCGACAGCCATACCTGGACCATCAGCTACCTGGTGATGGACCTGGCCAGCCGCCACTGCGCATTGATCGACAGCGTGCTGGACTACGACCCGAAATCCGGCCGCACCCACACCGAGTCCGCCGACCGCCTGATCGCCCGGGTGAAAGAGCTGGACGCCCGGGTCGACTGGATCCTGGAAACCCATGTGCATGCCGACCACCTGTCGGCCGCCGCCTACCTCAAGGCGCAGCTCGGGGCCCAGGTGGCCATCGGCAACCAGATCACCCGGGTGCAGAAGACCTTCGGCGCGCTGTTCAACGAAGCCCCGGCCTTTGCCCGGGACGGCAGCCAGTTCGACGTGCTGCTCGAAGACGGTACCGAATTCGCCATCGGCGGCCTCACCGCGCGGGCCATGCACACCCCGGGGCATACCCCGGCCTGCATGACCTACCTGGTGCAGGTCGGCGACGAAACCCTGGCCTTTGTCGGCGACACCCTGTTCATGCCCGACTACGGCACCGCCCGCTGCGACTTCCCCGGGGCCGACGCGCGGACCCTGTACCGCTCGATCGGCAAGATCCTCGCCCTGCCCCCCAGCACCCGGCTGTTCATGTGCCACGACTACCTGCCCAACGGCCGCGAGCTGCAGTACATGACCACCGTCGCCGAGCAGCGCGCCAACAACATCCACATTCACCAGGGGGTCGACGAAGACAGCTTCGTGGCCATGCGCGAAGCCCGCGACGCGACCCTGGACATGCCGGTGCTGATCCTGCCTTCGGTGCAGATCAACATGCGCAGCGGGCACTTCCCCGAGCCCGAGGACAACGGCGTGAGCTACCTGAAGATTCCCCTGAACACCCTATAACTATTACCTACTCCACACGGAGACCTTGCCATGCGCCCCTTCAACCCGGCCCTGCCCACTGTCGACGGCAGCCACCAGGTGCTGATCGTCGGTGGCGGTGCCGCCGGCATCGCCGTTGCTGCCAGCCTCTTGACCCGCGATCCACACCTGGACGTGGCACTCATCGACCCTGCCCGACACCACTATTACCAACCCGGCTGGACCCTGGTGGGCGCCGGAGTATTCAGCGCCCAATCCACCGAGCGCGCCATGTCCGAGCTGATGCCCCAGGGGGTCAAGTGGATCCAGGACGCGGTCAGCCGCTTCGACCCGGAACACAACGCCCTCGTACTGGAGGACGGCCGGGTGCTGGCCTATGACCAACTGATCGTCTGCCCCGGGCTCAAGCTCGACTGGGCCGCCATCGACGGCCTGCCCCAGGCCCTGGGCAACCACGGCGTGACCTCCAACTACCGCTACGACCTGGCGCCCTACACCTGGCAACTGGTGCAGCAACTGCAGCAGGGCGAGGCGCTGTTCAGCCAGCCGCCGATGCCGATCAAGTGCGCCGGAGCGCCACAAAAGGCCATGTACCTGTCCTGCGACCACTGGCTGCGCCACGGCCGCCTGGGGCAGATCAAGCCGCGCTTCCTGAATGCCGGCGGTGTGCTGTTCGGCGTCGCCGACTACGTGCCGGCGCTGATGGAATACGTGAAGAAGTACGGCATCGAACTGGATTTCGGCCACAACCTGGTGGCGGTGAACGGCCCGGCCAAACGCGCGACCTTTGTCCGCACCCTGGCCGATGGCCGCCAGGAAACATTGGAACGGGCCTTCGATATGCTGCACGTGGTGCCTCCCCAGTGCGCCCCGGACTTCATCCGCCAGAGCCCCCTGGCGGACGCCGCCGGCTGGATCGACGTCGACCCGGGCAGCCTGCGCCACAAGCGCTACGTGAACATCCACGGCCTGGGGGACGCCACCAATACCAGCAATGCCAAGACCGCCGCAGCGGCACGCAAACAGGCACCGGTGGTGGCCAACAATGTGCTGGTGGCCCTCAAGCGCCTGACCCGCCTGGCCGAATACGACGGCTACGGTTCCTGCCCGCTGACCGTGGAACGGGGCAAGATCGTCCTCGCCGAATTCACCTATGGCGGCAAGCTGGCACCGAGTTTCCCGCGCTGGCTGCTGGACGGGCGCCAGCCAACCCGTCGCGCCTGGTGGCTGAAGGAACGGATCCTGCCACCGCTGTACTGGCGCGGCATGCTCAAGGGCCACGAATGGCTGGCCCATCCGACCCTGGCCACGGACACCCCGAAAGCATGAGCGAACACAGTCTTCTGGGCGCCGGGCTGGGGGCGATCATTGGTGCGATCCTGGCCCTGACCGGGGCCGGTGGCGGCATCCTCGCCGTGCCGCTCCTGGTCTTCGGCCTGGGCCTGAGCATGGTCGAGGCCGCGCCCATCGGCCTGCTGGCGGTGGGCCTGGCAGCCAGCGTCGGCGCGGTGCTGGGCTTGCGCCAGGGCATCGTGCGCTACCGCGCGGCGGGGTTCGTGGCCGGCATCGGCATCCTCATGGCGCCGCTGGGCCTGTGGCTGGCCCACCGCCTACCCAACCTGCCGCTGGCGCTGCTGTTCTCCCTGGTGCTGCTGTACGCCTGCGGGCGCATCCTGCGCAAGGCCAGCCTGGAACTGAAACAGGGCCAGCCGGCGCCGCGCCCGGCCTTCATGCCCTGCGTGCTCAACCCGGCCCAGGGCCGCCTGCGCTGGACCCTGCCCTGCGCCCGGGCGCTGACCTTCACCGGGATGCTCTCGGGGCTGCTTTCCGGGCTGCTGGGGGTGGGTGGCGGCTTCGTCATCATCCCGGCCCTGAGCCGCTACACCAACCTGGACAGCAAGAGCATCGTCGCCACCTCACTGGCGGTGATCGCCCTGGTCTCCCTGGGCAGCGTGGTCACCGCCAGCCTCAGCGGGATCATGCACTGGGCGGTGGGCGCGCCCTTTGCCCTGGGGGCGGTCCTGGGGCTGGTGCTGGGACGCCAGGTAGCCAGCCACCTGGCCGGCCCGCGGCTGCAGCAGCTGTTCGCCATTACCGGGATCCTCGCTGCCCTGCTGCTGGCCGGCGGCGCCCTGGGGCTGATTGCCCCTTGACCCCTTCGCCAGCCGGCTCCTACAGCATCATGTACGTACCACCCGTAGGCGCTGGCTTGCCAGCGAAGGCGTACTCACAGGCGCCCCTGTCCTGACGATTCACGGCGCCTGATCCGGCCCTTTCGTCGGCAAGCCGGCTCCTACAGCATCATGTACGCACCACCCGTAGGCGCTGGCTTGCCAGCGAAGGCGTACTCACAGGCGCCCCTGTCCTGACGCAAGATTCACGGCGCCTGGTCCGGCCCTTTCGCCGGCAAGCCGGC
The DNA here is from genome assembly GCF_900103205.1 of Pseudomonas sp. NFPP12. Taxonomy (NCBI): domain Bacteria; kingdom Pseudomonadati; phylum Pseudomonadota; class Gammaproteobacteria; order Pseudomonadales; family Pseudomonadaceae; genus Pseudomonas; species Pseudomonas sp. NFPP12. Next base: position 1,462,600 of record NZ_FMWW01000001.1, read on the forward strand.
TCCTACGCTCAGAACAACCGGGGAAATATTGGCCTCTGCCGGTCCAGCGCTCGGGTGGCGACCATGACCTGGACCCATGTCCCCCAGGAGTGCGCCATGTCCACCGCCCAGTCCCTTGAACTCTGTTTCTGGCGCAAGATCGGCCGCTACGCCTCGCGCATCGGCCGGGCCTTGATCCAGAAAGCCCTATGGCTCTACTACGCCGCGCAACGGCCGCAAACCCCGATCTGGGCCAAGACCACCATCTATGCCGCCCTGGGTTACTTCGTGCTGCCGCTGGACATCATCCCCGACCTGATCCCCGGGGCCGGGTACGTCGATGACCTCGGCCTGTTGACCGGCTCAGTGGTGACAGTAGCCGCCCACATCAACGCCGAGGTCCGGGAACAAGCCAGCGCGCGCCTGGCCGACTGGTTCGGCAGCGAGACGGAATGAGCCAGAGATCGGCGCCAGGCTGGGCATTCGACTCACCAAGGCGGTGCAGTGCCCCCGACACCATGGCCACCCGACTCACCGCGCCTGGGTGTCCAGGGCATAGAACTCCTGCAACTTGGCCTGCAGCAGTTGCTTGTCCGGCAACTGGGTCCGGTACTCGGCGATCAGCGCCGGTGACAGGGAACGGTTGAGGGCATATTCCACCACCTCGTCATGCTTGCTGGCACAGAGCAACACGCCCAGGGCCGGATTCTCGTGGGGCTTGCGCACCTGGCGATCCAGGGCCTCCAGGTAGAAGTCCAGCTTGCCCAGGTACTCCGGCTCGAAGCGCCCGACCTTGAGTTCAACGGCCACCAGGCAATTCAACCCACGATGGAACAGCAGCAGGTCCAGGGCGAAATCGCGCCCGCCGACCTGCAGGGGATAGCCTGAAGCGACAAAGCAGAAGTCGCGCCCCATCTCGATCAGGAAATCCTTGAGTTGGCGCAGCAGCCCCTGGTGCAGGTCGGCTTCGTCATGCCCCTGGGCCAGGCCGAGAAACTCCACCATGTAGGCATCCTTGAAGACCTTCAGGGCCTCGGGACGGGCCTGCTTCAAGGTTGCCGAGGCATTGGCCGGGCGGGTCAGCGTGCGTTCGAACAGGGCGGATTTGATCTGCCGTTCAAGTTCTCTGCGTGACCATTGTTCCTGGACCGCCAAGCGCAGGTAGAACTCACGTTCACTGGGCCCTTTGCTCTGTCCCATCACCACCAGATGGTGGCTCCAGGACAATTGTCGCACCAGTGGTGCGACTTTCTCGTCAGCACGATAGGCCTCATAAAACTGGCGCATGCGAAACAGGTTTGCCCGGGTAAAACCCCGCAGGCCCGGCTGCTGCCGCGCCAGGTAATCCGCCAATTGCCGGACCACGCCATCGCCCCACTCCGCCGCCTCGATCTTGCGGCTGATATAGGCCCCGACCTGCCAATACAGCTCCACCAGTTCGGTATTCACCGCGCGCACTGCCCGCTGCCGCGCGGCGGTGATCATTTGCGCCACTTCACCAAATGCCACTTCGGTGGAGCAGATCGCCGCTTCAGCCTCTTGCTTCATGACGCACGCCCGTTTGCTGGGAGACAGGCCCCTATCATCCCCTGGCTCGCCATGGGTCTGAAGTCAGGCCCGTCTCTTTGTGGTGAGCGAAATGTCCTTGTTTGAGCGCGGTAAACAGCCCCGTCAGCCGGGCATGCAATTGAAGTCGTGGGTACTGGCTACCTGCTTGCCCTTGGCGTCATACAGGCGCGCCGACACCTCGTTCCCCAGGCTCGACTCCACCAGTGTGTAATGCTCCCCGGCCTTGAAGCCGCCGTAGCTGATGTGGCCGTCGCAGTCTTGCTGGTTGGAGTCGCCGACGTTCTCTTCAAACAGGGTCACGTCCAGGCGGTGAGCACCGGGCTTGACCTGGAAATAGCGGCCATCGTCGATCTTCTGTCCGTCCACCCGTTCGGCCATCAGGTCGTTGGGCGCCTCTTCCTGCAGGCCGATCCAGGCCTGGCTGGGATCGGGCCGGGGCATGGGCCCGGCGCAAGCGCCGAGCAGGCACGCGAGGCCCAGGACGGGTATCAGCAGCAGCGGTTTGAGTGTCATGAAAATCTACCTTGGCAATGGAAAAAAGAAGCCCTACAGGCAACTGAACGGCCGGCTCTGGGCCACCTGCCGGCCCTGGGCGTCCAGCAGAGCGGCGCTGACGTCCTGGCCCTGGCTGGACTCCACCAGTCGGTAATGGCCCCCCGCCTGGAACCCGGCATAGTCCAGGCGCCCCAGGCAGTCGGGTTGCGCCGAGTTGCCGTTGGCCCCTTGCAGCAAGGCCATCCGCAAGCGGTGCTGGCCGGGGCTGACCTGGAAGTAGCGGCCATCGTTCAGGCGCTTGCCATCGACGCTGTCGGCCAGCAAGTCGTTGGGCGACTCCGGAGCAAGATCGATCCAGGCCTGCTGAGGATCGGCCTTGGGCAGCGGCCCGGCACAGGCCGAAAGCAGGCACACCAGGCCAAGGCCCGGCAACAGCAACAAGGGTTTGAGGGACATGGAAGAAACCTCGCAAATGACCGTAATGAGTGCGGCGCAAGCCCGGAAAAACCCCCTGCGCCGATGGCCACCAAGCTTGTCGAGGCCCCGGTGCGAGAACAAATGAATCCACATGAAAGGAAATACAGGCCTTACCTAAAACTTCCTTCACCTGGCTGAAAGCCGCGTGTTAGGTGGGTCGCTGCAGGCTGCCGAGGTTTGCAACCCCACTCCCTCGGAGGTTTTCGGCATGCTCGGGCTGGTCAAGACCGCACTGCTCAAGCCCTACACGTTCATCGTGCTGGCGATATTCATTTGCATCATCGGGCCCCTGGCGGCCTTGCGTACCCCCACCGACGTGTTCCCGGATATCGGCATCCCGGTGGTGGCGGTGGTCTGGCAGTACAACGGCCTGTCGCCGGATGCCATGGCCGGGCGGGTGATCTACACCTACGAGCGCTCCCTGAGCACCACGGTCAACGACATCGAGCATATCGAGTCGCAGTCGCTGCCGGGCATGGGCATCGTCAAGATCTTCTTCCAGCCCGGGGTCGATATCCGCACCGCCAACGCCCAGGTGACCGCGGTGTCACAAACCGTGCTCAAGCAGATGCCGCCGGGCATCACCCCGCCGCTGATCCTCAACTACAGCGCCTCGACGGTGCCGATCCTGCAGATGGCGTTTTCCAGCCCGACCCTGTCGGAGGCGAAGATCCGCGACCTGGTGCAGAACAACATCCGCTTGCCCCTGAGCGCCCTGCCCGGCCTGGCCATGCCCACCCCCATGGGCGGCAAGCAGCGCCAGATCACCCTCGACCTGGACCCGCAAGCCCTGGCCGCCAAGGGCCTGTCGGCCCAGGACGTGGGCAATGCCCTGGCGGCGCAGAACCAGATCATCCCGGTGGGCACCGCCAAGCTGGGCAGCGATGAATACACGGTGCTGCTGAACAACAGCCCGACCGCCATCGAGGAGCTCAACGACCTGCCGATCAAGACCGTGGACGGCGCGCTGATCACCATCGGCCAGGTGGCCCACGTGCGCGACGGCTCGCCGCCGCAGACCAACATCGTGCGGGTCGACGGACGCCGCGCGGTGCTGATGCCGGCCCTGAAGAACGGCAATATCTCCACCCTGTCGATCGTCGACGGCATCCGCCAGATGCTGCCGCGCATCAATGAGACCCTGCCGCCAGCGCTGAAGACCTCACTGCTGGGGGACGCCTCGGTGTTCGTCAAGCAGTCGGTGGGCAGCGTGGCCCAGGAAGGCATCATCGCCGCCCTGCTGACCAGCGCGATGATCCTGCTGTTCCTCGGCAGCTGGCGCTCCACACTGATCATCGCCGCCTCGATTCCCCTGGCGGTGCTCTCGGCCATTGCCCTGCTGGCGCTCAGCGGCCAGACCCTGAATGTGATGACCCTGGGCGGCCTGGCCCTGGCGGTGGGGATCCTGGTGGACGACGCCACCGTGACCATCGAGAACATCAACTGGCACCTGGAGCAGGGCAAGGCGGTCAAGCAGGCCATCCTCGACGGCGCCAGGCAGATCGTCGGCCCGGCCTTCGTCTCGCTGCTGTGCATCTGCATCGTCTTCGTGCCGATGTTCCTGCTGCAAGGCATCGCCGGCTACCTGTTCCGGCCCATGGCCCTGGCGGTGATCTTCGCCATGGCCAGCTCGTTCATCCTCTCGCGGACCCTGGTGCCCACACTGGCCATGTACCTGCTCAAGCCCCACACGCCGGAAGCCGGCCCCGGGCACCACCCGGAAGATGCCTTCATCAACCACCACGAAGGCGAACAGCACGCCAAGCCGCGCAATGCCCTGGTGCGCGGGCTATTGGTCTTTCAACAGGGCTTCGAGGCGCGTTTCTCCAGCGTGCGCGACACCTACCACGGCCTGCTGCACCTGGCCCTGGGCCGGCGCAAGACCTTCATCCTCGGCTTTCTTGCCTGCGTGCTGGCCTCCTTCGCCCTGCTGCCGAGCCTGGGCCAGGACTTCTTCCCCGCCACCGACGCCGGGGCCCTGGCCCTGCACGTGCGGCTGCCCCTGGGCACACGGATCGAGGAAAGCGCGGCGGCCTTCGACCGTATCGAAGCGCGGATTCGCGAAGTGATTCCAGCCGAGCAACTGGACAGCATCATCGACAACATCGGCATCCCCTTGAGCGGCATCGACATGGCCTACAGCAACAGCGGCACCATCGGCCCCCAGGACGGTGATATCCAGGTCACCCTCAAACCCGGCCACGCTCCCAGCGCCGACTATGTGAAACAACTGCGTGAAGCCTTGCCGGAAAGCTTCCCCGGCAGCCAGTTCGCCTTCCTGCCGGCAGACATCAGCAGCCAGATCCTCAACTTCGGCGCCCCGGCCCCCCTGGACGTGAAAATCTCCGGGCCCGACGCCGCGGCCAACCGCGCCTTCGCTCTGCAACTGCAACGGCGCCTGCAGCATGTGCCGGGCATCGCCGACCTGCGCATCCAGCAGTCCACCGGCTACCCGTCCTTGCAGGTCAAGGTCGATCGCCTGCGGGCCAATGGCCTGGGCATCACCGAGCGCGACGTGACCAACAGCATGGTGGCGTCGCTGGCCGGCAGCTCCCAGGTGGCGCCGACCTTCTGGCTCAACCCGAAGAACGGCGTGTCCTATTCCATCGTCGCCGCCACCCCGCAATACCGCCTGGACAGCCTGCCGGCCCTGGAGGCGCTGCCGGTCACCGGCAGCAACGGCCAGTCGCAGATCCTCGGCGGCCTGGCGGACATCTCCCGGGTCGAGAGCCCGGCGGTGGTCAGCCACTACAACATCCAGCCGACCCTGGACCTGTACGCCAACGTGCAGGGCCGCGACCTGGGCGCCGTGGCCCACGACATGCAAAAGGTCCTGGACGACGCCGCGGCCCTGCGGCCCAAGGGCGCCACGATCAGCCTGCACGGGCAGATCGACGCCCTGCACGAAGCCTTCAGCGGCCTGAGCCTGGGCCTGCTGGGTGCGGTGGTACTGATCTACCTGCTGATCGTGGTCAACTTCCAGTCCTGGGTCGATCCGTTCGTGATCATCACCGCGCTGCCGGCAGCCCTGGCCGGGATCGTGTGGATGCTGTTCTTGAGTGGCACCTCGCTGTCGGTGCCGGCGCTGACCGGGGCCATCCTGTGCATGGGGGTGGCCACCGCCAACTCGATCCTGGTGGTGAGTTTTTGCCGCGAGCGCCTGGCGGAACACGGCGATGCCCTCAAGGCAGCGCTGGAAGCCGGCTACACGCGCTTTCGCCCGGTGTGCATGACCGCCCTGGCGATGATCATCGGCATGCTGCCCCTGGCCCTGTCCGAGGAACAGAACGCCCCACTGGGCCGCGCGGTGATCGGCGGGCTGATCCTCGCCACCGTGGCCACCCTGATCTTTGTCCCCGTGGTCTTCAGCCTGGTCCACGGCCGCCGTCCCCAATCCGCTGTTGCTGGAGAAAACACCCATGTCGCCTGATCACACCCCTTCGCGCAAACGCCTGATGCTGCTGGGCATCGGCGGCCTGAGCCTGGCTGCCCTGCTGGTGGCCAGCGGCCTGGCCGCGCGCACCCGGCATGAACGGGCCGTCGTTGCCTGGACCGAAACCGCCGCCGTGCCGCAAGTGCTGGTGTTCCAGCCGCAGCACAACGTGCTGGGCGACACCCTGCGCCTGCCGGCGCACCTGGAGGCCTGGAGCAAGGCGCCGATCCATGCCCGGGTCAGCGGCTACCTCAAGGACTGGACCCAGGACATAGGCACCCACGTGGCCGCCGGGCAGGTACTGGCCCATATCGACAGCCCCGACCTGGACCAGCAAGTGGCCCAGGCCCGGGCGCGGATGACCCAGCAGCAAGCCAATGCCCGGCTGGCCCAGACCACCGCCGAGCGCTGGCAGCACCTCTTGGCCAGCCACTCGGTATCGCACCAGGAAGCCGATGAAAAGACCTCCAACGCAGCCGCCGCCAAAGCCAATGCCGAGGCGGCCGCCGCCGACTATGCGCGGCTCTCGGCGCTGGAGGACTACAAGACCATTCGTGCGCCGTTCGCCGGCACCATCACCGCCCGCCACACCGATATCGGCCAGTTGATCAAGGCCGACAACGACAGCGACCCGGAGCTGTTCGACCTGGCGGACACCCACAAACTGCGGCTCTACGTGCCGATTCCGCAGAACTACGCCAGCGTGATCCACCCTGGTCTGCAAGCGCAGCTGACCGTGCCCGAGCACCCTGGCCAGCACTTCAGCGCGCAACTGCTGGGCGACTCCACCGCCATCGACCCACGCTCCGGCACCCTGCTGGCACAGTTCGTCGCCGCCAACCCGGACGGCGCGCTGATGCCCGGCGACTATGCCGAAGCCACGCTGGCCATCCCTGCCGACACCCACGGTGTGAGCATCCCCGCCAGCGCCCTGATCTTCCGCGCCCAGGGCACCCAGGTGGCGGTGATCGACGGTTCCCGCCACGTACACCTGCGCAGCATCCATATCGGCCTGGACCTGGGGGAACGGCTGGTGATCGACCAGGGCCTGCAAGCGACCGACCAGGTCATCGACAACCCGCCGGACGCCCTGCGCGAAGGTGACCTGGTGCAACTGGCGGACGCGGGAGGCGAACATGCGCCCAAGGCTTAAGCCCCTCGCCGCCCTGCTGTTGCTGGCCCTGCACGGCTGCTCCCTGGCGCCCCACTACCAGGTGCCGCCCATCGACCTGCCGGCGCAGTATCGCGAACAGAACGCCGACGGCCCCTGGCACCCGGCCGCCACGCCCCAGGTCATTGCCGAACAGTGGTGGCTGCTGTACCAGGACCCGCTTCTCAACGACCTGCAACAGCGCCTGCTCCAGGCCAACCCGGACCTCGCCGCGGCCCTGGCTCACTATGACGGCGCCCAGGCCTACGCCAGCCAGCTGCATGCCGGGCTGTTCCCGCAGATCAGCGCCAGCGCCCAACCGTTGCGCCAACGCCAGTCGGACAGCCGCCCCCTGCGCGGCAGCACGCAACCGTCGATCTACAACAGCAACACCGCCGGTTTTGCCCTGGGCTTGGACCTCGACCTCTGGGGGCGGATTCGCAATCAAGCGGCGGCCGGAGACGCCCAGGCCCAAGCCTCCGGCGACGACTTGGCAGCGGCGCGCCTGAGCCTGCAAAAACAATTGGCGAGCCTGTATGTGCAACTCAATGGCCTGGACGCCCAGAGCCGCATCCTCAGCCACTCCCTGGAGGATTACGCCCAGGCCCTGCAACTGACCCGCGACCGCTACCAGGGGCAGATCGCCTCGGAACTGGACCTGACCCGGGCCCAGAGCCAACTGGCCAGCGCCGAAGCCGAACTGGACGAAGTGCGCGCCCAGCGCACCCTCACCGAACACGCCATCGGCGAACTGGTGGGCGAACCGGCCAGCCAATTCCACCTGGCGCCCTCTGCGCAACTCTTGAGCCTGCCGAGCATTCCCCGGCAACTGCCCAGCACCCTGCTGCAACGAAGGCCGGACATTGCCGCCGCGGAGCGCCGTGTGTACGCCGCCAATGCCGGCATAGGCGTGGCTCGCGCGGCCTGGTATCCGGATTTCAGCCTGACCGGCATGCTCGGTGGCCAGACCCAGGGCGTGGGCAATCTGTTGGCGGCGGGCAATCGTTATTGGGCCCTGGGGCCGTTGGTGAACCTGCCGATTTTTGATGGCGGCCGGCTGAGCGCCAATGAGCGCCAGGCCCATGCCGAGTTCGAAGAGGCCGCCGCCCATTACCGTGGGCAAGTGCTGCGGGCGGTGCGCGAGGTGGAGGATAACCTGGGGCAACTGCGGGATTTGCGCCAGGAGGCGTTGGATCAGCAGGCGGCGGTGAACGCAGCGCAGCACACCCAAACCTTGGCGATGAACAGCTATCAGGCAGGTGCCGTCAGCTACCTGGATGTGGTGACGGCGCAGACCGCAGCCTTGCAGGCCCAGCGGGGGTTGCAGGCGGTGCAGACAAGGGAGTTGCAGGCCAGTGTGGGGTTGGTGGTGGCGTTGGGTGGGGGGTGGAAAGGTGGGGCTTGAAACCTGAAACATGATCGCCTGGCGGGTCTCTCCAAGGTGCCCCGGCGCGCCAATCCACAATACGGTGTTGGTGAACCTTGGCTCGTCCTTCCCAGGTACCTTCGCGGCCGGCTCAATGCGGTTTCAGCAAACTCCACACATTGTCGGAGATATCGTGGCGCCGATGAGTTGCAAGGGCATGACACGCACTTAAGCCGAGCCGGCTTAACGTAGGATTTCCCCAAACTCAGCGGCCTACCCTTGTTGTGCGTATCGATCAATCCTGACGGAAACTGTCACTGCCCTGCAGCATAATGACGACAATGAGCCGCTTTAACATGCTAATCATGAGTACTAAACCCTGCTACAAATACGAGGTATTAAATTATGAGAGTCAACTACTGCGTCCTAGGCACAAACAACATGGAGGCCGCAATTGAGTTCTACAATGCACTCTTTGAGAAAACAGAACTCAAGTACGTGACATCAACAGACAGAATGACTTACTGGCAAAGCAGCAATTTCTCATTTGCGCTGGCAACTCCCTTTAACAAGGAGCCTGCAACAAATGGAAATGGCACGATGATTGGTTTTAATGTTGACTCTGTAGAAAAAGTAAAAAGCTTTCATGAAAAGGTGATTGAATTAGGCGGTACCTGCGAGGGTAAACCTGGCCAACGGGGACCATATTTTTCAGCGTATGCGAGGGATTTGGATAAAAACAAACTATGTTTTTCTGCCCAGATGCCTGCTTAATCTCATGCCCACAAGTTTTGATAGCCCAGGGGGCAATACAAATATCTGAGCAGAAGTATTGCTTCACCTTCAGTTCCTCTGACGGTGAACGGCTAGATAAATGAAGCTTCAGCGAGTTCCACAAATTAATCTAGATATCGTGCCGCCGATGGCTTGCAAGTGCCACGACACGCTGGCCGCCCAACTGGATAAACCAACCATCAATGTTTTTTGGGTCTTGTGACGACACCCTCTAATTTATTTTAAGGGATGATATAGAGGTCGTCAGGGAGGTTCGAAATACACATCCGTTGTTGCGTTTCTTTTTTACCGCGGTGGTGTACATATCCGTTGCTGTGGTCACGGCCGCTTAGGGGTTCGCTCTGACAGCGACTCCCTTTGGAAATGCCGGAATGCCGGCCCAGCCCAAAGTAATCAATGCCCGGGTGGCGGCCTGCCGGCCGACCTGAAGGTGGAGCGGTGTGTACCGTCCCACCGTGTAGGAGCTGGCTTGCCAGCGAAGGCATCAGCCCAGACGATGCATGGCTCACGGGCCTCTTCGCCGGCAAGCCAGCTCCTACAGCCTGCGTACCTGCAAACGATCAGATGTGGCAACTGCTCAGGCCATTCTTCTCCAGGTAACGCTGGTGCGCTTCATCCGCCAGGTCGAAGCGGCCCAGGGGCACGATCACCGTGGCCACGGGTTTGTTGAGGCGTCCGGAGTCTTGCAGGGCGGTCTTGGCCGCCCTCGCCTGTTCGGCTTGCGCGGCGTTGGTGTGGAAGATCGCCGAGCGATATTTCACCCCGCCATGTTCCCCTTGGCGATCCACCGAGGTCGGATCATGCAGGTCCCAAAAGTGTTCGATCAGGCGGGTATACGCCAGCACCTGCGGGTCGAAATCCACCTGCACCACTTCTATCTGCAAGGCTTCGTCCGCCGCTTCCACGGCGTAGCCTACGCGGCTGTCCACGACCCCAGGCAGCACCCGGAACGCGGCTTCCGCGCCCCAGAAACACCCGGCGCCGAAGGTCGCCTGTTCGAGGCTGTTCACCGGCGCCCCACTCATTGCGCCACTCCCACTTTCTCGCCGCTGGCACCCAGCCAGCCATCAACGATCTGCGGATGGGCCGCAACCCATTCCTTGGCCGCCTGCGCCGCCGGTTGCTGTTCCTTTTCAATCTTGAGAATCAAGTCATTCAGGGCCTGAGGCTCGATGCTGAAGTTCTCCAGGAACGCGGCAATTCGCGGTGCGCGTTTTTGCAGGGCGCTGGACGCCAGGACATACACTCGGGCATCCGGGTAGGCGCAGGTGATCTTGCTCTTGCTCAGCCAGTCGGCATCCACCGTCGGGCTGATGAATTTCCAGCAGCCGTCGGCCTTGTACAGCGGGTCGCCCTTCTTGTTGTCCTGGGCGTAGCCGTCGAACGCCGGTTCATCCAGGCGGCGCAGGTCGAAGGCGGAGAAGATCCAGTCCGGGGTGTAGGCGTAGAACACCACGCCGCGCTGGGCCTTGTAGGCCGCGGCCAGCTTGGCGTAGGTCACCGAGGCTTCGGTGGACACCGATTCGAATTTGTCGGCAAAGCCGAAATCCTTGGCCTTGATCTCGCCGATGTAGGTCGACTCCCAACCCGCCGGGCCCACCAGCAGTTGCGCCTTGCCGCCGCCCAGGGGTTCGAAGAGTTTCGCCACTTCGGGCTTTTGCAGGTCGTAGACCGACTTCACGCCATATTTGTCTTGCAGGTAGCCGGGGATGTAGAAGCCCTGAACCCCCAGGTACGGCTGCTTGTTGGGCACCAGCGAGCGGGTGCCGCCAGTGACGTATTTGGCCCAGGCGGCGGACTGGTTGGGCAGCCAGATATCGGTCAGCACGTCCACCGAGCCGTCGCCCTTGGCGGCGGCAGCGAACAGCACCGGCACGTCACCGGCGAGGTAGGAAACCTCGCCGTCGAGGCGGCTCTTGATCACTTCGCCAAGGATGTTCTGGATGGCGATGGCGCCGGTCCAGTTCTGCTCGCCAATGACGATCTTGTCCTTGGCCAGCACCGGCAGGGACAAACCCAACAACAGCGCGGCGGCGCCAAGGGTACGGGTAAACGACTTGTTCAAGGGACACCTCATGATTGATGCAATGTGCGATCCCGCTGGCGCAGGGTCGCTTGAATGATGCGGTCGGGAATCAGCGCGCAGAACACGATCGCGGCGCCGGCCAACATGCCCTCGCCGCCCTTGATGTTGCGCAGCGCGGTCATCACGTCGTAGCCCAGGCCGCCGGCGCCGATCAGCGCCGCCACCACCACCATCGACAGGCTCATCACCAGGGTCTGGTTGATCCCCAGCAGCAAGGAGCCCGCAGCCAGGGGCAGTTCGACCTTGGTCAGGATCTGCCACGGCGTGGCGCCGTGGGCCAGGGCCGCCTCGACGGCGGTCTTGGGCACTTCCTGAATCCCCAGGGCAGTGAGGCGGATCATCGGCGCCAGGGCGAAGATCACCGTGGCGATCACCGCCGGGGTCTTGCCCACCGAGAAGAACGCCACCGCCGGGATCAGGTACACGAAGGTCGGCAAGGTCTGCATCACGTCCAAGAGCGGAGTGATCAGGCGCCGGGCCAGGGCGCGCTTGGCCAGGAGGATGCCGGCCGGTACGCCGATCAACAGCGAGATCAGCACCGAGGAGCCCACCAGGGCCAGGGTGGCGATGGTCCGCTCCCAGAAGCCGAACAGGCCGATGTAGAGCAAGGCCGCGGCACTGGTCAGGGCCAGGGCGGCGCCGGCGCTGCGCCAGGCCAGCAGCACCAGGGCCAGGGCCGGCACCGGCCAGGGCAGCCAGCCCAGCAGGCTTTCGGTGCTGTCGATCACCGTGCGCACGGCGACTATCACGCCGACGAAGGTGCTTTCGAACGTCACCTGGGACCAGGCAATCAGTTGATCGATGGCCGCGGCGGTGCCCAGCAGCACTTGCCGGTCGGCGGGAAATTGCAGCCAGGGGCCACTGGCGTCGACGGCCAACACCCGCCACAGCACCAGGGCCTGGGACAGCAGCAACACCAGCCACGGCAGACGCCAGTCCGAGCGCCCCAGGCGGCTGGGGCGGCGGGCCAGGGCCAGGCTCAACAGGCGGCTGAGCAGCAAGCCGATGAGCGCCAGGGCGGCCCAGGCGAAACTGGCCGTGGCTAGCCCCTGCCCCAAGGCTGCGGCCGCCCCCAGTTCCAGGGCGAAGCCCAGCCAGTACAGGCCACCGCGACCGCTGGCGGCCAGGGCGGCGGGCCCCAACAGCAGGGCCTGGGCAAAGGACAGTCCGGGGTTGACCGGCGCCGGGGTCGTCGCGCTCTTGCGCGGGGCAATCGTCGCCACCGGCGTGGCGCTGCGGGCGCCGTGTTCCTGGAAGAAGTCCGCCACTTCGGCATCCGCCGGCTGCTTCAGCAATTCCTCGGGCGTGCCGACCTGAATCAGCTGGCCGTGGCGCAGCACGGCGATGCGGTCCGCCAGGCGCAGGGCTTCCGCCGGGTCGTGGGTCACCAGCAAGGTGGTGATGCCGCGCTCGCGCACCACCTGCAGAAAGTGGCTTTGCAGGTCGCGGCGGATGGTCGGGTCCAGGGCGCTGAAGGGTTCGTCCATCAGCAGGATGTCCGGCTCGCTGACCAGGGCCCGGGCCAGGCCGACCCGCTGCTGCATGCCGCCAGACAGCTCATGGGGATAGTGCTCGCCCCAGCCTTCCAGGCCCATGGCTTGCAATTGCACGTCGGCCGCGGCGTGGCGCAGGGCCTCGGGTTCGCCGCGCAGTTCCAGGGGCAAGGCGACGTTGTCGCGCACGCTGCGATGGGGCAGCAGGCCGAAGTGCTGGAACACCATGCCGATGCGCCGCGAACGCAGGGTGCGCAGTTCCCTGGCCGAAAGCTGGCTGATGGCCGAACCGTCGATCAGCACCTCGCCGCTGCTGGGCTCGATCAACCGGTTGATATGCCGCAGCAAGGTGGACTTGCCGCTGCCGGAGGTGCCCATCAGGCACAGCACTTCGCCACGGCGCACCTTGAGGCTGACCTGCTCAACCGCAGGCGGAGCGGACTGGCCACGGCGGCGGGCGTAGTGCTTGGTCAGGTGGCGCAATTCCAGCACCACGTCGGCGTTATCCGCGGGCGGGCTGACGGAGGCTGGGACGGCAAAGGCCTCTTGGGGGTGAACGGCAGACACGGGAACTCCTGACGCCGGGCGCGGGATGGCGTAGCCGGCGGTGAACAAGAAAAAGGGGGGGACCTGCTTCGCTGTAGGAGCCGGCTTGCCGGCGAAAGCGATCTAACGGTCAATTACAACGATTTCGGGCTCCACAACTGCACCGCCCGGGCATCCACCGGCTTGGGCAATAGCTTTTCCTGGTAGAAGGCATCGGCGATTTTCTGCTGCTCGCCCAGGGCGTCGGGCTTGACCGCTTCCACCTTGTAGGTGCGGCGGCTGTTGGCCAGTTCCACCGTCGGCACATCCAGGTTGCCCCACAGCGGGCCCAGCAGTTTTGCCGCCTCGGCCGGGTGCGCCTTGACCCAGGTGCCGGTCTTCTGCAACTCGGCGAACACTTGCTGCAGCACCTCGGGATGGGCCTTGGCGTAGTCGTTGGAAGCCAGGTAGTAACGGCGATAGCTGGCCAGCCCCTGGCCGTCGTGCAGCACCCGCGCGCCCTGCTGGCGCTGGGCGCTGGCGACAAAGGGTTCCCAGGTGACCCAGGCATCGACCTTGGCGGTTTCCAGCGCCGCGCGGCCATCGGCCGGGGTCAGGTACACCGGCTGGATATCGGCGAAGCTCAAGCCCGCTTCGCGCAAGGCGGCGATCAGCAGGTAGTGGCTGCCGGCGGCCTTGGTCACGGCGATGCGCTTGCCCTTGAGGTCGGCCAGGGACTTGAGCGGCGAATCCTTGGGAATGACGATGGACTGGGCCGCCGGGGAGGGAGTTTCGCTGGCGAAATAGGTCAGTTGGGCCCCGGCGGCCTGGGCGAAGACCGGCACCGTGTCGGCGACATCGGCGCTGATATCGACATTGCCCACATTCAGCGATTCCGCCAACGGCAGGCCACTGGTGAACTCGTGCCAAGTGATGTTGACGCCCTGCCCCGCCAGCTGTTTTTCCAGGGTGCCCTGGGCCTTGAGCAAGGCCAGCAGGGTCGAGGATTTCTGGTAGCCGATGCGCAGGTCGGTATCGGCCTGGGCATTGAGGGCCATGCCCAGCGCCAGGCCGGCCAGGGCGGTGATCGACAAGCTACGACGCAAAGCAAAGGGCAGGCGCATGGGGGCGAACCTTCTGGGAGACAGGAAAGTCGCTAAAAGCTAAACGATCTAACAAATCTAAAATAAATACTTTTTAGGAATTAGCTTAGGTTCGGCTGGCAGCTCTATCTCGGCCCTGCCCCCTACGCCCGTGCCGGGCGTGCGCAGCCTGCGGCAGCGGCTACAAAAAACCAGCTCGCCATGGACCCTGTAGCCGCTGCCGAGCCCGCGAGGCTGCGAAAGGTCGGGCCGCGTTCGGTACGCAGGGCCTTGCTTTTGGCTACCGACCGCACGGTGTCGAACCGCCGAACTTTGTAGCCCGCAGGCAGAAGAAACTGTCCTTTTTCAGGGTCATCGGCGCCACTGCGCAGGACAGCAAGGCCTGGTTGACCTCGATCGACAGCTGTTCGCCCTGCAACTCGCGCGGGCCCAGGTCGATGATGCACAGGCCTTCGCCGCTACGCCGCGAGAAGCCAACTGCCTGAATGGGCCGGTTGTCCAGCTTCAGCAGCAGAGGGTTTTGCGCAGGCGAAGCACATGCCATCAGGCTGGGGTGACTGACCCTGATCCATACATGGCCGTCATCGTCCGACGCGGAAAACAACGGGATGAAGAACAGCGATAAAAGTTGATGGGAGGCGTGGGTCTCCACGTTCACATAGAGTGGGCTGCCCCCGCAGGCCAGCTGGAACGCCGTGCCTTTGTCGAAACCGACAACGCTTGCGTCTTGCCAATCGCCCGGACTGTCGGCCTTCCAGTCGTGGCCCCATTTGTAATCGATACAACCGCCGAGGCTCAGAGCCAGGGCCAGACAGAGCACCATCCTGTGCATATTCGGCATCCCATGGGAAAAGTTCGCCAGTGTACGCCAGGCAAAACCCACCACGATGCCCCTTGCAGGAACTAGCTTGCCAGCGAAGGCGCCGAAACGGGCGATGCATGTCTTGCCGGCCTCTTCGCCGGCAAGTCGGCTCCTACGCTTGGCGCTGGGCGATGGCCTGGGAGGCGGCGAGCATGGCGCGCAGCAGCACCGCGCAGCCGGCGGCGAGGTCGTCGGGGTCGGCGTTTTCGATTTCGTTGTGGCTGATGCCACCTTCGCAGGGCACGAAGATCATCCCCGCCGGGCCCAGCTCGGCGACGAAGATCGCGTCGTGCCCGGCGCCGCTGACGATGTCCATGTGGGACAACCCCAAACCCTGCGCGGCGCCGCGCACCGCATCGACGCACACCGGGTCGAAGTACAGCGGCGGGAAGTCCGCGGTGGGGGTCAGTTCGTAGCTCAGGCCGTGCTCTTCGCAGGTGTTGTCGATCACCTGGCGCACCTCGGCAATCATCGAGTCCAGGCGCGCCGGCTCCAGGTGGCGGAAGTCCAGGGTCATGCGCACCTCGCCCGGAATCACATTGCGCGAACCCGGGTAGGCTTGCAGGCAGCCGACGGTGCCGCAGGCGTGAGGCTGGTGGCCGAGGGCGGCGCGATTGACCGCCGCCACCACGGCGGCGGCGCCCACCAGGGCGTCCTTGCGCAGGTGCATGGGGGTCGGGCCGGCATGGGCTTCGACGCCCCGCAGCTTGAGGTCGAACCACTTCTGCCCCAGGGCGCCGAGCACCACGCCTATGGTCTTGCACTCATCTTCCAGGATCGGGCCTTGCTCGATGTGCGCCTCGAAATAGGCGCCCACCGGATGCCCGCTGACCGGGCGCGTGCCGGCGTAGCCGATGGCGTTCAGCGCCTCGCCGACGCTGATGCCATCGACGTCGGTCTTGGCCAGGGTGTCCTCCAGGGTGAACTTCTCGGCGAACACCCCGGAGCCCATCATGCACGGCGGAAAGCGCGAGCCTTCTTCGTTGGTCCACACCACCACTTCCAGGGGCGCCTCGGTTTCCAGCTTGAGGTCGTTGAGGGTGCGCAGCACTTCCACCCCGGCCAGCACACCAAAGCAGCCATCGAACTTGCCGCCGGTGGGCTGGGTGTCGATATGGCTGCCGGTCATTACCGGCGGCAGGTGCGGATTGCGCCCGGGGCGGCGGGCGAAGATGTTGCCGATGCCATCCACCGTGACCGCGCAACCGGCCTCCTCGCACCATTGCACGAACAGATCCCGGGCCTGGCGGTCGAGGTCGGTCAGGGCCAAACGGCAGACGCCGCCCTTGACCGTGGCGCCGAGCCTGGCCAGTTCCATGAGCGACTGCCACAGGCGGTCGCGGTTGATGTGCTGATGGCTGGATTGCAGAACCTCGACGGCAGCGTTCATGGTGATTTCCTCAGGCGTTTCTTCTGGTTTTGTCGGGGGATGCGTGGCGCAACGCCCGGGATAACGGCCTAGCAAAAACCTGCTCTTGCCCAGGAGTCGGCCGGGCGGCGTACCGCTTGCCGGCGAAGGAGCCCGCAAGAGGTGCATCGCCCGTGCCGACGCCTTCGCTGGCAGGCCAGCTCCTGCAAACCGCGCGCACCTGGTGCCCGCAAGGGCGGTGGCTGGGTGTTCATGTTGGGGTCTTGGCGGTCGCCACCTGGGGGCTGCGCCAGCTGCACAGGCCGTAGTAGATCAACCCGCCCAGGGCCGAGCCGGTGAACCAGCCGTAGCTGTAGAACCAGTTGAAGGCGCTGCTGCCCAGGGACATCAGGGTCAGGGCCACCGGTACGCCGAAGGCGATGAAACCGTGCCAGTTCCACGCCGGGTAGACGTCGTCGCGGTACAGGCCGGCCAGGTCCAGGCGCTGTTTCTTGATGATGAAGTAGTCCACCACCATGATCCCGGCAATCGGCCCCAGCAGGCTGGAATAACCCAGCAGCCAGTTGGAATACACGGTCTCCAGGCTGACGTCGGAAATCAGCAGGCCGAGCTTTTTCAGCAGCTCGTGGCCCATCAGCGCCAGCCCCACCAGGCCGGTGAGGATCACCGCGGTGGTGCGACCGATCAGCTTGGGCGCCAGGTTCTGGAAGTCGTTGGTGGGCGAGACGATGTTGGCCGCGGTGTTGGTGGACAAGGTGGCGATGATGATCAGCGCCATGGCCAGAGCCACCCAGCCCGGGCTCTGGATATGGCCGATCAGGCTCACCGGATCGGACACCGTGACCCCCACCAGTTTCACCGAGGCGGCGGTCATCACCACCCCCAGGGCGGCGAACAGGAACATGGTCAGCGGCAGGCCGAAGATCTGTCCGAGGATCTGGTCCTTCTGACTTTTCGCGTAGCGGCTGAAGTCGGGAATGTTCAGCGACAAGGTGGCCCAGAAACCCACCATCGCCGTGAGCCCGGCCATGAAGTAGCCGGTGACGCTGGCGCCCTCGGGACGCTTGGGCGGGATCGCCAACAGCTCAGTCAGCGACACGCTGGGCAAGGCCCACACCAGCAGGCCGATACCCACCGCCACCAGCAGCGGCGCGGACAGGGTTTCCAGCCACTTGATCGACTCGGCGCCGCGCAGCACCACCCACAGGTTGAGGGTCCAGAAAATCATGAAGCCGATCACCTCGCCGGTGCCGCCCAGGGCCTTCCAGCCCTCGAAGATCGAGCCCAGGAACAGGTGGATCGCCAGCCCGCCGAACATCGTCTGGATGCCGAACCAGCCGCAGGCCACCAGGGCGCGGATCAGGCACGGCACGTTGGAGCCGATGATGCCGAACGAGGAGCGCAGCAGCACTGGGAACGGAATGCCGTACTTGGTGCCGGCAAAGGCGTTGAGGGTCAGGGGCACCAGCACCACGATATTGGCCAGCAGGATCGCCAGCAGCGCCTCGCCGACACTGAGGCCGAAGTAGGCGGTGAGCACCCCGCCCAGGGTGTAGGTGGGCACGCAGATCGACATGCCGATCCACAGTGCGGTGATGTGCCATTTGTTCCAGGTGCGTTCCTGAACCTTGGTCGGTGCGATGTCGTGGTTGTAACGGGGGCTGTCGAGTACGTCGCTGCCGGCGTCCAGCTCGTACAAGCCGGCGCGCTCGGTCACCTGGGATCTGATCTGTTGCATGGCCGCTCCACTGTTGTTCTGATTATTTTGCTCATCAGGCCGGCGCACCAAGGGACAGCGCGCCGGACGATGGCCGGAGAACTTACGACTTCCACCCTCCGGCACATCGACCTGCGGCGGTACTCAATAAAGATGCCAAGTACTTGCGCGGTCGTTGCTGCACGGCTGGCGGAATCCATGTAAACAACTGATGTCATTGGGTTTTATGCAAGCAACTTTCAAGCCCCTGGTTAGTTGCCAATCCACTCAGGCCGGGTGTTTGGCAAGTTGTCCATTCGATCAGGACCCAAAGCAGTGCACGGTTATTTTTCTAGTTATTTCCCGGTCTTCCCAGCGCCTCCTCAAGCAGCTGATTTGACATAGGAAATCTCGACTATTTTTCGATCCTGTCAAGTGCGTCAAAATGGTGAGAGGCTGCACCATTTTGCAGATTTGAACTTTTAATCGTTATATTTCAACAAGTTATATTTAATATAAGCTTATAAAAAATATTCTTGATGTTTCTTTGAAGTGCGACTAGCTTCTAATCCTGTCACCGATGACAGGATTGTTTAAGTTATCAGTGCGTTCAATAAAAAAGTTAGAACCGGCACAAGTCGGTCATGCCTGCGAGGAACTCGGAATGTCTCTGTTGATCCGTGGCGCCACCGTTATTACCCATGATGAAAGTTATAAGGCCGATGTGCTCTGCGCAGACGGTCTAATTCGCGCCATCGGCAACAATCTGGATATTCCCGTCGGTTGCGAAGTGCTCGATGGCAGCGGCCAATACTTGATGCCCGGCGGCATCGACCCCCATACCCACATGCAGCTGCCCTTCATGGGCACCGTGGCCAGCGAAGACTTCTTCAGCGGCACGGCGGCGGGCCTGGCGGGGGGCACCAC
Source organism: Pseudomonas sp. NFPP12 (assembly GCF_900103205.1). Lineage (NCBI taxonomy): Bacteria > Pseudomonadati > Pseudomonadota > Gammaproteobacteria > Pseudomonadales > Pseudomonadaceae > Pseudomonas > Pseudomonas sp. NFPP12. The sequence continues at coordinate 1,481,925 of NZ_FMWW01000001.1, forward strand.
CTCGATCATCGACTTCGTGATTCCCAACCCCCAGCAGTCGTTGCTGGAGGCCTTCCAGCAGTGGCGCGGCTGGGCGGAAAAATCCGCCAGCGACTACGGCTTCCACGTGGCCATTACCTGGTGGAGCGAGCAGGTGCGCGAGGAAATGGCCGAGCTGGTGCAGCACCACGGCATCAACAGCTTCAAGCACTTCATGGCCTACAAGAACGCCATCATGGCCGCCGACGACACCCTGGTGGCGAGCTTCGAGCGCTGCCTGGAACTGGGGGCAGTACCCACGGTGCACGCTGAAAACGGCGAGCTGGTGTATCACCTGCAACGCAAGCTGCTGGCCCAAGGCATTACCGGGCCGGAAGCCCACCCGTTGTCGCGGCCTTCGCAAGTCGAAGGCGAAGCCGCCAGCCGGGCCATTCGCATCGCCGAGACCCTGGGCACGCCGCTGTACCTGGTGCACGTCTCGACCCAGGAAGCCCTGGACGAAATCAGCTACGCCCGAGGCAAGGGCCAGCCGGTCTACGGTGAAGTGCTGGCCGGACACCTGCTACTGGACGACAGCGTGTACCGCGATCCGGATTGGCAAACCGCCGCCGGCTACGTGATGAGCCCGCCCTTCCGCCCCCGTGGCCATCAGGAGGCCCTGTGGCGCGGCCTGCAATCGGGCAACCTGCACACCACCGCCACCGACCACTGCTGCTTCTGCGCCGAACAGAAAGCCGCCGGCCGCGACGACTTCAGCAAGATCCCCAACGGCACCGCCGGCATCGAGGACCGCATGGCCGTGCTCTGGGATGAAGGGGTGAACAGCGGGCGCCTGTCGATGCAGGAATTCGTCGCCCTGACCTCCACCAACACCGCGAAGATCTTCAACCTCTACCCGCGCAAGGGCGCGATCCGCGTCGGCGCCGATGCCGACCTGGTGCTCTGGGACCCGCAAGGCACGCGCACCATTTCCGCCAAGACCCACCACCAGCAGGTGGACTTCAACATCTTCGAGGGCAAGACCGTGCGCGGCGTGCCCAGCCACACCATCAGCCAGGGCAAGCTGGTGTGGGCCGACGGCGACCTGCGGGCCGAACGCGGCGCCGGGCGCTACATCGAGCGCCCGGCCTACCCGGCGGTGTTCGACCTCTTGAGCAAGCGCGCCGAGCGGCACAAGCCGACGGCGGTTAAACGCTGAGACCGGGGGGGGCGTTGCCCCCCTATCGCGAGCAAGCTCGCTCCTACAGAAACCCATGCCCCCTGTAGGAGCTGGCTTGCCAGCGAAGGCGCCCGCAAATCCCTTGTAAGAGTCAAAGGCCTATTCGCCGGCAAGCCGGCTCCTACGGATATGGGTGATCCCAGCTATAGAAAATGCCCGTCAGAGGCAACCAAGAAACGAACCGTGAGGCCAAAACCGTGATCAAGACCTTGAACCACTTGCCCCACCCGACCCTGGACAACGCCACCCTGGCCGGCCACTTCAGCGACCTGGCGCCGCCACTCAACGCCCGCCAGGCCCACCTGGAAGCTTCGCGCTGCCTGTATTGCTACGACGCGCCCTGCGTCAACGCCTGCCCCAGCGAGATCGACATTCCTTCGTTCATCCGCAATATCCACACCGACAACGTCCAGGGTGCGGCGCAGAAGATTCTCTCGGCCAATATCCTCGGCGGCAGCTGCGCCCGGGTCTGCCCCACGGAAATCCTCTGCCAGCAGGCCTGCGTGCGCAACAACGCCCAGGAATGCGCGCCGGTGCTGATCGGCCTGTTGCAGCGCTATGCCCTGGACAACGCGCACTTCACCCAGCACCCGTTCCAGCGCGCCGCGCCCACCGGCAAGCGCATTGCCGTGGTCGGCGCCGGCCCGGCGGGTTTGTCCTGCGCCCACCGCTGCGCCCTGCACGGCCATGACGTGGTGATTTTCGAAGCCCGGGACAAGGCCGGCGGCCTCAACGAATACGGGATCGCCAAGTACAAGCTGGTGGACGACTTCGCCCAGCAGGAGCTGGAATTTCTCCTCGGAGTGGGCGGCATCGAGATCCGCCACGGGCACAAGCTGGGCGCCAACCTGAGCCTGACCGAGCTGCACCAGCAGTTCGACGCGGTGTTCCTCGGCCTCGGGCTGGCCGCCAGCAAGCAACTGGGGCTGGAGCATGAAGACGCCCCCGGTCTGCTGGCCGCCACCGACTACATTCGCGAATTGCGCCAGGCCGACGACCTCAGCCAACTGCCCCTGGCCGAGCGCTGCATCGTGCTCGGCGCCGGCAACACCGCCATCGACATGGCGGTGCAGATGGCGCGCCTGGGTGCCAGTGACGTCAACCTGGTGTACCGCCGGGGCGTCGAGGACATGGGCGCCACCGAGCATGAACAGGACATCGCCAAGGCCAATCAGGTGCGCCTGCTGACCTGGGCCGCGCCGCAACAGGTGCTGCTGGATGACCAGGGCCGGGTGCGCGGCATGCGCTTCGCCCGTACCCGCATGGTGGAAGGTCGCCTGCAAACCACCGGCGACACCTTCGAACTGGCCGCCGATGCGATCTTCAAGGCCATCGGCCAGAGCTTCGACGCTACAGCCCTGAGCGACCCGCTGGCCCGGGAGCTGCAACGCAGCGGCGAACGTATCCAGGTGGACGAACACCTGCGCACCAGCATTCCTGGAGTCTACGCCGGCGGCGACTGCGTCAGCCTCGGCCAGGACCTCACCGTGCAGGCGGTACAACACGGCAAGCTGGCCGCAGAAGCCATGCATGCTCAACTCATGCTCAATGTGGAGGCTGCGTAAATGGCCGATCTGTCGATTGTCTTCGCCGGTATCAAGGCGCCCAACCCGTTCTGGCTGGCCTCCGCGCCGCCCACCGACAAGGCCTACAACGTGGTCCGCGCGTTCGAGGCCGGCTGGGGCGGCGTGGTCTGGAAAACCCTGGGTGAAGACCCGGCGGCGGTCAACGTGTCGTCGCGCTACTCCGCGCACTTCGGGCCCAACCGCGAGGTCATGGGGATCAACAACATCGAGCTGATCACCGACCGCTCCCTGGAGATCAACCTCAAGGAAATCACCCAGGTGAAGAAGGACTGGCCGGACCGGGCGCTGATCGTCTCGCTGATGGTGCCCTGCGTCGAAGAGTCGTGGAAAGCCATCCTGCCGCTGGTGGAAGCCACCGGTGCCGACGGCATCGAACTGAACTTCGGCTGCCCCCACGGCATGCCGGAACGGGGCATGGGCGCGGCGGTGGGCCAGGTGCCGGAGTATGTCGAGCAGGTGACCCGCTGGTGCAAGACCTACTGCTCGCTGCCGGTGATCGTCAAGCTGACGCCGAACATCACCGACATTCGCATGGCCGCCCGCGCCGCCCATCGTGGCGGGGCCGACGCGGTGTCGCTGATCAACACCATCAACTCCATCACCAGCGTCGACCTGGAGCGCATGGTGGCCCACCCGATGGTGGGCAGCCAGAGCACCCACGGCGGTTATTGCGGCTCGGCGGTCAAGCCGATCGCCCTGAACATGGTCGCGGAAATTGCCCGCGATCCGCAGACCCGCGGCCTGCCGATCTGCGGCATTGGCGGCATTGGCAACTGGCGCGACGCCGCCGAGTTCGTGGCCCTGGGCTGTGGCGCCGTGCAGGTGTGTACGGCGGCAATGCTGCATGGCTTTCGCATCGTCGAGGAAATGAAGGATGGGCTGTCGCGGTGGATGGACAGCCAGGGCTACCACAGCCTGCAGGACTTCTCCGGGCGCGCGGTGGGCAACACCACCGACTGGAAGTACCTGGACATCAACTACCAGGTGATCGCCAGGATCGACCAGCAGGCCTGCATTGGCTGCGGCCGCTGCCATATCGCCTGCGAAGACACCTCGCACCAGGCGATTGCCAGCCTCCGGCAAGCCGACGGCAGCCATGTATATGAAGTGATCGACGACGAATGCGTGGGCTGCAACCTGTGCCAGATCACCTGCCCGGTGCAGGACTGCATCGAGATGGTGCCCCAGGACACGGGCAAACCGTTCCTCGACTGGCTGCACGACCCGCGCAACCCCTACCGCGAAGCTGTTTGAGAGAGAGGCCTGCTCTTGCCGGCGAAGGTGGTCTTGCGGGCCTCTTCGTTGGCAAGCCAGCTCCTACGGCTGGCAGGAATATCGCGGGAGGTTCTGTAGGAGCCGACTTGCCGGCGAAGGCGGTCTTGCGGGCCCCTTCGCTGGCAAGCCAGCTCCTACGGGAAGCGGCGATGCAGGTTCAGGGTTCCAGCCCGATACCCCGCAGGATGACGCTGGTGACGGTCTGCACCGCCCGTTCGAATTGCAGGTCCGACAGGGGCTGGTGGTCGTTGAGGATCATCACTTGATGATCAAAGTCGGCGTAATGCTGGGTCGAGGCCCAGATCATGTACAGCAGGCTCGACGGCTCCACCGGCAGGATCCGCCCGTCCTCCACCCACTGGCGGATCTTCGCTTCCTTCATCTTCGCCCAGTCGTACAGGCTGGCATCCAGGGTCTCGCCCAGGGTCGGGGCGCCGTGCATGATTTCGTTGGCCCAGACCTTGGAGCCATAGGGCCGGCTGCGTGAATGCTGCATCTTGGCGCGGATGTAGCTGCTGAGCACCACCCGCGGGTCATCGAACATCTCGAAGCACAATGCGTCCTGTTTCCACACATCCAGCAGGTCCAGGAGCACAGCGCTGTACAGCTCGTTCTTGGTGCTGAAGTAGTAATGCAGGTTGGAGCGCGGCAGTTGCACTTCTTCGGCGATGTCGGCCATGGCGGTGCCGGCATAGCCCTTTTCAGCGAAGATTTTCTCGGCCCCCAGGAGGATCTTTTCCACGTTGCTGCGACGAATCTCGATCTTGTGATTGCCCATGAGGGCTCCTACGAAAACAGTCTGGGGCAAGACTAGCATCCGCCCGCCCGCTGCGGGGAGCTGTCAAGCCTGCGACATCGCCGGCCTGTGTCGGTCTTTCACCACCCGGCCATATTGGGTAGGATCGGCCTCCCGCTCATTTGCAGCAGCCACTGCGGTGCTCCGTCCAGGCGTTAATTCGCGACACGGGCATACAGGTCTCTGCCCGAATGCCGGCCCTGCACCATCGCCGGCCATCTGTCCTGTTACCGATGGAACATGCTCATGAAGATTCGCCCTCGCGTCGCTGCGGACGACGCCCTGCTGACCGCGCTCTGGGAGCGTTCGGTCCGCGCCACCCATGACTTTATCGCTGAAGACGATATCCAGCGCCTGTACCCGCTGGTACGCGACAGCTACCTGCCGGCCCTTGAGGCCTGGGTCTGGGAGAACCCCGACGCCAGCCCCGGCGGTTTTATCGCCACCAGCGACGACACGGTACAAATGCTGTTCATCGAACCGGCCCAACGGGGCCAGGGCATCGGTCGAAAGCTCCTGGATCACGTACGCCGTCCCGGCCTCAAGGTCGACGTCAACGAACAGAACCCCCAGGCCCATGGTTTCTACCGTCGCTACGGCTTCGTCGACTGCGGTCGTTCGGAAACCGACGGTGAAGGCCGGCCGTTTCCGATCATTCACATGCAGTTGCAAGACCAATGAGCCCCATTCTCTTTAAAGGTAAACCTGCCATGTCCCTGAAAAACCTCTTCACCACCACCGCCCTGCTGACTTCCCTGCTGGCCGCCAGTTCAGTGTTCGCCCACGCCCACCTGAAAAGCTCGACCCCGGCGGCCCAAGGCAGTGTCAGCGCGCCCAGCGAGCTGCGTCTTGTATTCACCGAAGGCGTGGAAGCGGCCTTCACCCAGGTCAAGCTGAGCAAGGACGGCGCCCCGGTGGAGGTCAAAAGCGTCGCCACCGAAGGCGCGGACAAGAAGACCCTGGTGGTCACCCCGGCCGCCACGCCGTTGCGCGCCGGCGAGTACAAGGTGGAATGGCACGCCGTGTCGGTGGATACCCACAAGAGCGAAGGCAGCTACAGCTTCAAGGTGAGCCAGTAATCCATGGCGTCATGGCTGGTGCTGTGCCGCTTCGTGCACTTTGCGGTGGTGTTGACCCTGGTCGGGGCCTGGGTGTTTCGCCCGCTGTTGCTGGGCCGAGATTCCGCGCAGAGCGGCCATGGCGCCGTGCATCGACAGCTCGATCGACTCAGCCGCTGGTTGACGCTGATCGGCCTGGCCAGCGGCCTGTGCTGGCTGCTGCTGATCACCGCCAGCATGGCCGGCTCCTGGTCGGCGGCGCTGGACCCGGCGACCGTGCAGTTGGTGCTGGGCAAGACCTTCTTCGGCCAGGTCTGGACCTGGCACCTGCTGCTCAACCTGCTGTTGCTGGGGCTGCTGCTGACCCCGCTGGGCCGGCGCCTGCCACTGCAACTGGGCCTGGGCGCCCTGCTCCTGGCAACCCTGGCTCCGGTGGGCCACGGCGCCATGCTCGATGGGTTGGCGGGGCAGATGCTGATCCTCAATCAGATCGTGCATTTAAGCTGCGTCGCCATCTGGTTGGGGGGCTTGCTGGTGTTGTTGCTGGTGTTGCGGCAATCCGCCGGGCTGTCTGTCGAGCCCTTGTTAAAGCGCTTCAGCGGCGTGGGTTATGGGCTGGTAACCGGCTTGCTGCTAACCGGCCTGATCAACGTGCGGGTGCTCACCGGGCAATGGTGGCCGACTCCATTGTTCAATGGTTTTGCCCTGATCCTGCTGATCAAGGTGCTGCTGGTGGCGGGGATGCTGGGGCTGGCGCTGTTCAACCGCCTGCGAATCCGCGGTTGCGACCAGCGCCTTGCCAGCCTGCGCAACAGCGTGCAGGTGGAATGGCTGCTGGGTGTGGCCGCAGTGGCGGCGGTCTCGTTGCTGGGCACCTTGCCGCCGATGCAGGCGGTCTAAACCTCAGCCTGTAGGAGCTGGCTTGCCAGCGAAAGCGTCGGCAGCATCGCTGCAAATCTTACGAACCGCTTCGCCGGCAAGCCGGCTCCTACGCAAAGCATCGAGCCTTGGGAAAACCCAGCCCTTGCAGGAGCTGGCTTGCCAGCGAAGGCGTTTGCAGCATCGGTGCAAATCTTGCCGGCCCCTTCGCCGGCAAGCCGGCTCCTACGTGAGGTGCTGTGTCGGCTATTGGCTGGTATCAATGCTGACCACCACCGACAACCCCGGGCGCAGGCGTTCAAGCTCTGGCTGGTCCGGGTCGACGGTGATCCGCACCGGCACCCGCTGGGCAATCTTGACGAAGTTGCCGGTGGCATTGTCGGCCTGCAGCAAGGCGAACTCGGAACCGGTGGCCGGGGAGATCCGCTGCACCTTGCCGGTGAATTTGCGGTGGTTCAGGGCGTCCACGGTAAAGCTCACCGGCTGCCCGACCCGGACGTTGTCCATCTGGGTTTCCTTCATGTTGGCAATCACCCACAGCTGGTTCGGCACCAGGGCCATGAGCTGGGCGCCGGAGTTGACGTAGGCCCCCAGGCGCACGCCGATCTGCCCCAGCTGGCCGTCCCGCGGGGCGAGGATGCGGGTGTTGGACAGGTCGATCCGCGCCAGTTCCACCGCGGCTTCGGCGCTGGCCACCGCCGCTTCCAGGGAGCCGCGGTTGACGATCACGGTCTGCAGGTCCTGGCGGGCTATTTCCAGTTGCGCCTGGGCCTGGGCCACGGCGGCCACGGTCTGGGCATTGGCCGCGCGGGTCACGTCCAGTTCACGCCGGGACACCGAGCCGTCGGCAATCAGTGCTTCGTTGCGTTGCAGGTCGGCCGCGCTCTTGCGCGCCTGGGCCTGGCTGTCGGCCAGGGCCGCCTGGCGCAGCTTGATGGTGGCTTCGGCGCTGTTGCGCTGTTGCAGGGCATTGGCCAGGGCCGCCTTCTGCACCGCCAGTTGCGCCAGGGACTGGTCCAGGCGCTGCTGGTAGATACGGTCGTCGAGGCGCACCAGCAGGTCGCCGGCCTTGACCTGCTGGAAGTCCTGCACCGGCACTTCGAACACGTAGCCACTGAGCTGCGGGCCGATGATGGTCACCTGCCCCCGCACCAGGGCGTTCTCGGTGCTTTCGATGGCGCTGGAGAAGGGTGGCAGTTGCCAGGCGTAGAGCACGATCAGCACACCGACGATGGCGATGGCGGCAAAGCCCAGGGACGAGATGATGCGCACCGCCAGCGGCCGTGGCTCGGTGGCCGGCATGGTCGGCGGGCCGCTGGGCTCGGGAGTCGAGGCAATGGCGTTGGTGGTGGGGTTGACGGTTTCGCTCATGAAGAAGAGGCACCACTTTGTTGAACGGGAGCCGGGGCGGCAGGCGCGACCGCTTGGGTCGTGCTCATCAGCCACAGGCTGCGAATGAATATCCAGATCATGGTCAGTACCGCAATCACCGCGATCAGCATGAATACATCGTTATAGGCCAGTACGTTGGCTTCGCGCGTGGCCGCGGTGGCCAGGCTGCGTATGCCTTGCAGGGTGCGCAGGTCCGGGTCGGCGATGACCTTGCCGTAGGCCGCCCCGCCGCTCTGTACCCGGGCCAGGACCTGGGGATCGAGCAGGGTCAACTGCTCGACGATATGGCTGGAATGGTACTTCTCGCGCACGATCTGGAAGGTCCCGAGCAAGGCCGAGCCGATCAGCCCGCCGAGGTTCTGGCAGATGCCGAACAGCACCGAGAAGCTCACCAGGTTGCGCGGGTTAGTCAGCACGTTGCGGGTGCCCAGGACCATGGTCGGGCCAAGAAAGAACGTACCGCCGAAGGCCAGCAGGAACTGGCTGAAGTACATGTTGGCCGGGCGCGTGAGGTTGCTCGAAAAGCTGTCCATTACCGACCCCACGGCCATAAGCGCCAGGGAAATGACCAGTGGCATCAGCAGGTGCGCCGGGTTGATGGTCAGGGCGCTGGTGGCCAGCCCGGCAATGCTGCCCAGCAGCATCACCCCGTAGAGCATGCGCATCTGCTGGCTGCTCATGTTCAGCGCCTGGAGAAAGCCTACGGCGCCGGTGGACTGTTCCGACAGCACCATGCGAATCAGTATCACTGCCAGGGCCAGGCGGATTATCGCCCCGCTGCCCAGCCAGCGGGTCATCAGCATCGGGTTGCTGCGGTTATGTTCGATGCACAGCCCCGCCATGATCAGCAGGATCGAGGCGGCGCTGGCGTAGCCGATCCACGGCGCCTCCAGCCACCAGTCGATGCGCCCCAGGGACAGCACCGCGCACAGCAGGGCCACGCCAGTGGCCAATAGGGCAAAGGTCAGGAAATCGAGTTTCTCGAAGGTACGGAAGCGATCCCCCGGCGGCAGCTTGAGCATGAACACGCAGCCCAGGGAGGTCAGCGCCAGGCCCAGTTCGAACAGGTACAGGCCGCGCCATTCGGCGATCTGCAGCAGGTCCTCGGAAAACAGCCGGGCCAGGGGCAAGGCCAGTTGCGAGGCGCCCAGCCCCAGCACCAGGGCCTTGAGCCGCCACTTCGCCGGGAAGGCCTGGACCATGTAGTACAGGCCCAGGGAGCTCAGCGCCGCGCCGACCATGCCGTGGGCCGCGCGCACGGCGATGGCCGAGCTCAGGTCGTTGACGAACAGGTGGCCGAAGGTCACCAGGGCGTAGAGCACCAGGAACACTTCGGTGAAGGCGCGCAGGCCGAACTGCTGGCGAAACTTCACCAGCAACAGGTTCATCGACACGTTGGTCATCACGTAGGCGGCCGGCAGCCAGGCCATTTCCGCGGTGGTCGCCCCCAGCGCCCCCTGCAGGTACGGCAGGTTGGCGATCACCAACGAGTTGCCCAGGCCACCGGTGATGGCCACCAGCAAGCCCACCAGCGCGTAGGCCAGGCGCTTGTGGGTAGGGTGCAACGGTGTCGAGGGAGAGCCGGGCAAGCTGGGCTTTTCGTGGGGCTGCCAGTTGCGCGGGGCGTAGTGATCCATGCCATGACCTTGTGCTGTGCCGGCCGCTGTTGCGGCGGTCGGCGATATTCCCGGTGGTCCGGCAGTGTGCCGGAAAATCCCGCCGCCCAGGCAATGCCCGGGCTTGCAGGATGAATTTTATTTTAAGGCGCTGGCGTCGGTGGCTTTTTTTCGGAATCCTGCATGCGCTGGCCCCCGCCCTTCCCTGCCCTCGCCTGTTGGAGCCCGAATGCCCCTGAACTTTGTGAAGATGCACGCCAATGGTGACGACTTCGTGCTGATCGATGCCCGTGGCCGCACCAACCCGATCACCCGCGAGCTGGCCAGGGCCCTGGGGGACCGCCGGCGTGGCATCGGTTTCAATCAGTTGGTGGTGCTCGGCGATTGCAGCGACAGCGCGGCGCAACTGACCTTCTTCAACGCCGATGGTTCCAGCCTGGACACCTGCGGCAGTGCCACCCGGGGCGCCGCCGACCTGCTGATGCAGGAAAGCGGCGTCACCTCGGTGCAGGTGAAAACCGCCCGCGGCCTGCAGCAATGCCTGCGCCTTGAGGATCGGTCGGTGTCGGTGGAAATGGGCCTGCCTTCGTTCGACTGGCAGTCCATCCCCCTGGTCCGAGAGCTGGACAGCCTGCACCTGCCACTGCCGGGAACACCGGCGGCGTGCAGCATGGGCAACCCCCATTGCAGTTTTTTCGTCGACGACCTGGCACCGCTGGACATTGCCACGCTGGGCCCACAGATCGAGAGCGACCCGCTATTTCCGCACAAGACCAATGTGCACTTCATCCAGGTGATCGACCGCCAGACCATCCGCCTGCGCATCTGGGAGCGCAATGGCGCCATCCCCCTGGGTTCCGGCTCCTGCTCCTGCGCAGCGGCAGTCAACGGCATCCGCCGCGGCCTGCTGGACAGCCCGGTGCAGGTGCTGTGCGATGGCGGGCCGGTGACGGTGAGCTGGGACGGCCAGGGCAAGGTGCGCCTGGCCGGCAGCGTGACCCGGGTGTTCAGCGGGTCACTGTGAAGGGATTTACTTTTCCTACATCCAGCCCAGCCATTTCCACCAGGTCATGGCGAACACCAGCATCAGCAGGTAGCCGATCAGCGTCACCAGCAGCCCGACCTTGGCGAACTGCCGGGCATTGAAGGTCTCGGTACCCAGGCAGACCATGTTCTGCGGCGCGTTGATCGGCAGGATGAAGCCGTAGCTGACCACAAAGCCCAGGAGCATGGTCATGCCCAGGCGGCTGAACTCACCCGGCAGGGTCTGCAGCACGGCGATCAGGATCGGCAGCAAGGCTGAAGTCAGCGCCGTGGCGCTGGCGAACCCCAGGTGGATGAGGATCAGGAACGCCGCGAGAATCGCGAACACCGCCAAAGGCCCCACCTGGTCCAGGCCGGTATGGGCCACCACCTGGCTCCCCAGCCATTGCCCGGCCTGGGTGCTGAGCAGCGCCGACCCCAGGCTGATGCCGACGCCGAAGACGATCACCGTGCCCCAGGGAATGCGCGACTGCACATCCTTCCAGGTCATGATGCCGATCCGCGGCAGCAGCAGTATCACCAGCCCGGCGTAGGTGGTGGTCGTGGTGTCGAAGGGGTGCAGCTTGCCTTCGGTGGACCAGGCCAACAACAGCAGCACCGACACCGTCAGCAGGCGTTTCTGCGGCCCGGTCATGGGCCCGATGTCCGCCAGGGACTGGGCCACCGCCTCCTTGCCGCCGGGAATGCTGTCGGTTTCAGGCGGCAGCAGTTTCAGCACCAGCCACAGCAGCACCAAAGACATGATCACCGCCCAGGGCGCCCCGGCGATCAGCCAGTCGAGCCAGGCCACGCGCTGGCCGAGCATCTTGTCCATGAAACCCACGGTCAGCAGGTTCTGCGCCGCGGCGGTCTGGATCCCGACGTTCCAGATGCTGGTGCCCTGGGCCACGACGATCATCAGCCCGGCGGCGATATTGGAACGCTTGTCGACGCCGAAGGCGGCAATCACTCCCATCATGATCGGCACCACGCAGGCACTGCGCGCGGTGGCGCTGGGCACCAGCAGGCTGAGGAGGATGGTCACGGCGATGGCGCCGATAAGGATGCGCCGGGTGCTGGTGCCGACCCGGGTCAGGGTCACCAGGGCGATGCGCCGGTCGAGGCCGGTGTGGGTCATGGCGGCGGCGATGAACAAGGCACCGGCCACCAGGGCCAGGGCCGAATTGGAGAACCCGGTCAGAGCCAGGCCGATGGCCGCCGAGCTGCCATAGAGCTGGCTCGGGTCCTGCAGGGTCGGCGCGGTGCCGATGAGGAAGGCCATCAAGGCGGTGATCATGATCGCGCTGGCCTCGTAGGACACCGCCTCGCTGATCCACACCACCACGGCAAAGGCCAGGATCGCCAGCATCCGGTGCCCCGCCACCGGCAGGTCGGCGGGCAGTGGCAACAGCAGCACGGCAACCATCGCCAGCACGGCGATCAGCAATCCAATCGGTAATACAGCCTTGGCCGTGGGCGCCGTTGTTTCAGGCTTGGTCATGGGCCTTTTCCTTTTCAATTGGACAGGCGCCGAGCATGGCGCAAAACCCCCGAAAGCGCCTTGATGAAGGTCAAGCACGGCGTCCTGCAAGGGCTCACGCTGTCTGCGGGCTGAACGGGAAAACACCCGTAGAAATATTTTTTTACATCTATGCAGATTTTTCACATCTTTGAGATCAGAGTGATATCAAGGCGACAAGGAGTCGAAACGTACTTGGCTGTATCACTCCAACCTGCAAGGTGCCTTTATGGTGACAAGAAACATGAAACTGACTTCCAGGGCGCTACTGAGTTTCGGCGCTATCTGTGTACTGCTGATTGGTCTGGGAGGGCTGGCACTGTGGAAAATGGGACAGATTCACGACGCGGCACTGGATCTGCAAACCAACTGGCTGCCCAGCGTCAGGCAAGCCACGAAAATCGAATCCGGCACCTTGCGCGTGCGCCTGGAAGCACTGCACTACGCCACTGAGAACGATGCCCAGAAAGCCGCTTCCCTGGACAAGCTGGGCACCCTGAAGGCCAGCCTGGCCCAGGCCATCAAGGATTACGAACCGCTGGTTTCCAGCGCCGAGGAAAAAACCACCTTTGATCAGGTCAAGCGCGGCGCCCAGGACTACCTGGACAAGCTGGCGGTGCTGATCGAGAACAGCAAGACCAACACTGCACAACAGACCAGCGACTACATCAACCAGGTCACCGTGCCCCTGGCCAACACCCTGCAGTCCGCCATCGAGGCACTGATCGCCATCAACGAAAACGGCGCCGAGCACTCCGCCAACCAGGCCGGCCAACAGTTCGACACCGGCCTGACTCTGACCTCGGTGATCATCGTCCTGGCGATTGTCCTGACGATCCTCATCGCCACCCTGTTCACCCGCAGCATCATCCGCCCGGTGCTGTCGCTGCTGGCCACCACCCAGAAGATCGCCGAGGGCGACTTGCGGGCCCAGGTGGACGTCAGCGGCCAGGACGAGCTGACCGACCTGCAGAAATCCACCCAGGCCATGCTCGACAGCCTGAAATCCACCATCCGCCACATCGCCGATTCGTCCACCCAGCTGGCTTCCGCGGCCGAGGAAATGAGCGCCATCACCCGCGAGTCCAACGCCGGCATCCAGCAACAGAGCATGGAGACCGACCAGGCCGCCACCGCGGTCAATGAAATGACCGCTGCGGTGGAGGAAGTAGCGCGCAACGCGGTGTCCGCCTCGCAATCCACCCAGGCCTCCGAGCGCTCGGCCGGGCTGGGCAAAGAGCGGGTCGAGCAGACCATCCACTCCATCGAGAAACTCACCGGCACCGTGGAACACACCCGGCTGGAAATGGCCGGCCTGGCCCAGCAGGCCCAGGACATCACCAAGGTCCTGGATGTGATCCGCGCCATTGCCGAGCAGACCAACCTGCTGGCCCTGAACGCCGCGATCGAGGCCGCCCGGGCCGGGGAACAGGGCCGCGGCTTCGCCGTGGTGGCCGATGAAGTGCGCGCCCTCGCCCACCGCACCCAGCTCTCGACCCAGGAGATCGAGCAGATGATCCAGGGCATCCAGAGCGGTTCGAGCAAGGCTATGCTGTCTATGCAGCAAAGCAGCGAGGACGCCAGCCAGACCCTGGCCATCGCCCACGAGGCCGGCGCCGCCATCGGTCATATCACCCAGGCCATCAGCGAAATCAACGAACGCAACCTGATGATCGCCACCGCCTCGGAGGAACAGGCCCAGGTGGCACGCTCGGTGGACCAGAACCTGATGAGCATCCGCGACCTGTCGCTGCAAAGCTCGTCCGCCGCCAGCCAGACTTCCATCGCCAGCAGTGAACTGTCGTCACTGGCGGTCAGTCTGAACAAACTGGTGGCACGCTTCTCCCTCTGACCGGGCGTGACCGGTCAAGCGGTTCAGGATAAGTAACGGCAAGGAGCGTTATCGATCAGCCAGCCCGGGCCGCCTCTTGGCGCCCGGGCCGGTCTGAATCAGGTGGGGGGCTCGACCGTGCTCAAACTCATTTCCGTGCAGCAGTTGCAGATGGGCATGTATATCCACCAGTTCTGCGGTTCGTGGCTGGACCATTCGTTCTGGAAAGCCGGCTTCGTGCTCAATAGCCACGCCGACTTGCAGCGCCTGCGCCAGTCCAATGTCAGCAGCCTGTGGATCGACTCGGACAAGGGCCTGGACCTGCCGGCGAACCCGCATCCCAGCGCGCCGGCCGCCCTGCCGTCGCTCAAGAGCGAAGCCCCGCTGCGGGTCGAGCGGGCCGAGGAAATCCAGCGTGCGCTGAAGATCTGCGCCCACTCCAAGAAGGCGGTGATGCAGATGTTCCAGGAGGTGCGCATGGGCCAGGCCATCGAGCTGGTCCAGGTGGACGAGCTGGTGCACAACATCTCCAGCTCGCTGCTGCGCCACCCCGACGTGCTGATCAGCCTGGCCCGGCTCAAGACCGCCGACGACTACACCTACATGCACTCGGTGGCGGTCTGCGCGCTGATGGTGGCGGTGGCCCGGCAACTGGAGCTGCCGGTGGAGCAGGTGCACCAGGCCGGAGTCGCCGGGCTGCTGCACGACATCGGCAAGCTGACCATCCCCGACAGCATCCTCAACAAACCGGAAAAACTCTCCGCCGACGAGTTCGAGCGGATCAAGCTGCACCCCGCCGCCGGTGGTGCCATCCTGCGCCAGAACCCGCAGTTGGACGCGCTGGTGCTGGATGTGTGCCTGCACCATCACGAAAAGATCGACGGCAGTGGCTACCCGCACCACCTGGCAGGGGAGCAGATCAGTCTGTTCGCACAGATGGGCGCGGTCTGCGACGTGTATGACGCCGTGACCTCGACCCGCCCCTACAACCGTGGCTGGGACCCGGCCGAAGCCTTGCAGCGCATGTCCGGCTGGACCGGGCATTTCGGCCCGCGGGTGTTGCAGGCCCTGGTCAAGTGCGTGGGCATCTACCCGGTGGGTTCCCTGGTGCGCCTGAACAGCGGCAAGCTGGCGGTGGTCCTGGAGCAGAACAGCGAGTCGCTGCTACTGCCCAAGGTCAAGGTGTTCTTTTCCACACGCTCGAAGATGCCCCTGCCGCAACGGGTCCTGGACCTTTCACGGCTGCAGGGCGAGGAACACATCGTCGCCCGGGAAGCGCAAGAGGCCTGGGACTTCAAGCAACTGCAACAGCTTTGGAGCGAGGTCCCGGCCTGAACCTCAGGTGCCCAGGGTCAGGCCGTTGGCCGGCAAGGGCAGCGCGGTCTTGTAGCGCACCTGCTTGAGGGCAAAGCTGGAACGGATATTGGCCACCCCGGGGACCTTGGTCAGGAAATCCATCATGAAGCGTTCCAGGGACTGGATGCTGGGCACCAGCACCCGGATCAGATAGTCCGGATCACCGGCCATCAGGTAGCACTCCATCACCTCCGGGCGGTCGGCGATGGCCTCCTCGAAGTGCTGCAGGGCCTCTTCCACCTGCTTCTCCAGGCTGACGTGGATGAACACATTGACGTGCAACCCCAACAGGTCGGCATCCAGCAGGGTCACCTGCTCGCGGATCAGCCCCAGCTCCTCCATGGCCTTGACCCGGTTGAAGCACGGGGTGGGAGAAAGATTCACCGAGCGGGCAAGGTCAGCGTTGGTGATGCGGGCATTCTCCTGAAGACTGTTGAGAATGCCGATATCGGTACGGTCCAGTTTGCGCATGAGACAAAACAACCTGTTTTTTATGTTTATGCAGATTTTTTATCTGCAAATACCGTCCAGCGCAATGAAACAGAGATAAATATTCTTCTACGCCCGGCCTATGATGTTTGTAGGACAAGATTTCTCTTACCCAGGGAATGACTGTCAGCTAGCGCGCCCAATTACAAGAAATCCACAAGATCGAGCGTAGAAAGCCATGACCCCAGCGTATGCACCGCTACGCCTGCACGTTCCCGAGCCCTCGGGGCGTCCCGGCTGCAAGACCGACTTCACCTACCTGCGTCTGAACGATGCCGGCCTGGCCCGCAAACCTCCTATCGATATCGAACCTGCCGACTGCGCCGACCTGGCCCGTGGCTTGATCCGCGTGCTCGACGATCAGGGCAACGCCCTGGGCGACTGGGCCGCGGACGTGCCTGTGGAGATCCTCCGCCAGGGCATGCGCGCCATGCTCAAGACGCGGATCTTCGACAACCGCATGGTGGTCGCCCAACGGCAGAAGAAGATGTCCTTCTATATGCAGAGCCTGGGCGAGGAAGCCATCGGCAGTGCCCAGGCCCTGGCGTTGAACATCGACGACATGTGCTTCCCCACCTACCGCCAGCAAAGCATCCTGATGGCCCGGGAAGTGCCGCTGGTGGAGATGATCTGCCAACTGCTGTCCAACGAGCGCGATCCGCTCAAGGGGCGCCAGTTGCCGATCATGTACTCGGTGAAGGAATCCGGGTTCTTTACTATCTCCGGCAACCTGGCGACCCAGTTCGTGCAGGGCGTGGGCTGGGGCATGGCCTCGGCGATCAAGGGCGATACCAAGATCGCCTCGGCCTGGATCGGCGACGGCGCCACCGCCGAGTCGGACTTCCACACCGCCCTGACCTTCGCCCACGTGTACCGCGCACCGGTGATCCTCAACGTGGTCAACAACCAGTGGGCGATCTCCACCTTCCAGGCCATCGCCGGCGGTGAAGCCACCACCTTCGCCGGACGCGGCGTGGGCTGCGGCATCGCTTCGCTGCGGGTCGACGGCAACGACTTCATCGCTGTCTACACCGCCTCGCGCTGGGCCGCCGAACGTGCCCGCCGCAACCTTGGCCCGACCCTGATCGAGTGGGTCACCTACCGCGCCGGCCCGCACTCCACCTCCGACGACCCGTCCAAGTACCGCCCGGCCGACGACTGGAGCCACTTCCCCCTGGGCGATCCGATTGCCCGCCTCAAGCAGCACCTGATCAAGATCGGCCAGTGGTCCGAAGAGGAACACGCCGCGGTCAGTGCCGAGCTGGAAGCCCAGGTCATCGCCGCCCAGAAGGAAGCCGAGCAGTACGGCACCCTCGCCGGCGGCCAGATCCCCAGCGCCGCGACCATGTTCGAGGATGTCTACAAGGACATGCCCGAGCACTTGAAACGCCAACGCCAGGAACTGGGGATCTGAAATGAACGATCACAACAACAATATCCAGCTGGACACCGCCATGACCACCACCACCATGACCATGATCCAGGCCCTGCGCTCGGCCATGGATGTGATGCTCGAGCGTGACGACAACGTCGTGGTATTCGGCCAGGACGTGGGCTACTTCGGCGGCGTGTTCCGCTGCACCGAAGGCCTGCAGGCCAAGTACGGCACCTCGCGGGTGTTCGACGCGCCGATCTCGGAAAGCGGCATCGTCGGCGCGGCCATCGGCATGGGCGCCTACGGCCTGCGCCCGGTGGCGGAAATCCAGTTCGCCGACTACGTCTACCCGGCCTCGGACCAGATCATTTCCGAAGCCGCGCGCCTGCGCTATCGCTCCGCCGGCCAGTTCACCGCGCCCATGACCCTGCGCATGCCTTGCGGCGGCGGCATCTACGGCGGGCAGACCCACAGCCAGAGCATCGAGGCGATGTTCACCCAGGTCTGCGGCCTGCGCACCGTGATGCCTTCCAACCCCTACGACGCCAAGGGCCTGCTGATCGCCTCCATCGAGAACGATGACCCAGTGATCTTCCTCGAACCCAAGCGCCTGTATAACGGCCCGTTCGACGGCCATCACGATCGCCCGGTAACCCCCTGGTCGAAACACCCGGCGGCCCAGGTACCGGACGGCTACTACAAGGTGCCGCTGGACGTGGCGGCCATCGCCCGCCCGGGCAAGGACGTGACCATCCTCACCTACGGCACCACCGTCTACGTGTCGCAAGTGGCGGCCGAGGAAACCGGCATCGACGCCGAGGTCATCGACCTGCGCAGCCTGTGGCCCCTGGACCTGGACACCATCGTCAAGTCGGTGAAAAAGACTGGCCGTTGCGTGGTGGTACACGAAGCCACCCGTACCTGCGGTTTCGGCGCCGAACTGGTGTCGCTGGTGCAGGAACACTGCTTCCACCACCTGGAAGCCCCGATCGAGCGCGTCACCGGTTGGGATACGCCGTATCCCCACGCGCAGGAGTGGGCATATTTCCCAGGGCCGTCCCGAGTGGGCGCGGCGCTGCAACGGGTCATGGAGGTCTGAATGGGCACGCACGTAATCAAGATGCCGGACATCGGCGAAGGCATCGCGGAAGTTGAACTGGCGCAGTGGCACGTCAAGGTCGGCGATCAGGTAGTGGAAGATCAGGTTCTGGCAGACGTGATGACCGACAAGGCGATGGTCGACATCCCCTCCCCGGTGCACGGCAAGGTCATCTCCCTGGGCGGCGAGCCCGGTGAAGTGATGGCGGTGGGCAGTATCCTCATCAGCATCGAGGTCGAAGGCGCGGGCAACCTCAAGGAATCCGCCCAGGCAGCCGCACCGGCGGCAAAAGAGCCGGCAGCTATTAATAAGCCCGTGGCCGCCGCGCCAGTGGCCCAAGCCCCCAAAGCGGAAAAACCCGTCGCCAGTCCAGCAGCAGCCTGCCGCCCAGCGCCCCAGGCACCGGTGGCCCGGGAAGCCGACGAGCGTCCGCTGGCCTCGCCGGCGGTGCGCAAGCACGCCCTGGACCTGGGCATCCAGCTGCGCCTGGTGCAAGGCAGCGGCCCGGCCGGGCGCATCCTGCACGAAGACCTGGACGCCTACCTGGCCCAGGACAGCCAGCCGCTCAAGGGTTACTCGGCGCCAGGGGCCGGCTATGCCGAGCGCCATGATGAAGAGCAGATCCAGGTCATTGGCATGCGCCGCAAGATCGCCCAGCGCATGCAGGAGTCCAAGCATCGCGCCGCGCACTTCAGCTATGTCGAGGAAGTGGACGTCACCGCCCTGGAAGAGCTGCGCATCCACCTCAATGAAAAGCACGGCGCCACCCGCGGCAAGCTGACCCTGCTGCCGTTCCTGGTGCGGGCCATGGTCGTCGCCCTGCGCGACTTCCCGCAGATCAACGCCCGCTACGACGACGAGGCCCAGGTCATCACCCGCCACGGCGCGGTGCACGTCGGGGTCGCCACCCAGAGCGACGTCGGCCTGATGGTGCCGGTGGTGCGCCACGCCGAAGCCCGCAGCCTGTGGGGCAACGCCGAGGAAATCGCGCGCCTGGCCCAGGCCGCTCGCAGCGGCAAGGCCGCCCGGGATGAACTCTCCGGTTCCACCATCACCCTCACCAGCCTCGGCGCGCTGGGCGGGATCGTCAGCACGCCGGTGCTGAACCTGCCGGAAGTGGCGATTGTCGGGGTCAACCGCATCGTCGAGCGGCCCATGGTGATCAAGGGCCAGATCGTGATCCGCAAGATGATGAACCTCTCCAGCTCCTTCGATCATCGGGTGGTCGACGGCATGGACGCTGCGCAATTCATCCAGGCCATTCGCGGCCTGCTCGAACAACCCGCCACGCTGTTTGTGGAGTAAGACATGCAACAGACTCTCAATACCCAACTGTTGATCATCGGCGGCGGCCCTGGCGGTTATGTGGCGGCCATCCGCGCCGGCCAGCTGGGCATCTCCACCATTCTGGTGGAGGGCCAGTCCCTGGGCGGCACCTGCCTGAACATCGGTTGCATCCCGTCCAAGGCGCTGATCCATGTCGCCGAGCAGTTCCACCAGACCCGCCACCACAGCCAGGGCTCGGCCCTGGGCATCGAAGTGGCGGCGCCAACCCTGAACATCGGCAAGAGCGTGGAATGGAAGGACGGCATCGTCGACCGCCTGACCACCGGGGTCGCCGCGCTGCTGAAGAAAAACAAGGTCCAGGTGATTCAGGGCTGGGCCAGGGTCATCGACGGCAAGACCGTGGAAATCGAAGGCGCCGATACCCGCATCCAGTGCGAGCACCTGCTGCTGGCCACCGGTTCGAAAAGCGTCAACCTGCCGATGCTGCCCATCGGCGGGCCGATCATTTCCTCCACCGAGGCCCTGGCACCCAAGACCCTGCCCAAGCGCCTGACCGTGGTCGGCGGCGGCTACATCGGCCTGGAACTGGGCATCGCCTACCGCAAGCTCGGGGTCGAAGTCAGCGTGGTGGAGGCCCAGGAACGTATCCTGCCCGCCTACGACGGCGAACTGACCCAGCCGGTGCTGGACTCGGTGAAGCAGTTGGGGATCAAGCTCTACCTCAAGCACAGCGTGCTGGGCTTCGATGCCGCCAGCAGCAGCCTGCAGGTACGCGAACCCAATGGCGATACCCTGAACCTGGCCACCGACCAGGTGCTGGTGGCCGTGGGCCGCAAGCCCAACACCCAGGGCTGGAACCTGGAAAGCCTGAACCTGGACATGAACGGCGCGGCCATCAAGATCGACCACCGGTGCCAGACCAGCATGCGCAACGTCTGGGCCATCGGCGACCTGAGCGGTGAGCCGATGCTCGCGCACCGGGCCATGGCCCAGGGCGAGATGGTCGCCGAGCTGATCGCCGGCAAGCACCGGGAATTCAACCCGGCAGCGATCCCCGCGGTGTGCTTCACCGACCCGGAACTGGTGGTGGTGGGCAAGACCCCGGACGAGGCCCGCGCTGCCGGCCTGGATTGCATCGTCAGCAGCTTCCCGTTCGCGGCCAATGGCCGGGCCATGACCCTGGAATCGAAAAGCGGTTTCGTGCGGGTGGTGGCCCGAAGTGACAATCACCTGATTGTCGGCTGGCAGGCAGTGGGAGTCGGAGTCTCCGAATTGTCCACGGCGTTCGGCCAATCCCTGGAAATGGGCGCGCGCCTGGAAGACATCGGCGGCACCATCCACGCCCACCCGACCCTGGGTGAAGCGGTCCAGGAAGCGGCGCTACGGGCACTGGGCCACGCCCTGCATCTGTAACCACTCAAGGGGCACACAGGACAGTGCCCAGGTAGGAGCGAGCTTGCTCGCGAAAGGGCTGACGGGGATAGCCAAGCGTCCGCGCCGGGGCCTTCGCGAGCAAGCTCGCTCCTACAGGGGGTATGGGGCTGTTAGGGGGGAAGCTTCATAAGCAGGCTAAGTTTTTTTGCGCCCCCTCCCATCGTCCGGGATGCGGCACGCCCCCGGAATGCAGTATTGTTGTGCCCATCCAAAAAAACGTCAGAAGCCTTGAGCCGTTCCGACGGTTGTTAAGCGATAGAGGGTGTCATGGGTAACGAAAGCATCAATTGGGACAAGCTGGGTTTTGACTACATCAAGACAGACAAGCGCTATCTGTCGCACTGGCGTAACGGCGAGTGGGACGCAGGCACCCTGACTGAAGACAATGTGCTGCACATCAGCGAGGGCTCCACCGCCCTGCACTATGGCCAGCAATGTTTCGAAGGCCTGAAGGCCTACCGCTGCAAGGACGGTTCGATCAACCTGTTCCGTCCGGACCAGAACGCCGCACGCATGCAGCGCAGCTGCGCCCGCCTGCTGATGCCGCAGGTCTCCACCGAACAGTTCATCGAAGCCTGCAAGGCCGTGGTCAAGGCCAACGAACGCTTCATCCCGCCCTACGGCACCGGCGGCGCGCTGTACCTGCGCCCATTCGTGATCGGCGTCGGCGACAACATCGGCGTGCGCACCGCGCCGGAGTTCATCTTCTCGATCTTCGCCATCCCGGTCGGCGCCTACTTCAAGGGCGGCCTGACCCCGCACAACTTCCTGATCTCCAGCTACGACCGCGCGGCGCCTCAGGGCACCGGCGCGGCCAAGGTCGGTGGCAACTACGCCGCCAGCCTGATGCCCGGCGCCCAGGCCAAGAAGGCCAGCTTCGCCGACTGCATCTACCTCGACCCGCTGACCCACAGCAAGATCGAGGAAGTGGGTTCGGCCAACTTCTTCGGCATCACTCACGACGACAAATTCGTCACCCCCAACTCGCCATCGGTTCTGCCGGGCATCACCCGCCTGTCGCTGATCGAGCTGGCCAAGACCCGCCTGGGCCTGGAAGTGGTCGAAGGCGACGTGTTCATCGACAAGCTGGCGGACTTCAAGGAAGCCGGTGCCTGCGGTACTGCCGCGGTGATCACGCCGATCGGCGGCATCGAGTACCAGAACAAGCTGCACGTGTTCTACAGCGAAAAAGAAGTCGGCCCGATCACCCAGAAGCTCTACAAAGAGCTGACCGGTGTGCAGACCGGCGACGTCGAAGCGCCAGCGGGCTGGATCGTCAAGGTCTGATTCCCCCCCTGCTTCAGCCGAGCCCGCCCCTGGTTGCCAGGGGCGGGCTTTTTCATGCCTGGAATCTGCCTCTTCGTTCCGGGCAGACCAGCGTCAGACTTTTCTTGCGGAGCTCTGGCAACGATCTATATGATAAGCGTTATCATTTGCAGCCTCCCGACCCCGGTAATTTTCCGCCATGCCTGCTCCCGCCCAAGCCAGCGATCTGACCCAGCTGTATCGCCAGCAACATCAGTGGCTGAAGAACTGGCTGCGCCTGCGACTGAATTGTTCCCACAGCGCTGCCGACCTGGCCCAGGACACCTTCCTGCGGCTACTGGCCAAGCCTGAGCCGGTGCAGATCCAGGCGCCCCGCAGCTTCCTGGCGAAGGTGGCGCAGAGCGTGCTGAGCAACCACTACCGGCGCCAGAAGCTGGAGCGGGCCTATCTGGAGGCCTTGCAGCACGTCCCCGCGCACGTGGTGCCGGACCTGGAAACCCAGGCCATCCTCCTGGAAACCCTGATGCAGCTGGACGCCGTGCTTGAACGTCAGGAACCTGCGGTGCGCCAGGCATTCCTCTGGTGGCAACTCGAGGGCCTGGGCCATGAGCAGATCGCCGAGCGCCTGCAAGTCTCGGTGACCACGGTCAAGCGCTACATCATCAAGGCCGGTGCCCAGTGCATCCTTCTCGACGACAGCCTGGGCTCGCTGTGAATCATCCACTGAGCAGCAACGCAAATGCAGAACCCCAGTCCATCGACATCGCCATGGCCGAACAGGCCATGCAATGGCAACTGGACCTGCAGGAACCCCAGGTCAGTGCCGCCACCCTCGCCGCCTGGCACCGCTGGCGCCAGGCCCACCCTTTGCACGAAAAAGCCTGGCAACGGGCCGAAACCCTAGCTCAACGCCTGCAGCAGGTGCGCAGCCAGGGCCACAGCGAGCTGGCCCGGGCCACCCTGGTGCCAAACCTCGGCCGCCGTCGTGCCCTCAAGCAACTGGGGCTGCTGCTGGTCACCGGCGCCGGTGCCTGGGCCGCGCGGGACACAGCCCTGGTACAGGACTGGAGTGCCGACTACAGCACCCGGGTCGGCCAACAGCGGCGTATCACCCTGGCGGACCAGACCCGGGTCCAGCTCAACACCGATACCGCCATTGCCCTGCGTTTCGACCGCGAGCAACGGCGCATCAAGCTACTGCGTGGCGAACTGCTGCTGACCCTGGCACGCCAGGATTCGCTCCCGGCCCTCCACGTGGAAACCGCCGAAGGCTGGATTGAAACCAGCACAGCACGCTTCAGTGTGCGCCAGCTGGCCGGGCGCACCGAACTGTCGGTGTACCAGGGCAACCTCACCCTGCGCCCCCGGGATGGCGGGCAGCCAGCACTGTCCCTGGGAGCCGGCGAACAGGCACGCTTCAACCGCCAGGGCTTGCTGCTGCGCCAGGCACAGAACGCCACGCAACCGGCCTGGAGCCAGGGCATGCTGGTGGCCCAGGGCCAGGCCCTGGCGCAGTTCCTGGAAGAACTGGGCCGCTACCGTCACGGGCACCTGGGCTGCGATCCAAGCCTCGCCCAGTTGAAGGTTTCCGGCACCTTCCCCCTGGCCGACACCGACCGCGTGCTGTTCGCCGTGGCCCGGACCCTGCAACTGGAGGTGCGCCAGTTCACTCGCTACTGGGTCACCCTCAAGCCCCATACCGCCCTGAGCTGAAAATAATGTTGCAACAAGGTGGTCTGTTTTTCGTGCTGGCGAGACTTACCCCCCAGAACATTCATTTGCATGGGGAGCAACACATGTCATCTGCAGTAACGCAGCGCCGCCACCGAACCTTTTCACTCAAGCAGAATCTGGCCGGCGCCGTGGCCCAGGGCCTGGTCTGCCTTGGCGCAAGCACCGCGACCGCGCTGTTGCCCACCTGGGCGCTGGCAGCAGAACAGGCCCAGGTCGAGTTCGATATTGCCCCCGGCAACCTGGCCAGCGCCCTCACCCGCTTCGGCCAGAGCGCGCACATTTTGCTGTCCTACCCGGCGAGCCTGACCGAGGGCCGCAGCAGCCCCGGGCTGCGCGGCCGACATGATGTCGACAGCGGCCTGGCCCTGCTGCTCAGCGGCACCGGGCTGCAAGCGGTGCGCGGCGCCAACGGCGACTACTCCCTGCAAACCCGCGGCAACGGTGCCAGCCTGGAGTTGAGCCCAGTATCGATCTCCGGCAAGGCGCCGGGCTCCACCACCGAAGGCACCGGCGAATACACCACCTATTCCTCCAGCAGTTCCACACGCTTGAACCTGACGCCCCGGGAGACCCCGCAGTCGATCACCGTGATGACCCGCCAGCGCCTGGACGACCAGAACCTCAGCACCCTCACCGACACCCTGGAAGCCACCCCGGGGATCATCGTCACCCGCGACGGCCTGGGGGCGGAAACCGACAGCTACTGGTCCCGAGGCTTCGCCATCCAGAACTACGAGATCGACGGCGTCCCCACCAACACCCGCCTGGACAACTACTCCCAGAGCATGGCCATGTACGACCGGGTGGAAGTGGTGCGCGGCGCCACAGGCCTGATCAGTGGCATGGGCAACCCGTCGGCGACCATCAACCTGATCCGCAAGCGCCCTACCAGCGAGGCCCAGGCCAGTATCACCGGCCAGGCCGGCACCTGGGACCGCTATGGCGGCGGGGTCGACGTCTCCGGCCCACTGACCGACAGCGGCAATGTGCGCGGGCGCCTGGTGGCCGACTACAAGACCGAAAGCGCCTGGGTCGACCGTTTCAAACAACAGACCCAACTGCTGTACGGCATCAGTGAGTTCGACCTCAGCGAGGACACCCTGCTGACCCTGGGCTTGAGCTACCAGCGCACCGACGTCGACTCGCCGCTACGCACCGGCCTGCCGACGCGTTTCAGCAGCGGTGAGCGTACCGACTTCAAGCGCTCCACCAACACCTCCCCGGACTGGTCCTACAACGACCACCAGCAGACCAGTTACTTCGCCTCCATCGAACAGCAGTTGGGCAACGGCTGGAGCGGCAAGGTGGAGTTCACCCACGCCGAGAACCAGTTCGACGAGCTGTTCAACTTCGCCATGGGCTCGGTCAACAAGGACGGCAGCGGCCTTACCCAACTGCCGGTGCGTTTCTCCGGTACCCCGCGCCAGGACAACCTCGACCTCTACCTCACCGGCCCCTTCAGCCTGTTCGGCCGCGAGCATGAGCTGATCGGCGGCATGACCCTGTCCCAATACAAGGAGCGCACCCCGAGCTGGGGCGGCTGGCGCTATGACTACGCCGGCTCCCCTGCCGGCCCCATCGACAACCTGTTCGACTGGGACGGCCACTCGCCCAAGCCCAGTCAGAACGTGAGCGGCAAGGCGTCGATCGATGAAAACCAGTACGCCGCCTACCTGACCTCGCGCCTGAGCCTGACCGACGACTTGAGC
The DNA here is from genome assembly GCF_900103205.1 of Pseudomonas sp. NFPP12. Classification (NCBI taxonomy): domain Bacteria; kingdom Pseudomonadati; phylum Pseudomonadota; class Gammaproteobacteria; order Pseudomonadales; family Pseudomonadaceae; genus Pseudomonas; species Pseudomonas sp. NFPP12. The sequence continues at coordinate 1,507,847 of NZ_FMWW01000001.1, forward strand.
CTGATCCTCGGTAGCCGGGTCATCAACTGGAGCAGCGACAGCTCCGACCGCCCCTACGGCGGCGACGAAACCAAGGTCAAGCGTGAAGAAAACGGCGTGTTCATTCCTTACGCCGGGGTGGTCTACGACCTCGACGACACCTGGTCGGTGTACGCCAGCTACACCAGCATCTTCAACCCCCAGGCGTCCTGGGTGCGCAGCGAAGACAACAAGCCCCTGGACCCGATGGAAGGCAAGGGCTACGAAGTCGGGATCAAGGGCAGCCACTTCGACGGCCGCCTGAACTCCAGCCTGGCGCTGTACAAGCTGCAACAGGACAACCTGGCGATCTGGCAGCACGACAACGTCTACAGCTCCGAGCAGGACACCACCTCCAAGGGCGTGGAACTGGAGTTCAACGGTGAGCTGGCCGAAGGCTGGCAAGCCTCCGCCGGCTACACCTACTCGGTCACCACTGACGCTGATGACCAGAGGATCACCACCGGTGTACCGCGCAACAGCTTCAAGACCTTCACCAGCTATCGCCTGCAAGGTCCGCTGGACAAGCTGACCGTGGGCGCAGGAGTCAACTGGCAGAGCAAGATCGGCGGCGACCTGCACACCTTCACCCAGGGCAGCTACGCGGTAACCAACCTGATGACACGCTATGACATCAGCCGCAACCTCAGTGCCTCCCTCAACCTGAACAACCTGTTCGATCGCACCTACTACAGCAACGCGGGTTCCTACGGTAACTACGGTGCACCGCGCAACCTGATGACCAGCTTCAAGTACAGCTTCTGATGACCGCCGAACCGCGCCGGGGCTGAGCCCGTCGCGGCCTGCGCAACCTGCCTTCGTCATGACGAAGGCAGGTTCGGTGCTAGAGGCCGATACCGAACAGCGCCAGTACCCGTCGCGACCCATCCACCACCAGCAACGCGGCCTGGGATGCCATCAAGGTGTAGAAAAAGCTCGCGATCAACACGCAGAGCTCGAACCAGACGAACATCGGCCAATTGCTGGCGCGCAGCGGCCGCTCCTGCATGAGCTGCCTCACGCCGTTGCGTGGCAGGTGATAGACGATCTCGAACACCTTGGTCTCGCGAAAGTTCTTGAACACTGCATACATCACGGCAAAGCCGGTGACAGCCGCCATCCACCAGAAACCGACCAGTTCCACCCCGCTCTGCCCCTGGGACTGGAGGCTGGCGCTCTGTTGAAAAAAATGCATGCCCACCGCTGAAACCAAAGGCATCACGACCCCGAAGTAGACCACCAGCCCCAGGCTGGCCATGGCCACACCGCTGGCAAACACACTGATGCGGATCACCCAGGCGAGGAACCCGGGGGAAAACTTCGAATAGGCCCTCTGGGTTTCGATCACCAGCAAGGGGATCAGCATGGTCAGCACTCCAACCGCGATGTCCACGACCTTGAACCCGGTCTTGGGCAGCAGCAGCGCCGCCAGGAAGGTCACGCCGCGGCTGCCCACCCGCCACATCATCTTCGCGTCGTCAGTCACTCCCTTCGACCAGAATTCCTCGGTAATGCCCTTGCCGTCATCCAAGCCGTCATCCATTGGCTGCCTGCCTCATTGTTCAAAGCCGCTCATTGTCAGGGAAGGCCCTGGGGCCTGCCCAGCGCTATCGCCGCGCGGCTGGCCGATCCGCTTGCCTGGCCGGGCTGCCACCTGGCTGGCCTGCCCGTCGCGCTGTTTGCCGTGGCGAGCCTGGTTGATCAGTGCCGGAATCAGCGGCCCCTCCGGCAGGTGCTTCCAGAAGCGCGCCGGCAAGTGCCCCTGCATCACCCGGGGGTTGAGCCGCGCCGGGTTGAAGATATGGCTGTAGTAGGCCAGCCACAGCTCGCCCCCGGGGTCTTCGCCGGCCTGGGCCAGTTGCCGCCAGGCGCTGGGGCAGCGCCTCTGGTGGTGCAGTTGCGTACCGTCGAAATACACCCCGTCCCGGGGCGTGGCGATCATCCAGCGGTGGCGCCCCATGCGCCCGATGAAATGCCGGCTGGCCTGGGCCAGGATGTCGTGGGCCGGCTCGTGCCAGGCCACGTATTCAGGCTGCTCGGCCAGCTGTGAGCGGCCCGCGGGCAAGCTTACGAAGCGCACGAAGGCATGCAGGTGATGGGTCTCGCGGTCGACTTGCTTGATTCGCCGCTGCAACTCGCTGCCCAGTTGATCGCCGCTGAGCATGGCCGTGCGGTCGCCATGGCTGACCCGCCACAGCACCTCGTACAACAGGCTCCAGCGCTGCTCGCCGCGATAGCAGGCGGCCCGTTCCAGCAGCTCCAGCAGGGCCAGGGGAATCCGTGCACGAAACGGACCGGGCTGCTCAGGGCAAGCCTCATCGCTGGCGAACAGATCGGCCTCCTGCGTCCCGGACCAACTGACCCGGCTCGGGTCGATGGAATGGCTGAGCAGCCAGCGCGCCTGCTGGCGCCAGGTGTCGAACAGGTCGTCACAGTCCAGGCTGATCATCCCCAGAGCCCCATCTGCTGCGGTTGCGGGCGTTCCCGCAGTTGCTGGTAGAGCAGCGTGCTGCTGGTCTCCGCCTGCTGCGGGTGATAGTCGCTGGTGATAAAGAACGGCCTGGCCTTGCTCAGCACACAGCGCATGCGCGCCAGGTCCTCGTAGCGGATACGCCGCTCGCGGCGCAGTTCCACCAGGCGCTGGGTAGTGCGCAGGCCGATCCCCGGAATGCGCGAGATCAGCGCCGGTTCGGCACGGTTCAGGTCCAGGGGAAACACGCTGCGGTTGTCCAGGGCCCAGGCCAGCTTGGGGTCCATGTCCAGGGCCAGGTGCCCCGGCCCCTGGAACAGTTCGTTGGCGCTGAAGCCATAGCCGCGCAGCAGGAAGTCGGCCTGGTACAGGCGGTGCTCGCGCATCAGCGGTGGCGCGGCCAGGGGTACGCTTTTCGGGCTGTTGGGAATCGGGCTGAAGGCCGAGTAATAGACCCGGCGCAGGCGGAAGTTGCCGTACAGCGCCTCGGCGCTGTGGAGGATGGTGCTGTCGTCGGTGTCATCGGCGCCGACGATCATCTGGGTGCTCTGCCCGGCCGGGGCGAAGCGCGGCGCCCGGGGCTCGTTGAGCACCGTCTGCTCGCCGGTATAGATGGTGCCCATGGCCTGCTTGATCGAACCCAGGTGCTTTTCCGGGGCCAGGGCCTTGAGGCCCTGGTCGGTGGGCAGCTCGACGTTGACGCTGAGGCGGTCGGCGTAGCGCCCGGCCTGCTCGATCAGCAACGGATCGGCGTCGGGGATGGTCTTGAGGTGGATGTAGCCACGGAACTCGTGCTCTTCGCGCAGCAGCCTGGCCACCTGCACCAGTTGCTCCATGGTGTAGTCCGCCGAGCGGATGATCCCCGAGCTGAGGAACAGCCCGCTGACGCAATTGCGCCGGTAGAAATCCAGGGTCAGGTGCACGACTTCCTCGGGGCTGAAGCGTGCCCGGGGTACGTCGCTGGAACGGCGATTGACGCAGTACTGGCAGTCGTAGAGGCAGAAATTGGTCAGCAGCACCTTGAGCAGCGAGACGCAGCGCCCGTCCGGCGTATAGCTGTGGCAGATGCCCATGCCATTGCTCGAACCCAGCCCGCTCTTGCCTTCGGAACTGCGCTTGGGCGCGCCGCTGCTGGCGCAGGAAGCGTCGTACTTGGCGGCGTCGGCGAGGATGCTCAGCTTGTCGATCAGTTGCATGGCTAGGCCCGGATACTGTTTTTATATACAGTACAGAGAAAAACCCCGGGACCACAAGAGAGCTGCAGGGGGCAAATTGAAAAAAAACCTCTCGCCACCCCGTCGGCAGCCTGGAGCTATTGGCGAAAATCCTTAAGATACCCCCGCGCCCACGCCCCCTGGAAAGGACTCTGCCCCATGCATCGCCTCTACCGTTTCTGCCTGTTCGGCATGGCCTTGCTGTCGAGCATTGCCGCCAGCGCCGCGCCCACCGACCAGGAACTGATCGCTGCCCTGTACGCCAAAGTCCAGGCCCGTCAGGACTGGCAGGCCCAGGCCAGGCAATGCCCCGGCGACAACATGCCGGCCAGGGCCGCGATACGGGCCACGCAGGCCAACCGCTGCGAAACCCCGGAGCAGCTGGGGGCCTGCCTGCAGCGCTGCGAAGCCGGCGACGGCAACGATTGCTACTGGCTGGCAACCACCCTGCAACAGGCCAAAGGGCCTGCCGAAGGCTATGAACCGCTGTACCAGCGCGCTTGCAGCCTGGGCCTGGTCTCCGGCTGCACCAACCGCGCCGCCGGCATGCTCACGGCCGACGCCGACAGCCAGGGCACCCGGCACTGTGCAGTGCAGACCTTCAACAAGGCCTGTGAGCTGGATGACCCCTGGGCCTGCACCATGTACGGCTTCCACCTGAGCCGGGGCATAGGCGTAGCGCCCGACGCCGATCTGGCGCTGAAGGTGCTGGATAAATCCTGCAAGCACGGCCCCGCCGACCCTGCCTGCAGCGGTGCCCGCCAGTTGCAGGAAGACATTCGCAACGCCCTTGAAGCGGCGAAACGCTGAATCGTCCCGGGAACGGTCTCGCTGGCAGGAGCCGACTTGCCAGCGCCCGGGCGTTCAAGAACTGCGCGGCGCCACCGGGCTTTCGCGATTGCGCTTGAAACGCTGGCGCAGCCATTCGTAGCCGCTGACCATGACAATCCCCGCCAGCACCAGCAACGCGCCGAAAATGAAGTTCGGCTCCAGCGGCTCATGCAGCAGCCAGACCCCGAAACCGATGCCGAACAGCGGGGTCATGAACGACAGCACGCCCAACCGCGAGGCCGGGTAGCGGCGCAGCAGGGTGAACCAGATCAGGAAGCTGGCGAACGACACCACCAACACCTGAAAGCCCAGGCTGGCGACCACCAACGGAGTGAAACGGATGCTGGTCTGATCGGTCAGCAGCGCCGCCAGCCCGAGCCAGACAAAGGCCCCCAGCAGTTGATACTGCAGGGTCCGGGTGGTGGGGCTGGAGGCTAGCCGCGAACAGCGCACCACCACGGTGGTCGCGCCCCAGGCGACCCCGCCCAGCACCCCGAGAAAATCCCCCAGCAGCACATGGCTGCCACCGCCGTGCCCGGCCGCGGCGGGGCCGCTAAAGGCCACGACTATGCCACCAAAGGCCACGCCGATACCCAGCCACTGCGCGGGTTTCAACCGCTCGGCCGGCATCAGCCAGTGCAGCCCCAGGGCGGCGAAGATCGGCGCGGTATAGAGAAAGATCGCCATGTGCGAGGCCGTGGTGTAGCGCAGCCCTTCACCCACCAGCAGAAACTCCAGGGCGAACAGCCCGCCCACCAGCAGGCCCGGGCGCCAATGGCCGTCACCCAGCCCCAGGCGCTCGCCGCGCCAGCACATCAGCAGGCCCACCAGCAGCGCCGCGCCGCCGGAGCGCAGGGCAATCTGCAGCACCGGGGCGATGTCCGACGCAGTGGCCTTGAGCGCCACCTGCTGCAGGCCCCAGATCGCGCACAGGCCAACCATCAGGCTGCAGGCGGTGGCATCCAGGGGTTGGCGAGTGGCCATGGCAGATCCTTCATCGAGAAAACGTGATGAAGGATTGTCCGCCTGACAGTTTTCCTAGATATAGTTTTAATCCGCCAGCCCATAGCACTTATCCGCCAACCGGTGCCCGACATGAACAAAGCCGCGCAACAGTTGCACCTGCCGCCTTTCAGCGAAGCCCTGCCGGCGCCGATCTTCTTTCGCGCGGCCAATCTGCCGGCCCACGCCACCTACCCGCGCCACCGCCATCCGTGGGGCGAGTTCGTCTATGCCTACAGCGGGGTGATGGAAATCGAGCTGGGTGACCACCATTACCTGGCGCCGCCGCAGTACGGCATCTGGCTGCCGCCGAATGTCGAGCATATGGGCTTCAACCGCCACGAAGCCTGCCACTGCTCGCTGTACCTGGCGCCCGAGCTGTGCACCGCCCTGCCCGCCCGGCACTGCGCCCTGAGCCTCAGCCCGCTGGTCCTGGCGCTCCTGGACGACTTGCGCCAGGCGCCACCGGGCCTGCCCCAGAGCGACGAGCAACAGCGCCTGCTGCAGGTGCTGGTGGACAAGCTGGGGCATGCCTCCTGCGCCGGCAGCTACCTGCCCTCTTCCGACGACCCGCTGCTGGGCCCGGTGCTGCGCACCCTCAAGGCCAACCCCGGCGACCCGCGCTCGCTGCCGCAACTGGCCCATGCCGCCAACACCAGCGAACGCACGCTGATGCGGCGCAGCCAGCGCGAGCTGGGCATGTCACTGGTGGAATGGCGCCAGCGCCTGAAAGTGGTGCAGGCCCTGGCCCTGCTGGAACAGGGACGGACCGTGGAAAGCATCGGCCTGGACCTGGGCTACAGCAGCGCCTCGGCCTTTATCAGCATGTTCCGGCGGATGATGGGCACCACCCCGGATGAATACCGCCGCCAAGCCATGGGGCGCGACTGAGCCCGGCGCGCCTATTGATGCTGCACCTGCATCATGGAACTGACCTGCACCTGCGCGTGCATCTGCTCCGCCCCGCCACCGCGACGCATGCCGCGTACCGGGCAGGCGTCCAGATAATCCAGGCCCACCGCCAGTTTCAGGTGGCGCTCGGGGCGGTCCAGGCGGTTGGTCACGTCGAAGCTGTACCAGCCGTCATCCAGCCAGGCTTCGGCCCAGGCATGGCTGGCCAGGTGGCTCTGGTCCTCGGTGCACAGGTAGCCGGACACGTAGCGCGCCGGTATGCCCAGGCTGCGGGCGCAGGCCAGGAACGCATGGGTGTGGTCCTGGCAGACGCCGGCGCCGCCGGCAAAGGCTTGCGCGCCGGTGCTGCCGACCCCGGTGGCGCCAGGGCTGTAGGGCATGTGCTCGGCCAGGGCCTGCATCAGCTCGATCAGCGCGGCGCGATCGCGGCGCTCGCCACAATGCTGTCGGGCAAAGTCGCTCAGGGCCGGGTCGGCCTTGCTCAGGTGGCTGCTGCGCAGGAACGGCAGCGGCGACTGGCTGTCGCCCTCCACTTCGCGCAGCGGGTCGATCTGCACTTCGCCGAAAGCGCTGAGGACGATCGCGCCGTGGGGCTCGTCCAGGGTCATGACGTGGAGGATGTTGCCGTAGGGATCGCGCTGGGCACGCACCCGCCGCGGCAGCTCCAGGTGCCATTGGAGGATCTGCTGGCGCAGGCTGTTCTGGGGCGTCAGGCGCAGGAACTGGATGCTGGTGCAGACTTCATCGGTGTAGCTGTAGGTCGTGTCGTGACGAATGGACAGTTTCATACCACCTCCAGATAGGACTCGTGCACGGTTTGCCCCAGGTGGCGGATCTGAGCGATGCAGTCGGTCAGCCACTGGTGCAGCCCGGAGTCGAGAATCTCGTTGATCCCGGTGTAGCGCAGCCGCGCATTCAGCTCGGCGGCCAGGCGCTGGGCCGGGCGGCCGTTGTCCCCCGGCAGGGCGGCGAGGATCTGGTCCAGCGCCTCGACGCAGGCGTGCAGCGAGCGCGGCACATCGGCGCGCAGCAGCAGCATTTCGGACACCTGCTCGGCCCCCGGGGCATTGCGGTAGATCTCGTTGAACGCCTCGAAGGAGGACAAGGCGCGGAGCAAGGCGCTCCACTGGTAGTAGCCGCGGGCCGAATCGTCGCTGACCTCCTCGGACTCCTCGCCGAACATTTCATAGCGCGCATCCAGCAGGCGCAGGGTGTTGTCGGCGCGTTCGATAAAGGTTCCCAGGCGGATGAAGCGATAGGCATCGTTGCGCATGATGGTGCCGGCGGTAGCGCCGCGGAACAGGTGCGAACGCTCCTTGACCCACTCGCAGAACTGGCTGATGCCATAGCGCCCCAGGCCGTTGCGGGCGATGTTGCGCATCTCCAGCCAGGTGGCGTTGATGTTTTCCCACATGTCGGCGGTGATCCGCCCGCGCACCGCGTGGGCATTGCTGCGTGCCGCGCGCAGGCAGCAGTAGATGCTGCCCGGGTTGCTCTCGTCGAGGGCGAAGAAATGCAGCATGCGCTCGCTGTTGAGTTCGCCGTGGCGCTGGTGGTAATCGTCCAGGGTGCCGGCGGCCAGCAGCGACATGGCCAGTTCGGCCTGGCCGTCGCCGCGCCCGGCCTGGGGCATCAACGACAGCGAGTAACTGACTTCGAGCATGCGTGCCAGGTTCTCGGCACGCTCCAGGTAGCGGGACATCCAGTACAGATCGGCTGCGGTTCTTGAAAGCATGGTTCAGTCCTCCACCACCCAGGTGTCTTTGGTCCCGCCGCCCTGGGACGAGTTGACCACCAGCGAGCCCTCGCGCAACGCGACCCGGGTCAGGCCGCCGGGCACCAGGCGGGTTTCCCGGCCCGAAAGCACGAACGGCCGCAGGTCGATATGCCGCGGCGCGATGCCGCTTTCGACAAAGGTCGGGCAGGTGGACAGCGACAGGGTCGGCTGGGCGATATAGGCCTCGGGCCGGGCCTTGATCCGCACGCGGAATTCCTCGATCTGCGCCGCCGTCGCCGCCGGCCCCACCAGCATGCCGTAGCCGCCGGAACCCTGGGTTTCCTTGACCACCAACTGCGCCAGGTTGGCCAGCACGTGGGACAGTTCGGCGGGCTTGCGGCACTGCCAGGTGGGCACGTTCTTGAGGATCGGTTCCTCGCTGAGGTAAAAGCGGATCATCTCGTCCACATAGGGGTAGATCGACTTGTCGTCGGCCACCCCGGTGCCCACGGCATTGGCCAGCACCACGTTGCCGCAGCGGTAGGCGGCGATCAGCCCGGGCACCCCGAGCATGGAATCGGGGTTGAACGACAGCGGGTCCAGGTAGGCGTCATCCAGGCGTCGGTAGATCACGTCCACCGCCTGGGCACCGGCGGTGGTGCGCATGTACACCCGGTCGTCACGCACGAACAGATCGGCGCCTTCCACCAGTTCCACGCCCATCTCCCGGGCCAGGAACGCATGTTCGAAATAGGCACTGTTGAAGCGCCCCGGGGTCAGCACCACCACGGTCGGGTTATCCAGGGGGCTGGAGCTTTTCAGGGTGTCCAGCAGCAGGTTCGGGTAATGGTCGATGGGCGCGATGCGCTGGGCGGCGAACAGTTCGGGGAACAGGCGCATCATCATCTTGCGGTCTTCGAGCATGTAGCTGACACCGCTGGGGGTGCGCAGGTTGTCTTCGAGCACGTAGTAGCTGCCGTCGCCGTCGCGCACCAGGTCGACCCCGGCGATATGGGCATAGATGCCGCGGTGCAGGTCCAGTCCCTGCATCGCCACCTGGTAGCCCTCGTTGGCCAGCACCTGTTCGGCGGGGATGATGCCTTCCTTGAGAATCCGCTGGCCGTGATAGAGGTCGGCGAGGAACAGGTTCAGCGCCTGCACCCGCTGGATGCAGCCGCGCTCCACGGTGCGCCATTCGCTGGCCTTGATGCTGCGGGGAATGATGTCGAAGGGAATCAGGCGCTCGGTGCCCTGCTCGTCGCCGTACAGGGTGAAGGTGATACCGGCGCGGTGGAACAGCAGGTCGGCTTCGCGCCGGCGCTGGTCCAAAAGTTCCAGAGGAGTGTCCGCCAGCCAGCGGGCAAACCCCTGGTAGTGAGGCCGGCAGACGCCATCGGCAGCATACATTTCATCAAAGAAAGCGCGGGACATAGCCAACTCCTTGCCGTGACGTGAACGGCTTTTTATTTGAACCCTGTGTGTGCGTGACCCGGCTTCGAGCGTGAGGGGCCCAGCCCCCCTGAAAGAGTGATAGCAATCGCTATGCCGCAAATGCACGGTGCGCCGCCCCGGAGGTGGCCCGTGGCAAAAATGACCGTTTAGCGACAAATAGATTCAAAAAAGAGACACAAAGAAACCTGGAGAACACCCAGCAGCAAAGCCCCAGCAGCGTAGCCGGCGCCGTTCGCGGCTCTGCGCGAACAGAATCGGTGCACAAAGCCCCCGCGCTGAATGTTTTGCCCCGTTATCGGGAGTTTTCCGGCCAATGCCGCCCCACAGCGCGGCCTTGAGGCGCCATCGCGGGGCCCTGAGCACTGACCATCAGCGCACCATCAAGGTTCAAAGACTTGGCGCCGCTGCCCCCGGCAACCTCAGGCGCCCGGCAGGCACGCCAGAATCAGGGCCAGCGCCTGCTGCGGTGAGAGCTGCGCGGTGTCCAGGCGCAGCGGCGAGCTCGCCCAGGGCTGATAGTCATGCTCGAGCACCGATTGCCAGCTGGGCGGGCGCAGGCCCGGCACGTCCAACTGGCGGGTCTCGACCCGGCGCCGATGCTCCGCAAGATCGGAGCACACCACCTCGATCTCCAGCAGCCTCACCCCCTGTCTGCTGGCCAGAGCCTGCCAGGCCTGGCGGCTTTCCTGCACCGGATTGACGCAGTCGGCCAGTACCCGGTTGCCCAGGGCCAGGTTGGCCTCGGCCAGTTGCAGGGCAATCTGGTAGCCGGCCTTGCCCACCTGCGCCAGGCCAGCGTCACGCAGGCCCTGTTCGATGCTGTCGATGCGCAGGTAGGTGGCCGCCAGGTGTGGCGCCAGGGTACGGGCGATGGTGGTCTTGCCGGTGCCCGGCAAGCCGCTGAAAACGATGAGCATGCAAGGCCCTGCCAACGTTGAAGGACGCACAGCTTTACCACTATTGCCACACGCGTCCAGCCCCGGGCTTGAGGACGGGCCGCCACTAGCCCTGATCCAGGGACGCCCGACCACCGCCCGGCAGCGCACTTGCCCAAGCCCCGGCAACCCAGGAAAATGGGCCGCTTTTCTGCGCCCTCCCGTGATCTACACTAACGTCCAGCATTGACGGTAGGCCCTTGTATGGCGGGCCACACAGCCTGCCACTCCTTCTCGACTCACCCGTGTGCCGTAATTCGTTCAGGAGCCCCGATGCCTCGCTTCATCCTGCCCATGCTGATGTGGCTGACATGCCTCCCGGCGATGGCCGACCCCGCGCCCTCCTTGCAACTGCTCAACTATGAATCTCCCCACCACCAGCCACTGCCATTGAGCGGCGACGATTGGCAATGGCTGCGCCACAAGCGTGAACTGGTTCTGGGCACCTCGCAGCAAAACCTGCCACCGCTGGAAATGGTCAACGAAGCCAAGGAATACGAAGGCATCACCGCCGACTATGCCGGCCTGCTGGGCGATGCCCTGGGCGTGAAGATCAGCGTTCGCGCCTATGCCACCCGCGAGCAGGTGTTCAGCGCCCTGGCCAAGGGCGAGATCGACTTCATGGGCAGCGTCACCCAGGGCGAGGCCGAGCGACGTCAACTGTTGCGCAGCCAGATCTATCTGGCCAATCGCCCGACACTGGTCGCTCGCCTGGGGGATTCACCGTCGCTGAAAAACGGTTTGCAGGGGTACAGGCTGGCCATTTCCCTGGACAGTATCAGCCTGCCCGTGGCCCAGGCCATGTACCCCAAGGCTCGGATCGAAAGCTACGCCAGTGCCGATGCGGCCATGGCCGCGGTAGCCTTCGGCGATGCCGACATGCTGCTTGGCGACGCAGTGCTGGCACAGTTTCTGATCTCGCGCAACTACAGCGACTACCTGCGGATCATCTACAGCGGCCCGGCCAGCACCAGCGGCTTCAGCTTTGCAGTGGCCCCCGACAACCAACGCTTGCAGCATCTGCTCGACAACGCGTTGCAAGCGGTCCACAAGGAACAGGGCACCAGCATCCGCAATCGCTGGGGCGACCGCCTGCTGCTGAGCATGGAGAAGACCAGCCTGACGGTCGAGGAACAGCGCTGGATCGAAAAAAACCCGGTGGTGCGCATTGGCATTCACCGCTACCTGCCGCCAATGTCCTACTTCGACGCCAACGGCAATTACCTGGGCATTACCGCCGACCTGCTGACCATGCTGGAGGCCAAGACCGGGCTGAGCTTCGACATCACGGCGCTGCCCAGCTTCAAGGACCTCAACGAGGCCGTGCGCAACGGCCAGGTGCAGATGGTTGCCGACCGGGCGCGCACCCCAGAGCGCGAAACCTACCTGCAATTCACCCGGCCCTATCTGGTCGGGCCCTACATGCTGGTCACCAGCGACGCCGCGGATGCGCCGAAAAGCCTCGAAGACATGGCCGGCAAGACCCTGCTGATCGGCAGCGGCCATGCCCTGGTATCGCAGCTGCACCAGCGCTATCCACAGATCCGCATCAAAGAGGTGCAGACCAACTTCGAAGCCCTGTCGCTGCTGCGCGACCAAAAGGCAGACGGCACGGTGCAGGCGGAAATCGCCGTCAGCTTCAACCTGCCGCGCATCAAGGAGGACCAGCTCAAGGTCAGGCCAGCCCTCGACCTGCCGTTGCTCAATGAATCCTTTGCCGTGCGCCGTGACCAGCTGGAGTTGTTCAGCATCATCGACAAGTCCCTGCGCAGCATCTCGCCCGACGCCATTACCGAGCTCAACAATCGCTGGCGCTCCAAGGCCGCCGTCGCCCCGCCCTCCTGGCGCGACTACCGCACCACCCTCTACCTGGCCGGGGCCGGTTCGATACTCCTGTTACTGATCTCCCTGGCCTGGGGCTACGCCATGCGACGCCAGGTTCGCCAGCGCGAAAAGGCCGAACACGCCCTCAACGATCAGTTGCGCTTCATGGACGCACTGATCAACGGCACGCCCAACCCGATCTACGTGCGCGACCTGAAGCGGCGCCTGGTGATCTGCAACGACAGCTACCTGAAGAGCATGGGCACCGATCGCCAGAGCATGCTGGGGACCGATCTCGAACAATTGGCGGTGCCCGAAGCCGAGCAGTTCTCCAAGGACTTCCAAAGCATCTTCGACGGCGGCCCGCCCTTGCTGATCGACCGTACGGTGCATATCCGCGGCCAGGAGATGCGGATCTACCACTGGATGCTGCCCTATCGAAATGCCGAGGGCGAAATCCAGGGCATCATCGGCGGCTGGCTGGACATCAGCGAACGCCAGCAACTGCTGCAAGAGCTGACCCAGGCCAAGGATGAGGCAGACAAGGCCAACCGGGCCAAGACCACCTTCCTGGCCACCATGAGCCATGAGATCCGCACGCCCATGAGCGCGGTGCTGGGCATGCTCGAACTGGCGCTCAAGCGCGCCGATCAGGGCCAGTTCGACCGGCCCTCGATCGAGGTGGCCTACAGTTCGGCGCAAACCCTGCTGGAACTGATCGGCGATATCCTCGACATCGCCCGGATCGAGAGCGGCCACCTGAGCCTGAGCCCGGAGCGGGCCAACCTGCGGGGGCTGGCGGAGCCGGTGTTCCGGGTCTTCGACGGCCTGGCCCGGCAAAAGGGCCTGCGCCTGGAATTGGAGCTGGACAGCCACGCCGGTGACGACGTGCTGGTGGATCCACTGCGTTTCAAGCAGATCCTCTCCAACCTGATCAGCAATGCCATCAAGTTCACCCAGCAAGGCGGTGTACAGGTGCGCCTGGCAACCGGGCCCAGCGAACCGGAGTACCTGGCGTTGCTGCTGACGGTCAAGGACAGCGGCATCGGCATCGCCGCCGACGATCTGCAACAGCTGTTCAAGCCTTTCAGCCAGGTGCTCGGGCAGCATCAGGATGCCCGTTCCGGCACTGGCCTGGGGCTGATGATCTGTCGCACCCTGTGCGAAATGATGGGCGGCACCCTGACCCTGCACAGCCAGCCCGGGCTGGGCACCGAGGTGCGGGTGCAACTGCGCCTGAGCCGCCTGCCCGCTCTGCCGCAGGCCCCCACCGTGCTCCCGCCTGCCGCGCCAGCGGTCGCCGCGCGGCAGGCGCTGCACATCCTGGTGGTGGATGACAGCCAGGCCAACCGGCAGTTGCTCTGCGAGCAGTTGAAGTACCTCGGCTACTCGTTGAGCCAGGCGAGCAATGGCGCCGAGGCGTTCAAGATCTGGCGAGAGGAGCGCTTCGACCTGGTCATCACCGACTGCAACATGCCGGTCATGAGCGGCTATCAACTGGCCCGGCATATTCGCGCGAGCGAACGCGAACAGCAGAGCGCGCCCGTGCACATCCTCGGCTTTACCGCCAATGTCCAGCCCGAAGAGGAACAGCGCTGCCGCGATGCCGGAATGAACGGCTGCCTGTTCAAGCCCATCGCCCTACCCGACCTCGATCTGCGCCTGCGCTCCCTGGCCGCCCTGCCCCGCGTGCAATCGCAGCCCCCCCGCGAGCGCTACGACATCCAGCAGCTCGACTACCTCACCAATGGCGACCCCAAGGTCATCCAGCGAGTACTGCGCGGCTTGCACCAGAGCAACCAGAAAGACCTCATGGACATCCGCGAGCAGCTGGCCAGCGAGACCCACCAGGGGGTTGCCGACCTGGCCCACCGGATTCGCGGCGCGGCGCAAATCATCAAGGCGCAGGTACTGATCCAGGAATGCGAATACCTGGAGCGAGCCTGCCTGCAGGGGGCCGCCAGCACCGAGATCAAGGCCGCACTGGCTCGCCTGGAACAGGCCATGCTGGGGCTCGATCGCGACCTGCTCGATGCCCTGCAGCCCGAATGATGCACGGCCCGGGCTCTCGAACTGGAGCTTGCAGGCTTCAGCCGCCGAGGCGTTGCAATTCAATGACGGCCGAGGACGACAGCGGCCGGGCCGGCTGGATCAGGGCCATGCCAAAGCGCTTGCTGATGTAGCGTCCGCCGGTGCCGGTCAGGCTCAGGGCGCGGCTGTCCAGGTCCCGGATCAGCCATTTGCGCTCCAGCAAGGCCTGCAACAGCGCCGCCCCCAGGGCGCCCCCCAGGTGCGGACGGCGCATGCTCCAGTCCAGGCACGGGCAGGCAAAGCGTCGACGCAAGGCCTTGAGCCCGGCCACCTCGATCCCCAGGCTGCGGAAAAACTCTTCGCCGCTGTCGCTGACCCGGTAGGCCTCGCCCTCCTCGGCCGCCAGCAGCCAGCCGGCCTCGAACATCCGGTCGTGCAACTGCACCCCCAGGGTGCCCGCCAGGTGGTCGTAGCAGGTACGAGCGAACTGCAGGCGGTCCGGGGTGCGCGGGGTGAAGCTGGGTGCGCGGCCCTGGCCGATCACCATCAGCGCCTCCAGGGCCTGGGCCACCAGCGGGTCGCCGAGGCAGTAGTAACGGTGCCGGCCCTGGACCTGCACCCGCAATAGCCCCGCCTCCTTGAGCTTGGCCAGATGGGCGCTGGCGGTAGAGGTGCTGACCTCGGCAATCGCCGCCAGCTCGGTGCTGGTGCGTGCGTGGCCGTCCATCAGCGCACAGAGCATGCGGGTGCGCGCCGGCTCGGCGATGGCCGCCGCCACTTGGGATACCCCTATGTCGTTCTGCACTACATTCATATTTCGCTCCCTGACGAATCGTGTCTTCGAAAGGGTCAGGATAGTAGCAGCCTGGATATCTGCAGAACAAAGAGATAAATCATGGACGCGATCAGCGCTGCTACTCACTCAGACCCGTACTTCTACTACACCCGCCTCCGCGCCCGGGGCGGCCTGACCTACGATTGCGCCCTCAGGCTATGGGTCGCCAGCAGCGCCGCGGCGGTGGCAGCGGTGCTCGACCACCCGGCCTGCCAGGTGCGCCCCAGTACCGAGCCGGTACCCCAGGCAATTGCCGGAAGGCCGGCCGGGCAACTGTTCGGCCGCCTGATGCGGATGAACGATGGCCCGCGCCAGCGTTGCCCGCGTACGGCCATCGAGCCGGCCTTGCAGGGTCTCTGTACCGCCGGGTTGGAGGCCCATCTGGCCAGGTGGCAACCGGCCCTCGTGGCTCCGGCCTGCGCCGCCGACCTGCAACGCTGGCAGTTCGTACTGCCGGTGGCGTTGCTGGCCAGCCTGCTTGGCGTACCCGCCGGACAGTGCGAAACACTCGCCCGGCGCACCGGGGAATTCGTCGCCTGCTTCTCGCCCCTGAGCGATCAGCCCCGATTGCAGGCCGCCGACCGGGCAGCACTGGAGCTGGACGCGCAGATGCAGGCCCTGGTGCAGGCCCCGCAACACAGCCCGCTGCTGCGGCAGATTCTCGACCGCAGTGGTGAGCTTGCTCCAGCGGACCTGCGGGCCAATCTGGCGGGCCTGCTGGCGCAGACCCATGACGCCTGCGCCGGCCTGGTCGGCAACAGCCTGGTCGCCCTGCTGGCTGCACCGGCCATGCAGCAGCGCCTGCGCCAGGAACCGGGCCTGCTGGGCGACTGGCTGCTGGAGCGCCAGCGCCTGGACCCGCCGGTGCAGAACACCCGGCGCTTCGTCACCGCACCCTGCACCGTGCACGGCGTGGAACTGCAAGCCGGCGAAACCATTCTGGTGCTGCTGGCCGCGGCCAACCAGGACCCGGCGCTAGCCGCCATTACCGGCAGCAACCCGGCGCATCAGGGCTTCAGCTTCGGCGCCGGAGCCCACCGCTGCCCTGGCCGGGAGCTGGCCCTGGGCATAGTCCGGTGCCTGTTGCACGCCCTGCTGCAAGGCCCCGGCCTG
Organism: Pseudomonas sp. NFPP12; assembly: GCF_900103205.1. Taxonomy (NCBI): domain Bacteria; kingdom Pseudomonadati; phylum Pseudomonadota; class Gammaproteobacteria; order Pseudomonadales; family Pseudomonadaceae; genus Pseudomonas; species Pseudomonas sp. NFPP12. Next base: position 1,524,201 of record NZ_FMWW01000001.1, read on the forward strand.
GATGCACTGGCCCTGGACTGGCAGTACCAGGCCTCGGTCAACGGGCGCATTCCGCTGTTCAGCGACCGCGGGGAGGCCGAACAATGATCGCGGTGATCTTCGAAGTACTGCCAGCTTCGGGCCAGCGCGACGCCTACCTGGAGCTGGCGGCCGGGCTGAAAAACCAGCTGGAGGAGATCGACGGTTTCATCTCCATCGAACGTTTCCAGAGCCTGGCCCAGCCGGAAAAACTGCTGTCCCTGTCGTTCTGGCGTGACGAGCAGGCCGTGGCCCAGTGGCGCAACCTGGAATGCCACCGCCAGGCGCAGGCCCGGGGCCGCGGTGAGGTATTTGCCGACTACCGGCTTCGGGTGGCGACGGTGCTGCGCGACTATGGACTGCAAGAGCGTTGCCAGGCCCCTGCGGACAGCCGCCGGTTGCATGGCCGCTGACACCGTTGGCCTTGGCCCGGCGCCCGGCTTGAGGTAAAACGTGCGCCCGCGGTGGCGGCACGCGCCACCACCTAGCCCGGAACAAGGAGCCTGCATGCTGTTTGTGGTGATGCTGGGGGGCAAGCACCCCAGAGCGAAAATCGAAGTCCATGATGTGCAGTTCGTGGTCGCCGACAGCCTCGAAGCGGCCTACCCGCAACTGCGCGAAGGCTGGTTCGGCAGCCCGGCGGGGTTGCACATCGACTCATGGATGCGGGTGGACGGTATCGACGACTACAGGCTCGAACTCAGCGCCCTGGCCCCGGCGGCGGATGCGCCGCGCCTGTACTTCATCAACCTGGGCGGCTATGAAGCAGCGACCTTCGGCGAAGCCCACCGTTACCTGCTGGTGGTGGCCCGGGACAAGGCGCAGGCCAAGGCCAAAGGCAAGCAGCAGATGCTTGCCCACTGGCACAAATCCCACACCGATGCCCTGCTGGACGTCGACGACTGCCTGCCCATCGACCTGGCGGACGGCCGCTACGTGCACCTGGTGAAGGGCCCTCACCAGGGCATCGTGCAGCACAACGACTACATCATCCTGTAGCCGCCGGCTGGCCGGCGAAGGCGGTCTTGCGGGCCCTTTCGCTGGCAATCCAGCTCCTACAGGGGCGGTGTGATCCTGTGGCAACCGGCTGACTGGCCAGTGAAGCGCGCGCAGGCCGGCTATGCTGGCGTTTTTCTTCAGGGAGCAGAGCCATGCCGCTATGTTTGCGCAACGCACAGCAAGACGACACCCAGCGCCTGAGCCAGATCGCCCGCCAGACCTTTGCCCTCGCCTGCCCGCCGGACACCCCGGCAACGGAGATCGAGGCCTTTATCCAGGAAAACCTGCTGCCCGAACATTTCAGCGCACTGCTGGAAGCCCCCGGCAAACAGTTGCGGGTGCTGCTCGATGACAACCGGGTCATCGGCTACAGCCTGGTCAACCTGCACCCGCAGGACCTCGGGGTGGCCGGTGCCGACGGCATCGCCGAGCTGACCCGTTGCTACCTGGATGCCGCCCACCATGGCAGTGGCGCCGCCCAGTTCCTGCTGGCACAGACCCTGGCACAACAACCCGGCCCCCTGCGCCTGACCGTCAACGAACACAATGCCCGGGCGATCCGTTTCTACCAGCGCAACGGCTTTGTGAGGGTCGGCGAAACCCTGTTCCCCTGCGGCGCCGACCTGCACCGCGACTGGGTCATGCTGCGCCGTTGAAGCGGCCCCGCCATCAGCCCGCGCCAGGCGTCAGGTCAGCCAGTTCAAGGTCATCGATGGATACCACTTGCTCCAGCAGAAAGGCGCGCAGGCCGTCGATCTGTTCCCGGCGCGGGCTGTCCCGCAGCCACACCAGGTAATAGCCGTCCCCCGAGGCCAGCGCACGGGGAAACGGCAGGCTGACCAGGCCCTGGCGGATATCCTCGGCCACCAGGTACAGGTCGGCGATGGACAGCCCGTGGCCACGCATGGCCGCGCAGATCGCCTGGTCCAGGGTGTCGAAGACGTTGCCCCGGTCCAGCCGTACCTGCCCCAGCAGGCCCTGGGCCTGTAGCCAGCGCCGCCAGTCGCGGCGGTCCGCCGAAGGGTGGATCAGTGGCGCCTCCCTGAGCCGTTCCAGGGTCCAGGGCGGCGCATCCACAGCCTCCGGAGGGCCGATGGGAATCAGCCACTCATCGAACAGCTTGCAGGCCTCGACCCCGGCGCCGAACTGCCCGTTGCCCAGCAGAATCGCGCAGTCATAGGGCTCGGCATGAAAATCCACATGATCGAAATCCATCCACACGCTGGCCAGTTGCACCGCCAGCGACGGCTGCTGGTGCTTGAGCTGGTCCAGGGCCCGCAGCAGCCAACGCATGGTCAGTGTCGAAGGGGCCTTGAGGCGTAATTGTCCACTGCCGCTGCGCAGCGGCAGACAGGCGTCCTCGATGATCCGGAACCCCGCCTTGAGCTCCCGGGCCAGGCGCTGCCCGACGTCAGTGAGTACCAACCTGGGGCCGTGGCGCTCGAACAGGCGGCAGCCGAACTGGCTTTCCAGGGTGCGGATATGCCGGCTGATGGCGCTTTGGGTCAGGGACAGCTCCTCTGCGGCCCGGGTGAAGGAGCTGGAACGGGCCGCCACTTCAAAGGCGCGCAAGGCATAGAGCGGCGGCAGGGACTCGACCATCGGCAAGCACTCAGCATGATTAAAAATCATAGTAGGTCACAGCTTTTTGCGTTTTTCAACGCAGGCTCAAGCCTTCAGGCTAGGGCCTTTGCCATTGATCGAGGAGTTGCCGGGTGGATGTGAACATGTCGTTATTGCTGGCCTATACCCTGAGCGTGCTGATGCTGGTGGCGACCCCGGGGCCGGTGGTGGCGCTGATCGTCAGCACCAGCATGAACGCCGGCCCGCGCCAGGCGCTGCTGACCGCCCTGGGCACCAACGCGGCGTCGTTGCTGCTGGCCCTGCTGGCGGTGCTGATGCTCTCCGGCGGGCTGGCCCTGGACCCACGGCTGATCCACTGGATCAGCGTGCTGGGCTGCTGCTTCATTGCCTGGCTGGCCGTGCAGGGGTTGCGCGAGGCCGCCGCCCAACCCGCTGCACAAGCACCGGAAAAAAACCTGGCCGGACGCGGCAGGGGCCTGGCAACCGGCTTTGTGGTGGGCATCGGCAACCCCAAGGACATCATCTTCTTTGTCTCGTTCTTCCCCCAGTTCATCCAGGTCGGCCGCACCTTCGAACACAGCGCACTGCTGCTGACCCTGGTCTGGGTACTGATCGACCTGGCGGTGCTGGGGGCCTATATCCTGGTGGCGCGACAGGGCTTCTCGCTGAAGTACAAGCGCCTGGTGACGGGGGTGTCGAGCCTGGTGCTGCTGGCAGTGGCCGTGGTGGGGCTGGCCTATTCGCTGCTGGAACTGTACCGCCCGGGCGCCACCTGAGGCGCCCGGCTTCAGACGCTGCGCAATTCCAGGGTCAGGTGCGACAGCCCGGGCAGCGCGGCCAGGCGCGCACGCACGGTCTCGGCACTGAGCGAGGCCCGGGCCACCACACTGACAATCGCCGCCCGGGCCCCGGGCCCCACCTGCCACACGTGCAGGTCGACGATACTGGCATCCCCCGGCCCTTCCACCGATGCGCGGATCTGCCCGGCCACCTGCTCATCGCTGGCATCGAGCAGCACCGCGGCGCTGGACTTGATCAAGGCAGTCCGGTCATTCGCACAAACGCCCTGCCCGGCAAGCGAAAAAAGCTGCGGCGCAACCGATGCGGTGGATTAACATAGCCAAGTGCCACTCTCCCCCTCAGGACCCTGCCTTTCCATGTTGTCCAGTCTCCGATGATTGCCGTCTGGTCCCTGCTGTGCGTGATCTTCCTGCTGGTGCTGCTGGCGCTGTGGCTATGGCGCCGTGAACGCCGGGCCCAGGCCCAGTTGCAGGTCTATCGACGGCTCGCCGAAGGTCGACCCGACGACGCCGAACGGTTCAAGCGCAGCCAGTATTTTGCGCGGATCGGCACCTGGGACTGGGAGGTCGATACCCAGCGCCTGTACTGGTCGGAGGCGATCTACGGCATGTTCGGCTTCCAGGTTGGCCAGGTAGTGCCCTCCTACGAGCTGTTCTGTTCCTGCGTGCACCCCGAGGACCGGGAACGGGTCCGCGCCGGCGAGCTGCGCTGCCTGGAGACGGGCGAGAACCATGATGAGGAGTACCGCGTGGTGTGGCCCGATGGCAGCGTCCACTGGCTGCGGGAAACCGGCAATGTGGTGAAGAACGTGCACGACGCCACCATCAAGATGATGGGTGTGGTGCGCGACATCACCGACGAAAAGGTCTCCACCAGCCAGTTGCAGCAACTGGCTCATTTCGACCGGCTGACCGGGCTGCCCAACCGGTTGATGCTCGAACAGCGCCTGTCCCGGGCCCTGGAACAGGCCCGTCACGACCAGACCCGGGTGGCCCTGGTGTTCGTCGACCTCAATGGCTTCAAGGCGATCAACGACCAGTACGGCCATGCCGCCGGGGACCAGGTGCTGAGCGCTACCGCCCAGCGCCTGCAAGGCATCCTGCGGGCCAGCGACACCGTGGCGCGTATCGGCGGCGACGAATTCGTGGTGATTCTCGAAGGCCTGGCCCCGGGGCTCGACCTGGCCGAAGAGGCCCGGCGCATCGGCGAGCAGATCTTCAGCCAGCTGTCGCCGCCGGTGGAAGTGGACAGCCATCGCCACAGCATCGGCAGCAGCCTGGGAGTGGCGATGTTTCCCGACCATGGCGGGCGCATAGACCAGTTGCTGCACGTCGCCGACCAGGCGATGTACGAGGCCAAGCGCAGCGGCAACAACCACTACCGTCTCGGGCAATAAGCCGCTGCCTAGGCCTCGGCGCCTTCGCCCAGCAGGCATTGGCGCAGGAATCCCAGGGCGCCCTGGAACAGCGGGTGCCATTGCTCCGACGGCAGGCTGGCCAGGGGCTGCCAGAAAAACTCGAACCGATGGCCGCCGTCATCCGCGGTGAAATGGCTCCAGCTTTCCGGCAACGGCGCTGGCACCCGGCATTCATGGAAAGCCCACACCTGGCCGCAGAAACCCGAATGCCAGAGCCCCAGGAAACCGCTTTCCCCGGCCTGGACACCGGCCTCTTCCGCCAGCTCGCGAACGGCTGCAGTAGCCGTGGACTCCCCCGCCTCCACCGTGCCCTTGACAAGTTGCAGGCCGGCCAGCGGATGGCGGAAAGCCAGGATCTCCAGCTCGGTGGAATGGCGCAGCACCACCGGGCAGGCTTTATTGGCACGCATCGGCCCCTCGCTCCTCAAGCCTTCAATCGTCCCGGGTCAGCACTTCCAGCAACTCGATCTCGAAGATCAGGTTGGAATTGGGCGGGATGGCGCCCATGGAACGCTCGCCATAACCCAGGTGCGCCGGCACCAGCAGCTTGCGCTTGCCGCCCACCTGCATGCCCATCAGGCCCTGGTCCCAGCCCTTGATCACCCGGCCGGTGCCGATCACGCACTGGAACGGCTTGCCACGATCATAGGAGGAGTCGAAGCTGCTGCCGTCCTCCAGAAAGCCCCGGTACTGGGTGGTGATCAAGGCGCCCTTGACCACAGCCTTGCCGTCGCCCGGCTGGATATCGATGACCTGCAATTCGTCGCTCATGGTTCACTCCCGTTCAAGCATTGCCCCGTCACGGGACTGCGGCGCGCTTTTTCGCAGAATTGCCCCGGCTTGGCAATCACTGTGGCGCCACCTCGATCAGGGTATCGGTATCGAGAAAGATCGCCCCCAGCGCCATCGCGACCTCCTCGACGCTGGCGAGCCCCGGCTTCCAGCTGATCTCAAGGCTGGGCAAGCCCCGGCACCAGGCCTGGGAATCGCCAAAATGCAGGGTCAGGCGGCCCGGGGCCAGCAGCACCTGGCGGATGCCGCCATAGCCGGACACTGCCTGGCCGCCCAGTTCCACATGGTAAGTATCCATGCCCAACTGCCGGTCCTGCTCGTCAAAGCATTCGGCGCGCTGCAACAGCAGGTAGTGCTCGGGCTGCTGCCCGTCGTCGGCAAAGCCCAGGATCTGCACCTCGTCTTCAGTGCAGGCACTGTAGCCAGTGGCATGAAATTTCAAACTCATCGCTCCTTGCTCCTTATTCGCGGTCACTGGCGCAACAGCCCGCTTTCATAATCCAGCCAACCCTGCTCAAAGCACTCCTGCAGGTACTCCAGCACGCTGTCCAGCGACACCGAGGCAGGCACATTGACAGCAAAGAACGCCTTGCTCATGCCCTCCCAGCTGCAGCCCAGGGCGTTGATCCGCGCCAGCACCTCGGGGGTCCGGGCCCTGCCAACGTCAAAGAACACCAGGCGCAACGTGCTGTTGCCACTGCTGCGCCCGACCCGCCTGAACCACTTCAGGCCATCGGCCTCCTCCTGGACTTCGACGTCGTCCTCGTAACAGGCATCCTGGGAGTAGAACGGAAGGTTGGCGATACGGTACAGGCCATCGGGCTGGCGTTCGGCCCAGACCCCTTCGCTGGCCACCGGCGGATAGTCGTCCACCACCGTCAACCTGAGCATGATCTTGTCCATCACCTGTCCCTGGTTCATTGAATAAAAGGCAGCGGTGCCCTTCGGCCCCCGCGCAAGCCGAGCGCTTTTTCGCAGAATTGCCGGCCCTTGGCAATCATTGACGAGTCGCCAGCGAAGGTGTGTCACCGAACAGGAAGATTCCGTTACCATTGCCGCCCCCACGCCTCACTCGATAAGGACATCCCATGGCCACCGCCGATATCGTCGCCCTGGTGCTGCTCGCCGCTCTGGCGCTGTACCTGGTCAGCCTCTACAACCGCCTGACCACCCGGCGTACCCGTCTGCGCAATGCCTTCGCCCAGATCGAGGTGCAACTCAAGCGCCGCTACGACCTGATCCCCAACCTGCTGGAAACCGTCAAGGGCTACCTGCAGCACGAGCGCCAGACCCTGACTGCCCTGGCCGAGGCGCGCAATAGCGCGCGGGATAGCCTGCAAGCCGCCGCCGCGCAACCCGGCGACAGCGCACGCATCGCCCGCCTGGGCCAGGACCAGGGTGCCCTGGACCAGGTCCTCGACCGCCTGCACCTGAGCCTGGAGGCCTACCCGGAACTCAAGGCCTCGCAGAACATGGCGCAACTCAGCGAAGAGCTCACCAGCACCGAGAACAAGGTCGCCTACGCGCGCCAGGCCTTCAACGATGCAGTGACCGACTACAACCTGTGCAAGCAGCGGGTGCCGGCACTGTTTTTCGCCGGGCTGTTCGGCCACCGGGCCGATGCCGCCCTGCTGCAATTTGCCGACAGCGCGCGCATTCAAGACGCCAGCAAAGTCTCCTTCCAGTAACTGCACCTGCCCCCGGAAACCTGCATGAAGTTCTTTCAACACCAGGCCCGAGCCCGGCGCCACACCCTCAAGCTGGTGCTGTTGATGATCCTGGCGGTAGCCACCCTGGTCAGCCTCAGCAGCCTGGGGCTGGGCCTTGCATGGCGCGAGCTGAGCCAGGAATACAAGCAGCCCAAGGTCTTGAGCTGGACCGCAGTGGCCGTCGTGGCGCTGCTGATGCTGCTGGTGGTGCTGCTGGGCAGTTGGTACAAGACCTGGCGCCTGCGGGCCGGCGGCAAGGTGATCGCCGAGCACCTGGGGGGGCGCCTGATCAACGATTCGCCCCGGGGCAGCGAGGAACAGCGCCTGCTCAATATCGTCGAGGAAATGGCCCTGGCCTCGGGCGCCACCATGCCTGCGGTGTATGTGCTGCCGGAAGACGCAATCAACGCCTTCGCCGCCGGACTGACCCCACAGCAGGCCGTGCTCGGCATCACCCGCGGAGCCCTCATCCACCTGGACCGCGACGAGTTGCAGGGCATGGTGGCCCATGAGTTCAGCCACATTCACAACGGCGACATGCGCCTCAACACCCGCTTGCTGGCCGTGATCCACGGCCTACTGGTGTTCAGCCTGGCGGGCATCGCGGTGCTGCACCAGGCTGAAAAGCAGCACCTGGGCAGCGACCGCCACCGCTTCTTCTGGCAGATCATCTTCGCCGTGCTGGGCCTGGCCCTGCTGGTCTTCGGCTCCCTGGGCAGCCTGCTGGGCAACCTGATCAAGGCCGCCATCTGCCGCCAGCGCGAGTTTCTCGCCGATGCCTCGGCGGTGCAGTTCACCCGCAACCCCCAGGGCATTGCCGGCGCCCTGAAAAAGATCGGCGGCAGCAGCGCCGGTTCGCGCCTGCGCGCCTTCGCCGCCGCGCAGTACAGCCACCTGTATTTTCACCAGGGGGTGAAACTGCGCCTGGGCCGCCTTATGGCCACCCACCCACCGCTGGCTGCGCGCATCCAGCGCCTGGACCCGCAGTGGGATGGGCGCTTTGCCCCCCTGTAGGAATCCCACGTGCCTGACGATCCACGCCTGAATCCCGCCGCACAACCCGAGCACCTCCAGGCCGCCGCCAGTCTGCTGGGCCGGCGCCTGCAGGCACTGACCCACGCCCAGTATCTGTACAACGGGCAGGTGCTGACCGATGACTGTGGCGCCCTGCAACTGGATGGCCAGGACGGCAGCCAGGTCAGCCTGTTCCTGCTCGCTGACGGGGAAAGCGTCGGCGCCGCACAAAGGCCCATGCGCCTGCCTGAGGGCTTTGAACTCGAGGCCGGCGTGCGCTGTGCGTGGGAGGCCCGCGACCTCTTGCCCAGGCTGGCGGCCAGCCACCTGCAGGGCGCATTGATCGTTCGGGTGCAGGGGCTGTTCGACAACTGGCCAGAACTGGGACGCACCTTTCTCTGCGGTTTCCGGATCGACTTCGACAGCGGCGACTTTGTGGTTTTCTACAACCAGGGCGATGACGCCACTGCCCTGCTCAACCAATTGCCATCTGACACCCAGGGGGCCCACAGCCTTTGGCGCGACCTGCTCTGAAGGACCGCAAACCCGGCCACGGCCTTTGTCCTGCATTCATTTTTTTGCGCCGATCATCGCGGCGATCAACCGCCGCTGAAAGCGTCACCGATGGCTGTCTATCATCAGCCATGGAACCTTCCGCGCAGCGTTTTACCTGGAGTCCTGCCCATGCCCCATGAAGGCAACCTGCTACAAGCCGCCGTCGTGTTCCTCTGCGCCGCCGTGCTCATCGTGCCCCTGGCCAAGCGCCTGCAACTGGGGGCCGTGCTCGGCTACCTGCTGGCCGGGGTGCTGATCGGCCCCTCGGTGCTGGGCCTGGTGGGCAACCCCCAGAGCGTCAGCCATATCTCCGAACTGGGGGTGGTGCTGCTGTTGTTCATCATCGGCCTGGAGCTGTCGCCCAAGCGCCTGTGGGTGATGCGCAAGGCGGTGTTCGGCGTCGGCCTGGCCCAGGTGCTGCTGACCGGGATGCTGATCGGCGTGGTGGCGCTGTTTCTGTTCGGCCAGTCGCTCAACAGTGCCATTGTCCTGGGCCTGGGCCTGGCCCTGTCGTCCACCGCCCTGGGCCTGCAAAGCCTGGCCGAACGCAAGGAGCTGAACAGCCCTCATGGGCGCATGGCCTTCGCCATCCTGCTGTTCCAGGACATCGCCGCCATTCCACTGATCGCCATGGTCCCGGTGCTGGCCGGTGGCGATCACCACACCAGCAGCGCCGAGGACCTGCGCCACGGCCTGCAAGTGCTGGGCAGCATCGCCGTGGTGGTGGTGGGCGGGCGCTACCTGCTGCGCCCGGTGTTTCGCATCGTGGCCAAGACCCGCTTGCCGGAAGTCTCCACCGCCACTGCCTTGCTGGTGGTGATCGGCACCGCCTGGCTGATGGACCTGGTGGGCGTGTCCATGGCCCTGGGCGCCTTCCTCGCCGGCCTGCTGCTGGCGGACTCGGAATACCGCCACGAGCTGGAAGCGCAGATCGAACCCTTCAAGGGCCTGCTGCTGGGGCTGTTCTTCATCAGCGTCGGCATGGGCACCAATATCAGCCTGCTGCTCAGCGCGCCCATCGCGGTGCTGGGCCTGACCCTGCTGCTGATCGCCCTCAAGCTGCCGCTGCTGTTCGTGGTCGGGCGCCTGGCCGGTGGCCTGGGACGCGAGAGTGCGGTGCGCCTCGGGGTGGTGCTGGCGGCGGGCGGCGAGTTCGCTTTCGTGGTGTTCAAGATCGGTCGCGACCAGGGCCTGTTCGAGCCCCGCCTGTATGACCTGCTGGTGCTGACCATCACCCTGTCCATGGCCCTCACCCCACTGCTGTTGCTGGCCTGCACCCGCTGGCTGAAACCCAAGGCCAAGCCGGTGGAAATGCCCGCCGAGTACCGCCGGATCGATTCCGACGGGCCGCGGGTGGTAATTGCCGGCATGGGCCGCATGGGGCAGATCGTGGCGCGTATCCTGCGGGCACAGAAAGTGCCCTTCGTGGCCCTGGACACCTCGGTGGAAACCATCGAACTGATCCGCAGTTTCGGCGGCATGCCGGTGTTCTACGGCGACCCGTTGCGCCCGGAGATCCTCAGCGCGGCCAAGGTCGGCGAAGCGGAGTACTTCGTCATTGCCACCGACGACCCGGAAACCAATATCAAGACCGCCGAGCAGGTCAGCCGGCTCTACCCGCACCTGAAGATCATCGCCCGGGCGCGCAACCGCCAGCACGTGCACCGGCTGGTGGACCTGGGGGCCCAGGCGGTGCGGGAGACCTACTATTCCAGCCTGGAAATGAGCCGCCGCACCCTGGTGGGGCTGGGCTTGAGCCAGGCCCAGGCCGATTCGCGGATCCAGCGTTTCACCCAGCACGACGAACAACTGCTGGCGGCCCAGCATGCCGTCTACGACGACGCCGCCAAGGTCCTGCAAAGCGCCCAGGAAGCCCGCGCCGAACTGGCCCGGCTGTTCGAAGCCGACGAACAGGACGAACAGATCGAAAGCCCGCTGCCGCCGATGCGCTGAGGCGCCAGGCCCTGCGCCACCTCGCAGGAGTCGGCTTGCCGGCGAAGGCGGTCTCAAGGACGCCGGGGAATGATCTGAGGGCCGTGGTGTACCCTTCGCTGGCAAGCCAGCTCCTACAGGCCCGGCACGACACACCGTAGGAGCCGGCTTGCCGGCGAAGGCGGCCTCAGCAACACCGGAAAACGATCTGCATGACGCAACACGCCCTCCGGCGGCTACCGACAGATTCTGTCAGCAGAGGGCGTGTAGAGTGGACGCCGCCCCGGCTTTGAATGGATACGCCCCATGAGTTCTACCCAAGAGCAAGCCCCCGCCCTCAAGGAAATCTTCAACCAGCAGCGCCTGATGCATATCGCCGACGCCATGCACACGGTGCATCCGGCCTTCGACCGCCAGGGGTTCCTGCAACGGGCCGGCCACGGCCTCGCCGAGCTGTCGCTGATGCAGCGCCTGGCCCGGGTCAGCGAGAGCCTGCACCAGGTGCTGGACCTGGACTACCCCAGCAGCCTGGAGCTGCTGAAAGCCCTGGCGCCGCGCCTGAACAGCCGCTTCGTGTGCATCTTCCTGCCCCACTACGTGGCCAGCTACGGCCTGCATGACTTCGAGCTGTCCATGGCGGCGCTGAAGTATTTCACCGGCTTCGGCTCATCGGAGTTCGCCGTGCGCCACTTCTTGCGCCAGGACTGCCAGCGCACGCTGGCCGTGATGCACGAGTGGGCCACGGACAGCGATGAACACGTACGCCGCCTGGCCAGCGAAGGCAGCCGCCCGCGCCTGCCCTGGTCGTTCCGCCTGGAACAGTTGCAGGCCGACCCGCAACTGGCGGCGCCGATCCTCGAACGCCTGCGCAATGACCCCAGCCTGTACGTGCGCAAGTCGGTGGCCAACCACCTCAACGACATCACCAAAGAGCACCCGCAGTGGGTCTTGGAACGTCTTGAAGGCTGGCCCCTGGAGCAGCCGCACAGTGCCTGGATCGCCCGTCATGCCTTGCGCAGCCTGATCAAGCAGGGCGACCGCCGGGCCCTGGCGCTGATCGGCGCCGGGGCCCGGGCCGAGGTCCAGGTTTGCCGCTTCCAGGTGGCCCCCGGGCAATTGCGCCTGGGGGACAGCCTCAACCTGTCCCTGACCCTGGTCTCCACCTGCTCGCACGAACAGCGCCTGGTGGTGGATTACGCCATCGACTACGTCAAGGCCTCCGGCGCCACCGCGAGCAAGGTGTTCAAGCTCAAGACCTTCACCCTGCAAGGCCTGGCCCAGGTGGAGCTTGGCCGCAGCCAGCAGATCCGCGAACTGACCACCCGCCGCCACTATCCGGGGCGCCACGGCGTGCGATTGCTGGTCAACGGCGAACCCCTGGCCACAGACCATTTCGACTTGCTCGTCCCCTGATCCCCAAGGAAGCCCCATGGCAATCATCAGCAAATGGGCGAAATCCATCGCCCGGGTCCTGGAAAGCAGCTTCAGCGTCAGCAGCACCATCGCCAGCCACTCCGGCGTCCTCGGTGACGCCCGGGAGAGTTTCATCCGTGACGTCCTCAAGCGCTTTCTGCCGAGCAACATCAGCATCGGTGCCGGGCAGATCATCGACTCCGAAGGGAGCATCTCCAAGCAGATCGACCTGATCATCTACCGCAACGACTTCCCCACGCTGCGTACCTTCGGCTCGGCGGACGTGTACCTGATCGAAGGGGTGATCGCCACCGTGGAGGTCAAGTCCCAACTCAACGAGAAGAGCCTGTTCGAGGCGCTGGAGAACGGCAAGTCGGTGCGCAACCTCAAGCCCTCGGTGCTGCGCCACTCCCTGGACGAGTACAGCGCCCGCATCTATGGACGCGACTATCAGAACCTGACGGTGTCGCAGATGAATTCGGTCATGGGCCTGGTGCTGCCGCCAGCCTATGTGTACGGGTATCGAGGTTACCCCGGCAGCAGCCTGGAGCTTTTGCGCAACAGCCTGAACGCCTGGCACAACATCCCCGACCGTGCCGGTGAACTGGACGTGACCCTGATGCCCGAGGTCATTGCCACCCAGGGCTGTGTGACCCTGAAGAACCTCAACAACCACCTGGCCCTGCCTCGGCCCGGCGCCGCCGACCTGGAGGCCTGTCGCCAGAGCTACAACACGGCCATGTCCAGCAGCATGAGCAAGCAGGAATTCTTCGGTTGCTTTCGCGAAAGCAACGCTGAGAGCTTCGACTACGGCATCGCCATCAAGGCCTACGAAACGCCGCTGCAATACCTGATTTCCAGCTTGCTGGAGGCGGTGACCTCACGCATCGGCTACCAGCAACTGGGGGGGACGGCGATCCAGTACAACCTGTTGAAATACCACCTGACTGAAGAGATGGAGGGCGGCTGGTCCGGCGCCGCGATCAACCTGACCCGGGTGCGTGATCCCAAGCTGGATCTGGCGGGCAAGTTCGGCTTGTGGAAGGCCGGGGCCTGAAGCGATCGACAGGGCCCGCAAACCGCGACTGGGCGCTCAGCCCGTCGTGGCCTTCGTGGGCAGCGCGATCAAGTGCTCGCTGCAGCCGAAGCCGCCCACTGCGTCGTCGTACCAGAACACTTCCACCACCGCGATGCAGCCGTCATAGGACTGCCCTACCAGCGTGCCGTCGGCCTTGAACACCCGCAGGTAGCCGCCAACGCTGTAGCGCGAGCTGTCGCCATCGCCGGGCATGGTCATGGTGGGAATCCAGGTGCGCCAGCTGAACAAGCGGTACTTCTGGTAGTAGAAGGCCTGGTCGGCGCTGTAGTCGCGGCCCTGATACGGCGTGCCGTAGTAGAACGAGCCATAGGCCTGGTACGCCAGGTACAGCGCCAGCGCGGCGCCGAGAATGAGGTTGATCTTTTTCATTGCAGGGTCGTTCCTTCTACCCGTGGAAACATCAAGAAGGAGGCAGGCCCAGCATGCGCAGGCACGCCTGGACAATGGCCTCGGCCAGGGCCCGGCCATCGTCCTCGCCGGCGGCGATCACATCGTCGGTGGCGCCATGCACCCCGGCGTAGATCAGCGAAGCAATCACCCCTGGCTGGGCCAGGGACCAGCAGCCGGCGCGCTGGCCGCCTTCGAGAAGGCCCAGCAACTGCTCGAGGATCGCGTTCTTTTCCGGGTTGCCGCGGTCGTGATGATGGTGGTTGGGGTAGACGATGTCGTGCAGGCGGTAGGTGTCGAGGTAGGCCTGCACGCTGGTGCGGATCCAGCTGCTGAGCTGCGCCACCCAGTCGTCCTCGGGGCAGGCCGCCACCGCCTGCTCCAGGCGCTGCAGGTAGTGCTGGGTATAGCGTTGCCCCAGGGCCACCAGCATGTCGTTCTTGGATTGGAAGTAGTGATAGAAGGTGCCCTTGGCCACCTCGGCGCGCTCGACGATCTCGCTGATGGTGGTGGCTTCCACGCCCTGGCTGAGGAACAGGTCTTGGGCGGCGGCCATCAGCTCTTCCAGGCGCACTTCGGCCGGTTTGGTGCGCGGCCGCGGCTGGGCAGCGCGCTTGGCAACCGGGGAGGTTTTGACACTCATGAACGAATCCGGGCTGTTCGACAAAGGCCGCCATTCTAGGGGATTTGTGGAGGAAAAGAGAGTTGAGAATCTTTTTCATTCTCCATTGACCGACGGTCAGTCGAAATACTATGCTCGCCCTGCAAGCCCATTCCAGACCTTGCGGGAGATACACCATGCAGCGCTATCGTCGCCCGGCCCTGGTCGCCGCCGCCTACCTCGGGACCTTCCTGGCGTCCCTCGACATCAGCATCGTCAACGTCGCCCTGCCAACCTTGCAGCAGGCCCTGGCCACCGACCTGGGCGGCCTGCAATGGGTGGTCAATGCCTACGCCATCTGCCTCTCGGCGTTCATGCTCTCGGCAGGCCCCCTGGGGGATCGCTACGGCCACAAGCGCTGCTGGCTGATCGGTGTGCTGCTGTTCTGCCTCGGCTCGGCGCTGTGCGCGCTGGCCCAGGAGCTTTCGCTGCTGCTGGCCGGGCGCGCAGTGCAGGGGCTGGCCGGGGCCCTGCTGATTCCCGGGGCGATGCCGATCCTCAGCCACGCCTTTCCCGAGCCTCGGCAACGGGCCCACGTGATCGGCGGCTGGTCGGCCTTCAGTGCCCTGGCCCTGATCCTCGGCCCGCTGCTGGGTGGTCTGTTGCTGGAGCACCTGGGCTGGCAGAGCATTTTCCTGATCAACCTGCCCATCGGCCTGCTGGCCCTGGCCCTGGGCGGCTGGGGCATCAGCGAGCGCAAGCACCCCCAGCACGCCGCGCTCGACCCCCTGGGCCAGATCCTCAGCGTGCTCTGCCTCGGGGCCCTGACCTACGGCCTGATCGTCGCTGGCGAGGACGGTTTCGGCAGCCGCGAGGCGCTCACCTCATTGCTGCTGGCGACGCTGGCGCTACTGGCCCTGATCCAGGTCGAGCGTCGAGTGCAGCGGCCCCTGGTGCCCGTCGCCCTGTTTCGCCAGCGGCCCTTTGCGGTGGCCAACCTGGCCTCGTTCATCCTCGGGTTTTCCTGCTACAGCAGCCTGTTCTTCTTCTCGATCTTCCTGCAGCAGATCCAGGGCTGGTCCGCCGCCGACACCGGCCTGCGCATGCTTCCGCAGTTCGTGGTCACAGGTGTTGTATCGATGTTCTTTGGCCGCTTGCACCAGCGCATTCCCCTGCCCTGGCTGATGGTTGGCGGCTATGGCCTGGTAGGCCTGGCCATGAGCGCCATGGCCGGCTTCGATGCCCACACGCCCTACTGGTTGGTGGGTTCGCTGTTCTGTCTGCTGGGGCTGGGCATGGGCCTGGCGGTGCCGGCCACCGGGCTGGTGGTGATGGCCTGCGCACCGGCAGAGCGCGCCGGCATCGCCTCGGCCAGCATGAACGCCCTGCGCCAGACCGGCATGAGCGTCGGCATCGCCCTGCTCGGCAGCCTGATGAGCGCCCGGGCAGTGCAAGTGCTCAGCGAATCCGGCGCCGCGGCCGGGTTCGACGGCGCCGCCGAACTGGCCCGGCAAGCGGTGACCGAACACCGCCTGCCGCTGCACGACCCGCTGTTCGCCGACCTCTATGGCGCCGCCATGACCAGCGGATTTGGCCTGGCCATGGCCCTGGCCGGTTGCGCCAGCCTGCTGGCCATGGGGCTGTTGCTGGGAACTCGCCAGCAAGCGGTCCGCGAGCCTGCCGGCAGCCCCGGCACCAGGCCGGCTCGTTGACAAGCGCCGTGGTGGCACCGACCCTCCAGGCCCGGGACCGCTACATCCGGCCTGACGACTAAGGCGCCGTCCTCCCTGCCCGATGTCGCAAAGGCGTTGCTCAAGGTCGAATCCAGCCTGCCGCCCCAGCGCGCACTGTCCATACTCAAGGGCCTTGTCCCCTGGTAATGGAATACCCCCGTGAACCTGCCACCGGTCCTGCCTGACACCACCCCTGCCCTGGTCAACCCGCTACGCCTGGGCCAGGACGATCTACGGCATTTCAAGGAGCGTGGCTTCATCAAGCTGCGGGGGTTGTTGACGCCTGCGGCCATCCTGCAACTGCGCGAGCAGGCCAACAGCCAACTGCGCCCGACCTCCTCGGGCACCTCGGCCCATGGCGACGGTTTCAGTCGCCTGACCCACCGGGTGACCCAGGTCGGCATCCTCGAGCGCCTCTACCGGCAACCGGCCTTCGCCCAGGTGCTGACCCGCCTCAGCGGCTGCCGCCTGATCATGAGCGAGGCCCAGAGTTTCGAGCTGGGGGTGGGACGCTCGGGCTTTGCCTGGCACTACGACTCGCTGAACTTTCGCTACATCCGCCCCCAGGACCCGGCCTTCAGCCTGTGGATGCCGTTGCAGCCGATCCGCCCCGAAGTGCAAGGTGGCGGCATGGCCTGGGTGCCCCTGTCGCAATTCTCGGCCCAGGAGAATTTTCAGTTCTCGCGCCTGCTGGCAGGCAAACTGGCACGGGGCGAGTCGGTGGCCGAATTTTCCGCGCACCTGCACCAGACCTACTGCACGCCCGGGATGCTCACCGACAGCTTCGAAGCACAGCGCATCGAAGACTCGTTCGAACCCGGCGACGCCCTGCTGTTCAGCAAGTACCTGTGGCACCGCTCCAGCCCCTTGCTGGCCGGCGACCTGGAACGCCGCCAGGCTGTGACCCTGCGCCTGCTGGACTGGCGCGCATGCCTTGATCCACTGATGCAGGAAGGCGAAACCCGCAGCGCCGGTGGCCTCGGCATGGGCCTGGACGGTGGCCCGCTGAACCCAGTGTCCTACGGCTCGCGCTTCGTCGATATCACGCCCGGGGCACCGATCCGCAGCTCGGTCCATTGCGGGCCGATCCTCTGAACCAGGCTAGATCCCAGGCCCCAGCAGCACCTGCTGCTGCGCCGCACACTGCTCCACCAGGTAATCCCAGACCACCCGCAGCCGCACCGACTTGTGCAGCTCGCGGCGGGTGCTGATCCAGTAGGCGCGCTGGATGCTTTCCGCCGGCAGCAGCGGCACCAGTTGCGGGTCGGCGGCGGCCATGTAGCACGGCAGCACGGCGATCCCCAGGCCGGAACGGGCCGCTTCCTGCTGGGCAATGACACTGGTGCTGTGGAACACCACCTGGGGGTTGCGGCAGAAGCTGTTGAGGAACATCAGCTCCTGGCTGAACAAGAGATCATCGACGTAGCCGATCCAGGCATGCCGGCCCAGGTCCTCGCGGCTGCGCAAGGGCGGCGCGCGGTCCAGGTAGGCCTGGCTGGCGTACAGCGCCAGGCGGTAGTCGGTGAGCTTGCGGGTCACCAGCATGTCGGCGCTGGGGCGCTCCAGGTGGATGCTGATCTCCGCCTCACGGTTGAGAATGCTGACAAAGCGCGGCACCGCCACCAGTTCCACTTCCAGCCCCGGATACCGCTCGAACAGCCCAACCATGCGGCTGGCGAGAAACTTCACCCCCAGTCCCTCGGTGACCCCCACACGGATCTTGCCCAGGGGCGCGCTGGACTGGGTGATCTCTTCCTGCACCAGCAAGGCGACGTTTTCCATGGCCTCGGCGTGCTTGAGCAGCGCTTCGCCGGCTGGGGTCAGCTCGTAGCCCTGGGCGTGCTGGACGAACAGCGCGGCGCCCAGGGCCTTCTCCACCGCCTCGATGTGCCGGGCCACCGTGGCGTGGGTGGTGTTCAGCCGTCGCGCGGCGGTCAGCAGGCGGCCGCTGCGTTGCAGCTCAAGAAAGAAGCGCAGGTCATTCCAGTCGAACATGAGGTTTCCTTGCCGGAGTCGAAGGCCAACGCTGTTAGAAAACACACAGCGGGTGGGTAAAAACTAACATTCTTTTAACGAAAGCTAACAACTAGGATGGCTCCCAATAAGAACGAAAAACGAGGTTAAGGATGCTCCCTGCCTTTGACGCCTACGACTACATCGTGGTCGGCGCCGGCCCCGCCGGCTGTCTTCTGGCCAATCGCCTGTCGGCCAATCCCCAGCACCGTGTGCTGCTGCTGGAAGCCGGTGGCCGCGACAACTATCCCTGGATCCACATCCCCGTGGGCTACCTGTTCTGCATCGGCAACCCGCGCACCGACTGGTGCTTCAAGACCGAGGCCGAGCCCGGCCTGCAGGGCCGCAGCCTGAGCTACCCGCGGGGCAAGGTGCTGGGAGGCTGCTCGTCGATCAACGGCATGATCTACATGCGCGGCCAGGCTGCCGACTACGACAGCTGGGCCGCTGAAGGCAACCCGGGCTGGGGCTGGGACCAGGTGCTGCCGCTGTTCAAGAAAAGCGAGAACCACTTTGCCGGCGGCAGCGAACTGCACGGCGCCGCCGGTGAATGGCGGGTCGAGCGCCAGCGCCTGTCGTGGCCGATCCTCGATGCCTTTCGCAGCGCTGCCGAGCAGAGCGGCATTCGCAACATCGACGACTTCAACGGCGGCGACAACGAAGGCTGCGGCTACTTCCAGGTCAACCAGAAGGCCGGGGTGCGCTGGAACGCCGCCAAGGCCTTTCTCAAACCCATCGCCCAGCGCCCGAATCTGGTGGTGCTGACCGGCATCGAGGTGCAGCGGCTGATCCTCGAGGACGGCCGCGCCACAGCGGTGCGGGCCAGTTGCCAGGGGCGCCTGGAGAACTTCAAGGCGCGCCGCGAGATCATCCTCTGCGCCGGCTCCGTCGGCTCGCCGAGCATCCTGCAGCGCTCGGGGATCGGCCCGGCGCCGCTCCTGCAACGCTTGGGGATCGGCGTCAGCCATGCCCTGCCCGGGGTGGGCGGCAACCTGCAGGACCACCTGCAACTGCGCCTGATCTACAAGCTGGAGAACGCCCGCACCCTGAACCAGATCGCGGGCAGCCTGTGGGGCAAGATGGGCATGGGCCTGCGCTACCTGTATGACCGCAGCGGTCCGCTGTCCATGGCCCCCAGCCAGCTCGGCGCCTTTGCCCGCTCGGGCCCGGAACAGACCCGGGCCAACCTGGAGTACCACGTGCAGCCGCTGTCCCTGGAGCGTTTCGGCGAACCGCTGCACGCCTTCCCGGCCTTTACCGCCTCGGTCTGCGACCTGCGCCCGCAGAGCCGTGGCCGGGTCGAGATCCGTTCCGTAGAGGCCGGCGATGCGCCGCTGATCCAGCCCAACTACCTGAGCCACCCCGAGGACCTGAGGGTCGCCGCCGACGCCATCCGCCTGACGCGACGCATCGTCAGCGCCCCGGCCCTGCAACCCTTCAAGCCCAGCGAATACCTGCCCGGCCCCGAGCTGCAAAGCACCGAGCAACTGCATGAGGCCGCGGCCCGCATCGGCACCACCATCTTCCATCCGGTGGGCACCTGCCGCATGGGCAGCGATGCCCAGGCGGTGGTGGACGCACAACTGCGGGTGCACGGCATTGCGGGGCTGCGCATCGCCGATGCCTCGATCATGCCGCGCATCACCTCGGGCAATACCTGCTCACCGACCTTGATGATCGCTGAAAAGGCCGCTGAACTGATCCTTGCCAGCGTCCCCAGGAGCACCGTCCAGCACAAGGAGCCCGCCACCCCGGCATGAGCGCAGGAGCCGGCTTGCCGGCGAAGGAACCCCCAAGGCCGGCACCTGGCTCACGGGCCTCTTCGCTGGCAAGCCAGCTCCTACGGATGAGGGAAACGAGGGTTCATCGTGCAGTCGCGGTGAATCTGCAACAGCGGCGCCGGAAACGGCGTCGGCAGTGGAACAACAACAATAATCACTGTAAGGAAGCCCCCTATGTCAGAACACGCACAGCCCCTGAACGCGCCCCTGCAGGACTCCACTGCCAAGGGCAGCCAGAAGGTCATCTTCGCGTCGTCCCTCGGCACGGTGTTCGAGTGGTACGACTTTTTCCTCTACGGCGCCCTGGCGGCGGTGATCAGCAAGCAGTTCTTCGCCGGGGTCAACGACACCACGGCCTTCATCTTCGCCCTGATGGCCTTTGCCGCCGGCTTCGTGGTGCGCCCCTTCGGCGCCCTGGTGTTCGGCCGCCTGGGGGACATGATCGGGCGCAAGTACACCTTCCTTGCCACCATCATCCTCATGGGCGTCGCGACCTTCGCCGTGGGCCTGTTGCCCAACTACGCCAGCATCGGCATCGCCGCGCCGATCATCCTGGTGGCCCTGCGCATGCTCCAGGGCCTGGCCCTGGGCGGCGAGTACGGCGGCGCCGCCACCTACGTGGCCGAGCACGCGCCCCAGGGCAAGCGCGGCCTGCACACCAGCTGGATCCAGTCCACCGCGACCCTGGGCCTGCTGCTGTCGCTGCTAGTGGTGCTGGCCTGCCGTTACTTCACCGGCGACCAGTTCGAGGTCTGGGGCTGGCGCCTGCCGTTCCTGCTGTCCATCGTGCTGCTGGGCATCTCCACCTGGATCCGCATGAGCCTGCACGAATCGCCGGCCTTCCTGAAAATGAAAGAGGAAGGCCGCGCCAGCAAGGCGCCGATCCGCGAATCCTTCGGCAAGTGGGAAAACCTCAAGGTGGTGCTGATCGCCCTGTTCAGCATCAATGCCGGGCAGGCGGTGACCTTCTATGCCGCGCAGTTCTACGTTTTGTTCTTTCTCACCCAGTTCCTCAAGATGGACCCGGCCCTGGCCAACAGCCTGCTGATCATCAGCGTGGTGATCGGCGCGCCGATGTTCATCTTCTTTGGCTGGCTCTCGGACAAGATCGGCCGCAAGCCAGTGCTGATGCTCGGCCTGCTGCTGGCCACGCTGCTGTACTTCCCGATCTTCAAGGCCCTGGCCCACTACGCCAACCCGGCCATCGACCAGGCCAGCCGCCAGGCGCCCATCAGCGTCACCGCCGACCCGGCCACCTGCACCTTCCAGTTCGACCCGGTGGGCAAGGCGCGCTTCGACAGCCCCTGCGACAAGGTCAAGACCTTCCTGGTGAAGCAGGGCCTGCCCTACAGCAGCATCGCCGCCCCCGCCGGCAGCCCGGTGCAGGTCAGCGTCGGTGATGTGAAGATCAACGGCTTCGACGAGGCCGCCCTGCGCGGCGCAGTGACCCTGGCCGGTTATCCGCAGCAGGCCGACAGCCAGAACGTCAACAAGACCATGGTGGTGGTGCTGATCGTCGCGCTGATCCTGATTGCCGCCATGTGCTACGGCCCGCTGGCGGCGCTGATGGTGGAACTGTTCCCGACCCGTATCCGCTACACCTCCATGTCCCTGCCCTACCACATCGGCAACGGCTGGTTCGGCGGTTTCCTGCCGACCGTGTCCTTTGCTCTGGTGGTCTACACCGGCGATATCTTCTATGGCCTGTGGTACCCGGTGCTGATTACCGGGGTCAGCCTGGTGGTGGGGTTGTTATGCCTGCGGGAAACCCGGGACGTCGACATCAACCACAACTGAGCAGCGTGCTCGGGCTTGCCGACGGGGGCGGTCTTGCGGGCCTCAGGTGTTGTTGCAGCCCTTGGCGATGGAGTCTTCGTTGGAGGTGTAGGGCCGTGAAGGCTCCAGGTTCCACTCCGGCTTGTTGCGGGCGATGTTGAAGTGGCAGACCAGTTGCCGGCGCATGCTGCCCACGCTGCTGTCGCGGTTATCCGGGTTGTTCTTCCACTGGGCGTCCAGGTAGTGGTCGCTGGCCAGTTCGTTGAAGAAGTTGTTGGTCTGGTTGTCCTTGACGTTGCGCCCGCAATCGGTGGGCGTGACTTCCAGGGTCATGACTTTCTTGCCGAAGCCCGGGTCATCACGTTCGATCCACACCGCACTCTGCACATAGCGATCGCAGCTGTTCTTCTCGGTGATCGGGTAGATCACCTGCTTCTTGTTGTCGTAGACGAAACTCGCGTCCTGCGCCGGTGTCTGCGGCAGCTTCATGTTGATCACCGGCAGGTACTGCTGCACGGCCTTGTACCACTGGATCTGGTTCAGCCGCGCACCTTCCAGGCCGCCATCCTCGGTGTAGAACAGGGCCAGGATCGAGGGCGATTGCGGCGGTTTTTCCTCCCACTTGGCCAGGCGCAGCTCATTCTGAGTGCCGAAGGATTCTGCGGCGATCTGCGCCATGGAGCGGATGCTCTGGTAGAACGCCGGGCCGGCGGCGCTGTTGCGTTCGTCACGTACATCGAAGGAACACTGGCGCGAGTGGTCGCCACGGTTCTGTCGGTAGTTGGCGCCCCATTGCTCGGCGGTGGTCACACCGATCTCGTGGCAGTACTTCTCGACATTGCCCGGGGTGCGCCGCGAGTCGGTGCAGCCCTGCTGCCCGCGGTCGTCGGTGGCGGCGTCGATGGGGAAGGAACAGAGCACCGCATAGTCCTGGTGATCCTTGGGGTTGCCGAAGATGGTGTCGAAGATGAAGCCGCTCTGCAGTCCGTAGGCCAGCTTGCGGAACTTCGAATCCTTGCGCAGGTAGGACGCCGATACGCCGCCGCTGGCCTGGCTTTTCGGGCTGATGCTGTAGAACTGGTAGTCGGTGGACGGCCAGGTGGCGCGAAACAGCACCCCGGAACACAGGAATGCCGGTTTCGACGGGCCGCCGCAATCCTGGCGAGTGTCGTTGTACAACTGGTTGAGGCGGGCCACCGTGTCGCTGCCCTGGTCGGCCTGCACCGTGGGCAACAGGCACAGGCCGGCGAGGCCGATGGCAACGGCAATGGGGGTTCTGCGTGCTTTCATGGGGTGACTTCCGTGTGGTGTGTAAACCCTGGCCAGCCAAGTCGTGGTCCGGCAATAAGCAGAAGATAGAAGCGCTGGTTGGCCCTGATGGACTTTTCCCGGCCTGTGTCCCCGATCCCCACCACCGGCAGCAGGCGCACGGCGATGGCTTGAATAAAACGCCGCATTGCGCCACTGTCTCGGCACTTTTTCCGGCGGAGACCGAACATGCTGTTGATCTTGCCCGCAGCGGTGGCCCTGGCCCTGATCCTGGTGTTCTGGCGCCGTCAGAAAGCCCTCACGGCTTTGCGTCGGGAAGCCCACATCCGCAACTTCACCCTGCCGCCGCGCTTGTTCGAGCCCCTGCGCACCCAGCACCCGCACCTGAACCTCAAGGACTGCCAGCTGGTGGCCCAGGGCTTGCGCCAGTTCTTTCTCGCCTACCTCAAGAGCGGCCAGCGCTACGTGTCGATGCCGTCCCAGGTGGTGGACGACCTGTGGCACGAATTCATCTTGCATACCCGGGACTACCAGCAGTTCTGCAACCAGGCCTTCGGCCAGTTCCTCCACCACACCCCGGCGGCGGTGCTCGGCCAGAACGCCGCGCAACAAAGCGACAACGGCCTGCGCCGGGTCTGGCGCCAGGCCTGCCTGGAAGAGAACATCAACCCGGCCCAGCCCAGCCGCCTGCCACTGCTGTTCGCCCTGGACGCCAAGCTGAAGATTGCCGGGGGCTTTCACTACGTCGCCGACTGCCAGTCCCTGCGCCGCCTGACCGACAACGGCGGCAGCGCCACCCTGGTGCACTGCGGCAGCGAGCTGCACAGCAGCTCCCTGGACAGCGACTCTTCCGGCAGCAGCAGCGACAGCGACAGCTCGCGTTTCGGCGGTGATGGCGACAGTGGCGGCAGCGATGGTGGCGGGGGCGACAGCAGTGGCTGCGGGGGCGGAGGTTGTGGCGGCGGGGGTGGTGACTGAAATTCGCCAAAGAGCGGCACCTTGAGGCGCCGCTCCCGTTACCCAGGGTCGATCAGGCGATGATGTCGGTGACCGCCGCCTGGCCCACGGTACCCACGGCGAAGTCCACCGCGCCATGACCGGTCAGGTCGATCATCAGGCTGGTCTGGTTGGTTTCGGCGTAGTAGGTGAGGATCGCGTCGCCGGCATGCCCGGTGAAGCCGCTGACGAAGTTCAGGGTGGCACCACCGGAGGCGAATTGCGGGATTCCGGTGAGGTCGATCTTGTCCTCGCCGCTGACGAAATCCATGATCCAGTCCGGGGCGTCGAAGGTCGAATCCGCGGCCGCGCCGTAGACGAAGGTATCAGCCCCCGCCCCACCCCACAGGGTGTCGCCACCGCCACCGCCATAGATGATGTCGTTGCCGGCACCGCCTTCGAGGATGTTCGCCGCAGCGTTGCCGATCAGCAGGTCATTGCCCGAGCCGCCGATGGCGTTTTCCACCGTCACGCCATGGGCGATGGACACGTTGCCCACCAGGCCGCCGACATCGGAGAAGCCCCCTTCATTGAGATTGATCTTCTGGTTCTGGGTGAAACCCGAGAAATCCAGGGTATCGTTGCCGCCGCCGTCCCAGACCGCGAACACCAGCTTGTCCGAAGCGCTGTGGGCGCTGTAGAAGTCCCGACCGGTGTTGGAGTTGAAGCCGTAGACAGTGTCGTCGGCACGGGTTTCCAGGTTGGCGCCATAGAGTTTCTGCACCGCGACGATATCGTCCAGCAACGGCGCCGAGGCGTAGGCACCGCCGCCGTCCTTGCTGAAGTCCTGCCCGGTGTTGCTCTCACTCCAGTAGCTCATCAGGCTGTAGCCGCGGGTGTCCTGGGCGTAGGTCACGTCGTTGTAGGTCGGGCTGCCGCTGCCGGCGTTGTACACGCCCGGGTGGGACAGGCCCAGGCTGTGGCCGATTTCGTGGGTCAGGGTCTGGCGGCCGTAGTTGCCGTTGCCCGGGGTTTCGTTGACCCGGTACTGGTCGTTGATCAGGTACCAGGACTGGCCATCGTAGCTGCTGCCGGAAGGCAGGTAGGCAAAGGCCGCGCCGCCGGTGCTGACACTGTAGTTGCCGAAGCTCATGTGGCCGTCGCCACCCTTGGCCGCTTCAGTGAAGGTCACGTTGGCCACGTCCGCCCAGGATTGCAGGGACAGCAGCGCCTGGGCTTTTTGCAGTGCGCTGAACTCGCTGAAGCTACCCAGGGCCGGGTTGTAGTTGGCCGGTTTTTCGGTGAGGAAGCTGTAGCTCAGGTCGATCTTGCCGTCGCCGTTCTGGTCGTGCCAGGACAGGCCTTTGCGCAGGATCGAATCCGCCGCCTGGTCGGCGGTGAAGGATGGCTTGCCGTTCACCAGCTCGCTGCCGCCACGGTCATACAGGTGGCTGAAGGCCAGAACTTGCTGGTAGGCATGGCTGGCCTGAGCGGCCGAATCGATGCCGTTGCCGACTGCTTCCGAGAGTGCTTTTGACATTGCTACGTCCTTGTTCCAGACAAAAAATCCGATAGGACAGCTGCGACCCCGCCTGCGAGATCGTCCTATCACTCGCCCATTGAGGCGCTGGAAACCTGACATATCCGTCAGCCGTGAGTCCACGGTTTTTTTTGTCCTACAAAGCTCCCGGAACGCTCTGGCACGGGGTAAATTTTCCACTCGCACGAGGGGGCGCCAAGGGATAGGCTAAACACCGCACCGGGGCCCCGCGGCCCTCTTTGGATAGGAGTCTGTGATGCGCAAAATCCTGTTTCTGGGCACCTTGCTGATCCTTGCCGGCTCGGCCCACGCCGAAGGCATTCCACTGTTCAACGTCTCCTGCCCGGGCAATCTGGCAGTCAGCGCCGACCAGGGCGGCCCGGTTTACATCAACGGCAAAGCAGTCAAGAACAGTGCCGTGGATGACCGGCATTTCCAGGTCAAGACGGCAGAAATCAGCCTGTCCATCAGCGTCGAGGACGACGAATCGGTGACCGTCAAGTACACCGACAAGCATGGCGCCAGTGGTCTCTGCGAAGCCGTGGACGACTGAGCCCTCTCCCCTTTTGCCTCACAACCTCAAGAGCCGTGCATGCACATCAGCGCAATTCCCTTCGCCACCACCGACTGGTCGAGCATCGAACCCACCGAGCATCGCGGCGAAACCGGCAGCGCCTTCTGGCGCACCCGGCAGTTCGGTGAAATTCGCGTGCGCATGGTGGAGTACAGCCCCGGCTACCTGGCCGACCACTGGTGCTCCAAGGGCCACATCCTGTTGTGCCTGGAAGGCGAGCTGCACACCGAGCTGGAGGACGGCCGGCGGTTCGTCCTGACCCCGGGCATGAGCTACCAGGTGGCGGACAACGCCGAGCCGCACCGCTCCTTCACCGCCGTGGGGGCCAAGCTGTTCGTGGTGGATTGAAGCGCTTCAGAACAGGCCCATCTGCCCACCCACCAGGGTGCTGAAATCGTCCTGCACGAACGGCAGGATGGCGTCCGCCACCGGTTGCAACTGACGGGTCAGGTAGTGCTCGTAGTCGATGGCCGCGCGGCGGTTTTCCAGGGGCTCGGGGCCGGCCAGGGTGATGACGTAGCTGATCCAGCCGCCGTTCTGGTACTGCAATGGGCGGCCCTGCTCGCGGTTGTATTCGTCCGCCAGGCGCGCCGCGCGGACATGGGGCGGCACGTTGCGCTCGTAGTCGTCCAGGGGGCGGCGCAGGCGCTTGCGGTAGATCAACAGGTCATCCAGTTGCCCGGCCAGGGTGCGTTGCACGTAGTCGCGCACATAGTCCTGGTAGGGCTGGCGGTGGAAGATGCGCTGGTACAGCTCCTGCTGGAATTCCCGGGCCAGGGGCGACCAGTCGGTGCGCACCGTCTCCAGGCCCTTGTAGACCATCTCCTGGCTGCCATCGGCGCGCTGCACCAGGCCGGCGTAGCGCTTCTTGCTGCCCTCCTCGGCGCCACGGATGGTGGGCATCAGAAAGCGTTTGTAGTGGGTTTCGAACTGCAACTCCAGGGCGCTTTCCAGGCCGTATTGCTGCTGCAGGTGATCACGCCACCACTGGTTGACGTGGGCCACCAGGGCACGGCCGATCAGGGCTGCCTGTTCCTCGTCATGCAGGCCGCCGAGCCAGACGAAGGTGGAATCGGTGTCGCCGTAGATCACCTGATGCCCCTGGGCTTCGATCAACTGCCGGGTACGGGCCATGATCTCGTGGCCACGCAGGGTGATGGAGGACGCCAGGCGCGGGTCGAAGAAGCGACAACCGCTGGAACCCAGCACGCCGTAGAAGGCGTTCATGATGATCTTCAGGGCCTGGGACAGCGGCGCGTTGTGCTCGCGCTTGGCCACTTCCCGGCCCTCGGCGACCCGGGTCACGATCGATGGCAGGCAATGCCGGGTGCGGGAGAAACGCGCGCCGCGAAAGCCCGCTACCGAATGCTGCTCGTCCGGTTGGCGCAGGCCTTCCACCAGCCCCACCGGGTCGATCAGGAAACTGCGGATGATCGACGGATACAGGCTCTTGTAGTCCAGCACCAGCACCGACTCGTAGAGCCCGGGCCGCGAATCCATGACGAAACCGCCGGGGCTGGCCTGGGGCGGCAGCTCGCCCAGGTTGGGGGCGACAAAGCCCTGGCGATGCATCAGCGGCATGTACAGGTGGGTAAAGGCCGCCACCGAACCGCCGCTGCGGTCGGCGGGCAGGCCGGTGACCGTGGCCCGTTCCAGAAGAAAGGTCAGCAACTCGGTCTTGGCGAAGATCCGCGTCACCAGCTCGCAGTCCTTGAGGTTGTAGCGGGCCAGGGCCGGCTTGTCCTCGGCAAACATGCGGTTGATCTCGTCCATGCGCTGGTAGGGGTTGTCGATCGACTTGCCCTCCCCCAGCAGGGTCTGGGCGACGTTTTCCAGGCTGAAGGAAGGGAAGCTCCAGGTCGCCGAACGCAATGCCTCGATGCCATCGATGATCAGGCGGCCGGCGGCCGAGGCGAAATAGTGGGTACGGCTGCCGTGCTCGCGCCACTGCATTTCCTCGCCACCACGCCCCAGGCGCAGCGGCACCGCCAGGCGCCGGGCATGTTCGTGGAGTACGCGCAGGTCGAACTGCACCAGGTTCCAGCCGATGATCGCGTCGGGGTCATGCTCGGCCAGCCACTGGTTGAGCCTCTCCAGCAACTGCTCGCGGCTGGCGCAGAACTCCAGGTCGAAATCCACCGCACTGTCGTCGTCCCGGGCCTTGCCGAGCATGTACACCTGGCGCTGGCCGCAACCTTCCAGGGCAATGGAATACAACTCGCCGCGCTCGCTGGTCTCGATGTCCAGGGACACCAGCTTGAGGCTCGGCCGGTAGTTTGGCGCCGGCTTCATCTGCGCCTCCAGCAACAAGCCATCGGGGCCGGGCTGGCCGCCGAAGGACACCGGCGCGGTGATGAAGCGCTCCATCAGGTAGCGCTCGGGCGGCCGCACATCGGCTTCGAATACCTCCACCCCGGCGCGCCGCAAGGTCTTCTCCAGGCGCATCAGCTGATTGTGCTGCGGGCAGTACAGGCCCAACACCGGACGCTGGTGGAAGTCACGCAGCTGCAAGGGGCGCAGTTGCACATCCGGGTCGTCGGTCAGCAAGCGCTCGGCCTGGGCCCGCTGCGCCGCCGGGATAAAGGCCACGGAAGTCTGCAACGGCAGGCGGATCTGGCGCGGCCCCTGGTCGGTGGCCAGCCAGAAATCGACTTGCGTGCCCGCCGGCGTATCGCGCCAGTGCCGAGTCAGGACGAAGCCTTGTTGTACATCCACCGCTGCAACCTCAGAACATTTCAAGGCGCCGATTCTACCTGCCCAGCCCTGCGTTGGGGGGGCCGGATGATGGCTTTTCGGCTTTTGTCAGACAATATGTAGTGCCTGAAAATTTTCACTACAAAACCGTTGACGAGAGGATTTCGGCCTTGCATGATGCAGACGTCTCCCCGATCGGGGGACGAGGCAAAGGTGTTATGAGCAAGCTCGTCTGACCGCCGAGCTGTGACCCGGATGTGTACTGCCCACAAGGCAGATTGATGAAACTGACCTGGCATTGACCGTCCAGTACCAAGACGGGAAGCCGGCGAAAACTCTTCAAGATGCTTGTGGCCGATGGTGGGAATGTCGGCAGCTTCATCCAGGTTTACGCTGCTTCTCTTCGTTGTGACGCTATTGCGTAGCAGTTAATCAAGGCAACTACACGCATCAGGCTCTGGGCCTTATCTGTATCCGACAGACACCCTCTGTCGCCCTGTTTCCGGTATCAGGGTTCAACTTACCGACGTAGCAAGATGAATTAGCGAATCAACTTAGATAGATCGATAAATGGTCAAGGGGGCTACAAATGAATCTTAATAACCAACCCACTATTGATGAATTGGCACGTATGTTCGCCGCACAGAAAGACAGCCACGACAGCCACATCCTGTGGATCGCCAAGTCGGGCCAAGTGCATATCGACTGCCTGTCGCCCCATAGCCATGAAGCAGAGTTCGACCAGAACAACCGGGACCTCGCGGCCCGCCTGAAGATGTACCGCCGCGGCCAGGGCTACGTCGGCAAGAAAGCCGCCGCCGACAAGGACTTCATCGGCCGGGTCCTGGAGACCCTGAAAGCCGAATGGCAATCGCTGCGGGATAAATCGGAAGTTCGGGTTATTGATCGGTTCTGCTAAGTAACACGATCAATTCGTTAATCAACAACTAGTTGTTTAAACAATTGAATGGGCGCTCTTCATGAGCGCCCATTTTTATTGAAGCCAATTTCAAACCCATAGGAGCCGGCTTGCCAGCGAAAGCGGTGTTAGCCTTGAAACCGCCTTCGCTGGCAAGCCAGCTCCTACAGCTCAGAACGCAAAACACGAACACCCAAACGCTCCCCAGAACCCCTGGAAGTCACTCACCGGTACATTGGACATGCGCGCTTTCTGGTGCCCGTGGGCATGCACCGCGCACGGTCCGCTGCACTGGTGCACCTGGTTCTGCAACGGTGCGCCGGGTTTCCAATGACCCGGCACCTTGGCCACCGGCGACCAGTCCGGGGTCACCGGCAGGCTCGGTGGGGCGAGTTGGTCGAAGTCACCGGCGGCATGCACCACCTTGCCATCCACTACGGTGAGCAGGGACTCGATCCACTTGATCGCCTCTTCCTCGACGCTGAAGTAGTCCGCCGACAGGGCCACCAGGTCCGCCAGTTGCCCGACCTTGAGCTGGCCCTTCTTGCCCTGTTCCGAGGAGAACCAGGCGCTGCCGTGGGTGTAGAGCTCCAGCGCGGTATCGCGGCTCAAGCCCTGGGGGTACAGCTCCAGCCCGCCGACAGTCCGGCCACTGACCATCCAGTACAGCGAGGTCCAGGGGTTGTAGCTGGAGACTCGGGTGGCGTCGGTGCCGGCGCCCACCGGAATGCCTTCGGCGAGCATGCGCTGGATCGGCGGGGTCATTTCGGCGGCCTTGGCGCCGTAGCGCTCGACGAAGTACTCGCCCTGGAAGGCCATGCGGTCCTGGATCGCGATGCCGCCGCCCAGGGCCCTCACCCGTTCGATGTTCTTCGGGCTGATGGTTTCCGCATGATCGAAGAACCACGGCAGGCCGTTGAAGGGAATGTCGCGGTCGACCTTCTCGAACACATCGAGCATCCGCGAGATGGATTCATCGTAGGTGGCGTGCAGGCGGAACGGCCAGCGTTGCTCCACCAGGTGGCGCACCACCGGTTCCAGCTCCTGCTCCATGCTCTGCGGCAGGTCGGGACGCGGTTCGAGGAAGTCCTCGAAATCCGCAGCGGAAAACACCAGCATCTCCCCTGCCCCGTTGTGCCGCAGGAAGTCGTCGCCCTGGCCGTAGGTGACGCTGGAGGTCCAGTGCTTGAAGTCCGCCAGTTCTTCCTTGGGCTTCTGGGTAAACAGGTTGTAGGCGATGCGCACGGTCAGTTGCTGCTGGGCCGCCAACTGGTTGATCACCTGATAGTCGTCGGGGTAGTTCTGGAAGCCGCCGCCGGCATCAATAGCGCTGGTGACCCCCAGGCGGTTGAGCTCGCGCATGAACTGGCGGGTCGAGTTGACCTGGTACTCCAACGGCAGCTTGGGCCCCTTGGCCAGGGTCGCGTACAGAATCATCGCATTAGGGCGGGCGATCAGCATGCCGGTGGGGTTGCCGTTGCCATCGCGGACGATCTCGCCCCCCGGCGGGTTCGGCGTGTTGCGGTCGTAGCCCACCACTCGCAGCGCGGCGCGGTTGAGCAAGGCGCGGTCATACAGGTGCAGGACGAACACCGGGGTATCCGGCGCCGCCTGGTTCAGCTCTTCCAGGGTCGGCATGCGTTTCTCGGCAAACTGGAATTCGTTCCAGCCGCCCACCACCCGTACCCACTGCGGCGCCGGGGTACGCAGGGCCTGTTCCTTGAGCAAGCGCAGGGCGTCGGCCAGGGACGGCACGCCTTCCCAGCGCAGCTCCAGGTTGTAGTTCAGGCCGCCGCGGATCAGGTGCAAGTGCGAGTCATTGAGCCCGGGGATCACCGTGCGCCCCATAAGGTCGATGACCTGGGTGCCGGCACCGCGCAGGGCCATGGCCTGGGCGTCATTGCCCACGGCGATGAAGCGCCCGTCCTTGATCGCCACCGCGCTGGCCCGGGGTTTGGCCCGGTCCACGGTGTGCAGGCGGCCGTTGAACAGAATCAGGTCGGCAATTGCATCGGGTTTCATGGCATTGCTCCAAACGAAGGTCGGGAAGGAATCAGGCCGCATTGCGCGGCTGCAGCCAGCGGCTGAACAGGCGCGTGACCCGGGGCATGAAGACGTAGACCACCAGCAGCACGATGCTCAGGGTGATCAGCACCGTGGCCGGCACATAGCCGCCAAGCCAGGGCAGTTGGGCGAATAGCGGCTTCCACAATTGCGGCACCAGGAAGCTCAGCGGCAGGATCACCAGGAAGGTCACACACGCCTGTTTCCAGCGCGGTGGCGGGGTCGGTGCACCGCCGTCCTGGGGGGTGAACCAGAATTCGCGATCGGCGTTGATTTCGGTCTGGTCACCGTCGGCCAGCAGGTGCTGGGCCTGTTGCACCAGCTCGCGGCGGTCGGCGGAATCCAGCCAGTGCTGCAACTGTTCGGTGCTGGCAAAGCGCAGCACGCTGGTGAACAACCCGAGGCCGCCGCTGTGGCCACGCACCACGTCGATGCCCAGGTGCCCCGGATAGCTGCGGGCCTTGGCGATGATCTGCCGCAGCCAGGTTTCATAGGCCTGATCCTGGCCCTGCTTGATCCGGTGACGGACCAGCAGGGTCACGACACCGTCGGTGAGTTCGATGTTCATCAGAAGGCTCCAGGGTCTGCGAGGAGATGCATTTGCGCATCACAGTTAAGGCCCGTAAGCGCTGGCTTGCCAGCGAAGCGGTCGGTGCGATCGCATTCGCCGGCCAGGCGGCGCCTACAGCTGACGTTGCGGGGCCTTGTGCACCATGCTGTAGGCGTAGTCCACGCCCATGCCGTAGGCACCACTGTGTTCCAGTACCAGGCCCATGACCGCGTCGTAGCTGTCCTTGTGCGCCCAGTCGCGCTGGTACTCCAGCAGCACCTGCTGCCAGGTCACCGGTACCGCGCCGGCCTGGATCATCCGCTGCACGGCCATGTCGTGGGCCTCCTGGCTGGTGCCGCCAGAAGCGTCGGTGACGATGTACACCTCGTAACCTTCGGCCATGGCCTCCAGCGCCGGGAAGGTCAGGCAGACCTCGGTCCACAGCGCCGCCATCACCAGTTTCTTGCGCCCGGTGGCCTTCACCGCGTCCACCAGCTTGCGGTCTTCCCAGGAGTTCATCGACGTGCGCTCGATGGGCTGCTGGCCGGGAAACACCGCCAGCAGTTCCGGCCAGATGTAGCCGCTGAAGCTTTCGGTCTCCACCGAGGTGAGGATGCTCGGCACGTTGAAGATCCTGGCCGCCTTGGCCAGGGCCACGGTGTTGTTCTTCAGGGTCTGGCGATCGATCGATTGCACGCCGAAGGCCATCTGCGGCTGGTGGTCGATGAGGATCAGGGCGGAGTTGGTCGGGTTGAGCAATTCACGAATGGACATGGCGCGTTCCTTTTGCAGTCAGAGAGTGAGGGTCGAACATGACCGGCTGATGGCGCTGCTTGCGCCCCGTGGCGTCCGGCTTGGTGGCTAATCTAGGGCCTGGCAGAAAAAGGAACAATTACCTAAAATCGAGAATCATTGATTCTAAAATAGGGACAATCATGGACCGTATCGAATGCATGCGCGCCTTCGTCGTCACCGTCGACGAAAACGGCTTTGCCGCAGCCGCCCGCGCCATGGACGTGCCCCGTTCCAAGGTCAGCAAACAGATCCAGGCGCTGGAAGAGGCCATCGGCGTGCAACTGCTGCAACGCACCACCCGCAGCCTGCGCCTGACCGAAGCCGGCGCCGAGTACTACGAAAGCGTTCGGGAAGTGCTGGCCACGGTGGACGAGGCCGAACAGCGCGCGCGCGATGGCATCGCCGAGTTGCGCGGAGTGCTGCGAGTCAATGCACCGATGTCCTTCGGTCTGCGTCGGCTTGGGCCGCTGGTGCCGCTGTTCCACGAACAGCATCCGCTGATCGAGTTGCAACTGGTGCTCAGCGACCAGCAGGTGGACCCGCTGCGCGGCGGCTTCGATGTCACCCTGCGCATTGCCAGCCTGCCGGACTCGTCCATGGTGGCCCGCCAGCTGGCACCGGCACCGCGGATCATGGTGGCCTCCCCCACCTACCTGGCCCGGGCCGGCATCCCGCGCCAGCCCAAGGACCTGAGCAGCCACCAGTGCCTGAACTACGGCTACCTGCAAAGCGGCGTCAGCCTGCAATTGAGCAACGGCAGTGACGTGCAGCGGGTGCATGTCACCGGACCGCTGCACGCCAACAACGGCGACCTGCTGGCTCAGGCCGCCGAGGCCGGCATGGGCATCGCCCTGCTGCCGGATTTCATCGTCGAGGACGCCCTGGCGGCCGGGCGCCTGGTGCCGGTGCTCTGCGAATGGCAGGCGCCGCCCATCAGCATCAACGTGGTCTACCCCTCGGCGCGGCGGGTGCCGCAGAAGACCCGGGCCTTCATCGACTTTCTGGCGGGGCACCTGACCCAGAAAACCGCGGGCTGAACCTTTCAGCGGACGAACGTACGCCTTCACCCGCAGGCGGGCTCCTACACTCAACACAGGTTCCCGCTACTGGCGCAGCGCATCATGAAAATCTCCCTCAGGCTGGCCGTTTCCAGCATCCTCGGTGCCCTCGCCTACCTGGGCCTGGCGATCTGGGGCATGGGCGGTTTCTCCGCCTTCTTCGGCCATCCACAGTTGACCCTGATCGCCATCGCCACCCTGCTGATGGTGGTCGCCGCGCTGTACAGCGAAGTCAACCTGAGCAGCGGCGAGCAGGAAGACCAGGGCAACCGCTGGGTACTGCCGGTGTTCGGGGTGATCGGCCTGTTGAGCGGCTTCGTCCCGGCCTACAGCGACCGCATCGATTTCTGCACCTTCGGCGGCGAAGGCCTGCGCTGGCTCGGGGCCTTGCTGTTCATCCTCGGCGGCGGGCTGCGGCTGTGGCCGGTGTTCATCCTCGGCCGGCGCTTCAGCGGGCTGGTGGCGATCCAGCCCAACCACCACCTGGTGGTGGACGGCCTCTACCGCCACCTGCGCAACCCCAGCTACCTGGGCCTGCTGGTGAATGCCCTGGGTTGGGCCCTGGCGTTTCGCTCGGGGCTGGGGTTGTTGCTGGCAGCACTGACCCTGGTCCCGCTGATCGCGCGAATTCATGCCGAGGAGGCCTTGTTGCTCAAGCATTTCGGCGAGGAATACGAGGCCTATCGCGCCCGCAGCTGGCGCCTGCTGCCGGGCCTGTACTAAGGCTCTGTAAAAAAAATCAGACACGCCTGGCAGCCGGGACGCGCCGCTCTAGCACGTGGCTTTCATCATGAACGCAAGCCTCTCGCCAAGGGGCTTGCGCCCTTTACCCCCCTTACATTGGCCTGCGCTTTCTTGCAGTATTGATCCGCCCTGGAGGCTCGCCACAGCAGTTCGCATCCTCCAGCGCCCGGTGTAAACCAAGAATAATCACCCCGAACTCGACAGCGAGATCACCCGGCAGATGCATCCCCAGAGCCCGTTCCACGGATTGGCCTGCACCCGCTCCACGGCCCCGCGCCTTGGCGGTGGTACGCTTGTCGACGCTCGTATCGCACTGCCCTGCCACTCCCCGCGGCACCCTGCCCAACGCCCTTGTGAGGTGCATGAGGTGCGCGCTGGCGTCATCGGTTTTCTCTTCCTGGACAGGCCCTGCCCATGAAGCTTCTGGTCAACCTGCCCATGGCCCTGTGCCGTTCCCGCCTGCGCCATTCCTCACGCCCTCCGGATCACTCGCCGCTGGCCTGATCGCGCTTCTGCGTGGTCCCTTCCAGACCTGATTTCTGCCCTTGCAACCGGCCCGTGCGCGGCGTCGTTGCAGGACCTGAAAACCTGCGCGCCCCACGGGCGCCAAGCGAGTCCAAACATGAATTTTGCAGCCCTAGACGAAGCCCGGAGTTTCCTCGCCGCCAACCCCGATATCGACATGATCGAGCTGTTCATTCTCGACGCCAACGGCGTGCCCCGGGGCAAGCTGTTGCACCGCGAAGAACTGCTGGCGGTGTACGAAAGCGGCCGGCCCCTGCCCAGCACCATCCTTGGCCTGACCCTCAACGGCGACGACGTGGAGAACTCCGGCCTGGTCTGGGATGTGGGCGATATCGACTGCCGTGCCTACCCCCTGGCCGGCAGCCTGGTACGCCTGCCCTGGCGGCAGATCCCTACCGCCGCGGTGCAGGTCAGCATGCACCCGCAGGAGGGCCTGCCCGCCAGCATCGCCGACCCGCGCCACCTGCTGATCAAGGTGATCGACGGCCTCAAGGCCGAGGGTTACCACCCGGTGATGGCCTGCGAGCTGGAGTTCTACCTGCTGGACGCCAAGCGCGACGGCAACGGCCGGCCGCAACCCGCGCTGGATGCCGACGGCGGTCGCCCGCGCAGCACCCAGGTCTACGGCCTGCGCGAGCTGGAGCAGATCGAACCGTTCCTCGCCGACCTCTACGCCGCCTGCAAGCTGCAAGGCATTCCGGCGCGCACGGCGATCTCCGAATACGCCCCCGGGCAAGTGGAGATCACCCTGGAACACGGCGACGCCCTGGAAGCCATGGACCAGGCCGTGCGCTACAAGCGCCTGGTCAAAGCCGTGGCCCACAAGCACGGGATGCAGGCCACCTTCATGGCCAAGCCTTTCGATCACCTGGCCGGCACCGGCATGCACATGCACGTGAGCATCGCCGACGCCGCGGGCCGCAACCTGTTCGCCAGCCAAGACCCGGCCGGCACCCCGCTGTTGCGCCAGGCGGTGGGCGGCATGCTCGCGTCCCTGCTGGAGTCGCTGCTGCTGTTCTGCCCCAACGCCAACTCCTACCGGCGTTTCCAGAGCAACAGCTACGCGCCCCTGGCCCCCACCTGGGGCGTCGACAACCGCACCGTGAGCCTGCGGGTGCCCGGCGGCCCGGCCAATAGCCGGCACATCGAGCACCGCATCTGCGGTGCCGACGCCAACCCCTACCTGGCAGCGGCGGCGATTCTCGCCGGCATCCATCGCGGCCTGCGGGAAAACCTCGACCCCGGCGAGCCGGTACAGGGCAATGGCTACGCCCAGGCCACCAAACTGCTGCCCACCGACTGGCTGACCTCGCTGGTGGCCCTGGAGCAATCGGCCTGGGCACGGGATGCCCTGGGCTCCGAATTCCTCGGTGTGTACCTGGCGGTCAAGCGTGCCGAGTACCGCCAGTTCATGGCCGAAGTCGGCGAGCAGGACTGGCGCTGGTACCTGACCCAGGCCTGAGGTCCGTTGCCGATCTGCCGCGCAGGGCTCAGGCGCATCCATTGCATGCCGGACCCGCCGGCCCATCGACCGATTTCAAAGCCCTGCCCGCAGCGGCCCGGCTCACTTTTTTGCGAGGTTCTCCCCATGACAGCCGCCTTCGATCCGCGGACCCCGGCAGCCGAGCGCTGCCCCAGCTACTACAGCGCCACCCTGAACCAGGAAACCCACTACCCGACCCTGCAAGGCACTCATCAAGTGGATGTGGTGATCATCGGCGGCGGCTTCACCGGC
The DNA here is from genome assembly GCF_900103205.1 of Pseudomonas sp. NFPP12. Classification (NCBI taxonomy): domain Bacteria; kingdom Pseudomonadati; phylum Pseudomonadota; class Gammaproteobacteria; order Pseudomonadales; family Pseudomonadaceae; genus Pseudomonas; species Pseudomonas sp. NFPP12. The sequence goes on from NZ_FMWW01000001.1 coordinate 1,561,228, forward strand.
GTCGCCAGCGCGGTGGAACTGGCCGAGCGCGGCCTGAAAGTCGCCATCGTCGAAAGCCACAAGATCGGCTGGGGCGCCACCGGGCGCAATGGCGGCCAGGTCACCGGCAGCCTCTCCGGCGACGAAGCCATGCGCAAGCAGATGCGCCGCCACCTGGGCGAGGAAGTCGACGACTTCATCTGGCACCTGCGCTGGCGCGGGCACCAGATCATCCAGCAGCGAGTGGAAAAATACGCCATTACCTGCGACCTCAAGCACGGCCACCTGCACGCGGCCTACAAGCCCAGCCACCTGCCGGGCCTGCGCGCCGACTACGAAGAAGCGGTGCGCCGCGGCATGGGCGACGAGGTCAGCCTGCTGGACCGGGCCCAGGTCCGCGGGCTGCTGGAAAGCGAGCTCTACCACGGCGCCATCAAGAACACCCGCAACCTGCACCTGCATCCGTTGAACCTGTGCATCGGCGAAGCCCGGGCTGCCGAAAGCCTGGGGGCGCTGATTTTCGAACACAGCGAAGTGCTGGAGATCATCCACGGCGAGCGCCCGGCGGTGGTCACTGCCCAGGGCCGCATCGATGCCCGGCAAGTGCTGCTGGCGGGCGATGTGTACCACAAGCTGGAACCGAAGAAACTCAAGGGCAAGATCTTCCCCGCCATGGGCGGCATCGTCACCACCGAGCCCCTGGGCGACCTGGCCAAGCGCCTCAACCCCGAGGACCTGGCGGTCTACGACTGCCGCTTCGTGCTCGACTACTACCGCATGACCGCCGACGGCCGCCTGCTGTTCGGCGGTGGCGCCAACTACAGCGGCAAGGACTCGCGGGACATCGCCGGCGAACTGCGCCCGTGCATCGAACGCACCTTCCCGGCGCTCAAGGGCGTAGGCATCGATTTCCAGTGGAGCTGCGCCATGGGCATCGTGATCAACCGCATCCCGCAGCTGGGCAAGCTCTCGGACAACGTCTGGTACTGCCAGGGCTACTCCGGGCATGGCGTGGCCACCACCCACATCATGGGCGAGATCATGGCCCAGGCCCTGACCGGCCACCTCGGCCACTACGACACCTTCGCCGCCTGCCAGCACATCCGCGTGCCCTTCGGCGACCAGTTGGGCAACCCGATGCTGGCGGCGGGCATGTGGTACTACCAGATGCTGGAGAAATTGCGCTGAGGGCACGACGCGAGTCGGGCGGCAGCCGAGGCTCCAGCAAAGCTTGATGAGCCGGCCCTTTGTTCAGTAGGCTGCCCGCCCCTCGAAGGCATGGACCGCCCCGAACCCGCGGGCGGTCCCTGTGCTTCGTCTTGTAAAGACCCGCCCAAGCCTGAGGCTTGGGCCCAGCGAGACCGCCGTTATCCGAGTCCTCGACCAGGAAAGAATCGACCGCATCAATCAAGACCTCACCCGCGCCTGGAAGGCTGATGTTGAAACCACCTGCGTCCTCTCGGGCATCCTGCTGCTCCCCTGCCTCATCCTCATCTGCCTGCTGGATGGCCCGCTGTTCGCCAAGGTCATCCTGTGCACCTTCCTCTGCCTGATGGTCGGTGGCTGGTGCACCGCCAAGTGGCTCAACGCCCAGGCGCAACCCAGGACCGACATCACGGGCGTGAAAGTGGAGCAACTGGAAGGCTACTTCGACCGCCGCTGGGTTCGGAACGGCGGCAAGCCCTATATCGAATACAGCTTTGGCAAGCATTGGTTGCACATCCAGACCTCGGCCTGCAGCTTCTTCAGTGGCGACACCCAGTTGAAGCTCAACCGCCGCTATCACGTCGACGCCCTGTACCTCACCGGCCGCTCCAGCGCCTACACCGGCTATTACCTTCTGGAAGAAACCTTCAAGGAAATCTTCGATGACAGCGACCTCAGCGCTACGGAGAAAATCCAGATCGCCGAGCGTGAGAAGCGGATCAACCAGGACCTAGAGGAACAACACAAACGCCTCTACCGCCTCTATCGCAACCCCCAGGGCGAACTGGAAGCCGTGGCCATCGGCTTCAATTTTGCCGCCTGCTTTCTCACCGTACTCTGGTCGTACTGCGTCAGCCTGTACTGGGTGACCGGCCTCACCCTGGCTGCCCTGGGCCTGATCCTGCTGATCCCTGATACAGGCGCCGGCCACCACGGGTTCGCCCTGGGCTGGCTGCTCAGCGCCGGGGTATTCGGCGCGTGCGGCAACCTGTGGCGAGAAAGGCAGGTGCTGTCCAAGGGTTTTGTCCAGGTCGATGCCCTGCTGTCCTGCAACCCCGACCAGGCCAAGGTGCAGTACAAAAGAAAGGTCGAAGAGGCAGCGCCGGGGTTCGGTCAATAGCGCTGCCGGGCAGGTCATTCCGGGTAACGCGCTACACAAAGCCCTAAGGTTCTCGTACCATCGCGCCGCTCACGAGCGGCGCCAGGGAAGGCCATGTACAGACACTCATGCCTCCCTGCCTGCGCCTTGTCCAAAGTCACTTTCAGGGTTCCCCATGTTCCGCGTAATCAAGGCTTCGTCCTTGCTGCTGGCCACCAGCATAGTTTCTGGCTGCATCAGCCAACCCGCCGCCATCGTCAGCGCCCCTCTGCAACCCGCAGCCAACGAACCCACGACCTATCTGGTGGGCGCTATTGGCCCGCAGTACCTGGGCGGCGGCGGTGCCGCCACCAACCTGCGCCTGCTGATTCGCAAGCGCGGCTCAATCAATGGCGCCGCGGCACTCTGGGAGGGCGACCCACGGCCAACGCCAGAGGACATCCATGAACCCCGCGCCGCAGCCAGTGTATTTGTCATGCCGCTCAAACCGGGCGATTACGAGTTCTACAACTTCCAGTTCTGGTCCATGGTCTACACCCCGGGGCTCGGCTCACGCCTGCAATCCCAGGAAGCGCGCGAAGAGTTCGTACTGCCGCTGCGCCTGGAGGCGGGCAAGGCATATTACATCGGCGAGTTTCGCTCGGTCTGCAGCCAAGTGACCCAGTGCTTCTTTGCCTGGAGCAATCAAATGCCCCGTGACGCCGTGATTGCCCAGCGCCAGGTGCCGGGGCTGCCGGACCTGCAATGGATGCCGCTGGATCTGGACAAGGCCAAGCCCTTCATCCTTCCCGTCGACAAGCAAACCAGCCCAGCCAACGCCACTGCGGAGAATCATCCATGAAATCCTGCTTGACCCTTTGCGCCCTTCTGCTGCTCGCGGGCTGCACGGCAACCGACACCTTGCCGGACCGTCCGCTGACAGATGGCCAAGCCTATTTGATGCCCCTGCATGTGATGGTCGATGACCCATTGCGCGCCGCTGAGTTACGTAACGCCTTGCGTGCCACCGGGGTGTTCGAAGATGTCCAGACCGGCGCCGGACAAGCTGGCGACTACAGCGCCCGCATTCAATTCAAGTCCGAGCGGGACATGCCGCCAATGCCGTTGATCTTCCTCAGTGCCGCCACTCTGTTCCTGATGCCGCTCTCCAATGGCATCGACACCCACACCGACATCAGCCTGCTGCACGAGGGCAAGCTCCTCAAGCGCTACAGCTATCGCAACCTGACGCATAAATACACCTGGCTGCTGGATCAGGGCGGTGAAATGCAAGAGCAGAATATCCAGCGCATCGCCCGTGCCTTTGCTGGCGATCTGCGTCAGGATCAACTGTTGCCAACCGCGAGTCAGGCCCAATGAACACCATAAGTTGGACCACCCTGCTGTGCAGCGTACTGATCATCACCGGTTGTGGCACCCGAATGGCGCCGCTGGACTACCGCAGTCAACATCCCTATGTACCGCTGACCCTGGACCTGGGCCCGGTGAAAAGTCGCTTCGACGAACAGGAGCAACGGGAAACCATCGCTGCCCTGCGTCAAACCGGAGCCTTCTCCTTTCTCGATGGTGGCTACAGTCGCAGCGGCTACAGCCTCCTGATCAGCGAGCCTGGAGGCAAAAGTGCGGGACTGCTTGGCGCGTTGAATGCCATCACCCTGCTGACCTTCCCCATGCCCTACTCCTACCAGAGCAACTTGCGCGGCAGCCTGCTCAAGGACGGCCAACTGCTCAAGACCTACAACTACCGTCGTGAAGGCTATAGTGTGGCGGCCTGGTATGTACCGCCGGTGCAGATCGAAAGCCGCAGAGAGATGCTCGATGAACTGCTGCGCGATTTGGAAAAGGACCGTTTGATTCCTCAGGAGAACCCACGCTGATGACTGCCAGCCTGTACCAGGGCGGCTGCCTGTGCGGGCAGATTCGCTTCGAGGCCCAGGGGCCTGCCGCCAATCCCCATACCTGCTCGTGCAAACTGTGCCAGCGCCACAGTGGCGCGCTGACGCTGGCGTGGGTCGAATTCCCCCGAGAACGGGTGACCTGGACCGGCCCTGGCGGCGCACCGGCGACCTTCAGGTCGTCGGACTCTTCGAGCCGGGCCTTCTGCCGGGCTTGCGGCAGCTCCCTGGGGGCCATCGATGATCAGCCGACCATTGCCTTGCTCCTGGGCTGCTTCGATGACAACCGCGACCCGGCGCTGATGCCGCACAGCCATTCGTTCAGCGACCGCTGGCCCGAGGGCTGGCAGCCCGCACCGACAACGCAGGATAAAGGCGGACAGCATGAGTGAAGCACCGTCGCGCTGCACCTCCCCCCTCGCCTCGAACGTCTGGACCTGGTACGGCCAGGACGAATACCGAAGGATCATCCTGTTGGGAGAACTGGGCGTGGCCCTGGAATTTCTCGCCCTGGACGCCAAGCGACAACGGGTGGAGGTCGGTTGCTGTGCCGAGTGCAATCTGTGGTCTGGCTATCTGGACTATCTCGCTGGTTTTGTGAAGCAGTTTCCGCTGCATCTGGCGCCGCACTTGCTGCCGCGCTTGCAAGCACTGTTAAGCGGCTGTGAAGCACTGTGTCGGGAAGCTTACGGCCTGACCCTGGAAGACAACGGCTTCGAACACCCGCAATGGCGACCGCTGCGAGAAGGCGCCCGCGAGGCGCTGGAGATATTGGGTTGGTCGCAGGTACGGGAGCATATGCCGGAGCTGACCGAAGAATGCCGTGAGGCGTTGCGCAGATGGCCGGATTGAACGCTCAAAGGGTGGCGGTGCTGCTCCGGGCCCCTCCGCCAGCAAGCTGGCTCCTACGGTATTGAGTGCAGCGCTGCCTGTAGGAGCCGGCTTGCCGGCGAAGGCGATTCGGCGGACAACACAAGTCCGTTGCTACAGGCCAGCTATCGCCGGGGTCCGTGGCAAGGCGCGTTTGTGGGCAGTGCGCAGGTAGGCACGCTCGATCAACTGGCGCACCGCGTCGGTAACGGGCTCGCCCATCAGGTAAGCGTCAATTTCTGCGTAGCTGCAACCGTAAGCCGTTTCGTCCAGCTTGCCCGGCGCCAGTTCCTCCAGGTCCGCGGTGGGCGCCTTGTACACCAGATGCCTTGGCGCGCCGAGGGCCTCGGCCAGCAGCCGCACCTGGGTCTTGGTCAGCCCCGACAGCGGGGCCAGGTCGCAGGCGCCGTCGCCGTACTTGGTGAAGAAACCCATCAGAGCCTCGGCGCCGTGGTCGGTACCCACCACCAGGCCGTTGCTGAAGTTGGCCACCGCGTACTGGGCCAGCATCCGCGCCCGGGCCTTGACGTTGCCCTTGACGAAGTCCGTGAGGGCCGGCGAAGGCTGCAGGCCGTCGATCCGCACCCGGTCCATCAGGCCCTCGACGCTGTCGGCAATGTTGCAAGTGCTCACCGCGTCCGGGCCAATGAAGTCCAGGCAAGCCTGGGCATCACTTTCATCCGCCTGTTGCCGATAAGGCAGGCGCATGGCGATGAAACGGGCCTCCTGCCCCGCGGCGCGCATCTGCTCCACCGCCAACTGGCACAGGCGGCCGGCAGTCAGGGAATCCACCCCGCCACTGATACCCAGTACCAGGGTGCTGCAGCCGGAGTCGCGCAGTACCTGCTGGATAAAGGCCACACGCCGGGCGATCTCGGCGGCCTCGCCACCGCGAACCAGTTGCCGGTCGATGCCCAGTTCCCGGGCGATGCGTGCTTGGGTTGAATTGCTCATGTCAGGCCTCCAGGGGCGAGTGGGCAAGATCGACGTTGAACACCTGGGCCGCGTACCGGAGGAACGACGGGTCTTCGCAGACGTTCTTGATCGGGTCGTCGGAGAACTTCACCACCGGTTCGCCATGCACCCGCACCAGCTTCATCACGATGCTCAGCGGCTCCACGCCCTCCACATCGCAGGCCAGGCTGGTGCCCATGCCGAAACCGAAGCGGGCCTGGCCACGCACGTGGCGCAGGATCGGCAGGCATTTCTCGAAGTTCAGGCCATCGGAGAACATCAGGTCCTTGGTCCGTGGATCGATGCCCAGTTCGCGGTAGCGGGCCAGGACCTTGTCGGCCCAGAGGATCGGGTCACCGGAATCCTGGCGCAGGCCGTCGTAGAGCTTGGCGAAGTACAGGTCGAAGTCCTTGAGGAAGAAATCGGTGCTGATGCAGTCGGTCAGGGCAATGCCCAGGCGCCCGCGGTACTCGTGCACCCAGTTCTCCAGGGCCGCGTTCTGGCTCTCGCGCAGCCGCCCCAGTTGCTGGTGCACCATCAGCCATTGATGGGCCATGGTGCCGATCAGCGGCAGGTCGAACTCATAGGCCAGGTGCGCATTGCTGGTGCCGACGAAGACCCCGGGGAAATCGCTGCGCATGATCTTCACCACTTCGCGCTGGGCCTTGAACGACAGGCGCCGGCGGGTAGAGAAATCCGAAACGCGGAACTCGGCAAGCTCGTCGCGGCTGGCGTTTTTCTCCAGCCATTCGAACTTCTGGTAGAGCCGGCGGGTGACGTCTTCAAGCTCTACCTCCGGGTACTTGTCGCGGTTGCGCAGCTCACTGACCATGGCCAGCACCGGCTGTTCGAACATGATGCAGTGCAGCATCGGGCCACGGACGCGGATGCTCAGTTGGCCGTCGACCGCCGCCACGTGGATGTAGCGCAGGTTGAAGCGGAACAGGCCGAGGAACTGTTCGAAGTCTGGGGTCAGGTATTCACGAAAGCGCTTGCTGAACAAAAAGCGCTGTTCGCCTTCGCGCATCTGCAGGCCGGCAAGCTTTTCCAGCTCCTGGCGGATCTCGGGGATCAGGTGCACCAGGGACTCTCTGGAACGAACGATGAACTGGTATTCCACGTCCACATTGGGGTGCTGGTGCAACACCGCCTGCATCATGGTGAAGGTGTAGTAGTCGGTGTCCAGCAGGCTCTGGATCACGCCGTTGTTGCGGTCAAATGCACTTTCCATGGTGACTCCTCAAACCTTGGCCAATCTGGCGGTTTCTTCGCGGGTCGCGGCAACCGTGATGCCCGCTTGTTGCATGTCGGCGATGGCTTGGGTAGCGCCCTCGGCGCTGATGGCCCGGCACGCCGGCAGGTGAATGAGCACCTTGAAACCGGCAGCGGCCAGTTGCAGGGCAGTGGTCTTGACGCAGAAATCCAACGCCAGGCCGCCGACTATGACTTGCTGTACGCCCTGGCCCTTGAGGTACTCGATGACCCCGGTGGACAGCTTGCCGTGCAGGTCGTGGTAGCAGGCGCCGTAGGGGTGCAGGTCCGGCTCCACGCCCTTCCACACGAAGTAGTCGTAGTCATAGGGCGCAGGCAGTTCGTCCAAAAGGGTGAAGCCTTCAGTGCCCGGAACGCAGTGGCTGACCCAGGTCAGATCGGCATGTTCAAGGCCCGTGGGCTGGAGCATCTGGGCGTGCCCGGCCACCACCCAGGGCGCCTGGGGGCTGTGGGCGTCCTTGCTGCCGATACGCAGGCTGGCCAGGGTCGCCATGAAATTCAGCTCGCCGCCGATGCGGTCGCCTTCAGCCACGGGCAACTCGTCCGGGCACAGCGGGGTGAAGCTCTTTTGCGCATCGACATCGAAGGAAGCGGTCTTCATCGTTTGGCTGTTCATGCTGGGTCTCTCCTCTGCATGGAGCACAAAGTACATGTCATGTACTTTCATATCAAGACCCTGCAGGTTTTATTTTTCTCGAACCAAATTCAATAAACATGCACACATAAGGTGCAGAAGATTATTTCCCACTGACAAAAGCGATGCTAAGGTACACGTCATGTACCAACCGAGGAAAAGCAGATGTTTGAACTGGCCCTCTATGGCGGCGCCTTCAACCCGCCCCACGCCGGGCACGCCCAGGTGATGCTCGAAGCCGCCCGCCATGCCCGCCGGGTACTGGTAGTGCCCAGCTTCCGCCACCCGGACGGCAAGCGCATGGCCGACTTCGAGCAGCGCGCCAGCTGGTTGCAGGCAATCACCGCGCACCTGCAGCCAGAGTGCGACGCCGAGCTGGCGGTCAGCCGCCTGGAACGGCAACTGGCCCTGGCCGACCCGGGTCCGGTCTACAGCTTCACCCTGTTGCAACGCCTGGCCGACGACCTGGCCCTGGACGGCAAACGCATCGCCCTGGTGGTGGGCGAAGACGTGGCGCGCCAGTTGCCCAGGTTCCATCGCGGCGAGGAACTGCTGCGGCGCTTTTCCATCCTCTGCATCGAAGAGCAGCCCGGGGTGCGCAGCAGCGTGTTGCGCCAATGCCTGGCCCGTGGCGAAACGCCGCCCAGGCAATGGCTGGCCCCGGGAATGAATCCGCTAAACTACGGCCTCTACGCCGTCCACGGAAGTTGATATGCACGACCGCACCACCCTCCCCAGCGCCTACCTGCACACCATCGACCTGTGCCTGCTGCGCTACAACCGCGAACACGGCGAATTGGAGATTCTCCTCCATCAACGCGACGCCGAGCCCTTTGCCGGGCACTGGGCGCTACCGGGTATCGTGGTCAACGGCGATGTCGAGGACCGTAGCCTGAACGACGCGGTGGAGCGCCTGCGCCGTTCGAGCAAGGTGGACATGCCCCTTGCCTGGCTGGAACAAGTGGGCACCGTGGGCGACGCCTTTCGCGACCCGCGCTGCTGGTCGTCCTCGACCTTCTACCTGGGGATCCTCAGCGAGCCGATGGAGCCCGCCGCGCAACAGGGCTTCTTCGCCCTCGGCGAGGTGGCCAGCGGTGCCTTCAAGCTGCCCTTCGACCACAACGCCCTGGTAGCCCAGGTGCACGAGCGGCTGTTTTCCAAATCCCTGTACAGCAGCCTGCCGCTGATGTTTCTCGGCAACGAGTTCAGCGCCCCCGAGGCGGTGAGCATCTTCTCCCTGGTGCTGCAACGCCCGGTACTCAAGACCAGTATCCGCCAGCGCCTGCTGAAGATGAGCGAGGCCGGCTACCTGCGCGACACCGGGCGCAAGAAGAGCGGCGACGGCGGCCGGCCCCAGGCCACCGTGGAGCAGCTCAAGCCCGCCGAGCTGTATTTGTTCGATCGTTGTTTCCTGGAGTGATAGCCCCCATGAGTTCCACCCCCGACACCCAGTGCCTGCTGGAAACCCCGTACTTCAAGGTGGTCCGTGAAAACGGCTACTTCATCATCAAGGAAGCCCAGGCGGTGAACGGCGTCGTGGCCGTGCCGACCCTGGCCGATGGCCGACTGATGCTGGTCAACCTGCGGCGCCGGGCCATCGGTGGCCAGTCCATCGAGTTTCCCCGGGGCGCCATCGATGCCGGTGAAAGCGCCTGCGACGCGGCGGCCCGGGAACTGCTGGAGGAAACCGGCTGGCAAGCCTCAGAGGTACGCCAGCTGGGGCTGCTGCACAGCAACACCTCGCTGATCGCCAGCGCCGTGGCGGTGTGCCAGGTGCAGATCGCCGAGCAGCAGGCCGCCGCCACCGATGGTGAAGTGGACGATGTGCTGTGGGCCAGCCGCCAGGAGTTGCTGGCAATGATCGCCGCCGGCCAGATCACCGATGGTCACACGCTGTCGGCGGCGATGATGCTGCTGGCCAGCGAGTCGGCCTGACGCCCCCATTTCTCCAGGGCAAAGTCGACAAAGCTGCGCAGCTTGGGCAGGCGATAGCGGTCCTGGGCATAGAGCAGGTGCATCGTCCGAAAGGGCAACTGATAGTCCTGCAGCACCGGTACCAGCCGGCCCTGCTGCAGGTCTTCCTCCACCAGCGCATCGGGCATCATCACCAGCCCCAGGCCACCCCGCGCCGCACGATGCAGGCCGGACGAGGTGTTGGCCAGCAACGATCCCGACACCGGAATCTGCACATCGCCTTCAGGCCCGCGCAACGGCCACAGGGTGGCGGTGGCGCTCCACTCATCACCGGCCGGATAGGCGAATGCCAGACAGTTGTGCCGCTGCAGGTCCTCGGGGACCTGGGGCGTGCCGCAGCGTTCCAGATACTCCGGCGCAGCGCAGATCGTCAGGGTGTAGTCCTGCAGGCGCCGGGCAATCAGCGAGGCGTTGTCCAGGTTGCCCAGGCGCACCGCCACATCGAAGGTGCCATCGGTCAGGTCGAAGCGCTGGTTGGCCAGGGTCAGCTCGACCTTGACCTGGGGGCAGCGCTGGCGGAACTCGTCCAGCGCTGGTGCCAGCCGTTCTGTGCCGAAGGTCAGGGGGGCGGTGATGCGCAAGGTGCCGGTGGGTTCGCCCTGGGCCTGCTCCGCCAGGCGCTCGGAATCCGCCACCAGCCCCAGCACCGCCAGGCAGCGCTGGTAGTAGTCACGGCCAAAATCGGTAAGCCGCTGGCGCCGTGTCGTGCGGTTGAGCAGACGCACCCCGAGGCGCTGCTCCAGGGCCCGCAGGTGATTGCCCACCATGGTGGTGGACATGCCGCACTCCCGGGCCGCGGCGGTCATGTTCCCCGCCTCCACCACCTTGACGTACACCGACATTGCCTGGAACAGATCCATTATCAATCCTGACTTCAAGATGATTAAAGAAATAGCGAGTTTATCTAGCCTGAGTGGCTAACGATACTGATAGCACACCCCCAAGATGGAGCCGCCCGCCATGACCGCCGCCTGCCTGATGAGCACCTACCAACCCCTCGCGCTGAGCTTCTGCAAAGGCCTGGGCAGCCGTCTCTGGGACCAGGCCGGGCGAGAATACCTGGACGCCATCGCCGGGGTCGCGGTGACCGGCATCGGCCACAGCCACCCACGGCTGGTCGGCGCCATCAGCGAACAGGCCGGCCTGCTGCTGCACAGCTCCAACCTCTACGACATCCACTGGCAGCAGCAACTGGCCGCCAAGCTGACCCGGTTGAGCGGCATGGACCGGGCGTTCTTCAACAATTCCGGGGCCGAGGCCAACGAGACCGCCCTCAAGCTGGCACGCCTGCACGCCTGGCACAAAGGCATCGAGCAGCCCCTGGTGGTGGTCATGGAAAACGCCTTTCATGGCCGGACCCTGGCCACCCTGGCCGCCAGCGACGGCCCGGCAGTGCGCCTGGGCTACGGCCAGTTGCCAGACGGTTTTCTCAAGGTGCGCTTCGGCGATCTGGCCGCCCTGGAATCGGCCGTCGCCGAGCATGCTCCACGCATCTGTGCCGTATTGATGGAGCCGATCCAGGGGGAAAGCGGCATCCAGCTGGCCCCACCCGGCTACCTCAAGGCCGTGCGCGAGCTGTGCACCCGGCGCAACTGGCTGCTGATGCTCGACGAGATCCAGAGCGGCATCGGCCGCACCGGGCGCTGGTTTGCCTGCCAGCACGAAGACGTGGTGCCGGATGTGATGACCCTGGCCAAGGGCCTGGGCAACGGCATTCCCATCGGCGCCTGCCTGGCCCGGGGCAAGGCTGCCCAGGTGTTTACCCCGGGCAGCCACGGCAGCACTTTCGGCGGCAACCCCCTGGCCTGCCGCGCGGCCTGCACCGTACTGGACGTCATCGAGGATCAGCAGTTGCTGGCCAACGCCGAACAGCGCGGTGCCCAACTGCTGCGGCGGCTGCGCGAGGAACTGGCGGCGCATCCGGCGGTGCGGGAGATTCGCGGACTGGGGCTGATGGTGGGTATCGAACTGCGGCAGCCGGCCCGAGAGCTGGTGCAGGTCGCCGCCCGTGACCACGGGCTGCTGATCAATGTCACCCGGGGCACCACCATCCGCCTGCTGCCACCCTTGGTGATCGATGGGCAGGAAGTGGAGATGATCGTCGATGGGCTGCGTCAGACCCTGGAGGCGCTCTAGCCTGGGCGAGGCGGGGCAATGCAGTCGGCAGGCACCGGGGCGGTCAGCGCCTGCCCCGGCCTCCGCCCATGGGCTTCAGTCGTCCAGCGCCTTGGGCGCTGCGGCGGGCTTGGCCGCCTTGCCGGCCTTGGCATTGGCCGGCTTGGCCTCCGGCTCGGGGGCCGGAGCCGGCGCTGCGGCCTGTTTCTCCGCCGCCGGCAACTGGTCGACGGCACTGAAGACTTCCTTGAGCTCGATGGCCCCGGAGTGCTCCAGCTTCTTCTCGCCGTCCTTGCCCACCAGGATCACCTTGGTCTGCGCCCCGGCGCCCAGCTTGAGGCTGCGGATCAGGGCCATGGTGGATTGCGGGTCGATGTCCTTGCCATCGCGCTGGCCGATGGTGTTGATCACCGTGTACAGGACCATGTTGCGTTCGTTGAAGGCTTGACGGGTGGCCGGCTCTTCCAGGGACTTCTTCAGGCTCACCAGGGTCGGGTCCACGGTGCTGGGGGCAATCACGATCAGTGGCCGTGACTTGCCCAGGTCCTGGGTCAATGGGCCGTCGTTGTCGGCCGCCAGGACAGGGCCGGCAACAGCGAGCAGAGTAGCGAAGGTCAATGACCGAATGAACATGCGTCTCTCCTTATGTTTTCCACGCACTAATGATTGCGCATTGCGGGAAAAGGTCCAGGCCGGGACTCAAAATCTGACATTTTTTTGCCCACGGCGCCGCGCTGGTCATCGGCTTGCCACAGGCCGCGCACGACCGGGGCTGGCGCCCTTCGAGCGGTCGGCACAACCAGGTTCGCGGTAAGGTTTTGTTGCACATGCGGCAGGAGCGCAGCCGACAACTACGCTCCTGCCGCACTCGTTCCAACAGCCTTGCGCCCACTCTTTAATATTCGAATCAATACAACAGCGGCCCTGGGTTGTTTATAAGAACCGCTGCACGACACATTCAACCCACACAATTCCAGCGCTCTTAACAACCATTGAAACGAACCACTCGCAGAACCTACGGCAACAATCAACAAGAAGATTCCGAAAGTTTGAAACTTATGCCTCAAGTGTCATTTTTCAAACGTCAGAAAACAGGCGCGAATCCCCTACCCCGATAGAAAAATCGGTCTATATCAAGGCTTACAGAGGCCTCTCAGTTTATTGCCACAGCCCACATCACGGGCCGCCGCGGCCTTTTAACTGCTGCCCTGCAACAACTCTAAGTTACATGCCCAGGCCTGCTTGAATTGCAGCAGACAATGATCTGGAGCAAATAACCGAAGCCATCACTACTTGTTCTTTTATTGCCGAGGGAACTATAGTGCGGCGCGGCACGGACAGCCCGATACAGCACAACTATAAAGCGGCAACTCGCCCTATTACCGAACACTATCCCTTACGGGTTTTTTCGAATGAGCGTCCGATACCGATGATCCCCCTCCTCATCTGCGATGACTCGAGCATGGCCCGCAAGCAGGTGCTGCGGACCTTGCCCAGCGAGTGGCGGGTGTCCGTGACCCAGGCCTGCAACGGGCGCGAAGGCCTGGAAGCCCTGCGCCGCGGGCTGGGCAAGGTGGCGCTGCTGGACCTGACCATGCCCGTGATGGACGGCTACCAGGTCTTGAGTGCGGTGCAGGAAGAAGGCATCGAGGCGCAGATCATTGTCATCTCTGGCGACATTCAAGAAGAAGCCGTGCGCCGCACCCGCGAGCTGGGCGCCCGGGCCTTCCTCAAGAAGCCCTTCGACCCCCAGCAACTGCGCGCCCTGCTCAACGAACTGCAACTGCTGGACAGCACGGACGCCAAGCCACTGGCAGCCCCTTCGCCAGCACCGGTGGTGACCTTTCGCGACGCCTTCCGGGAAACCGTCAACGTTTCCATGGGCTACGCCGCGGCACTGATCGCCAAGGTCCTGGATGTCTTCGTGCACCTGCCGATTCCCCACGTCAATGTGCTGGAAGCCGGCGAGTTGCAGATGCTGCTGGCCGATGCCAACCGCGCCCGGCAATTGACCGCCATCTGCCAGAGCTACATCGGCAGCGGCATCGCCGGCGAAGCCTTGTTGATGTTCTACGACTCCGAAGTGGCCGACATCGCCCAGTTGATAGAGCAAGGCACCGACCCCTACCAGGAAATGGAAGTGCTGATCGACCTCTCCAGCGTGCTGATCGGCGCCTGCCTGAGCAGCATCGCCGACCAGCTGGACGTGTTCTTTTCCGTGGGCCATCCCCAGGTACTGGGGGAACACACCACCATCGACGAGCTGATCGTGCTCAACCAGCAGCGCTGGAAAAAGACCCAGGCGGTGGAGATCAGCTACAGCCTGGAAGAACAGAACATCCACTTCGACCTGTTGCTGTTGTTCACCGAAGGCTCCATGGCCTTGCTGGAACAGAAGCTCGCCTACCTGATGAGTTGAGCCATGCCCAAGAGAATGGATTTCAGTGAATTGCACTGGTTGCTGGCGGTGGTCCAGAGCATCGACGTGGGTATCGTCGTGCTCGACCTGGAGTGCCGGGTCCAGGTGTGGAACAGCTTCATGGAGAACCGCTCCGGGGTGCCCTCCAAGCAGGCCATCGACCAGTCGTTCTTCGAGCTGTTCCCCGAGGTCGAGCGACCCTGGTTCACCCGCAAGGTGGGGCGCGTGGTGGCCCTCGGCACGCCGGCCTTCACCATCTGGAAGCAGCGGCCGTACCTGGTGCATTTCAACAACTACCAGCCGATCACCGGCCAGGGCGAGTTCATGTACCAGAACACCACCCTGCTGCCGCTGCGTTCCTCCAACAGCGAGATCCACCACGTCTGCCTGGTGATCTACGACCTGACCGACGTGGCAATCAACAGCCTGGCCTTGCAGAAGGCCAACCAGCAGTTGCAGCACCTGTCGCGCACCGACCACCTGACCCAGCTCTACAACCGCGGCCACTGGGAGCAGCGCCTGCAGTTCGAATACAGCCGCCACGGCAGCAGCATCGCCCTGCTGATGCTGGACATCGATCACTTCAAGTCGATCAACGACCGCCATGGGCACCAGGCCGGCGATGCAGTGATCAAGCGCGTCTCCGAGCTGATCCACCAGCATGTGCGCGACAGCGATGTGGCCGGGCGCTATGGCGGCGAGGAGTTCGCCATTCTCCTGCCCCACACCGACCTTGCCGGGGCCCGCACCCTGGCCGAGCGCTTGCGCCAGTCGGTGGAAGAGCAGGAGGTGATCCACAACGGCCAGGCCATCGCCTTCACCATCAGCCTGGGCATCGCCTGCCTCGACCGTCCGGCCCGGGATCATCGCTGCCTGATCGAGTGGGCCGACCAGGCGCTGTACGCCTCCAAGCGCGCCGGGCGCAACCGGGTCAGTACCTACGCGCCTTGAACGGCAGCCCTGGAAAAACCTGAAAAAAACTCGCTCCCGAGGGATAAACTGCGCGCTTTTCCGGTCCATCCCCCGGTCTGCTACGCCTTTCCCAGCGCCACAAGGAGTCCTGCGCGCATGTCCCAGTCGAATTCGAACCACTCCCCGCAAGAGCAATGGCAGCAAGCCGTGCTGACCTATGCCCGCGACATCAATCGCTATGTCGAGACCGGCAACCGCGACGGTTGGAAGGGCTTGAAGGAACCGCACTTGCCCAATACCGAGCACCTGCTGCCAGACTGGCAGGCGGCCCTGGAAGCGAGCAACCAGGAGCCCTACGACGCAGCCCGGCGCCAGGCATTCCGCCAGGACTGGCCGCCGGCGCACTTCCCATTGTCGCCACGCCTGGAAAGCCAGGGACGGATGATTCCGACCCTGGCCCTGTTGCCGGACGGCAGCCTGCTGGCGCGCATCGGCGCACCTTACGAGGCTGGCGAGGTGGTGCATATCGACGACGCAAGGATCCAGACCCTGGAGCAGGTGGAAGGCTTCGGCATGTGCCCCCAGCGGCGCTATTTCGCTTGGGCCCGGGCTGACGGCATCCAGCTCACCGACGGCTGGAACGGGCCAGAGGTGGCAAGTTTTGCCTGGCCCGATCCCCACGCGAACCTGCCGGCGGGGGTGGCGCTTGAAGACACCGGGCGCTGCTGCCCCAGCAGCCTGATGCCCTTCCCCGACGGGCGCCGGGTACTGCTGGTGAGCTCCGACGGTATCTTCGTCCTGCAGGCCGAGGGCGCCACGCGCCTGCTGCCGAGCCTGGAAGACCTGCAGCAAGAGCTGGCCGATGGCGTCGCCCCCGAGGACCTGGGCATCGGCCTGAGCATGGAGCATGGCGCGGTGTCGCCCGATGGCCAGTGGATCGCCGTGGGCGAGCAAAGCAGCTCGCACCTGGTGTTCGATGCAAGGTTGCAACGGGTAGCGCAGATCGGCCCCGCCAGCGAGTACCCGCATTTCGCCCATTTCAACCAGCGCGGCGATCGCCTGCTGCTCAACGCCTGCCACTTCTATGGCGGCGCCAGCGTGGGAGTGGCGGTGGCCGACCTGCCAGGGCTGTCCACCGATTTCTACAGTGACGATGCGCGCACCCCGGTGCTGCAGGAAGGTGCCCGGGTGTATGCCGCGGCGTCACGGGGCGACGAATTCATCATCGGCGACGCCTACGGCTACCTGCGGGCCTTCAGCGAAAACGGCGAGGAACGCTGGCAGCACTATATCGGCTCGACCCTCACCGCCATGGACATCAGCCCCGATGGCAAGACCCTGGTGGCCGCCACCTATGCCGGGATCATCGTCAAGCTTGACCTGGACGCCGGGCGCCCGGACTGGCAGATCGGCACCGGCGAGCACCTTGAAGTGCAGCGCTGGCTGTTCTGGAAAGACTTCGCCAAGCCGCTGCTGTGGTGACCGGGGGTTAAACCGGCGGGCGCGAGAAACTCACTTGCAGTTGCAGGTGATCCGGATCGTCGATCGCCCGCAGGTACTCCTCCACGCTGACCTCGCCGGCACTAGACCGGGCCCCCGGGGCCGGCGCATGGCCGGCGAGCAGCTTGTGCACCACCGCCACCGCCGCGCAGCTGGGAATCTCCGGCCCGTGGTCATGGGTTGCGGTGAGCTGCACGCTCATCGACAGTGGCTGGCCGTCCTGGCCCAGGCCGTGCACATCGATGTACAGGGCACTGAGCCCATCTCCGAAACCTTCGAACCAGGTGCCGCAGCGATGCAGGCGCGCCGCCCAGGGCGCCGGGTCGCGCACCAGGCCGAGCTTCACCGCCTGGGCCAGCAGCGCATTGGCCAGCCCGGCGACCTTCAGCCCGGCGCCGGCCTGGAAGCTCAGGGTGTGGGCACCGTAGCGCTCGGCGAACAGATCCAGGTCCGGCACATCGACATTGGCCACCAGCCGCGTGCCCAGCCTGGGCAGCTTGCGCAGGGTCAGGCCCTGCCAGCCGATCACCGGGTGCGGCCGGCCGTCCTTGAGTTGCAGGATGGGTTTGCCGGCATAGGCCAGCACGCCCTGGATGGTGGACAGGCCGGGCATCTTCGCCGAGGAGGAAATGCCGTGCTCGATGCGCTCGATGCGGGAAAAACGCTCACGGTGTTCATCGATCATCGCCGCCGACAGGGTCGGCACCGAGCTGCAGCCGCTGAGCAGCGTCACCCCGGCGGCCCGGGCGGCCTCATCCAGAGTGCCAATGCCGCGCACGAACTGGCGACAGTCGGCCAGGTCGCAGTAGTTGACCCCGGCCTCGATGCAGCCCCGGGCCACCGCGTAGGACTGGCCCTGGAACGGCCCGCCGGTATGGATCACCCAGTGCACCTTAAGGGCCTTGAGCGCCGGCGCCCATTGCGGCCCCATGGCATCGCCGCACCAGCCTTCGCAGGGCTGCCCGCCTTCAGCCTGCAAGGCCTGAACCTTGGCCGCGAGCTTGTGCGGGTCGCGCCCCGAAATCAGCAGATGCACCCCAGGGGTATGGATCAGATAGCGGCAGACGATGCTGCCGAAATTGCCATAACCACCCACCACCAACACCCTGAGCGCCATTGCCTGCATCCTTGAACTAAGCCGTTGCGCAGCGTGAACGCTGCCATTCGAGGCGCGGCAGCTTGGTGGATTTGCCAGCGCTCGACAAGCCCCCGCCAACCTTCGACATGCCCCCGAAACGCCCCTGGCAAGTGCTTGTAATATTCAGTTAGAAAAAAATGCCAATGCCGGTCCGGCATAATGCTATGCAAAATCCTCATCATCTACGGCCCTGGAGCGTGATAGCCTCGTCCTGCTATGTCGGCCTCGCATAATAAACCCGTCGGTTCGCGCAACCGAACGGGATAAAGACGCCTTGCTACCCACCTTGTTTCATCTTCATCTGCCCAACTAACGTTTCGCTGTGAGCCGCTCTTTCCCCGGCTCGCCAAGGGAACTGATTGCAAAATTTGACTCGACCTCAAGGTCGATCTCTCGATCCTATCTCGGAGCTGTTATGTCCAGGCTTTCCCATCAAGATTTGCGCCGCGGTTTCCGTGAACTGATCGCTTCCAACTCCTGCTACCACACCGCTTCCGTATTCGACCCGATGTCTGCCCGTATCGCCGCCGACCTGGGTTTCGAAGTGGGCATCCTCGGCGGCTCGGTGGCCTCGCTGCAAGTGCTGGCGGCCCCCGACTTCGCCCTGATCACCCTCAGTGAATTCGCCGAACAGGCCACCCGCATCGGCCGCGTGGCGCAGTTGCCGGTCATCGCCGACGCCGACCACGGCTATGGCAACGCGCTGAACGTGATGCGCACCGTGGTCGAACTGGAACGCGCCGGCATTGCCGCGCTGACCATCGAAGACACCCTGCTGCCGGCCCAGTTCGGGCGCAAATCCACCGATCTCATCTCGGTGGCCGAAGGCGTCGGCAAGATCCGCGCCGCCCTGGAAGCCCGGGTTGATCCGGAACTGGCGATCATCGCCCGGACCAACGCCGGCATCCTTCCGGTGCAGGAAATCATCAGCCGTACCCAGCAGTACGAGCGTGCCGGCGCCGACGCCATCTGCATGGTGGGCATCCGTGATTTCGAACAGCTGGAACAGATCTCCGAGCACCTGAGCGTGCCGCTGATGCTGGTGACCTACGGCAACCCGGCGCTACGGGACGATGCGCGCCTGGCCGAGCTGGGCGTGAAGATCGCCGTGGACGGTCATGCCGCCTACTTCGCCGCGATCAAGGCCACCTACGACTGCCTGCGCGAGCAGCGGCAGATCTTCACCCAGGCGTCGGACCTGAGCGCCACCGAACTGGCCCACACCTACACCCAGCCCGAGGAGTACATCGTCTGGGCCAAGGAGTTCATGAGCGTCAAGGAGTAACACCGGCGATTGGCCGGGGTGAGGCGCCACGCCTCAACCCTGGGCCGATTTCAGCGCGCCTTCCACGCAGTCGAGGATCTGCCCGATGGTCCAGGGCTTGCGGATGAAGGACACCGGATAACGCACCCCGGAACTCTCGGGGGTCTCGAAACCCGACATGACCACGATCGGCAACTGCGGCCAGCGCTCGCCGCACAAATTGCTCAGGCTCGCGCCATTGAGGGTGCCGGGCATGGTGATATCGGTCAGTAGCAGGGCCACGTCCGCGGCCTGTTCCTGCAGGAATTCCCAGGCCCGATCCGCGCTGTCCATCGCCTGGGTGGCAAACCCTTCGTCCTGCAGGATCTCGCAGAGAAACTCCAGCACCGTCGGCTCATCCTCCACCACCAGGATCAAACGGGATTGGGCGCCGGGATTGACTGGCGTGGCTGGGTTCATGAGGGTGACACTCCCTGACGGATTGAGGCGGCTACACACAGGACCGCTGACAAGAGTTATGAGCGGCGCCTTGACGATAAATTCATTTACGCTGCAAGGCTGGCGCGTTTTTTAGTACCGGTCCGATCCGCACGCGGAAGCGGGCGCCCCGTTCTTTCACCCACGGCAGGAACATCTTCAACCATGCAGTTCGATCCCAAGCGCCTGGCCCAGGCCCGGCATGTGGTGGTATTCAGCGGTGCCGGGGTCTCGGCGGAAAGCGGCATCCCGACCTTTCGTGACGCCCTGACCGGCCTGTGGGAACACTTCGACCCGGCGCGCCTGGCCACTGTGCAAGCCTTTCGCGAAGACCCGGCGCTGGTCTGGGGCTGGTATGAATGGCGACGCCAGAAAGTGCTCCAGGCCCAGCCCAATCCAGCCCATCTGGCCCTGGCCGAACTGGCCCGGCGGGTGCCGCGCCTGACCCTGATCACCCAGAACGTCGACGACCTGCACGAACGCGCCGGCAGCCCCTCGGTGCTGCACTTGCACGGCAGCCTGCACACCCCCAAGTGCTTTGCCTGCAACCGCCCGTTCAAGGGCCAACTGCCCTTGCCGAACTTGCCGGAACAGGGCGCCAGCCTGGAGCCGCCGCGCTGCACCGGTTGCAACGGCAAGATCCGCCCCGGGGTGGTGTGGTTCGGCGAACCCCTGCCCCAGGCGACCCTCAAGGCCGCCTTCAACGCCGCCGAAGCATGCGACCTGCTGCTGTCGGTGGGCACCTCCGGGCTGGTCCAGCCGGCGGCGCGAATTCCCCAACTGGCGCTGCAGCACGGCGCCTGCGTGGTGCATATCAACCCCCAGCCCCAGGCTTGCACCGGCGCCGAGGAATACAGCCTGGAGGGCAAGGCCGGGCAGTTGCTGCCGGAACTATTGCGCCAGGCTTTTGCCTGATTCCCTGGCGGCTCAAGCCGGGCCGCTGCTTCTGTTCAAGGACGCTCTCACATGCCGCAATCCCCCGACTCTTCATGGCTCGAAGCCGCCTGGGCGCAACGTGAAGAACAGATCTACCCGGCGCTGTTCGGCGCACTGGGCCCGGGCATCTATCCCCTGGACATGGCGCTGTTCAGCCAGGTCTTTGGCCAGCACGACGTCGATCCGCGCTGGCTCACCCACGGGGTCTTCGAATCACCGCCCAATGCCAGGCGCAGCAGTTGGCTATACGTCACTTCGGGCCTGTCCAATGCCTGGGAAGATGCCCGGCCCGATGCCGATGGCGAATCCGGCATGGGCCACGAACTGCTGCTGGAAACCCGCGAACAGTCACCCTGGGCCCTGCGCCTGTTACGCAATTTCTGCGCCTACCAGTTGCTGCTGGCCGCCGGCCGTTTTGGCGAGCAGCCGCCGTTGGGCGAATGGGACCGCATGCGTACCGGCGAACCGATCAATGGCGGCGACAGCCTGTTGCAGGCACTGCTGTTCATCACCGCGCCGGGTTTTGCCGGCCCCCGGCAATTGCTGAGCGGGCGCTTCGGATTTCTGCAGATCATCGGCCTGACCCTGGCCGAACACGCCTGGGGCCAGGCCGAGGGCTACCCGGCCCTGATGGAGCGCCTGGCCCTGGCCGGGGCTGCGCCGGTGCTGGACCCGACCCGGGCCAGCCTGTGCTGAAGGCCGGTGAAAAATCCGTCACGACCAGGGCGGATCGTCATTTTTCCCGCCACGGCGGGCCCGCATGAGGTAGATTCAAGCAGCGAACAATCTCGCGACGACGTTTGCTTTCTTGCCCTGCCGCTGGAAACCAAGCCCCGTACCGGTGGCTCTGTTCACTGCCCCGCTATTTTTTCGCCACTGGCCGTACACGGCGCGGTGGCGTCGCTTTCAGGAAATGGATGAATGCCGCAAAGACAAGTGATCAATGCTTCGGTGAGCCCGAAAGGCAGCCTGGAGACCCTCTCGCAACGTGAAGTGCAACAGCTCAGCGCCGCCGGTTCCGGCAGCATCTATACCCTGTTCCGCCAGTGCGCCCTGGCCATCCTCAATACTGGCGCCCACGTCGACAACGCCAAGACCATCCTCGACGCCTACCACGATTTCGAAGTGCGCATTCACCAGCAGGATCGCGGCGTACGCCTGGAACTGCTGAACGCGCCAGCCGATGCCTTCGTTGATGGCGAGATGATCGCCAGCACCCGGGAAATGCTCTTCAGCGCCCTGCGCGACATCGTCTACACCGAGAACGAACTGGACAGCCAGCGCATTGACCTGGACAGCTCCCAGGGCATCACCGACTACGTCTTCCACCTGCTGCGCAACGCCCGCACCCTGCGCCCCGGCGTCGAGCCCAAGATGGTGGTGTGCTGGGGAGGCCACTCGATCAATACCGAGGAATACAAGTACACCAAGAAGGTCGGCCACGAGCTGGGCCTGCGCAAACTGGACATCTGCACCGGCTGCGGCCCGGGCGTGATGAAGGGCCCGATGAAGGGCGCCACCATCGCCCACGCCAAGCAGCGCATGAGCGGCAGCCGCTACCTGGGCCTGACCGAGCCGGGGATCATCGCCGCCGAGGCGCCGAACCCCATCGTCAACGAGCTGGTGATCCTGCCGGACATCGAGAAGCGCCTGGAAGCCTTCGTCCGCGTCGGCCACGGCATCATCATCTTCCCCGGCGGCGCCGGCACCGCGGAAGAGTTCCTCTACCTGCTGGGCATCCTGATGCACCCGGACAACCGCGACCTGCCCTTCCCGGTGATCCTCACCGGCCCCAAGAGCGCGGCGCCCTACCTGGAGCAGCTCAACGCCTTCGTCCTGGCAACCCTGGGCGAAGCGGCGCGCCAGCACTACCAGATCATCATCAACAACCCGCCGGAAGTGGCGCGGCAGATGACCGAGGGGCTCAAGACCGTCAAGCAGTTCCGCCGCGAACGCAACGACGCCTTCCACTTCAACTGGCTGCTGAAGATCGACGAGAGCCTGCAACGTCCCTTCGATCCTACCCACGAGAATATGGCCAACCTGCAACTGAGCCATGCCCTGGCGCCCCACGAACTGGCGGCCAACCTGCGTCGTGCGTTCTCCGGCATCGTCGCCGGCAACGTCAAGGACCAGGGCATTCGCCTGATCGAGCAGAAGGGCCCGTACAGCATCCACGGCGACCCGGCGATCATGCAGCCCCTGGACCAGTTGCTCAAAGCCTTCGTCGAGCAGCACCGCATGAAGCTGCCCGGCGGCGCCGCCTACGTACCGTGCTACCGCGTGGTCAACTGAGCCCTGCCCTGCCGCCTTGAACAACGCCGCGTTCCCTGCCTGGGAGCGCGGCTTTTTTTTACCCGATCGGTACCGTTCGCCACGCGTCCGGTCCTGCTCCATGCCACTGCAACGCCCCTCTGGCGGGCCGTGCCTGGGGGTAAGTATTTTTCGTTTTTTTTGCGCCACCGGCGCCGCCGCCCATCATTCACTGCCTGAGTACTATCGCCTCACTGCCACTTCCGGCGGTACCTAAAGGAGATGACTCACATGGCTAAAAAAGCCCCTTCTGCCAAGCCCTCGCCGATGAACCAGCCGGCAGCTTCGCGTATCGCCAGCACCACCGCCAAGGCCGGCAACGGCCAGGTGGCGGCGGACAGCTTCGCTGCCCGGGCCGAACGCGCCGCGGCAAAAAACGCCAATCCTTGATCCTCTCGCGCCCCACCGGCCTTCGCCGGTGGGGTCAGGCCAGGAGGCCGACATGACCCATTACAGCAATGACAAGGACATCGCCCGGCTGGTCCGCCAGCAATTACGTCTGGGCTGGCTGTTCCATCATGGCAAATGCCATGGGAAGCTCACTGCCCCAGGCAAGGGCTCGATCCCTGTGCCCTGCACACCCAGCGACTGCCGGGCACTGCAAAACTTCAAAATGATGCTGCGGAGGCTCGAATGCCGATAGCCCGTTCCCCCTTTCCCAGCCTGGGTGAGTGCTACCAACTGCTGACCGCCGCGTTCGATACCAAGGCCAGCGACCCAACGCGGCGCAAGCAACTGGCCAGGCTGGCAGACAGCGATCACGACTGGAGCCTGTTTCCCGCGATCAAGCGTGACCTGCTGATCGAACCCCTGGCCCAGCTGGACTGCGAGTTCGCCCAGTACGTGGAAGCCTTCATCGATTATCTGCAGGCGCACTACCTGGATCTGATCAAGAACGTGGAGCTCGATAGCCTGAGCCGCGAGCAGGCATTACCGGCACTGGTCGAACACTATGCCGGCCTGGTCGGCGGCTTCCTCCAGCAACTGCAGCAACGCTTCGGCGGCCCGAACCTGGGGCAACTTCTGGACCCGGACCAGACGGCCTTCGGGCAGGTCTTGCAGTGGTATCAGCAGCACAGTGGCGACTCGCTCCAGCAACTGGCCCAGCGCCTGTATCCCGAGAGCAAGGATGCCCGTGACCAACTGGCCCGCTGGCACAACGGCACGCGGCTGGCCGACCTGTCGAGCCTCAAGGTCCTGCTCAAGACCCTGGAACAGGCCGCCAGCCCGCCCCTGCTGGTGCGCAACCTGGGGCGCTGGCTGGTGATTGGCCGGGCCCTTGGCTACCTCGATCAACAGCTGCTCGGCGCCGGGCGCGGAGCTTTTCGCCAGCCGGTATTGCAGGCCCTGTTGCTGATGCCCACCCCGGACAGCGGCCGGCAGGCGCTGCGGCGCCTGAATCTGGCGGCCGGCCAGCGCCTGAACATCCTCAAACCCGGGGCCCGATGGCTGAGCGAACACCTTGACCCGAGCCGAGACAAGGACAGTACCTGCCAGGCCCGAACCCGGCAGATGCTGGACGACTTCATCACCCTGCAAACCCGTTATGACGAAGATCACCGCACCGGCTATTTCAGTGCCTGGTACGAGGGCCGCTGGCAGTTGCTCTCGGGCAACTTCCCTGCCGCCCTGCGGCATTACGCCAAGGCCCTGGACGCGGCCCTGTATCGCGCCGGGCCCTTGCAGCTCGGCCTGCTGGAGGAAGCCCTGAGCCTGGCGGCGGCGCTGGAGGACAAGATCCTGCTCAAGCGCATGAAACATCAGGCCGTGGTGCTGGGACTGTTCAGCACCCTGGGCATGGAGCAGGGCCCGGTGATCAGTGACTGGGAAATCATTCAGTTGAAACAGGTCTTCGCACGGCTGTTCCCGCCGCAGGGTTTGTTCCCCCAGGCCGAGCGCCAGGAACTGCAGGTGGAGCGGCCCTTCCTGGCTTTCGACCCTGCCGAGATCGCCCGGATCAAGGTGGACCTGAAGCGCCCCGACCGGGTGATCACCGTGCATGCCCTGGACGGCCAGAAGCGTCGCTATCCGCAATTGCTGTGGTTCGCCTCCGAAGGTCAGGCCGATGCGGTGAGTGCGCTGTTGCAGGCCGGTGCCGACGTCAACCCGGGCGACGAGGCCGCTGGCTCGGCGCTGCTGTGCGCCCTGCAATACGCCCACGATAGAAACCAGCGTGGCGCCCTCGACCTGCTCCTGGCCCGGCCTCATGCCGTCGCTACCCTCGACCGCCGCACCCGCAGAAAACAACTGACGCCCCTGATACAGGCCATCGACATGGGGGATGCCGAACTGGCGGCCCGACTTCTGCAGATGGGCGCCTCGGCCGACGCGCGAGGGCTGTATCCGCTGCTGACCCCGCTGTATCACTGCCTCGGAAAGCTGTGCCAGGTGCAACGCCCGGACAAGACACTGGAGTTGGTACTCGAAAGGATCGGGCAACAGGACCCGGTCAGCCGCGAAGTCCTGCGCCGGACCCTGGGCAGCAGCGCCGGAACCTTCGGGCAACGGATGCCCATACCACCCGGACACCCGCTGTATCAACAGGTGCTAGAAATTCTCCTGGAACTGCAGAGTGAACGCTGCGACCCCGGGCAACTGATGCATATCGCGCACCTGCTGCTGCACCACGGTGCCGACCCCAACGCTGTCCACGACTACCCCTGCGCCGGCCGGACCCCACTGATGCTGGCGGCCGAAGACGACCAGTTGGAGCTGTTCAAGGCCATGCTCGCAGCCGGCGGCGAGCCACAGCGCCAGGATCGCGAAGGCGCCGATTGCTGGCAGATCGCCCTGGCCCATGGCGCCCATCGGGTTCTGGCGTGGCTGCGCTCGATGCCGTCCTGAGAACCGTAGCCTGAAACTCCGGGACGGTTTGACAGCGTCCTGAGCAGTGTGGAATAGTTTTCCATAAAAATGGAACATAGTTCCATTTTATCTCACTGATCGAAAAAGGCCCTGTCATTGTGAGCGACGTTCCCGCTGCAACCCTCCCGCCCCTGGATTGTGACTTGTTGGTGATCGGCTCCGGCGCCGCCGGCCTGGCCTGTGCGGTGACCGCCGCGTGGCATGGCCTGAAGGTGATAGTTGTGGAAAAGGATTCCACTTTTGGCGGTGCCAGCGCCTGGTCCGGCGGCTGGATGTGGGTGCCGGGCAATCCCCTGGCACGCCGCGCCGGCATCCATGAAAACCCTCAGCAACCGCGCACCTACCTCAAGCATGAGCTGGGGGAGCGCTACGATGCCGCACGCATCGACGCCTTTCTGGATAACGGGCCGCAGATGGTGGCCTTCTTCGAACAGCACACGGCCCTGCAATTCGTCGACGGCAATGGCATCCCGGATATCCACGGCCAGGTGCCCGGGGCCGGGATCGAGGGCCATCAGGTGATCGCCGCGCCGTATGACGCCCGGGCCATCGGCCCACTGCTCAAACGGCTGCGCAAGACCCTGCGGGAAACCTCGTTCCTGGGCATGCCGATCATGGCCGGGGCCGACCTCGGGGCCTTTCTCAGCATGACCCGTTCCTTCAGGTCGCTGCTGCATGTGGCCGGGCGCTTTGCCCGCCACCTGCGGGACCTGGCGCTACACGGCCGGGCCATGCACCTGGTCAACGGCGTGGCGCTGATCGGCCGGCTGGGCAAGTCCGCCGAGGACCTGGGGGTCAACCTGCTGGAGTCCACCCCGGCCCGCTCGCTGCTGCGCGATAGCCAGGGCGTGCAGGGCGCCCTGGTGGACACGCCTGAGGGGCCGCGGGAAATCCGCGCCCGGCGTGGAGTGCTGCTGGCCGCCGGCGGCTTCGCCAATGACCTGCCCCGGCGCCAGGCGTTGTTTCCCCGTGCCCCGGGGCCGGACGAGCACCTGGCCCTGCCGCCGCGCAGTTGCTGCGGCGACGGCATCCGCCTCGGCGAACAGGCCGGTGCCGTGCTGGCCACGGACCTTGCCAGCCCGGTGGCCTGGGCCCCCGTCTCTCGGGTGCGGCATGCCGACGGCAGCATCGGCCACTTTCCCCACATCATCGACCGGGCCAAACCCGGGCTGATCGGCGTGCTGGCCAACGGCAAGCGTTTCGTCAACGAGGCGGACGGCTACTACGACTACACCGCGGCCATGCTGGAGGCGGTTCCCGCGGGCGAGGAAGTGGCGTCCTGGCTGATCTGCGACCACCGCTTCCAGCGCCGTTACGGCCTGGGTTATGCCCGGCCCTTCCCCCTGCCGGTGGGGCCGCTGGTGCGCAGCGGCTACCTGGTACGGGCCGACTCCATCCAGGCCCTGGCCAGCCAGTGCGGCATCGACCCCCAGGGCCTTGCGGCCACGGTGCAGGCATTCAACCAGCATGCCCGCAACGGCCAGGACCCCGAGTTCGGCCGCGGCTCGACGCCCTACAATCGCAAGCAGGGCGACGCCCTGTATCCCGGGCCCAACCCCTGCGTGGCGCCCATCGAACAGGGGCCGTTCTATGCGGTGAAAGTGCTGCCCGGCAGCTTCGGCACCTTTGCCGGGCTCAAGACCAACGCCCAGGCCCAGGTGCTGGATTCGCACGGCACGGCGATCCCCGGGCTGTATGCCGCAGGCACCGACATGGCCAGCGTGATGGGCGGCTTTTATCCCTCCGGCGGTATCAACCTGGGGCCGGCCATGACCTTCGGCTACATCGCCGGGCGCCATGCGGCCGGGGTCAGTGACTACGAAGTGCCGCTGGATCCTGGTGCCGAGGCCACCCGCGGCTGAACCGCCGGGACGGGCTCAGGGGCCCCGGCCATCGCCGGCGTCCTCATTGACCAGCGGCGCCTGCAACTGGCGTTCGAGCTGCTGGCCGAGGTAATACACCCCGGCCATGACCCCATGCTCGGGGTCATGCAACTGCCTGGACCAGGCCTGATCAAAGGCCGCGCCCAGGTCCCGTCGGGTCTGGGCCTGCAGGTCTTCCCGGTCATGGTCCTGGACCAGCGCCCGGACCCCGGCCACTCCCACCGAAATCAGCGCGCCGGCCACCCGCCCCACCGCCGCCGCCACCGCACCGGCCACACTGCGGCTGGCGAACTGGGCCTGGAGCTTGTCACTGGTCACCTGCGCCACCTGGGACACCCCCGGGGCCGGCGCTCCCTGTTCGCCGGTCGGGGCGCCATGGATCTGCTGCAGCAAGGGCCCATAGGCGGGCAAGCGGGCAATGGGCTCGGCCCGTATCAACTGGTTCAAGGAGGCGCGCTGCTCGGGGGCCGGCCCCAGGTCGATGGCCAGCACCTGGTCCAGATGGAGTTCCAGTTGCGGTGCCGGCAGTGGGTAACGGCTGCGGATCTGCGCCAGCTGCTGGCGCAGCAACTGCACATAGAACTCCATGGCCTCACCGGTGATCGCATCGGCATCGACTTCCAGCGCCACCGGTGCCAGCACCCGTTCCTGGTACTGCTCCTGCAAGTAGGCCGCCAGGCGCCGGGAAGCTTGCCCGGCGTCGCCTTTATCGTTCAGGGAATACCAGCCGACCTTGAGCGACAGCCATTCCTGGGTCCAGTAGCCACTGAACCAGGGAATGAAGTTTTCCTCGGTCTGCTGGTAGACCCGGGCCCGCCAGTGCTCCATGGAGCCCTGGGCATAGACCTCGGCCTGTTCAGTGGCGCTGCGGGAGGCTTCCAGCAGTTCATGGTTGACCTGGCGCCAGGTGGCCGGGCTGACCGGCATCGCGGCCACCGGCTCGGGAACCCGATGGGCGCAGCCGGCGAGCACCAGCATCAGCACCAGGACCCCGTGGCGGCAGCAGAGCATCGTTGGCCGCAAGGCATGTACCTCCCGCAAAGGCCGCGCCAGGCTCGACAGGTCGCCCTGGCGTTCCAGCAGTATAGGTAGCGCAAAGGCGGGCCCGATCGATTGCGAGCCGGGCTTTTTTCCTGCACCACGAAGAAACACTGCCACCGCCCACCGGCCCTCGGTATATTGCGCCCCGGCGCCTGCGCCACGGATTTGCCCCCTACAAGGAACCCCCATGCTCTACCGTATTGCCGCCGACAGCCTGGTGCTGTTTCACCTGTCCTTTATCGTCTTCGTGCTGCTGGGCGGCCTGCTGGTGCTGCGCCACCCGCGGCTGATGCTGCTGCACCTGCCCGCCGCGGCCTGGGGCGTGGCAGTGGAAGTGCTGCACCTGGAGTGCCCGCTGACCCGCTGGGAAAACCTGCTGCGCCACGCCGCCGGCCAGGACGGCTACGGCGCCGGCTTCATCGAGCATTACCTGATCCCGCTGATCTACCCCGCCGGGCTGACCCCGGGCATTCAGCTGTGGCTGGGCAGCCTGGTGCTGCTGATCAACCTCTGGGTCTACGGCTACCTGGCCCGACGCTGGCTGCGCAAGCGCCGCGCCTGAGCCTGCCGCCAGCCGGAACGGCGCACCGTTCCGGCCTTGCCTCCTCTGTTCGCTCCTCTACGAAACAGCCGAGACAGCAGCGCCGGCGCCTGAGGCAGGTGTTTCGCTATATACTTTTGTATATTGCGATTTCACACCCCCGAGATTTGCCCATGCACTGCCCCTCATCCACCCCGTTTTGCCCGCCCCCGCAGGCGCTTGAGGCCGACTCGGCAGCGCCCCGGGTGCCAGCGCCAGCCCGCCAGGAACGCCGCTCGCGCCTGCGGCATCGGCAACTGATCCTCGATGCCGCCCGCAACGAGTTCGCCGCCAAGGGCTTCAGTGCCTGCCAGACCCTGGATATCGCGCTGCGCGCCGGGGTGCCCAAGGCCAACCTGTACTACTACTTCCACACCAAGGAAAACCTCTACGCCGAAGTCCTGCAGCCCCTGCTGGAACCCTTGCACCAGGCGTCGCGGCTGCTGCACCCGGAGGCCGATCCGGCGCAGGCGTTGCAGGCATACATCGAGGCGCGGATGCAGATCGTCGAGGATTTCCCCCTGCGTTCGAAGATTCTCTGCAGCGAGTTGCTGCACGGCGCGCAGCAGTTGCCAGAGGCCTGGCGTGAAAGCCTGGAGGCGCAGAACCGCAGCGAAATCGCTTGCCTGCGCAATTGGGCCGAACGCGGCCAGATCCGTACCATCGCCCCGGAGCACCTGCTGCTGTTCATAGGAGCGGCGACCCAGACCTACCCTACCCTGGGCTGGCAGATCGCCCTGATGAGCGGCGTAGCCCAGCCCTCCAGCAGGGACTTCCAGAGCGTCGCGGCCACCCTGACCCGCATGGTGCTCGCCGGGGCATTGCCGGCGCTGGCGAGCGCCCAGGGGCTGCCGGCCCGGGCCCTGGCGATCTAACCCGGTTCCAGTTCGCCCAGGCATTCGCAGGCCAGGGTCAGGGCCTGCCAGGTCGGCTCGTCAGCGGGAATCAGGTGTTCGATGCGCAGCGACGCCACGGTAATGTCCTGGGGCATGCCGAAGGTGGTGAAGGTGGACAGAAAACGCAGCTCGCCCCCGGGCCCGCGCACCCGGGTCAGCAGCAACGGCTCGGCCGGGCTCGGGGTCGCCGGCGACTCTCCGGGGAACGGCAGGCCGGCCAACAGCGCCGCCAAGCCGGGGTCGCCCATGGCTTCCCGGGAGGCCCGCTGCCAGGCCACCTGGCGCACCTCCTCGGCATTGATCAGGCAGTCACCGAAACCACCGGGCTCCAGCAGGGCCGTCAACAGGTTGAAGCCCTGTTCCATGGCGTGTTGCGACAACCCCAGCAGTTGGAACAGCGCCGCGGTAGCCTGATTGGCCGCCAGCACCTGCCAGCCACTGTCGATGACGATCGCTGGCGCCGGGTTGTTGGCCTTGAGCAGGTGCATCAGCGCTGCGCGCACCGGCGCCAGGCCGGGGTCGGCCAGGGGCAAGGCGGCATAGCGCGGCGCATAGCCCGCGGCGAGGAACACCCGGTTGCGCTGGGGCAAGGGGGTGTCCAGGGTGGTCAGCAGCGCATCCAGCAAGGCCGGGCTGGGCTGGGCGCGGCCGGTCTCGACGCAGCTCAGGTGGCGCTGGGAAATCCCCGCCTGCAACGCCAGGTCCAACTGGCTCAAGCGCGCCTGGCGCCGTAACTGGCGCAACTGTGCGCCCACTGGCAAGGGCCCGGCGCGGGGAGCTTCAAGGGTGCATGGCATGGCGGCGCGACCGCTGTCGGGCACAGGCATCCCGGCTCAGCCCACACGCTTGCAGAAGATCAGCTCGGGGTCCTGCTCGTCGAGGTTCTCGATCACCCCACTGGGCTGGAAACCGGCCTTGGCAATCAGGCCCCGGGCCGCCAGGTTCGACTGGTTGGTGGAGATGAACAGCCGGGGCGTGCGACAAGCCTGCTCGGCGGCGCCGAGCAAGCGCCGAGCCACGCCCTGGCGTTGCTGCCCCGGAGCCACCACCACCAGGGACACGAAGCCATGGTCGAAGAAGTCATGGTTCAGCAGCAGGTAGCCGACGACCCGGCCGGCCGCCACCTCCACCCAACCCTGGCCACGGCCCACCGCCACGCGTACGGCATCGCCCCGGCTGGCGTGGGCCTGGGCATAGGTGTCGCACTCGAGCATGGCCGGCACATCATCGGGCCCGGCCACGCGGAGCACCCGGCCTGCGCCGGGAGCCTGCTGGTTGGAAGTCATCGCTGTTCAATCCTTGAAAGTGAAAGTCGCGCCGCCCCAGCTGACAGCCTGAAGCGCCCCGCTGTCTATGACCTGGGGGGTCATTGAGTGACAACAGGCTTGCCACTTAGCCTGTTCGCTCCCGCTTGTTCAAGGATTTTCACCGTGAAAAACACACTATGGCGACTCTGCATCGGGCTGTTCGCCGGCCATGAGCTGGATGCCGTGGCGCAGCGTGAATGGCGCCTGCTGTATGGCCTGCGCGACCTCGACCCCCTGCTCGGGCAGCACCTGTTCATTGCCCTGCACGTCCCCCTGTGTGCCGGGCTGGTCCAGCTGTGCGGCCATCGGCGCCGTCGCGTGCGCGAGCTTGCCCGCCAGTGGCTGGCGGCGCTCGCCCTGGTGCATGCCGGGTTGCATCAACGCCTGCGCGACGACCAGCTGTACCTGTTCGACTCCCTGCTGTCGCAAAGCCTGATCTTTGGCTGTGGCGCAGCCGGCCTGCTGTATCTGCTGCTGGGCCTGGCCACCCGCAACCGCCGCGCCGTACACCCAGCCCATCCCTGATCGAGGACTGCGCCATGCGCCACCCTTACCCCGCCCTGCTGGCTCTACTGGGCTTCAGTGCCTACACCCTGTACTGCCTGTTCCAGGCCGAACAGTCGCTGCTGCAATTCGGCCTGCAACTGCTGTCGCGCCCGGACACCGCACAAGTGGTGATCGACCTGTACCTGATGGCGCTGCTGGCGGCTGCGTGGATGCTGGGAGACGCCCGCGCCCGTGGGCGCTCCTGGCGTTCGGTGCTGCCCTATCTGCTGCTGACGGCGGTCTTCGTCTCCATCGGGCCCTTGCTGTACCTGGTGGTTCGCGACCTGCGCCCGCCCCGGCAGCCACTGGCCGGCGGCGCTTGAGCGCGGGCTTCAGATCAGGCGCTGGATCTCCTTGTGGCGCCACACCAGCTTGAAGTAGCAGACCTGCAGCACCAGCATGGTCAGGTAGGCCACCGGGAACGCCATCCACACCCCTTGCAGGCCGAAATGCGCGTCCAGCACATAGGCCGCCGGCACCTGCACCCCAAGGATGCAGAAGATCGAGATCGCCACCGGCACCAGCACCGTGCCGCTGGCGCGCATGATGCCGCCGACCACCGCCTGGAAACCGAACACCAGGATGCTCCAGAGCATGATGTGCAGCAGGTGCTGGGCCTGCACCAGGGCTGCCGGGTCGATGATGAACAGGCCCAGCAGCCAGTGGGAAATCAGGTAGCCGAGCAGCACCAGGGCGCCGGTGAGGCACAGGTTGATCGCAAGCCCGGTACGCAGGATCGGGGTGATGCGCTCCAGGCGCCCGGCGCCGATGGCCTGGGCGCCGAGGATCGAGGCGGTGATAGCGATCGACAGCGCCGGGAACTGCACGTAGTTGACGATCTGGGTCACCGCGCCATAGGCCGCCGTGGCCTGGGAACCGTGGCGGTTGACCAGGGCCAGGATCACCAGTTCGGAAAGCGAGATGACCACCATCTGCACGCCGGTGGGCAGGCCGATGCGCAGCACCTTGCCGAGTATCGCCCGGTTCAGCCGCAGCGCCGCGAACAGCGCCCGGTCCGGGGCCAGGGGGTGGTCGCGGCCACTCAGGCGCCAGACCAGAAACCCCATGGCCAGGATATTTCCCGCCAGCCCGGCGAAGGCCGCGCTCTGGATACCCATGGGCGGCAGGCCCAGCCAGCCACGGATCAACGCCGGGGTCAGCAGCAGCCCCGCCAGGGTCGAGACCATCAAGGCCAGCAGGGGCGACAGGGTATCGCTGACACCCCGCAGCAACTGGGTGTAGAGCACGAACACCAGCAGCAGCGGCATGATCAGCATCATCACCCGGGCATAGCCCACTGCGTCGTCCAGTACATCGGCCGGTGTGCCCAGGCCCTGCAGGGCCGGGCGGGCGAAGAGCATGCCCAGCACCGCCCCCAGCAGGCCGATCAAGGCCCCCAGCATCAGGGTACTGCCGGCCACCGACTTCACCGCATCCAGCTCCCGAGCACCCCAGGCCTGGCCGATCAGCACCGAGGCGCCGGCCCCCAGGCCGATCACCAGGGCAATGAAAAAGAACACGATGGGGAACATCCCCGACACCGCCGCCAACGCCTGGGTGCCCAGCAACTGGCCAATGTAGATACCGTTGAGGGTGCCGGAAAACGACTGCAGGAAATTCGACAGCACCATGGGCAGGAGGAAGACCAGGTACACCTGCCAGAGGGGGCGCTGAGGGGAAATGGACATGAAACAGGCAACCTCGGATCAAGAGGACGAAGGGCCGCGAAGAAGCCCCGTGGCACGGGGCTCGCGTCGGACCTGAAACATGTAGCAACCCAGGCCGTGCACGGCGTTCCGACAGCGCGGCCCGGGGTTTATATCAGTGGTTGACGTCGACCACCACCCGCCCGCGAACCTTGCCTTCAAGCAACTCGTGGGCGACGGTCAGGGCCTCTTCCAGGCCCACTTCGCGGGTGATCCGCTGCAGGTGCTGCTGGTCCACCTCGGCGGCCAGGCGTTCCCAGGCATGCACCCGCTCGTGATAGGGACGGGTCACGCTGTTGATCCCCAAGAGGCTCACCCCACGCAGGATAAAGGGCGCCACCGAGGCCGGGAAATCCATGCCCTGGGCCAACCCGCAGGCGGCCACCAGGCCATCGGCGGCGGTGCCGGCACAGACGTTGGCCAGCGTATGGCTGCCCACCGAGTCGATGGCCGCCGCCCAGCGTTCCTTGGCCAGCGGACGCCCCGCCTGGGACAGCTCGGCGCGCTCGATGATGCGGCTGGCGCCCAGCGCCTTGAGGTAGTCGGCCTCCTCCGAACGCCCGGTGGCGGCGATCACCGAGTAGCCCAGGCGCGACAGCAGGCTGATGGCAAAACTGCCGACCCCGCCGCTGGCACCGGTGACCAGCACCTCGCCGTGTTCGGGGGTCAGGCCGCTGCGCTCCAGGGCGATCAGGCAGAGCATGGCGGTGTAGCCGGCGGTGCCGATGGCCATGGCCTGGCGCGCGCTGAAGGCTTCAGGCAGGTGGATCAGCCAGTCGCCCTGCAACCGGGCCTTCTGCGCCAGCCCGCCCCAGTGGCTCTCGCCCACGCCCCAGCCATTGAGCAGCACCTGCTCACCCGGGCGAAAGCGCGGATGGCTGCTGGCTTCGACGGTGCCTGCCAAGTCGATACCGGGGACCATGGGAAACTGCCGCACCACCGGGCTCTTGCCGGTGATTGCCAGGCCGTCCTTGTAGTTCAGAGTGCTGTAGGCCACCCGGACCGTGACATCGCCCTCAGGCAGTTGCGCCTCCTCCAGCTCGCGCAGATGGGCGCGATAACCTGCAGTGTCTTTGTCGATCACAATGGCCTTGAACATCATGGACTCCTGTTGGCAAGGGAGGCTGCAGCGCTGGCTGCAACGACGTAGAGCGCGAACGCGCCATCCTACGCAAGCCCCCGCAAGGCGTCCATGAGCCTCCCCCCTCCCCACCCGCGACGCTCGAAACAGCCCCTGCCCACGCCGGCGTCGCGTATCGCAGTAGAGCCCGGCGCGCCCGGCCTGCCGGAACCGGGGCGTGGAGTAGCCCGGGCGTGGCAGAACCTGGCCCCAGAGCGCTACCATGCGGCGGCAACTGCCCCCTGACCGAACGGATTTCCGACCTTGTCCCATCTCCTGGAAAAAGCCGCTGCGCGCGGCGACCTTGCTGCTCTCGAGCGCCTGCTGGATGCGGGTGCGGACCTTGAATGGCAGCACAAGGGCACCGGCCGCACGGCCTTGCTGGCCGCCACTATCGCCGGGCACCGGCCGGCCGTGGCGCTGCTGCTGGCGCGCGGCGCGAATGTCCTGCAGCCGTGCAAGGCCCTGGGCTACAGCCCCCTGGCCTGGGCCGCCAGCCACGGCGACACCGCCCTGGCCGAGTTGCTGATCGCCCATGGCGCAGCGCTCGAACAGGCCAGCCCCGAACTGCAACGCACCGCCCTGATGAACGCCGCCCAGGCTGGCCACGAGGCAATGGTTGCCTTGCTGCTCGAGGCCGGCGCCAACCCCTCGCCCGTGGATTTCCAGCAACGCAACGCCTGGTCCCTGGCCGAAGAAAATGGCCATGCCCAGGTCATGCAACAGCTGGAGCAGGCCGGTACCGGGGCACCGCCAGCGCCTGCACCGGCCCCTTCCCTGCCCTGGCCGCCGCTGGTGCCTGGCACTGACAGCAGCGCAGATCCGGTCACCCAGGTGCGGGCCTATACCCTGGCTTTGTACGCCTGGGAACAGCGCGGCAATGCCCTGGGCCACGAGGCGCTCGACGCCGCCTTCTGGGCCGAACCGCAACAGTTGCTCGAACGTTTTTGTACCCTGCGACCGCGGGCCTATCCGCGAGCCTCCTATGGTTACCCCACGACCCACGCCGAGGCCGACGAGCTACTGGACTGCCAGTTGCTCAAGCCCGCCCAGGCCGAAGTGCTGGTGCGCGACCCGGCGTCCCGGGCGCTGTGCTACGAGCATCGCTTCGTGGTCAAGCGGGTTGCCGGCCAATGGCGCATCGACAGCGTCAAGCGCCGCCTGGCCGGCACCCAGAAATGGGCAAACGCCATTCTCTAGCGGGGGCAAGGGGCAAGAGCGAACGGGCGCAGCCTGCTCGACGTGCGGCACGGTTCAAACCCGTCGCCCTTGGCGTGCAGTCGCCCGCCATCACCACCGCTGTCGAGATTCGCGTTGAAACACGTGCCGATAAGCCCCTGGCCCGACAGCAGGCGGCCGCCAGCCAGCAGCAATTGCTGGTTGGCGGGCGGGCTGCTGCCCGTGGTTAAATGCCGCCCCGAAAAAATGACCGGCCCCGCTGATGACCCCTCTCGCCCTCGCCACCCTCAACCAGCATCTGTTGACCGCCCTGGCCGCCGCGCCCGGCGAAACCCGGCGCCTGTTCCATGGCCGCGGCCGCTGCTGGCCGGGGCTGGAACAGCTGACCGTGGACTGGCTGCAGGGGGTAGTGCTGGTGTCCTTGTTCAAGGAACCCGAAGCCGGGCAACTCGAAGCCCTGCAGCAGTTGCTGGCGGACCTGGGCTCGACCCCGCAATGGGTGGCCAGCGGCGCCCGCAGCCTGATGCTGCAACACCGCTACCTGCCCGACAGCCGTGGCGAGTGGCTGCTGGGCGAGGCCATCGACAGTTGCACCATCACCGAGGAAGGCCTGCGCTACCAGGTGGACCTGGGCAGCAAGCAGAACAACGGGCTGTTCCTCGACATGCGCTACGGGCGCAACTGGGTGCGGGCCAATGCCCGGGGCAAGAATGTCCTGAACCTGTTTGCCTATACCTGCGGCTTCTCGGTGGCGGCGATTGCCGGCGGCGCCGAGCGGGTGGTCAACCTCGACATGTCCCGGGCGGCCTTGAGCCGCGGCCGCGACAACCACCGGCTCAACGGCCACGACACCAGCCGGGTGAGCTTCCTCGGCCATGACCTGTTCAAGTCCTGGAGCAAGGTCAAGCAGGGCGGGCCCTATGACCTGGTGATCATCGACCCGCCGTCGTTCCAGAAAGGCAGCTTTGTCCTCGGCAAGGACTATGCGCGGGTGCTGCGGCGCCTGCCGGAGTTGCTCACGGCCGATGGTTGCGTCCTGGCATGCATGAATGATCCGGCGTTTAGCGTGGATTTTCTTCTGGAGGGGATGGCCGAAGCGGCGCCAGGGTTGCGCTTTGAACAGCGGCTGGAGAACCCGCCGGAGTTTCCGGATGCGGATCCGCAGTGCGGGCTCAAGGCACTGGTATTTCGGCATGGGGCATAGGCCTTGATCCTGGCTGGATAGCCGTTGCTGCAGCAACGGGCATCCAGCCAGGCCCTTACAACTCCATCCGATACTCGATCACCCCCGGCTTGTGCGCCACCCAGTCATACAACCGTTGCGCCCGCTTGTTGCTCTCCTGGGTATGCCAGTACAAACGAGCGCACTGGTGTTGCCGGGCAAAGGCCTGCACCCACTCGATCAACAGTTTCCCCGCCCCGCTGCCGCGAATCGACGGGGCCACGTACAGGTCTTCCAGATAGCAGAAGTCGCCGACGGCCCAGGTCGAACGGTGCAACAACAGGTTGACGAAGCCGATGACTTCATCGTCCTGCACCGCCACCGCCGAATACATCGGTTCCCGCGAATCGAGGAAACGCTCGAACGTGCGGCGGCTGACCTCTTCGCTCAGCGTCACCTGATAGAAATCCTGATAGGCCAGCCACAGCGGCAGCCATTGTTCGTAATCCCCAGGCTGAATCGCCCGTACCGTCACCGCGGGTTGTTGATCGCTCATTGCGCGCTCCTCTTGATCATCCACACCGGGATCAGCCCCGGTTATTGAAGAGTGCGCAGGTTAGTGCGTG
Organism: Pseudomonas sp. NFPP12; assembly: GCF_900103205.1. Lineage (NCBI taxonomy): Bacteria > Pseudomonadati > Pseudomonadota > Gammaproteobacteria > Pseudomonadales > Pseudomonadaceae > Pseudomonas > Pseudomonas sp. NFPP12. Next base: position 1,599,096 of record NZ_FMWW01000001.1, read on the forward strand.
AGTGGCGGATTTTATCAGGCCAATTCTGCCATCTGTAACAGACCACTTTGCCCAAACCCTCACAGCCCGGGCTGCTGATGGGTCACGCAGTGAATGCCGCCGCCCCCTGCGGCGATAGCGTCGATATCCAGCTGGATCACCTGCCGCCCGGGATACAGGCTGGCGAGCAGGCTATGGGCCTTGGCGTCGGCCTGCCGGTCACCGAACTGCGGTGAGATCACCGCCCCATTGATCACGAAATAGTTGATGTAGCCGGCGGCGAACTCCGGGTTGCCCCGACTGAAGCGGTTCTGCCGGGGATTCATCGGCGGCGACAGGGTATGCACCTGCAGCTTGCGACCATCGGCGTCACTGGCGGCTCGCAGGATCTCCAGGTGCTCGAGGGTTACCGAGTGATCATAGGAGTCGGGATCGTTGTCGAGGTTGGCCACCACCACCCCCGGCCTGACGAAACGCGCATAGAAGTCGACATGGGCATCGGTGATGTCCCGGCCCTTGATCCCCGGTAGCCAGATGATCTTGCGCAGGCCGAGGCAAGCCTTGAGTTCCTCTTCGACCTCGGCCTGGCTCCAGCCCGGGTTGCGGTTGCCGTTGATCCAGCTGCTTTGGGTCATGATCCCGGTGCCGTGGCCGTCCACCTCGATGCCGCCGCCCTCGCCCACCAGTTCGCTGCGCAGATAACGGGCGCCTGCAGCGTCGGCCATCTGCCGCGCCAGCCGGGCGTCCCTGGCGTGGCGCTGTTTGTTGCCCCAGCCATTGAAGTTGAAGTCCACCGCGCCCAATCCGCCTTCCCCATCGACGACAAAGTTGGCACCGATGTCGCGCATCCAGATGTCGTCCAGTTCGGTGCTGACAAAAGTGATGTTGTGCGAGCCGCACAACTGCTCGGCCAGGCCGCGCTCCTCTGCCCGGCAGAACAGGGTCAGGGGTTGATAGGCGGCAATTGCCCGGGCGATCCGCCCCTGGGCCTGTTGCACGTCGCCGGTAAAGTCTTCCCAGATGGCCTCCTGGGCACCAAAGGCCATGAAGGCCCGCTGCTGCCGGTCGCCTTCATCGGGCAGGTACCAGTGGCCCTGCTCCCCGGCCCGGGCACTGCGCGGCCCCAGGCCGAAGGCCGGCATGGCGGCGACAGCGGCCAGCAAGGAGGCCTGTTTGATCAGTTGACGTCGGGTGGGCATTGGACGGTTCTCTTGTCGAAGGTATTGCATGAAAAGGTTCGGGGGTGCGGCGCGGGCCCTCGCCGACACGCCGGCTCCTACCCGGGAGTGTAGGAGCCGGTTTGCCGGCGAACCGCATGGCGCCCGGTCAGTGGCGGGCAGCGGTGGCCGTCTTGAACTGGGTCCAGGTGCGCATTCGAGCCCGCATATCGGCCTGGGGAATGTCGCGGCCGGGAATCAAGCGTTCGAAGGTGGCGGCATCCGGGTAGATATCCGGGTTGTTGCCCATCTGCGGGTCGACACTTGGCCGCGCCCGGGCATTGGCCGTGGGGTAGCCAGTGAAGTTGCTGATGGCCGCCATGTTCTCTGGTCGGGTCACGAAGTTGATGAAGGCATAGGCATATTCCGGGTGCCGCGCATCCTTGGGGATCGCCATGGTGTCCATCCACACCGTGGTGCCTTCCCGGGGAATGCGGTACTGGAACTCGACCGCTTTGCCTGCGGCGTCGGCGGCGCGCTGGGCCTGGGTCATGTCGCCGCTGTAGCCCAGGGACAGGCACAGGTTGCCATTAACCAGGTCGGTCACCGGCTGCGACTGGAACTTGCGGATATAGGGCCGCAGCTTGCCCAGCAGCTCGCCGGCGGCCCGCAGATCCTCGGGCCGGGCACTGCGCGGGTCGCGCCCCAGGTAGTGAAGCGCCACCGCCAGCACCTCGTCCGGCGAGTCGATCAGGGAAATTCCGCAATCGGCGAAGCGCGCCGCCAGCTCCGGCCTGAACAACAGGTCCAGGCTGTTGACCGGGGCGTCGGGCAGACGCTCGGCAATCTGCCGGGCGTTGTAGGTCAGGCCGATGGTGCCCCAGGTGTAGGGCACCGTGGCCTGGCGGGCCCCGGGGTACTGGGCGCGCAACTTCTGCAGGCCGGGCTCGATGTCGTCCTGGCCGGTCAGCCGGGCCGGATCCAGGGCCTGCAGGCTGCCGGCGCGCATCAGGCGCTCGGCCACGGTGTCACCGGGAAAGATCAGGTCGTAGCCGCTGCCGCCGGTCATCAGCTTGGCTTCCAGCACTTCGCTGCCCTCCATCACGTCGTAGATCACCCTGATCCCGGTTTCGGCGGTGAAGCGCGCCAGGGTATCGGCGGCGAAGTAGTCGGCCCAGTTGTACAGGCGCAGGGGCTTGTCCTCGGGTTCGGCCTGGGCCTGGAGCGCTACCAGGGTCAGGGCCAGCATGCCCGCGCAGCGGCGTTTCCAGCGTTTGCCTGTGGTCTGCATGTCATGCCTCCCGGGGGGTCCAGCGTGGGTGAAGGTGTTGGCCGTCCAGGCTCAGCAGCGGCCCGTACATCTCCGGGCGACGGTCGCGGAAGATGCCCCAGGTGCGACGCTCCTCGGCCATGGCGGCCAGGTCCAGGCGCTGCAGCAAGACCCCTGTGCTGTCACGATCGGCCTCGGCCAGCAGCCGGCCCTTGTGGTCGCAGATGAACGATGAGCCGTAGAAATCCATGTGCAACGCCGGGTCACCGGTAGCCACTTCACGGCCGACCCGGTTGGCCGCCACTACCGGCAGCAGGTTGGCCGCCGCGTGCCCGCGCATGGTCATCTGCCAGTGATCCCGGGAATCCAGCCCGGCGCTGCCCGGTTCGCTGCCGATGGCGGTGGGAAACAGCAAGACCTCGGCGCCTTGCAGCGCCAGGCAGCGGGCGGTCTCGGGGAACCACTGGTCCCAGCAGATGCCGATGCCCAGGCGGCCGAAAGCGCTGTCCCAGACCTTGAAACCGGTATCGCCGGGGCTGAAGTACTCCTTCTCCTGATAACCCACGGCGTTGGGAATGTGGGTCTTGCGGTACACCCCCAGCAAGCGGCCGTCGGCATCGGCGACGCTCAGGGAATTGAAATAGGCCGTACCGGCCCTTTCGAACCAGCTCAGGGGCAGCACCACACCCAGCTCCCGGGCCAGGGCGGCGAAACGCTGGAGCACCCGGCTCGCGGGGTAGTCCTCGGCCAGGGCCAGGTGCCGGTGCTGCTGTTCGATGCAGAAGTACGGGGTGGCGAACAGCTCTTGCAGGAGGATCACCTGGGCGCCCCGGGCTGCCGCTTCGCGCACCAGCTGTTCGGCGCGCTCGAGGTTGCCCGGCAGGTCCCAGGTGCAGGGCATCTGGGTGGTTGCGACGGTCAATGGGTTCATGCCTGGGCCCTCGTTGGCCATTGAGGTTGCTGCTGGGTGATGCAATGCACGCCACCGCCGCCGTGGGCCAGATGGTTGATCCGCACCGGCACCACCTGCCGGTCGGGGAAGGCCCGAGCCAGCACCTGGGCCGCTTGCTGGTCGGCGGCGATGCCGTAGGCCGGCATGATCACCGCGCCATTGGCCAGGTAGAAGTTGGTGTAGGAGGCGCAGAACACCTCGGCCCGGTGGTCCACCGCGGCACTGGCCTCGAACAGCTCGATCAGCTCGAAGGCGCGCCCGCGGGCATCCCGCGCCAGCTCCAGGGCACGACGGTTCTCGCGCACCACTTCGGCGTACACCGAGCCCCGGTCATGGGTGGCATCCACCAGCAGCACCCCGGGGCGGGCAAAGGCACAGACCCCGTCGACATGGCCGTCGGTCATGTCCCCGGTCACGTGGTCCGGATCCCCCGGCAGCCAGATGATCTTCTGCACACCCAGCAGGCGCTGGAAGATCGCCTCGATCTCGGCCTTGCCCAGGCCCGGATTGCGGTTGGGGTTGAGCAGCACTGATTCGGTGGTGATCAGGGTGCCCTCGCCGTCCACATGGATGGCCCCGCCTTCGTTGGCCAGGGGCGTGCCGAAGCAAGGCAGCCCCAACTGGTCCAGTAGGCGCCGGGCCAGGCTGCGGTCCAGGCTGTGCTCGGACTTGTCGCCCCAGGCGTTGAAGCGCCAGCTGACCCCGGCCAGCCCCTGCTGCGGATGGCAGATGAAACTCGGGCCGGAATCCCGGCACCAGCTGTCGTCCACCGCCTGGGGGACCAGCTCGACATTGGCGCCACACAGGCGTCGGGCACTGTCCAGGGCAGCGGGATCGACCACCAGTTTCACCGGTTCGAAACCGGCGATGGCATTGGCCACCCGGGCGAAGTCTGCCTGCACCTCGGCCAGGGTCACGCCCCATACCGATTCCCACAACCCCCGGTTGTGGGGCCAGACCATCCAGGTCGCCGCGTGGGGCGCCCACTCGGCGGGCATCCGCCAGCCACTGTCCTGCCTGTCATTGCCTTGCATGGGCCCTGCACCTCTCAAGTAAGGTTTTGTTATCAATCAACCAACAAGGTTGAAACACAGCGCCCATGCTATGGCTTTGAAAAACCGCCAACAAACGATAGATTTAGCGCACATCTGATTAGCCAGGCTTATCAATCATGCTCAAACACTGGCCACCCCTGAATGCCCTGCGAGGCTTCGAAGCCGCCGCGCGCCTGGGCAGTTTTCACCAGGCGGCGCAGGAACTGCACCTCACCCAATCGGCCATCAGCCAGCAGATCCGCAGCCTGGAAACCTTCCTCGAACAGCCGCTGTTCCATCGCAGCGGCCGCAGTGTGACCCTCACCGACGCCGGGCACGACCTGCGCAGCACCACCCAGTCGCTATTGCAGCAACTGGCGGTGGGCGTCCGACGCCTGGAGCAGTACCGCAAGCCCAACCAGCTGGTGGTCAATACCAGCCCGGCCTTTGCCCGCCACTGGCTGTTGCCGCGGCTGGGGGAATTCCATCGCCTGCACCCGGAGGTGGACCTGTGGCTGTTCACCAGCTTCGAGCCACCGGACATGAGCACCCAGACCATCGACCTGACCTTGCGCGACGACCTCAGCGCCCAGGCCGAATGCAGCTACCTGGAGCTGTACAGCGACCGCCTCTACCCCGCCTGCCACCCCAGCGTGCTGGCGCAACCCGAAGCACTGCGCACCACCTTGCATGGCGAGCGGGAAATGGACTGGAGCCACTGGCTGGTGGAAGGCGGCAGCGACATTGGTCAACGCAGCAACGGCCTGAACTTTTCCGACCCGAGCCTGCTGCTGGACGCCGCCTGCGCCGGCCACGGCATTGCCCTGGTCAGCCAGCTGCTGAGCCAGCAGGCCCGGAGCCAGGGCTTGCTGAGCCCTTTGTGCGAACAGAGCGTGCGCGGCCCGACCTGGGCCTGGCTGATTCACCGCGACAGTGAAAGCAGCCCGCTGACCCGCAGTTTCTCGCAGTGGCTACAGGCTGCGCTGAAGGGTTCGGCCGAAGCTTGAGGCGCCCGCCCGACAAGGACTGGAGCGATGCAAAACCGCTTTCCATTTCTGCCCCTAACCCCACGCATGGCGGCGCCTTAAGCTGGCGCCGGTGCAATCCGCACTGCCTTCCAGGAGCCGCCCGTGCCCCCGATCCACGACATCAACTGGCCGCTGTGGCTGTCCACCATGCTGCCCATGGCCCTGAGCGCCGGCCCCGGCAACCTGATGGTGGCCAGCTCCGGCGCCCGCAGCGGCGTGCGGCGTTCCCTGCGCTTCATCTGCGGGCTGGACCTGACCTACCTGCTCCTGGCGCTACTGGTGGGGTTGGGGCTGTATCACAGCCTGGCGGCGTACCCAGGGTTGCTCGGGGGGCTGCGGGTAGCGGGCAGCCTGTACATTTTCTGGCTGGGCCTGCGCCTGCTGCTGCGGCCATTGCGCAAGCCTGGCGAGCAGAGTGAAGCCCTGCAGTTTCGTGATGGTGTGATGCTGCAACTGGGCAATGTGCAAGGTCTGGTGATGCTGCTGGTCATGTTCTCCACCTTCAGCTCGGGCGCCGATGCGGGCAGTGCCGTGGTGCTGGCACTCAGCGCCGCGCTGGTCGCGGTGAACCTGCTCGGCCACCTGCTGTGGGCCAGCCTGGGCTCAAGCCTGCAGCGGCTGATGCGCGACCGCCCGCGCCTGCTGCTGGCACAGAATGCGCTGTTCGGCTTGCTGCTGATGGCGGTGGCCGGGTGGCTATTGCTGCGTGGCGCCTAACGCGTCAGCCGGCCTGGCCCTCACCTTGCAAGCCCTGGCGCGCCAGCAGATCGCAGAGAAATTCCGCCACCCGCTCGACCCGCTCCTGGCCCTGGGTCGCCAGGTTGCGCAGCAGCCAGATATCCGCGCGGTGGGCCGGAGCCTGGGGCAACACCCGGTGCAGGCCCAGGGGTTCTGCGATATAGGCCGGCAAGGCGGCAATCCCCAGGCCCGCCTGCACCGCCTTGAGCTGCGCCTCCAGGTTGCCGGTGCGCATCCACAACGGCTGATCGCCGCTGAGCTGGTCCAGCCAGCGGGCCAGGGGCATGTGGGCCAGGGTCTGGTTCCAGCCGATCAGCGAATGCTGGCGCAGCTCCGAAGGCTTCTCGGGGCAGCCATGGGCCGCGGCATAACCTGGGGAACAGAACAGCGCCTGGGTCAACTCGCCGACCCGGCGCAGGGTGAAGTTGCCGGCTTCCGGTCGTTGCAGGCGCAGCAGCAGGTCGCTGTGGCTCTGGGTGAGCTTGACCGAGCGCGCCGCATTGACGAAATCGAAGCTGATCTGCGGATGCTGCAAGCGAAACTGCGCCAGTGCGGGAATGATCAGGTGGCTGCCCATCAACTCCGGGCATTCGATGCGCACCACCCCGGCCATGCGCGCGCCTGGCCGGGACAACTGGCGTTCCATCAGGCGCAAGCGCTCCTCGATCTCCAGGGCCATGGGCAGTAGGGCCTGGCCGGCTTCGGTGAGGAAATAGCCCTGGGTGGTCTTGAGGAACAGCACGCTGCTCAAGGCCTGCTCCAGCACCAGGATCTTGCGCGAGACCGTCGAGGCCGACACCTTCAGCGCCTGCCCGGCGTCGGTGATGTTGCTGGCATTGGCGACGGCAATGAAAAACCGCAGATCGTCCCAGTTCACGCTTACCTGCCCTATCCCTGAAAACCCAGGCCCGGGATCTTAGGCGAAATAAGCAGCGCAGCGGTCAGACTTTTCTCCTGTAAAGTGCCCAAAATCTTTCCTGCCCACGGATCGGGATCCCCCATGCTGGAATTGCACACCCCTCGCCTGAACCTGCGCCCCCTGAACGCCCGTGACTGGGAGCTGTTCCTGGCCCTGCACAGCGACCCGGAAAACCTGCGCTATGTCTGCGATCCGCTCTCCCGGATGCAGATCGAGGAGCGTTTCACATCGCGCCTGCCCCATTGGGACATGGATTGCGACCACTGGCTGTGCCTGGTGATCCGCGATCGCCACAGCGGCGAGGAGCTGGGCTTCACCGGCCTGCGAGTCAGCGACCGGCCCGGCGCCGAAGCCGAGGTCGGCTACCTGCTGGCCCCCGGTCATCAAGGCAAGGGCCTGGCCACGGAATCCCTGCGCACGCTGATGCAATACGCCCGCCACAGCCTGGGGATCAAGCGCCTGGTGGCCACGGTCACCGACGGCAATGCTGCGTCCTGCCAGGTTCTGGAGCGATGCGGTTTCGTCTTCCAGCAACGTGACGAAGGGGCCTTCCGCAGGGGTGGCGAAGACTTCGACGACCTGATTTTCAGCTGCCCCCTGACGGCCTGAGTGCGGCTTTGTGGGACCCCGCCTACGCCTGCCTGGCGTGGGTTTTTCTTGACAGCGAAAATTCCCAACGGCTATTGTCTGACAACCTGACTACCAAGGCTTTACCCTCCCATGCTTGAACTCCAGCGACCCGACTCTCTCGTTGTGCGCGTGGTCAATGCGATCCGCACCGAGATTGACTCCGGCCGCCTGGCCCCCGAATCGCGCCTGCCGACCGAGCAGCAACTGGCCGAGCAGTTGAACGTCAGCCGCTCGGTGATTCGCGAGGCCATCGCCCAGCTCAAGGCCGACGGCGTACTGATCGCCCGGCGTGGCCTGGGTTCGTACATTTCCAAGACCCCCGCCGGCACCGTGTTCCGTTTCCCCCAGGGCGATGGCCGCCTGCCGGACCTGGCGCAGATGTTCGAGATGCGTTTGTGGATCGAAACCCAGGCCGCGTCGATCGCCGCCCAGCGCCGCGACGCCGCCGACCTGCAACGGATGCAGGGCGCGTTGCAGGAAATGCACGACAAGCGCAGTGATTTCGAAGCCGCGGGGCTGGCCGATGTGGAGTTCCATCGGGCCATCGCCGAGGCCAGCAAGAACGACTATTTCGTGGCCTTCCATGATTTTCTGCGCAGCCAGCTGACCAGCGCCCGCAAGGCCGCCTGGGAGAACTCGGCGCTGCGCATGGCAGGCGGTTCCGCCGATGCCACCCAGGAACACCAGGCGCTGTACCAGGCGATTGCCGCTGGCGATCGCCAAGCCGCCGCCGGTTGCGCCGACGCCCACTTACGGGCTTCGGCCCAGCGCCTGGGCCTGGAACTGCCGACTATCGATTGACCCCAGCTTCACGCTTTGAGCCGCATGCCACGGCCTGCGGTTTTTTGTCGGATTAGTTAGTCTGACAACCTGATAACCAGACCGAAACGCATTGAATCCAAGGTACCCAAGAACAATGATTTACGACTTTTGCATCATCGGCGGCGGCATCGTCGGCCTGGCTACGGCGATGGAGATCCTCAAGCGTCAGCCCGGCGCTTCGCTGGTCATCCTGGAAAAGGAAAACGTCCTGGCCAAGCACCAGACCGGTCACAACAGCGGGGTGATCCACGCCGGCATCTACTACGCCCCGGGCAGCCTCAAGGCCGACCTGTGCAAGCGTGGCGCCGAGGCCACCAAGCAGTTCTGCAGCGAGCACGGGATCAAGTTCGAGGTCTGCGGCAAGGTGCTGGTGGCGTCCAACGCCCTGGAAGTGCAGCGCATGGAGGCCCTGTATCAGCGCTCGCAACAGAACGGCCTGAAGGTGGAGCGCCTGGACGCCGAGCAACTGCGCCAGCGCGAACCGAATATCGTGGGCCTTGGCGGGCTGTTCCTCGACGCCACCGGCATCGTCGACTACCGCGAAGTCTGCGACACCATGGCCCGGGTGATTCGCCGCGAGGGCGGCGAGATCTGCCTGAGCCAGACCGTCACCGCGATCCAGGAGCACGCCGACAGTGTCACCGTCAGCAGCCATGGCGGCAGCTGGCGGGCGAAGAAGCTGGTGGCCTGCGCCGGCCTGCAATCGGATCGCCTGGCGGTGATGGCCGGGGTGAAGATCGACCACCAGATCATCCCCTTCCGCGGAGAGTACTTCCGCCTGCCGGCGTCGAAGAACAACATCGTCAATCACTTGATCTACCCGATCCCCGATCCGGAGCTGCCGTTCCTCGGGGTGCACCTGACCCGCATGATCGACGGCAGCGTTACCGTCGGCCCCAACGCGGTCCTGGGCCTGGGTCGGGAGAACTACAGGAAGTTCTCCATCAACTGGCGCGACGTGGCGCAGTACGCCAGCTTCCCCGGCTTCTGGAAAACCATCTGGCAGAACCTCGGCTCCGGCACCACCGAGATGAAGAACTCGCTGTTCAAGTCCGGCTACCTGGAGCAGTGCCGCAAGTACTGCCCTTCCCTGCAAGTGGAAGACCTGCTGCCTTATGAGGCGGGGATCCGCGCCCAGGCGGTGATGCGCGACGGCAGCCTGGTGCACGATTTCCTGTTCGCCGAAACCCCGCGCATGTTGCACGTGTGCAACGCGCCCTCGCCCGCCGCCACCTCGGCGATTCCCATTGGCTCGATGATTGCCGACCGGATTTTCCAGGCCGCCTGAAACACCCCGCGCCATCGCCTTGCAGCGCAGTGCCCCGGCACTGCCAAGCGGGCCGCGTGTCGCCGCAATACCCCTCGGCCGCCCTTTAGGGTGCGGCGCGCAAGGCTCGCGTCAACTCGACAATAAATACAATGATTCATGAGGATGTACGGATATGACCGCAGTTGAAACCAGCATTACTGCAGCGGAAACCCCACAGCAAACCAAGAAACGCCTGCGCAAGGTCGCGGCGGCCACCATCTTCGGTTCGATGCTGGAGTGGTACGACTTCTACCTCTACGCCACCATGGCGGCCATCGTCTTCTCGAAGATCTTCTTCGATAACAGCAACCCGAAAAGCGCCACCCTGATGGCCTTCTCGACCTTTGCCATCGGCTTTATCGCCCGCCCCTTCGGCGGCATCCTGTTCGGCTACCTGGGGGACAAGTTCGGCCGCAAGCAGGTACTGGTGCTGACCTTCTGCCTGATGGGCGTGTGCACCGCGCTGATCGGCCTGATCCCCAGCTACGCATCGATCGGCATCTGGGCGCCGATCCTGCTGGTGGCAATCCGCATCATCCAGGGCCTGGGCGCCGGCGCCGAACTGTCCGGCGCGGCGGTCACCTCCTATGAACACGCCAGCGAGGGCAAGCGCGGCAGCCAGGGCGCCTGGCCGGCGCTGGGGCTGAACCTGGGCCTGCTGCTGTCGTCGCTGACCATCTACCTGCTGACCATCAACGGCAACGAGTTCCTGCTGGCCGGCGGCTGGCGCATTCCGTTCGTCTGCAGCATCGTCCTGGTGGCCGTCGGCCTGTGGGTGCGCAACAGCATTCCGGAAACCCCGGAGTTCAAGGAACTGAGCAAGGAAAGCCAGAAAGCCAAGGCCTCGCCGCTCAAGGCGCTGTTCAAGAACGACCTCAAGGGCCTGGCCGTGGTGTTCTTCGTGGCGGTGGGCTACAACGCCCTGAGCTACATCTTCAAGACCTTCTCCCTGGCCTACCTGACCCAGTACAAGAACGTCGATGTGCACGTCACTTCGCTGTCAGTGACCATCGCCAGCCTGATCGCCATCGTCGCCGTGCCGTTCTTCGGCTGGCTCTGCGACAAGTGGAGCAGCAAGACCGTGCTGATCCTCGGCGGGCTGTTCTCGGTGCTGTTCGCCTACCCCTTCCTGGCCCTGCTCAACACCGGTGAGAGCCTGATGATCTACATCGCCATCGGCGTCGGTACCGGTATTCTGGCGCCGATGATGTTCGCCCCCCAGGGCTCCTTCCTCAGCCGCCAGTTCCCCACCGCGACCCGCTCTTCGGGTTTCGGCACCGGGCGCGAGATTGGCACCGCCATCGCCGGTGGCCTGGCGCCGCTGGGCGCTCTGTCCCTGGTGACGGCCTCGGCCACCCACTCCACCGACGGCGTGGTGATCATTCTCGCCGTCGCCGCGGTGCTGGTGGTGGTGTTCGCCCTCCTTGACCAGGGCCGCAAGCACTCGGCCTTCAAGAACTGAGGCTGGACCCAACCCTGCCCGGGCCGCTCCAACGGCCCTGGCAGACTTTGCTAAGGTGGCCGCTGAACCCGCATCACAGGCCACCCCATGTCAACCGATAGCGCATTCGGCGTCGATGCCGACGGCTTGATCGCCCTTCCTGCCGAACCACCCCTGCAGCCCGAGTACCGAGCCCTGCTCGACGAGCTGTGCGCCGCCCTCACCACTCCCGCCAGCCCGCCGCTGCATAGCCTGTACCTGTACGGCAGCGTCGCCCGTGGCGCCGCCCGGCCTGGAGCTTCCGACCTGGACCTGTGCCTGATCCTGCGAGATCCCGCCGCCCCGGCCGCGTGCCTGCATCTGGAAAACCTGCGCCAGGCCCTGCAAGCGCGCCACCCGCTGGTGTCGAAGATCGATTTCGATATCGGCGACCTCAACCAGGTGCTGGAAACGCGGAACCTCGACAGCTGGGGCTATTGGCTCAAGCACCATTGCCGCTGCCTCTGGGGCGAAGACCTGCGCTCGCGCTTTGCACCTTTCAGGCCCAGCCGGGAGATTGCCCTGGCGGTGAACGGTGACTTTCTCGCAGTGCTGGACGACTACGCCGAGCGCATCGACCGCGAACAGATGCCCGCCGAAGTCCTCCGGCTGCAACGGCAGGCCTCGCGCAAACTCGTTCGCGCCACCAACCTGCTGCGCCAGGAGCAGGAGCCGAGCTGGCCCCAGAGCCTGGATGAGCATGTGCGGCTGTTTGTGCAGCACTACCCGGAAATGGCAGGCCCCATCGACGTGTTTCGCCAGGCCGCCGAGGCAACGGCCCCCGCCGGCGCCGGTTTCAGCGACCGCTTGCGGCAGATGGCGCAGTGGATGAGCCAGGCACTGGCCCCGCCGCCATCCAGGAATTGACCCTTGCAATTGCACCGCCCCCGGCAACGGCTGCACCAGGGCTTCTAAACGGCTCAACCCCACGAGGCGCTGCCCCATCTACTGCAAACGGCGCCGGAACGGGGGTCGCTGCCGGATCAGACCTGCAGCACCTCGATCCCCAACTGCCGATAACCTTCGATGTCCACACCCGGCGCCTCCTGCTCGGTCACCAGCCGGTGCAAGCGGTTGCATGGCACCACGACGAAGGGTTCCATGGCGCCGAGCTTGTCGGCGGTGGTCACCGCGATGACCTCGCTGGCACTGTCGAACATTGCCTGCTTGATCGGCACCTCGTCGAAATGCAGGGAGCTGATGCCGATCTCCGGGTGGATCGCGCAGACCCCGGTGAACATCAGGTCGGCCTTGATCCCCTGGATCATGCGCAGTGCTTCATGGCCGCTGGCGGACAGGGTTGCCGGGTTGAGCTGGCCACCGGCGAGAATCACCCTGACCTTGGGGTGCTCGGCCAGGGCCACGGCAATCATCGGCGAGGCGGTGACCGCGGTCAGGCTGATGCCCGCCGGCAGCGACTGGGCGATGTGCAGGGTGGTGGAGCCGGAATCGAACAGCACCGTCTGGCCGTCCTGCACCCATTGCACGGCATATTGCGCCAGGCGCAGTTTCGCCTCACTGGTTTCGCCGACTCGGGTGAAGTAGTCCTTGCCGCTGTCCTTGGGCCGCGGCAGCGCGCCACCATGGACCCGCTGCACCAGGCCGACGGCATCCAGCTCCGCCAGGTCGCGACGGATGGTGTCTTCGGACACCGCGAAATGCCGGCTCAGTTCGGCGGCCATGACCTTGCCGTCGCGCTCCAGCAGCAGAAGGATTTTTTGCCGACGCAAGGATGGCAGCTCGGCTGGCGGGTGTTGACTTTGCATGTTTATGCCCGTTATTACGTGTTTTCGCCAAGCTACACAGACACTCGGGCAAAAACAAGCAACCCGATCAGTTGATCAGCTGCGGCGCCCGTGAGCGGTACAAGGCTGCTTCCCCGAGGCGCTCGCGCACCAGCGCCTGGGCCTGGCGGGTCATCTGGTCCAGTTGCCGGTCGCGCTTTTTCTCCGCTTCCAGCATGGCCTTGCGCCCGTGCTGGGCCAGCAGGTAGGTGTGGATCTGCCGCACTTCCACCGACTGGTAGATCGGCGCCACATCCAGCACCGCCAGCAGGCCGTCGCTGCCGTGGTCCCGGGTGTTCATCAGCACCTGCGGGCCGCGGGCGCCCAGCAGCTGGAAGCCCAGGGCCTCGAAACACCCCACCTTGGCCATGTTGCAGGCAAGTTCCGCATGGGGGTAACGCGCCAGCATGGCTTGCAGCATCTGCCGGGCAATGCCCTGGCGCCGGTGGCCTTGCAGCACCGCCATGTACGCCACGGCGCAGGCCTGGGGATCGTCCTTGACCGGCAGGTACAGGGTGAAACCCAGCACCTGGTCCGGGGCCTGCGGATCGGTGGCCACCACCAGCTCCACCGCAATCCCCCGGGAACCGTCCATGGCCTGCAGGTACAGGTGCACCTCATAGCCGACGCCGTACTGGTACAGGTTGTACAGCGGGTTGCTCGGGGCGATGGCCACCGCGCTGACGTCGGTGATGTAGTCCACCACCATCTGCTGGATCTGGCTCTGGATGGCTTCGGGCGGCGGGGCTTGGAACAGGGTGATGCTGGACATCGAGGCGGTGACTCCGAGGATTGGGGCATGCCCGGCTACGGCGGGCGCGCCATGATAACCCGGCGCGGGTGACACAGGCGCACAACCGGGCAGCGCATCGGGCGCGTGCATCGGCGAAAGAGCGCGAATGGGATCGGGAGCAAGAGACTGGCGGGCTGCGGCTATGGCGGGGCCATGTCCGCAACCGGCACAGGATGCGGATGCACCGGGGCATCCGCGGTACCCCGCCCGACGAACGCGGGCGGGGCGAGGGCTTACAGCGCCATGTCGGCCGCTGGGTTGCTCTCTGGCTTGGCCAGGCTGGCCGGAGCTTGAGGCGCCGCGCCCTTGACCGGCGGTGGCGGGGTCAGTTGCAGCACTTCAGCGGTGTAGGCCCATTCTTTGGCCACACGCTCAGGGCTGTCGTTCAGGGCCGTACCGTAGCTCGGCACGATCTGCTTGAGCTTCTCCTGCCAGGCCGGGGTCGCGACCTGGTCCTTGAAGACTTTCTGCAGCACGCTGAGCATGATCGGCGCGGCGGTCGAAGCACCTGGGGACGCGCCCAGCAGGCCGGCGATGCTGCCGTCTTCGGAGGCCACGATCTCGGTGCCCAGTTTCAGCACGCCGCCCTTCTCTTCGTCACGCTTGATGATCTGCACGCGCTGGCCGGCCTGCCACAGGCGCCAGTCTTCCTGCTTGGCGTTGGGGAAGTATTCCTTCAGCGCGGCGAAGCGGTCGTCATCCGACAGCATCAGCTGGCCGGCCAGGTATTCCACCAGCGGGTACTGCTCGATGCCCACCTTGGTCATCGGCCAGAAGTTGTGGGTGGTGGTGCTGGTCAGCAGGTCGAAGTACGAACCTTCCTTGAGGAACTTGGTGGAGAAGGTAGCGAATGGGCCAAACAGGATCACCCGCTTGCCGTCCAGCACACGAGTGTCCAGGTGCGGAACCGACATCGGTGGCGCGCCGACCGAAGCCTTGCCGTAGGCCTTGGCCAGGTGCTGCTCGGCCACGCTGGCGTTGTCGGTCACCAGGAACGAGCCACCCACCGGGAAGCCGGCGTATTCGTTGGCTTCAGGAATGCCCGACTTCTGCAGCAGGTGCAGGGCACCGCCGCCGGCGCCGATGAACACGAACTTGGCGTCGGTCTCGGTTTTCGAACCGTCCTTGAGGTTCTTGTAGGTCACGCGCCACGAGCCGTCTTTATTGCGCTCGATTTCCTGCACTTCGCTGGACAGTTTCAGCGCGAAGTTGGGCTGAGCCTGCAGGTGGGCAACGAACTGGCGAGTGATCTCGCCGAAGTTGACGTCGGTGCCGATCGGGGTCCAGGTCGCAGCGATCTTCTGCGCCGGGTCACGACCTTCCATCATCAGTGGAACCCACTTCTTGATCTGCTCGGCGTCTTCGGAGTACTGCATGCCGCTGAACAGCGGGCTGGCCTGCAGGGCCTCGTAGCGGGCCTTGAGGAACTTGATGTTGTCATCGCCCCAGACGAAGCTCATGTGCGGGGTGGAGTTGATGAACGAACGCGGGTTCTTCAGGACGCCGTTCTTGACCTGCCAGGACCAGAACTGCCGGGAAATCTGGAACGCTTCGTTGATCTCGATGGCCTTGGCGATCTCGATCTTGCCGTCCTTGCCTTCCGGCGTGTAGTTCAGCTCGGCCAAAGCGGAGTGGCCGGTACCGGCGTTGTTCCAGCCGTTGGAGCTTTCTTCTGCGACGCCGTCCAGGCGCTCGACCATCTCCATCGACCAATCCGGCTGCAGCTCATTGAGCCAGACCCCGAGGGTCGAACTCATGATGCCGCCACCGATCAGCAGCACATCCACTTTCTTCGGCTCAGCCGCGTGCGCGGTCGTGAGGCCTATCGACATCGCCAGCCCGATCAGGGCCGTGTTCACTTTCTTAAACATTCTGAGTACCTACGATAGAACGCCATCCGCCGCCCCATCCTCGATCCTGCGTACTCCGGTGATTGCGAAACAGTCATTTCGCAGGTCCTGGACCAACACATTCAAAAGAACTGGAGGGTGGGCACACAAGGCCGACGAGACAGGCTCGACCTCAGTTTTATATCGCTCCGGCGCTGACTTCTTGTCGTTCTTGGCTTCAGCTACTTGAGTGACAGTGTTTCTCAGGGCACGTCACGGGACGCAACCAACAGGCAGTTTCCCCCTGCCCGACCTTGCGCGCCGCAAACTGCCGGACGAACAAGAATGACGCCCGCAACTGCGGGGGCCAACAGGAAATTAGGGGTCGGGTTCAACCAAAGAGGTAAACGAACACTGCCTGGCATTACATTCGGCGGGGTCGTGCAGACACTCCCACAGCCTTGCAAGGGACCCGAACAGGCCACTTGAAGCTAAGCACGGGTAAGGTATTTCTGCACAAACGATGAACCGATTCAGCGCAAGAATATCATTACGGCATCAGCCTGTCTTGGCCGGAGCCACGAGCCGCCCGCCCGGGAAAACCTCGACGCTGTACGACACCTGCCGCAATCAATGCGTCACAACGACGCTGGCCGCCCCTCATTCACAGCGGCAAATGCGCCTTCGCCAAGAGGCGACCTTGATGCATGATGGCACCGCGCCACAACACCACCTTCACCCATTTACTGCAAAGGACGGCCATGCAAGGTATCGACAGTGTTGCAACAGAGTTCCGCGCGTTCCTGAAGTCCTGGGAACAGGAGCGCCCGCACCTTCCCTCGGCCCTCAGCGTGCTCGGCAATGGTTTCGAGGGCTGGCTGAAGTTCGAATTCTATTTCTGGCTGATCCAGCACCGGGGGTTGGCCGGGCCACGCGACGGCTGGCTCGGCGACGTTGGCGTGGAATACAAGGTCGCCCTGGACCAGCGCTGGTCCGACATGGACATTCACCATAAGCAATGTGACCTGTGGATCCGCGATGCAGACAAGCGGCGCTTCCACTTCATCGAACTCAAGGCGCCCTTTGCCAACGCCAACCAAGGCAAGTTGTTCGTCTCGGCATCGGACGACTACTGGTACATGACACGCCTGAAGGCCAAGGAAGAAAAGGTCGCCAGCGGCAGCGTGATCATCTTCGGCGTCGGCTTCACAGAGGATAAATGGACAAAGCATCTGAAAGCGGTCGAGGAATACACCGGCTGGGTCGAACACGCCTCCCGCGATATTGGCGAAGTACCCGGGGTCGAGAACCTGCGCTGGGCCGTGCTGACCATGCACTACCCCAGCTAGCTGCAATCCGGCCTTCGATCGTTCAGGCAAATTGGATAGGATGCTGCGCTGCAACGCCGGGAAAGCACCCGGCGCCGCACCCCCAAGAACAACAAGGAACGACCATGCACCCGACCTCACTGCAAGACACCACCGCCCCCGAAGGCGTGTGCTTCGGCTGCGGCAGCAGCAACCATCACGGCCTGCACATCAAGAGCCACTGGCACGAGGACGGTGTGCACGTGGTGGCCGAGCACCTGCCCGACGCCAAGTACTGCGGCTGGCCGGACCTGGTCTACGGCGGCCTGATCGCCATGCTGGTGGACTGCCACTCCAACTGGACCGCCATGGCCTACCACTACCGCAACGAACAGCGCGAGCCCGGCAGCCTGCCACGCATCGACTGCGTCACCGGCAACCTGGGCATCAAGTTCATCAAGCCCACCCCCATGGGCGTGCCCCTGACCCTGCGTGCCAGGGTCGAGGGTGAAGTAGGCCGCAAGAGCCAGGTGATCTGCGAGGTGTATGCCGGCGATGTGCTGACCGCCATTGGCGATTCGGTCTTCGTGCGGGTCGATACCAGCCAGCTCGCGGCAGCGGCTCACGGTAGAGACGCCTGAGCCGGGGGCCTGGGAAGGCGGTCGGAACTATCGCCCATGCAGGTGGGGCAGGTGCCGATAGCCCGCCGCTCGGGCAAAATCCGCCAGCCGCCACAACGAACCGTTGGCCCCCCAGGTGCCATCAGCCACGTCATCCAGCAGGATCGAGGTCATCAGCATTCGCGGATCGTCCTCTGCCAGACAGGCGGCCAGCGCCTGATGCAAGCCCTCGACATAGGCCTGGCGCTGGGCAGCATCGAGCACGCCCGCCGGGACCTTGACCCGGACCATGCAAGGAACCGCCTGGGCACTGGAGTCGGCACCGCCACAACTCCAGAAGCCCGGCGCCAGCTCTTCCAGCAGTACCCAGCACAACGCCCGCTGACGGGGGTCATCACCTATTTGCTCCACCGTCAGGGCCACTTGGGTAACCTCTTGCAGGACCTTGGCACGCTGCCGGGCATCGAAAGCGCCCTGGGGGATCTTGATCAGAATATTAGGCATCGGCATCACCACTTACACAGAAAAGGAGCGGCTATTGAGCCTGTGCTCATCCCTGGCCAACAGCGACCGATTCGACATCTTTCATGCATAATCCGCCAATGAACGATTTCACCGTCTTGCTCCTACCCGGTTCCTTTGCCTCCAGCGTCGCCCTGACCCTGGACATGCTTTCCAGCGCCGCGCTGCTGGCCCCACGCCTGGGGCTCGGGGCTCCGCGCTGGCGGGTTTGTGCCTTGCAGGCTGGCCAGGTAGCCCTGGGCCAGGGCCTGCTGCTCGAGGTCGAGGCCCTGGATGCCAGGGGCGATGATCGGTCCTGCTGGATAGTGCCGGGGCTGGGCATCGACACCCCCGAGGCCATCGCCCAGCGCCTGCTGCAAGCAGACATTGCCCCGTTGCTGGATGCATTGCGCGATCATCTGGAACTCGGAGGCGAAGTAGCGGCATCCTGTTCCGCCGTTTTCCTGTTGCAGGCCGCCGGGCTCCTGCCCGGGCGCCGGGTTACGACCTCCTGGTGGTTGGCGCCACTGCTGCAAGAGTGGGCCGTCGACACCAAGGTGGATCCGGACCAGATGGTTGTGGTCGACCCTCCGCTAACCACCGCCGGAGCAGCATTTGGCCAATCGGATTTGATGCTGCATCTGCTGCGCAGCCGTTTCGGCACGAGCTTGGCAGACGCGGTGGGGCAGACGCTGCTGATTGATCGGCGGCAATTGCAGGCGCCGTTTCGGGTACCGGCAATGATGGCCCAGGGCAACACCCTGATCAGCCGGCTTACTGCCCATATCGAAGCCGGCTTGCCAAACCTGCCCAGCGTCGGCGAACTGGCTGCACAGTTCAGCATGTCCGAACGGACCCTGGGTCGCCAGATACGCAAGGTCACCGGCCACAGCAGCTTGCGCCTGATCCAGAATGTGCAACTGAACCGGGCGAGGGCTCTGTTGCAAAGCAGCAAATATTCGGTGGAGCGCGTGGCCGAACAGGTGGGATACCAGGACGCCACGGCCCTGCGCCGGCTGATGCGCAAGTTGCTCAACGCCACTCCAAGGCAATTGCGTTGAGCCCACCACGGTCCCCAGGCAAGAGGACTTTTGATACATTGCCGCTCCCTTTCTTTCGAACAGGACACCTGCCCTGACCATGGACATTCAGGAAATCCAGCGCCGCCTGGCCAAGCCGGCGCTGCAATTGATTCCCGGTGGTTTTCGCCCCTCCGGCAGCGACGAGGAAAGCTGGCTGGGCCGGGTCTTTCTGTTTCGCGAGGATGAAGAGTTGCCGCGCAACAGCGCCGGGGAAACCCTGCTGCCGTTCGCCCAGTTCTATCTGCCGGCGCTGCCCTTCCACAGCCCGCTGCTGGAAGGCGTGCGGGTGCTCACGGTGTTCGTCGCCAACCCCTTTCCCGAGCCCCTGGAACCCATGGGCGAGCGCTGGCTGATCCGCGAATACCGTGCCGAGGATGTGCTGGTGCGCAAGGACCTGACTGCCCCCGGGGCCTTTCTCAAGCCCTTCCCGCTCAAGCCCGAGGCAGTGCCCGCGGACTTTCCGCTGTGGGACGGCGGTGGCGTGCCGGAGGACCTGGAGCGGGAAATCCTCGAACTGGAAAACTCCGGGCAGATCGAGTGCTACTACGACCTGGTGAACCATTGCTACCAGCACAAGCTCGGGGGCTACCCCTCGTTCTGCCAGTCGGGAATCGATGTCGGGGACGGCTTCGAATTCGTGATGCAGATTTCCTCCGACGCCAAGATCGGACTCAACGTGGTGCACGGCGGCAGCCTGATGTTCTGGAAACACCCCGGCAGCGGCGAATGGGCGCTGTACTACGACTTCCATTGAGGCGCAGCGGCTAACACCGATTTCATCCACCGGCGGATGAAATGCCCCGGCGCCGGGTGCATCATGGGCGCTGTCCATTTCCCGGGAGACTTGCATGCCCATGCGCTCACTGTTCTTGCCCGCCACAGCCCTGGCCCTGGGCTTGCTGGCGGCCACCGGCGCCGTCGCCGACGACCAGTCGCAACTGATCGAATCGATCAACGCCTACCGCAGCCAGCCGCAACGCTGCGCCAACCAGGCCTCCTCTGAGCTGCCGCCGCTGACCGGCGACCCACGGCTGATCCTGCCGGTGGACAACGTCGGTGACCTGCAGCAGGCCCTGGCCCGGGCGGCCTACCCCATGGTCAACGTGCAGGCCATCAGCCTCTCCGGCCCCCGGGATGCCCAGGCAGCGATGCAGGCGGTACGCGAGAGCTTCTGCCAGGTGGTGCTGGACCCGCAGTTCGTCGATATCGGTGTCAATCGCCAGGCCAACCAGTGGCGCATCGTGCTCGCGCGACCACTGCTGTCCGCGCGCCTGGGGGACTGGCAGGCCGAGGGCCAGCAACTGCTCGCGCAGATCAACAGTGCCCGCGGCCAGCCCCGGCAATGCGGTGGCCAGGATTTTGCCGCCACCGCGCCCCTGGCCTGGAACGCCACCCTGGGCACCACCGCCGAGGAACACAGCCGGGCCATGGCCAACCAGAACTACTTCGACCACAAGGACCACGACGGCCGCACCCCGGGTGACCGCGCGGAACTGGCAGGCTATGCCGGCCAGCAGGTGGGCGAGAATATCGCCGCCGGCCAGGACACGGTGCGCAAGGTGGTGGACGGCTGGCTGGCCAGCCCCGGGCATTGCGCCAACCTGATGAACCCGGCCTACAGCGAGCTGGGCGCGGCCTACGCGGTGGACCCGAAAAGCGATGCCGGCATTTACTGGACCGCGATGTTCGGCGCGCCCTGAGCCCAGTGCCTGGGCGTGGCTGCCACGCCCTGAAGCAGCAACCGGGGCCCCAGGACAACGAAGGAGCGACACTCACTCGCCCCGGCCTGCGCGGTGCGCGGCCGGTTGGCCCGCACAACCATCGGTCGGCCGTCCTCACGGTGCGCCCGGGGCTTCTATGCTTGTAGCCCTGCCTTCGGATCATTCGCTCTCCCTCACACAGGAACGCTGATCATGCAAACCTTCGGTTACGCAGCGCAGTCCGCCGGGGTTCCCCTGGCGCCTTTCACCTTCCAGCGTCGCGCCCTGCGCGCCAACGATGTGGCGATGGAAATCCTCTATTGCGGGGTCTGCCACTCCGACCTGCACCAGGCGCGCAACGACTGGGGCGCCAGCCGCTACCCCATGGTCCCGGGCCACGAGATCGTCGGCCGGGTCACCGCCGTCGGCCCCGAGGTCAAGCAGTACAAGGTCGGCGACAGCGTCGCCGTCGGCTGCATGGTGGACTCCTGCCAGGTGTGCGACCAGTGCCGCAAGGGCGAAGAACAGATGTGCCGCGAGCACAATACCCAGACCTACAACGGCCTGGACCGCATCACCCGCGAGGTGACCTACGGCGGCTACTCCAAGCACCTGGTGGTGCGCGAAGAATTCGTCCTGCGGGTGCCCGAGGGCCTGGACCTAGCCAAGGCCGCGCCGCTGCTGTGCGCCGGCATCACCACCTATTCGCCGCTGCGCACCTGGAATGTCGGGCCCGGCAGCCGGGTCGGGGTCATCGGCCTCGGTGGCCTGGGGCACATGGCGGTCAAGCTGGCGGTGGGCATGGGAGCCAAGGTCACGGTCCTCAGCCGCAGCGCCGACAAGCGCGCCGACGCCCTGGCCCTGGGCGCCGATGCACTGCTGGTGTCCAGCGACCCGCAGGCCATGGCCCGCGCCCAGTCGAGCTTCGACCTGATCATCGACACCATTCCGGTGCGCCACGACGTCTCGCCCTACATGCCCCTGCTGGACATCGACTGCACCCTGGTGATCGTCGGCCAGGTCGGGCCGATCGACGAACAACTGACCCTGCCCATGCTCCTGGGACGGCGCCGGCTGGCCGGTTCACCCATCGGCGGCATTGCCCAGACCCAGGAAATGCTCGACTTCTGCGCGCGCAAGAACATCCTCCCGGACTGCGAAATGATCGCCATGCAGGACATCAACCAGGCCTTCGAACGCATGGAACGGGCCGATGTGCGCTACCGCTTCGTGATCGACATGGCGTCCCTGGGCAGCGGCGCCTGAAACCCGGCCTGGCACCAGCAGTAAACGCTCGCAAGTGAATGAAGGGTCGATGACGGCACCCTTGCCTATTGCTTTGCACCGCCGTGTCGATAACCCGTCACACCGCTCCCTCTGGCGCGCCGCTGCCCGCATCCGGGCCGCGACGCACCAGAGGGGGCGACCGACCTTCATTCGATAGCGAGACGATTCAATGGTTATGTTGCTGATCCTGTCAGGGCTGGCACTTACGGTGGCGATGCAGTTCGCGATTTTCTGCGTGGCCCTGAAGAATTCTTTGGGCAATGCCATCCTCAGCCTGTTCATTCCCTTCTATGTGTACGTCTACGCCAGGAAAGACCCGCAAGCCCGGCCCTTTCTCTGGGGCTGGTACCTGGGCATAGCGCTGCTGGTCGCGGGGGTGCTGGCCTCGGCCTAGGCGCCGCGCCACAGGCTGCCCCCGGCCAGGCACAAAGCAAAAGCCCCGAACATTCGGGGCTTTTTTTCATCAGGCCTGCCTGCAACTCATCATTTGTTGGCCGCCATCTGCCCCGCTTCGCTCTGGCTCACCAGGGCCTTGAGCGATGCGTCGAACTGCTTCAGGGCATCGACCTGCAACTCGGTCTGCTGGTTGATCTGCGCAGCGATCTCCGGCGCCGCCTTGCCCCGTACCCAGACCGACGGCAGGACCTTGGCCTGGATGCCTTCGGCCTGGCCGATGTATTGCAGGTTGGCGTCATAGAACTTGGCGATAAACCGCGCTTCCACCTTGCTGTTGCCCTTGGTCACCAGCTGGTTGTAGGTGTCGAGCATCACCACCGCATCGGGGCGGGCCTGGACCAGCGCATCGAGGCTGTCATACAGCGTCACGCTGGCGAAGTGTTTCTGCAACGACGCCATCAACCAGTTGATCGCCCGCTGCGGATCAGAGCTGTCGACAAAGGCCGCACTGATGCGCGGGTCGAGCCCGGCATTTTTCGCCCCGTTCAGCGCCACCGAGTGGTAGTGCTCCAGGTATTGCAGGGTATTGAGGGTGTTTTCGCTGTACAGCACCCCGACCGACTGGGCGTGCCGCAGATCGGCGCCGCTGTCGGCCATGGGCAAGAAGTGGCAGGACATGTCATCGGCGGCGAAGGCTGTCGCAGAAGCACCGGTTCCCGCGATCAAGACAACCACAAGGGTCAATAGAGTCGAGATTCTCATCGGGTGTTTCCTTCTGCAGCCAGCACGGTGTAAGCGCCATCTTCCTCCTTTGCTGGAAAAACGGAACCTGCACTTTTTGATGATAACTATCGATTGCAGCAATGATGTAAAAGGCCTGGACACTCGAGCTGCTTTTGCATTGATCGCCCGCGCCCAGGACTGCAAAAACAGACTCTGCTTTACCGTTCCCGTCGATACTGGATAATGGCAACTCGCCATAACCGGACAGTATTCCTCTGCCATGAGGTCCACTGGAAAAACTGCCTGACAAACGCCTGCAAGAACGCATGATCCGACTACGGAACAAGGAGCCAGTACCGTTGATGTCATCTCAAGATTCAATCGCACCGTCGACCCGCACCCAGAAACTCACCTCATTGATCACTCGTGGAATGGCGGGCCTCGGGGTCGTACTGAGCGGTCTGTGGGCCCTGATTACTTATGCGGTCCCCGATCCCAGCGTCTTCGGCTTCAGCTTCATCAGCTGGAAAAATGTAGTGTTGCTGGTCAGCACCTTCCTGTTCCTGGGGGCGGTATCCCTGGGCTGGCAGATGCGCAACCTCACGCCCCTGCTGAGAGGCGTGCTGCAGTTCGGCCTGGCCTGCATCCTCTCCTTCGGTTTTTTCATCCTTGGCACCGAGTACGCCAAACCCTCGTTCGAATTCGCCAAGCTGCAGGCCAAGATTGTCGAAAACGAAGGCAACAACCTCCTGGGCCGACGCATTGAAGTGTTGGATAACGTACGTTTCGAACTGGAAGGCTGTGAAAACATCGGCCGTTTGCCGACCTGCTCATTCGAGCTGACCAACCTCAACCTTGATCGCAATTTCAGTTTCGACAATGGCACTCGTCTGTTCGACGAATCCGGCGGACCACTGACCTTCAACTCCATTCGGGTGGGTCAGGTCGAGTCCCATTCCTGGCTGGACTTCCAGCTGATTCGCAATGTACCGACCCGGGTCACCCTGATCTTTCAGCAAAGTAACAACAAAATGAGCAAAACCCCGGCCATCAAGCTGGTATTTCGTGATGGCAACAATGACCCGCTGACCCTCAAGTTCAGCGACGTGGCCATGCAGTAAATCGACCTCGACCAACCAGCCGGTGCCTGAACACTCGATAAATCAGGAACCGTCAGCGGAGCCCCGGATGAATACCTCGCACCTGGACACCTTGCGTCGCACCATCGCTCAATGCCCCATCAGCCCGCCTCCGGAACCTTGGAAGCTGGTCACTGAACGAGCCGCAGGCAGCCTGCTGGAAGTCGGTTTCGATTGTGAGTCTGAGCTGTTGCTGGTGACCTCCAGTTCAGGACGAAGTGTCATCGACTGTCTGACGGGTGAAAAAATTGCCCGGGACTATACGCAGGACGTCGAAAGCAACCGTTACCTCGAGGCCCAGAGGATTGGGCCTCTAGCGGGCAAGACCATCGCCATGTCGGGTATCAATGGCGGCAGTCTGCCCCTGGGTAGCAACGACGGCTGGAAGGTCGAGAGTGTTTCCCTGGCATGGCCCGAACATCACCTGCTGCTGGTGGAGCCTGGATCTTGGCTGTATGGCGCCCAGATCAATCGACCGGCGGTTTTCCACAAGCTGGCCATTGAAGCCGGATACAGAGCTTTTGGCTTTTCCTACAGCGGCCGTACGCTGATCATTGCGTCGTCCTGCGATCTGACGGTGTATCACCGCAATGCCCTCTAGGCGCTACTGACAATTGCCAACCGAGCGCGGCACTTGCAGTCCAAAACCGCCCAGACGCAGCCTGGAAGTTTTTGGCTTACAGCCTGGTGCTGCCCCCGATAGAATCAAGCCCCCTTTTTCCGCAAGACGAGTCCGAACCATGGATGCTCACTCGATATTGACCTACACCCTGGTGGCGGCCATCGCCATTGCCAGCCCCGGCCCCGCTACCCTGGTGGCGCTGCACAACAGCGTGGCCTACGGGGCCAAGTCCACTATCTGGTCATCGTTGGGCAATGTCAGCGGGCTGTTCTGCATGTCTGCCGCGGCCATGCTCGGCCTGGGCGCGCTGATCGCCAGTTCCGAATGGGTTTTCAACGCGGTGAAGATCGTCGGTGCCGGCTACCTGTTCTACCTCGGCGCCAAGCAGCTGTTCAGTAAAAGCCAGCTACTGAGCGCCAGCAGCGCCGACAACGGCAAGCTCGCGCTCCCGCCGCGTCTGAAGTTGTTCAAGTCGGCCTTCCTGACCGCCGCCACCAACCCCAAGGCGACCATTTTCTTCACCGCCCTGTTCCCGCAATTCATCGACCAGCACGCCGCGCTGCTGCCGCAGTTCTTCATCCTGACCCTGATCTTCATGGCGCTGTCGCTGGTCTCTCTCAGCGTCTACGCGGTGCTGGCCTCCCGGGCCAAGGGCGTGTTGACCCGCCCGGCGCTGTCCAAGTGGGTCAATCGGGTGGTGGGGTCGACCTTTATCTTCTTCGGCACCAGCATCCTGGCCATGCGGCGCCAGACGGTTTGATCAGGCGCCTGACCAGGAACCTGATCTGCCTTGCGGAGAGTGAAGCAGCCTTCAACCCTTCTTTTTCTGCAAGGCCTTGAGCCGCGCACTGGCGCGCTGCACCGCGGCCATCTTTTCCGGGCGCTTCATGCGCTTCCATTGACGGATGTCCTCTTTGGTCCGTCCGCAACTCACGCACAGGTCGCCACTGAGGCGGCACAGGGCGATGCAGGGGTTGTCGATTTCCTTGGCCATGGCTCAACCCCGGCCCGGGCACAGGCGCTTCAGGCGTTGCGCCCAATCGCCAGCATTGATCCGCCGGCATTGCTCTTCGCTGTCGAAGAACACACGGGTTTCCAGGGCGTCGAGGTGAACATCGGCCTCTTCCAGGGCCCGGGTCGTCAGTTCGAGCATCCGCGCGCCCTGCCCGGCCGCCAGGGCCTGCTCCTTGTGGGCCTGGGTGTCGAAGACCCAGACCACCACCAGGCTCGCCGCAAAGGCGGCGTAGTCCACTTCGTGGGTCAGCCAGGAAAAACCGACGATTTCGGCCTTGGCGGCTTCGCAGGCTTCGGTCAGGGTGGCGGCCAGCAGGCGCTCCGTGGCCGCCTGCTGGCGTTTGTTGAATGGCATGACAAGCCTTGAGTCGCAGCTAAAAGGCCGCACACCATACCTCAAGCCACTCGCCCGCGGCGGCGCTTTGCGGCTAGGCTAGTGCGCTCCTGCCCGCTTCAAGGAAGAACGCACATGCAAAAGACCTCCTTCGCGCTGCTCGTGGCAGCGCTCCAGCTCGCCAGTGCCAGCGCCCTGGCGGCCACGCCGCCGGTGGCCGACGCCATCTGGTTCAACGGCCCGATCATCACCATCGATGACCAGCACCCCAAGGCCCAGGCAGTGGCGGTGAAGGACGGCAAGATCCTCGCCGTGGGTGACCGGCAACACGTACTCAAGAACAAGGGCCCGGCCACGCAGATGCTCGACCTCAAGGGCGCGACCCTGCTACCGGGCTTCGTCGACCCCCACGGCCATGTGTCGATGGTGGGTTTCCAGGCTGCCAGCGCCAACCTGCTGCCGCCACCGGATGGAACCAACAACAGCATCCCCGGGCTCCAGGAAACCCTGCGCAGCTTTGAGCAGCAGTCGCCGATCCCCAAGCAGTTCGGCGTGCTGTTCGGCTTTGGCTATGACGATTCCCAGCTGCAGGAACAGCGCCACCCCACCAAGGCCGACCTGGACGCCGTGACCCGCGACCTGCCCATCGCCATCGTCCACCAGTCCTCGCATCTGGGGGTGCTCAACAGCAAGGCGCTGGAACTGGCGGGGATCGACGCGTCGACCCCCAACCCGGAAGGCGGGGTGATCCGCCGCGTCGACGGCAGCCAGGAGCCCAACGGAGTGCTGGAGGAAAACGCCTTCTTCAACGCCCTGATCAAGATCTTCCCCAAGCTCACCGCCGACCAGGCGGTGGACATGCTCAGCGCCGGGCAGAAGCTGTATGTCAGCTATGGCTACACCACGATCCAGGACGGCCGCTCTTCCCCGGACCAGGTCATGACCGCGATCAAGGCCGCGGGCGATGGCAAGTTGCTGGCGGACATCGTCTCCTACCCGGATATCCTCACCCCCGGCGTCAAGCAACTGATGGTCGCCCCCTGGTATCACCCGAGCAACCAGCCGGTGGTGTACAACCAGCACTTTCGCATCGGTGGGGTCAAGCTGACCCTGGACGGTTCGCCCCAGGGCAAGACGGCCTGGCTGAGCCAGCCCTACTTCAAGCCGCCCCAGGGCCAGGACGCCAGCTATGCCGGCTACGGCGTGGTCAAGGACGCCGACGCCCTGGCCATCTATAAAGAGGCCCTGGCCAACCGCTGGCAGATCCTTTCCCACACCAACGGCGACCGCGCCATCGACCAGTTGCTCGGTTCCATGCGTGCCGCGGAACAGGCCTACCCCGGGGTCGATGTGCGGCCGGTAATGATCCACGGCCAGACCCTGCGCAAGGACCAGGTGGCCGAACTCAAGCAACTGAAGATCTTCCCTTCCCTGTTCCCCATGCACACCTACTACTGGGGCGACTGGCATCGCCAGTCGGTGCTGGGGCCCGAACGCGCGGAAAACATCTCGCCGACCCAGTGGGTGCTCCAGGCCGGGATGAAATTCACCACCCACCACGATGCACCGGTGGCCCTGCCGGACTCCATGCGAGTGCTGGCAGCCACGGTCAACCGCACCACCCGCAGCGGCTACGTACTCGGCCCGGACCAGCGGGTGACGCCCTTGCAGGCGCTGAAGGCCATGACCCTGTGGTCGGCCTACCAGCATTTCGAAGAAGACCGCAAAGGCTCGATCACCCCAGGCAAGCTGGCAGATTTCGCGGTGCTCTCGGCCAACCCGCTGACCGTCAAACCCGAGACCCTGAGCGAGATCCAAGTGCTCAAGACCGTCAAGGAAGGCCGGGTGATCTATGAGCGTCCGGCAAAGGTGGCAGGCTTGCCGCCGCCATTCGGGATGCATGGCGATCCGTCATTGCCGGTGCCCCAGGGCATCAAGGCCGTGGCCCAGGGCGACGGCGACCTGGGCCCGGCCCTGGATGTGATCTACGACCGGCTGGCGCCCGCCCAGTAAGGTAAAACCCAACGCCGGCTGTCGTGTTCTCTAGACGGCAGCCGGCGCAGGGTTTTCCTCCTCGCGGTCATTCAACCCTCACCTTGCGTACCGGCGACCCCGGACGCTGGCGACTTTCCCAATCCGGGGCCAACCCCACCGCAACCTCGTCAGCCACCAGCAGCTTACGCCCGCGCACCAGGTCGGCGGCACGCTCAGCGAGCATGATCGTCGGCGCATTGAGGTTGCCGTTGGGCTCGCTGGGAAACACCGACGAGTCGATCACTCGCAGGCCTTCAAGACCGTGGACACACAGTTCGGAATCCACCACGGCCATCTCGTCCTCGCCCATGCGACAGGTGCCGCAGGGGTGATAGGTGCTCTCCAGGTTCGCCCGCACGAACTCGTCGATCTGTGCATCCGTGTTGACCTGCGGCCCCGGCGCAATCTCGCCGTCGCGGTAACGGTCCATCGCCGGCTGGCCGATGATTTCCCGGGTCAGGCGCACACAACGGCGGAAACCCTCGCGATCCTCCTCGCGCTGCAGGTAGTTGAAGAGAATTTCCGGGTGCTCGTACGGGTCGCCGGAACGGGCCCGCACATGGCCGCGGCTCTTGGGTTTGTTGGGGCCCGTGAGCACCATGAAGCCATGCCCCTTGATGGGTTTGTTGCCGTCATAGCGCATGGCCGCGGGCAGGAAGTGAAACTGGATATCCGGCCAACCCAAGCCCTGCTCGGAACGAATGAAGCCACCGGCCTCGAAGTGGTTGCTGGCCCCCAGGCCGTCCTTGAACAGCAACCAGCGCAGACCGATCAGCAGCTTGCTCAGCGGGTCCATCTTGCTGTTGAGGGTCAGCGGCTCCTTGCAGCCGAACTGGATGTAGACCTCGGCGTGATCCTGGAGGTTTTCCCCCACTCCCGGCAGCACGTGCCGAGGCTCGATCGACGCTTTGCGCAACACCTCGGCCGGCCCGACCCCGGAGCGTTGCAGCAGGTGCGGCGAACCGATGGGGCCGGCGGCAACCAGCACCTCGCGGTTGCACCGCACTTCATGGACCTGCCCCTGACGGTCATAGGCGACGCCCACCGCGCGCTTGCCCTCGAAGAGGATTCGGCGCGTCATCGCCTGAGTCAGCACCGTCAGGTTGGGGCGCCCCATGGCCGGTCGCAGGTAGGCATTGGCGGTCGAGCAGCGCACGCCGTTCTTCACCGTCATGTGCATGGCGCCGAAGCCCTCCTGCATGAAACCGTTGCAGTCTTCGGTCCTGATGTAGCCCGCCTCGACACCGGCATCGATCCAGGCCCGGTACAGGGGGTTGTGCATGTTGTTGCCATTGTTGGTGTGCAACGGCCCGCCCTGCCCGCGGTAGCTGTCACCGCCGGCCTCGTAGTCTTCCGCCCGCTTGAAATACGGCAGGCAGTGCCGATAGCCCCAGTCCCGCGCCCCCAGGGCTTGCCACTCATCGAAGTCATGGGCGTGGCCGCGGATGTAGACCAGGCCGTTGATCGAGGACGAGCCCCCCAGTACCTTGCCCCGCGGGCAATGGATACGCCGGCCGTCGAGGTAGGGCTCAGGCTCGGTCTGGTAGCGCCAGTTGTACTTGCTGGTGTTCATCGGCATGGAAAAGGCGCTGGGCATCTGGATCAGCACGCTACGGTCGCTGCCACCGAACTCCAGGACCAGCACCGAGGTGCCCGGGTCCTCGCTCAAGCGGTTGGCCAGCACGCAGCCGGCCGATCCGGCACCAATGATGATGTAGTCGAATGTTTGCCTGCTCATGGTCATCTCCCGACCGTCAATTGATTGAGAATCGGCAGCGCCTCGCGGGGTTGCGCGAGCCCTTCGGCGCACGCCCCCGCGGCGTCCTCAAGGCGCAGGATCACCGCCTCTTCGTGCGCCAGGTCCAGCGAACGGCTCAGGCCGTAGTAGGCCACCCCGGACACCAGCAGCCCCACCAGCCAGGCAACGTCGATACTGCCCAGGGCCCTGGCCAGCGGGCCGACATAGACCTCGCGCTGCTCCACGCCGTCGTAGATGTAGAAGAAGGGGATCATGCTCGCGAAGCCGATGGCGTAGGCGACGATCCCGCGCAGGCCCCAGCTGCCGTAGAGGTTGCCCCGGGGCATGAAGAAGTGCGTGATGGCGTAGCGCCCCTTGCGCACGAAGAAGTAGTCGGTGAGGTTGACTGCAGTCCAGGGCACCAGGAAATACAGCATCACCACCAGGTAGATGCTCAGCACCGACAGCCCCTGGTTCGAGCGCTGGATGCTCAGGGCCACGCCCAGTTGCAACAGGATCACGAAGAGAATCGCCAGGATCCGAGCCTTGCGCGTCGGCTTGATGCTGATGATCGAATCGACACAGGTCAGGGTGGTCAGCTTGGCGCTGTAGATGTTCATCGCGATCACCGGCAGGAACGCCAGGATGGTCACCAGCACCACCGCCGTGCCCACCAGCGGTGACAAGGTGTTGCCCACCTGCCCCAGTGCCACCAGCACATCGGTGGAATGCAGGTGGTCGGCCAGCCAGCCGCCCACGGCGATCATCCAGGCGCCGGACAACGAAGCCCCGAGGAACACCACGGCGATCAGTTTGCCGCTGTGGGTGTGCTTGGGCAGGTAGCGCGAGTAGTCGGACACATAAGGCGCATAGGCGATGTTGTAGCTGGCCGCGGCGGCGAACTGGGCGACGCCGCCGGACCAGTTGAAGCCCAGGGGCTGCGGAGCCACGCCGCCTGCCGCCACGGCCAGCGGTTGGGCATCGGGCACCCAGTGCATCAGTACCGCCAGGCTCACCAGGCCATAGAGCGGCAGCGACAGGTACAGCGCCCACTTGAAACTGCGGTGCATCCAGTCGTGGCCAAGAATCGCCAGGGTCGCCCCCGGCACGGTCACCGCCAGGGCCACCAGCAGCGGATCGAAGCCGAACAACGTCTGCAGCCCCTGCATCATCAGCACCAGGTTGACGATGTTGAAACCGGCGAACACGAACAGGGTCGCCAGCAGCACCAGGACCACCCCGCGATAGCCGAACTGCGCCCGGGACTGAATCATCTGCGGCAAGCCCAGGTGCGGCCCCTGGGAACCATGGAAGGCCATGAACAAGGTGCCGAACATGATGCCCAGCGTGCCGGTCACCGTGGTCCAGAACGCCGTGAGGCCGACGCTGGGCCCGACAAAGCCGATGGTCATGGTGAAGAAGGTGAAGTTGCCCAGAAACCAGAACGGCCCCTGGCTGGAGAGCTTGTCGGTGCGCTCGTTTTCCGGGATGTAATCGATCGAATGGACTTCGACAACGGAGCCGTTGTCGGCACTGGAGACACTCGGGGCAGGCTGGGCATTAGTGTTCATGATGGGCTCTTATTGTTGGTCGATATCATGACGGGGCACTGGTGCGGTACTCGATGCCTGGGCACCTCCTGCAGGCTCTGACGGGGGATGTGCGGGCGCCCCAAGGACGCCCGAAGTCGGTAAAGGCAGGCTCGCCTGTCAAGGCAGGGTGATCCAGACCGCCTTGGTTTCCATCAGGTGGTCGAGCTGCTCCGGCCCCAGGTCCTTGCCGAACCCCGACAGCTTGTAGCCACCAAAAGGCATCGCAGGGTCGATGGTGCTGTGGGCATTGACGTACACCGAGCCGGCCCGCAGACGCGGAATCAGGTTGTGAACCCGGCCCAGGTCGTTGGAGTAGATCGCCGCCGCCAGGCCATAGAGCGAGTCATTGGCCAGTGCCAGCGCCTGCTCGTCATCGTCGAAAGGCGCGGTCACCAGAACCGGCCCGAAGATCTCTTCCTGGACGATGCGCATGTCATTGCGGCAATGGGCAAAAATGGTCGGCTCGACAAAGTACCCCGGCCCCTCGAGCGGCTGGCCGCCGTAGACCAGCTGGGCGCCCTCGCCCTTGCCGATCTCGATGTACTCGCTGACCCGCTGTTTCTGCTGGGCCGATACCAGGGGGCTGATGAAGCAGGCCGGGTCCAGCCCCGGGGCCACCTTCAAGGTCCGGGTGTAGGCGATCAGCTCATCGAGAAACGCGTCATAGATGCTGTGGTGGATATAGGCACGGGTACCGGCGTCGCAGACCTGCCCCGAGTTGAAGAACACACCGTTGGCCACGGCCTCGGCGGCCGCACGCAAGTCGGCGTCGGCCAGCACGAGCACCGCCGACTTGCCCCCCAGTTCCAGGGTCAGGCGCTTCATGTCGTCCAACGCCGCGCGCCCCACGGTACGGCCCACCGGGGTCGACCCGGTGAAGCTCAGTTTGTCGATCCCCGGGTGCGCGGCCATGGCCGCGCCGATCACGCTGCCACGCCCGCTGACAATATTGATCACCCCGGCGGGGATACCCGCCTCTTCCACCAGCTCGGCGAAGCGCAAGGCCGAGAGCGACGTCAGCTCGGCGGGCTTGACCACCACCGTGCAACCGGTGGCCAGGGCCGCACCCAGCTTCCAGGCCAGGGTCTGCAACGGGAAGTTCCAGGGCACTATCACCCCGACCACGCCCACCGGCTCCTTGCGCGTGTACGCCAGGTAATTGCCCGGCAACGAGGGCTCGACGGTGCGTCCGTGGAGCTTGCTGGCCCAGCCGGCGAAATAGCGCAAAGTGTCGACCGTACCCTGGATATCGACATCCCGGGCACTGGCCACCGATTTGCCCATGTCGATCGATTCGATTTCCGCCAGTTGCGTAGCGTTGTCCGCAATCAGTTGCGCCAGGCGGTGAATCATCGCCTCGCGCTCCAGCGGCTTGAGCAGGCTCCATTCACCGCCGTCGAACTGCTTGCGGGCCGCGCTCACGGCACGCTCCAGGTCCTCCACGGTGCCCATGGGAATATGGGTGAGCAGGCCCTCGGTGGACGGCTCGCGGACCTGCGCGATCTGGCCGTCGCTGGCATCGACCCAGGCGCCACCGATGAACATCTTCTGCGCCTTGCCGAGAAAGCGCTGGGTGGCCTCGCTGATTGCGAACTGTTGCAGGTACTGCTTGACGATCGTGTCCATGTTCATGCCCTCTGCCCGACGCTGGGCGTCGAGTCACTGTGCTTCGCTGATCGCCCCGGGTCGGTGCCGGAGGCAGGTGTGTCTCATTACCGGGAGCGAGCCTGGGCGCGCTCATGGAAGATGAAACCGAGGCTGTTGAGCAGCAGCTGCGCCGCCAGAATCGAGGTGATGCCCGAGGGGTCGTAGACCGGCGCCACCTCCACCAGGTCCATGCCGACGATCCGCCCCTGGCTGCGCCTGGCCAGGGCCTGGATGATCTCCAGCACTTCGTAGTAGAGGAACCCGCCATGGCTGGGCGTGCCGGTGCCGGGGGCGATCGAGGGATCGAAACCGTCAATGTCGATGGTGATGTAGTAGTCGATGCCCTCGGGGATCAGCGCGAGCACGCCTTCAGTGCCCAGGCGCCGGACCTCGCGGACCGAGAGGATCTTCGACCCTGCGGCATGGGCCGCCTCGTAGTCGTCGCGGTTGGATGAGGACACGTTGCGGATCCCCATCTGGGTCATGCCGACAATGTGCTGCATCTCCGAAGCCCGGCGCAGTGGGTTGCCGTGGCCGTAGCGCACGCCGTGACGCTCATCGACAAAATCCAGGTGGGCATCGAAGTGAATGATGTGGATCGGCCCGCGCCCCTCGAACGCCTTGATCACCGGAGCGTGCACCGAGTGATCGCCCCCGAGCACCACCGGCATGGCCCCAGCCTGCAGGATCTTGCCCACGGCGAACTCGGTGTTGGCATTGCTGGTGGCCATGTCGGTATGAACGATATCCGCATCGCCCACGTCCACCATGCGCACATCGTCCGCGGTCAGGTACATCACATCGTCTTCGTGGTCGTAGGCTCCGGCGTGGCCGAAGGAAAACAGGGTCGAGGCCTCACGGATCCCCCGCGGCCCGAAGCGCGCACCGGAACGCCATTGGGTACCCATGTCGTTGGGCACCCCGAGAATCGCCACATCGGCATCCAGGGTGTCCCAGTCGGTGCACACCGGAGATTTGGCAAAGGTGCAATGGCCCACGAAAGGCAGATTCAGGCGGCCGGACTCATAACCGTGCTTCGACATGTTCAGCGTCTCCATTTCTTGTTATTCGCTGGGGCGGGCGGGTGCGGCCGCCGCCGTTGAATCGACTATGAGCGCTGGTTTATATGGAGAAAATGCTGAACATCAGATACTCATATCGGCATTGCCGATGTGTCCACAGGCGGGAGGTGTCCAGTGATTCAACTGCACGATGTCGATCTCAAGCTGCTCAGGGTATTTGCCACCATCGTCCGTTGCGGCGGTTTTTCCGCGGCGCAGGCGGCGCTCAATACCGGCCAGTCGACCATCAGCGAACAAATGACTCATCTGGAGACCCGGCTCGGGGTCAAACTCTGCCAGCGCGGACGCGGCGGGTTCCGCTTGACCGAGCAGGGGGTAGCGATTCATGAGGCGACCCAGCGCCTGCTGTCGGCGGTGGAGAACTTCTGCATGGATGCCGATGTGCTCAAGCAGCACATCAGCGGCCAGCTCAACCTGGGGATCATCGATACCACCATCAGCGACCCCGACTCACCGCTGCCGCGGGCCACCCAGCGCTTTGTCTCCAGGGGGCATGACGTGCACCTGAATGTCTACGTGGGCACCCCGGCGGAGCTGGAAGAGCGGGTGCTGGACGGGCGCCTGCACCTGGCCATCGGGCACTTCCCGATCCACGTACCGGGCCTGTTGCACAGCGCCTTGTACCAGGAGGCCCTGGGGCTGTACTGCGGCCGCTACCACCCGTTGTTCGCCAGCCAGGCCGAGACCGTCGAACTGCTTGAGGAAGTGGCCGCGAGCCGGGTTGTCGCGCGCGGCTACATGCAGCAACACGACCTGCAATGCCTGGGTGTCAGCAAGGCCGCCGCCACGGTGGACAACATCGAGGCCCTGGCAATCCTGATCATCTCCGGCGCCTACCTGGGCTTTCTGCCCACCCATTTCGCCGCTCAGTGGGTCACCTGCGGCGACATGCGCCAACTGGCGCCCGAGCGCCTGCGGTTGATGTCACCCTTTGATGTGATCACCCGACGCGGCAGCACACCGCCGCCGATCCTCGAGGTCTTTCTGGAAGACCTCGCCGCCTGTTCGCGTCAACCCGGGCCCTCATACCCAGGAAGCTGACGCACCGCCCTGCCCCTGGCCCTTGCGGTCGCACGCCATCAGCGCGAGCCAAGGGCCAGTGCCAGGGGCATATCCCGCCCGTAGATATCCGGGGCATACAGCAGTTGCCCGTGGCTGTCGGCCTGCACCGTCCAGTAGCTGAGCAGGATCGGCACCGGCTTGGCCAGGCGGAACTCGTGGGTCAGGCCGGTGGCCAACAGCTCGTTGGTGCGCAACCGCTCCGCCGGGCTGAGCAGCCAGTCGCGCAGTTGCAGGGCCTGCTCGACCCGCACGCAGCCGGAGCTGAAGGCCCGCGGCCCCTTGCTGAACAGCGCCTGGCTCGGGGTGTCGTGCAGGTACACCGAGAACGGGTTGGGGAAGCGGATGGCGATGCGCCCCAAGGGGTTGCGCGGGCCGGCGCCCTGGCGCAGGAGGATGTTGCCGGGGCGGTCCCAGTCGATGTCCTCGGCCGCCAGGGGCTGGCCGTTGGCATCCAGCACCTGCAGGTTCTGGCGGTTGAGGAAACCCTGGTCGCGGCGGATTTCCGGCAGCTTGTCTTCCTTGAGGATGGTCGGCGGCACGGTCCAGGTGGGGTTCAGGGTCAGCCGGGTGACCTGGGATTTGAGCAAGGGCGTCTGGCGCTCCGCGCGGCCGACCTGGGTGCGGGTCTGCCAGACCACCGCGTCGTGCTGATAGAAGGTCAGCTGGGCGGCGGCAACGTTCACCAGCACCAGGTTCGGCTCGTAATCCTGGGCCAGCCAGCGCAGGCGTTCGAGGTTGATGCGCAGCTGTTCGCGGCGCTCGGCCGGGCTGATGTTCATCTCTTTCAGGGTGCCCGCGCCGACCACACCGTCGGCCTGCAGCGAATGGCCAAGCTGGAAGTTCTTCACCGCGCTGACCAGCTCGCCGCTGTAGGCGTTGTCCGGGTTGACCACCGGGCTTTGCAGGTAGCCGCCGTGGTACAGGCGCAGGGCCAGGTCCGGCACCCGCTTGTCCTGCATGTCCGGGCGCAGCAACGGGCCGCCGGCCACGGCCTGCCACTGGGGCAAGGGTTGCTGGCGCTCATGGGCATAGGCCTGGCGCAGGTTGCGGTATTGCGCGAGGCTGGGGCGCGCCTGCTCGAAGGCCGTGGCGATGTGGGCAATGCCCGGCACGGCAATCGCCAGCAGCGCGCTCTGGCGATCGTCCGGCAGCGGCTGGGCCCGCCACATAGGCTCGAAGCGGCTTTGCGCCAGGCGACCGTAATGCAGGTCCTGCAGGGCTTGCAGGTACTGATGGGTGATATCGATATCGCTGCACAGGCCATCTCCCGCCGAGCTCGCCTGCGGCAGGCGGTAGTGGCCCGGGTCCAGCCCGTCGTCCACCAGTTGCGCCAACTGCGCCTGCAAGCTGGCCAGGCGGCCCGCCACGGACCACACTTGCTGTTCGCCCTGTTGCTGGTAGAAGCCCTGCAACAGCTGCTGGGCCGGGGTATTGAGCCGCGGCGCCAGGGCCGGGCAGGCCACGGCCAGTTGCGTCAGCGCCGTTTGCATCGGGCTCGCCGACAGCTGTGGCAGCTCATCGGCCAGCGCGACCAATGGCGCAGCGAGCAGGCACAGGGTCAAGTAACATGCGGTTTTTTTGAACAACTGCTTTACTCCAATCCGTGGGCGCCCAGCGGGCGGCCAACCATTACGGCAGATGCGGAAAACAATCGGGCCTGGGCGTTAAACATATAGACCAGACTGCCGGGGGAACGACAGGACGTCAGGAGCCAAAGTGACCATGGGGACGCTCTATACATGTTGAATTTCTTGTGCCGGTTCTGCCTGGTGGCCATTGCCCTGGGCGCCTTTTCCATTTCGTCCTTCGCCGCCAGTAAAGTCCAGCCCGTCGCCAGCCCCACGCTGTACGCCAGCCTCGCCCACGCCGCCCCGCAACTCAATCCCCAGGCCCTGAAAAGTGCCCTGAGCGCCATGCAATGCGCGGTAGGCAGCGGCGCCCGACAAGCCCGCCACCTGGCGGTGATCGACTACTCGCAGCCCTCCACCGAACGGCGCCTGTGGATCTTCGACCTGCGGACCAAAAAACTGGTGCTGCGCGACCTGGTGGCCCACGGGCAGAAATCCGGGGAAAACTTCGCTACCCAGTTCTCCAATCGCCTGGGCAGCTACCAATCCAGCCTGGGCCTGTTCCGCACCCAGGAAAGCTATGAAGGCAGCCATGGCTACTCGCTGCGCATGGACGGCCTGGAACCGGGCTTCAACGACCGGGCCCGGGACCGCGACATCGTGATCCATGCCGCCGACTACGTGAACCCCTTGTGGAGCCAGCGCCAGGGCCGCATCGGCCGTAGCCAGGGCTGCCCCGCGGTGCGCCCGCAAGTGGCGCGCCAGGTGATAGACAAGCTCAAGGATGGCCAGTTCATGTTCTCCTGGTACCCGGACCAGCGCTGGTTGAAAACCTCGCCCTACCTCAACTGCCAGCCACGCCAGGTGGCGAGCATCCTCAGCGCCAACGGCGGCTGAGCAAGCCGGCCGGATGCTCGGCGCCTGCCCTC
The DNA here is from genome assembly GCF_900103205.1 of Pseudomonas sp. NFPP12. Classification (NCBI taxonomy): domain Bacteria; kingdom Pseudomonadati; phylum Pseudomonadota; class Gammaproteobacteria; order Pseudomonadales; family Pseudomonadaceae; genus Pseudomonas; species Pseudomonas sp. NFPP12. Next base: position 1,637,197 of record NZ_FMWW01000001.1, read on the forward strand.
TTCGCAGTTGCGCCGCACGCTGGCGGCGAGATACCGTTACCGACCTGGAACGCCACCTCGCCCGAGCTCCACGCCATGCCTTCGCCACATGCCCTGCTTCTGCAACAGCCCGGACCACGCCCGGCGTTCTACCGGGTGGCCGAACGCCTGTGGGGCGCTGGCTGCAATGTGGATTCCGATGGCGACAGCCGGACCACCGACGATGACCAGTGGACCGAGCTGACCCTGATACTGCGCAATTCCAGCCAGCAACGGCTGGACATCGAGCCACTGTCCCTGGCGCCCCTGGTCCTGCTGATCCGCGCTTCCCAGGCGGACCTGGGGCAAAAGGCCGCACAGTTTATCCAGTCGGTGGCAGGCGGCACACTCCAGGCACCCATCAAGGACCGATAAGGATCACGCCCTGCCCCCCCGCAGGCGCTGTCCTTCACGACAGGCAGTACTCCCATGACTCCACCCGAAATCGACTTTTTCCCCGACTTCATCGCCGACCCGCATCGGCTGTTCAACCACCTCAAGGACTCCGTGCTGTGGGACGAGCGCATGCGTGCGCGCAAGACCGCCAGTTTCGGCGCGCCCTACGACTACTCGCAAATCACCTACCCCGCCGTGCCGATGCCCGAAGCGCTGGAGCAGTTGTGCGGGCCCATCGAGCAACTGCTGGGCTTTCGCCCCAACAACTGCCTGCTCAACTGCTACCCCGACGGCCAATCCTCCATGGGCTTTCATTCCGACGCCAATGAACAGTTGGTGACAGGCACCGGGGTGGTGATCGTCTCCCTGGGCCACGCCCGGGCCATGGTCTTTCGCCACAAGGAAAGCGGCGCCACCTTCGACTACAGCCTGGCCAGCGGCTCGCTGCTGCACATGTCGGACGAACTGCAGAAACACTGGCTGCACGCGATCCCCAAGGCGCCGGACGCCGGCGAGCGCATCAGCCTGTCGTTTCGCCAGCTCAAGACCGGGTAGTGCTGGACTCGGTCAGGATCGGCCCTTGACTCAAGGGCCGGGCCATCGACAATGCCCGGCTGTATTCAGCGTTTGCCCCGAGGCCCCATGCAGTTGCTTCCCTGGTCCTACCCCTGTCCCGAAGGCTTCACCCTGCGCGGCCTGCGCTCAGCGCCTTCGGGCAAGCCGCTGCTGCACTTCCTGCACGGCAACGGTTTCTGCTCCATGGCCTATCAGCCGATGCTGGCGCTGCTGGCCGAGTCCTTCGACCTGTGGCTCAGTGACGTCCAGGGCCACGGCGATACCGACCACGGCGGCCCGTTCCTGGGCTGGAACCGCACCGCCGAACTGGCAGCCGAAGCCTTCGAAGCCGGGCTCGATGCCTATGGCGAGGTACCGCGCTATGCGCTGGGCCACAGTTTTGGCGGGGTGCTCACCTGCCTGATCATCGCCGAACGCCCGCAACTGTTTCGCAAGGCGGTGATGCTGGACCCGGTGATCTTCACCCCCTCCATGATCGGCTCCCTGGGCGTGCTGTCGGCCCTGGGCCTGAACCGCCGCCACAGCCTCGCGCGCAAGGCCGCCGCCCGCCGCCGGCGCTGGCCGGACCGCGCCGCCGCCAAGGCCGCGCTGGCCAACCGGGGCATCTTCAAGGGCTGGAGCGACGCGGCCCTGGCCGCCTATGTCGAACACGGCCTGAAGGACGACGAACAAGGCGTGGCCCTCAAATGCGCCCCCGAGCGCGAAGTGGATATCTACAGCTCCTTTCCCCGCCGCCTGTGGCGCTCGCTGCGCCAGGTGAAGACCCCAAGCCTGGTGATCCATGGCCGCGACAGCTACCCCTACGTGGCTCGTTCGATCAAGCGCTGGGCGGCCATCAACCGGCACCTGAGCACTCAGGTGATCGATGGCCAGCACTGCTTCATGCAGGTCGACCCGGCCACCAGCGCCCGCTCCATCCAGGGCTTTCTCCAGACCGAAGGCCGGTGAAAGCCGCGGGCCAGGCGCCCGCGACAGATGTCACCGTGCTATCATTGGCGGGTTTTCCAGGCAGGCCGTGCAACCTGTCGATCCTGGAAAGCACTGGACAAAGGCGCCGATCAGATGCGCCTGCCGCCTGCCTTGTGTGCAAAAAGCCGACGGTGCCGTGGGGCCTGGCCCCACCGCGCACCGCACCGATGCAAACCGCGACTCGCCTCGCCGGTTGTACTTTTTGCCGCCACAAGGAACACAGTCATGCTCTTGAGAACGATGAACATTTCCCGCCGCGCAGGGTTCAGCTTCGCCCTGATCGCCCTGCTGGCCCTGGCCCTGGGAGGTTTCTCCCTGCTGGAAATGCAACGCATGAACCAGCAATCCCTTGAGGTCGACCAGAACTGGCAGCCATCCATCGTTGCCGCCAATGCCCTGGCCCTGACCAGCACCCAGATCCGAACCCTGACCCTGCGCATGCTGGTGGTGCGCGACAGCGGTGACGTGCAGGCCTTGCTGTCGCGCCTCAACGAACTGGAGCAACAGCAGGATCGGCAACAGCAGGCTTATGAAAAACTGATCAACGTCGACGACGAACGCGCCGCCTACGAGCGTTTTGTCGAAGCCGAGGCGCTGTACCTCAAGGACCAGCACCGGATCACCGACCTGATGCGCCAGGGCCACAAGGAAGCGGCGATCGACATCGTCGACGGCGGCCCGTTCCTGGCCAATGCCGACGCCATGCTCAAGGAATTGCTGACCATCATCGACGTCAACACCCGGGGCGGTATCGCCGCGGCGGCGCAAAGCAACCAGGTGTTCAAAGGTGCGGTGGGCATGGTCCTGCTGATCATGCTGGTCGTGGTGGCCCTGACCGTCGTCCTGGCCCTGTTCCTGACCCGCAGCATCGTGCGCCCCCTGGGCCAGGCCGTGGAGGTAGCGGAAACCATCGCCCGCGGTGATCTCGGCCAGAGCATCGCAGTCAGCGGCAAGGACGAACCGGCGCGCCTGCTGCACGCCCTGCAGACCATGCAGGCCAGCCTGCGCGGCACCCTGCAGCGGATCGCCGATTCGTCCAACCAGCTGGCCTCCGCCGCCGAGGAACTGCACGCGGTCACCGAGCATTCCAGCCAGACCCTGCACCAGCAAAGCAACGAAGTGGAACAGGCGGCCACCGCGGTCAATGAAATGACCGTCGCCGTGGAGGAAGTGGCGCGCAATGCGGTGAGCACCTCCGAAGCCTCGCAGGAAACCGACCGCACGGCCCATCACGGCCGCGAGCAGGTACAGCACACCGTCGACTCCATCGGCCAACTGGCCGAAGACGTGACTCAGACCTGCCAGCGGGTGGAAAACCTGGCGGTGGACGTGCGCAATATCGGCCAGGTGCTGGAAGTGATCCGCTCGATTGCCGAACAGACCAACCTGCTGGCGCTCAATGCCGCCATCGAGGCCGCGCGGGCCGGGGACGCCGGACGCGGCTTCGCCGTGGTCGCCGACGAAGTGCGGGCCCTGGCCCATCGCACCCAGCAGTCGACCCAGGAAATCGAGAGCATGATCAACACCATCGAGGAAGGCACCGAAGGTGCGGTCAGTGCCATGCGCAACAGCAACGAGCGCGCCCACCTGACCCTGGAAGCCGCCCGCGCTTCGGGGCTGGCCCTGGACCAGATCACCCAGGCCATCACCACCATCAACGAGCGCAACCTGGTGATCGCCAGCGCCAGCGAGGAACAGGCCCAGGTCGCCCGCGAGGTGGACCGCAACCTGATCAATATCCGCGACCTGTCGACCCAGACCTCGGCCGGGGCCAACCAGAGCAATGCCGCCAGCCAGGAGCTGTCACGCCTGGCGGTGGACCTCAATGCCCTGGTGACCCAGTTCAAGCTTTGACGCTTGCCGCTTCAGAAGGCGTAGCGGCCGATCACCTGCCGGACCCTGGCTAGCGCCACGCCCAGATCGGCCATGGCCACCGAGCCCAACGCCAGGCGAATGGCGTGGGGCACCGGGCCGGCGCCGACAAAGGGCTCGGCGGTGGACACCGAGACCTTCTCCCGCAGCAGCGCCATGGCCACCTGATCGGCCCGGACTTCCTCGGGCAAGGGCAGCCAGAGGAAGTAGGAGTTCGGATGGCTGACATAGGCCAGCCCGGCCAGGGCTTCCCGGGCCAGGGCCTGGCGGGCCTGGGCATCCTCGCGCTTCTGGTGCTCCAGGCGCGCCACCGTGCCGTCCTCGATCCAGGCACAGGCCATGGCGGTCATCACCCCCGGGGTGTTCCAGGTGCTGGTGCGGATCGCACGCTCGATCAGCGCCACCCAGGCCGGCGGCGCCACCACATAACCGACCCGCAGGCCGGTGGCCACATTCTTCGAGAACCCCGAGATGTAGACCGTGGTCTCTGGTGCCAGGGCAGCCAGCGGCGCGGGAGGATCCTGGGCCAGGAAGGCGTAGGCGGCGTCTTCGATGATCAGCAGCCCGTGGGCCCGGGCAATCGCCACCAGGCGCTGGCGCCAGGCCAGGTCCAGCACCCAGCCCATGGGGTTGTGCAGGGTCGGCATGGCGTATACCGCGCGCACCCGCCGCCGTTGGCACAGGCGCTCGAAGGCCTCCAGGTCCGGCCCCTGCTCGCCCAGGGGAATGGCCAGCAGTTCCAGCCCGTGGGCCTCGGCCACCACCTTGAACCCGGGGTAGGTCAAGGCATCCACCGCCACCACATCACCGGGCCTGAGCAACGCCATCAGGGTGGTCGACAGGCCGTGCTGGGCGCCGCTGACCAGCAGCACCTGCTCGCCCTCCACCACCAGCCCATGGCCTGCCAGGTAGCGCGCTACCGTGGCCCGCTCATGACTGCGCCCGGCGTGGGGCTGGTAGCGCAGCAAGGCTTCCAGGTCGCCGGTCGCCGCCAACTGGCGCAAGGCGCTACGCAGCAGTTCGGCCTGGCCGGGCAACGCCGGGTAGTTGAAGTTCAGGTCCAGGGTGCCCGGTGCCGTAGCGGGCTGGTCCACGCCCTGCCCTGGCGGCAAGGCGGTTTCCCGGACATAGGTCCCACGCCCGGTTTCGCCGCTGACCAGGCCCATGGCTTCCAGCTCGGCATAGACCCGCGATGCAGTGACCAGGGCCAGCCCTTCCCGCGCCGCCAGCTCGCGATGGGTGGGCAGGCGGGTGCCGGGGGCAAGGATGCCGGTACGGATATCGGCGGCAAAGGTGTCCACCAGTTGTTTGTAGCGGGCACGGGCCATAGGCGCTGTATCCATGACAATTTTTTGATTGTGCTGATTTTCAATCCTAGGATGGGCTCGACACAAGCCCCGCCGCTGCGGCCTCCCACTTCTTGAGCACTCCCCGAATGGAACGGACATCGACCCTGCAATCCCCAGCCCTGGAAAAAACCGCCAGTGGCTGGCTCAACGGCTTTATCGGCGTGCTGATCTTCAGCGGCTCACTGCCGGCCACCCGGGTCGCGGTGCTGGAGTTCGACCCGCTATTCCTCACCGTGGCCCGGGCCACCATCGCCGGGCTCCTGGCGTTGTGCATCCTGCTGCTGTTCAAGCAGCGCCGTCCGAGCCGCGCCCAGCTCCTGCCCCTGACCATCGTTGCCCTGGGCGTGGTGCTGGGCTTTCCGCTGCTCACGGCCCTGGCCCTGCAGTACGTGACCTCGGCCCATTCCATCGTGTTCCTTGGCCTGTTGCCCCTGGCCACCGCGGTGTTCGGCGTGCTGCGCGGCGGCGAGCGGCCGCGCCCTGTGTTCTGGCTGTTCTCGGTGCTCGGCAGCCTGTTGGTGGTGGGCTATGCCCTGTCCCAGGGCCTCACGGCTTCACCCGAGGGTGACCTGCTCATGCTCCTGGCCGTACTGGTATGCGGCCTGGGTTATGCCGAAGGCGCCAAGCTGTCGCGCACCCTGGGCGGCTGGCAGGTGATCTCCTGGGCCCTGGTGCTGTCGCTGCCACTGATGGCCGCACTGACCCTGTTCAGCATGCCCGCCTCCTTTAGCGGCATCAGCCTGCCGGCCTGGGTCAGCCTGGGCTACGTATCGCTGTTCAGCATGCTGATCGGTTTTGTCTTCTGGTACCGCGGGCTGGCCCAGGGCGGGATCGCCGCTGTCGGCCAGTTGCAGTTGCTGCAACCCTTTTTCGGCCTGGCCCTGGCCGCCGGCCTGCTCCACGAGCACGTCAGCCTGGGCATGCTCGGGGTCACCGTGGCGGTGATCCTCTGCGTGGTCGGGGCACGAAAGTGTTCCAAATAAGTACAAGGCAGTGGCGGCGCTTGCCGGGCTGCCACTGATTGCGCGGGGATATGAAGCAAGAACCGCAAAGGGCTCGGGGGTCAGGTCGGAGAGATAGTCGCGAGCGCACCGAGCGCGATGGTCAAGGCTAAAAATCCAAACAAGAAAAACGCCATCTTAGTCATCAGGCCTCCTGAACAGTAGGTATGCGGTGCAGCGGGCCCGGTCTCCAGCCGTAAAGCCGGCCGGGCGCGCCATTTTCAAACCATGGCTGTTCTGATAACAGACGCAGATGCGCAAGAAAAATACGGATCAGATGCGCCGCACCGGCCTCCGCTACCTGCTTGCTCGCCCTCGCGCCACTTGCCCCCGATGCCATGCTGGAAGCAGAAAACCGGAGCACGCCGACGTGCTCCGGTGGCGGGGTTGGCCGATCAGGCCAGTTCTTTACGCAACTGACGGGCCGCGTTGACCATGTGCACCAGGGCTGCTTCGGTTTCCGGCCAGCCGCGGGTCTTCAGGCCGCAGTCCGGGTTGACCCACAGGCGCTCGGCAGGAATGCGCTGGGCGGCCTTGCGCAGCAGGTTGGCCATTTCCGAGGCATCCGGCACCCGTGGCGAGTGGATGTCATAGACGCCCGGGCCGATCTCGTTCGGGTAGGCGAAGGCTTCGAAGGCGTCCAGCAGCTCCATGTCCGAACGCGAGGTCTCGATGGTGATGACGTCCGCATCCATGGCGGCGATGGACTCGATCACATCGTTGAATTCGCTGTAGCACATATGGGTGTGGACCTGGGTTTCATCACGCACGCCAGAGGCGCACAGGCGGAACACTTCGGTGGCCCAGTCCAGGTAGTGCTGCCACTGCGCCCGGCGCAGCGGCAAGCCTTCACGGAACGCGGCTTCGTCGATCTGCACGATCCTGATGCCGGCGGCTTCCAGGTCCAGCACTTCGTCGCGCATCGCCAGGGCCAGTTGCCGGGCCTGCACTTCGCGGCTCACATCTTCGCGCGGGAAAGACCACATCAGCATGGTCACCGGGCCGGTGAGCATGCCCTTCATCACCTTGTCGGTCAGGCCCTGGGCGTAGCGGATCCAATCCACGGTCATGGCTTTGGGGCGGCTCAGGTCACCGAAGATCACCGCCGGCTTGACGCACCGGGAACCGTAGCTCTGCACCCAGCCGAAACGAGTGAACACATAGCCGTCCAACTGCTCGGCGAAGTACTCGACCATGTCGTTGCGCTCGGCCTCGCCGTGCACCAGCACGTCCAGGCCCAGGCGTTCCTGTACCAGCACCGCGTGGCGGATTTCGCTGTGCATGGCTTCGGTGTATTCGGCCACGCTCAGCTTGCCCTGCTTGAACGACTGGCGCGCCAGGCGGATCGAGGCGGTCTGCGGAAACGAACCGATGGTGGTGGTGGGGAACAGCGGCAGGTCGAGGCCGGCGCGCTGCTTGGCGATGCGCTGGGTGAAGGCTGAGCGCCGCTGGCTGTCCTTGGGGGTGATGGCCGCCACCCGAGCCTGTACCGCCGGTTTGTGGATGCGTGGCGAGGCCGCGCGGCTGGCCTGTACGGCGCGGCTCTGCTCCAGGGCCTTGAGCACCGTCTGGGCCTGCGGCTGGTTCACCGCCTGGGCCAGTACCGCCACTTCCTGGCATTTCTGCACGGCGAAGGCCAGCCAGCTCTTGAGCTCGGCGTCCAGCTGGTCTTCACGGTCCAGGTCCACCGGGCTGTGCAACAGCGAGCAGGAAGGCGCCACCCACAGGCGCTCACCCAGGCGCTCATGGGCGTGCTGCAGGGTGGCCAGGGCTTTTTCCAGGTCGCAGCGCCAGACGTTACGCCCATTGACCAGGCCCAGTGACAGCACCTTGTAGGCCGGCAGGCGATCGAGGATGGTCGGGTACTGCTCGGGAGCACGTACCAGGTCGATGTGCAGGCCATCCACCGGCAGGTTCGCGGCCAGGCCGAGATTCTCTTCCAGGCCACCGAAATAGGTCGCCAGGAGTTTTTTCAGCGGCTCGCGCTGGATCTGGTTGTAGGCGCGTTCGAACGCGTTTTTCCAATCCTGGGGCAGGTCCAGCACCAGGATCGGCTCGTCGATCTGCACCCACTCCACGCCCTGGGCCGCCAGGCGCTGGAAGATCTGGCCGTACAGCGGTAGCAGGCGGTCCAGCAGCTCCAGCTTGTCGAACTCGGCGCCCTTGGCCTTGCCCAGCCACAGGTAGGTCAGCGGGCCGATCAGCACCGGCTTGACGGCGTGCCCCAGGGCCCGGGCCTCCTCGACCTCTTCGAAGAGCTGCTCCCAGCCCAGCTGGAATTGCTGGCCGGCGCCGAATTCAGGCACCAGGTAGTGGTAGTTGGTGTCGAACCACTTGGTCATTTCCTGGGCGTGGGCACCGCCGCAGCAGCCGTCGCTGACGCCACGCGCCATGCCGAACAGGGTCTGCAGGGTGGCTGGGCCATGCTGCGGACGGAAACGCTGGGGAATCACGCCGAACATCAGGGAATGGGTCAGAACCTGGTCGTACCAGGCGAAATCGCCCACGGGCAGCAGGTCGATCCCGGCGTTTTTCTGCAGCTCCCAGTGAGTCTTGCGCAGATCACGGCCCACGGCGCGCAGGCCGGCTTCGTCGAGTTCGCCCTTCCAGAACGCCTCTTGCGCTTTCTTCAGTTCACGGTCGCGGCCAATGCGCGGAAATCCTAGAGAATGGGCCAAAGCCATGACATGCAACTCCCCTGTGTTTGATGGAAGCCATTGTCGGCACTCGGCACTTGGTGAGACAAACTCATTTTAATCGCGATGATCACAAGTTCCATTCATGATCAAACAGGCAGATCAGACACTGCCGCAGGAGGCCGCGCGCCCTTCAGGCTGCTGCCCGGGGTGGCCCGGGCCAGCTACAGGCCTGCGACCCGGTGCAGATCTGCGCCCCCGTCAGCGGCGAGCCAACTTATACCTCAGGCAATCCTCGTTAAAGCTTTTGCGCAATGCCTCGGGCTTGATCCGCGAGGGGCTGTCGTAGGTCTGCTCGGTAATGCCCAGGGCCATCATGCGCATCCAGCCCTTGCTGAACTTGTAGGTCTGGATCTTCTGCCGCGCCGCATACAGCGACACCCCGGACAACTTCAATTCCTGGGCCCTGGCGGCAGTGCCCGCCCCCCAGCTGCAGACATACCGGTCATTGGCCGCCAGCTCCCGGGCCTGGGCCGCAGAAGCCCCGCCCAACAGGGCAAACGAAGTCAGCGTAATCAACACATGGCGCATTTTGCGGTCACCTAACCACCTGAAAATAAAGTGATTTTGGCGACACTTCAGACTGCCCGGGGCCAGTACTTTGCCTTCTCGATCAAGGCAATGTGCCTGCCAATGCTGGCCACTCGCGCGGCACAGGCGCACCCGCCGCTGACGCCAGTCGATCAACTGCAACACGCTGAAGCCGGGTTTTTCCGCACCCCGGGTGGGCCCGCCGTGGGCCGACTCGATAACCGACGCTAGCCACTGCTGCGCGCCCCGGTCCGCCTCCGACGCCCGCCCGCGACTCCAGAACCGCATCGCCACGGCTGCATCGCGCACGGAGGCCGAAACGCCAGTATTCCTACGAGGAATGCACGGATAAAAAACCTGCATTTTATTTATCGACCCGGATCTCCTAGCGTGGGCGCTCCCCCCTTGGAGAGACCGCCGTGACCGCTTCCCGCCCGCGCCTGTACGTCGATGCCCAGTTCACCAGCCCCTATGCCCTGTCCGTGTTCGTGGTGCTGCGGGAAAAGGGTATCGACTTCGACCTGCTGCCCCTGGACCTGGACGCCGCGCAGAACCGCGAGCCGGCCTACACCCGCCTGTCCCTGACCCAGCGCGTGCCGACCCTGGTGCTGGACGATTTTGCCCTGTCCGAATCCTCGGCCATCGCTGAATACCTGGAACAGCTGTTCCCGCACAACCCGGTCTATCCCCAGGACCTGCGCCAGCGTGCCAAGGCCCGCCAGGTCCAGGCCTGGCTGCGCAGCGACCTGCTGCCGATCCGCCAGGAGCGCACGACCCTGGTGGTGTTCTACGGCTGCAAGGGCGAACCGCTGTCGCCCCAGGCCCAAGCGGCGGCTAACACCCTGGTGGAGGCCGCGCAGGAGCTATTGGCGGATGGCCGCGACTTCCTGTGCGGCCAGTGGTCGATCGCCGATGTCGACCTGGCGCTGATGCTCAACCGGCTGATCCTCAACGGTGACCCGGTGCCGGCGAACCTGGTGGACTATGCCCGGCGCCAGTGGCAACGGCCGGCAGTGCAGGAATGGGTGCAGTTGCCGCGACCGGCGCCGTAGGGCCTGGAGCGCCGGGTGATGCGGCCATCGGCCGTTGACCTGACGCTGGCCGGGGAGTCTGCGGCCGGCGCGGCTAGGCTTCTTGCGGTTGGCGCAGGTAGGCGAACATGTGCTGGGCATAATCGGCCTTGCCCAGGGGCACACCGTTGTGCCGCAGGATGTTGTAGGCCGTGACCAGGTGGAAATAGAACTGCGGCGTCGCCCAGTTGCGCGCGAACTCCTCGCCGGTCATGTCGAAGGCAATACCGTTGTGCAGCTCGATGGCGATGGCCCGCTGGCCACTGCTGTCGATCAGCTCGCGGTCCGCCGCCGCCAGGAACGCCAGGGTGTCTTCGATCAGTGCCCTGGCCTCGGCCATACCGGCCGGCGCCTGCAATGCAGTCACAGGCTGCCCGCTCAGGCGCTGTACCGCTTCCCGGGCCTGGGTGCAGGCAAAACGCACCTGGGCCGCCAGGTCATACATGTCCGGTGCCAGCCGCGACTGCAACAGCACCTGGGGTTCGAACCCCCGCTCCCGGGCCTGCTCTTCGCCCTTGGCGAGAAAGCCCTCCAGGGCGCGCAGCATCTGGGCAAAACAGGGAACGGTGATTGCGTAGATCGACATGGGTGTTCCTCGATGAGATCAAGACACAGGGGCCGGGTGCTGCCCGTCGCCCCGCCATAAAAGCCGATGGATCCTAGCAGATGTCCCCCCTCTCTCAAGCCGCGGACAATGCCAGAAAAGTACCCCTGGGCCGATCCGGCTGGTATGGTGCGCCCCTTGAGAAATACACCGCCTGACAGTGAGGAAAATGACCTTGAGCAGTGAAGCAAAAATGACCGGGGACCTGTTCGAAGTCGACAAGCGCCTGGCCCTCAAGCCCATCGTCGATTTCAACAGCTACCTGCGCGCGGCCTTCGCCGATGGCCCCTGCTCCTGTGGTCGCTGCGTCGCCAGCCAGGGTGACGAGAGCGGCTACGACTACCAGCACACCTTCAACTTCGCCGGCCGGGTGGCCAACCGGCGCTTCGCCTCCACCGCCGGCAGCGATGTGCTGCAGGCCCTGAAGAAAGCCTGGCTGTCCTTCACCAAGGCCGAACTGCCGGCGAGCGGCGATCTGGACCTGGCAACGGTCAAGGAATTCGTCGACCCCCAACTGCACAAATTGCTGGTACCGCTGTTCGTCGCCAGCGGCCTGACCCGCGAAGTGGATGGCCAGTTGCAACTGCAGGCGCAAGTGGCGGCTTGAACAGCCGTACCGCCTAAAGCCAGCGCCGCACACGCTGGCGATACGCCGCAAAATCAGCCCCGAACAAATGCCCGAGCGCCCGTTCTTCGGGGTAGATCTGAAAGCGGTTCATGTACAGGACGAACCCCAGCACGCCGAGCAGCACCAGGGGCGAGGCCAGGTACAGCCCCCAGGCCAGCAGCCACAGGGCAAAGCCGACATACATCGGGTTGCGTGTGTACTGGTAGATCCCCGAGGTGACCAGAGCCGAGGCGCTGACGGGTTTCAGCGGGTTGACCGTGGTCTTGGCCCGGCGAAAGGCAAGCCCTCCGGCCAGGACAAACAGCAGCCCGGCCATCACCAGCGGCAGCGCCAGCAACAGGCGTGTGCCCAAGCCCGGATCCAGGCCCGGCAAGCCGCGCGCGAACAGCCCCATCAACACGGCAAACAGGACCGCGACAAGGGGGGGTGGAATGCGGTTTTCCAAGGCCTGCATGGTGCCTCTCTCCTCTGCCCGGGTTCAGGTCCGGGGCGTTACAGGTTGTCCGTCACCCGGCACAGCTTGCTGTCTTTCAACGGGGCCGCAGCATATTCCTTCGAGCCATGCGGCGCCTGCTTGAGCATCACCGCGCACTTGTACATCCCCGAGGCTTCCAGCTGGTAGTCCATGCCTGCCTTGGGCACGAAGCTGAACAGGTTGTAGCACTGGTTGCCCAGGTAGTGGAACGCCATGGGCTGCCCGGCCGGCACCAGCACTTCGGTCCGGGTACCGGGCACTGCGGGAGTCTGCGGCGCCGCCATGCCCAGGCTTTCACCGTTACGGTTGGCGTAGCCGTCCCGGGCAGCCACCACGACCCCGGCACCGGGCAGGCGGAAATCCACGCAGTCGGACCTGGGCACACCGCGCACCATGCCGTCGCTGATCACCCGCAGGCGCACGGTTTCGCCACCCGGCGGCGTGGAATAGGGCGTGGAAAAGGACCGCACATCGGTCAGGGCGCCGCAGCCGGCCAGCGCCAGCAGCAGGCCGGCGAGACCCGGCAGGCGCACGCGCCCTATGCAGGTGTTGAGGGGGTGAGGCGATTGACTCACTATGTCGCTCCTTGCGGGTCGGGTTCCTGGGCAGCTGCTGCGATCAGCAGCCGGCGTTTTATAAAGGGTTCACCCACTCGCGGCAATGCTGGCCCTGAAACTTCGGAAACCCTGACCATGCAAAACCAGCATCAAGGCAGTTGCCTGTGCGGCGCGGTGACTTACCAAGTGTGCGGCGCGCTGAAAGCCGTCACCCACTGCCATTGCCACAAGTGCCAGAAGGGCCACGGCGCGGCCTTTGCTTCCTACGCCAGTACGCCGCGTGCGAATCTGGAAATCCACGACCAGAGATCGGCGCTCAAGGTGTACGAATCCTCCCCTGGCGTGCTGCGCCAGTTCTGCTGCCACTGCGGCTCTTCGTTATTCTGGCAGGACACCCAGGGCGAATATCACCAGTGGATTTCCATCGCCATTGCCACCCTGGACACGCCCTTCGCAGCCCCCAGGCAACAGCATTACTGCGTGGCCATGAAGGCCGACTGGTATGCAATCACCGATCAGTTCGACCAAGTGCAATAAGCCACGCCGCACCCAGAGGAATGCCCCTGTCATGACCCGGCACTTCAGCTACGTCTGGCTCCTACCGTTGCTTGAACGCCCCTACGAATCGGTCGCGGCCGACCTGCCTGGCGCCCTCGCCGGGCTCAGGATAGAGCCCCCGCCGGGTGAACCGCTGTGCCTGCGCCAGTTGCTGCTGAGCGCCCTGGGGTCCGGCTCCGAACACTGGGAGCACTGTGCTGTGGCATGGCTGGAAGCCGGCTTCCCGCTGGATCGCGAGCTGTGCGAAAGCCTGCTGCACCAGGTCTCGCAAAAAATGTTCAGCCAGCCCATCCGCCATCGGCTGACCACCCTCGGCAAACGCTGGCTGCGCCAGGACGACCAGGTCCGTACCCACGACTCAAACCCACGCCACTAGCGCGCCGCGACGTCCTTGGGTTTGTAGAAGCTGAAGCTGCCGATCTCGGTGGTCTTGATATAGGCCCGGGACCAGTCCGGCGAAACACTGCGGTCGTGAAAGAACAGAGCGCCGCCGGTACGGTCCTTGAGCTGCTGGTTCAGCGCCTTGCGGGCAATTTCCTTGGCGATGGTATAGCGGCCCTCCTCTTCCACCTGGTCGGGCCGGCCATCGCACCACCAGGAGAACTGGCAGGGGCTTTTTTCCGAACCCTGCTTGACCACTTCGCACACCGTCCCGGGAAAACCCTCATGGCCCAGGCGGTTCAGCACCACATTGGCCACGGCCTCCATATCGGCGCTTTCACCGCCCTTGGCTTCCCAGTAGATGGTCCGCGACAGGCACGTGATGGCGTCGTCCACCGGGGCCTGGCCGGCCGGGTCCACGGCCTGCACTTCGTTCTTGGTGATGGGTGCGGCCTGGGGCTCGGCCTTCGGGCTCTCCTTGTCCGCGGCTTTCTGCTCCAGCGCCTGGGCCTTGTCCTGGGCAGCGGCCTGGACCGCCGGCTGCGGGTCGGCGGCCCAGAGCTGGGCTGCGGGCAACAACAAGGCAAAACACAGGGTCCTGACAATCCAGCGCATGATCGATCCTTCCCGAAAAATCTTTACCCCCTGCCAGCGCCGCCCCTGAACGTACCTCGCGGCAGAGCGGCGCAACCGGTTACAGCATGGCCGGCACGATGGCGCGTCGAGGGGGAGCGAACGGGTCACCGGGGGCCATGTTGAATCGACCATGGGCCGCGCGAATCATTCCCTGGTGCCGCAAGCCCTGCACAAAGCCCAGGACAAGGCTTCCGTGGAAATTCGCTGGTAATGATAAGAATTCTCATTAGAATGCCCAGCCATTCACGCTGAGCCGTATCAGGTAGTGGGAGCAGTGGGCGATGGAAACCGGAGACGACCAGCAACAACTCAGCGCGCTGTTCATTGCGCAGCGCGGGGGGCTGATCCGCATGCTTGCGCGGGTGGTGGGGTGCGCCAACCTGGCCGAGGACCTGGCCCAGGAGACCTACCTGCGGGTGGCCAAGGCGCTCAACGCCCGCCCCATCGAGCACTTGCAGCCGTTCCTCTATCAGACCGCCCAGTACCTGGCCTTCGATCACCTGCGCAGCCAACGCAGCAAACGCCGCTTCGAGTACCAGCCCACCGACGCCAGCCAGCTCAGCGAAGTGCCCACCGCTGCCCCCGGGCCGGAAAGCCATGTCCAGGGCCAGCAGCAGTTGCACTTGCTGCAACAGGTACTGGCCACCCTGCCCAAGCGCCAGCAACAAATCCTGGTTTTGCATAAACTGCACGATCTTTCGCAAAGCCAGATTGCCCAGCGCTTGCAGGTTTCCCTGAGCACGGTGGAAAAGGACCTGCGCCATGCACTCAATGCCTGCATCAAAGCCACCGACCGGCAGAACCCCGATGACTGAACACCTCAGCGCCCTTCCCGGCGACGCCATTCGCGAGCAGGCGAGCTACTGGTTCACCCAGCGTGAGGCCATGACCCACAACCTGCCGCTGCGCCAGCGCTTTGAACAGTGGCGCAACAGCCATGCGCAGCACGCCGAGGCCTACCGCGCCCTGGAAGACCTGTGGCAGGCCAGCGCCTTCGAACAGGCCCTGGAACAACTGGCACTGGGCCTGGACCTGCCGGCCGCCCCGGCCCCCGCCACGCCGCGCAGAAAACGCCACCGCACTCGCTGGCTGGCCGCCGCGGCCACGGTGCTGGTGATGCTCGGTGCCGGCTGGTTCGGCGACCTGCCGCTGCGCCTGCAGGCCGATCACCTGAGCGCGGTCGGCGAGCTCCAGCGCTTCGACCTGGCCGATGGTTCGCACATCGTGCTGGGCAGCGGCAGCGCCATCAGCAGCGACTTCAGCAACGCCCGGCGGCGCATCCAGCTGCTGCGCGGCGAGCTCTATGTCGAGGCCTTCCACGACCCGTCCCGGCCGCTGACCATCGAGGCCGGCAGCGCCACGGTGACCGTGGTCGGCACCCGCTTCAGCGTCAGCCGCCAGGCCGACGGGGTGACCGTGGCCGTACGCGAAGGCCGGGTACGCCTGGCCGACGAAAACGGCCAGCAGAGCCTGCTGCAAGCCGGCAACTGGCAACAGTTGCAGGGCCACCGGTTGCTGCCCCTGAACCCCGAGGGCAGCGAACGGCAACTGGCCTGGATCAACGGCCGCCTGTCCTTCCAGAACGCACCCCTGGCCCAGGTTCTGCAGGAGCTGCGGCGGTACCATCGCGCACCGATCCTGCTGTTCAACGCCGACGCGGCGCAGCAGAAAGTCAGCGGCAACTACCAGCTCGATGACCCGCAGGCCATTGTCCGGGCCCTGAGCAAAGTCACCGCCACCGAGCTCACCCGCCTGCCGGGCGGCATCCTGGTACTGCGCTGAAACACTGCCCGGGGGGCTGAAAAAAGTTTTACGGCTTTGCCGAGGCCAACCCGTCAGGGTGTTTGCTTATGCAAATCATTCCTATTTCGTACGGGACTTCCATGCACCTTCCAACACTCACCCCGGCCCGCAGCATCCTCGCACTGGCCATCTGCCTGGCCTGCAACCCCGTGATGGCGGTCGAGCCCACCACCGCTACCGGCAACCAGGCAACCGCCACCTACAGTTTTGCCATCGCCCGCCAGTCCCTGGCCAATGCCCTGGACCAACTGAGTACCCAGAGCGGTTTGCAGATCGCCTACTCCGCGGCACTGGCCCAGGGGATCGAGTCGGCGGGGGTCAGCGGGCGCATGAGCGCGGAACAGGCACTGGGCAAGCTGCTGGCCGGCACCGGCCTGGGTTTTGAACGCAACGGCGCCAACGCGGTGCTGCTGACCCGCCTGCCCCAGAGCAGCCAGGCAGTGGAGCTGGAGGCCACCCAGATCGTCAGCAACCAGTTGGGCACCGTCACCGAAGGCAGCGGCTCCTACACCCCAGGCACCATCGCCACGGCGACCCGCATGGTGCTGACCCCGCGGCAGACCCCGCAGTCGATCACCGTGGTCACCCGGCAGCACATGGAAGACTTCGGCCTCAACAACGTCGACGACGTGATGCGCCACACCCCGGGCATCACCGTCTCGGCCTACGACACCGACCGCACCAACTACTACGCCCGCGGTTTCTCGATCAACAATTTCCAGTACGACGGTATCCCCTCCACCGTGCGCAACGTCGCCTATTCGGCTGGCAACACCCTCAGCGACATGGCCATCTACGACCGGGTGGAAGTGCTCAAGGGTGCCACCGGCCTGCTGACCGGCGCCGGCTCCCTGGGCGCCACCATCAACCTGGTGCGCAAGAAGCCCACCGCCCAGTTCCAGGGCCACGCCTCCCTGGGCATGGGCTCCTGGGACAACTACCGCAGCGAACTGGACGTCAGCGGGCCGCTGACCGAAACCGGCAATGTTCGCGGCCGCGCAGTGGCGGCCTACCAGGACAAGCAGTCGTTCCTCGACCACTATTCGCGCAAGACCTCGACCTACTACGGCATCCTCGAATTCGACCTGTCCCCCGACACCCTGCTGACCGTGGGCGGCGACTACCAGGACAACATCCCCAAGGGCTCCAGCTGGTCCGGCACCTTCCCGTTGATCAACGCCACCGGCGGGCACAACAGCATGTCGCGCTCCTACAACAACGGCGCGACCTGGAGCGGCTGGGAGCAATACACCCGCACCGCTTTTGCCATGCTCGAACACGACCTGGGGGATGGCTGGGTCACCAAGCTGCAACTGGACCACAAGATCAACAGCTACCACGCCGAACTCGGCTCGATCCAGTTCGACGAACCGCAGACCGATGGCACGGCCAAGGTCAACGCACAGAAGTACACCGGCGACACCACCAGCGATTCCGCCGACCTGTACCTGAGCGGCCCCTTCAGTCTATTCGGCCGCGAGCATGAACTGGTGCTGGGCGGCTCCATCGCCAACTCGCGCTGGACCGGCAAGGGCTACTGGTCCCCGGACTTCCCCGGGGGCAAGGGTAACGTGGTGGACTTCTACAACTGGCACGGCAAGATCGAACGGCCCATCTGGGGGCTGCCGGCCCAGCGCACCGACGACACCGTGCGCCAGACCGGCACCTACATGACCACCCGCCTCAACCTGATGGACGACCTGAACCTGTTTCTGGGCGGGCGCGTGGTCAACTATCACCTCACCGGCCTGACCCCGTCCTACAAGGAAAGCGGACGCTTCGTGCCCTACGTCGGCGCGGTCTACGACCTCGATGACCACTTCTCGGTCTACGCCAGCTACACCGATATCTTCATGCCCCAGGAAAGCTGGAACAAGGACAAGGACAGCAAGCTGCTCAACCCGGACGAAGGCCAGAACTACGAGCTGGGGCTCAAGGGCGAGTTCTTCGAAGGCCGCCTGAACAGCAGCCTGGCCTACTTCGAAGTGCACGAGACCAACCGCTCGGTGCCGGACGATGCCTACAACAACCAGTCGCCCACACCCGACAACTACGCGTTCAAGGGCGCCAAGGCCGTGACCAAGGGCTACGAACTGGAGATTTCCGGCGAACTGAGCCCGGGCTGGCAAGTGCAGGCCGGCTACACCCACAAGATCGTGCGTGATGACGAGGGCGACAAGATCTCCACCTTCGAGCCGCAGGACCAGGTCAACCTCTACACCAGCTACAAGCTCAAGGGCGACCTGGACAAGCTGACCGTCGGTGGCGGCCTGCGCTGGCAGAGCGAGGGCTGGTATTCGGTCTACAACGCACCGCGCAAGATCAACGAAGACATTTCCCAGGAGGCCTACTGGCTGGTGGACCTGATGACCCGCTACCAGATCACCCAGAACCTGTCGGCGACCCTCAACGTCAACAACATCTTCGACAAGTCCTACTACACCAACGTCGGTTTCTATAATTCGGCGGCCTACGGCGAACCCCGCAACTTCATGCTCAGCACCCGCTGGGACTTCTGAGCCGGCGGCCTTGCCGGGCCACCCCGCCCGGCAGGGCACCAAGCAGCATCAGTGCCCGTCAGCCAAGCAGGCCCGCCTGCTTGAGCTGGTCCGCCAAGCCCGCGGGAACCAGCGGCGTCTGCTCGGTGAAGCTGGCGCTGCCCTGCCAGCGGGCCACGAAGGGCGCGCCATCGCTTTCCCGGGCATCGAGCTGGGCACGCAGGTAGACACTCGGGTCGTCGAAGCGGGCGTCGTAGACCTGGACGAACTCATGGCCGGGCTTGCCGGCATAGGTGAACAGGCTTTCCAGGGTGCCGATCAGGCGCAGGCTGTTGATCGACAGCCCCAGCTCTTCCTGTATTTCCCGAACGATTGCCTGGGCACTGTGCTCGCCAAAGTCGATGCCGCCACCCAGGGGGCGAAACAGCCTCTGTTGCTTGTCGGCATCAAAGAACTGATTGACCAGGATCTTGCCCTGGTGATGGAAGATGCACAGCGCGAGCGCGCGGATGCGGGGTTCAGACATGGGGTGAAGTCCATTTGCCGAGACGAGGCGCCGCATTAGACCATGGCGCCAGGCCCCTCAGCCAACGTAAAAATACTTCACCGCCAAGGCCGGGACCTCCTCCATCGCCGACCACAGTTGCTCGTCCAGTTCGCCACTGATCAGCTCATGTTCCTCGTCGCTCAGCAGCCCGGGAATGTCCCACAGTTGCTCCAGTTGCGGGTGGTCTTCCAGGTGCGCGATCAGTTGGCGCTGGCGGCTGACCAGGGCCCGAGTGTTGCGCGCGCCGATCGCGGCCAGGGTGCTGAGCGCCAGCTCGCAGGTCTGCTGCCCCCAGTTGCAGAAGAACTGCAGGAAGCCGCCGTTGTAGCCGTCCGCCTCCAGCCGCCACAGCGCGACGATGGCCTGGTCGTCCGCCGGCAGTTGCTGCAGTTGCCAGTCCAGGGCCTTCAGGCGAGCCATGGACTCATCGCACAGGCATTCCCAGATCCAGTCGATGGCGTTGAGACTGAGCACCGGCTCGCCCAGGTGCGGCCAGGACACGGACCAGCCCCGATGTGCGATGACAAAATCCGCCCGCTGCTCGGGCGTGGCCTCCCGCAGCCGGCTGTAACGGCTCAGGGGCTGGCGCAGCCGCAAGCCGTCGGCCCAACTCAGGCAGAGCATTTCATCCTCGAAGGCGACGTGGGTGATGGGGCTGAGGTTCATCAGGCAGGACCTTTGGGCAATGTAATTCAGTCGCAAGCGGCCGGACGGCGGCGCGGGCCGATGCCGTGGAGCACCGTGAACAGCCCACCGCCCAGCAGCCCCAGCAGCAGGAACGGAAAGATCCCACGGTTGAGCAAGGGGATCCAGTAGTCCAGCCCCGAAGCCCCCTTCAGGGACCCGGCGAACAGCCCCGGGGCGCCGGACAGCAGCCAGATCAGCACGCCACTGAGGCCACCGCCGATCACATAGCGCCAGCCAGTGGCGAGAAAGCGCTCCACCAGCCACAGCACCGGCCAACTGACCAGCATGCTGATCCAGGCACCGATCATGGCCCCCAGCAAGAATACCGGCAGGCTTTCCGCGCCCTTGGGATAGAGCGTTACCGCAACGCCCCCCAGGGTCAGCGCCCCCGACAGCGGCACCGCCAGCAGCCGCCGCAAGCCCGGCCCTCGCCCATGGGGCGGCACCGACAGCTGATCAATTCCACGGCTCAGCAGGCTGTACAGGCCAGCCAGGGCCAGCCCGCCCGCCAGCGGCAGCAGCAACAGCTGCATCCATGAAGTACGCACCAGCACCGTGGCCACCAGGCTCAGTATCAGGCTGATCCACAGGTAGCGCGCCCTGGCCTGCGGGCAGCGCCGCTCAGTCCACAGCAACAGGGGAATGCCCAGGACCATGGCGATCACACTGCCAAACAGAAACCCGGAAAACAGCTCCGTGCCATTCCAGCCCTTGATCAGGCCCTTGATCACGGCGTAGACCAGGCCAGCGCACAGGGGCAGTGCAAACAATCGCAGTTCGGCGTTGGGCCGCATGGGGCTCTACCTGGGGTGGCAACGGGTGCCGGGTTGAAGGAAGGAGCGTTTCTACACAAGTGCGGCGGACTAATCCAGTGCCGGAGAAACAATGCAACCTTGAGCCCGGCAATGGCTTATTGCTCAATATCGGGGTATATAGCTGGGCGAAAATTCATCCAGACATCCACCGTAAAAGACCATCCACCGCAAGTCGCTGCACTGCTGTCAGAGCAGAACAAGCATTGGCTTACAGGCAGCCGCCGAGTCCTGTTGCAAGCTCAACAGCAGCTCTGCGACCAGGGCGTGCCCAGCACGATCACCTTGGCACCTGAAACAGCCGGCGCCATTCCTCTGGGCAGGCCACTCTGCCACGCTGACGCGGTCCTGTCAGCGCTCCGGCGCAGGTTGCAATGACCCAGCGTTGACCGACGCGATATGAAAGGAAACTTGACGTGCTGGCAAGACTGAACGGGCAGGAACTGCATTTCTTTGGCACACCCAAAGCATTCAATGCCATGGCACGAGCCATTCGCAAAGGCCGGCACGGCGAGTCTCAATCAATGCCGCTGGAGCAGGAGCAATCCAGTTTCAGCACCTTGTTCCTGAGTTGCTCCGGTCAATCGAGCAGGATCTGGATTGAGCACAGCGAGGTTCATATCCAGTATGCCGAGGCCAGTAAAAACCGACTCTACCCTTGCCTCTCCATGCCCGCTGAAACAGCGCCGGGTGCGCTTTTTTTCATCGACAAGCGGCATCAGGATCACCCACCGCTGCTCACCGACGACTCGCTAAGCCTTGTGCTGCATGTCATCGCGAACGACGCCGATGCTTGAACTGCATCTGCAAGAGTAAACAGGCCCATGAAAATCTACCTCGACGACGAACGCCAAACCCCGCAAGGCTGGGTTCGCACCTACTGGCCGGACGAAGTCATCGCGCTGCTGAAAGCCGGTGGCGTCGAGGAAGTCAGCCTCGACCACGACCTCGGAGATGATCAGCGCGGCACCGGTTACGACGTGATCCTGTGGATCGAAGAGGCCGTGGCCCTCAATGGTTTTCATCCGCCGCGTATTCACATCCACTCGGCCAATGCCAGCGCCGTGGAAAAGATGCGTGCGGGTGTGCAAGCGATCGATCGGCTCGCCCGCAACAACGGATGCCGCCAATCAACCCATAACGCAGGCAACTGACCCCATGAGCGGCAACCTGTATGGATACATCCATTGCTTTGACCCTTCGCCGGCTGCCGAAGCGCACAATCGTGCAGTGCTGCAAAGCCTGCCAGTGACGGGGGCGCAGATCACCAGGGCGCTTTTCAGCGTGCTGCCAAACAGCCGGGGGCACTGCTACTTCGGGCATATGGTGCACTTCGCCACCTCCCCCAAAGGCAGTTACATCTTCGATGATTCGTGGCTGGCCGAGTACGAAGCCCTGCTGGAGCGCCTGTTCTGGGACAACTCGGAAGTGGTGCATACCTACTGCGGCGAACGGCGCACCTGGGACTCCAGTAAGACCCACGGGCTCGAGCAACCGACAGGCTTGAAGATCAGTAACAGGAAGGTCTTCCCCTCCTACCACGACCTGGAGCCCGTCGAGGACAGCGATGCGCCGACGCCGGGCAACAGCTGAGCTGCCAGCGCCCGCTTGATATTCGCGCTATGGGCTACGCAGAACCTGCGGCGAGCGGCGCCAGACTGAGCCAGTCGGCCCTCAACAACCCGTACTGCACCAGATCATGATGAGTCCCCAGCCAGTATCCCGCCTGACGTGAAAGTCCTTCGCGGACAAAGCCCGCCCGCTCCAGCAATCTGAGGGACGCCAGGTTTCGCGGATGCACCTGGGCCTCGATACGGTTGAGCGCCATATGCTCGAAGCCCCAGCCAACCACGGCCTCCAGCGCCTCGGTCATCAGCCCCTGCCCTTGCGCCGCACGCCCCAGCTCGAAACCGACGGCGCAGCTGCGCCACTGCCGGTTCCATTTGAACAGGCCGCAGGTGCCCAACAGGCCGGGTTCGGACTGGCGCTCGATGCACCAGCGAACCCCTGGGTTGGGCAAGGTCCGCCAACTGGAGAACTGTGCCAGCAGTTGCTCGGCCTGCGGGTAGTCGGTAATGGGGTCGGTGCCGAACCACTGCATGGCATCGGCGTCGCTGTGGATCGCGAACAGTGCCGGGACATCGGCCGGGCACAGTTCCCTGAGGATCAGGCGCGGGGTGCGGATAACGGGAAAGTCGCTCATGGGTATACCGCCCTAGCCTGCCAGCTGCTTGCGCAGGATCTGCGCATACTCGTCCTTGATCTGCTCAAAACCGTACTTGTGCTCCAGGCGCTTGACGGTGAAGTGCCCACGGGCCATGTCCTGGTAGAAGTCGGTGAACAGCGCATTGATGGTGGCGCCGGTAAAGGCGCCGATCACCGGCACCGCCTGGGCCGCGAACTTGCTGGAGATGGTCACGCCGTAACGGCTGGCGACTTTCTCGATCAGCAGCGCCAGCCACTTGCCGACCTGCCCCGGCGACAAGCTGCCCACCGCCCCGGCACCGCGCTTGGCGGCAATGGCCGCCAGTTCCTTGGACAGTTGCTGCATGGCCTGGGTGGTGAAGCTGCGGGTGATGTAGTAGCCGGTTTCCGTGGCGTCGTCGGCCTGGCTGTTGCCGCCCATGGCGAAGACTTCGATGCAGGCCTGCTTGGTGGCAAAATCCGCCAGATCGAAGCCTTCGCTGCGGGCCACATCGGCCACCGAGCGCATCATGATGGTGGTGGAAATGGGCAACTCGACAAACAGCGCGGCAAAACCGAAGGCCCCGCCCACAGCGCCGGAAGTGGCCGCGTACATCTTGTGCAGCAAGGTCGATGCCGGCTTTTTGGGCGCGTTGTCCAGGCTCCACAGCGCCGCATCGGCGGAGCTGTGCAGGGCCGCCACCACCGCGCCGTTGATCTTTTTCGCCACCACCGCCGGCAGCGCCTTGACCGCACTTTCGATGGGCGAACCCAGCAGCGCGGACAGGCGCGCCGTCAGTGAAGGCGACTCCAGCAAGGCGACGGCGCGCTTGAGGTCCTGGTAATCCGCGGGATGGTCTTTGATGCTCACAGGCGTCTCCATGGGTGGCTGTTCACTGCCTCGGGAAAGAATAAACCGTTGCCAGGCGGCGTCGTGGCTCAATTGCGCGTCCGGCGATAGGCAGGACTAAGGCTTGGCTGGCTCCAACAGCAGGTCCGCAGCCAGCGTCGGGTATTGGACCTTCATCCGCTCCAGGCATTGCAGCAGCAGTTGCGCGTCCCGGGGCAGGCGCCGGGACAATGCTTGCCAGCCGCTGATATGCAACTGTTCGGGCATTTCCACCAGCCCGGTAATGGCGTCCCAGAAGGCATCCCAGTTACAGCCGTACCAATGGGGAAAGCCCAGGGCATCGCGCAGCACCAGGTGCAATTCAGCGGTGCTCGTCACCTGGCTCAGGTCGATGTGTTGCAGGGGCAGGCGGCTCATTCGTCATTCCTTGGGTAATGGCTTGAAGGGGCTTTCGCTGGCTGGCCACAAGGGCTTCAGGCCAGCGGCTGGACACCCAGCTGGCGCTGCAACTGCTCCCAGCCCAGCTTGCAATAGCTCTCCAGCAGCTTGGCCAGATGCGAACTGGCGGTCTGCGGTGACATCCCCGCCGCTTCGGCCAGGGCGCTGGCGGACAGCGAGCTGCCATCGGACAGGATGATGAGCATGCCCCCCCGCACCGGCTCGGCGAAGGTTTCGCCGCACACTTCGATCCAGCCCAAAGCATGGTGTGCAAAAAGGTTCGTATAGTCGCACCGCACTGCGGCAAAGGAAATACGCCCCCATGGACCTCAAGCACCGCCTGCAACGCCAAGTACTGATCGCCCCCTGCCGGAGCTATGGGGTGGTGATCCTCGACACCTCGATCGTCAATGTCGCCCTGGAATCCATTGCTCGGGACATGGATGCCGGCATCACGGCCCTGCAGTGAGTCATCAATGCCTACCCCCTGAGCTTCGCCAGCCTGCTGCTCACCGGCGGCCTGCCGGGGGAGCGGTTTGGTGCCCGGGCGCGACAAAGCCGCCGTCGCCGGCCAGGCGACAGCGGCGGCTGCCTCTCCCCTTACAGGTGCTGCTGGAAGAACGGCACCAATTGCGCCATGGCCAGCGCCACCGTTTCGGCGCGGTCGTACAGGTCGTAGTGGGACCCGCCTTCAGCGACCACCAGATGCTTGTCCCGGGAGGCCGCGCGGCCATGGATTTCCAGGCCGTCGCGGTAGGCACCGAAGCCGCCGGGCTTGTCGCCGACCACCACCATCAGTGGCTGGGTCAGCAGCACCTCGGCCTGCAGGAAGGCATCCCAGCCAAAGGCCGCGCTATTGAAGGAAAACAGACCGCTGGTGGCGCCGTTTGGCTGCTGGCCCCGGGCGGTCTTGTAGTACTCGGTGGCTTCCAGTACGTCGATGTCGCTGATGCCGTTCTGCTGCGCCTCGGCTACCGATGCTGGCAGGTAGTCGATCACATGACGCGCCTCGCCCCGGGCCTCGGCGGTGCGCTGCTTCGCCATGGCGTGCAAGGCGCTGACCGGATCGAAGTTGCTGAAACCTTCGCGGATCAGGCGGCCGAAGTTGACCCCGGTAATGGAGGCCAGGGCCTTGATCCGGTAGTCGGTCATTGCCGCCTGAATGGTGTAGCCACCGCCACCACAGACACCGATGGCACCGATGCGCTCGGGGTCGACATAAGGCAGGGTCACCAGGTAGTCGATGGCGAAACGGATGTCCGACACGCGAGTGGCCGGGTCTTCGATAAAGCGTGGCTGGCCGCCGCTGGCGCCCTGGAAACTGGCGTCGAAGGCGATGACCACAAACCCGGCCCGGGCCAGCCCGGCGGCGTAGATGTTGCCGGAGGTCTGCTCCTTGCAACTGCCGATGGGATGGGTGCTGACGATGGCCGGGTAGCGCTTGCCCGGGTGGAAATCCGCCGGCAGATAGATGTCCGCGGCGTTGTCCCAGCCGAAGTTGGGGAAGCTGACGTGTTCGATGCTGTTGCTCATGACCGTACTCCTTGAGCCGCCCTGGGCAGGCTCGTCTGGATCGATAGGCGGACCGCTCGCTCCCGTGTGCGGGAGTGCGGAGTCGGGCGTTACCGAAAGCGCCCGGGACACGGCAGGCCTTGGGGCTGCTGCGTCGTTGGGCACCAGTATAGAAATGGCTCGCGGCGAAACCTTGCCTATTCTGACGGCAAGTTTGCCTGTTTTGCGGATTCTGCCGGCTCACCCCAAAGGGCGTTTCGCTGCAACACAAACAGCTAGAAACAAGCCTATCCGTGGCGGATCGAATGGTTAGGCGCCTAGAGCCGCGCCACAGCCTGTTTGCCTATTTCGCTGAACCCTGCACTGCAACCTGGCCCTTACCCGGCCTCGCGCATCCTGCGGATATCCCGCTGCGGCGGCGCGCCGAACACCCGGCTGTATTCCCGGCTGAACTGCGAAGCACTTTCATAGCCCACCAGCCCCGCGGCGCGCCCGGCATCGATGTTCTGGCTGAGCATCAACTGCCGGGCTTCCTGCAGGCGCAACTGCTTGTGGAACTGCAGCGGGCTGACGCCGATGATGGCGCGAAAATGCTGGCGGAAGGTGGACGGGCTCATATGGGCGCGCTGCGCCAGATCATCGACGCGCAACGGCTGGGTGAAGTTCTGTTTGAGCCAGGCCACGGTCTTGAAGATCTGCTGGGTCGGCGAACCCACCGCCAGCAACTGCTGCAACGCCAGGCTGTAGGGCCCGGCCAACAGCCGGACGATGATTTCCTGCTGGATCAATGGCGCCAGCTGGGGAATCAGCGCCGGCTCGTCGAGCAAGCCCACCAGCCGCTCCAGAGCGCTGGCCAGCCCCGGCTCCAGTTCATCCACCACCACCGTCCGATAATCGCTGGCCCGCGAAGGCGGTGGCGGCTGCATCTGTGCGGCGGTTTGCAGGATCTGGTGCATGTCCAGGGTCAGCATCATGCCCAGGAAAGGTTCGGCCGCCGAGCCCTCGGTTACCCGGGCCACCACCGGCTGGTCGATGCTGGTCAGCATGCCCTGCCCGGCCCGGTAATTGATCACCGCCTCCTGCAGCAGCACCTGCTTGCCGCCCTGGGCAATCACCCCCAGGCCCAGGCTGTAGATGCAGGGAATGGCCGAGGTCGGCGTGGAACGGCGGTGCAAGGTCAGGTTGGGCACGGCGCTGGGAAAGTCGCCGGAGTGCGGGGTGTGCCGGGCAATCAGGGCCGCGAGTGCGGTGGGGGTTCGGGGCTGGGTCATGGGCGGGCAATCGGAAGTGGCAACAGTACAGGCGGCCACTGTGCGCCGATTGGCCATGCAGATCGAGTTTTTCTTCACGGCCACCAGGGCGGCGGACACGGGTCGATATCCGCCTCGGGGCAGTAGTGGCTGGCAAAAGCAGGCGATCCAATGGCAATCCCTTGCCCACTACGGCCAACTTCTGCCCGCCATCGCTGCTGGCGCCGCTGCCAACGCCACGCTGCATCATGTTCAGGGCCCATGGCCCGGGTTTTGCTCTGCTTGGCCAGAACCCACCCAGGAGCAGTCTCATGACAGGAAGCATCTCAAACTCGACATCCCTCGTAGCCATGGGCCTCAAGGGAATCACCAGGGCGCTGGAGAATGGCACGCTGAAGTCCATGAAAATCCAGGTAGAGAATGCGACGCCACAAATGCAGGCGAAGATCGACGCCAGTTTTCATGAATCGCAAATCTCGGACGCCAAACTGATAGCCCAATACAGAGCCAACCCCACCTGGGCGACATTCGACGACAAGAGCAACTCCGTCCAACTGCCCGATGTGCAGTCCCTGGGCAAGGACGACGCCACCCATGTGCTCAAGGGCCTGCAATACCTGATGGAAATCGGGCGCCTGGACGGCAAGACGGTCGTTGCCAAAAACGGCGGCCAGACCACCGACAGCCCCGCGCTCTATCAGGACTGGCTGCTGGCGCGGATCGGCGTCGATGCCCACGCCTGAGTAGCCGCGGCCCAGGCTGCGGGAACGCGCTGCATGCGGGTTCGCCAGCCAGGGCTCGAGGGTTCAGACCAGGCGTTTGTGCAGGAAGAAACGCCGGTGCTGCGGCGGGAATTCCTCCAGCCGGCCGAATTCGCTGAAGCCGTGCCGCTGATAGAACTGCGGCGCCTGAAAGTCGAAGGTATCGAGCCAGATGCCGATACAGCCCTTTTCCCGGGCCAGCTCCTCGACCATGTTCAGCAATTGCGAGCCCGTGCCCTGGCCCCGTGTCTGCTCGGGGACCGCCAGCAGCTCGATGAACATCCAGCGATAGAAAATCTCCGCCTGCAGGCCACCGAGAATCTCACCGCTGTGCTCGTCGCGAACCACCAGGGCGATGGCCTCGGGCTTGGGATCGCCCGCCTGGGCCCGGTTGTGAGCCCGCAAGGGCTCGAGGATCGCAGCGCGCACCTCCGGCCCCGGGTTCATCAGCATGTCGATACGCGTACTCATTCGCCGTTTCCTTGGATGATGGCTGTGCCGGACCGGGGTGAAAGCGCTCCACGATCCTCCCTGGAGGATCGTGGGTTTGGCAAGGCTGCGCTACCTGGCCGTCGCTGCCGCAACTAGCGGCTGACGTACTGCTCGGTCTTGCTGTCGTAGACATAGGTGAGGTTATCCGCGGTCGCCAGCGAACGGACCTTTCCCGGGCCCTCGAAGGTAGTGCCGCTGACCTTGACCTGCACCTGCGGCAGCGGCTCCTGGCCGGCGACGAAGCTCAGCTCCCCGTCGCTGCCGATGCAGGGCATGACCGCGCCGTCGTCGCAGGCCGCGGAGTTGTCCTCGCCGGTGCGCACCTGGCCAACGTAGGACCAGACCCAGCCATCGTCTTCGGGTTTCTTGTTCGGATTGAACACCAGCATGGTGTAGCCCCTGGTGATCACCCCATTGTCGAAAGTGGCCGTGGGCACCGCCAGCAGCAGGCGGCCGTCAGCGGTACGGTGCTCAACGGCCTTGCGCTTGGTGTCCACTTCCTCGGGCTTCTCGCCGCCGCCGAAGAAGCCGATCTTGCGTTCGATGCTGCGGATGGAATAGGCCTGCTTCTGGCCCGGGTTGGTGAGTTCGAAGGTGGCATCGGCCAGCCGGACCTGAACCTCCGGCGCGGCAAAATCCTCGCCCTCGCGGGCGGCGCGGTCCCGGGTGTGCCAGACAAAGGTGGCGTAATAGTGCTTGCCGTCGAAGTCCAGCTCCTGGCCGTACCAGAAGGTAGCGGTAACGCCGTCTTCCAGCTCCACCTCTTCATCCTGGTCCGGCACCTCGACGTTCTGCATCACCGCCAGCACTGCGCCGGGAGGGATCGGCGCACCGGCCTGGGCCAGCATCGAAGCCGCCAGCATGCACGGCGCCAGCAACCAGCCGGCCAGTCGCGCAGCCAGCCGGCCTTCCTTGTGCAGACCTGTATTGCTCTTGATTTTCATCCCTGGAACATCCCTGTAGAACCGATGAGAAAACGCCGGCCACGCAAGTGGCCAATGGCATGACGCGCGATCATATAGCCAGCGTTTCATCAGCGACAAGATGCTGGCAAATGGCAAGCGCAGGCCGCCGGCAAGCGCAGCACCGGGCAAGGCGCGCTTGTTCCTGCGCCAGCCTTGTGAGAGGTTGCTGCCTCACTCGACCTGAAGACCACCATGGATATTCGACCGACGCAAACCAAGGACTGGAGGCTGTTGAAGCAAGTTCGTCTCGCCGCGCTGCAGGACGCCCCGACCGCGTTCGGGGTCAGCTACCAGAGTGCCGCCCGGTACAGTGATCAGCAGTGGCAGGAACGTGCCTCGGGCGCGACCAGCGCATTCTGGCTGGCCATCGAGGATGGCCAGCCCCTGGGAATGATCGGCGCCGCAGTCAGTGAGGCAAACCGCTACAACCTGATCGGCATGTGGGTCGCACCCGCGGCCCGTGGCTCCGGCGTGGCGGCCCGGCTGGTGGAAGCGGTGAAGTCGCGCGCACGGGAACAAGGCCATGAGCGGGTGTTCCTCGACGTCTCCCCCGCCAATGCCAGGGCCGCGAGTTTCTATCTGCGCCAGGGGTTCGCGTTCATTGATGAGTGGGAGCCTCTGCAAAGCCCCCCCCACATCCAGGTGCAGACCATGCTCTGGACAGTGCAGGGCTGACTGCAACGCCCCCTTCGGCATCAGGCAAGCCGGCATGACGCGTTTTGCACCCGAAAAACAGCCTTGAACTTCGATTCAGCCCAGCAACTCGCTGATCCAGCGCACCTGCCGGGCCATGTCCTGCACCTTCTCTGCGGGCACAGCCTGTGCCCGGCTGAAGTTTTCCAGGGTGCGCTGTTTCAGGCGCAGCAGACGCTGCCATTTGGCCAGGAACGCCGGGCTGCGGGCCTGCAGTTGCAGAGGGCCGAAGTACAGCTCCCGGGGGCTGTAGCTCACCGGCCCTGTGCGCTCGGCGACGATGATTTCGTAGTCGAAACGGTTTTCCCGCAGCACCTCTTCGCACAGGATGCGGTAGCCGTTGTCCATCAGCCATTGGCGCAGGGGCTGCTCGCCACCGTTGGGCTGCAGGATCAACCGCTCCTGGCCATTGAGGCGCGCCTTGCCGGCTTGCAGCAGGTCGCGGATGGTCTCGCCACCCATGCCGCACAGGCTGATGGCGCTGATGGCGTCGCCCGGTTCGATCGCCGCCAGGCCATCGGCCAGGCGCACGCTGACCTGCTGCTCCAGGCCGTTGTCGCGCACCGTGCGCCGGGCCGCGTGGAACGGCGTCAACGCCACCTCTCCGGCCACCGCCGCGCTGATGCTGCCGCGCAGCAGCAAGGCCACCGGCAGATAGCCGTGATCCGAGCCGATATCGGCCAGGCGTGCGCCGGTTGGTACATGCGCCGCCACGCGCGCCAGGCGCATGGACAATGTCTGCTGATTCAACTGCTGCCCCTTTTCACCACCAAGGTCCGGCACCTTGTGCCGGATCGGGGGGCGATTCTGGCGAGCAATGCCGGGCATTTCAAATTTATGCGACCGGGGCCGGGGATGCGGGTGCCGCAAAGGCCCGCTCCGGACAGGGTCGAAGGCAGCGTCCTCCATGGCGGGTTCTGAGCGCAGGCAGACCTTCGTTGCTGGCCGCGTGCAACCTGGTCAGTGATAGACTGCGCGCCCATTTGGGAGGTGAAAAAATGCTGTGTCCGGAGTGTGAACAAGGCGAAGTAACCCAGGTTCAAGTGCGGGCAACGCAGGAAATCCTGCACCTTTGCCAGGAGTGCGAGTTGCTCTGGCTCAGCGCCGAGGTCATTGGTACCGAGCCTTTCAACAGCTTCACGTCCTACATGGAGGAACTGGGTTTACCGCCGCTCTGGAGCTCGCTGTATGTGCTTGAACCCGAAAAGATCACCAGCCCTCAGGCACGGAAATACCTGCGTTCGGTCGGCTCGATCTAGGTTGCTCGAGCCACAACGACGATAGCCTCCCCCACACTCAGAAGCGCAAGAGATGAACTACCAACTCTGGATGGAACCGGATGACTGCCAGACCTTCTGTCTGAGCGGCCCACAGGGAAACACCGCACGCAAACTGCTTCACCCCGACGCCCGGCTTGTGTGGGAAGTGGAAGCCCCCAGCCACTTCGAAGCAATGACCCGGTACTACGCGTACATGCAGTGGGGCGAATACAAGAGCGACCTTCCCGAACAGGAGCCCATGCCTTGAACACCGCACAGCAGGTGGGCATAGCCCCCGAGTTCATCATTCTGCAAACCGATCATTGGGTGCTCAATCATCACCTGTCGTCCGCCCTGCCCGGCTACCTGATGCTGGGCTCGCGATCCCGGGTCAATTCACTGGCCGAGCTGCCCGAGAGCGCCCTGGCGGAGTTGGGCGGCCTGCTCGCCAGGGTGCAGAAAAACCTGGAGCTGCAGCTCAAACCCAAGTGGCTGTACATCAGCCGGTTCGGCCATGCCCCCGGCTACCCCATCCATTTCCACTTTATTCCGGTGTACCCCTGGGTCGAGGAGCTGTTCTGGAGTGATCAGCGCTACCGGCTGCTTGAAACTTTCGCCCATGAGGAAAACGCCCTGTCACTGACTGACGGGGCGGAACTGACCCTGTTCATCTGGCGCGAATTCGGCGAAAACCCGCAACCGCCGGCCATTCAAGGGCCCTCCATCGAACAGGTCATCAAAGGCTTGCGCAGCGCCTTCAACTAGCAATGGCCCGTGGCGCTGCGCGCTGTTCTCCGCGCCCTAAGGCAAGCCCCCTTACCTGGCGGTTTTCTTCAGGGAAACCGGGATGCCCCATACCAGGTCTTCCATGCCGGTGTCCCCTTGCAGGCGGGTTTTCATCGGTTCGATACGCGCCAGCACCCGGCGTCCTGTGTCGTTGACATTCGCCAGCTCCTTGTCGCTGAACTTCTTGACCAGTTCCACGGGGGCCGGCCTCACGTAGACCTGGATATCCCGCAGTGCGCATTTGATGTTCTGCGGGTCGATAGCCTTGCAAGTCTTCTTGTCGTAGCTCACGGCCGGGGTTTTCAGGTGGAAGCGGTCGCTGAGCAGTATCTGGCCGGGCTGGATACTGAAGGCCAGGGGCGCGTAGGCGTCGGGGATCTGTGCCTTCAACTTGACGGACTGGACATCACGGATCTTGGTGCCTTCGGTCCAACCGCCTTCCGACACCTGCCGGCGCGTGTTGTATTGCTGCTCTTGCCAGGCCACGCACTGGCCGGAGGCGACATGCACGGTACTGCAGACATTCTGGGTGTGGGTGGTATCCGCGTAGGAAGCGTCGCGCCAGTATTGTTCCTTGACGAACTGGCGATACAGCACCGCAGACATGTCCACCGAACCACGGGCACTGCTGGCCGGCTGGCCCTTCGCGGCGCCTACCTGGGCCAGGCTGCTGTCGATCCTGTAATCAATGCCGCCGGACATCAGGTAGGTTCCCGGCGGGACGATGTGCACTTCAAGGAAGTCCCAGAGAAATACGGTTTCCTTGATTTTCTCCAGGTCGTTATTGGCGAAGGACTGCATGTAGCCCTGGCCCGGCTGGTCCTTGTTGCTGAAGATCACACGATGGGAATAGCTGGAGAGGTCGGTCACGCTCTTGTTGGGCATGAGCGCCGGCACCAGCACCACGGACATACCGTCCCGGGTCGCGCCATCGATGATCTCCAGGAGCTGGTTGGTCGGGTTCTGCGTGGCGCTGCCATTGAGGTCGGAACTGCCCAGCGGGGCACAGGCGCTCAAGAGCGTGACTGAAACCAGAACAGCCAGGGGGCGGAGACGCTTTACCAGGGTCTTCATTGGATATCCTTATCTGTAACGCAGCGAGGGCCAGATCCCTTTGGCAATACCGCTCAGGTCAGGGGCGAGTGCCGGCCAATGGGGGCGAAAGCGGCCTATTTTACTGCGTCGACCCGCCGCAGTAAAAGGCCGGCGCAGCAAGGCCGCACCTTGCTGCCTGGTCCGGAGAAGGCCGCCCGCATCCTAGAACTTCGCCTGCATCCCCACCCGCAGCGTGCGCCCCGGTGCCGGCATGAAGCTCTGCGCCAGGGGGTCCAGGTAGTAACGGTCGGTGAGGTTCTGCAGCGACACGTTGAGGCTGGCGTCTTCCTTCAGTTTGTAGTTGAGGAACAGATCGAACAGTGCCACTTCGCGGTAGTTCAGTTGCGGCGTGGTGGCGCCGGTCTGCCAGGGCTTGTCGGCGGTAACCGTGGGGCCGGAGGTGTAGGTGATGCGCGTACCGAGGGTCAGGCTCTGGTCAAAGAAGCGCAGGCCAGTGGTCAGGTTGCCGGCAAAGCGTGGCGGGTTCTGGGTGTTGGTGTAGGAGCCCATGAAGCTGCCCGGGGTGCAGTCCGGGGTGTCGGCGGTTTTCTGGTAGGGATTGCTGGTGGCGCGCAGGGTGGCCGCGAAAGCCGCGTCGCAGGTTTCGGTCTTCAGGTAGTAGGTGGACGACAGGTCGGCAAACACCCGCCCGGCATCGTAGCGGGTCTGCAGTTCCAGGCCGCTGGTTTTGTAGCTGTCGGTGTTGCTGAAGCGCATCAGGCCCCACAGGCCCGGGCTCGGGTCGTAGTAGCGGGTGATGTAGTTCTTGATGGTGTTGTTGAAGTAGGCCAGCTTGAACGCCGCCGAGTCGTCATCCACCAGCAGGCCCTTTTGCAGGGTGCTGGCGCCGATCTCCCAGTTGCTCGAACGCTCGGGCTTGAGGCCCTTGCCGGGCATCGTCTGCTGTACGCCCTGGCTGGTTTCGAACAGCGACGGCATGCGAAAGCCCTGGGTGTACGAGGCATACACGAAGGTGTCCGGCAGCACTTCGATATTGATACCGAAGGCCGGGGCAAAGGCGCCACCGCTGTTGCTGTTCTTGCCGGAGTAGTTGTAGCCGGTGACCACCTCGCCGACCTGGGACGGATAGACCGTGGAGTCGGTGGCGCCAAAGTCGTTGTAGCGCACGCCCTCGAAGGGGAAGTTGGTGTTCTGGAAGACGATGCCGTTGTTCAGGCGCGGGTCGGTGGCGTCGGTGTACTGGCCGTTCTGGTCGGGGAACCACATCATGTTGCCGGAATTGTCGCCGTTGGAAACCCGCAGGTAGCGCAGGTCACGTTCCTCGCGACGCGCCGTGGCCGTGGGCACGTGATCCTTGCTGCGATAGTGGGTGTAGCGCCCGCCGCCCCACAGGGTGAGGCTGTCCACCGGCTTGTACTCCAGCTTGCCGTTGAAACTGAACTCCTGCCGCGAACCTTCGCGCAGCATGCGGTTGGCGTTGATATCGTCCTGGGTGGTGGCCACGCTTTTCTGCGGGCGCAGTTCCTCCAGCTGGAACGAGCTGCCCAGGTCCAGCTTCAAGTCGCCGTAGCCGGTCTCGAAACGCGAGGTATTGGCCAGGCCACCGCCCACCCGGCGATCGGCCTGGCGGCTCCAGTTGCGGTCCGAACGGTAGGCCTGGGATGCCGGCGCCGAGACGGCGGTCAACTGGCTGGTCTGCGCATCGGTCATCCACAGGTCGGCGCTCAGGTCCACCAGCGGGTTGCCTGCAGGCAGGTAGTTGTAGCGCGCGGTGTAGGTGTCGATCTGGGTGTGGCCCAGGGGGTACTGGTAGATGCCGCCAGTGCCGAAACGGAAGATGTCCGAGGGCATGATCTCGCCGATGCGTCCGTCGTAGCGCCGGTAGCCCAGGTCGAAGGTGTGGCCGTCCGCCGGGCGCAGGGTGGTCTTGAGCAGCCAGGATTCGGTCTTCGACGAGGAGTTCAGCACCTCTTCCCCGGCGTTGTAGGTGGTGGCGACGCTGGTCTCTTCATCGCCGTAACGGTCATAGGTGCGGTAGCGATCCTGGCCCTTCTTGCCGGCGAAATAGTTGCCCTGGTTGCGATGGGCGTAGGCCGCCACCACATCGAAGTATTCATGGGAATAGGCGAACGCGGCACTGCCGGCCTCGGCCTCCGAGCCGAACAGCCCGCCGCGGCTCTGATGCGGCTCGGAGTACAGGTCCTGGGTCTTGGAGTGCGGATCGCGGGAGGCCGGGGCCACACCGTTGTTCCAGACATCACCCTTGAGCCGCAGGCCGATATTCTGACCGTCCTTGAGGATGTCGCCGACCCCGAGGGTGCGCATCTTCACCGTGCCGCCTATGGCACTGGAGGTCAGGCTCGGGCCCTTGTCGATGGCGATGTCGCTGATCATGTCCGGGTCGATGTAGCTGCGTTGCTGGGTCCCGGCATAACCGCGATAGACATCCAGCGCCTGCTGCGAACCGTCCACCGTCACCGCCACCCGGCTCTGGCCCTGGATGCCGCGGATGTTCACATCCAGGCCGCCGCCATTGCGGCTGTCACCGACCTGGACCCCGGGCTGGCCCTTGAGCATGTCGCCCACCGACACCACGCCAAAGCGCTGCATGTCGTCGGCAGAGATGTAAACCGATGAACGCGGTGCCCGGTACACCTCTTCCTCGTCAGGATTTTCGCCCTTGACCTTCTGGGTCGGCAGCGACACCGCATCAAGGCGCAGGCGCAAGGCATAGCCGCCGTCGGCCTGGCGCACGTAGCCCAGGCCGGTGCCCGCCAGCAGCTGGTTCAAGCCCGCTTCGGTATTGAAATCCCCTTGCAGGCCCTGGCTGGTCTTGCCCGCCGTGAGCAGCGCACTGCCGGCCATGCTGATGCCCGCCTCGGCGCCAAAGCGCGACAGCACCTGGTCCAGGGGACCGGCGCCGATGCTGTAGTGGCGCTCGCCGGCAGCCAACACCACTTCACTACAGAGCGGCTGCAAACCGAGCAACAGCAGGCCGAAGGTATGGGTACGCAAGACACGAGCAGGGAAAATCATGCAGGGCTCCTAGGGATCGAAACCCACCTGTGCCGGTGGGTAATACCTGAAGGCCAAGCCAGATCGAAAAAACTATCGCGCCGGTGAAAAAAAAGTTTCAGGCCGGCACCACGGTCACCCAGTAACGGGTTCTTCGCTCAATGCGCACCGGCAAGGTATTGGCTACCAGGGCCAGGGCGGCATCGGTGTCGTCCAACTGGAAACTGCCGGTTACGCGCAGGCCCGCCACGGCTTCGCTGCAACGCAAGAAGCCCGGGCGATAGCGCGACAGCTCCGCCAGCAACTGATCCAGGCGCATGCGCTCGGCGGGCAGGATGCCGCGCATCCAGGCCTGGGCCAGAAACGTATCGATGGGGCTTGGCCGCCCTGCTCCCCGGCCATCGACTCGGGTTTGCCAGCCGGCCTGCAACGCCAGCGGTGCTGGGTGCTGCCGTGCGCTCACCTGCACCAGCCCGCGCAACACCGTCACCTGGGTGCCCAGGCGATCGTGACGCACCAGCAGGTTGGCACCACGGCTATAGAGCACCGCATCCGGGGTCGACAGTTGCAGGGATGCAGAGCCCGCCGGGGTGTCCAGGGCCAGTTCGCCCTCGATCAATTGCAGGCTGCGCTGCCGGGCGCTCAGGTCCAGGTTCACCGCACTGGCGGTGTTCAGCCATAGCGAGCCACCGTCGGCCAGGGCCCAATGGCGTCGCTCGCCGACGCCGGTGCGATAACTGGCCAGGGCTGAGCGCACCAGGGTGGAATCCGCCCCCTGCCAGGAAATGCCCCCCAACAGCCCCAGGGCCAGCAGGCACTTGAGCACCTGTCGCCGTCGCTGCGGATCGGCGCCCGCCGCTTGCAATGCCCGGCGCGCCGTGGCATCGGCCAACAGATTGGCCCCTGGCTGCAACATCAGCGGCAGGCTGCTGACCCGCTGCCACGCGTATTCATGCTCGACGCTGGCTTGCCGCCACTGCTGCAGGGCCTGATGGTCCGCGGCGCTCATCAGCCCGGACTGCATCCGCACCAGCCAATCGATGGCGTTGTCCCGCACTCGGGGATCGACCGCAGCGCCACTCATTCAAAACGGCTCGCGTAACAGACACTGAACGCCTTGCCCATGGCCCGCTGCACCTGGGCCACGGTCAGGCCCAACTGCGCAGCGATCTGCGGATAGGTCAGGCCATCGAGCTGGGACAGAAAGAAGATCTGCCGCACCCGCGACGACAACCCCACCAGCAGCGAATCCAGCTGCAACAGGGTCTCGATCATCAGGTGCCGCTCCTCCGGCGAAGGCTCCTCCCCCACCGGCCGCGCCGCCAGGGCTTCCAGATAAGCCCGCTCGATCGCCTGGCGGCGCCAGCGATTGATCAGCAGGCCGTTGGCGATGGTGGCCAGGAACGCCATGGGCTGGCGCAACTCACGCACATCCTCCTGGGAGCGCAGCACCCGGATAAAGGTGTCATGGGCCAGGTCCTCGGCATCGGCACTGTGCCCCAGGCGCCGGTGCAGCCAGCCCCGCAGCCAGCCGTGATGGTTCGCATACAACTGGGCGACGGGCGAAGAGAGGCTGTGGTTGTGCATGGGAGATTCGCATTAATGATAATGCTTCTCATTTTATTGTTTCAGTGCGGGAGTTGTACAGCGGCGAATCAGGATGCCTGTCGATCGATATCACGGCGAAGAACCACCGCCGTGGTGATGTCCTCGACGGACTCATGACTGGCTACGGCATCCCGGACTCGGTTCAGGTCATCAATGGTGCGGGATTCGATCTCGATCACCAGATCGAGCTGGCCACTGACCGAAGAGATGCGTCGCACCTGCGAGTGCTGGGCCAGCATGTCCAGCAGGCTGATGGCCGGCGTGCGTTTCAGGCACACCAGAAACATGGCGCGAATCACGTTGGCGTCGATTTCGCCAATATCCGCCCGGTAGCCCCTGATCACGCCATTGCGCTCAAGGTTGAGGACACGCTCGCTGGTGGCGCTTCTGGACAGCCCGATTCTCGCGGCCAGGGCCTTCAGGGCAATCCGCGCTTCTTTAGACAGAATGTCCAGTATTTCGCGATCTTTCACGTCCAGGTCGCGCATCAAGACTCCT
This sequence comes from Pseudomonas sp. NFPP12, assembly GCF_900103205.1. Classification (NCBI taxonomy): domain Bacteria; kingdom Pseudomonadati; phylum Pseudomonadota; class Gammaproteobacteria; order Pseudomonadales; family Pseudomonadaceae; genus Pseudomonas; species Pseudomonas sp. NFPP12. The sequence goes on from NZ_FMWW01000001.1 coordinate 1,675,228, forward strand.
CACTTTGACTACCGAATTTGTGCCGGTCGATTCCGACAATATGCAGGCCAACACCGACCGCATACCTACTGCCGTCAAGGATTTCGCATGCCAAGCTAACTGAAAACAATAACTTGGAAAACCATTACCATGACCAACCTTTCCCATCCCGCCCCGCAGTTCTCGCCCCGCGATGCCGAACAACTGGCCGAGCAGCTTTTCAATGTCGTCGCCACGGCCTCGCCCCTGGATGGCGAGCGCGACTGCAACTACCGGTTGAACACTGCAAGCGATGCGGGATGGATTCTGAAGGTGGTCAATTCGAGTGAACCGCGTGCTGAAAGCGAGCTGCAGACGGCCATCCTCAGCCACCTCGCCAGCTACAACCCCGAGCTTGCCGTGCCGCAGCTGAAGAAGAGCCTTGCCGGTGGCTTCCTCGCCTCGGCCGTGGCGCCCTCCGGTGAAACCCATGCGGTGCGCCTGGTGAGTTGGCTGCACGGCACTCCCCTGGCCGAGGTCAAGCGCACCTTCGCCCTCATGCGCAGCCTGGGCCAATCGTTCGCCGACATGGATCGTGCGTTGCAGGGCTTCATGCATCCCGGTGCGGTGCGCGACCTGGACTGGGACCTGCGGCACGCCGCGCGCTCCAGATCGCGCCTGCATTTCGTCAAGGACCCTGGCCGACGAGCCATTCTGGAGCGCTTCATTTCCGCGTTCGAAAACACCGTGCAACCCAGGCTTGCGCGGTTGCGCACGCAGGTCATTCACAATGACGGCAATGACTGGAACATCCTCGTCGACCCGCAGACTCATCAGCAGGTCTCGGGCATCATCGACTTTGGCGATGCCGTGCATACGGTGCTGATTGCCGAAGTCGCCATCACCTGCGCCTACTCCATTCTCGACATGGAGGACCCCATCGGCGCGGCCGCCGCCCTCACCGCCGGCTTCCACGAGCGCTACCCGCTGCAGCCGCAAGAACTGGACGTGCTGTTCAACCTGATCGCCATGCGCCTGGTCATCAGCGTCACCTTGTCGGCCTCGCGCCACGAGCAGACCCAGGACAATCCTTACCTGGCCATCAGCGAAGCCCCGGCCTGGCGCCTGCTGGAAAAAATGGACCGCATGAACCCGCGCCTGGCGACGGCGATCCTGCGCAAGGCCTGCGGCTATGACGCGATAGAAGGTGCCGGGGCGGTTCGCCGCTGGGTGGATGAAAACCGCCACGCCTTCGCGGACATCGTGCATCCGGCGGCGGCGACCCTGAACAAGGCCATTGTGCCGTTCGCCGATGCCGCCCATGTGCTGACGGTCGCCTCCGCCGAGCAGCGTCCGGCAGAGGCGGCGAAATGGTGGAACGATTTTGCGGCTGAACATCAAGTGCCACTGGGCATCGGCCCCTGGGGCGAAGAACGGACCATCTACACCGATGCGGCATTTGAATCGCGCTTCATTGCAGGGCAACGTCGGATCATTCACCTGGGCGTCGACTTGATCATGCCGGCCGGAACGCCGCTGTACACACCGCTTGCCGGCGTAGTGCGCAGCGTCGAGGTCGAGCGTGAACCGCTGGGCTATGGCGGCTTGATCATGCTTGAGCATTCGCCTGAGGGCTGCCCGCCGTTCCTGACCCTGTGGGGGCACATGGCCCACGAAGCGCTGACCCGCCTCAAGCCCGGGGACCGTCTTGAGGCGGGTGCCCTGGTGGGCCACATGGGCGAGGACACGGAAAACGGCGGCTGGCTGCCCCATGTGCACTTCCAGATGTCCACCGATACCCAGCTGCAAGCGAGCGAGTTCATCGGCGTCGGTGAGCGCGCCTACCTTGAGGTGTGGGCCGACCTGTTCCCGGATGCATCGACCCTGGCCGGAATCCCTGCGGAAACCTACAACCAGGAAGGCAGAAGCAAAGCAGAGATCGTGGCCAAGCGTAAACAACTGCTGCTGCCCAACTTGTCGATTTCCTACTCGGACCCGATCAAGTTCGTACGCGGTGATGGGGTCTGGTTGATAGACAACTTTGGCCGGGCCTACCTGGACTGCTTCAACAACGTCTGCCACCTGGGCCACTCCCATCCCGACGTGGTGCAGGCCCTGGCGCGCCAGGCTTCACGCCTGAACACCAACACCCGCTACCTGCACGACAACATCGTGGAGTACGCCGAGCGGCTCACCGCGACCTTGCCCGAAGGCCTGGCGGTGGCCTCCTTCGGCTGTTCGGGCAGCGAAGCCAATAGCCTGATGCTGCGCATGGCGCGCAATCACACCGGGCGCAACGATGCCATCGTGCTGGACTGGGCCTACCACGGCACCACCCAGGAGCTGATCGACCTCAGCCCCTACAAGTACAAGCGCAAGGCCGGCAAAGGCCGTGCAGAACACGTATTCGAGGCGGCGGTGCCGGATACCTACCGCGCTGCGGATCACTGGCCGTTCGAGGAGCTGGGCAAGCGTTTCGCGCAAAGTGTCGCCGAGCAGATCGATAGCATGCGCAAGCAGGGCCGGGCCCCGGCGTTCTTTCTCGCGGAGTCCATTCCCAGCGTCGCCGGGCAACTGTTTTTCCCGGAAAACTACTTGCAGGAAGTCTATGCAATGGTGCGTGCCGAGGGCGGCCTGTGCCTGGCCGATGAAGTCCAGGTCGGCTTTGGTCGAGTGGGCAGCCACTGGTGGGCCTTTGAAACCCAGGGCGTGGTGCCCGATGCGGTGTCCATGGGCAAACCCATTGGCAACGGGCACCCGATGTCGGCAGTGGTGACCACCCGCGAGATCGCCGACAGCTTCAACAATGGCATGGAGTACTTCAACACCTTCGCCGGCAACCCGGTTTCCTGTGCCGTGGGGCTCAGCGTTCTCGATGTGATTGAACGCGACAACCTGAAACTCAACGCACTGACGGTGGGCAACTACTTGCTCGATGGCTTTCGCACGCTGCAGCAGCGCTACGATGCCATTGGCGACGTACGCGGCCTGGGGCTGTTCCTCGGGATTGAACTGGTCACCGATCGCCAGAGCAAGGCTCCGGCTACGCAACTGGCCAGGAAGGTCGCCGATGGTGCCCGGGAGCGCGGCATTCTGATCGGCACCGAAGGCCCCTACGACAACGTACTGAAAATGCGCCCCTCGATGATTTTCAGCCAGAAGAACGCCGACTTCCTGCTTGAGGTCCTGGACGAAAGCTTCAAGGCGGCACTGCGCTAGAGCATCAGGATCGAGGCCGCAGCGCCCCAAACCGGGCTGGCCGACATAGTGTCGGCCAACTCCGGCAATGTGTCCGGCACGCGGACACCTTGCCGGGTGCTTTGCGCAATGACCTGTGCAAAGCTTTTCCCGAGGCCAGGGTGAAGAGCCCACAACAAAAAATAATAATTCTTCAAAGGTGCCATCCCATGCTAACCAGAACGCTCAAGGGTCTGCTTGCCGCATCCACCGTCGCCGCCGCGGCGCTCCTCTGCCCCGCAGCCGCTCAGGCTGATGACTTGCAATCGATCCGGGAATCCAGAGAAATCCGCATCGCCATGAGCGGGCAATACTCGCCCTTCAGCTTTGCCAACGAGCAGAACCAGATCGTCGGCTTCGACGCCTCCATCAGCGAAGCCCTGGCCCAGCGGCTTGGGGTGAAGGTCAGCATTGTCACCACGCCCTTCGACGGGATCATTGCCGGGCTCCTGGCCAAAAAATACGACGCCATCATCGCCTCCATGACCATCACCCCTGAACGCCTGAGGGCCGTGGATTTCGTCGGCCCCTACTACCACGCCGGCCGCACCATCGTGGTGAAGGAGGACTCGCCGATCAACAGCCTGGCTGACCTGAAGGATGTGACGGTGGGCGTCACCCTCGGCGATGCCCACGACAAATGGGCCAGGGCGCGCGGCAACCTGAAGGTCAAGACCTACAAAGGGCTTCCCGAGATGCTGGTCGACCTGGAAGCCGGGCGCCTCGACGCGCTGGTGATGGACAGCGTTCCGGTACTGGTGGCCGTCAAGGAAACCGGGCAGAAAGTGCGCATCATCACGCCACCCGACAGTGACGGTGGGGTTGAAGGCATGGGCATTGCGCTGCGCAAGAACAACCCCGAGCTCAAGGCGGCGATGCAGCAGGCACTGAACGACATGCTCGCCGATGGCAGCTACGAAAAGATCTCGATGAAGTGGATCGGCAAGGACATTCGCTGACTCCTCTTCAGCCTGGCTCGACCTGGGGTCGGGCCGGTCAACCTGACCTTTTCGAGCCTGCCCATGGATCTGACACTCATACAGCGCACCCTGCCGTTTTTTCTGGAGGCGGCCTGGGTCACGGTGCACGTTTCGCTACTGGCACTGCTGCTGGGCCTGCTGGTCGCCATCGTGCTGGTGGCGGCCCGGCTGTCCGGCTTTTTCCTGCTTCGCTGCCTGGCCAGGGTCTACATCAGCGTTTTTCGCGGCACGCCCTGCCTGGTCCAACTCTTCCTCCTCTACTTTGGCGGCCCGCAGATCGGCCTTGAGCTGGAGCCGTTTTCCGCTGGCGTCATCGGCCTGGGCCTGAACATCGCGGCCTATATGGCCGAATCCATTCGCGGCGCCATCAGCAACGTCGATCCCGGCCAGGTCGAAGCGGCCCGCTCAATCGGTTTCGGCAAGGGCCAGACCCTGTGGCTGATCACCCTGCCGCAAACCGCCAAGCTGATGATCAGGCCACTGGGGGTCAATGCGGTCGCGCTGTTCAAGGGCTCGGCCCTGGTGTCGACCATCTCGGTGGTGGAACTCTCCTATACAGCGCAGCGCTTTATCAGCTCCACCTACAAGCCATTCGAGATCTTCATGGTGTCGGCCATTTTGTATATCGCCATGGTCTATACGGTCAGATTGCTGGTTGACCACCTCGACAAACGCTTCGCGGCAAAGTGAGACGCGTCAATGCAAAGCCTCGATCTCAGTATCCTCACCCCCTATTCCGAGCTGCTGGCAACCGGACTCTGGTGGACCATCGTCTTGTTCCTCTGCTCCAGCGTATTGAGCCTGATGGCGGGCATAGCCTTCGCCCTTATCGTGCTCTACACCCCCAAACTGGTATCCCTTCCCATACGCTTCATGACCTGGCTGCTGATGGGCACGCCCCTGCTGCTTCAGCTGTACCTGATCTATTACGGCCTGGTGCAAGTGGGGATCGATATCCCGGCATTGATGGCTGGCATCATCGGCCTGAGCCTGCACTTCGCCGTCTACAACGCCGACGTCATTCGTGCCGGGGTCCTGTCGGTCGATCCGGGGCAGATTGAAGGCGCGCGCTCCATTGGCCTGAGCCGCAGCCAGGCTCAGCGCTACGTGATTGTGCCGCAAGCCCTGCGCAGTACCCTGGCGCCCCTGGGCAACAACCTGATCGTGCTGCTCAAGGACACCTCCCTGGTGTCGATCATCGGCATTGCCGAACTGGTCTACAGCGCCCAGCGCGCCGTGAGCGAGACCTACAGCCCGTTCGAGTTCTATCTGGCCGTCGCGGTGATTTATTACGCGGTCAATCTTGTCCTGGAAGCCGGCCTGCACCTTCTTGAAACCAAGGTAGAGATGTCACGATGACCACCGAAAAGCTCATGGTTGAAGTCAAGGGCGCGCGCAAGGCGTATGGCGCACTTGAAGTGCTCAAAGGCATCGATCTGTCTGTCTCGCGCGGGCAGATCATCGCCATCATCGGCCCCAGTGGTTCGGGCAAAAGCACCCTGCTGCGCTCGATCAACCACCTGGAAGTGCTGAACGAGGGGGAGATCTGGCTGGAAGGCGAACACGTCAACCGGCCCTTGAAAGGTCGAGCCTTCGAACAGCACATCAACAGCGTGCGCCAGCAGATGGGCATGGTGTTCCAGCACTTCAACCTGTTCCCGCACCTGACCGTGCATGAAAACATCGCCCTCGGCCCGATCAAGCTCAAAGGGCTGACCCGGCCAGCCGCTCGCGAGCTGGCCATGGAGTACCTGTCGAAAGTCGGCCTGGCCAACAAGTTCGACGAGTACCCTTCTCGCCTGTCCGGCGGGCAGAAACAGCGCGTGGCCATTGCCAGGGCCCTGGCGATGCGCCCCAAGGTCATGCTGTTCGATGAAGCCACCTCGGCGCTGGACCCCGAGCTGGTGGAAGAGGTCAACCAGGTCATGAAGCAACTCGCCGCCGAACACATGACCATGTTGATCGTCACCCATGAAATGCGCTTTGCCGGCGAAGTGGCGGACCGGATCATCTTCATGGACGGTGGCGTGGTGGTCGAGGAAGGCGCGCCACAAGAGATCCTGCAAAACCCCACTCACGAACGAACCCGGTCGTTCCTGAAAAAGCATTTGCACGCATAGAGAGGTGGCGCTTATCCCTGTCGGAGATTGTCCTGCACCCAGTCGGTGGGGTTCAAACTGGCGCAGATGAACGAGTTGCTGGCCGCCAGGCACCATCAGGCCTCGACGCCCTGGCCCAGGCCAATCAGGGCATCGAGGCCCAGCGCCTGGAGTGGCAAGTCGGACCGATACCGGGCTCTTGGCGCTACAGCCCGCGAGCGTAGAAATGCGGGTTGTCCAGACCCGCCTTGCCATAACGCAGCACATCGCCGGCCAAGGTGCAGATCTCTCCACCGGCGGCCAGCAGCACCGCATGACCCGCGGCGATATCCCACTCCATGGTGCGTCCCAGGCGTGGATAAAGGTCTGCCTCGCCGGCGGCCACCAGGCAAATCTTCAGGGATGAGCCGGCATTTTTCAGTGAGCGTACTTTGCGTCGCTCGAGAAATTTTTCCAGCGCCTCGGCATCGCCATGGGAGCGGCTGGCGACAATGTCCAGGCCGTCTTCCGAGACAGCCCGGCATTCGATAGGTTGACGCCGCCCGGCCTGTTCGACAAAGGCGCCGCACCCCCTCCCCCCGGCGAACAATCGCTCCAACGCAGGCGCCAAAACCACGCCCAGCACCGGCTCGCCATTGTCGATCAGCGCGATATTGACGGTGAACTCGCCGTTGCGATGAATGAATTCCCGGGTCCCGTCGAGTGGGTCCACCAGCCAGAAACGTTGACCGATTTCAGGCACCTGGCCGGCCGTGGCGGCCTCTTCGGAGATCACCGGAATGTGCGGTGTAAGCGCTGCCAGCGCCCGCAGAATCAAGGCTTCGGCGCGCTCATCGGCCTCGGTCACCGGGGAAGCATCGAGCTTGCCGCGCACCTCGAAATCCGAGCGATACACCTGCATCACCAGCTCGCCCGCTTCGCGAGCAATGTCGATGACATCTTCGAGCAGGACGGTCATTGACGCGTTCATGGGAGTGCTCCTGTTTTTACTCTACGTATGGTCCGTTCGGCCTATGCGCCGCTTTTCGAATCAGGGAACAGTACAGACGTCCGCTTCATCGCCACTCAGCAAATGGATGTTTGACAGGAGTTCCCGTGTCCCGCGGCAATCAGTTGTCCGTTCTCCAGATCAACCGCCTGCGCCTGCGTGCCGTGCAACTGCGCATTGCCGGCAGTACGCTCAAGGTCATCCGTCAGGACACCGGCCTGTCTTCACCGACCATCATCGCCGCTTACAAGGCGTGGCAGGCCGGCGGCTGGGATGCCGTGCCCGTGCGTAAGCGCGGGCGCAAGGAGGGCGAAGGCCGGAGCCTTTCGGCGGAGCAGGAGAAAAGCATCTACCGGCTGTTGGTCAGCACGCCGCCGGAACGCCACGACTTGCCGTGCCTGCTGTGGCAACTGGAGGCCACGCAGGCGCTGGTAAGGCGCCTGCACGGGATCGATCTGCCAGACCGAACCACCGCCCATTACCTGCAACGCTGGCAGTTGAATGCCGAGCGTCCGGCCAAACGTGTCGCCAATGCCCCGGCAGCGGTGCAGCGCTGGTACCGCGACACTTACCGCCACATCCTCGATCAGGCCCGCGCGCAGAACGGCGAGATCTACTGGATCGACGACTACGGTGCACGCAACGACCCGGGCAAACTCCGTCATGGCCTGCTGCGAGCGGTGAGCAATCGCGGCAAGGTGCTCTGGCTGCCCTATGAGGGCAAGCTACGCGCCCCCCATCTGGAAGAGTTCTTCGACCGCCTCTACCGCAGCGCCAAGCGCAAGGTCTTCGCCCTGCTCTCGGGCATGCACTGGCAGCGTGCCGCGACCTTCATCAGCTGGGCCGGCGAACGCAACGAATGCTTTCATCTGTTCCATCTGCCTGAAGCCAACGACATGCTCAAGGGCGCCCGCGAGCTGGCAGCCCACGTCAACCGGCAGGCCGCGCGCGGTGCTCTGGCCCTCCCGACCGCCGCCCCACTCGCCCGCCCCAGCGACCCCATGCTGCAGATGTTGCGCCTGATGTTAAAACATCAAGTCGCGCATAAGTCCGAACCGCGCCAGTTGTACGTTGATAAACGACAACAACAAAAAGCGAAGGACACCTCCATGACGCTTACCCACTTACAGAGGCTGGAAGCCGAAAGCATCCAGGCGATGCGTGAAGTCGTCGCCGAATCCGACAACCCGGTGATGCTTTACTCCGTCGGCAAGGACAGCGCGGTCATGCTGCACCTGGCGATGAAAGCCTTCTACCCGGCCAGGCCGCCCTTCCCTTTGTTGCATGTGGACACCACCTGGAAGTTCCAGGAGATGTATCGCTTCCGCGATCAGATGGTGGCCAAACTCAAGGTCGAGCTGATGACCCACATTAACCCCGAGGGCATTGAAATGGGGATCAGCCCGTTCAAGCACGGGTCACAGATCCACACCGACATCATGAAGACCGAAGGTCTGAAACAGGCACTGGACCATTACGGCTTCGACGCGGCCTTTGGCGGCGCCCGCCGTGACGAGGAGAAATCCCGGGCCAAGGAGCGGATCTTTTCCTTCCGCTCCGACCAGCATCGCTGGGACCCGAAGAACCAGCGCCCGGAACTCTGGCACCTGTACAACACGCGCAAGCACAAAGGCGAGTCGATCCGCGTGTTCCCACTGTCCAACTGGACCGAGCTGGACATCTGGCAGTACATCCACCTGGAAAACATTCCGATCGTGCCCCTGTACTTCGCCGCGCCGCGCCCGGTGGTCGAGCGCGACGGCATGCTGATCATGGTCGACGACGAGCGCATGCCGCTCAACCCCGGCGAAGTGCCGATGATCCGCAACGTGCGCTTCCGTACCCTGGGCTGCTACCCCCTCACCGGCGCCGTCGAGTCCGATGCCGACACCCTGCCCAAGATCATTCAGGAAATGCTGCTGACCCGCACATCCGAGCGTCAGGGGCGAATGATCGACCACGACGCGTCTGCATCGATGGAGAAGAAAAAACAAGAGGGGTATTTCTGATGGCACATGTATCCGAGCTGATCGCCGAGGATATCGAGCAGTACCTCAAGGCCCACGAGCACAAGAGCCTGCTGCGTTTCATCACCTGCGGCAGTGTCGACGATGGCAAGAGCACGCTGATCGGGCGCCTGCTCTTTGATTCGAAGATGCTGTTCGAAGACCAGATGGAAGCCCTGGAAGCCGACTCGAAAAAAGACGGCACCCAGGGTGGCGAACTGGACTTCGCCCTGTTGGTGGATGGCCTGGCCGCCGAACGCGAACAAGGCATCACCATCGACGTGGCCTATCGTTTCTTCTCCACCGGGCGACGCAAATTCATTGTCGCCGACACCCCTGGCCATGAGCAGTACACCCGCAACATGGTGACCGGCGCCTCCACCGCCGATGTCGCCGTGGTGATGATCGATGCCCGGCGCGGCGTGCTGACCCAGTCCCGGCGCCACAGCTTTCTGGCCTCGCTGATCGGCATTCGCAAAGTGGTGCTGGCCGTCAACAAGATGGACTTGATGGACTACTCGGAGAAAGTCTTCAACAGCATCGTCGATGACTATCGCGCCTTCGCCAGGCAGATCGATCTGCAGGACTTCACCGCGATTCCGATGTCGGCGCTGCGCGGTGACAACATCACCGAAAAGAGTGAGCACATGCCGTGGTACCGCGGCACCACGTTGATGGGCTTCCTGGAAACCGTCGAGATCGACGAGGCGCGCCAACAGAAGCTGGCCTTCCGCATGCCGGTGCAGTGGGTCAACCGGCCCAATCTGGATTTCCGGGGTTTCACCGGGACCATCGCCAGCGGCGTGATTCGTCCCGGCGACCGCGTGCGTGTGTTGCCGGGCGGACAACAGAGCCATATCTCGCGCATCGTCACCCTCGACGGTGACTTGCAACAAGCCGTGGCCGGACAGTCGATCACCCTGACCCTGAGCGACGAAGTCGATTGCAGCCGCGGCGATGTGCTATCGAGCGCCGAAGATCCGACCAGCGTCGCCGACCAGTTCCAGGTCAGCCTGATCTGGATGCACGAGCAGCCCATGCTCGCCGGTCGGCCCTACCTGATGAAGATCGGTGGCAAGACGTTGCCGGTGACCTTGTCGGCGCCCAAGTACAAGGTCAACGTCAACACCATGGAGCACTTGGCTGCCAAGGAACTGGCGCTGAACGAAATCGGCGTGTGCAACCTGTTCACCAGCCAGCCGATCGCTTTCGATGCCTACAAGGACAACCGCGAGACCGGCAGTTTCATCCTCATCAACCGCCTGACCAATGCCACCGTAGGCGCGGGCCTGATCGAGTTCTCTCTGCGCCGCTCGCAGAACATCCACATGCAGCACGTGGACGTGAACAAGAAATCCCGCGCCGAACAGTTGGGCCAGCAACCGGTGCTGCTGTGGTTCACCGGCTTGTCCGGCGCCGGCAAGTCGGCCATCGCCAACCTGTTGGAAACCCGTCTCTATGCTCGCGGTCGCAGCACTTATCTGCTCGACGGCGACAACGTGCGTCACGGGCTCAATCGCGACCTGGGCTTCACCGATGCCGATCGTGTGGAAAACATCCGCCGGGTGGCCGAGGTCTCGAAGCTGTTGGTCGACGCCGGGCTGATCGTGTTGACCGCGTTCATTTCGCCATTTCGTTCCGAGCGCGAAATGGCGCGCGGCCTGCTGCAGGAGGGCGAGTTCATCGAGATCTTCGTCGACACGCCGTTGTCGGTGGCCGAGGAGCGCGACCCGAAGGGCCTGTACAAGAAAGTCCGCCGTGGCGAACTGAAGAACTTCACCGGCATCGACTCACCCTACGAAGTGCCGGATAAGCCGGACATCCATATCGAGACCTGCACGCTGACGCCGGAGAAGGCCGTGGATCGCATCATCAGGGTACTGACCGAGCGCGGCATCATCGCTGAGCAATAGCCATGGCGCCCGGCTCGCCGGGCGTTTAACGATCGCCTCGGGTACTCCCACAGAGCCCGGGACGAGTAAAGCCGAGCCCCTGTCGGGGGCCGATGAATCCGTCGCGAGCGCCCTGCGAGGGCGCCCACGGTCCGGGTTCCACCTGCTCAAGAGAGTCTAACAATGACCATCAGCTCGATTGACGAACAACACCTGCTAACTGGCCAGACCTGGGCCACCTTCTGCGACCATCTCAAGCGTTGCGGCGAACAGATCCTGCGCCCTGAAGCGCCCGCCGATGCGGCTACCCGCGCCGAAGGTTTCCGCTACCTCACTCGCCTGCTGCGTATCGGCCTGGAAATGCACATCGAGTTTGCCGACCCGGCGTTCCCGAGTTTCTTCAAGACCTCCCACGAGACCGCGAAGATCGGCGCCGACAACCCCGATAATCTCTACGAATATTCGCGCCTGGACGGCACGCTGGAATACCGCATCAAGGGTCAGCGCGGCAGTGTCGCCTACCTGAGCTTCGGTACCCAGAAAGGCGGTTATGAAACCGATGGCACCCTGATCCAGACCGGTTTCATCGACGCCAGCCAGCTAGAGATCGATGCCCAGGGGCACTTCGAAATCATCCTCAGCCGTGAGCCACAACCGGGTAACTGGCTAAAAATGGAAGACGCCAGCAACGCGCTGATCGTGCGCCAGACTTTTCTCGACCGCCGCAGCGAAGTGCCGGCCAAACTGAGCGTCGAGCGCATCGGCAGCGATGCCAAGCCGCAAGCCCTCGACCCGGCGACCTTCCAGCAAGGCCTGGCGCGGGTCTCCAGTTTCGTCGAGAACACCGCCCGGTTGTTCGCCGACTGGAGCCAAAGCTACCTGCCGCACAGCAATCAATTGCCACCGGCCAACCAGGCGCTGTGTCAGTCCGTGGGCGGTGACCCGAACATTTTCTACTACCACTCGCATTGGGCGCTGGCCGAGGACCAGGCATTGGTCATCCACATCGACAAGGTTCCGGAGTGCGACTTCTGGAACTTGCAGATCAACAACTACTGGATGGAGTCGCTGGACTACCGCTACCACCAGATTTGCCTCAACAAGCACCAGGCGCAACACGACGCTGACGGCGGCGTGACCCTGGTCCTGAGCGAGCAAGACCCGGGGGTGAACAACTGGCTGCAAACCGCCGGCATCCGCCAGGGCACCCTGTGCCTGCGCTGGGTCGGCGCCCAAGAGCAATGCCATCCAACCACCCAGGTAGTCAACCTGGCGGACGTCACGGAGGCCCTATGAACGCGCATTCGCCGATTGAAGAGTTGAGCGTCGACAACCTGCTGAGCACCGCCAGCGCCCGCACCCATGGCCTGCGCAATTTTGGCGAGGACAACTATCGCGAGTCGTTGCAGGTGCTGCTCGATGCCCTGGCCAGTGAAGCCGAGCTGTCACAGGCCGGCCAGTATCTGCTCCAGGAAAGACTGGTGGGGCAACTGGTCAACCGTTTGCTGATCGAGGATTACCTGAGCCGCTATCCGCAAATCACCCAGATACCGATCGACGATCCGCTGGTCATCGTCGGCCTGCCGCGCACCGGCACCACCCTGCTGCAACGCACCCTGGCGGTTGATCGGCGCTTCTATTCGGCGGCCTGGTGGGAGACCCGTTTTCCGGCCCCCCTGGCGGACGAAACCCTGGCGGAGCCGGCCACCCGCATCGCCCGGGCCAAGGCCGAGGTCGAGCTGATGGCTCGGGTTATTCCCCAGATTCTCGCCATCCACCCGCTGGACGCGATGCTCTGCGACGAAGAGTTCATGCTCATGGAACACTCGTTCATGTGCGCCATGGACGCCTACGTCAACGTGCCCAGCTATACCCGTTGGCTGGATCGCCAGGATCAGCGACCGGTCTACACCCAGTTGAAAAAAATGCTGCAGTTTCTGCAGTGGCAAAAAGAACAGCGCGGCGAACCCGCCGGTCAACGCTGGCTGCTCAAGGCCCCGCAACACCTGCACACTCTGGACCTGCTGCTGGATGTCTTCCCGGACGCGCAGGTGATCCTGACCCACCGCGAACCGGCGCAGACAATTCCCTCGATGGCCAGCATGGCGTACACCTTGTGGCAGATGTACAGCGACAACCCGGACCCGAAGAACGCTGGCGACCAGTGGAACAGCCGCATGGCGCGGGGCATCCGTCACACCATGCAGGTTCGCGAGCAACATGCGGCCGAGCGCTTCCTCGATATCAACTTCGCCGACACCGTGAACCAGCCGATGCAGGTTCTGGAGCGGATCTACGCCTTCGCCAACCTGCCGTTCACCGACAAGGCGCGCACCGACGCACAGGCCTGGCTATCGCAGAACCGACGGGAAAAGCGCGCCAGCCACGACTACAGCCTGGAACGTTTCGGTCTGAATGAAGCACAGATGACCGAGGACTATCAGGCATATCGCGCCCGTCATTTGAACGCCAACCACTGACCTCGCCGGAGGAACCATGGCCAAAGCCGCAAACATCGTGACATCCCACAAGGTGGAAATTAACGCCCCTGCCCGTGTGGTCTGGGAGGTGCTGATCGACCTGGACAAGTACCACGAGTGGAACAGCTTTTGTCCGAGCATTATCTGCAGCCTGCAGCTGGGCGCTCCAGTGCATATGCAGGTCCGTATCCCCGGTACCGACGGCACCGTCCCGGTCAACGAATACCTGGTGGCCTGCGAGCCGGAACGACTGCTGTCCTGGGAGCAGCGCCCGGTCCCGGAAAACATGGACGCCGCTCGCCGCGATCAATACATCGAAGCACTCGACGCCAATCGCTGCAGCTACTTCACCACTGACATTTTCCTTGGCCTGAACCAGGACACGATCATGCGTGAACACGGAGCCTGGGTAAAAGTCGGCTTCGACCAGATGGCCCTGGATCTGAAGCGACGTGCCGAAGAACTGCACGCCAGCCGCACCTGAAAGCCCCATTCATGAGCAAAACAACAAGAAGGTAGTTGCCATGTTGCTGAAAGACAAAGTCGTCATCATTTCAGGCATTGGCCCTGGCCTGGGCATCAAACTGGCCGTGCGTGCCGCGCAATATCAGGCGCAGGCCGTGGTGTTGGCCACCCGCACCCCTGGCAAACTGGACCAGGCTGAAAAGGCCGTCCGCGACGCCGGCTACAGTACTCCGGTGCTGAAAGTCCCCACCGACATCGCCCTGGCCGAACAGTGCCAGGCACTCGCCGAGCTGACGGTCGAGCACTTCGGCCAGATCGACGTATTGATCAACTCGGCCTACGCCCATGGCGCATGGGGCAGCTCCTCCGAGTCGTCAATGGACGACTGGCGCAAGACCATGGACGTCAACCTGTTCGGCACCATGCACATGACCCAGGCCGTGCTGCCACAGATGAAACAACAGAAGTCGGGCAGCATCGTCATGATCAACACCATGGCCACCCGCACTCCCAACCAGCTGGAGTCCGGCTATGCCGTCTCCAAGGGTGCATTGAAAACCGCCGTGCAGTACCTGGCCCAGGACCTCGGCCCGTTTGGCATCCGCGTCAACTCCACCTTCATGGGCTGGATGTGGGGCGCACCGGTGATCGGCTACTTCGAGGGCGAAGCCAAGCGCCTCGGCGTCCCGATAGCGTCGCTGATCGACCAGGTCGCGCAGCAGATTGCGTTGCGCAAAATCCCCGAGGACCACGACTGCGCCATGGCGGCGCTGTATCTGGCCAGCGACTACGCCAAGGCCATTACCGGCGCACAGCTGGATGTCAACGGAGGCCACTTCCTGCCCCACTGAGGGCCTCTGGCCGAACGCCTGGGCTTTTTCCGTAAGGGCCGGATCGGCCACAGCGCGACCATGCACGGCCCATCCACAGGGCCGTCGGCATGGCTGGCGTCCGGAGTGGCACATTTGACGATGGCAGCGCCCTACCCGCTCGTCCCCTATGGCTGGCACACAGGAAAAATCATCAAGAAACCCGAAAAAACGCTGCACCAACGCCTGAAGGTTCACGACTCCCGCGCCGGCCGGGATGAGCTCAGGTACATCTGGAACGTCCAGGATCGGATTGATAAAGGAGGAATGCTTCCCGAAGGTGGCACAACCGATCATGGCGCACTTTTCCCGGACGCAGCCTGTGTGACCTGTAACCAGTTTTTTTAGGGCCCGCTATGCCCCGTCATCTGTTTGCGGTGACGGCTTGAACTGCAGAATGGCCAGGCACCTGCAAAGGCGAAATTCCCGCCTCCCACTGGGGTCCGTACCTCAGCCGAGGCGGTCGATGGCGCTTGCAAGATTGACGCGGGCTTGCTGTTCAAATGCATCGAAATAGGGTGCGGTCGTATAGATACGCCCGCGTGCCAGGAAGCCCTCCAGGACCTGGCGCCGCTTTCGGCGGTACACAAACAGCGGTACATATCGGTACTCGCGACGGACTTGGCGGTCGTACTCCTCAAACCGCGCGGCCGATGCCCCAAGGATCGCCAGATCCGTGTCCACCAACACGGCCTCGTCTACCGACGCTGGAGCGCCGTCGTGCCGCGTCACCATGATCAGGCCGTAAAGCCTGCGTCGGGTTTCATCGCCCAGGCCGCTATCGCGTGCCACGTCGTCCAGCCATTGCGCACTGCGCAGCTCGTTGTCGCTGCGAAGAGGGTCGTATATGGCGTCATGAAACCAGAGTGCGAGGTCGACCTCAGCGGGGGCATGGCAGGCTGCGTTGATGAGCCGGCGCACCTGGAGGCATTCCTGCAAATGCTGGCCGTTGTGGTACGCACGATGGGGCTCGCGGTAGCGTCGAAGGAGCTCTTCATAGGTTGCTCGCGGCGGGCAGCCGGCGCCAAGCTCCGCCCAGAGGCGAGCCCAGGCGGCGAAATCCACACCATCAAGCACCTCGGGGGCGCCGTGCGCGCCGGCCGGAAAGAGGTTGCGCCCTTCTGGCGTTCCCCTCATCGCTCCTCCTCCCCATCAATGTACCGCTCGACCCAGGCGATCAACGTCGGTGCGGCAAAAGCCGTCGGCAGCAGTGACCGCGCCGTAGTGGACAGCGTGAACGCCCCCTGGATAAAGCAGGTAATGCCCGCCACCAGCGCGTCGAGCCCTCGGGCGCGGCGTCCGCGTTCGGCGAACCGCTGCCGGAGCAGGCCCTTGAGAAGCTTCATCTGCGCCGCTAGCACGGCCTGATAGACCTCACGCACGTCTGGGTCGTGGGCCGACTGCTCGCCGATCATCACCCATGCCGCGACCGCATCGGGCTGCGCGTCCGAACCGTAGGCAAGGTGTGCTGCAATGTAGGCCTGAAGCCTTTGCTCGGCCGTCTCGGCCGCAGCGGCCCGGGACTCGTAGCGCTGATGGGCGTAGCCGGCCAGTGAGTCGACCAGTGCCACCAAGATCTCGCGCTTGTCCTTGAAGTGGTAGTGCACGAGGCCAGGCGCTAGCTCCGCATGCCGGGCGATGGCCGCTACGGTTGCGCCAGCGTAGCCGGCCTTGGCCATGACGGCCTGGAGTGCCGCCACGATCTGGCCGCGTCTTTCATCAGTGTTCGAGCGCCGTGCCATGTCACCTTTCCAATGTTGGTTGCGCGACCAGCTTAGCATTGACATCGACCCCGCCACACCCTAGCTTTCCAAATATTGGTTATCAGACCAACTTTGGAGATCACGATGAATTCCTTCGCTGAAAAACTGATGGCGGGGGCCACTGCTACGTCAGCCTCGGTCGAGCTACCGCTGGGTGACAAGGTGCGGTGTGTCCTGGTCCACGGGTTTCTTTCGGCCAGCGAGTGCGAAGCGTTGATAGAAGCCACGGAGCAGTGCGGGTTCGCCAGCGCAGGGTCTGACTACCCGTCCTCCTACCGCGATAATGACCGGATCGTGGCAGACGACCCTGCTCTGGCCGGGCGGCTATTCGAACGCTTGAAGCACTGCGCCTTGCGGTTGCCGAGGCTCGGGACGGTGATCGATGAGGACGGCTGGCGTCCGGTCGGCATCAATGAGCGGCTGCGCTTCTGCCGCTACCGGCCCGGCACCCAGTTCCGCGCCCATCAGGATGGTGTACACCATCGCCAGCACCAACAGTCACGCCTGACTTTCATGATTTATCTTAACGACGATGCATTCAGCGGCGGAGAGACCGTGTTCTTCGAGGGACGGTCCGCAGCCATGTCGAACCGGGATTCCACGCTCAGGCTGCGCCCGCGAAAGGGCAGCCTGATCGTATTCGACCACACACTCTGGCACGCCGGCGCCTTAGTGGACGCTGGCCAAAAATACGTCATGCGCAGTGACCTGATGTACGAGCCACAGCAATCCTTGCACGTCGACGGCCCCTTCCAGCCGGGCCACCGCGGTTACGTATGGGCGCTTGCCGACCTTGGCGACAGGGGATTGGCAAGCGCCGGGCGTGACGCAACCATCCGGCTGTGGGATCGCGAGGGCCGGTGCCTGGGCCAGCTTGACGGACATACACAATCCATTCTGGGTCTGGTGGACGTGGCGCCTGGCGAGCTTGTTTCTCACTCGCGGGATCGTACGATCCGGCATTGGTCCTTGGCGACCGGCAAGTCAAGGTTGGTCGGCACATCGGATTCGGCCGTCCTGTCCTCGGCAAGGTTAGGCGCTGACCGCCTCGTGACCGGGGCTGCTGACGGTCGCGTGACAGTCTGGAACCTGGCGACAGGTGCCACGGACAAGCGTCAGGCCCACGCCTGCTGGGTCTGGGCGATCGCGCCTACGGCCAACGGTGGTTTCGCCACCGCATCGGAGGACGGAACCGTCAGGCTGTGGCAACCCGAGGAGCGGAACTGCGTACGAGTGCTCGATCTGGGCCGCCCCCTGAGGACGCTGGCGAGCTGGATCGACGCCGATGGCAGCGTCACCTTGGCCGCTGGTGATCTCGACGGCGCGGTGCACCTGCTAGCGACCGAACCGATGCTCGCGCTCCTGGATTGCCTTGCCGCTCATGACGGGCCTGTGCGGCGCGTGCGCTTCGAGGCGCGACACATGCTGCTGACCTGCGGCGAGGACGGATTCGTCAAGCGCTGGAACCTGCCCTCACGGCAAGGGGTGAGCATCGGCTCACACGACAACTTTGCAACCGATGTACTCCCCACCGGCGCCGGGCGCTGGATCAGCTGTGGATATGACGGCCGGATCATGGTGCATGGCGACCCGGTCCAGCGTTGAGGCGGGCAGCGGCATCCGGGCCACCTGCCTAGCGGCCGGGTCCGTTTTCGCCCAGGAGCGGTCACTGCATAAACTCGGCGCTCGCGTACCGGCAAACCGGAACGCCTGCGGTGTCCGCGCTCTCGAAAAAAGACTCAGTTGCCCAAGCACTTTAACAACAGGGTCAATACCCAATCTTCTTGCGAGGCCAATGCCGCGCTGATCTCCTCGCATCTCCCGTTCAGAGACAGCAGGTCGCCAGCCAGTACTTCTCCACTGGACATGCACATATCCAAAGCAACACTAAAAACCCCGTTACCTACCTGCCTGCCCTCAAAAACAAGCTCAACCTCTTTAGGGAAAATGGTCACGTAGACGAAGAGCATTTCATTCGCGTATGTGTAATGGCCATGGTTTCTTCTGAGTAAACCACTCTGGTTTTTCGAAGCCTTCTCATAAACCTTATCTAGAAACCTTTGAAGGATGAACAAAAGCTCTGGCTTTTCAGTGCTCATTGGGCTCCCTTGCGAGCAATGGACTTCAACACGCCATTCTAACCAACATCGACGGTGCCCGAGCTGCACGATGCGCAGGGGCAGCCATCTGCGGGTCATTGCCATCTGTGATGAATAGTCGTTCTTAGCTATCTGCTTACAAGCTCAGGGACGGATCACTTCTAGCCATTACTCAACCGCTCCCTGGTGTCGACACAATGCTTCAGCCGCCACAAAGCTTTATCAGCTTTATACCGGCAGCACATACCAACATCCCCACTAACAACCAGATCACACTCCACTGCAATACTGCTAGCTTTCTCTTAAGCGGCGTAGGCATCTTGCTCAAATCATCAATGCTAACCCCGCCAGATTTAAGATAGATCCTTGGAAACGTAACAACTCCGGATATTCGCCCTACTAACAATAATCTGCCAAAGGGCCCGCCCTGCATAAGTGGAGTGTGAGTCATAATTGCCGGGCAATTCTTCAGCAACTCCAGCATCTCATCCATTCGGGTATATGCCAGCTGCAGACACACTCCAATCCAGACAAACAGCCCCAGAATAATCGATCCAGATGCGATACCTAGAGCGGCTTCAATAAAATCAATCGAATTCATCTGCTTCCCTTATAAATCAGCTCACCGGAAAACTCGCCTAAAGTTCCACCGACAGCGCCAGCCGCAAAAGAACCACCTCCTACAACTACAAGTCCACATATAAAGGTAGCCATACCTCCTGTGGGCACTCCCAAAGCCACACATAAAGTTCCGGCAGCCGCACCGGATAAAAAAGTGGCGGCGGCGGCCCCACCACCCACGGTTCCCAGGAAGCTGCCACTTTCAGTCAGTGTCACCCGTTCACAAGCCTCCCTATCTCCCGCCGTACATACGTCCTGAACCTTCATATAGGAAGCGCCACCTCCCAACCCAATACCTAGCCAGCCCGCGTACTTCACATACGCAGATGCCCTTGCCACGCCCTGTACGTGTGTCGCATACCCCGGTATCTGCCCCGGTGCCCCAGCCAGTTTCCAGTGATGCACCAGACTGCGACTGGAAATCCCCAGTGCGGTTTTCAACTTGGGATGTTCGGGAAAGCCGATCCCCTTGCGGGTAAAGGCAGTCAGCCGAGCATCCAACTGCGCCAGCAACCTTTTGCGCTCGGCAAAAAACTCGGCAGAACGCAAATGCCCGTGTTGCTCGAAGGTGCGTTTATGCAGGTTCTCGATATCCCGCAGCGAAGCTTTCACGTCCTCCAGGTTCTTGGCGAAGATCGCGGCACCGATGCCCAGCGCGGTCGATCCCTGGGAGGCAAAGGGCTACAGCAAGTCCATGGCGTCAATGATGAGCGCGCTGTCAGTTGCATTTTTACCCTTGGTGTACGCGAACGGCTGAATAGGCTGAATGGAAAGATGTGGGTTATAAACCAGCTCGCCGGAGAGTTTGTCCACAGGCTGCACTTAACACCCTCCCCCCGAACAACTCAGACACTCAGTTCTATTAATTTTATCGCTCCGGCAGATATAAGCAGTCCCGCAATGAGTCCGCGCCCAACCCACTGCAATACGGCAAACCTGTTCTTCAAGTTCTGCGGAAAACTATCGAGATCCTCCACACTGACACCGCCATTCTTAAGATATACACGTGGAAAAGTTACGATAGACGTCACCCCCCCGACCAACAACAACCTTGCCCAAGGACCGCCCTGCTTAAGCGGAGCCAGGTTCATGACGGCAGAACAATGCTTGAGACGCTCCAGAAACTCATCGACCTGGGTATATCCCCAATACAGGCAGACGCCCATCCAAACGAAAATCCCCGATAGAGCCACGGCGCCCAGAAGGACAGAAAATTCATACACGGTACTGACTAGGTTCATTTCTGCATCTCATAGATCCGCTCTCCTACCTTTTCTCCCACCAGACCACTTGCAGTGCCAGCAGCATAAGAACCAACCCCTACAACTATTAGTCCACAAACCAGAGCTCCGGCACCCAGGGTAGGAACTCCTAACCCCACACAAACGGAGCTTGCAACAGAACCCGTCAATATCGTGCCCGCCGCCATACCACCACCGACAGCCCCAATAAAACTGCCTCCCTCTGTCAATCTCACCCGTTCACAAGCCTCAACATTGCCCGCCGTACACACCTCCTGAACCTTCAGATACGAAGCGCCCCCACCCAACCCCACACCCAGCCAGCCCAAGCGCTTCACATACTGAGACGCCTTTGCCACGCCTTGCATATTCGTCGCATACCCCGGTATCTGCCCCGGTGCCCCAGCCAGTTTCCAGTGGTGCACCAGGCTGCGGCTGGAAATCCCCAGCGCCGCTTTCAACTTGGGATGCTCGGGAAAGCCGATCCCCTTGCGGGTAAAGGCAGTCAGCCGAGTATCCAATTGCGCCAGCAACCTTTTGCGCTCGGCAAAAAACTCGACAGAACGCAAATGCCCATGCTGCTGAAAAGTACGCTGATGCAAGCTCTCAATATCCCGCAGCGAGGCTTTAACATCCTCCAGGTTCTTGGCGAAGATCGCGGCGCCGACGCCCAGCGCGGTCGATCCCTGGGAGGCAAAGGACTCCAACAGATCACGATGGCGCGCCAGGAAACTGGCCTCTTCATCGCTCATGGGCTCAAGTGCCGCGTTGACCTTCTCCGCCGCCTCCATCAGCCAGGCCTCCTCACGGGTGCACTGGACGTTGGCCGGATCACTGAGAACGATCAATTGCCCCGGCTTGGCGTAGTCGCTGAGTTGCGGGTTGAGGCGGTGAAACTTCTCCAGCACGGCGCTATCGGGCGTGGCGAAGAGTATGGACTCCAGTGCCGAGCGGGACATGGGCTGCTCGACGATATGAAACCCCGGCTCGACGCCCTCCTGCAGGGCCGCCGTGGAGGCAGCCAACGGGCTGACCAGCGCATTGGCCGCCTGGGCTTTTTCCGTCAGCGCCGGATCGGCCAGCAGCGTGGCCATGCGCGACTCATCCACCGAGCCATCGGCGCGGATGGCGCCCAGCGTGGCGAAGTTGACGATGGCGGCGCCGTCGGCGGGCGCGAAAAGCGAGCCGCCGAAGGTATTGCCAGAGCCGCTGACGATGGTGCCACCGTGGCTGGTGAGGCTGCCCACATGGGCCAAGGGCCGGCCATTGATCAGAACAGAAGGGAATCCTGTGGTAATCACCGCGCCGCAGCCACAGGCATCACCGACCCGGGCCGCGCCCATTCCGTTGATGATGACGTCGTCGGAGGCAGTAACAATGGCGGTGGTGCCGTGCCCCGGCAGCGGGCAGACATGGCTGTCGCCCAAACGTGAGGAAGAGATCATTTGGCATCTCCTGCGCTTCGGGTGAAAGGGCCTCCCGTCCGGGAGCCAGGAGACGCTAACGCAGGAGTTCGGGCGGGGCCCTAAGGTAATTCTCAAAAAACGGTGAGCGGAGCTGAGGCCGACGGCAGAGGTAGGACAGCAGGCGCAGAGTCGATCTCTGGAAAGCGCCCCGTTCAAGCAAAAAGGCGACGCATTGCGTCGCCTTTTTTCGTTTCTTCAGCACTCAATCGGGGTTACGCAGGATCAACCTGCCCCAAGGTTCTATCACCCAAGGTACGCAGCAGATCGAAGCCATCACTGAGCAACAGGCCGATGGCAAAACGGATCTGTGAGAGGTCCTGCGGACCAGAAGCACAATCAAGGATTTCCAGCAGATTGCGGGCTGCGCCGATGCGTTGCTGAGCGCAGGTATACAGATCGGATAACGAGGCGTTGGCGTCCAGGTAAAGGACGGGATGGTCGGTGTCGTTGCGGGTGAGCGGGATGGGGTTGCAGGTAGGTGTGCGGGTCATTGGTGAAACTCCATGAGAGACAAGTCTTTACCGCCGTCAAACAGCCAAATGGAATCGGCTAAGAGACGAGGTTTATGCCCATAGTTTTTTGGCCCGCGATGACCAGTCACTTAAGTTGCGGTGACATGTTGGACTATAGAAGTGGTATTCGCTCGATGACAGTTTCTGGGTAAAAGATCGTTCGGTTTTTCGTTTCAAAAACACACAGTGATCTGCTTGTGAAAGGCTGCCTTCGCCCAGAAGCAACCTCTTACAAGAGACCGTTTTCGGCCAGGAGCTGACGGTCAGCACCTGCAGTAAACGACCAAAAGCTACCCTAAGCAGCCATCTGCCATCGTCACAATCAGGTACCCCTAGGGGTCGCCTAGCTATTTTTTGTTAGTTTGACGGGGGTTAACTGATACTCCGTGTCATTGATACGCATCTTATAAATATTGATCAGATGCTTCAGGGCTGAGTTTCTTTCTATATTTTCCAAAGATAAAGACTCAATGGCATTGCATCCGAAATATACTCCACTAATGGCCAGAGGATTGATTCTAAATAAATGAATAGCTGGCTCTTTATAGTCGGTGGATAAAAGGTGAATCTCGGCTTTTATGCTTTGATCCCCCATTTCCTCATGCATCTCGTACTCATTAGGATAGATTACTTGTATTTTGTTATTTTTTAACTCTACCAGCTCAATACTAGGGTCGAGAGTGCATTGCTTTCTAATGTGCGGATTGTCGTTGCATATTATTGAATCAGCGTCTTTTAACTGGACAATAGATCGCTGTTCTTTTTCGTAAATCCAATCATTTGCTTTGGTGAATAGTATTGCGCGATTGAATTTGTTCCAGTGAAATTCATTCATTGAATCCGGTGCTGAAAGCTCCGGTCTCTCAAAGCTTGGCATTTCTCTGCGATAATCAACTTTCTCTGGGAGCTCAAAAAAATCAGCAAGATAGCTTTCTCCGAATCGACTTTTGCGGCCATTAACCTCTTTCAGTGAGTCCGCAAAAAATGGAACGCTAAAGTCGAACTCGACTACTACTCCTTTATGGTCGTCGGCATAGTGAGCCCACATGAGGGGGTTGTTGTAGTCTTCCGTAAAGGAGAGAATTCCTAGATCGAATAGTTCGCTTTGGATTACTCCCATGCTGTCATTGAGTTCTGCGTCGTCAGTTTCGTAAACCTTTTCACCATTTCTCTTGTAATATTCTCTTTGATTTCGATCTGCGTCGCGTACTTGTTTTTTGTTGAAGTGCCCTTCAAAAGGATCGTTCAGATCCAAGACTGGAGTTGCCCGGATCATTGGATTTTTAAAGAAGTCCGGTCTTAAAGGCATGTATTTGTAAAGGAATCTGTTCATATATCTCTTGGTTATGGGGTTTGGTTGGGAGCGTCTGCTGCTTGTTGGTCGGATAAAACTCTCAATCTTGCCGAATTGTTAAAACTTTCCCAAAAAGGGCCGATCAGTCAGCCCGATTCGCATAGGCTTCGCGAACCTTGGGGTGGCCTGATCCTACCGCTCGTAGGATTATCAGCCTTTGATAAAGTAATTCCTCGCTCCTTTGTAGTGGCCGTTGAATTTTCCCCATGGAACAAGCTGTTCCTCACTCGGTACACGAAGCACAGAACGAATTCTGCTTGGCTCCGATGACAGGGAAGCGTCGTCGACCAACTGGGAGCTCCGTCTAAAACACTTGTTTTTTAGGGGGATGAGTAAGGTAGTACTGGATCGCGTCTTCAGTTTCGGCATTCGGTGGCACATCAAAAACTGCGATCACCTGTACTGCAAAGGTGCCCCAGTCGGCCTGTGGTTTGCGTGAGGAACCCTCTAAAAGCCCAACAGTTTGAGGCAATATTCGCAGCGTGCGAATTCGCGAAAAAACGAAAAGGCAAGGCGATCCAATTTGGTAGGCGTGGCCATGTTACGGAGTCCTCTCTGTTTGCAGGTACCTAAGTCACCTTGTGGACCTCGTATTGTGGTACGCCAGATAGCGGCAGCCAAGGGAGTGCCCCTCTGCTGGTCGGAGGTCGGCTTGGTTGAGAGTGCGCGCGCCGTAATCAAGCTCGGCGTGGTGATTCGGGCACACGCAGACGATGTTCTCCAATATGTCCGGTCCGTTATGGGGGGCTCCCAGTGGCTGTACATGATGGGCTTCGGCGTACCGACTCCCATCGGGGAGTACGATCGTGTGACCACAGAGCTGGCATTGGTAGTTGTGTAGTTGTTTGACTCGCCGCGCCAGCAATGTGTCGCGAATTATCCGATAGATTGTTACTTCTGATCGATCAGTTGAACCTTCAAATGGCAACCAATCGAAGTTTTTCGATTTTTCAGTTTCCGCCCTCCAACAGGCAAAGTCCTCAGGCTGTCGACCAGACAACTCAAAGTAGCCTTTGCCCGGCATCAATGAGTTGCGATCAATCACTAAGCCGGTGATCGCGGGTTTATCCATTAAGCACCTCATGTACGTCGGACGAGGGGCAGTCCACTGCTGACCGAAAACTGCCGCTCAAGGACGATGCCGTTGAGTCGATAGCAGCCCCTTCTGCACTCGACCAGAAACTAGCGTTGGAAAACGCTACAACGAATGGCAGCCCACCCCTACCCCTGCGCCACCCAATACCAAACCGCTCCCCCCTCAAACGCCGGCATCACTTCCCCCTGCGCAAAGCAGCGCCGCGACTCCGGCTCCGCCGGGGTAAACCAATAACCGGCTTTGCTGCAGGACTGCCCCGCCACCACCGGCGCTACATGTTTCGGGTGGCTCGGCCGAAGGTTCCTCGCATAGGCCACCAGATCCTTGGGATAGACCCTGTGCTCGACCCCGCTGTCATCGATGCCATACAGAAAGGCGATGGCTGCCGCCTCGAACGCCCAATACCCGCAATAGCTGCCCTCGTCCCCTTGCAGGTGGCTGTCGTGCCAGGGTGCCTGTTCGAACGCGGGGTACCAGTCGTCACAGTACTGCTGCAGAAGGTCGCTGGCCTCGGTTGGGTCGTCGGCGTAGATGGCTTGTATCAGCGGTGTGTAGACGTCGTGGTACCAGTCATCGACGTCATATCGGTCGGGCAGCAGTTTGCACAGCAGGTCTTCGTAGAGGGTGTCGTCCCCGGCGTAGCCTGCGGGGTCGATCAGGGCTACGAAGCGTTGGAGCAGGTCGGTGCGGTGCAGCAGGATGCACAGGCTGAACACCTGGACGCACTCTTGGTACTGGTCGAGCCAGTCGTCGATCGCCAAGGGGGTGATGTTCGGAATCTGGTTGTATTCGGCCAGTTGTCTTTGCAGGTGTTCGTAGCTGCCCACCAGGGTTTCCAGCAGGGGAATCAGCAGGTCGATGCTGTGGCCGGCGGTGTAGCGGATGAGGATTTCCTTGAAGATCCACTTCTGGAAATGCCGGGCCCTGAGGGACTTTTCCTGGGCTTCGGAGTCGGACTCAAAGGTGTTCTCGGTAAAGAACTCCACGCTGTGCTGGTAGTTGCTGAAGAAGTTCGCAAGGCGCGCTGCGCTGAGGAATGCTTGTCGTCTGTCCTTGATCATGGGTCTTCCTTACCTGAACGGCGCCCGCTCCAGGCATTGCCGGCAAGCGCGGCAACGCGCAGTCACCGGTCTAAAAAACAAAGCCCGCGACACAAGGCGCAGGCTGGATAGGGTTGCAGCAGGTCGAGCCGGATCAGTTACCCGGCCCCTTAGAAGTTCGCCGGGGTGTTGGCGCTGATGATTTCCGCCTCATCCTGGCCAATGTTGCGGAAGCTGTGGGGCAAGGTGGTGGGGAAGTAATAGCCATCCCCCGGGTTGAGCACGCTGACTTGCCCGTCCACGGTCAACTCCACGGTGCCGCGGGTCACCAGGCCGCACTCCTCGCCTTCGGCATGCACGATGGCTTCTTCGCCGGAGCTGGCGCCGGGGGCGTATTGCTCGCGCAGAAAGCGCATCTGCCGGTTGGCCACCGGGGCGCCGATCATCAACAGGCGCAGGCCGTCGCGACCGAGGTCGGGCTGTTCGTTGGCGCGGAACACGTATTGGTGCTCACGGGGCGGCTGGTCGAAGGTGAAGAAGTCGGCCAGGGACATGGGGATGCCTTCCAGCAGCTTTTTCAGGGAGCTGACGGAGGGGCTGACGCGGTTCTGTTCGATCAGGGAGATGGTGGCATTGGTTACGCCGCTACGACGGGCCAGCTCGCGCTGGGAGAGTTTGTAGCTTTCGCGAACGAGTTTGAGTCGGGTGCCCGTGTCCATAACAGCCTTATGTGAGAAGTACTTAAGGGTATTTTTGCGGCGGTTGGGTCGCGAACGTCGCGATTTGGCTGCCCTGGAGCCTGAAAAGGCGGCTATTTAAACATGTTTGACACGCAAGCTGTAAAGACTGGCGATGAGGGGTGCCGCGGGGGAAATGTGGGCGTTGTCGGGGGGGCGTCGGGAGGTCCTGCGGACCTCGTCGCAGCCTGCGGCAGCGGCTACAGGGTGGAGGCTGTAGCCGCAGTGCACATTCAGATGCCGAAGCGGTCGCGCAGGGCGTAGTACGCGGCGCCCATGGCGGTCAACGGGGCCTGGAAGGTGCGCCCGCCGATCATCGGCATGTGCGGCAGGGAGGCGAAGGCGTTGAAGCGCTCGGCGTCGCCGCGGATCATTTCGGCAATCAGCTTGCCCGCCAGGTGCGAACAGGTAACACCGTGGCCGCTGTAGCCCTGCATGTAGTAGGCGTTCTTTTCGATACGGCCGAATTGCGGCATGCGCGACATGGTCAGCAGGAAATTGCCGGTCCAGCGGTAGTCGATCTTCACGTCCTTGAGCTGGGGGAAGGTCTTGAGGATCTTCGGCCGGATCAGTTGCTCGATGTCATCCGGTTCCCGGGCGCCGTAGACCACGCCACCGCCGTACAGCAGGCGGTTGTCGCCGGTCAGGCGGAAGTAGTCCAGCAGGTAGTTGCAGTCTTCCACGCAGTAGTTGTTGCTGATCAGGCTGCGGGCCAGTTGCTCAGGCAGTTGCTCGGTGACCACGATCTGCGAACCGCAGGGCATGCTCTTGCGGGTGACGCGGGGGTCGAGGTCCTGCTGCAGGTAGGCGTTGCCGGCGATCAGCAGGTATTTGGCGCGGACCACGCCCTTGGCGGTGCGCACCACGTTGGGTTCGCCGTAGGTGATTTCCACCGCCGCCGACTGTTCGAAGATCTTTCCGCCCAGGCCGATGATGGCGCTGGCTTCGCCCAGGGCCAGGTTCAGCGGGTGGATGTGGCCGCCCTGCATGTCCAGCAGGCCGCCGATGTAGTTCTTGGTGCCGACTTCGCGGTCGATCTGCGCCTTGTCGAGCATCTTCAGGTTGTTATTGCCCAGGCGCTCCCAGTTGCGCTTCTGTTCCGCCAGGCCCTTGAGCTGCTTGTTGTTCAGGGCGGCGAAGATGCCACCGGGGCGGTAGTCGCACTGGATGTCGTAGTGCTGGATGCGCTGGCGGATGATGTCGGCGCCTTCGAAGATCATGCTGCCGAGCACTTCGGCGCTTTTTTCGCCGTAGCGTTCTTCGATCACGTCCACGTCGCGGCTGTAGGAGTTGACCAGTTGCCCGCCGTTGCGCCCGCTGGCGCCGAAGCCGACCTTGGCCGCTTCCAGCACGGTGACGCTGTAGCCGGCTTCCGCCAGGAACAAGGCCGAGGACAGGCCGGTGTAGCCGGCGCCGATCACGCAGACGTCGCACTCCACCAACTCTTCGAGTTGCGGGTAGTCGGTGGTCTGGTTGCGGGTCGCCGCGTAGTAGCTGTTCACGTAGGTTTGCATGAGAAATTCCCCAGCGGGTACGGGCCCAGGCCCGCCGCCGCTGTTGTTATAAGAGTTAGAGCTTGATCCAGGTCGCTTTGAGCTCGGTGTATTTGTCGAAGGCGTGCAACGACTTGTCGCGGCCGTTGCCGGACTGTTTGAAGCCGCCGAACGGCGCGGTCATGTCGCCGCCGTCGTACTGGTTGACCCACACACTGCCGGCCCGCAGGCCACGGGCAAAACGGTGGGCGCGGCTGAGGTTGGCGGTCCAGACCCCGGCCGCCAGGCCGAAGATGCTGTCGTTGGCGATCTGCAGCGCTTCTTCTTCGGTATCGAAACTGATGACCGACAGCACCGGGCCGAAGATTTCTTCCCGGGCGATGGTCATGGCGTTGGTCACGCCGTCGAAGATCGTCGGCTCGACATACAGGCCGCCAGTGCTTTCCAGGGTGCGGACACCGCCGGCCAGCAGTTGCCCGCCCTGCTCCTTGCCGATCTCGATGTAGCGCAGCACGTTCTCCAGCTGGCGCTGGTCCACTACCGCGCCGACCCGGGTCTCGGGGTCGAGGGCGTGGCCCGGTTTCCAGCCCTTGAGGGCCTCCACCAGCAGCGGGATGAACTGCTCGCGGATCGAGCGCTGCACCAGCAGGCGCGAGCCGGCGGTGCAGACTTCGCCCTGGTTGAAGGCGATGGCTGCGGCCGCCGCCTCGGCGGCTTCGCGCAGGTCCGGGGCATCGGCAAACACCACGTTGGGGCTCTTGCCACCGGCTTCCAGCCACACCCGCTTCATGTTGCTTTCGCCGGAGTACACCAACAGTTGCTTGCCCACGGCGGTGGAGCCGGTGAAGGCCAGCACGTCCACATCCATGTGCAGGGCCAGGGCCTTGCCGACGGTGTGGCCGTAACCCGGCAGGACGTTGAACACGCCTTTGGGGATGCCGGCGTCCAGGGCCAGCTGGGCGATGCGGATCGCGGTCAGCGGCGACTTTTCCGACGGCTTGAGAATGAACGAGTTGCCCGCCGCCAGGGCCGGGGCGAATTTCCAGCTGGCCATGATCAGCGGGAAGTTCCACGGCACGATGGCCGCTACCACGCCTGCCGGTTCCCGGGTCACCAGGCCCAGCTGGTCGTGGGGCGTGGCCGCCACTTCGTCGTAGAGCTTGTCGATGGCTTCGGCGTTCCAGCGGATGGCGTTGGCCGTGGCCGGAATGTCGATGGCCATGGAGTCGCCAATCGGCTTGCCCATGTCCAGGGTTTCCAGGAGCGCCAGTTCTTCCTGGTGCTCAAGGATCAGTTCGGCAAAGCGCGTGAGGATGCGCTTGCGCTCGGCCGGTGCCTTGCCCGACCAGACGCCACTGTTGAACGCCTGGCGCGCCACGGCCACCGCACGATCGGCATCGGCCTGATCGGTGCTGGCAACGTTGGCCAGGAAGCGCCCGTCCACCGGGCTCAGGCATTCAAAGGTGGCACCGCTGGCGGCGGCGCAGTACTGGCCGTCGATAAAGGCACGGCCTTCGAGGCTGAGGGACTGGAAGTGCTGCTCCCAGTCGCTGCGGGATTTAGTCATGGCAAATACTCAACGCAGGAAGTGACACGGTCATCAGACCGTGTGCAGGTACCAGTTGTATTCCAGGTCGGAGATGGAGTTTTCGAACTCCGCCAGCTCGCTTTCCTTACAGGCCACGAACACGTCGATGTACATCGGGTCGATGTACTTGGCCATCACTTCGCTGTCGTCCAGTACGCGCAGGGCGTCCCGCAGGTTGGTGGGCAGGCTTTGTTCGTTCTGCTCGTAGGAGTTGCCTTCAACCGGCGCGCCCGGGTCGATCTTGTTGGTCAGGCCGTGGTGAATGCCCGCCAGCACCGAAGCCATCAGCAGGTAAGGGTTGGCGTCGGCGCCAGCCACCCGGTGCTCGATGCGCACCGCATCGGCAGAACCGGTGGGTACGCGCACGGCCACGGTGCGGTTGTCGATGCCCCAGGTCGGCGAGTTCGGCACGTAGAACTGCGCACCGAAACGGCGATAGGAGTTGACGTTGGGGCACAGGAAGGCCATCTGCTGCGGCAGGGTGTCCAGCACGCCGCCGATGGCATGGCGCAGGGCTTCGTTGGTCTGTGGGTCTTCGCTGGCGAAGATGTTGTTGCCCTGTTTGTCGAGGATCGAGATGTGCACATGCAGGCCGTTGCCCGCCTGGCCCGGATAAGGCTTAGCCATGAAGGTGGTGTCCATTTCATGGTCGTAGGCGATGTTCTTCACCAGGCGCTTGAGCAGTACTGCGTAGTCACAGGCCTTGATCGGGTCGCTGACGTGGTGCAGGTTGACTTCGAACTGCGCCGGGGCGCTTTCCTTGACGATGGCGTCGGCCGGAATGCCCTGCTCTTTCGCGCCTTCGAGGATGTCTTGCAGGCAGTCGACGTACTCGTCGAGGTCGTCGATCAGGTAGACCTGGGTGGAATGCGGACGCTTGCCGGAGATCGGCGAACGGGGCGACTGCGGACGGCCGTTCACGTTGTCCTGGTCGATTAGGTAGAACTCCAGCTCGAAGGCGGCGCAGATGGTCAGGCCCATCTCATCGAACTTGCTCACCACCTGGCGCAGCACTTCGCGAGGGTCGGCGAAGAACGGCTGGCCTTCGATCTCGTGCATGGTCATCAGCAGTTGCGCGGTGGGGCGCTTCTGCCAGGGCTCGACGCTCAGGGTGCCGGGGATCGGGTAGCAGATGCGGTCGGCATCGCCGATGTCCAGGCCCAGGCCGGTGCTTTCCACCGTGGAACCGTTGATATCCAGGGCAAACAGCGAGGCGGGCAGGTTGATGCCCTTCTCATAGACCTTGTGCAGCGCGGTGCGCTCGATGCGCTTGCCGCGCACCACACCGTTCATGTCTGCAATCAGCAGATCGACGTAGAGAACCTCGGGGTGTTTTTTCAGGAAGGCATTGGCTTCATTGAGTTGAATGGCACGCGGGGGGACCGACATGATGCACCTATTGTGTTAATTATTATGTTCACTGCTGTGACACGCCAGCAGTCAACCCGAAAGAAAAACCGGAGTCAATAGCCAACAGCAGCCACCATTCGTCAATTATTTTGCCTCACTAAAGGTCGATACGCCGCGCAATCCGCGCCGCCTGCGGGTTTCAAGCAGATAATGTTTAGAATTTTTTACATGGAAGTTGTTAATTAAAATCAACGAGGATAAGCTCTGGAAAAACTCGTTCCAGCGTGAATTTCGAGGTGATAAAAATGGCATTCAAGCCATTGATCGGCGTTACTGCGTGCGTCAAAGAGATCGGCCTGCACCCCTACCACGTCAGCGGCGACAAGTACTTGCGTGCTGTCAGCGTCGCGGCCGAGGGCCTGCCCCTGATCATTCCTTCCCTGGCGGATCTGATCGACATCGACGATCTGCTGCGGCAAGTGGATGGGCTGCTGTTTACCGGCTCGCCATCCAATGTCGAACCCTTCCATTACCAAGGCACTCCCAGCGAGCCGGGCACCGCCCACGACCCGCAGCGCGATGCCACCACCCTGCCCCTGCTGCGCGCGGCGATTGCCGCCGGCGTGCCGGTGCTCGGCATCTGCCGCGGTTTCCAGGAAATGAACGTGGCCTTCGGCGGCAGCCTGCACCAGAAGGTGCATGAACTGCCGGGCTACATGGACCACCGCGAAGCCGACGATCCGCGCATCGAAGTGCAGTACGCCCCGGCGCACCCGGTGGCGATCCAGCCCGGCGGTGTGTTCGAGGCCATGGGCCTGGGCGGCGAGATCCAGGTCAACTCGATCCACAGCCAGGGCGTCGACCGCCTGGCCCCCGGCCTGCGGGTCGAGGCCGTGGCCCCGGACGGCCTGATCGAGGCGCTGTCGGTGGAACACAGCAAGGCCTTCGCCTTCGGCGTGCAGTGGCACCCGGAATGGCAGGTGCTGTCGAACCCGGCCTACCTGCGGATCTTCCAGGCCTTTGGCGACGCCTGCCGGCAACGGGCCGCACAACGGCGCTGAACCACCGGCCGCGGCCATAACCCAGACGATTCATCACGCCCTGCCCCGCGGCGAGCGCGCCTGTGCGCGCCCGTCGTCCAGCGTGAGCAACACACGGCAAGACCACAACAACAAATAGCGTCAGGCCGCCAGGGAGGCAGCGCCGAATCAGCCCGCACTCACTGCGGGCTGGCAATCAACCTTTAGGCCCGGCC
Organism: Pseudomonas sp. NFPP12; assembly: GCF_900103205.1. Lineage (NCBI taxonomy): Bacteria > Pseudomonadati > Pseudomonadota > Gammaproteobacteria > Pseudomonadales > Pseudomonadaceae > Pseudomonas > Pseudomonas sp. NFPP12. The sequence continues at coordinate 1,707,817 of NZ_FMWW01000001.1, forward strand.
GAATTGATCGGGCTGCTGACACCTGTTGGGAGTTTCACATGGCAAACGCCTCCAGCACTTACCGCAAGGCCCTCGAAGGCACTCCGAGCCCGCAGAAGGTCCTGGTCAAGATCGACCGCGTGACCAAGAAGTTCGATGAAACCGTGGCCGTGGACGATGTGTCCCTGGAGATCCACCAAGGCGAGATCTTTGCCCTGCTGGGCGGTTCCGGCTCCGGCAAATCCACCCTGCTGCGCATGCTCGCCGGCTTCGAACGCCCCACCGAAGGCCGCATCCTGCTGGATGGCGTGGACATCACCGACATGCCGCCCTACGAGCGGCCGATCAACATGATGTTCCAGTCCTACGCCCTGTTCCCCCACATGACCGTGGCCCAGAACATTGCCTTCGGCCTCAAGCAGGACCGCCTGCCGGCCAGCGAGATCGACGCCCGGGTCGAGGAAATGCTCAAGCTGGTGCACATGACCCAGTACGCCAAGCGCAAGCCGCACCAGCTCTCCGGTGGCCAGCGCCAGCGCGTGGCCCTGGCCCGCTCCCTGGCCAAGCGCCCCAAGCTGCTCTTGCTGGACGAACCCATGGGCGCCCTGGACAAGAAGCTGCGCTCGCAGATGCAACTGGAACTGGTGGAGATCATCGAGCGCGTGGGCGTGACCTGCGTGATGGTGACCCACGATCAGGAAGAGGCCATGACCATGGCCCAGCGCATCGCCATCATGCACCTGGGCTGGATCGCCCAGACCGGCAGCCCGGTGGACATCTACGAAGCGCCGGTGAGCCGCCTGGTGTGCGAATTCATCGGCAACGTCAACGCCTTCGACGGCACGGTTACCGAAGACCTGGAAGGCTACGCCATCATCGACTGCGCGGACCTCGAGCAGCAGATCTACGTCGGCCACGGGGTCAGCACCTCGGTGCAGGACAAGTCGGTGACCTACGCCATCCGCCCGGAAAAGATGCTGGTCACCACCCTCAAGCCCGATGCCCGCTACAACTGGTCCAAGGGCAAGGTGCATGACATCGCCTACCTGGGCGGCCACTCGGTGTTCTACGTCGAGCTGCCTGGCGGCAAGATCGTCCAGTCGTTCATGGCCAACGCCGAGCGTCGCGGCTCGCGGCCAACCTGGGATGACCAAGTCTACGTCTGGTGGGAAGACGACAGCGGCGTGGTACTGCGAGCATGAGTACATCGACCATGAGCACTTTCAATCAGAAGCTGTTCCGTATGCTGCCCAGCGGTCGCAAGCTGGTGATCGGCATTCCTTTCCTCTGGCTGTTCCTGTTCTTCATGCTGCCGTTCTTCCTGGTGATGAAGATCAGCTTCTCGGAAGCGGCCCTGGCGATTCCGCCCTACTCGGAGATCTACAGCTACGCCGAACAGAAATTCCAGCTGCTGCTGAACCTCGGCAACTACGCCATGCTGGCCGGCGACGAGCTGTATTTCTCGGCCTACCTGGGTTCGCTGAAGGTGGCCCTGCTGAGCACCCTGATGTGCCTGGTGGTGGGTTTCCCCATGGCCTATGCCATCTCCAAGGCCAGCAAGGAGGCGCAGAACGTCTTGCTGCTGCTGATCATGATGCCGACCTGGACCGCGATCCTGATCCGCGTCTACGCCTGGATGGGCATCCTCAGCAACAACGGCCTGCTCAACAGCTTCCTGATGTGGACCGGGCTGATCAGCCAGCCCCTGGAAATCCTCAACACCAACACCGCCGTCTATATAGGCGTGGTCTACGCCTACCTGCCGTTCATGGTGCTGCCGCTGTACGCCAACCTGGTCAAGCACGACCAGAGCCTGCTGGAGGCCGCGTCGGACCTGGGTTCGAGCAACTTCAACAACTTCTGGAAAATCACCGTGCCCCTGGCCAAGAACGGCATCATTGCCGGCTGCATGCTGGTGTTCATCCCGGTGGTGGGTGAGTTCGTGATTCCGGAACTCTTGGGCGGCCCGGAAACCCTGATGATTGGCCGCGTGCTGTGGCAGGAGTTCTTCAACAACCGTGACTGGCCGGTGGCCTCCGCCCTGGCGGTGGTGATGCTGGCGATCCTGATTATCCCGATCCTGCTGTTCAACCGCAGCCAGGCCAAAGAGATGGAGGCACGGGCATGAAACGCTTCGAATTTTCCAAACTGATGCTGGTGCTGGGCCTGCTGTTCATCTACCTGCCAATGCTGATCCTGGTGATCTACTCGTTCAACGCCTCCAAGCTGGTGACGGTCTGGGGCGGCTGGTCGATCAAGTGGTACGTCGGCCTGCTGGACAACCAGCAACTGATGGGCTCGGTGATGCGCTCCCTGGAGATCGCCTGCTACACCGCCATTGCCGCGGTGGCCCTGGGCACCCTGGCGGCCTTCGTGCTGACCCGGGTCACCCGCTTCAAGGGCCGCACGCTGTTCGGCGGCCTGGTCACCGCGCCGCTGGTGATGCCGGAAGTGATCACCGGCCTGTCCTTGCTGCTGCTGTTCGTGGCCATGGCGCAATTGATCGGCTGGCCCATGGAGCGCGGCATCGTCACCATCTGGATCGCCCACACCACATTCTGCGCAGCCTATGTAGCCGTGGTAGTCTCCGCGCGCCTGCGGGAGCTGGACCTGTCCATCGAAGAAGCGGCCATGGACCTGGGAGCGCGACCGTTCAAGGTGTTCTTCCTGATCACCATCCCGATGATCGCGCCTTCACTGGCGGCCGGCGGCATGATGTCCTTCGCCCTGTCCCTGGATGACCTGGTACTGGCCAGCTTCGTCTCCGGCCCGGGTTCCACCACCTTGCCGATGGAAGTGTTCTCGGCGGTGCGCCTGGGGGTCAAGCCGGAAATCAACGCCGTGGCCAGCCTGATCCTGCTGGCGGTGTCCCTGGTGACCTTCCTGGTCTGGTACTTCGGCCGTCGCGCCGAGGCCGCCCGCAAGCGGGCGATCCAGGAGGCCATGGACTTCACCGCCAACGAATCCTGGCAGCCACCGGCAGCGAAAAAACCTGCTGTACGAGCACCAGCGACGGCCTAGCCATCGCCTCTTCGCCAGCAAGCTGGCTCCTACGGATAACCCAAACCTGTAGGAGCCAGCTTGCTGGCGAAAAAGGCTCACCCCGAACCCTCGAGTTGCACACGCAGCAATCTGCACAATAAGAAATGGAGTTGTAGTGATGAAAATGCTTGGCAGGACTCTGCTCTCACTGTCCTTGATGGGCGCAATGATTACCGGCGCTCAAGCCAACGACAAAGTGCTGCGCGTCTACAACTGGTCGGACTACATCGCCCCGGACACCCTGAAGAAGTTCGAGGCCGAGACTGGCATCCACGTCACTTACGACGTCTTCGACAGCAACGAAACCCTGGAAGCGCGCCTGCTCACCGGCAAGTCCGGCTACGACATCGTGGTGCCGTCCAACAGCTTCCTGGCCAAGCAGATCAAGGCCGGGGTCTACCAGGAACTGGACAAGTCCCGCTTGCCCAACTGGAAGAACCTCAACCCGGTGCTGCTGAAAAACGCCTCCGCCAGCGACCCGGACAACGCCCATGCCTTTCCCTACATGTGGGGTTCGATCGGCATCGGCTACAACCCGGACAAGGTCAAGGCGGCCCTGGGCGCCGACGCCCCGACCAACTCCTGGGACCTGCTGTTCAAGCCGGAGAACGCCGAGAAGCTCAAGGCCTGCGGCATCAGCTTCCTCGACTCGCCCACCGAGATGCTCCCCGCCGCCCTGCACTACCTGGGCTACCCGGTGACCAGCAAGGACAAGGCGCAGATCCTCGAAGCCGAAGCCCTGTTCATGAAGATCCGTCCTTCGGTGACCTACTTCCACTCCTCCAAGTACATCTCGGACCTGGCCAACGGCAACATCTGCGTGGCCGTGGGTTATTCCGGCGACGTGCTGCAGGCCCGTTCCCGCGCCGAAGAGGCCGGCAACAAGGAGAAGGTCGCGTTCAGCATTCCCAAGGAAGGCGCCGGCAGCTTCTACGACATGATGGCCATCCCCAAGGACGCCACCAACGTCGACAACGCCTACCTGTTCATGAATTTCCTGATGCGCGCGGACATCATCGCCGAGGTCACCAACAGCCTGGGCTACAGCAACGCCAACGCGGCGGCCACGCCGCTGGTGGACGAAGCAATCCGCAACGACCCGGCGTCCTACCCGCCCCAGGCCGTACTGGCCACCCTCTACGCAGTACCGGACCAGCCGATCGCCATCCAGCGCGTGATGAACCGCGGCTGGACCAGGATCAAGCTGGGCAAATGACTCAAGCTGCCCGCCGCTGGCGGGCACCGCTCGCCTTTTTCCGTTCACGTCGCGCCTTACCACCGCGACACTCCTGCGAACGGCTTCACCCGGCTCCCTCGGTTGGGGTGAATCCTTGGCGCCTTCGGGCGCCTTTTTTGCGTTCCCTGCAGCCGCTGGCGCAGGCGCGAATGGCTGGAGCGACATAGGCGATCCCGGCAACAGAGGGTCCTGCGGCCCCTTTCGCAGCCTCGCTAACGCTCGGCAGCGGCTACTGCGCGATCGACTCCACTGGCTTTTGCTGCCATGGGGCGAATATCAGCAGGCTGAACAATGCCAGCCCCCAGACACTCAAGCCGCCGTACAGCATGACCCAGCCAAAGCCATGGACCAGGGCCGCCTGCGGCGTACCTTCCGCCAGCCACGGCAAAGCTTCCAAAGAGCCGCTGCCAGAGGCAATCTGCTGCACCCAACCCCGCAGTTGCCCGGCATCCAGCGCCCCACTCAGGTGACGCCGCAGGTAGGCGCCCACCCCCGCCACCAGGATCAAGCCCATCAAGGCAATGTTCAGCGCCAGGGAAATCATCCGCGCACTCATGTCGATCCCCGAGGCCATGCCGGCCTGATCGACGGGCACCGAGCCAGTGGTGGTATTGGTCACCGGCGTATTGCAGATGCCCAGACCGATCCCTGCCAGCAGCACGCCGGGGAGCATGAGCACACCGCTGCTGACGGCCCACTGGCTGGCACCAAACATCGCCACAAAGCCCAGGCCGATGCCGGACAACCCCAGAGGAATCACCCAACCGGCCTCGAAACGCAGGGCCAGGCGTTCACCCACGGGCGGCAGGATCAGGGTCGGCAAGGTATAGGCCAGCAGCGCCAGTCCGCTGTGCAGGCTGTCGTAGCCCAGGGCGCCGTGGAAGTAGATCGGCAGGTAGATCATGAACGGCCAGAAGCTGAAATTCATACCCATGGAGCCCAGCAACGCCCCGGAAAACCGGCGGTTCCTGAATACCCCCAGCTCGAACATCGGTTGCCGGCTGCGGCGCTCGGCACGGATAAAGGCAGCGAAGCAGCCCAGGGTCGCAAGCACCACGGCCAGGGCGCTGAAGCGGCTCAGGGTCGGGCCCTGGGTCAGCACAAAGGTCAGACCGAACACCGCCAGCGACAGCAGCACGATGCCGGCACTATCGAGCTTGCCGGCCCGGGCCTGACGGGCCTCCTCGACCCCGGCCACGGCAAGCCCCAGGGTCAGCAGCGCCAGCGGCCCGTGCACCAGGAAAATCCACGGCCAGCTGGACAGCGACAGGATCGCTCCGCCAATGATCGGCCCGAACCCCAGGCCAATGCCGAACACCACGCCCCACGCGGCGAAGGCCCTGCTGCGCTCACGGCCCTGACGAAACTGCTGGGACAGGATCGCCACCTGGGTGATCAGCATCGCGCCCCCGGCCAGGCCTTGAAGGGCCCGGCTGGCGATCAGCGCCGTCATGTTCTGGGCCAGACCACAGAGCAGCGAGGCCAGACCGAAGGCGGCGATGCTGAGGACAAACACCCGCTTGCGGCCAAAGCGATCGGCCAGGGCGCCGGTGGCCATCAACACCACGGTGCAGGCGATGGTGTAGGCATTCATGATCCATTGCAGGTCGGTAAAGCGACCCTGCAGACGGTCTTCCAAGGCCGGGAGAATCACCGGCACGCTGGAGATTTCCAGGCCGAACATCAGCGCGGCCAGGCAGACCGCCGCCAGGGCCAGGGTGTTGCGTAAAGAAGGTTGAGGCATCGAGGGTCGTCCGCAAGTGGTGTCGCCACCCGTCCAGGGGCGACTGAGGGGTCAAGTCTGGGCAACGCCACTCAATGACGGAAATGATTAGATTTTGTAGGATTGAGCAATTTCCATCATGAATGGCAGCCTGCCTTGAACATCGATCCCACCCTGCTGCGGGCCCTGGTCGCAGTCCATGAATGTGCCGGTTTCACCCGTGCTGGCAAGCGCCTGAACCTCACCCAGTCGGCGGTCAGCCATCAGATCCGCCGTCTGGAAGAGCAACTGGGCCGGCCCCTGCTGCTGCGTACCACCCGGCACCTGAGCCTGACCGAAGACGGCCAGGAAGTGCTGCAGCACGCGCAACAGATCCTCACCGCCCTGGACGCCCTGGCCCGACGCTTCCAGCCATCGCGGCTGAGTGGCGTGGTGCGCTTCGGGGTGCCCGAGACCTTTATGGGCGAGCGCCTGCCGCCACTGCTCTGCCAGTTTTCCCGAGCCTTTCCCGAGGTGCGCCTGGACGTCAGCGTTGGCACCTACCTGGACCTGCGCCAGATGCTCAAGGCCGGGGAACTGGACCTGGCTGTGGTGCTCTCGGAGCCGGGGCGGCGCGACAGCGGCACCGTGCTGCGCAGCGCCCGGTTCGTCTGGGTCGCCGCCGAGCACTTCGACCTGGCCCCGGGCGCCTCGCTGCCCCTGGCCCTGGCGCCGGCCCCCTGCGTCAATCGGCAGATCGGCCTTGATGCCCTGGGCGAAAGCGCCACCCGTTGGCATGTGGCGTTCAGCTCGCCAAGCCAGGAAGGCATTCGCACGGCAGTGCTCGCCGGTCTCGGAGTCACCGTGCAGATGGCCAGCGACCTGCGCCCGGGCCTGCGCATCGTCGATGGTGAATACGGCCTGCCGGGGTTGCCCGGAGCGCGCTTCCTGCTGGCCTGGAGCAGCGGCGAAATGACGGCGGCGGCCCAGGAGTTCGGTCAGTTGCTGCTACAGAACGCCGAGCCGGCCGTCAGAGGGGAAAAAGCCGCGGTCCGCCAGCAGGCTTAAGTGGCAAGCAGCCATTGCGTTGGCGGAATTCAGTCCGCGTGCCACCGAATTCCGCCGTTCAATGGTCGGCCCAGGTCCCTTCGACCTGCTTGCAACTTCGTGCGTGTTTTTGCTGACTCCGGCCCGGGCAGTGCGGATAACCACCGAATCCTTGCGCGCTGCCACCTGGCAATGGCAACCCTCGCCCAGCGGCAACTGGCCGCTACACAACAGCAAGTTCCTCGCCTCAGGAAGTGGTATTTTTTGCGGCTTCTGGCGTGGCTGATCGGCATGAAGCCAAAGCCGCCAACTTTCAGGGAGCTGCACCGATGAAGTCTGCCGTACACCCTTGCCCGTTGCCCCATGACTCCAGCATCGCGGCCCTGGCCCCGGGTGCCACCTTCATCGACTGCCGCCGCACCCTGGCCGAGGACCCCGAACGCAGCGCCATGCGTCACCTGCTGTGCCTGATGAGCCAGACCCCGGCCTGGATCGACCGCCTGATGGGCCTGCGCAACCGCGTGGTGCAGCTGTTCGGCCTCAAGGACCTGGGGCGCCTGACCCGCATCGACCTGTCGCGCACCGACGAGGATTACCAGCCCGGCGACCGGGTGGGTATCTTCACCCTGATTTCCCAGAGCCCTGACGAGGTGCTGGTGGTGGACCGCGACAAGCACCTGGACGTGCACCTGTCGCTCAACCGCCAGCCACTGGACGCCGAGGGCCGGCGCCCGGTGGTGCTGTCCACCGTGGTCCACCCGCACAACCGCCTGGGGCGCCTGTACATGCTGCCGGTGGCGCCGTTCCACCGGATCATCGCGCCCATGACCCTGGCCACTATCAATAACTGCTGAGCCTTCCATCCCAAGGATCTTGCCGTGCACACACCGGATTTCGATGTTGTAGTCGTAGGCCTGGGCGCCATGGGCGCCGCCACCCTCTATCAACTGGCCAAGCGCGGGGTAAGGGTGGCGGGCATCGACCGCTTCGCCCCGCCCCACGACCTGGGCTCCAGCCACGGCGACACCCGCATCACCCGCCAGGCGGTGGGCGAAGGCGCGGCCTACGTGCCCCTGGCGGTCCGCTCGCAGCAGATCTGGCGCGAACTGGAGGCGGAGCTGGATGTGCAGTTGTTCGAGCAATGCGGGGTGCTGGTGATGACCGCCAGCACCGACCCGCAGCGCCCGGCAGAGGCCCGGGACTTCACCGACAACAGCATCGAGCTGGCCCGGCGCTATGGCATCGAGCACCAGGAGCTGGACGCCGCCGAGATCCGCCGGCGCTTCCCGCAGTTCGCCCCGCTGGATGACAGCGCCCGGGGCTACTTCGAACCCGGCGGCGGCTTTGTCCGCCCGGAACGCTGCATCGATGCGCAACTGACCCGGGCCCGGCAACTGGGGGCAACCCTGATCACCGGTCAGACAGTGCTGGAGCTGGACGCCCAGGATGACGGGGTGCACATCATCAGCGACGGCTCGCGGCTGTTTGCCCGACAGGTCATCGTCAGCGCCGGCATGTGGTCGGCGCAGTTGCTGGGGGCGCCCTTCGATTCGCTGTTGCAGGTGTGCCGCCAGCAGCTGTACTGGTTCCGCCTGGATGAGCCCGAGCGCTACCCGGCCCGCTCCCCGAGCTTCATTCTCCACAGCGCCGATGACGTGGACGCCTGCTACGGCTTCCCGCCGATTCCCGGCGAAGGCAGCGTGAAGATCGCCACCGAGCAGTACAGCGCCAGCAGCCAGCCGGACAGCCTCGACCGCCAGCCCAGCAGCGCCGACGCCCAGCGCCTGTTCCACAAACTGATCGCCCCCCATATCGCCGGGCTGGCCCCCGAGTTGGTGAAGGCCAGTGTCTGTGCCTACACCGTGACCCCGGATTCGGGGTTCATCATCGACCGCCACCCGCGCCTGGCCAATGTCACCGTGGTCAGCGCCTGTTCCGGCCATGGCTTCAAGCATTCGGCGGCGATTGGCGAAGCCCTGGCCCAGCAGCACGTGGACGGTTGCAGCGAAATCGACCTGAGCAGTTTCTCCCTGCACCGCTTCAACTGACGGCAACGGCCCCTTTATCGGCGCCGTGGTGAAAAAAATCCTCGGGGTGACGTTTTTCGCCGTTTATCTGCCGTTTTCAGCCTTGCTGGTTGGCCGAGTCTCTACGATTCTTTAGAAACCCCTCAGGGCGGCGCATCGCCGCCCCACGTAGAACAACCGGAGCGCCCCATGAAGAGCGTCGCAGAACTGCTGAAACTCAAGGCCAAGCACAACCAGCAAGTGCACACCATCGCCCCGCACCAGATGGTCCTGGAGGCGCTGATGGTGATGGCCGAGAAAAACGTCGGCGCCTTGCCGGTGCTGGAGAATGGCGTGGTGGTCGGGGTCATCAGCGAGCGCGACTACGCGCGCAAGCTGGTGCTCCACGGGCGCTCCTCGGTGGGCACCCCGGTCAGCGCGATCATGAGCTCGCCGGTAATCACCGTGGACTCGCACCAGAGCGTGGACACCTGCATGAACATCATGACCGACAGCCACCTGCGCCACCTGCCGGTGGTGGAAAACGGCCAGTTGCTGGGCCTGCTGTCCATCGGCGACCTGGTCAAGGAAGCGATCGCCGAACAGGCCGACCTGATCCGCCAGCTGGAGCAGTACATCCGCGGCGAATGACCCCAGGCCCTGCGCCGCCCTGGCTCACAGGGCGTCACCCGCCGTGAAGAATTGCCGCCCATCGCTCTTGAGCAGATCCAGCAGGGCCTGGGCTGCGGGCGACAGGTAGCCTTCGGCGCGTACCAGCACCACGATGCTGCGGCGCATGCAGGTTTGCGCCAGGGGCACTTCCCGCAGGTGGGCAATGCCCTTGAAGTCGTCCAGGGTTTCCCGGGCCAGAAAACTCAGCAGCCCGGTCTTGGCGATCAGCCGCGGCAACAGGGAGATGGTGTTGGTCTCTATCTGCACCGAGGGCAGCGGCAGCTCATGGCTCTGGAACACGTTGTCGATCCAGCGTCGCGCCGACACCCGGGTGCCCGGCAGCACCCAGCGGTAGGCGCACAAGTCGCGCAGGCGCATGGGCGTGGCGAATATCGGGTGGTCGCGGCTGGCCACCACCACCGCCCGGTCTTCGAACAGGGTGTGGTGGCTCAGGTGCGGGTCGCCTTCGAACATCGGGCAGATGACCATGTCCAGGCGCCCGGAGCGCAGGGACTCGCGCAACAGGTCGTCCTGGCCGATCACCAGGTTCAAGGTGATGTCCGGGGCCCGCTCCAGCAAGGTGGCGGTCATCTGCGGCAGCAGGTGTTCGGCCATGCTGGCGGCGCAGCCCAGGCGGATGTTGCCGAGCACGCCGCTGGCGAAGTCCCGCACCTCGCGGTGGGTCTCGGCGATGTTCTGCTGCAGTTGCCGGCTGCGCCGCTGCAGCAACTCACCCACGGCGGTGAGCTTGATGCCGCGGCCTTCACGCTCGAACAGCTTGGTGCCGAAGGACTCCTCCAGGCGCTGGATGCTCTTGGTCAGCGCCGGCTGGCTGCGGTTGAGCTTCTGCGCCGCCCGGCCCAGGTGGCCGAGCTCGGCGATGGTGTCGAAATAGGTCAGGTCGCGCAGGTCCATGATCGATCAACAATAGTTATGAGTTGATCACAATTAGAAACTGGACTTGATCAATCGCGCTATCAATAATTTGCTCCGGCGCAGGTTTTACCGCTCCCGCAACAGGAGTGGCCAGCGTCTTGGAGAGTCGTCCCTTGTCGCCATCGCTTCGTCTATCCCTGAATACCTGGCCCCAGGCGCTGCAATGGCCGGCCTGGCTGTTGCTGGCCGGCATCAGCGGCCAGTTGCTCAAGTACCTGGCGATTCCCGCCGGGCAGTTTCTCGGGCCGATGCTCACGGCGATCCTGTTTGGCGTGTGCGGTGCCAGCATCCGCGTGCCGCGCCTGGCGTTTCGCCTGGGCCAGGGCTCGGTGGGCATGCTCGCCGCCCACTCCATGACCCTCGCCGTGCTCACGGCCATGCTCCAGTCCTGGCACGTGATGCTGGTGGCCACCCTGCTCACCGTCAGCCTCAGCGCCCTGGTGGGCCTGGTGCTGGTGCGCTTCGGCGCGATTGCCGCCAGCACCGCGGCCTGGGGCACGGCGCCCGGTGCGGCCTCGGCCATGGTGTCGATGGCCGACGAGTTCGGCGCCGACTCACGGGTGGTGGCCACCATGCAGTACGTGCGGGTGGTGTGCGTGGTGATGGTCGGGGCCCTCGTCAGCCACTGGATCGGCGCTCCGGCCAGCGGCAGCGAGGCCCACGCCAGCCAGATGGCCCTGCACGGCATGAGCCTGCTGAATGTTGGCCTGAGCATCGTGGCGATCGTCTGCGGTGTGCTCCTGGGTTCGCGGGTGCCTGCCGGGGCCCTGCTGGTGCCGCTGCTGCTGGGCGGCGCGCTGCAGGTCAGCGGGCTGTTGCAGATCAGCCTGCCGTCCTGGCTGCTGGCCTGCGCCTACGGCGCCATCGGCGGCTATATCGGCCTGCGCTTCGACCGCCCGACCCTGAGCTATGTGTTCGGCCACCTGCCGGCGATGATCGGCGGCGCCCTGCTGCTGATCGCCCTCTGTGCCCTCTCTGCCTGGGGGCTGGCCCTGTGGATGGGCAAGGACTTTCTCTCGGTCTACCTGGCCACCAGCCCCGGCGGCCTGGACGCCATGGCGATCATCGCGGTGGACACCCATTCGGATGTCGGCCTGGTGCTGGCGATGCAGACCCTGCGCCTGTTCGCGGTGATTGTCAGCGGCGCGTTTTTCGCCCGGCTGATCATCAAGTGGTCGCGATAGGTGCCGGAGCAAGCTCCCCTGCCCCCTACAGCGCTTGCCCTTGATTGATCGGCATCAGCACCCAAGGCACATTTTTTTAACAACCTGAAATAGTAAATCCAAGCGGTGTGAAACCTGCCCCTGCACGCCGCCAGCCTTCCAGGCTGGGGCTTTGCACGGATTCCACAGCCTCTTGGGGGCGATTCGCAAAGCCTGCCCCCAGGTCTTTCCTTGACGATTAAGAAACGTCTTGCCGTCAGCTCTTGTTAAGATCGCGCACATTTGCGTGAAGATTTGATGACAGGCAGGTTATTTGTGAAGTTGATCCGTCGTTGCCTACAACACCCTCTTGCCCCCCTGTGCGCCCTGTTCGGCCTGCTGTTGCTGCTGCCCATGGGCGCGCGCCTGGCCCTGGGCTGGTCCAACCCGCTGGGCTATCTGTCGGACCTGGCCAGCGCCAGCCTGCTGACCGTACTCCTGTACCGCCGGCCCTGGTGGCTGGCGCTGCCGGTGCTGCTGGTCTGGGCCCTGCTGACCCTGGTCAGCGCCGAGCTGGTAAGCGCCGTGGGGCGCATGCCCAACCTCGCCGACCTGCACTACCTGGTGGACCCGCAGTTTGTCGGCAACTCCACCGGCGGCGGCCTGACCCACCCGGACCTGGGCCTGGCGCTGTTGCTGGGGCTGGTGCTGTGGCTGGTGGTCCAGCGCGCCCACCGCGGGGTGCGCCCCCCGGCACTACCGCGCCATAGCTGGAGCCTGCCGGTGCTGTTGCTGGTGGCCCACGGCGGCATCCAGTACCTCAAGCCCAGCGAAGCCGACCAGTGGCAACTGTTCAACCTGCCCCACCAGGCCCTGGCCACCGCCACCGGCCAGGCGCAGATGCAGGTGGAGGACTGGCTGCAAGGCGACGTCGCCGATGTCCCACCGCCCATGGCCGGGCTCACCCGCCTGGACCTGGAAGGCCAGCCGCTGCTGCCCAGCGCAGGCCGCGCGCGCAACGTGCTGCTGATCACCCTCGAAGGCATTCCCGGGGCCTATATCCGCACCAACCGCGAAGCCCTGAACAGCCGCTACCAGGAAGACCTGATGCCCAAGCTCAGCGCCTGGGCCGAGCGCGGCATGAACACCCCGGACTACGTGCTGCACAGCCACCAGACCATCCGCGGCCTGTACGCCATGCTCTGCGGCGACTACGACAAGCTCGACAACGGCACCCCCAAGGGTGTCGAGATGCTCACCCAGAGCCAGCGCAACCAGGCCTGCCTGCCGGCGCAGATGCACAAGTTCGGCTTCAACACCCACTACCTGCAGGGCGCCGGCCTGCGCTTCATGGCCAAGGACAAGATCATGCCGCACATCGGCTTCGATTCGACCCATGGCCTGGAGTGGTTCAAGAACGACAACTACCTGGAGTTCCCCTGGGGCAAGGACGACAAGGCCTTCTTCGAAGGCGCCCTGGGCTACGTCGACCAGTTGAAGAAGAACAAGAAGCCGTGGATGCTCACCCTGCTGACCGTCGGCACCCACCAGCCCTACTCGGCGCCCGAGGACTACCTGGAGCGCTATGAGACGCCGAAGCAGGCCGCCGTGGGCTACCTGGACGACGCCATCGACCAGTTCCTCACGGGCCTGGAGCGCAAGGGCGTGCTCAAGGACACCCTGGTGATCATTACCTCCGATGAGTCCCACGGCATCGACGGCGTGCGCCTGGCTTCGTCCTGGGGCTTCAACCTGATGCTCGCCCCGGACCAGGACCTGCTGCCCCATCTCAAGTCCGGCACCTACGGCCACGTCGACCTCAGCGCCTCGGTGCTGGACTACTTCGGCCTGCCGGTGCCCGCCAGCCTCAGTGGCCGCTCGCTGTTGCGCGACTATGCCCAGGGCCGGGAAATCATGTCCTACACCAACGGCAAGCTGCGCTACCACGATGGCCAGGGCACCTTCACCGAGTGCGACTTCCAACAGCGCTGCCGCTACTACGCCAGCCCCGGTTTCATCGCCGACAGCGCCAGCCTGCAAGGCCAGTACAGCGGCCTGCGGGCCCGGCAGATCAGCGCGCGTGCGGCGAACCTGGACCGCAGCCTGCTGCAGTCGCCGCTGAACCAGCACTACCAGTTCGGCAGCCCGGCGATCATCCCGCTGCAGGCGCAGATCAAGGACGACTGGGCCGACAACCTGATCGGCGCCCAGTACCTGGAAATGCCCAAGGGCTCCCAGACCCGGGTGCGCTTCACCGTGCGCTCCGCCGACCCGCAGCAAAATGCCTACATCCTGCTCAAGGGCAAGGAACTGGAACAGGACGTGCCCCTGGGCCTGCCGGAAGAAATGCTGGTCACACCCGACCAGCCGTTGCAGATGGACTTCAGTTTCGACAACCCGGAAACCCGCAAGGCCTTCTCCTTCCACCTGCTGGGCTATGGCCTGGGAGCGGTGGAGGTCAGCGACTTCAGCGTGATCACCGAGTTGCCGGGGCAGAGCGAGAGCGTCGAGCCCGAAGACGACAGCAACGCCCACTCCAGCTAAGCCCCGCCAAACGTCGAGCGTCGCCCTATCTGGCGACGCTCGATGCGCCTTGCTACAAGCCCCGCAAAAATATTTCCCTGTACATGAAACTTTTTTTGTACAGGAAAAGTCGGACCGTTGATGTCATTTAAGCATCATTGAGCTATCACGCTGCCTCATCGAGGCACGCCCCTGTGAAGCATTCAGTCAACGGTTTAGGAGCGGTCCTTCCTATGTTTTCCAATCTGAGCATTTCGCAAAAGCTCTATGCCGGTTTCGGCGTCGTCCTGCTGATCCTCCTGCTGCTGGTGCTGGCGGCCCTGCGCGGCTTCGATCAAGTCAGCAGCAGCGTCAAAAGCACCATCCACAGCCATGAAGTGCTGAACCAGTCCGACGCCCTCTTGCGCAGCCTGATCAATATCGAGACCGGCATGCGCGGTTATGCCCTGACCGGTCGCGACAGCTTCCTCGAACCTCTGGAACAAGGCGAAAAAGCCTTTACCGACTACTACGCCCGGATCAAGAGCAGCACCGCCGACAACCCCGAGCAGCAGGCGCGCCTGGAGCGACTCAAGGCCCTGCACGACCAGTGGCTGCGCGAGGACATCCAGGGCAACCTGGCCCTGCGCCAGGCGATCAATGCCGGGACTCAGCCGGCCAGCGCCATGGCCGAGCAGATCAGCGCCGGCCGCGACAAGGCCAAGATGGACGCCATGCGCCAGCTCACCAGTGAGTTGCGCGAAGCGGAAAAAAGCCTGCAGGACGCCCGCAGCCAGGCCATGGACAACGCCAAGGCTTCGGCCCTGGCGATCCTGCTCGGCGGCGGCATGCTGGCGGCACTGCTGGCCATGCTCGTTGCCTGGTCGCTGTCGAGCAACCTGGTGGGACGCATCCGCCAGTCCGTGGAAGTGGCCGAGGCCATCGCCGCCGGCCACCTGGACAACCGCATCAGCACCCAGGGGCGCGATGAAGTCAGCGAGCTGCAGCAGGCATTCGCCGCCATGCAGGAACGCCTGCGGTCGATGATCAGCCAGATCAAGCTGGGAGCCGAGCAACTGGTGAGCGCCTCCCAGAGCATTTCCAGTGCCTCGCTGCAGCTCTCGGCATCGGCCCAGGAACAGTCCCACTCGGCCTCATCCATGGCCGCCACGGTGGAAGAGCTGACGGTGAGCATCAACCATGTGGCGGACAACGCCGGGGACGCTCATGCCCTGTCCAGCGAATCCGGGCGCCAGTCCGAGGAAGGCGGCAGCGTGATCCAGGACACCCTGGGCAGCATGCGCCTGATCGCCGAGACCGTGCAGGCTTCGGCCACCCAGATCGGTGAACTGGGCCAGCATGCCGAACAGATCTCCAGCATTGTCAGTGTGATCAAGGGCATCGCCGAGCAGACCAACCTGCTGGCCCTCAATGCGGCCATCGAGGCCGCCCGGGCCGGCGAGCAAGGCCGTGGCTTTGCCGTGGTCGCCGATGAAGTGCGCCTGCTGGCCCAGCGCACGGCCAATTCGACCCAGGAGATCACCGAGATGGTCGACAAGATCCAGCTGGGCACCCGGGAAGCGGTGAGCAGCATGGACGTCGGAGTCAATCAGGTGAAAAGCGGCGTCGAACAGGCCCAGCAGGCGGGCGAGGCGATCGTCAATATCCGCACCTCCTCCGGCAATGTGGTGCGGGTGGTGGACCAGATCTCCCTGGCCCTGCGGGAACAGACCGCCGCCAGCCAGGATGTGGCGCGCAACGTCGAGCGCATTGCCCAGATGTCCCAGCAGAACAGCCAGGCCGTGGAAGAAACCACCGAGACCGCCCGCTCCCTGCAACAACTGGCGCAGAACCTGGAGCAGCAGGTGAACGTGTTCAGGCTGTAGGTCTGGAGCCCTCACCGGGGCGACCGCCCAGGCATCGACGCAAAACCCTGGCATCCCCAAGGTTTTGCGTTTATTCCTGATAACCGTCCCCTCTACAGACGAGCGCAGCCCATGATCGATCGCCCCACTGCCCCGCCGCTCGAACAACTCGCCGCCGCCCTGCACGGCAAGCCGTTCATGGTCCTCACCGGCGCCGGTATCAGCACCCCGTCGGGGATCCCCGACTACCGCGACAGCGAGGGCGTGCGCCGTGGCCGCCAGCCGATGATGTACCAGGAATTCCTCGCCCAGCCCGAAGCCCGTCGGCGCTACTGGGCCCGGGCCATGCTCGGCTGGCCGCGCATTCGCCAGGCCCGGCCGAATGCCGCGCACCAGGCGTTGGCGCAATTGCAGGCCGCAGGCCGGATCGCCGGGGTGATCACCCAGAATGTCGATGCCCTGCACGACGAGGCCGGCAGCCTGGAGGTCATCGAGCTCCACGGCAGCCTGCAGCGGGTCTTGTGCCTGGACTGCGGCCAGCGCAGCCAGCGGGAGGCCATCCAGCAGCAACTGGAGGCGCACAACCCTTACCTGGCCGGCGTTGACGCGGTGCAGGCGCCGGACGGCGACACACTGCTGGACCCGGCCTTCGAGGAACGCTTCCAGGTGCCCCATTGCCCCTACTGCAATGGCTCGCGATTGAAACCCGATGTGGTGTTCTTCGGCGAGAACGTGGCCGCGGCCACCGCGGCCCGTGCCTTGAGCGCCGTGCACGAAGCCGCAGGCCTGCTGGTGGTGGGTTCGTCGCTGATGGCCTATTCGGCGTTCCGCCTGTGCCGCGCCGTGGCCGAGCAAGGCAAGCCGCTGCTGGCCATCAACTTCGGCAAGACCCGCGCCGACGAGCTGCTGGACCTCAAGCTCGGCGAGCCCTGTGATCTGTTGCTGCCCCAGTTGGCCGAACGCCTGCTGCGTTGAGCCTCAGAGTAGCGCCAGGCGCTGGCCGAGGTTTTCCTCGCGCAGGATGTCGAACAGCGCCTGGGCCGCGGTGGACAGCTCGTCCCCCGGCTTGGTCAGTACACCAATGGCCCGCTCCACCACCGGATCGTGCAGGGTCAGGCAGTGCCCGCCCAGCTCGCGCATCTGCTGGGCGCACAACGCCGGCACCGCACTCACCCCCAGGCCGCTGGCGACCATGCGCCCCACGGTCGCCAACTGGTGGCTTTCAAACTCCACCGGCAGTTGCACGCCCCGTGCCCGCAGGTGATCTTCGAGCATCACCCGCACCGTGGACGGCCGCTGCAAGGTGATGAAGGGCTCCTGCAACAGCGCCTGCCAGTCGATCTCGCTGCGCCGGGCCAGGGGCGAATCCCGGGGCACCACGGCGACAAAGCGGTCGATGTACAGCGGGGTGAACACCAGCGAGGTGCTGTCCTGGGGCTCGAACGCCACCCCCAGCTCCACCTCGCGATCACGGACCATCTCCAGCACCTGCTCGTTGACCACGTCGTTGACCGTGACGTTGACCTGGGGATAGCGGGCCCGAAAGTGCTTGAGGATCGGCGGCAGCAGGTTGCCGGCAAAGGACGGCATCGCCGCCAGGGTCACCCGGCCTCGCTGCAGGGTGAAACGCTGGCGCAGTTCGTCCTCGGCGTTGTCCCAGTCGGCGATCAGACGCCGCGCCAGGGGCAGCAGGGCCTCGCCTTCCGGGGTCAGGGCCACATTGCGCGTATTGCGCGTGAACAGGCGCCCACCCAGGCCTTCCTCCAGCGCCTTGATCGTCAGGCTCAGGGCCGACTGCGACAGGTGCAGCCGTTCGCAGGCCAGGGCAAAGCTCAAACTGTGGGCCACGGCCAGAAATGCCCGTATCTGTTTAACCGTCATCTGCCATTCTCTTGGGTGTATGCCGCCCTGGATTATGCTGCTTTTCCAATCAATCAACCTTAAAAATCAACTTAACAAATCAATCCCGCAGCGCAACACTGGCCCGCAAACGGCTGGCCAGCCGCCAACGAACAAGAAAGAGGAAGGTGCAAATGGCAGGTTTCGACAAGCGCGTGGCGTCCTACGAGGAAGCCCTGGAAGGTCTGCAAGACGGCATGACCGTGATCGCCGGCGGCTTCGGCCTGTGCGGTATCCCCGAAAACCTGATCGCCGAGATCAAGCGCCGCGGTACCCGCGACCTGACCGTGGTGTCCAACAACTGCGGGGTCGACGGTTTCGGCCTGGGCGTGCTCCTGGAAGACCGCCAGATCAGCAAGGTGATCGCTTCCTACGTGGGTGAAAACGCCCTGTTCGAGAAGCAGTTGCTCAGCGGCGAGATCGAAGTGGTACTGACCCCCCAGGGCACCCTGGCGGAAAAAATGCGCGCCGGCGGCGCCGGCATTCCGGCCTTCTTCACCGCCACCGGCGTCGGCACCCCGGTGGCCGACGGCAAGGAAACCCGCGAATTCAAGGGCCGCACCTACCTGATGGAAGAGTCCATCACCGGTGACTTCGCCATCGTCAAGGGCTGGAAGGCCGACCACTTCGGCAACGTGGTCTACCGCCACACCGCGCAGAACTTCAACCCCCTGGCGGCCACCGCCGGCAAGATCACCGTGGTCGAAGTGGAAGAAATCGTCGAACCGGGCGAGCTGGACCCGACGCAGATCCACACCCCCGGCATCTACGTCGACCGGGTCATCTGCGGCACCTTCGAGAAGCGCATCGAACAGCGCACCGTGCGCAAGTGATCGCCCTTCCCCAGCCCGACTAAAAGGACAACAAACATGGCTCTTACCCGCGAACAAATGGCTCAGCGCGTCGCCCGCGAACTGCAGGACGGCTTCTACGTCAACCTCGGCATCGGCATCCCGACCCTGGTGGCCAACTACATCCCCGACGGCATGGAAGTCATGCTGCAGTCGGAAAACGGCCTCTTGGGCATGGGCGCCTTCCCCACCGAGGACGAAGTCGACGCCGACATGATCAACGCCGGCAAACAGACGGTCACCGCGCGCATCGGCGCCTCGATCTTCTCGTCCGCCGAATCCTTCGCGATGATCCGCGGCGGCCATATCGACCTGACCGTGCTCGGCGCCTTCGAAGTGGACGTGCAGGGCAACATCGCCTCGTGGATGATCCCCGGCAAGCTGGTCAAGGGCATGGGCGGCGCCATGGACCTGGTGGCCGGTGCCGAGAACATCATCGTCACCATGACCCACGCCTCGAAAGACGGCGAATCCAAATTGCTCAGCCGTTGCAGCCTGCCGCTGACCGGCGCCCAGTGCATCAAGCGCGTGCTCACCGACCTTGCGTACCTGGAGATCGAGAACGGCGCCTTCATCCTCAAGGAGCGCGCCCCCGGGGTCAGCGTCGAGGAAATCGTCAGCAAGACCGCCGGCAAGCTGATCGTGCCGGACCACGTGCCTGAAATGCAGTTCGCCTGAGGAGCCCCATCATGCAAGACGTCGTAATAGTTGCCGCCACCCGCACCGCCGTGGGCAGTTTCCAGGGTTCCCTGGCGAACATTCCCGCCGTTGACTTGGGCGCCGCGGTCATCCGCCAATTGCTGGCCCAGACCGGCATCGACCCGGCCCAGGTCGACGAAGTGCTCATGGGCCAGGTGCTCACCGCCGGCGCCGGGCAGAACCCCGCCCGCCAGGCCGCGATCAAGGCCGGCCTGCCCCACGCGGTACCCGCCATGACCCTGAACAAGGTCTGCGGCTCCGGCCTCAAGGCCCTGCACCTGGGCGCCCAGGCCATCCGCTGCGGCGATGCCGAGGTGATCATCGCCGGCGGCCAGGAAAACATGAGCCTGTCCAACTACGTGCTGCCCGGCGCCCGCACCGGCCTGCGCATGGGCCACAGCCAGATGATCGACTCCATGATCAGCGACGGCCTGTGGGATGCCTTCAACGACTACCACATGGGCATCACCGCCGAGAACCTGGTGGAGAAATACGGCATCAGCCGTGAAGCCCAGGACGCCTTCGCCGCCGCTTCCCAACACAAAGCCGC